>CAVQVL010000013.1:0-329491 GCA_963717105.1 uncultured Chloroflexia bacterium
GCGATAGATCGAGTTGTACAGCACGGTCTGGTGCAGGCGGATCTCCACGTTCTCCGCCTCGGCCACTGACCGGTACAGTGCGAGCGCCTTCCGGATCTTCGCAGGCACGGCGTCCCCGATGTCTTCGTCGCCGCGCAGGGCGGCGTGTGAGCTCTCAGGGTCTCCAAGCGCGATCCTGATGTTGACGCCTGCTCGGCCCTTTTCGGCGAGAAGACGGAGTATCCCTCTGTCT
The DNA here is from genome assembly GCA_963717105.1 of uncultured Chloroflexia bacterium. GTDB lineage: Bacteria > Chloroflexota > Ktedonobacteria > Ktedonobacterales > Ktedonobacteraceae > DATGJV01. Next base: position 233 of record CAVQVL010000013.1, read on the forward strand.
TCGGCGAGGAACAACGCGCTGTAGGCCAGGATGCCTATCTCGCGCCCGGCCGAGCTGAAGAACCGGATCCAGACTTCGCGCGGGACGGCCGAACGGTGCGGGTACACCGTGCTCAGCTCGTCAGGCCTGATCCTTGCGGTAAGGGTGCCGCTGGCGCCAGGCCACAGGTCGCTTTCCTCCGCGCCCAGCAGGTCGGCGATGGCGGCACGGTTGTGCGGGTAGGGGACACGCCCGTTCAGCCAGCGCCTGACCGTCTTGGGATCCACGCCCAAGTGTGCGGCGACGTCATCTTCGCGGAGGCCCGCTTGGAGCAGGAACCGGCGCAGTAGCTCGTTCACCCTTCCCGCCCTCCCAGTGTGGCGACACCTCCGACCGTAGCAGAAGACGTCCCTAGAAGTCCCTAGCCGTTGTTTAGAAGTTCCAGCCTGTGCGACAGCCTGAATCACCAGGAACGAAAGCTAACCGGGCGACCGCCAGCAGGCCGGACGCCCACGTTCTAAGGCGGGATTGGCGGATGACTCAGCAGTCTGAGACTGACGGCAGGGGAGACGATGCAGCGCAGGATGTGGCCACTGGCGACGCCCGCAAATACAGGCAGGAGCCGGCAGGCGGAGGAAATGTCGGCCCAGGCGCGCCGTCGGCATAGACCCGTTGCCGACACAACTGCCCCTCGCTGCAACCGAAGGGCGCTACGCCGATGGAGATGCGAACCGACCTCGCCCGGTTCGAGTCCACGTTCCCGACGTTCTCGTTCATGATCTGCACGGGCTGGGACGGGCCGAGGATCGAGGCATGGCGAGACACCACCCTGAGCGGCTTGTACGCGATCATTACCGACGATCCTGATGAGCTGTTGCGCGAGCTGAATATGGCCGTCCGATGACCGGGACGCGCGCTAGCTTCGGCGCTGGCGACGACGTGGATGCAACGCGGCCAGCTCCGGCCGAAGGCCAGACGGCAGAGCCAAAGCTGTTCGACACAAGCACCCCTAACATTGCCCGCGTCTACGACTACTGGCTCGGCGGCAAAGACAACTACGAGGCCGACCGCGCCGAAGCCGAGCGGCTGATCGCGGTCTACCCGCGGCTCCCGCTCCTCGCCCGGCAGAGCAGGTTGTTCCTAGCCAGAGCCGTTCAATGGCTGGCGGAACAAGGCGTCACGCAATACCTGGATCTCGGCTGCGGCCTGCCCACCGGGCAGAACACCCATGAGGTCGCCCAGGCGGTACACCCCGACTGCCGTGTGGTGTACGTCGACGCCGACCCGATCGTGGTGGTCCATGCCCGCGCCCTGCTGCGAGGCTCCCGGCGTTACCGCGATCCGCGGGGACATGGCGGAACCGGATGCCATCCTCGCCGACGTCCGCGCACAGCGCCTGATCAATCTGGCCGAGCCGACGGCGGTCATTCTGGCGATGGTGCTCCACTTCTTTGACGCCGCCACTGCCAGCGACATCGTGGCCACTTTCGCGCGCGCAGTAACGCCCGGCAGCTACATCGTGCTCTCGGTGGGATCCGGGGATGAGCGGACCGGAGACGCTCTGGCCCGCGAATACCAGGCGGGCACGCTGCACAACCATTCCCTGACCCAGATCGCGGCATTCGTCGAGGACTTGGAGCTGGTTCCACCCGGGGTGACCGACGCGATGGCATGGATGCCCGGATCGCCGAGCCAGCCGCCACCGCCACAGTCGGGCGGGCGCATCCTGGCGGGCGTCGCCAGAAAGCCCGAGGCAGAGACCGAGCATTCCCGCGCGCATGACCGTGAGCCCCGGCCTTGGACGCGTGTCGACAACCAACGCTGGCGAGCCAGCCTGTGGCGCTTGTGACGCACACAAACAACAGTGACGTTTCAGACGTCTCCAGACGGCATGTCACGTCCGTGAACGTCCCGCGCTAGCTGCGTAGCCTCAATGACATGCAGTCTCTTCCCGCCTGGGCCGAAGACCTCGCCCGCAACCTCCTGGAGGACACCCTTCCCCGGCGCTGGGCGCACGTCCAAGGCGTGGCCGCCCGGGCACGCAGCCTCGCCCCCGCCTTCGCCGCCGACAAAGAGCTTCTCGAGGCGGCCGCGTGGCTGCACGACATCGGCTACCTCCCCGAGCTTGCCGAGACAGGCCTGCACGCCCTAGACGGCGCCCGCTACCTCCGCGACGTCCAGCACGCGAACCCGATGCTGTGCCGCCTAGTCGCCCACCACTCCTGCGCCGTCATCGAGGCCGAAGAGCGAGACCTCGCCGACGTCCTCCGCCGTGAGTTCGAACCCCCGCCCCAGCCGCTCGCCGACGCGCTCACCTTCTGCGACATGACCACCAGCCCAGATGGCGAGCCAACGAACGTTGACCGGCGCCTAGCCGAAATACTCCATCGCTACGGGTCGGAACATCTCGTCAGCCGCTCGATCCGCCGCGCGACGCCCATGATCCTGCGAGCCGTAGGCGAAGTTGAGGCGACAGCACGGTAGAGCCAAGCAGCGGCGGCGGTCAGCCCAGGTACGGTCCCGCACGGCCGTCGAGGAAATGACCGATACGCAGCCGCATCGACCGATCCATCGAGTAGCTGCCAAGATCAGCCCGCGGCACCCACCGCACCTCGCTGCTCTCGTCACTAGGTGTCGGCGCTCCACCAGTAGCGCGGGCGGTCAGGAGAATGGAGAACTCCTGCCGCGCCTCGCCGTTGCTGGTGTACAAGATCACGTGCTTCGGATCGGTATAGATCCCGACCAGTCCCGTGATCGAGCAGTCAATGCCGGACTCTTCTTTGGTCTCCCTGACGGCCGCCTGCACCATCGACTCCCCGAGATCAATCGCGCCCCCAGGCACCGCCCAGTTCTGATTGTCCGTCCGCCGGATGAGCAAGACATCACCGTCGGCATTGGTCACGACCACATTGACCGACGGGACCATGCTGTTCGCCTCGGGTGCGGCGGGGTCGTCGTAGAAGTCGATTCTGCGAGCCACGTGTCCTAGCTCCCCTCAGCTGGCGTCGCCGATTCCCAGACTCGCTCGAAGCTGTCGAGGTACAAGCTGGTCAGCTCGCCTCCGGCCAGCTTGTGCAGATGCCAGACGGGCGCCTGCGCCGCGGGCGCGCCGTAGACGTGCGTGTTGACGAGCACCTGGTCGTCAGCGACGTAGATCGAGTTGTACAGCACCGTCCGGTGAAAGCGGAACTCAACGCCCTCCACCGCGCGCAGCGTCCGGTACAGCGCGAGGGCATTGCGGATCTTGGCCGCCATAGCGTCTCCGACGCCTTCATCCTCCCCGCGATCAGCCACGACCTGGCTATCCGGATCTCCGAGCAAGATCCGCACTCGGACGCCGGCCCCGGCCTTGGACTTGAAAATCCGCTGCACCCGCGTGTCCTCGGACAAGAACAAGCCGGAGTAGACCAAGACACCGATCTCTCGTTCGGCCGTAGAGAACAAGTGCTCCCAGACGTCCCTCGGAACCTCCGAACGATGCGGGTACACGGCCACGATCTCGCTCTCGGAAACCGCCACGACCTGATCCCGGCCCAGCGCGTCGGGCCAGATATAGGACTCGTCCACGCCGAAGAAAGCCGCGACCGCGAACCTGTGCGCCCGGTACGGCGTGCGCCCCTTGGTGATCCACCGCTCGACCGTCTTGGGGTCCACGTTCACGGCTTCGGCGAGCTTATCGGGGGTTTCCCCGCGCTCTAGCAGGAGCGCTCGGAGCCTTTCGTTCGGCATTTCACCCGGCCAGCAGGACGTGTAAGGACGGCTTCACCTTAGCGGGGACGTCCCCGCGCGTCCAGCGCTGGTCCTGTCGCGTAGTAACCGCGTCCTAACGCTACGACGCATCCTTCCAATCACGACAAAACAGGCTCCGCGTCCTCGGAAGGAACCGCCGGTGCAGACAGCGTTCCCCACCGCATCCGGTCAGCTGACCGATCGCGCCCCTGCACCTTCCCTTATTCCGAACGGACCGTTTCCTTCGCCCCCAGCCGATCCGGCGAACGCCCGGGCACGCCAGCCGATCGAGGCGGAATTCTCGCACGATCGCTCGGTCGTCTGGCTTCGCAATGCCGCCATCGGACTTTGCGCGCTGGCCGCGGCCGCGGCCGCAGTGAGCTTCACCGCGCAGTACCGCATGGTCTACGCCGACCGTCACTTGGCCGCCGTGGCCGGCCTCGAGGCCGCGATACCCGACGCCGCCGCCCTGGTCTTCGCCTGTCTCGGGATCGCCCTGGCGCTGCACGGGCGGCGAGCGCTCCGGGCACGGACGCTGAACGTCGCCGCGGTGGGCGCCAGCGTGTTCATGAACGTCATCGCCGCCGCGCCCGGCTGGCGGAGCCTGGCGGTCTGGGCGATGCCGCCGGTGGCCTACGCGCTCGCCAGCGACACCCTGATCGGCGTACTTCGCAGCTGGGTGATCGCGCGGCACAAGCACCTGAACGTGTCACTGGCCGCCAACGAAGTCACCCCGCTCGCGGTGATCGGCGGCCTAGTGCTGTGGCTGCTTCGGCTCAGCCTGGCGCCGACGTCCACGCTGACCGGATTCCGCGCCTGGGTGCTCGAAGAGTGCCCCATTGCTCCCGGTCGCCGCGCCAACTGCCCGGCTCAAGCAGTCGCCGCTGCGGCCTCGCCAAGAGCGATCGGTCAGCCGCGGCGGGGGAGAGGCCGGCGCGGTGACACAAAGTCCGCCAGGTTCCTGGCCCTAGTCACCGAACACTACGGCCCGCTGCCGGCGATCCCGCTGGACAACGTGGCGACGATCTCCGCCGCCCTCGCGCCTCAAGTCGACCTCAACACCGGCGCCGCCAGGACCGTACTGCGCCGCGCCGTCCTCGCCGCCCGCGCTCACAACGGAGACCCCTCATGATGATCAAGTACGCCATCGCACTAGCCGTCCTGCTCGCCGTGGCCGCGTTCGTTTCCTGGGCGTTCCTGCCCGCACGGTACCTGCCGAACAACCGCGCCCGACACCTACGACTCCGCCTCCGCCTGCGGCTGCACCCCGGCAAAGGCTTCGCTACGGTCTTCGGCCTTTGGCTGTACTGGGGCCGCCTGGCAGCGCTGCGTCGCTCCCGCCGGGTCCGTCGCTCCCTTCCCCTCTGGCTGCGCTTCCTTAACCCGCATGCACATTCGGTGTTCCTCGGCCGGGCCCACTACCGTCACGGACTGCACGTCCCGCTGGAGGAGCACCTGCTGCTGATGGCGCCGCCGCGAACCTTCAAGACCGCATTCCTGGCCGACGTGATCCTGAGCTACCCAGGCCCCGTACTCGCCACCACCACCAAGGCCGACGTGTTCGCTCTGACCGCCGCGGCGCGGGCACGCCGCGGCCCCCTGCACGTGTTCAACCCGCAACGCATCGGCGGTGTCCCCTCGACGTTCCGCTGGTCGCCTGTCGACGGATGCGAGGACCCGGCAACGGCGATCCGGCGCGCCGACGCGTTCGCTTTCGCCGTCTCCCACAAGGGTGTCGAGGACGGTACGTTCTGGTCCGCCAAGGCCAGCGACTACCTGCGCGGCTACTTCCACGCCGCCGCGCTGATGGGCGCCGACCTGCGGACGGTGGCCGCCTGGGTATCCGGAGCCGACCCGCACGTCCCGGAACAGATCCTGACCGCCGCCGGCGCGCAGCCAGTGGGCGGTAACCCTGGCCGAGCTCCGCGGCGAGGCGACGAAGACCGTCGCCACAGTCCGCATGGTCATGACGAGGGCGCTGTCCTTCATAGCCGACCCTGCCCTCGCCAGCTCTGTCTTGCCCGGCCCCGGCGAGGGGTTCGACATCGCTGAGTTCCTGGGCGACACGGGCACGCTCTACCTGATCGCTGAGGCGGTCAGCGCGGAAGCCCCGGTCGCGCCATTGTTCGCCGCCATGGCTTCGGAGATTCACTACGCGGCCGCGCAGATCGGCCAGGCCTCACCGGGCGGGCGGCTGGATCCGCCGCTGCTGATGGGCCTGGACGAGGTAACCCAGATCTGCCCGGTGCCGCTGCCGTTCTGGCTGGCAGACTCCGGCGGCAAGGGCATCCAAGTCGTCGCGGTGGCGCACGGCGAGGCCCAGCTTGTCGAACGCTGGGGAGAGCACGGCCGCCAGGTCATCCTCGACACCTGCTCGGTGAAGGTGTACCTGCCCGGCATCACCGACACCACCACGCTCGAGGCGGCCAGCAAGCTGTGCGGCCAGGCCTCCTGGCGGGTCCGCGGCCAGGACCACAGCACCCGCCACGACGTGGCCACGCCGGACATGATCCGCCAGCTCCTGGCCGGGCACGTGCTCGTGATCCGCGGTGGCTACGCACCTGTCATCGCCCGCCTGCCGCGCGCCTGGAAGAACCCCGCCTACCGGCGAGTCCGGCGCAACCAGGTCTTCCTGTCGCCTGTCCGCGCCGATGTGCCGAGATGCCGGACCTGCCACAAGGATCCGCAGGATCCCAGACCACGTGCCGCCCGAATGGGCTCCCGACGACGGCACCTCGTTCCCCTGGAGCTGAGCATGCCTCCCGACCCGATCGCCGCCATACTCGACCAGCTCGCCGCCCACCACGAGCAGCTCGCCCTGCTCAGTCGCGCCGTGCAGGACCTCCAGGGGACCTTGGCCAAGCTGCATGCTCACCGATCGAGATGCCGAAGACCACCTCGCCAACCCGATACCGAAGTGGTGGAAGCTCCCAGCCGACCAGCGCCGCGAACCGCTGTCCCGCCTCCGCGCCTGGGTTGAGCAGGTCTACCGGCCCGGATACGGCCACCTGGCCGCCACCCTCGGCCCGTGCTGGGAGGCGCACGACCTGTGCCTGTACGGACTCGACATCCTCGCCGAGCTGTGGTCGGTGCTCTACCTCCAGGACCAGCGCAGCGCCGGACTCCTGTCCGCCCAGGCCGAATACCAAGCCCGCATCCTGCCAGCACTATCCGGCCAGTTCATGGCCGAGACCACAGGATGCGGTCACGCCGGCAGGCCAGGCGGCATCCGGGTGCGGAGCGAGTCATGACCGAAGGCATGCTCCGCCAGGCCTTGGCCTACGCTTCACGCGGCTGGCCCGTGTTTCCCTGCCAGCCGGACCAGAAGATCCCCGCAACCCGGCACGGCTACCGTGACGCCACCACTGACCAAGAGCGGATCACCGCATGGTTCGGCCACGGCCCTTCTTGGAACCTGGCTATCGCCACCGGGACGCCCGGTCCGGACGTCCTGGACGTCGACCAGCACGGCCCTGCCGGGCACGGATTCGCAGCGCTCGAGCGCCTCAAGCGAGCCGGGCTGCTCGAAGGTGCGAGTGCATGCGTGGGCACCCCGAAGGGTGGCCTTCACATCTACTTCGTGGGTACGAGCCAGCGCAACGGCCACCTGGCCGACCACCACTTGGACTTCAGATCTGCGGGCGGCTACATCCTCGCCCCGCCCTCCCAGGTGCATGGCAAGCCTTACCGGCTCATCAAGACGCTTGACCGCCAAGGCACCCTGGACTGGGCCGCGGTCACCCACTTGCTGCAACCATGGCGACAGCCGAACAGAGCAGAGTCCCGCCTCGCCATGGACACTGACATCGGCCGCCTGGCGCGCTGGGTCGCGCGCCAGCACGAAGGAAACCGTAACGCCGGCCTGTTCTGGGCCGCCAGCCGGGCACTCGAGGCTGATCGAGCAGCCGACCTCAGCCAGCTGGCCGAGGCCGCCCGACAGGCCGGCCTGACTGAACCGGAGATCACGCGCACCCTGGACTCGGCGCGCAAGACGCGGGAGGCACGCCCTCGTCAGCCCGATCACGACGCCGAGGCGTCGCGATGACCGCCGACCCCGACGCCCTCCGCGACCACTTGAACGAGCTACGGCAGCACGGCGGCACTTACCGCACGATCGCCGCAGCAGCCGCGGTCGCACCGACGACGGTCCACGACCTTGCCATCGGCCGCCGCGACGGCACTGGAAGCATTGCCAGGGCGCTGCTCGCCGTGACCAGTGACGCTTTGCCCCAAGGTCGCCTGGACGCCGGAGGCACCCGGCTGCGCTTGCGCGCCCTGCACGTGATGGGCCACAGCTCGGCCCGCATCGCGCGCGCCGTCGGTGCCAGCGACAAGACAATCCGCAAGCTAGTCCGCGGCGACGCGAAAACCATCAGCCCGCAGCTGCACGACGCGATCGCCGACGTCTACGACGCCTGGTGGGACAAGCGCGCCCCCGCACGCACCCGCGCCGAGCGCAGCGCGGCCTCGGCCGCCCGGCGTCGCGCCATCGCCGGCAACTGGTGCGCCGGAGCGGCTCTCGACGACGACGAGCTAGATATCCCCGGCTACCGCCCCACGAGCGGCTGGAAACACGCCACCGGCACCGGCGCCGCCCCGGAGATCCACCCGCCCAGGCGACCTCGAAGGAACAGGCGCGGATGACCCTGACCATCCAGGACGACAGCATCAGCAGCGACACCACACGGCACACCGCCCACCTGGTACCTGGCCACGAGCACGCCTGGCACGTCTCCTGGCTGCCCGGACGCCTCATGGACCGCAACACCGCCATCACCGCGATGACGCTCGCCGAAGTGGTAGCCACGGACGATGTGAATCCCGGACACCGGCTCTGGCCTCATATCGAAGGCTGGTCCGCCGAACTCGGCCTGACAGCGCCCGACGCCCTCACCTGGATATCCCAGCCACCAGGCCGCGTTAGCAGCGAGAAGGAGGCCGCCGTCCCGGAAGACCCTGAAGCAGCCGGTGCATGACCGCTCAAGAATGGCCTCGCGACCTCCCGGATCTCCGGATGTACGAGCGCATGATCGACGACGGCATCGCGGCGGCGAATGCTCACGGCGGAGTCATCGACCATCTCACCGCCCGACGGCTGGCCATCTGGCTAGCTGCCCGCCCGCAGACACCGGAATTGGCCCAGAGGCCTGGTCCGATTCGTCCGCACCGGCGCCATCACCCACTCGATGAAGTCGCAGCTGCGCATTCACGCCCGCTCCGGCCTCTATCCGAACCTGCCGGAGGCCGCAAGGCTCATGGAATACTGCGTCGCCCGGGGCACTGACCTGCGGCCCAATCGGCATGGACTTCGGCAAGACCTGCGACGAGATCGACCGGGCCAACGTCGTGCTCGCCGGACTGCGAGAACGAGTCAGGCAGCGTCACGGACTACTGGAGCCAACCTGGCCAGACACTGAGGGTCCCCAGGTCATCGCCCTAGCGCGCCGCGATCCGCGGGGCCGCACGGTCAGCCTCATCATGGATGCCGCCACCGCCAACATCACGATGTACGCCGTCGCCGCTTACGCCGGCGACCGAGAGGCCCACGTCCGCGAGGTCGAGCAATCCGGCGAGAAGCTGCCAGAGGACTCCTACGGCAGACGCAACCGCCAAGCCATCGCCGCCCGCGAAGCCCGCGTAGCCGCCCGCCTCCGAGCAATAGAGCGCGCCTACCGCACCGCAATCGAACACGACGCCGCAGTCATGCCCTGAACCTGCCACGATCATTCGCCCCGCTGACCACGTAGCCGACCACGAGATGGAGCTGGAGTAGAGCGCCTCAATCACACTAGTGTCGGGCAAGCGTCCTCTCGCGATTGAGCCGCCAACCGCGCTGATCGCCGCGCCCTGCGTGGCGCTGTAGGCGGCATGAGCACCGTGACGCTACCCGTTGATGATCTGCTCCCTCATGATGTCTGCGTGCCCGCAATGCTGGGCGAGTTCGCGCAGCACTTGAAGGTACACCCAGCGCATCGGGAGCGGACCGCGCCGGTAGCCGTAAACCATGTCGTCTAGCCCCAGGGATGACGTCGCGTGCCGTGATGCCTCGCATGCCTCGCGGTGTGCGTGCTGGACGGTGGCGATGGTGTCGCTGTCATGGAGAATGAACGACTCGTCTGGGGTCGCGGGGATACCGATCTCTGCACGTGACCGGCATGTGACCGCCTCGTCAAACCAGACCTTCTCGAGGAAGGTGGCGTGCTTCACCAGGCCCAGCAAAGTGGTGCGGGAGGATACTAGCGATCGGCGTGCCTGCTCTTCGGTCAGCCCGTCCAGGCAGCGATTGAGATCGCTGCGGTGCTCATCAAGGAACACCTCGAACTGGGCCCGGGCTGGCTGGTTGACGACGTCCTCGAAGGACGCTGGAAGGAAGGGCATAAGGAAAGCATCTCAGGAGCGCCGACCGCCAGGAAAGTACCGTTCAACGGCATGGTAGAACCTGCACAACCGCGCCTGCTGGTTGCGACTCAGGCGACGAAGACTTTCTGGCGGTGCCAGTCGAGGTATTTCGCCGCGGGTGCCTGAGCGTCCTCGGGGAGGAGCAGTACCTCGCGTACGGGCGGCCGCCCGTAGTACTGCCGGGTCAGTTGGTCGTTCTGGACGGCCTGGGCCAGCGGGCGGGCCAGGTGGATGCGCAGTCCTCCGTTGACGGTGAGCAGGCCGGTGTCGAAGGCTACGTCGTGGGCGGGGCAGGCGGCCAGGCCGTTGCGCAGGTCGAGCCGCTCGCTGGGAGTGCTGTCTTTCCACGGCTTGATATCGCCGGCCAAAAGCATCCGCCGGGCGCCGAACGCCGCAGGCCGCAGCCCGCAGAACACGCACTGGCCGCCACAGTTGGCCAGCACCTGCACCCGGCATCCCAACCTGATCCAATTTCCAGGCGCAATTGAAGTTTTCGTTTCCACTGCAACGAGGCTGCTGTTGTTTGTTCTGTTTGTTCTTTCTGCTCTGTATCCATTTGATCCAGCTCAACCGTCTGAACTGGCTGCTTAATCGGACTAACCTGAATTCCCTGTCTCGCTTGACCAATTTGATTGCTCTGAGCCGTTTGACTTGCCTGATTTGTCTGCCCTGATCCCATCACAGATGGGAATGGGGGCAAATTATCAAATGATGGTGTGCGAAACTGCGGTTTGTATTGTGTCATCTTCTGTTGCTCCCGTTGTTCCAGTGCCTCATGTACACTCCTCGCAAAGGCTCGCCGCTCGCGTTCGTTCTGCCACCAGTGCCATAGCACTGCTCCCCAACCCCAGATAATCAATCCCCAGACAATCAGGCAGGCAAGCGACTGTATGCCAACTATCATCAGGGGCAGCACAATCGCTGGTCCTCGCAATGACCATAGATAGGCTAGCTGCTGTACTGTCGAAGCCAGTAGCCGCCATGCCATTGGTGGGAACCCGCCCGATATTTTGTAGAACAGACCCGCTCCTCCTATCAGCATCCCCCAGCTTGCGCACCGCACCCATAGATGGATGTCATACGTTAATTTAAATCGTTCCAACATACCTATGTCCCTACACTACGACGTTTTCGGTAAACATCGTTATCGTTGCCACAGCCCCACTTACGAGGAACAGGCGCAGGCCACCGAAGCCAGATGTGAGTACGGTGTTGCTAGTATCGCTGGCAGTCACCAGCCAATTTGTTGGTTCTGCCGCACCGGTTGGCCATACACGCGCCATCAGCATTGAACCTGCGGCCCGGAAGCGTAAGCTATATTGTTTACCGGTTGCTGCGGCGAAGGGAACCGAATTTAAGCGTGTTGTCACACCAGCCGCTCGTTTGAGCAACACCAGTTGAGAACCATCTATGTATGCCTTGTACCAGTTATTAGCATCCGTCCAGCGCAGTACTGCTCCCATGTTGAAGGGACCATAGCGACTCATTGAGCCACTGAACACAACCTCTTCATTGGTGCTACGCGGGCCGAGCAATGCATTAAATGTTCCGCTCCCATTGACCTGTCCCATATGCCCAACTATCATGAAGCTCGGAGAACTCTGCGCATCGCCGCGCCATATCTGACCGTTTGTGGCAGTTCCCCAGAACATCTGGTTGGGACGCTGGAATGTATCCTGCGCCAATGGCCCGGCAGGTTTCGGTGTCGCAACAGGAACTTGCGTAGCTGTGGCGGCAACCGTTGGTGCCAGCGTGACGGTTGCTTGCAACGCGCCCACTGTCTGTGTCATACCAACCGGAGGTGTTTTCCCCGTGGCAAGAGTGGGTGGTTTCGGCGATGGCAACGTCAATGCCGCCTCTATCCCCGGTGAGAAAAAGGCTGAGACGACGCCCACTACGACTAACAGGCCAACTACAACACACGCAACCGTAATAATCCGCTGTAAGAGTTTTTCTGCCCTCATAAACTTCCCCCGCATAAAATACTGAACATCCCTCTCTGTAGCCGCGCAACCTGGGCAAACCTTGCTCCTGCTACGATTGGGAAGCTGTTTCACTTAATGGTTTCGTTGTACAGCGTATAGACCATCTCGTCCGCCTTATTCTCACCCACATAGTCCGCCAGTTTGGTGTGATACCTGCCAACGCTATCCATACGCTTATTGATGAAATCGTGCCGTGCCGTTCCAAATGCCAGGCCCGATTTGAGTTGCTGCAACGCTTCCATTTCCAGATCAAGCTGGCGGCGTATTCGTGCTACTTCACTCTCATGCATGCTCCAGTCCATCCTTTCGTCGGCTCTTGTTTCGCACTTGAGAACAACGCACTACAAAGCACTACACATAAGCAAGTATAGGTAAGAGGACTTTGTGTAATCTCCTATCTCCCTTATGTTCACAAAAGAGCAGATGGATAGCTTCATGGTTGCACGCAACCATGAAGCTATCCATCTGCTCTTGTATTCTTTTCTTTCTTCAGAAGACTTTTTGGCTGTCTTATACCAGTCTTATCATATTTGGCGTTTTTTTAGTTGACGTATGGGATATAATACAAGAGTTTCTTTACTTATCGGGCAGCGCGCATAAGGCACTTAGGAAGAAGTGAGAGAACGATGGACGGCAATGTCACTTATCATCAGCAGGTTAGCTACTGCGGCAAACCTCGTTGCCGTAAATGCCGTGAAGGTGTGGGGCATGGGCCTTACTGGTACGCCTATCGCACTGAAAACGGGCGTACTATTCGCACCTATATTGGCAAAGAATTGCCGCCTGAACTGCAAGGAGTGCAGACTAAGGCAGGCGGCATAGCTGCTATAGGCGGTATAAGTGGCATAGGGTGGCATAGGTGGCATACAAGAGCATATCCCGGCAAATGCCGATACCGTTGTTATACGTATACATGTGCTGGGACAATTTCAACTGGAACGCAAACGGGGAACACAATGGCAGACCGTGACGGAGGCCGCGTGGCAACACCAACGAGTACGCTCACTATTGGCCTGCCTTCTCAGCAATCCTGGGCGCAAATGGGGACGCGAACAGGTGATGGACGCGCTCTGGCCCGAACTTGATTTAGATAACGCCAGCGGACGTTTGGATCGCGCCGTTCACAGCTTGCGGCAATTATTTGAGCCATCCCTTGTGCGACCTGCCTCTTCTCATCTCCTGCGAAGTGAGCGTGAAGGACTTGTCCTGGCCGATCAATCCCATATCTGGATTGACGCAGACGCCTTTGAACACCTTCTCACGCAAGCCAACGCCACTGGCGATTCCAACGAGAAAGAGCAATTGCTTGAGGAAGCCGTGGCCCTCTACGGCGGCGATTTTCTGCCCGAAGAGCAACGTGCCGATTGGGCGATTGCCCGCCGTGAGATGCTGCAACGCGCCTGGATGGGGCTATTGTTGGAATTGGCGGATTTGCGCATCGCGCGCCGTGCGTTCCTGAGTGCCATTGAACCGCTTGACCGCCTCCTTGCGGTGGACCCGGCAAACGAAGCCGCCGTGCAGCGCCTCATGGTCTCGCTTACACAACTTGACCGCCGCGGCGAGGCGTTGCAGGCATATAGCCGTTTCTCTTCCGCGCTCAAACGGTTGTACAATATCGCGCCCCTGGCGGAAACACGCCAACTCCATCAAGCCATTCAAAATGGCAATATGCCCGTACTGGCGACACATAACGGATCAAACCAGGTGGAGGAGATGCGTAATGCAGGCACAGGCGACAACATTCAACATTCGCGCCCCGTCAATCGCACACCGATTGGACGTATTCATCAAAATCTCCTCATCGGGCGTGACTTCGAGATCGGTGCATTGCGGCAGATACTGACCAACACGGAACAGAATATGCATGCGTCAGCATCATCACGCAAAAAGTTCTCTATCCTACAATCCGACTATGGACACCAGCCACAATGCGCCGTCCTCGTCGGTGAAGCCGGTATTGGCAAAACACGTCTCGCTGAGGAGCTCAGCCGCGAAGCTCAACAGCGTGGATGGGCCATCGCCTGGAGTCGCGTTTACGCTCAGGAGAGCAATGTTCCATACCGTCAATGGACGGAGGTACTGCGCAATGCGTTGACACACGGCTTGTTGCCAAAACAAGAGATCAGCAGGCAACCGCTCATCTTCCAACCGCTAAGTTTCCTTTTGCCGGAACTGCATCCTCTCTTGCCGCAAGTCACTTTTCCGGCACCGCTCTCACCTGAGCAAGAGCAATTGCGCCTGTGGGAGGCCGCACTGGCGTTGCTAGTGAATATCAGCGAGCGCACGCCTCTGCTCCTTGTCCTTGATGACTTTCACTGGGCTGATACCAGCAGTTGCGAATTGTTCGCATACCTTGTGCGCCGTCTCAGTGGCCACTCCATCACCATTGTTAGCACCTATCGCGACAACGAACTGCCCGCGCAGCATCCCCTGCGCTCGCTATTGACCGATCTGCAACGAGAACAGGCAATGGTTCACCTTCCGTTACAGCCGCTTACGAAAGAGCAAATCGCCAGCCTCGTTTCGCACTTGCCACAACCAGTCGTGCAACACATTCAGGATCAAGCGGCTGGCAACCCATTCTTCGCCGAAGAGTTGGCCCGTGGTCTCGGCAGCTTCGACAACGCCTCAACTGCCATACCCGCTGCATCTGTATCTGCCTACTCCATTCCCAATGGCACCGGGGAAACGCAGCCCGATATAAACCAGACACTGCCAGACACAATAGCCGCCGTTCTCGAGCTGCGCATGGGACGGTTAAGTACAGCCTGCCAACGCTTGCTCAGCAATGCCGCCGTGCTAGGTGGCTCCTTCGAGTTCACCATCATTGCCAGAATGGAGGCTGGCAGTATCAACGCCACCGACGAAGACACTGTACTCGACCTGATCGAAGAAGCTCTGCAGGCTGGTGTGATCACCGAAGAGGGTACCGGTACGCGCATCACCTACCACTTCTGGCATCCTCTACTTGCCAGCCATCTCTACGACAAACTCTCAGCCGCCCGCCGTGCCAGTCTGCACCGGCGAGCCGCGAATGTCCTGCAACACATCTATCGTAACCATGAAGAAGAGGGAGCAGCCACCATCACTCATCACCTCGTCGAAGGGGGTGGCGACTCCCAACTCATCATCCATTACGCCGAACTCGCCGGCAATCGCGCCTACGTCCTCTCCGCCTACCCCGAAGCCGAACGCTACTACCGCATCGCCGCCGACCACCTCGAAGCAATGAACCAGGAGCAGGGAACCGGCGAAAGCGAGAACGAGCGTTTACAACTGGCATATCTGTTGGAACGGCTGGGAGAATGCGCACGCTTCCAGGGGAACTATGAAGAAGCTCGCAGCCTTTATGAAAGAGTGCTTAGAGAACGTAGCCATCAAAGAAACTTTGCTACACATGAGCAATACCAATACGAGGCTCAAATCAGATGCTCTTCTATGGATAGAAATTGGCTGGACCTGGTACAGTACTGGTAATCTTGCCCTTGCGCAAGAGCGTTGTAACCGTGCCGAAGCTATCCTACAAGAAGCAAATATTCAAGTCGGCACTGCATGGGGAAGCTTGCGCTTTCAACAAAGTTACATCTATTGGCAAGAAGGTAAGTATGTCGAAGCTCAACATACTGCCGAGGACGCATTAAAACTTTTCGGAGAAAAACTTCAGCAGACAGAAAATTCGGAAACAAATGCTTCTCAGATAACGGCTACCATACGTACTATGAGAAGTGATCCCGTTAATTTAGGACGTACCTATGCGTTACTCGGTGCTATCGCTAACTCAATAGGGCAGCCTACAAAAGCCTTAACCCACTTGAACGCGGCGCTTACAATCTATGAGCAATACAACTGCCAACGAGAAATAGCCAATGTAAGCTGCAATATTGGAGATGCCTATCTACGAAAGGCCGAACTTTCATTAGCGCAGGCAGCTTTTCGCCGTTCGCTTAATCTTGCGGAAAGAGTGGGAGATACACCACTGATGTCCATAGTTTTCGGCAATTTGGGAGTCCTGGCAGCACGCATAGGTAATCTATCCGAGGCTGAGACATGGTTTAAAAAAGGCATTATTCTGGCGGAACAGATAAAAGACCAAGTCTATATGAGTATATTACATGCGAATCTTGCTCTAACGCTGATAGATCAAGGAAAACTTACAGAAGCAAAAATGTCTATCCACAGTTCTTAATCATTGGTCGAGCTATGGATAATTTACCTTGTATAAGCATTGGGTTAGTAGCTTTAGGATATTTACGATTTACGCAAGCTATAGAAATTAGCAAAATTCAAACTATAAGCGGAAAAGAGAGTGGCGTTCGCACTATTGAGGTAACACAGAAACACATTTTTTAGACGCGCTAAGAACAACATTAGAACATGCTCTTACATTAGAAGGGTTAGAGGCAGATACAAGAATTGAAGGTCAGTTAATTCTGGCGCAATATTTTGTTGTATTTGCATGAAGATAATAATGCGTGTCAACAAATCAAGGCAATTTTAGCTGAAGCAAATGATGCATCGAATTAACGCGAGAACTTGCACGAGCGCAAAGCCTTATGGGAAGTACCTTAGTTGCCCTGGAACAGTTAGAACAGGCAGACGAGTATTTTATACAAGCGATACAGATCATTCAACAAGTATGATATGCGTCTAGAGTATGCTCGTACTTTGCATAACTACGGATTTCTATTATTGAAATCGTAAAGATAACAAACAACAGAGTTATATTCAGGGAATAAACTACTTACAAGAAGCGCAGCAAATTTTTAGTGAATGCCATGCAACGTTAGATTTGCAGCGTATTGAACATGTGAATTCATACAATTGCACATGCAGATACATAGATGCATTTATGACAGAGGACGAGACGAGATAGGATCGTGTAGGAACCAATTTATCAAGTCGGCATCTTTGTCCTCCATTTTGTACGTTCACAGGTAGATAAAGGTGCGGATCGAGAAAGCACATGAACGAATTCATCTGATCATCGAACCTCGACATTGCTTCGCTCGTCGAATCGGGCGCGATGAATTGAGCCCCTACAGTATCCACAGAGCCTTCGGACGCAGGAACGACCGAAGCATTACGCACATATTTCTTCGTCTTTACCGAACACGGCCTCCATTTCAGCAAACCCCTACATATTGCTATAACATTGTGCAAACAGAAAAAGTACAAATGTTATGTGAAAGTATGATCGCGATTAACATCCACAAAACCAGGGGAGAACACCTATTATTTGTGCGCTATGTAACCAGCAGATATGAGTAAATTCCGGCGCATTTTCCATAAGTTTCAGTTATATTTTTAATAAGCTTTACGACAAGCCTTACTTTTATCTCTTCATCACTATCAGTACAGCTAAGAACTGTACAGACAGGAGCCTACTGCATGAGTACTGGTCAACTCAAACAACGGACTGCTGCCGTTCTTTCTCTCCTCGCTCTCTTATCGGCCCTTCTATTTGGCGTTGCTCGCTACGAAAGCAGCCAGCATGTGAACATTGTACATCCAACTCATGCGGTAGTCCACTACATGTCAGATGATGGATCTGACTTGCAATCACGTCATCCTTGACATAAATTTGGCAATCGTCTTAATTCTCGTCACGTTTTTCGCGTGATTTGTTAAATCTTTCGGTATACTGTAATTGTAGGGAGGGCAATGCTGCCTGGCTTGTTGCTGAAAGGGAAAGCACATATGTCACATTACGATTAATGATGATTGGAATGTTCTCATGAGCATTCACGATAGCTATATATGGGCGTGGGTAGCCTCCTGGCACTCCATGCCCATTTTTCATTTCCCAGGCCGCCTATACTATACCCCCCGTTCGGGGGAGAGCAAGTTCACTAGAGCAAGCGATGTCATACAGGCTGTGACTGGCTATACTTTAATCAGAAGAGAGAGAAAAACATTCGGTAGTCAAAAAATGAAAAGACCCGGTAGCTCTCTCAAGATAAATCGACATCAATAGAGATGTTCACACATGCAAAAGAAAGGTCAAGGTACTGCTATGACAAACTCACGAATGCGACAAAATACGGGCATCATCTTGCTGGCGGCTGGATTAGGATGGTCCGGTGCGAATTTTACTCCCTCCGATGCCGCGTGGTGGAATTATCTCCTCCACACCATTCCCTTTTTGATCCTTTTAGTATTGAGTCTCGGATTTTTCCGCGCTTCTGATACTCCTCGATCTACCAGATCGAATGGCGGCTGGGCAATTGGCCTGAGCATTTTCGCCGGTTTTACTTTCATTAGTCTCGTTGTGGGCATGGTTCTTGGCGCAACCAATCCTGATCCCAACGCATACGGTATAAAAACGCTTGCCGATTTTGTTCCAGCTATTATCGTGATGCTGGGCGGATTTGTATGGCTGACAACGCTAATTCCTGTTCGCAGGGGCAATTCAGAAGTTAGAACAGCGAATAATGCATAGTGGCATGGTCAAGAAACCCGGTAGCCATAGTATCCACATCAAGAGCGCGCACTGTTGATGTGGGTACTATGGCTGGAGGCTACTCAATCCGCAATGGTCCGCGCTTTACGCCTTCGCGCATTACTTCTAACTCGCTGGCAGGCACATACTCCACCCACCAGGTGACTCCTACCCCGGCCAATGACTTGATCAAGACGCGGTCCTGCTCCCAATCTTCAGCGCGGCTGCGTCCTCCCAGCATGATCTCGTATGGCTTTGCTGTTTGCTGTTCGCTTCTATGACTCTCGATGAACGCCTTGAGCGTTCGCACCTGATCGGGCGTCCAATCACTGGCATCTCCAGACTCATGCTGCTTGTAGAGACAGCAGCCATCATACCGCGCCGCCCGCAGCGACGGCCCCTTCAGTGGCCAACCGCCGCCGACCACGATCGGAATGCGTGGTTGTTGCACTGGCGCCGGTAAAAATGTCATCTCATGCACCTGATAATAGTGCCCCTGGTAACTGAATGGTTCTCCGCTCCACAGTCCCACAATGATGTCCAAAGCCTCGTCCAGCATCTTCGCTCGTTCTTTGGCATCCCTCACCTCATTGACCCGGCTGTATCCCGCCTCACCTGCATCGCCTGAGCCGACACCCAATATAAAGCGTCCGTTCGACAATTGATCCAGTGCTACCGCCTCGCGGGCCACCTTCCACGGGCGCCGTCTGGAGAGCGGCGTCACCGATGTTCCCAGCCGTACCTGCTTCGTGCCAACCGCCATCGCTGCCATTGCGATCCATGGGTCGCAGGTTGGCACTGCCCCATCGCTCTGATGCACAATATAATCCTCGACAAACACCCCATTCCATCCAGCCTCCTCCGCAAGGCACCCCAACTCGGCCAGCACCCGTGCATCTCCGCATACTCCTCCATTCGGGAGAGCAAGACCATACTGCATACTAACCTCCTCTCGGAATAATCTCTTTCAAACTTACTTTAACAGTATAACCTGTCATTATGACATCTTCTGTCATATTTCCTTTGCCAAACATACGAATAAGAGAGATTATGTGAACCTATGTTCCATTGACCGGTAAGATATAATACAGATGGTCTTTTGCTTGTCTACATCCTACAACAGCGACACTCCTTTTTTTTCGCGTTCATATGCTTAAAGGGGAAAAGCTTTACTCAGAACGAGAAACGGACGAATTGACGATGGACAGTAAGGTCACATACAGGCAACAAGTCAGTTTTTGTGGCAAGCCGCAATGTCGCAAATGTCGCGATGGCATTGGACATGGGCCTTACTGGTATGCTTATCATACGTCTGAGCAGGGACGCACTGTCCGCACATATATTGGGAAACGCTTGCCTGCCGGTATACAGGGTGTACAAGCGTCCCCGGTAGCTTCGATATCGGGTGTACAAGCCGAACAGCCTGAACAGGCTTTACAAGCTGGCGGCATGGCGAGGGCACAAAAAGATGATACGTTACTGGCACTCGCGGATGAGCGTATTGCACAGGAAGCATTTGCCACAGCGATTGAGCCACTTGATCGGCTGCTTGCCAGCAATCCCACGAATGAGGCGGCGGTACAACGCCTCATTTTTGTACTCGCTCGCTTGAAGCGACGAGGCGAGGCGATACGTGCCTATCAAAAATTCGCTGCCACGCTCCAAAGTCAGCATAGTACAATCCCCTCAACAGAGACACGCACCCTGATAGAAGCAATACAACAGGGTCTTGAACCGGCAGGCACCGCTATATCGCGTCCGCGCTCTTTCCCAGATGGCACAATTCCAGCGGCGAACGCAATAAATCGGTCCCTATCGACGAACGGTGTTCCACAGACATCCAGAACGTATGCCGGTCGGAGCCATTCAAGGCCGTTGGTGGGGCGCGAGACCGAGCTAGAAACAATTCGCGAATATGTCTTCACCAGCCGCTCTGGTGAGAAGAAAAGCGGTCCGCTGCCGCTTGATACACTGCGACGTCCGCAATGGCTGGTTTTGCTGGGAGAGGCGGGTATAGGCAAAACGCGATTGATTGAGGAAGTGAGTAGTGAGGTACAGCAGCGAGGGTGGGACGTTATCTGGAGCCGGGTGTACGCCCAGGAGAGTAGCATTCCCTATCGTCAATGGATAGAACTATTGCGCAGTACGCTGATGCAAGGTCTATGGCAGGTGCAGGAAATACAGCAACAACCGGGAGTGTTTGCTCCACTGCGTGTATTGTTGTCCGAACTTTACGATAGCTTGCCATATCTACCATCTCTGCCCCCACAACAGGAACAGCAACGATTGTGGGAGGCAGTACTGGCTCTCTTTACTCTGATGAGCCAGCGTAGGCCGTTGCTGGTAGTGCTGGACGATCTGCAATGGGCCGACAGTAGCAGTTGTGAATTGCTTGGCTACCTGGCCCGTCGGCTAGCGGGTTCGCCCGTATTGTTCGTCGGTGCGTGCCGCGAGAGCGAACTGGCCCCCAACCACGTCTTGCATGGCCTGATTGCGCATATGCAGCGCGAACATACGATTAGCACGCTCTCAATTCAGCCCTTGACGAATGAACAGATTAACATGCTGGTAGGCCATTTGCCAGAGGACACAGTAAGCTACATTCAGCAACAGGCGGCAGGCAATCCCTTTTTTGCCGAAGAATTGGCACTTTCTCTGAGTACAGAGCCATTCGTGCCGCTCAATGAGAGACAAACAGTCGCTCGCAGAAAACGCTCCACACTACCGGAAAACATACGGGTGGCACTTGACCACCGTATCAGCAAGCTCAGTCGTCCCTGCCAGCAGTTATTGGCGAACGCTGCTGTCCTGGGTGGCTCCTTCGAGTTTACGCTGATACGCGCAATGGAGACCTATGGCACGAGCCAGAGAGATGAAGACACTATTCTCGATTTGCTGGACGAGGCACTCCAGGCGGGTGTGCTGGCGGAAGAAGGTCGCGGAACGCGCATTAGCTACCACTTCTGGCACCCCTTGCTCGTAAGCCATCTCTACGAACGGCTATCGGCGATGAAACGGGCGTTGCTTCACAGAAGGGTTGCAGATATCTTGCAACAACTGTATGCGCGACGCGAAGAGGAGGGTGCGGCGACCATCACCTATCATCTTATCGAAGGAGGAGGTGAAGCTGAGCGCATCGCTCACTATGCCGAAATGGCTGGTAACTCAGCCTATGCCCTCTCGGCTTATCCCGATGCCGAACATTACTATCGTCTCGTGCTAGCCCATACTGAAGCTTCTGATGCATCAGAGGCATCTGCCACCAATGGTATAAAGCGGGAATTTTTGTTAGAGCGGTTGGGCGAGTGTACGAGAATTCAGGGTCACTTTGAGGCCGCGCAACATTTTTATGAACAAATCCTCGCGGAACGGGGCAGACGGGGCAACCAACCGGTGCAAATCTCTCTGAAAGATATGCAGCGAGAGGCACAGATAGATGCCCTGTTATGGTGCGAAGTTGGCTGGGCCTGTTACTTCACCGGCGATAAAGCACGAGCCATCCAATGTCGTGAGCATGGCGAACAGGTTCTCCGGGCAGCTGATGTAGCGCATGGTCCGGCATGGGCAACACTGCGCTATCAGCAAGGGCTTATCAGTTGGCAGGAAGGGAACTACGACGAGGCATATCAAGCTGCAAACGAGGCGCAACGGCTGTTCGAAGAGACATTGCAACAACAAGCCACGAGTCCACAGGGAATACTCTTAACGCGCATCCGGCGCACACTCGCGGGCGATCCAGTTGACCTTGCGCGTATTCACCGCCTGCTGGGTTCCATTGCCAATAGCATTGGACGCCCCACAGAGGGACTGGCACACCTGAACACTGCCCTGAACATTCTTGAAGAACATGCTCAAAAACGAGAGGTCGGACACGTCTGTTGTAATATAGGATATATCCACCTGCAAAAGGCTGAGTACGAACGGGCGCAGGTATTCTTCCGTCGCTCTCTCGCACTGGCAGAACAGGTGGGTGATACACCGCTCACTTCAGTCGTCTATAGCAACCTGGCTATATTGGCGGCCCGTACCGGTAAGCTGGTAGAGGCCGAAAACTGGTTCAGACGTGGATTAGTGCTGGCGGAACAGATTAACGATCAAGTCTATGTAAGTATGTGGAATGCATGCCTGTCAGATGTTCTCAGGCAACAGGGTAAACTATCTGAGGCTCAGGTTTGTATCTGCCATGCCATCATGCTGGGACGAACATTGGGCAACATCCCCTGTACCGGCCTCGCACTGGTCGCGGCGGGCAATCTGCGTATCGCTCAGGCTAGAGCAGTTGACGCGAAAAAGAATAGAGAACAACGCACGCATTACCTCGCACGCGCCAAAAAAACGCTCCAGCACGCCCTCGCCCTTGAAGGTTTGGAGGCTGAGACGCGGGCCGAGGGTCAACTGGCAATGGCTGAAGTCTCCCTACTTCTCAAGAATCGGGACGATGCACTGCAACAGGCCGAAGCTGTGCTGGCCAAAGCGCAAGCCCACGAACTTATCTGGCTAATGGAAAGAACTCAACGGCTTATCAGGGATATACAGGGAGCAGGGTAAAAATTCAGGACATGTAAAAGTGAAAACTTCTCATACAGCAGGAAGGGAAGCGTCTCTTTTGAGAAGCGTGCAACAAGAGGAGGAAAGCGATGGGAGAAACAACTCCTCCACCAATGATCACGCCGCACATGGTTGGACGAGTAAGCCAGCTTACAACCTTGCAGCTGCTTGTCGAGCAGACAAAACGAGGAGAGGGACATATTGTCCTGATCAGTGGGGAAGCAGGCATCGGGAAATCACGCCTGATTGCTGAGGTAAAAACCACGACCAGCGCACAAGGATTTCTTTTGCTACAAGGCAATTGCTTTCCAACAGATCCGGCGTATCCCTATGCACCGTTGCTTGACCTCTTGCGTTCCCTTTTCGCTTCACACCCGACAGCATCACTTGCTGCTGAGTTGGAGCGTTTAACCCATGACATCTTTCCCTTGCTGCCTGAACTCGTTCCAGATCAGACGATGTCACTGCTACCCCTCGAACCCGAACAAGAGAAACGCCGTCTCTTCGCGGTACTGGCAAACTTTTTCATCCAGCTGTCAGCATCCTCTCCACTCCTTCTCATCATAGAAGACGTGCATTGGAGCGACAGCACCAGTCTGGACTTTCTTCATTATGTAGCGAGGCGCATGGTAGCTCATCCTCTTCTTCTCCTGGTCACCTACCGCCAGGATGAGGTACGTGCAGAGTTGAGAAGCTGGCTCGCACAGCTCAACCGCGGACGGCTCACGCAGGCGATACAGCTCGCGCCACTTTCGCGCAACGATGTTGATATGATGCTCTCGGCTCTCTTTGATCAGCGGCACACGGCCTTCGACATGCGCCGCTTTCTGCATGGGGAACTACTGGATACGCTCTACACCTTGACGGAAGGCAACCCCTTTTTCGTTGAAGAAACGCTGAGTGCTATGATTGCAGCAGGTGACATTTTCTATGTCCAGGGTTACTGAAATCGCAAAACACTTCAAGCCACACGCATTCCACCAAGCGTTCAGGACGCGGTGCAACAGCGAACACAACACCTGGGGGAAGCAGCCAGAAAGGTGTTGACCCTGGCTGCTGTCGCCGGGCGGCATTTTGATTTTGTCCTCCTGCAACAACTTACCGGGTTTGATGAAGAGCAACTCATCTTGATTATGAATGAATTGGTGGCTGCCCAACTCGTGGTCGAAGAATCCAGCGAACAGTTCGCATTTCGACACGCACTGACACGGCAGGCCATCTACGTGCAACTTCTGGCGCGTGAGCGTACCTTGCTGCATCGAACTATTGCCGAAACAATGGAGCGGTTCCCTCCTGCCACACGCGAGGCGCATCTTGAGGACCTGGCCTATCATTTTTATCAGGCGAGAGCAGGGCAAAAAGTACTGGACTATGCGCAGCGTGCTGCAGAAAAAGGTGTTACGGCTGTACTCACATCGTGCGGCTATAGACTATTTCACCTGGACACTCGATGCCGCTGATCGCCTCTCCCTCCCACCAGCGCCGTCGTTGTATCGCGCCCGCGGGCAGGCCTATGAAACACTTGGCGAATTTGAACAGGCACAACAAGACTATACCGATGCTCTGAGTGCAGCACGCACGATGAATGATCGCGTGGCAGAATGGCAAAGCATAATTGACCTCGGTTCTCTATGGACCGCACGGGACTACGCGCAGGCCGAACCCTGGTATCGCAAGGCACTGGAGCTGGCACAATCGCTCAACGCTCCTACTTTACATGCCCACAGCCTCAATCGCATGGGCAACTGGCACCTGAATGTGGAGCAACCACGCGAGGCCTTGCGCTACCACCAGGAAGCACTGGCTATTTTTGAGCACCTCCATGACTCCTCTGGAATCGCTGAGACTCTGGACCTGTTGGGCATGGGAAGCTATCTTGGTGGCGATCTGCTCCAGGGTACTGTTTACTACCGGCAAGCTGTCGCACTTTTTCGTCAGCTTGGAGACAAGCCCGGACTGACATCGAGCCTGGCGACATTAACGCTGGGCGGTCCGACGTATCAAACCGATACGATGGTCTCGGCGACGAGTTTAGCCAACGTGTACCAGGATGCCGAACTCGCGATCAAAATTGCGCGTGAAATTGGGCATCGCTCAGGTGAAGCGTACGCGCTCTTGCAGTTGGGACTGTGCCTGGGGTCGCAGGGCGAGTACGGACGCGCATACGAGGCTGCCAGGCAGAGCTTAAATATAGCAGAGGAGATCGAGCATCGCCAGTGGCAAACAGCGGCCCATGCTATCCTGGGTAGTATCTATAGCGGTATGCTTGCACTGCCACAGGCACTTGAACACTTTGAGCAAGCGTTAGCATTGTCACGCGAGATTGGCTCATTGGTCTGGACGCGCATGGTGGCAGGATACTTGGCTCCAGTAGCTATCCTGCTGGATGATCTCGCGCAGGCAGAAACGGTTCTTCACAATGCCCTCAGTGCTGATACGCCTGCGCAAACCATGGCGCAGCGCCTGGCCTGGTGCGCATCCGTGGAACTCGCACTCGCGCAGGGACATCCAGACCGTGCATTAGAGATGATCGATCATTTGATCGCTTCCGCTATATATACGTCAGAGGGCCAACGCAGCCTGCGTGTCTTGAAACTGCGTGGCGAAGCACTGGCAGCATTACAACGACCAGACGAAGCCGAAGTTGCATTCAAGAGAGTGCAAGAAATGGCGGAGACGCAGGGAGTGCGGCCGATGCAATGGCGAATGGGTATTGCTCTCGGCAATCTCTATCATGCTCAGGGACGAATTGCAGAAGCTGAGCAAGCATTTGCCACTGCACGTACACTGATCGAAGAACTCGCCGCTACCATTGCCGATGAACCACTACGGGATAATTTCTTGCGCCAGGCGACTGACATGTTACCTCATACGCAACCACTCCCACCAAAACATGCTGCCAAACAAGCCTTTGGAGGGCTGACAGCGCGGGAACGCGAGGTAGCAGCACTGATTGCCCAAATGAAATACAATCGTGAGATCGCAGACATACTGGTCGTGAGCGACCGCACCATCGAAACCCACGTAAGCAATATCATGTTCAAGTTAGGCTTCACCTCACGCAGGCAGATAGCAGCCTGGGCTACCGAAAAAGGATTGACTGCAAAAGAATAATACCCGCCTGTAACTCCACAGGGGCTGCAGGGTATCCGCCAGGGATACCCCTACAAGATCTCACGAACGGCGCACGGCGTGCTTATTCGGGGTCACCTCTCCAGAAATCTCCGTACTCTTTTTGCTCTATCTCCGTACTCATCCACGATGGCAGGATAAGCCGATCAGGCTACAATTAGAGAGTTAGCCAGGGAGCAATTTGGCACTGGCGATCTCCCTCAAGTCGCTACAAAAGAAAAGGAACGGTCAAATCACATGAATGCAACCGACATTTTGAAGTATGGGCAGCTAACGGTACTCCAGGCCATCGAAGGCTTCCCCGAAAGAGCATGGGAAACAGCAGGCGCATGTGGTGTCTGGTCTGTCAAGGACATCATCGCTCACCTGGCTTCCTATGAAGAGGTGCTGGTAGATATCCTATCCGGGTTTGTTGGCAGGCACCCAACACCTTACCTGGACAAGTTTACCGGACTGGGTGGTCAGTTTAACGATACCGAGGTGGAGAGACGCAAAGGAAAAACCATGAGAGAGGTTCTGGACGAGCTCATTGACGCACACGCGCAGGTGATGTCGTTGGCTGAGCGGATGCGTCCAGAAGTATTCCGCCAGGTAGGAACATTGCCCTGGTACGGCATGGACTATACCCTGGACGATGTCCTGGTCTATATGTACTATGGGCATAAGCGCGAGCATAGTGCCCAGATTGCTGCGTTTCGGGATCACCTGGAACGCCTTGATCATCTACAGTGAGGAGCAAGAAATTATGCAGGAAGTTGCACAGACAGCCTCAACTCTTGAGGTAATCAGCCGGTTTAACGAGGCATTCAACCGGCACGACGTTCAGGCGGTGATGGCCCTGATGACCGAGGACTGCCTCTTTGATAACACCTATCCGCCGCCAGATGGTGAACGGTTCGAAGGGCAAGAGGCGGTTCGCCGCTTTTGGGAAGAGTTCTTTCGTTCATCACCTGATGCCTTTTTCCAGTCCGAGGAGACGTTCGCGCATGAAGATCGCTGCGTTATTCGCTGGCGGTACGATTGGACAACTACGGATGGGAGTCGCGAGCATGTACGAGGCGTGGATGTGCTTCGCGTGCGAGACGGCAAGGTGGCGGAGAAATTGGCCTATGTCAAGGGATAGACAGGAGAGTAACAATGGCAACAACACAAAGGACATACAATCTCGACGTCAGCGCATTGAAAGCGAGCATACGTGGGGAACTCATCCAACCTGGCGATGAGGGTTACGAAGCTGCCCGCAAAGTCTACAATGGCATGATCGACAGGCATCCCGCCCTGATCGTGCGCTGCGCTGATGTGGCCGACGTCATCGCAGCAGTCAACTTCAGTCGTGAGAACAGCCTCCTCGTGTCCATCCGGGGCGGCGGACATAATGCCGGAGGGCTGGGGGTCTGCGATGATGGCCTGGTCATCGATCTCTCGCTCATTCGCTACACGCACGTTGATCCCGAGGCAGGTACTGTCCGTGTCGGGGGAGGCAGCACCTGGGGCGATGTTGACCACGCTACCCACGCCTTTGGCATGGCGGTCCCCAGCGGGATCATTTCCACGACCGGCGTAGGTGGACTGACCCTGGGTGGAGGTCTGGGATACCTGACGAGGAAATACGGCCTCGCCATCGATAACCTGATCGAAGCCGACGTGGTGCTGGCCGATGGTCGCCTGGTAACAGCCAACGAGCAGCACCATGCAGACCTGTTCTGGGCGTTGCGTGGCGGCGGGGGAAACTTCGGCGTCGTCACTTCATTCGTATTCAGGGCTAATCCGATCCATACCATCTATGGTGGCCCTATGCTGTGGGAGATGGAGCAGGCACCCGAGGTGATGAAGTGGTATCGGGAGTTCATTATGCAGGCACCTGATGACCTCAACGGCTTCTTCGCCTTCCTGATCGTGCCGCCGGGACCACCGTTTCCAGAGCATCTTCACAATAAGAATATGTGCGGGGTAGTGTGGTGCTACACTGGGTCGATGGAGCAGGCCGAGGCAACCTTCAAACCAATCCGGGAGAAGTTCCCACCAGCCCTGGACTTCGTGGGCCCCATCCCACATCCGGCACTGCAGAGCATGTTTGATGCCTTGTACGCACCAGGACTCCAGTGGTATTGGAAAGCAGACTTTGTGAACGAGCTGAGCGACGAGGCGATCGAGGTCTATATCAAGCATGGCTCTCAACTGCCGACCATGCAGTCAACCATGCATCTCTATCCGGTGAATGGTGCGGCGCACCGGGTGGGCAAGAACGACACGGCATGGAGTTACCGGGAGGCCACCTGGGCCGAAGTGATTGTGGGCGTCGATCCCGATCCTGCGAAGAAGGATCTTATCGTCACCTGGGCCAGGCAGTACTGGGAAGATGTACACCCCTATTCGGCAGGCGGAGCATACGTCAATTTCATGATGGAAGAGGGCCAGGAGCGCGTCAAAGCGAGCTATCGGGACAACTACGCACGCCTGGCAGCCATCAAGAGCAAGTACGATCCGACGAATTTCTTTCGCGTGAATCAGAATATCAAACCCACCACAACATAAGCAAACTACAGGAATAACGGCAGGCAAGCAAGCGGCAACCAGCCTCTCACTGATTGCCGCCTTGCTTGCCTTACATCGATCCCTACGGGTTTTATTACGTCATATGAAAGACCAACAATTGCACCACAAAGACGAGGTGCCAGATTACTAAACCCAGTGTGAGCAGGGCAAGGGCGACGTGAAATACGCGCCAGTAGCGAATAACAGCGCGATAAAACTGTTCGCGCCGGGTGGCGCGTTGTACCAGTTCCACTACTGCCAGCTCTGATTGTACATCTGGTACCCACGTCGCGGGAGCCATCGGTGCTTGAAAGATGGATTGACCGGATGACATGTGGGAATGCTTTCCTGGTTGCCGTGTCGCCTCAATGGGCATATATGCGAGGTCCCAGGGCGTGTTGGTTGGCTCCATACTGACGGGGTAAACAGGATGCCTGCTATCTGGTAACAACGTAGAAGGTTGTGGACAGTCTGAATAGCCTGGATAACTTGAATAGCTGGAATAGTTTGAATACTGTCCAGTAAAGGCTAGTAACTGTTGTGAAATGGTTTCGATACGATCCTCTCCCTGTGCTGTCAGCGTTTTCGCTATTTCCGCTGCGATCAGCCGCGGCATGATGCGATCCATAAGGCGTCCGACAAAACCGCTAACAACTAATACAACCATACCGTACAGGGCGTAGGTACCTGTGCGGGCATTAAAGTTGCCGAACGAGTGCATGAGTAAGAGGGCCAATCCCATGACTGCCAGGAAGATATGCCACTGTAACGAGGCGTGAAGCTGGCCCATTGCTCGCCTGTGTGAGTGACGATGTATCATGTAGAGGATTGCGGCAAGGATAAAGCAAATGGTACCAGCGACAGCAAAGATCAATCCAACCATGCTATCAGGCGCAACATCATCGCCAAATTGACTGTACCACAGGTAGAACGCCCCGGCGACGGCAATGACAGCGATGGTGACAAGCATACCGAACAGCCACGTTTTCGTGCCATAAAAGAACAACCAGGAATAGCCTTTTTCCGTTGGCACAGGTTTCCAGGAACGTTGAAACATGGGCAAGCTTACTCCTCACGACCAGAACGTAGTAGACGCACTTTCAGCCACATCATCATCGCGTCGCGGTGTAGGCCCACCGGGCATGGAGCGACGCAAGCACCGCACTGATAGCAGGAACGGGCGAAACGAGCGACCGGTGGCGATATAGGTTCCGACAGCGTCTCATGGTTCAATATGTCAAGCGTAATCGGCCCCGTAAGTGCTGGACAGACCAGCAGGCACTCATTACAACCGATACAGGCATGAATTTCCTGTACCACCTGCGCTCCCATTGTGTGCAAAACGGTTGGTTTCAACCTTCAGGAACCTTTCTCCTGTAAAAACTGTCCGCGCTGCCGATTGTACGTCCAGAGACTACGCCCATCCTCCTGTGATCGTATAGCAGGCAACGATGATAGCGAGGGCATAGGCGTCAACTTTTCATGCTGAATCGTGTCCGACCGGGGTGAGCGCGACGATGATGCCGATGGCAACGCTGGCTTGACGGTGGGCAACATACCTGATGTGACGATGGTGTTGACCATGTGAATCGTTTTGACCGCATGAGTACGCCGTTGCGCGGAGAAACGGCGTGCATCAAATGTTCCTTTCAACAATGCTTCGCCCACTTCGCGCAAGGAAATTTCCTCGTCCACGATGCGTTTAATTGTCAGCCCATCCGGTTGCGTCGGGCCAAGCGAGAGGTAGCCAACGAGGCGATCATGAACAACAGCGAGGCGGCGATAGCTCCCCTTGCTGGTATCGGTATACACTTTTGCCCCGCTAACCGGGCCAATGGTGTTTCCTACCGTAAGCATTGAAAGTTCACCAATACGGGTGGCGTGCCAGGGAACGCCAAAAAAAGGCATCTCTACTGCGCTGCCTGTCATCGTGGCTGCCGCCGTATGCCCTTGCACAACGGCTGCGTACCATTGCGCCCGCGTCTCGTGACTACCTGTTTGCGGATTTTTGAGCGCGGCAACATCTCCCGCCGCGTAGATGCCGGGTACGCCGGTGCGCAACTGATCATTCACCAGTATACCGCGTCCCCGTTCGTGTAGAATGGGTTGCGTACAGTGCGCCGCCAGCGTCGTATTGGGCGAGCTACCGGTGCATACCAGTACCAGTTGACAGGCAATCATCTGTTGCTCGTTCGTCACTACTCCCGCTACGACGCCAACATTACCGGCAATCGCAACAACCGAGGTTTCCATATAAATCTGTGCACCGCACTGCTGTATATGGCGCAGCACCATCGCCGATGCGGGTGGATCAAACATGCGTGAAAAAAAAGTTTTTCCGCGAATGAACCAGTGTGTCTGAAAGCCAAGCTGCAACATACACACAACCGTCTCAGCAGCGTGCATACCGCCGCCAATAACTACCACGTCCTCAACTTCGTGCAAACGACGGCGCAAGCTCAGGTAGTCTTGCAAACGGTGTAGCACCAGTACGCCGTCAAAATCCCTTCCTGGTACGTCTGTAGGAAGGCCATTAGCGGTGCTGCCTGTGGCAAGCAGCAAGGCATCGTAGCCGAAAACGCTCCCATGGGTCAGTCGTACACATCTGTTGTGGGCGTCTAGCCCCTCGACTCGCCCATGCAGCACCGAAATATTGTTGTTACGTTCCGTTCCACCCGGATAAGCCAGTAATTGCTCACGCTCAAGCTTCCCAATGGCAAATTGTTTGAGGGCCGGTGTGTTGATAGTCGGATGACTCTGTTCCGTCACAATCACCACCCGTTTATGTGGAGCGGCACGACGAGCGGCTACCGCCGCCGTTAGTCCCGCGATACCGTTGCCAACAATCACAATATCCGCGCCTTTGCGTTGCTGGTTCACAACAGGTGCAGGTAGGTGCATGTTTTGCATATTCACGATGCCCTCTAGCTCTAGCGTTGTAAATGTAACGAACCGAATAACTGAATGCATGATCCATCATGCTAATCTACATCCATAGCTTGCAAGCTATGTTGCGGCCCTTCCACGTAATAGACATCCGTAGTGGCATGTTCGCGCAGGTGACGCTCTATATGCCACGGCGACGCATAACAGCTATTGATGCATTGAAAACGCATAAATTGCCCATTCGCTGTCTCTAGCACAAAATCCATCCCTGACCCACTAACTGCCATCTGGACAATTTTACCTTCCACATGCTCCATCTCGCCGCCATATTTGTGTGTGGGAGCAATCAGGTTCATTGTGTCAATGCACACAAATGAGAGGCCACTTATCAGGAGAAGGAGAAAGAGAACAGCGGTGATACGAGGCATGTTCATACCGCGATCCTATATAATTCTGTATATATATCAGTAGTATGTATCATTTTTTGCCTTCTCCAGCACTTTATGAGAGAAAGTAGCCAGAATGTCCTAGCAGTTGCATGGAGGCGCAAGGCATTGCCCAGGGAAGAGTCGCGGCCGCGACTCTTCCCTGGGCAATGCCTTGCGCCTCCGTGTTTGGTTAATTGCCCGTCACAATGCCGCTGGGGCAGACAATATTAATCTGGCGTGTGTTGGCGTCAAACATAAACGTGCAAGTCGAATTGTTGATGGTTGTCGTCCCCGTACAACCTGCAATGGTCTTGCCGTTGATGACGCAAGTGGGAGGCGTTCCCGCGTTGCCTGTCATTGAACCGTTGTCAACCCCGTTGATTGTGCCATCTATTGCCACACCGTTAGCGTCGGTTTTCACGGTGATAGGATCAGGAAGATGTAATAATCCCAGACAATTCAGGCCGTTGGCCCCATAGGTTGTCACAAAGCGTTGCTCAAGGAAGGTGAGCAGCGAGTTCGCGGCGGCTGCATCGGGCGAAGGCTGTCCTATCGTCAAGGTAGCATCCAGCGAGAGGCGCGGCGGCCCAATCATGCGTAGAAACGAACAGTACATTTGCGTACTGGACTGAGCCGGATCATTGACTGTTGGCTGGTCAACTCCGACACGATAGGCGTTGAGTTTGCTGAGGTTGCGCTGACCATTCAGCAGTACCATCGGGTCAAGGTTTGGTACAAGTGCGCGGGGTGCCTCCTGATGCGCGGCAGCTTGCAGTTCGTCAAGCGGCAATGCCGTTGCCGTCTTACCTGGGTCAGCAAGATCGGGTGCCATCCATGGAGTGCATCCTAATGCGCCATCAATTGCCGCGGAGAGCAGGCGATTATCGCTACCATTCGTTTGTACCTGGGCATTCTGTAACGCGGCCATGTTCGTGGCGGTTGCTTGCGCTACCTGACCACTGGCGGTCACAAGATAGGTAGTGGTAACGTTATCACTCGGATCCATATCCACTACGCTAAAATCACGCACGGTTGGGCAGGTCATGCCATCTTTTGCCATTCCCAATGGTGGTGGCGTCAGCTTTCCAGCCTGAATAGCCTGGTTGGCCGCTTGAAAAAAAGCTGGCGCATTGCAGTACGCTACCTGTCCAAAGGCTGAACCAGCTATACCGTTTACACATTGACCGGTTTGCAAGCTGCCATTACTGTCTTGCAGCATCAACGTGTTTCCATTGAAACCAAACCAGATGCCCACTACCGCGCCCGTCGGCAACGTCGGTACAACTGGTTGAGCAGCAGGCTGTGTTCCCTGATCAATCACAAGGGGATTGTAGATACTGATGTTGCCAGTTGCCGGATCAATCACCGCTCCTTGCACAAAAGCGGCTTGCATAGCGTTCGCTTCATTACAGGGACCATCGGCGGCATTGGTCGCTGTCAACTGGTAGGGAGTCGCAAGCCCTTGCGCTGTCAATGGATTGGGTGGCACAAGTAAGCTACAGTTGCCATTCACGGTCGCCGCCGCGTGCGATTGCATCCGTGGCAACACAAAAGACAATACCGCGACAAGTGCCAGCACTAGCGGTACTATTACGCTTACACTTAACAGGGGCGAGAGACGTTTCGTTCGCCTCCGCCGCATTGGTGAATTGAAACTCGGTCTATGTCGTACATTTCGCATACGTGCCTCTTCCTACCTGGACAAGATGCCCTATACACTCAAACCTTCTTGTTACAACCCGACCATGAACATGCTAATTAGGCATGTTCATGGTCGGGTTGTAACAAGAAGGTTTAGAATTGAGAGGATTAGAAGATCATCATTTACTGATCATACTACTGGATGTTGCAGATATCGTAGCGTGAGAGTCTGGGTTTGTAGTAGGAAAGTACCTGTGAGGAACGCTGTTTTCAAATAATCACACTAAAATTAACCCATCAGCAATACAACAGAGGGTGTGATTTTTGTGTGAAAATCGCAATTTGGTTGTAAAATGCCTTGATTTTCCTCAATATCTTGTGTAAAGTTTAAGCATACAAACAAGATGTTGATACGATGAAACAAACCTTTCGTATGAGCATCCAACAAATTGGAGATATGTACCATTGATCGTTCTGGTAGATCGGTACGAAAACGTTTATGACCTTCAAAGCATTAAACGGCAGCCGTAACGAATTTGGGATATACCAGAGGTAATGGATACATGCAAGAAAAAGGAGTTTCGCCTATTCGTTACGGAAGTCATGACACAAACGAAGTGTCTGAATACGTGCCATACAAACAGCGCGAACAATGCAAACGGCATGTACAGGACTCTTTCCTCGTTAGGATCAGCGTAAGCTAGACAAGGAGCGTCTCTATGCAACAACCCTCACTTCGTAAAGCCACTACTTCCATCACGCCGATTAGACAGCCGGAGCATGAGATTCGGCATTTCCCTTTGCCAGGTTTATTGCCCGAAGGCTCTATCTTTGCCCTGAATATCCCTCTCGGAACCCTTTCTTTGCTCTCTCATAGCGATGATGGCCCTCTTTTATGGATGGAGCAGCAATTTACCAACAGCGAAGTATGCATCCTGCTCCCCCTCTTGCAACTCTACCCCCACTATTGCCCTTATGAAGTCCTGCTCGCCCATTTCAATAGCCGCAATGTCAGTGAACAGGCGATTGCAAAGAGTCGTAAACACTTACAGGATGCACGCGAGAAGGGTATTTGGGAATACGAAATGCGCCCGGTGCGCAATATTCTCTCACGCACGCGGTTGAAGATCCAGGCCTTCAACATTGATATTATCTCTATTCTCGAAACTGGCTACGTCCTGATGTACCGCGCTACGCGCAACCGCAAAGAAGCGTAGGGATTGCACCCTGTCCGCATCCTCTCCGGGCACCCTGTCTGAGGGACAGGTAATAATCGCGTCCGCATCGGACAGAGCAGAAGCAGGATTGCCCACATGTGTTGCATGTGGGCAATCCTGCTTCTGCTTCTGATTGTGTGAGAACAACATCCCAATTTTATGAGATGTCTACCTGCGTGACAGAGAGTAAAAAAACCACTATTTTTCTGAGAATTCTATTACACTTCGGGTAAGGTATGGGCAATAGCACGTTGAAGATGATGGTAGTACCTACTCGGAAGGACAGGAGCATTGAGACAACCAGAACATACAACTGCTGGCAACGGAACACCGGGCAGACCCGGCCCGCATAGTAATCTGAATACACAGCCGTTGCAGTCAACTACGCCAATTCCGGGTCAGCTTCCGGTACAGCAGAAACGCCCGTTTGTCCCTATCTTTCTCACCTGCCTTGTGCTGCTGATCATTTCAATGCTTGTACTTGTGGGCATGAATATCAATTCGCTGTTACCTTTGACGCCATCCACACATGCTGAGAAGGCGAGTAGTTCAATTGCCCCTGTCAGCAGCATTGTCGGGCACGTCTTCTTTATGAGCAGTGGACAGGTGAACGAGACCTCAAGCCAGGGCATAGCTGATGAGGTAGAACTTGACCTCTCTCATATCTCTAGCCCTGCCGCCGGAAATAGCCTCTACGCCTGGTTGATTGGCGATGATCCCGCCGAGGGCAACACTCTTTTGCTTGGCACGCTGAGTATTAACAATGGCAATGTTCACCTGCAATATATGGGCGATGCGCAACATACCAATCTGCTTGCGCTTGCCAGTCGCTTTCTCATTACTGAGGAACCAACCTCGCCTGCACCAATCGTCCCTTCACCCGATACGCGCACATGGCGGTACTCGGCCTCTTTCCCGCGTACACCCGATCCGTTGGATACGGCTCATCATTTCAGCCTGCTTGATCACTTGCGGCATCTGCTCGCCCTTGATCCGACGATGCAAGAACTGGGATTGCCAGGCGGGTTGGACATCTGGCTCTTCCGCAATGTGCAGAAAATTCTGGAATGGGCGGGTAGCGCACGCGACGACTGGTCTGTGCCGAACACCGATTTCATGCATCGCCAATTCATTCGTATCCTGGATTATCTGGATGGCTTGAAAAACATTCAGAATGACATTTCGCCGCAAACACCAGTCCTGGTTGATGCTCATATCGCTCAGGTCGGTTTACTCGAATTTGATCCCCAACATCAGGAACCACCTGGATTGCTCTATCATATCGGCATTCACTTGAACGGGCTGGTGCAGTCACCAGGCGCAAGCCCTACACAAAAACAGCTTGCCACACACATTGACACCGCTATCAACAAGGTTCAGGTATGGCTTGAGCAGGTTCATCAGGATGCGAAAAAGCTGTTTGCGATGAATGCTACGCAACTTGTGCAACCGTCGGCACTTTCAATCCTCGACGATATGGTCACAAACGCACAACTTGCCTTTACTGGACAGTTCGATGCCACGACAGGCAACATCCAGAACGGTGTCACGCAAATTCACTATGCGATAGAACTGCTAGCGACAATGGAAGTGAGTAGCGGAAGAAATGCCGCGAAATAAGGGGAAAAAGGGGAAACAATGGCCATCAGCAAACAGAGCAACAGCATGAAAAATCAGATGGTGAAGATATGCAAGATCGCCTACCTCACTAGAAAGTCGGTGCGGCTAACTACATGGGCCACGCTACTCATTGTCAGCATGCTGTTTTTCTGGCTGACGGGTGGCTTTCCACCTCGGGGATGGCGCGTTCTGGCCCAGGCTCTATCGCACCTATCCGAACTCTGGGCATTGCGTGGCCTGGCAGTGATACCGCCGCTCTTTGCTTTGATGGCCTATTCCTTCACGCTATTGCTCATCTGGTGCGCTCTCATTGGAATCGCGGTCTGGGCTATAGTGCAGCAATGGTTTTACCTGCGAACATGGCGGCGCATAGAAGAATTCGCTCGTTCGGTCCAGCGTGCGGATGCGATAAAACATCCGCTACCCGCGCAGCAACCGTGGGCAGAACCCACTGTGGCCATGCCTGTACCAGCACCAGCACCCGTGGTTCCCATTCAAACTGCCACAAAAGCGGCTCAAACGGCTAGAAATGTCAACCTGTATCCACCAATGGCACCCGCCTTACAAACCGCGCTCAAATTCCAAACACAACCACTTGCAAGTACGGTACCGCAGAATGGTGCAAGTACCACAGGCACCACCAGCACTACAAGCCCCACAAGCCCCACGAGTTTCACAAGCCCCATAAGCACCATAAATACTATGAATACAGCAGTGTCATCCGCAAAAGCAACTAAAGTTGCTGTCCAGCCTACAACGGATCCGCTCCAGAAACAGACGGAAAGCTTCGGTATCTTGCGAGTTGGCACTAAACTTGACCCTG
Organism: uncultured Chloroflexia bacterium; assembly: GCA_963717105.1. GTDB lineage: Bacteria > Chloroflexota > Ktedonobacteria > Ktedonobacterales > Ktedonobacteraceae > DATGJV01. The sequence continues at coordinate 37,594 of CAVQVL010000013.1, forward strand.
GCATTACGCGCAAACAGAAGCCGAACGAAGATCACCTGCTCGCCGTGCATGGTACGCATACATTTAATACCGATTATCGTCCCTATGGCCTCTTCGTCGTTGCTGATGGCATGGGTGGTCATGCCAATGGGCAGGAGGCCAGCCGCCTTGCCATTCAACACATCCGAAACACGATTATTCCTACGCTGATGAGCAACGTTGACCTCGATAGCAAGCATTGTAAAGAACTGCTGCTTGAGGGTATTCAGCACGCCAACCTGGCAATCTACCAGCAAAATCGCCTGCAAGGATGCGATATGGGTTCTACCATCACCGCTGCCATCCTCGTTGGTTCTCTACTCACTATTGCCAATGTCGGCGATAGCCGTACCTATCTCTACCGCGAAAGTACAGGGTTGAAGCAGGTCACACACGATCACTCGATGGTCGCACGCATGGTTGAGAAGGGCATTATCAGCGCGGATGAAGTCTACACACACCCGCAACGCAACCAGATTTATCGCTGCCTCGGCGAAACCGCCTCTGTACTGATCGACACCTTCTCCCTCCCATACAAATCGGGCGATACCCTCTTGCTCTGTTCCGATGGCCTCTGGGAAATGGTGCGCGACACCCGCATTCAGGATATTCTGCGCGGCACACTTCCCGACGCTCCGATGACAACGCAGGAACTTGTACAAGCCGCATTGGAAGGCGGCGGCAAAGATAACATCAGTGCCATCGTGGTTTATCGCGTATAGGGAAGATATTATTACATACCTGGATTTCCTCAGCACTGGCGATAGTTCTCCCAACCAACATCATGCATTCAGCCTGTTAATTGTCATGTGCTATACTCCCTGTTAGGAATGCGCTTCTTGCTACCGCAGCATCTTGATCAGTCACCAATTGCATAGCTTGCTACTCTGAAAGGGCGCATGTACAATCAAGAAAGAGAATGTACTATCAGGAGGAGCTGAAACGTATGAAAGCCGAAGATGTAATGACTAGAAAGGTTATTACGGTCACAGAAAGTCACACCAAACAACAAGCAGCGCGTCTGCTTTCGCAGCATCATATTAGCGGCTTGCCCGTCGTCAACGACGATAACGTGGTCGTGGGAGTGGTGACCGAGTACGACGTCATTAGCAAAGAGGGGAAGACGGTCGCTGAGATTATGACCCGTGGCGTCATTAGCATTACTCCAGATACCGATCTCGAAGACGTGAGCCATATTCTCGTGCATGAGCGCATCAAGCGTTTGCCCGTACTGGATCAAGGTAAGCTGCTTGGCATTGTCAGCCGCGCTGATCTGGTAAGAGAGGTGGCTTTGCACTGGATATGTCCTGTGTGCGGAGAAGTGATCCGCAGTGAGGAGCAACCGGAGCATTGTCCGCGCTGTGGGGCAAGCAATGTGCCAAGATCGTCCGAGCCGGTGTCCCCAGGATCATAAGAGACTGCTGCTACCGGTGTCCTGCATATTTCGCGTTAGCCAGAGGAACAGGGTAGGTTCTATCACTCTGTAACTCCGCCCTTGACAGGAAAGGATTTGATATATCTTGGATACGAAAAGCAAACAGCAAACAGATGCACAGGACGCGACATCTGTCCACGAACAGCCACAGCCCCCAATTGCTAAGGGTGAGGATCGCGATACGCTCCTTCACTACTACTACCAGATGGTGTTTATCCGCCGCTTTGAGGAAAAAACCGGTGAAATGTACAACAGGGCCAAAATTGGCGGCTATTGTCATCTCAATCTGGGTGAAGAGGCGACGGTGATCGGCTTTTGTGAGGGTCTGGAACCAGCGGACTACGTATACACGAATTACCGCGAGCATGGCTATGCCATCGGTCGTGGCATCTCGCCCGAAGCCGTTATGGCGGAGTTATTTGGCAAGGAAACTGGTTGTTCGCACGGGCGCGGTGGTTCCATGCATCTCTTTGACCTCGAACGCCACTTTATGGGCGGCTACGCCATCGTCGGAGGACAACTACCTCTGGCGACCGGGGCCGCCTTTGCCGTCGCGTATCGCGATTCTCACGAGGTCGTGGCCTGTCAAATGGGCGATGGTACTACGAATACAGGAGCCTTTCACGAATCGCTCAACCTCGCCAAAATCTATCGTCTTCCCATCGTCTATTTCGTGGTCAACAATCTGTTTGGCATGGGTCTGCGCGTCGAGCAAGGATCTGCTGTCAGCGAACTGTACCACAAGGCGTGTGCCTACGATATGCAGAGCTGGCGCGTGGATGGCAACGATGTACTGGCTGTGCGTGACGCAGTGCGCAAAGCGGCAACGATTGCGCGTGAACAGCACGAACCGTGTCTGATTGAAGCCGTCAGTTTCCGCTTCCGTGGCCACTCCGTGGTAGACCCGGATCGCTATCGAGACAAAGAGGAAGTGCAAAAGGGACGCGCCAATGATCCCATCACAGCATTCGCGGCACGTCTCAAAGCAGCCGACCTCATTGACGAAAATGGTCTCCATGAGATTGATGAACGGGTGGAGCGAGATGTGAATGCTGCCGTCACATTCGCCGACGAAAGCCCGTATGCCTCAGTGGAAGCATTTATGCAAGGGCTTCAGGAGTATGTCTATGCGCCGGACGAGGCAGAGGCGAAAGGAAAATAAATATGGCTGAAATCACCTTCCGGCAGGCACTCCATGATGCGCTGCGCGAAGAACTGCTGCATGATGACAACGTGTTTCTCCTCGGCGAGGAGATCGGTACCTTCGAGGGATCGTATAAAATCACAGCCGGACTCTTGAAAGAGTTTGGCCCCAAACGTGTGGTAGACACGCCCATCGTTGAAAATGGCTTTATTGGCATGGCGACCGGTGCCGCCATGCTGGGGCTACGCCCAATCGTCGAGATCATGACGATCAATTTCATCATCCTGGCGATGGATCAGATCGTCAATCACGCGGCGAAAATCTACTCCATGTTCGGAGGCCAGTGTCCCATCCCTCTGGTGATTCGCACCCCCGGTGGAGGCGGCAACCAGCTGGCAGCCACCCATTCGCAGAACCTGGAAGTCTGGTTCGCGCATGTTCCCGGCCTCAAAGTCGTGGCCCCTTCTACTCCTGCCGATGCCAAAGCGCTCCTACATACCTCGATACGCGATAACAATCCGGTGATCTTTCTTGAGAATCTTGCCCTCTATAACACGAAGGGCGAAGTATCCGACAATGGTTCGCCCGTTCCCATAGGCAAGGCGAAAGTGACTAAAGAGGGGAAAGATCTGACGGTCATTAGCTACTCCCGTATGGCAGTCGTTGCCCTGGATGTGGCCCGTCGCATGGAACAGGAAAACCATCTAAGCGTCGAGGTGGTGGATTTGCGCTCACTGCGACCGCTTGATCATGAGACCATCATTAACTCGGTCAGGAAAACGAATCGGGCGATTATTTTTGAAGAAGACTGGCGTTCGTACGGCGTCGGGGCGGAAATTGCCGCGACATTGCAGGAAGAGGCGTTTGATGACCTGGATGCGCCGATCAAACGTGTGGCAAGCCTGGAAGTACCGCTTCCCTACTCGAAACCACTGGAGCTGGCGACGCTCACCGGGGCAAAGCAGTTGCTCGAAGCGATCAATGAACTTGCGCCTCGCCGCAGGAGGGCATAAACGATGAGTGAAGTAACCATGCCTCGACTCAGCGATACAATGGAAGAAGGCACCATTGGCCACTGGCTGAAAAAGCCCGGTGATGAGATCAAGAAGGGCGACATTCTGGCCGAGATCGAGACGGACAAGGCTACAATGGACCTGGAAGCCTACGAAGCAGGCACCTTGCAACAGATTCTGGTACAGGAGGGAGAAACGGTACCCATCGGTCAGGCAGTGGCGATCATTGGTTCCGGTGCCGAGGTTCAGCAACCTACGCCCGCCCCCGCTAAGGCAGGTGCAGATGGTGCAGATGGTGCAGACGGGGCAAGCCACAGGGAAGAGGCGGTCTCCAGCTGAAAGCGCACCAAAGGGAGAGACGAACAACCAGAGCAAGAGTTCTGTTCCGACACCGTTTGAAAGCGCACCGAAAGGAGAGACGAACAATGTGAGCAAAAGTCCTGTTACCGTCGAGAGTGGCGCGAGAGGAGCAGTCAAATCGTCCCCGCTGGCCCGTCGCATGGCCGAAGAACACGGCATTGACCTGAGCAAGGTGCAAGGAACTGGCCCCGGTGGTCGCATTGTACGCGATGATATCGAAGATGTGCTTGAGCAACAGAGTACTGCTCCTCAGGAGACAAAGGCTGCACCAACATCTGAGCCAACAGCCGGACAAGCCGCTCCTCCCCAGGAGGCTCCGGCACTTGCCGCGCCGCCGAGTACACAGCCGTCGGAGACAGAGGTTAGCAAGCTCTCGCGTGTGCGCATGCTCATCGCCCGCCGTCTGACCGAGTCGAAGCAGACCATTCCGCACTTTTATGTCAGCAGCGAGGTTGATATGACCGTTGCCCTTGCCCTTCGCCAGACCCTTAATGCGGATATTGGTGAAGATGGGGTGAAAGTCACTGTCAACGATTTGATCGTGAAAGCTTGCGCTCTCGCCCTCGAAAAGTTCCCCGAGGTCAACAGCAGCATCAAGGAGGATTTGCTGATCACCTACAAACACATCAACGTTGGCTTCGCTGTAGACGTTCCAACAGGGCTGGTAGTTCCAGTGATCCGCGATACCAATATCAAGGGGGTACGCTCCATTGCTCGCGAATCAAAGGCACTTATCGCGAAAGCTCGCTCGAACAAACTTACCCCCGCCGATCTTGAGGGAGGAACCTTCTCGGTCTCGAATCTGGGCATGATGGATACCTCGAGCTTTATCGCGGTTATCAACCCGCCGCAAGTCGCGATCCTAGCGGTGGCGTCAACGCGCAAGCAATTCGTTCCGGTGGATGGACAGCCTGTGATCCGCGATCTCATGCAGATAACCCTCTCTGCTGACCATCGCGTCATCTACGGGGCAACAGTGGCACGTTTCCTTCAGGAGGTGAAGCGGTTGCTCCAGAACCCGTTCAATTTACTGGGTTAGCCCGTTCAGTTTGCCTGGCTAGCAAGGATTGCGATAGAATGAATGTTGTGGTGTTTCAATGACTGTCGTTGAAATTGTAGGATTACCACGAACCAACAAAAAGGAAGGTAGCACATCGCTATGGCTAATTTGCAAGATGCGGTTATTGTGAGTGCCGTGCGTACCGCAATCGGCACGTATGGTGGTGGACTGGCCGAAGTGCCAGCCGTGAAATTAGGCGAGATTTGTATTCGGGCAGCTTTGGAGCGGGCAGACCTCAAGCCAAATCAGGTGGATGAGGTGATCATGGGCAATGTGCTGCAGGCCGGCCTGGGGCAGAATCCGGCGCGTCAGGCGTCGATTGAAGCTGATCTGCCTGTTGGTGTTCCTGCCATGACCATTAACAAGGTCTGTGGCAGTGGCCTCAAAGCAGTCATGCTGGCAGCACAGGCCATCAAGCTGGGAGACGCGGACATCATCGTGGCCGGTGGCATGGAGAGTATGAGCCGGGCACCTTATCTGCTGGAAAAAGCACGTTTTGGCTACCGCATGGGTGATGGCCAACTGGTCGATTCGATGATCCGCGATGGTCTATGGGACGCATTTAATAATTGCCATATGGGCATCACAGCAGAGAATATTTGTACGGAAAGCCACTTGACCAGAGAAGAACTCGATGCCTTTGCACTGGAGAGTCAGCAGCGTGCGGTACATGCAGTTGAAACCGGCATCTTCCGCGCCGAGATCGTACCCGTTGAGGTGCCTGGCCGTAAGGGTACCACACTCTTCGAGACGGACCAGCAGCCGCGAGCAGATACCACTGCTGAGGGACTGGCAAAGTTGCGCCCGGCGTTTAAGAAGGACGGCATAGTCACGGCAGGCAACTCGTCTGGCCTCAATGATGGTGGGGCAGCCGTTGTGGTGATGAGCCGAAGCAAGGCAGAAGAACTGGGTTTGAAGCCAATGGCCACCATTCGCAGCTATGCCTCGGCAGGTGTGGATCCGCGCATTATGGGCATGGGCCCTGTGCCTTCCAGCAGACGAGCGTTGGCAAAGGCGGACCTCTCGGTGTCGGACATGGATCTAGTAGAGGCCAACGAAGCCTTTGCCGCTCAGTCGGTAGCCGTAGGAAAAGAGCTAGGTTTCGACCGCTCAAAACTCAATGTCCACGGTGGTGCCATTGCCCTCGGTCATCCAATTGGTGCCAGCGGGACACGGGTGCTGGTCACGCTACTTTATGAAATGCAGCGGCGCAATGCGCACTATGGGCTGACCACTCTATGTATCGGGGGCGGTCAGGGTGTAGCCATGATCATCGAACGTTAGTTGAGTCGGCAGGTAGGGACAGCTAATGCACATTAACGCAATAAACTGGTAATAATTCCGCATAGGATTACCAGTTTATTGCGTTAATGTGCATTAGCCCGTCTGCGTCTTGATGTATCTAGGATTTTGCCTGTGATCGCTAATGATTTGGCTGTTTTCGACAGTCAGCAATCTGTGCCGGGTGCGACCCAAAGTTTTGCGAACGGTTTAGCTCATCTTTTTAGGGGGAAGCAAGCGGCGTCGCCAGGGATGGGTGGCGGCAGGGCGAGCCGAACGGTGCGACGTGGATGTGCACGGTTCCACAGCCACAGCTGCCTGCCTGGTCTTGAGCGGGAGCGGAGGCGGGGCCACGGCTTGCCGCTGCGTCAAGAGGGCGAGCAGTGCTCTTCGCGCTCCCATCATCCGCTGCTGTGTGCGTGCCACCCGCCGCTCGTGCTTGCGGTGCTGGACCGCGCTGCTGCGGTGTGGCCATGTCTCGTCCGCGATCATTGTAAACCGCGGTGCGCAGAGCCAGCATCGGGTTGACGTTGCCTGGTTCCCAATGCATGCCCGGCCCTTTCAGACGCACTTGCATCACTTGTTTGTGACCACTTTCCACCATGCCCGACCCGATGGGCCATTCCTGTGCCTGATACTGCGGATACTGCATCTGCGCTTCCCGTTTCTCCCGATAGGCCAGGTTTTCGGCCACCTTCTCTCAGCTCGGATCGTGTTCGTACCAACTGCGCAATGTCGCCAGCATCGTGGCCGGTCCTTCATGTTTGAGCGTCTGCAACTGGCTCTTGAGCCAGTCGTCGGGTAAACTGAGACCCGCCGCTCGCACTTCCGTCGCACGCTCACTCAGCCGTTGGGCGGCGTGCGGGAAAGCCAGGATGCGCACCGCTTGCGGACACTGCACCTCGATCAGCCCTTGCAGCCACACCGCCCCATCGGTCACGGCGGCCACCTGCGTCGCATCCTCCACGCCACGCGCCGCGTCTCCACCAAGGCGAGGTCGGCAAAGTCCTGCGCCTCGACCATACGGGCGTAGTACGAGGGCTTGACCAGCTGCATGCGCCCCTCTTTGTCACGCGCTTGTTCCGCCACCACCAGCAGTTTGACTTCCGCCCACACCCCATGCACGAGCGGGACCATTGCCCCATCCGCACTGAACACCTGACGCGCCGCTGGCTCGTCCTGCTCCTGTTTCACCTCCTGTCGGACATCCATCAATCGCATGGCTTGTGCATCTTGCTCCTCTTCCACCAGCTTTCCGGCTTGTTCCGTGGGCCGCCGGGCCGTTTCTTTTCCGACTGACACCTCCGTGATCGCTTCCAGCAGTTGCACGGCCCGCGCAAACGGCATCCACGCCGCCAATCGCACCAACCACTCCAACAGTTGGGGCGTCAAACTCCCGGCCTCCAGCCCTAATTCCTCATCGAGGGGGAAAAAACCCGCTCCCACACCTGGGGCAGGTGCCATAGCTGCGCTCCAACTCCAGCGGTGTTCCGCCTTGCGCTTGCAGTCGCCGCTTCTGCTTCCCACGCGAGACGAGCGCCGTCCCGCACGCGTACAGCGCGGGCGCTCCTCTTTGGGGTGCTGACTCCAGTCGGCCGCACCGCTCGCTTGCACCGCATCCTCCACCATGCGCTTGCGTAAGCGTCGCAGCCGCTCATCCACGGCATCCTCAATCTCTTGCAACGTTGCTTTGGGATGCTGCAACCGCCACTCGATATCTGTGCCAGACTCACAGCATAAAATGCTTAACAGGCAGCATACTCTGAAAGTGCTTACTCATCACCCTCATCAGCTTTCGCCTGGCTGACCCAATCAGAGACTCCATCGATGACGTTCTGTCCGAGAAACAGGTTCAACTGGGCCGCATGTTCCTGCACATGGCGCATGGTGTACAAGAGTAGCTCTAAAAAGCTCATCGGCTTTTCCCCGACCCAGGGGAAAGCGACCTGTTGGCGCGCTTTCTCGTCTGACAACCCGGCAATCGTTGTCTGGCACTTCTTGCGCAGATGCACTAGATAGGCGTGTAGCTCATCCCTGCTATAGGGCCGTTCGGGAAGGACACCTGCTGGGTCAAGCTCAGCCAGGGTGAAGGGCGCAGGGGGAGCGAATCCTTCAAGTGATCCTGTGAGATACAGGTCGAGCCAGAAAAGTGTATGATAGGTGATATACCAGAATGCTGCGGATTCCGGTGGCAGCGGGTGGTCTGAGTGGTCGCTCCAGAGGCGTCCATGCCAATGCGTGCCAGGACAGGCGAGCAGGGCGTTTTCGAGCATGTCAATCGTCGCGCCGAACTGCTGCCAGAGGGCGGTCCTCCACAATGGATCCATTTGTACACCTCCAAGTGTAATACTGATCCTATTTTCACGTATTTGTCTGCTTCAGCACTTACTCAAGCCGTTGATGTAAGAACTCAATGGTCCGCTCCCAGGCAACGCGAGCAGCCGCGGCGTCATACTCGGGACAATTCTCCTCGAAGAACCAATGGCGCGTTCCTGGATACAGAAAAAATGAGGTTTGCCTCCCAGAGGAGCGGATGCCTTCCTCGAATTGACGGACCTGCTCGATTGGTTCAAAATCGTCATTCTCAGCAAAATGACCCAGAAAATCGGCCTGCGCCAGGACCTTTTCGGGTGACGTGGTTCCATAGAAGGTGACGATAGCAGCCATCTGGTCCTGCAATCCCAGTGCCCAGAAGCCCCCTAACGAGAATCCGACCGCACCAAGAGCTTTTCCACGCCTGCCTGGCTGTTTAAGCAAGTAGCCAATGGACGCGGTAAGAGCCTGGGACGTTTCGTCACTCTCTATCCATTCTGAGGCCAGTTGTTCGGCCTCATCGATTGAGGTGGTAGTCTTTCCATGATAGAGGTCGGGAGCAAGAGCGATAAAGCCCTCGCGCGCGAGACGGTCACAGACCTGTTTGAAGAAGTCGGTAAGGCCCCACCAGGCATGCAGGACCAGCACACCTGGTCCGCTGCCATGTTCGGGAACGGCCAGATAGGCGTTGATCGTTCTCCCATCAGCCTGAAATTCTTTCATACTGCTCTCCTTAACAACGCAAGAAACGCTGTACTTCAAGTACTATAGCACAAATGTTCTGTTTTGTCCATATCAAAACACCGGTGCAATCCTGCGATAGTAACAGCGACATCTCAGAACTGAGAAGCTCAATACATTCGAGCTTCCCTTCTTCATGGCTCCTCGACCGCGCCCAATGTTCGGAGAGAAGTTCTCTGCGCTTCTGTTAATCCCTGGACACCGCTGATGTTCATGCGCTCGTATGGCCTCTCACTTGCGAGCGTTTTGAGGCACTCGAGTGTCTGTAAATTCCATATCTTGATCATCCCGTCATCGCTGCTACTGGCAAACAGGCGGCCAGTGGGATCAATGGCCACCCATCTTATCCGGTTGTTGTGACCTTGTAAGGCGTTGAGGCAGCGGCCGCTACGCACCTCCCACAGGCGGATCGTTTGGTCTTCGCTCCCACTGACGAGGTGACTGCTATCGGGACTAAACGCAACTGATCTGACCCAGCTGCTATGCCCCTCTATAACCGCAAGGCAACGGCCAGTACTTACTTCCCACAGGCGGATCGTCGAGTCTTCACTACCGCTAGCAAGCGTCTCCCCATCAGGACTAAAGGCAATAGACCGAACGCGATTTGTATGACCGCGCAGCACATGAAGGCACTCTCCGCTATCTACCTTCCACAAACGAATCGTCTGATCATCGCTCCCACTGGCAATCTGATTGCCAGCAGGGCTAAAAGCAACCGACCTGACCCAGTTTGTATGGCTCTCCAGCAGGCGTAAGCATTGCTCGCTTTCCACATCCCATAAGCGTATCGCCGAGTCTTCGCCTCCACTGGCAAGCAGTTTTCCGTCAGGGCTGAAAGCGACCGTTCTTACCCAATTTGTATGCCCGCGCAGTGTCTTGCGACAACGCCCGTTACCGCTATCCCAGAGGCGAACGGTCTGGTCTTGTCCTCCGCTGGCCAGCAGCTTCCCATCGGGACTGAAGGTGACGACCAGACCTCCGTGCGTGTTATCCTGCATAGTCAGGAAACAATCGCCTCCTCTCACATCCCACAGGCGGATTTTCTGATCCTCAGCTACACTGGCCAGTATTTCTCCGCCGGGTGCAAAGGCAACAGACCACACACGGTTGGTATATCCTTGCAGTGTTTTGATACAGTAACCAGTGTTGCTGTCCCATAGGCGACAGGTCTGGTCATCACCTCCACTGATAAGGACGCGCCCATCTGCCTGGAAAATAACGCATCGTACTCCATGCGTATGACCTTCCAGTATTTTGAAACATGTACCGGTGCCAGCATCCCATAAACGGATGGTCTGATCTTCGCTGCCACTGGCAATGGTTTGTCCATCCGGGCTGAAGGCGACCGCTAGTATGCTAGAGCTATGCCCCGCCATGATTCTCAGGCATTGTCCACTGCCAACATTCCACAAACGGACGGTCCGATCATCACTTCCGCTTGCCAGCAAACTTCCATCGAAACTAAAAGCGACCGACCTCACCCAACTGCTATGGCCCGGCAAGGTATTGAGGCAATTTCCAGTCGTGATGTCCCATAAGCGCATCGTCTGGTCCGTACTGCCACTGGCGAGAAGCTTGCCATCTGGAGCAAAGGCGACCGACCAGATACGTCCGTTATGCCCTTGCAACATTTTGCAACACTTGCCAGTATTGCTATCCCAGAGACGAATCGTCTGATCATCACTCCCACTGGCAAGTAATCTACCATCAAGGCTAGAATTTGTGAGAGAAGCCTCGCAACCTGGTGGATGCCTGTGCTCTGTTGTAATTTATGGAGAATTATACGGCTCGTCAGGCCGCTGAAGCCATGCGCACCCGCATTGATTGGAAGTACGTTTTTAGCTGGAACTGACCGATCCCGGCTTTGATTCTCGGTCCTCTCCGAATTTCGCCAACGTGTGCTGGCGGCAGGACTGGAAGAGATCTCTTGAACACGCTGTTGCAGTTGTGTCGAGAACGAGGCTATATCCGTGAGCGCGGCAAGCAACGCACTGATTCACGCGGGTGTTGGCAGCCATCCGCACAATAATGCCTGGAATGCGTGACAGAAACGCTGCGAGCAGCCCTCAATAGTCTCGCGGTCGTGGTGCCTGACTGGTTGCGTGCGCAGGTGCCGGTTGAGTGGTATGAGCGCTATGGAACCCGCACGGAAGAGTACCGCTTTCCCGAAGAGCGAGCACGGCAGGCCCTGACGGAACAGATTGGGGCTGATGGCTGGTGCAGCTTTCCGCGCTCAGCAGTGCAATCCCGGCATGGCTAGCGGAGGTGCCAGCCGTTGAGGTGCTGCGGCGCGTGTGGTGCAACAATTTTGGCTGGATGAAGGCGTCATGCGCTGGCGCCGACCAGGATATTCCTCCGGCTTCACTCTTGATTTCTTCGCCCTATGATCCAGAGGCTCATCTCAGTATCAAACGCAGCACAGTATGGACTGGCTACAAGGTGCACCTGACCGAAACATGCGATGAGACTTGCCCCATCTGCTTATCCATGGTAAACAATCCGGCCACCACCCAGGATATGGAGACGACCGAACCCATTCATCAAGCTCTGGCGCCAAGCACCTGTTACCAGCAACCCATGCCATGGACACCGGCTATGTCGATGGAGCACATCTCGTGAACTGTCAAGCATCTACGGCGTAGAACTGCTTGTCCGTTACCAGTATCCGAGTTGGCAAATCTTGCGGTAAGCTTCGATCATAGCGGTTTACCATCGATCGGCAGCCAAGCAAGCGACTTGCCCTCAGGGAAAAACCAGCCGCAAGTGACCCTCAAGCAGATGGCACTACCCCAGAGTGATTCGCATCAATTCAGCAACAGACTGTTTGTCTGTCCGTGCCGCATCAATGTACCACGCGCTCACCAATCCTCGTCAACTCGTGTGCATCCTCAGCGCAATTTTGCATAAGCGCACGCCACCGCCAACACACCCAGGATTCAAAGATGCTATGGCATCCGAGCGGTATTGAAGACCATTTCCCAATGCGTGCCTTTGACCGCGTCATGCTCATGATAAAAAGCATCACATATATACGCAATGAAAAGGAGAAAAAGAAAAGAAATAAGCGATGGCTCGCACCCGGCTTTTATGGTCGCGCAGGATATGGCGACAGCCTCCAGTATCGATATCCCATAAGCGGATCGTCGAATCGTCACTGCTGCTGGCAAGCGTCTGGCCATCGGGGCTGAAAGCGACCGACCACACACCATCAGTATGCCCCTGACATATCTGGAGGGGAGTGTCGCGCAGCATCTGGTAGACCCAGATTTCACCGGTGGTTGTTCCAACCGCGAGAAGGTTTCCCGCCGGACTGCAAGCAACAGAAAGAACATTGCCAGAGGTGCTGGTAAAGACCGTCGCCATAAAGTGAGCATGGGCGAAATTGACATCGGCGAGATGCACATTTTGCAGGTAAGCTTGCCGCACTACCAGGTGAGAGAAATCAAAGCCCCGCAGGTTCCATTGTAGATAGCCCAGGAGATTGAGTACATTGCCAGCCAGATAACCAGCATGTTGCATTTCTTGCCAGCGTTGTTCATTGAGCAGGCTCTTTGCCGTCTGTGCAATGTCCCTCTTGCCAGCTATGGCGAGCAGGTGTTGCCATACAGGCGCGAGAATAAGGCGCAGCTGGCTCTGGCGTATGTAGTCTTTACTCGTTGCTTTGATCAATGCATGACTCGCCCATACACTGTTTGCCCCGGCAGTGAACTCCAGCGAGGCTCGCTCGACCAGTTTAGCCGTCACATATTCCATGATCACCGGTTGCAGCGTGAAACGTGCCGGGTCTCTCAGTTCTATCATGAAACGTCGTCGCAAGGAATCCAGTATTTCAAGCAGTGTCCCTCGCGGCATGAGTTGCACGAGGTTTTCACGCAAATCATCGAGCGCGACGGTATCCCGCTCAATTGCCAGCCAGTAGATGATCTCTCGTTCTTCGTCTGAGAGGCGATGAAAGTGTTGGTCTAACAACTCGTTGATATCGCCAAACGCGCTCACCTCTTCTTGCAGGAAACGAGCGATGTCACCACCAAACACCTCTAGAATAGGCTCAGAGGCCAGTTGCAAAGCAAGCGGATTGCCGCCGTAACGAGCAACCAGAGCTTTCCAGTCCTCCCGCGAACCGAAAAGTCCGCGCTCTTTGAGCAGTTCCTGTCCGGCAGCGTACCCTATACCTGAGAGGCGTAGCGATCGAATCGGCCCTGTTTTCCCCTCGAAGTACGCTACTTCTTTCGGCTTTTCCCTGCTCGTCAACACAAGACAACTCTGGTGCTGCGTTTCTCCAAGTCGCTTGATCAGTTTCCCGTAGGGTTCATACCCCTCGCGGTACTCGCTGGCAGGCCGACCAGCCTGCATGATGGACTCAACGTTGTCCAGTACTATCAGACAGCGATGGCTTTGTAATTGCCGGATGAGCAACGCTATTTGATCGTCTACGTTCTCTGGTAGATCGGCGGGCTGTTGATCAGAGACGCAGCGTATGCACTGTTTCAGGATAAGCTCTAAAGAAGGAGCGTTTTGTAGAGAACGCCAGAAAATATACGCAAAGTCCTGCTTCATTCGCGCCGCCACAGTTGCGACCAGCGTCGTTTTACCAATACCGCCCATGCCTGATACTGCCACAACCCGGCAGCCGCGATCTCTCACATATTGCGCCAACTCGTCGCATAATTCGTCGCGACCATAAAGGTTCGTGGGCTGGGGAGCCTCGTCCCAATCTTCCCACAGGAGTGTAGGAGAGCTATCTCCACTTGCCTCCACGGATATTGTTTGCCCCTCAGAAGCTAATGTGGGCGGTGAAAAGAAAGATACTCCCATCAAGCCGAATTCTTCGGCACTCTTCCCAAAGAGCTCGCATAGTGCCTGGCGATGGTACAGGCGAGGGCGTCCCGTGCCGCTCTCCCACCGGCCTACGGTCTTAGTTTCACATCCAACCTTCTCAGCCAGATCCGCCTGCGTCCAACCGCGTTGTTCTCGTGCATATCGCAGTTGCTCATGAAAAGGGAAGCGTTTCTCCACATGTACCTCAGAGCTTTATGCTAAAATCTTCGTTCGCTGTCAAACGTTCACGGCTATCGCGCTCGCCAGATTTGTACTGTCCTGTCATTGCTCGCGGAGGCGATGCATGTTCCATCAGGTGACCAGGCTAACGATGTCGTCCAGTTGCTATGGCCGCGATATACAAATAGACGCTCCCCACCTATCGGTTCCCAAATATGCACTGTCTTATCGTTGCTAGCCGTGGCAATATGTGAACCATCAGGGGACCAGGCTATATCTCGCACACTATCGCCATGTCCGTAGTAGGTCAGAAGATGCTCTCCCTTTTCAGCATCCCAAATTTGAGCAATGCCGTTATTGAGTGCGGCGGCTATCCGTTTGCTATCGGGCGACCAGGCGATGTTGCTCACCCACTTCGACTTCACGCAACATCTCAGTAGATGGCGTCCCGTCGCGGCCTCCCATACCCGTATTGTCTTGTCTTCACAGGTAGAAGCGATGCGGCTCCCGTCGGGCGACCATTTCAAGGCGAGTACCGAAAAATTGAGGGTCTTCCTGTGCTGGAATTCATAGCGTAAGATTGAACGCGCAGTGTTCACATCCCATACATATACTGTCTGGTCAAAGCCAGTACTGCTACATGCGGAAGCGATGCGACTCCCATCAGGAGACCATCCGATAGCAAAGGTGTGCGCCATGAGACCAGTGTGTCCCTGGTAGATCGACAGATTCTGGCCAGTCGCAGCATTCCACACATGGACCTTCGTTCCATTACCTGCCGAGGCAATGCGTAACCGTTCTGGCGACCAGGCGATGTTATAAATGGTTGTTGGCATATTTATTTTGTCGAGCCGCCAGGAATGACCGCGATACGTGAGCAACGTGTTGCCTGTTTCAGTATCCCAGACCCTCACCGCTCCATCGCCACCTGCTGAGGCGATACGATTGCCACATGGCTCCCACGCCACAGCAACCACCCAGCTGGAATGAATATCATAGGTGCGCAGAAGTGTTCCTATTGCTGGAGCGGTCGTTGCCCCTTTACATTTATCTGCAGAATCATTCCCTTGAGCTTCTCTAGCGATGCTTTCCGCGAATCCTCCCTGGCGCAGTACGTGAATAGTGAAATGTACGGCGTTCTCGGTAGCCTCTTTCTGGCAAGCCTCTTGATTATGATCCTTGCTCCCGTCAGCCCAATCGCTGATCGCTTTGACGATCAGCCAATCTACCTTATGCAGTTGTGCGGCAGCATATAAACCGGCTCCTTCCATCTCTCCCCCGGTGGACTCAGGTTCCAGTTGTAACAATTGATCGCGGAACCCTTTATGATCGATCAGTTTGTCGCCTGAAAGCAGCAGGCCGAACTGAACTCTGGGGCCATTCCAACAAAAAATGGCACTGCGAAATCGGTTGAACACTCTCCGGGGAGGCGATGCACGATCTCCCCGCACAGTAATCTCGATCTGGCCATTGGCACCGGTACTCACCTTTTGCAGATCATAGCTCAACAACTGCTGGGAAACCAGGATATCTCCTATCTTCTGCTTCCCTGGCCCTGGATTCATACCGAAAGCGATTCCGACCATGATCACCGTGGACAGAGAGAGTACCCTGATACTCTCGTGAACTGCGAGGAGAGAACCATGAAGCCCACCAGACCCCATTCCTGACTGAACCATCCAGACGCTCACTCCTCCAACCTCTCCCAGTTCAAAATACGTTTTCTCGCCTATGGCACATTGCTTGCTCTTATGACCAGTCTCTTCCTCGAACAGACGAAAAACGGCACGGGCCTCGACTTCTGTCACCGTAACGAGCAATATATCTGCGCCAGTCTGTATTCCCATGTCCGTGCTTCTCCCTCATTACACCATCAGTCTCGTCTCATTCTGTAAAGTCAGATGACCGTGAACTCTTCATCCCTACCCATTGACCTAAACGATAACACACTGCAAAAGGGAGGTCAACTTGTATAACGCTCTCTTCTGCAATGGAAATGTCCTTTTAATGTCCTCCTAATGTCCTCAAAATATACTATAAATATTCCCTAAATAATATTTATTTGTCTCTGCTTTCCCTATATACTTCCTTTTGTGATCAGATCGCGATGGGCCCATTCGATGCGAACACAACTCTTGCGATTGCAAGGGACAGGCGCAAGCATATAGCTTGTTTGAAAAGCAACCAGAAAAGGAGTATCGATGAAAAAGATACGGTGTTTCCTCGCGACCATTGCGCTGTTGGCGACTCTGAGTGGGTTCTCACTATCAGGCATGGGAGCGGCATTGATGACAAACGCGGCTCTTAGCCAGCATGTCACTTCTATCAGCTCTCCATTCGCGACTGAAAAGGCGGCAAATTCTGTTGCCCTCAAGTTCTACGGCCCTTGCCCCGAGGGTGGGTCGAACGACTGCTAGAGCAAAACGATGAGCGTTGACTGGCTCAACGTGGAGGCGAGACGGGATGGTGAATATTATCCTGTCTCGCCTCTATTTTGCTTAATATACTGGTCAAGTGCTTGCGATAAGTGATCGTATCAGGATGCTCCGGCCCAAGTATGTTCTCACAGATGCTGAATGCTCTCTGACAAAGGGGCTGCGCCTGTGTATAGCGGCCTTGAGCAAAGTAGAGTGCGGCTAGATCGTTGAGACTTTCAGCGATGGCGGGATGCTCCGGTCCAAGCGTTTTCTCAAGGATAGCGAGGGATCGCTTCCAAAGGGTCTCCGCCTGCTCATAGTTTCCCTGTTCATAAGAGAGCCTTGCCAGCAGATTGAGGTTCTGGGCAATAAGGGGACGCCCTGGCTCCAGAACTCGTTCACTGGTTGCCAGCGTTTGCTTCAAAAGCTGCGCAGCCAGCTCATACTTGCGTTGCTCTAAATAGAGCTTCGCCAGGTTGATGGAGGTAATCAAGGTGTCGGGATGTTCGGAGCCGAGCGACTGCTTGCGGATGCTGAGTGCTTGCTGGAGGAGAGGTTCAGCCTGCTCATACTTGCCCTGGCTACGGTAGAGTACTGCCAGGTTATTGAGACTTTCGGCAGTAGTCAAATGTTGCGGTCCGAGCGCCTTTTCGCGGATGGCCAGGGCTTGCCGGTGCAATCTTTCCGCTTGCTCGTAGTCACCTTGCAGACGAGCGAGCATTGCCAGGATGTTAAGACTTTCGGCAACGGCAGGATAGTCAGACCCAAATACCTGCTCGCGAATAGCCAGGGCTTGCTGGTGGAGGGATTGGGACTGAGCATGCAAGCCATGAAAATACAGAAAAGCTCCCGCCTGGTGGAGCAGCTGCGCGGCCTCCGGGAAGTGGAGTTGGTACTGTGTGATGAGCGTCGCGCACTCCTGGACATGGGGCAAGTAATCCTGATGGTTTTTGCTACTGCTATAGTTTGCCCCTGCAAAAGCAGTGTTGACGACGCGCACGGTCCGCTCTGCCCATGCGCGTTGGCTCTGCTGATCCATACTCTCCCTCAGTACTGCTTGCACGAGACGATGGATACTCAGCATGTGTGTATTACCATTGCGCCGCACCAGTGAGTACCTGCGCAACACCTCTAATGCTTCATTAAGCTTGAAAGGATCGATAACAGAGGCCCCAGGAATGGCACCCAGTTCGGCAGCACCACGGGTCAGCAGTTCTTCAGGGATGGTATCGGGAGCCAGAAACGCGCAGAGGCGTAACACATCGGCGGCAGCAGGGTTCTGCTGCTCAACCTGTTGAAACGAGAGCGACCAGGTAGTGGCAACCGTCTCAGTATAGTCGAGTAAGAGGCTGCTGCGCCGCGCAAGCAAGTCTTTGCGGTGCGTTGCATAGAGGCGCAGGTAATCTGCCAGGCTGCAACCTGTCTCCTCCACGTAAGCGCCAGCCTGGACGAGGGCCAGCGGCAAGCCATCCATCTCCCCGGCGATGCGTTCGGCAGCAGCGCGATCCTCGGCCTGCGCGTGGTCAAGAGGGGTATTCATGTCCAGCAGTTTGCTCCAGCGCAACAACAGCAGGGTACCTTCCCGCGAAGTCAATTGTTCCACTTCGACACTGGCAGCGATCGCGCCTGCCGCTTGAGCGCGAGTCGTGAACAAGATAAATCCTTTGTGATTTGTGGGCAGAAACCCCTGCGCCAGAGGCAGGTCGTCGGCGTTGTCCATGATGAGTAACCAGCCTTCGTGGCTAGCCAACCAGCCTTTGACGGCGGCAACAATGCGTTGTTGATCCTGTTCATCTTTTTCTGCGAGATTGAGCTGTTCAGCTAGCGTCACAAAGTCAGCGACGAGTGTCTCACGAATAGCCGCCCGTATCCAGAACACGTAAGCATACTCATCGCCATAGCGAAAGGCGTATTCGGCTGCTGTCTGCGTTTTGCCGATCCCGCCGAGTCCATAGAGGGCATGGGCCGAGGTCAACGCAGCCGTTCTCGCGGTTGAGAGCCGCTCGTGGAGCAATGCCAGTAGTGGTTCGCGGCCCGTAAAGAACGTGTTGCGCGTAATAGGAATGTTCCATATCCCGGAACCATGCGTTGCTGCCACCGGATCAGGCTCAGACAGTAGCGGCAGCAAACCAAGTTCGGCAGGCGTTTTGCCAAAAACTTCACAGAGTCGCTGGCGAAAATAGGGAAAGGGAAAGGTCGAGCCGTTTTCCCAGCGACTGATATTGACGGCTGTTGTGCCGATCCGTTCGGCTAGCCCCTGCTGTGACCATCCGCGCTCTATGCGTGCGTCGTGCAGGCGAGCATTAAGCGGGAACTTCCTGTCGTTTTTTACCACTGCCTTCCTTCCTTCCATATCTCTGTGCTTTTGCGAATAGGAAAAGAAAAAATGGGTGCAGGCAATCTCATGCTATCAACTCTATCAAGTTGATAAGTACATGATAACAATGTTATTCCCTGTCGGCAGTGCTTTATGGCATACTTTCCGCAGGGGCTGGCATTGTGTAATCCTGAATAATGAAATGCGTTGATTATCATTTTACAGGTTTTCACAGGCCAGCGCAATACCACTCCTCTTTCCATCGTGGAAGCGATTTTCACCGGCACCATCTGAATTCATTTGTAGTAGTGAGTAGGTCTCGCTAGAGAGAAAAGGAAGAGACTATGTGTATCGTACATATGCGCGTCCAATGTTCAGATACATTCTCTGAATTGATTGTAGATGAAGTGGAGCATACCGAGCTTGCAATCGAGAGTATTGTGGGCATGGCTTTGTTGGAAGTTTTCGATACCGTGCTTGTCGAAAACATAACGGTCCATCACTCACTGGAACGCAACAATGGGGATGGAGAACGGGGTAGTTAGTGTCGGGTGCGCAAACGCCAGCAGATAACTGGCGAGGCGCGTCCAACACTTGTTGCCTCGTTTTCCATGCGAGAGCTGTATACATCTTCAACACCGCTCAAATTCGGCCAGCACTCCCAAAAGACTGGAAGATGAGCTTGCCACCAGGTTCATTTACCGTTTGTGCAAGCAGTATACCAGCCAGGGCAAGGCAAAAACGTGGTGACAGTGCCATGTAACTCCGGCAGGATGATGAATCTCCTATTCGGCTCGCCCGGAACACAACTTCTATATCGTGGGCATGAAGAGCTACGGTCGGGCATCTACCTTTCTCATGCTCACAGGCTATGAGTAGGTGCGCTCGGTTGTCGCCGCATTAACTGGTGATTGAGAGAGCGCACGAAAAGTAGAACTGGAACTGCCTGAGACAGGCGTCTGCTCGACGGAGCGACGACTATGTGCTGCTTATAAAGAGAAGCAACGCCAACGGAAACGGAACATGGTCAACACTCGCAGGCCATCTGGAGTATGGAGAGATGTTAGAAGCATGTGCCATCCGTGAGTCGCAACAAGAAATAAGCGTAATCATTACAGATATCACATTTCTTGCCATGACCAATGACGTGTTTGACGCACGAAAAGGGCATGATATTAGCATCTGGATGACGGGCAGGTATGTCTCTGGTACACTAACTCTGAAAGCCGCACAAGAAATATCGGCGATAGACTGGTTCTCCTGGGATGCCTTGCCTGATCCGCTTTTTTTACCATTTGAGCATTTGTTGACAGGCCAGTGTTATCCCGCGCTCTGGGATTTCAGCGGTGGCGAGAAGCCATAATCATTTGTTAAGCTTGTACCCCTCGTTTAAGGATATTAGCAGGCTCAAAACCAACGGAGGAACTTATGAAACCTTTCCCTCAAAATGCTGCACTTATTCTTATCGATATCCAAAAAGGTTTTGCTGATCCCGTGTGGGGTCGTCGAAACAACCCGGATGCTGAGACGAACATAGCCGCCTTGTTACACGTATGGCGACAAACTGGACGGCCCATTTTTCATATCCAGCATCTTTCCCAGGACCCACACTCACCCTTGAGGGCGAACTCGCCAGGAGGTGAGATCAAAGATATTGTCCGTCCCCAGGAAGGGGAGCCAGTGATTTAGAAGAGGGTCAATAGTGCGTTTATTGGCACAGACCTGGAAGAGCGCATCAGGAGAGAAGGCATCACAGCGCTCATCATCACCGGGCTTACAACTAACCATTGCGTCGAGACAACCGCCCGTATGGCAGGCAATCTCGGCTTCCACACGTATCTTGTCTCCGATGCCACCGCGACCTTTGATCGCAAAGGACCCGATGGTGTTCTCCACAAAGCAGAAGAAATTCAGGCGATGAGCCTGGCTAATCTGCACCAGGAATTCGCCACTATTGTGACAGCTAATGATGTGCTTCTAAATCTCGCGTAAGGAGTTTATTCGCTATGACCATACAACGTTCTTTTTCTTTGGGCAATACTATCAAGTCGCCGACGATGAAATCTATCGCCGGCCGGTTGGGTGTTTGGCACTACATAGGATAATGGTTAGGTAAAACGATAACGCTGTGACTATGAGACGGTTTGCTGACGGGATAGTTAGCGATCAACACATCCCAGCACAATATCCGTACTGCCAATAATGGCTACGGCATCGCTCATTTTGTGACCGCGCAGCATTTCTGGCAAAATCTCCAGGTTACAAAAAGAAGGAGCTCGCAATTTGGCTCGCCACGGGAACTCGCTGCCGTCGCTGATGAAGTAGAAACCGTATTCGCCGCGACTATTCTCAATGGCAAAGTAGGTTTCGCCTCGTGGAGGACGGAACGCGATAGGAACGCGAGCCGAGATTGCCGCGAATTTTTTTGATGCTATTTCGTTTCGACTTTCCGCTCAGACGATATCATGGCATTTTGGAGCTGTGAAAGACCACCTCGGAGCAAAGATTGCAGCGTGCTGTTCACTTCCTTCCAGACCGCAGAATCGGTAGTGGCTCGTTCCTCTAACAGACAACTATAGCGTAGGTAATAGCGCACTAGATAACCGGGGTCGCGCTCCCCATTGGATACGATGGTGTGTGCGAGAGTGAGTGCCGCATGAAAGCAGTGGTTAGCTTGCGTATAACAGTCATGGGAAGATGATGTAGCATTGCGACCAAGCTCCTCGGCGACCTCTCCAGCAGCGTGGTAGACTTCCGCTCACTGGATCAGATAATGCTGCGAGAAAGTAGCATTACCGTTTAATCTGGGTAACTGAGGCAGTATTGGTGGAGCAAGGTCTGAACGTCCCGACCGCAGGGATAGTGCCTCTGATAGCAATGTCATCAGGGAATCAGGTTCATTCAAAGTGTCCAACACGCCCTGGCAGAGATGTGTGGCAATCGCCTGTTCCCGCAAGGCTGTGTCATTGTGTTCGCTCAACCGCTCGAGGGCTGAACGCTGGATGAAGACACGTATAAGATAAGCTAGAGCCAGGTAGCACTTTTCATCATGTGTGATATCCTGGTGTTTGAGGGTGTCCCGGCATGTTATAAGGACCTGATAGCACTGCTCTTCAGCATCATCAAGGAGGGAGTGACAAAAGGTAGTCAATGATGCATCGAAGGTGCTAACTAACTGCCTGCGTCTAGCACTAAAGTTGAGCGCGGTCAATGCTAGGAGAAGACGTGCTGTGGCATCTTCCAGGAGGTCACCTCCGACATGAGAGATGCTTCTGCCCTGTGTGATAAACTCAATTGCTTGTTGGAATCCGCGTTCCATCTTTTCAGGCATCACATCTTTCTGCAAAGGAGGTACTTGTGCTGCTTCCTGGTAGGTCAGCGCGTAGGTACAATCAGATGCCCTACGTTCTGTTGCTGCAGTTCCAGCCAGAAGGTCGCTTCGTCTTGAAAAGATTGATCGCTCTTCGTTCGCACCCCTTGTATTTCTATGTCCTGATCCTGTTTCAAGACCGTAGCACTATTAAGCTGCTCGGTAAAATAGCTGCTCGGTTGACCGAGTTGCTCAGCGAAAAACTGAAGTGCTTCAGAAGAAGGACGAACAGCATTTTTTTCGACCGCACTGACATAGGATTTCGAGTAGCGCGGTGCGCCCAATTCAGTCTGTGTGAAGTTCCATTGTCGGCGCAGTTGCCGCATAAGTTCTCCAATATGACCTGCTGTTCCCTCAGTTGACATTCGACTTACTCCTGGTTAGTATACTCTTCAATGTTTATCTACAAAAGACTTTTTCCCCGGAAAAAGTCTTTGCATCCTTGTATTGTTATACACAAACTCTGCCATAACTCCTTGTGCAATTCGCGGCTCAGTGGTTGCCTAACCAGGGAGTTCTAAGCTTGCTCTTCGCGCACAATCAACTCTTCTTCCTCCACAGGTAAAGCCAGCTTTGCCTGCACACCCTGGCCTACCGGGGAATCCAGCGTGAGCGTGCCATTATGAGCTTGAGCAATCCTATTCGCCAGGTAGAGTCCCAGACCTAGTCCTGTTGATTGCGAGCCTGCCACGAAAGGGCGTAAGAGGGAGGTGAGATGTTCAGGAGGAAGACCTGGGCCGTCATTGCTCACCATGAGGATCACCCATGATCCATCTTTCCTCCTCTCAACATGGACATCTAGCGTAATCGGGCTATGCCTGGGTGCATATTTGATCGCGTTAGCCAGCAAGTTTTCCAACAGTTGACGTAGCCGAGCCGAGTCGGCAGAGAGAACGACCTCCGCAGGGGTATGTATATGAATGGGGTGTTCAACTGAATTGAAGGCGGCTACAACCTCCTGCACTAAATCCACCAGATTCATGGGCAAAGGAGAGATGACAAAGATGCCCTGGTTGAGGCGAGCAACATCCAGAAGATCAGCTATCACCCGCTCCAACATGCCCAACGTGTGAATTGCCGCTTTAGCATCACGAACATCTTCCGCTCGCTCTTCTCGTCTCGCCCGCCGCTCCATCAGTTCGATACGTCCTCTCATTGGCGTGAGATAATTGCGCAGATCGTGGGCCATAATAGTGAGCAACTCTTCGGCAGCCAGGCGTTGCCCCTGCTCAACCGCTTCGCGCCTCATCTGCTCGATAAGTTCGGCGCGATGTAATACTATGCCAATCCATCGTGCGACTCCTTCAAGAAAGTGCAGATCTTGCTCTGAAAAGTAATCAGGTGTTGCCGAGGCTGCCAATAGGACTCCCCGGTGCTGCGCATGTACCTGAAAAACTGTGGCGATCTGCGACTTCACGCCCAGACCAACTTTGATACCTACGAGTTCATCGGGCTCATGATCAGCATGGCCTGTGATATAGGAAGTTCCACTGAGAAAAACCTCGACGGTACACCCTCCATTAGCGAGTTGTAGCCGATCCATCCCAATGGCATGCTGTTGCCTCCCCATCGGGGTATCGCTTGTTCCCAGTGCCACAAGGGTTTCATTCGCCTGATCATGGAAGAAGATATCCACCTTGTCGGCAGCAAGTACCTCCGCTACTAATTGCGCCGCCTGCTGAAGCGTAATGTTGGCATCGGTAGCCGGTAGTTCCAGTAGTCGTTCAAGAGTCGTCAAGAGCCGATCTTGCCGCTGGCTGGCTACATCTTTGTTTTGAATCGCGTCCATTGTTAATTCCCTTTCTTCACATCCTTTCCAGGTATGAAGCGTCAAACAAATGCTGCACCCTTCAAGAAAATTTGTCTCTCAAGAGAGGTGTTTGTTTATGCCCTTACATTACACGAAAAAAATAAACACAAAGATACAATTTGATTATGTTACCAGGAACTTCGCGTTATTACACGTTTTTCAATTGGAACGAGAGGGAGAGTATGACATAGCAGCAAAGAAAGCAACCTCATGTTGATTTGATAAGCAGAAACGTCAATCGAAAGCAGCAGGACATGCTGATCAAGATGCGATGACAGCGCAACAAGCCAGGACACATAATGATACAACCATGCCCGAGACTGAGGAACCAGTAGGAAAAAGATAGAAGGATATAGCATTGATAACGCTTGCTGGATGAGTGAAGAACATTAACGACAGGGAGTCGCCGAGCTATTCGAGCTACTCGCTGGACACTGCCTGACATCGAAGGTAGGGGACGAGGAGGACGTATGGGAGATGATGGCATAATAGATGGGCCTGCCGGGAACGATAGGCGTGTTGGCGAGACTCTCTTCAGTGACCAGAAACTGATCGCTTTGCGTATAGAGGTCAGGATAGTTTGGAGAACTGTAGTTGCTGGGGGGGCTATGTATGGAACCGTTGGAGAACTGTAATAGCCAGTGTGGAGGGAATGCACTTTCCGGGCTGTTAGAATTCACTAACCAGGCGTAATACGCTGTGTTAGCA
This sequence comes from uncultured Chloroflexia bacterium, assembly GCA_963717105.1. Taxonomy (GTDB): domain Bacteria; phylum Chloroflexota; class Ktedonobacteria; order Ktedonobacterales; family Ktedonobacteraceae; genus DATGJV01. Next base: position 62,579 of record CAVQVL010000013.1, read on the forward strand.
AGTGGGGGAGCAATATGTTCGAGATCAATCTTCAGTTGATCGAACGTATTGCGGGGCGCGTTCGCGCTATGGACAAAGCCAATCCGTCCAACTACGACATTTGGTGAAGTCGGCGTAGATCGTCAGCGATGCTGCGGCTGCGAGAAAAGCCGTGGGAACACAGTGAATGCGCTTATACCAGCCAGCAGCAGTATGACACCGGCTATTAAGGCGACCATGTAGGGGCGCAATTTATTGCGCCCTCGCCGGTGGTGTGTCCTCCCGCTGTGCGTCCACTACGTGGGAACGTTCTGGTCGTGTTGGCATCAAAGGTACAGGCGGTAAGGCCGTGTAGGGACGCAATTCATTGCGCCATCCGATGTACCCCTCTGAAACCCCGTCCAATGGCTGGAGAGGATTGTAACCGGCTTGCTCTTTCATACTTCCCGGTTTGCTCAAGCTTGCAGGAACCGGGATGTTGAGTGCCTGGGCGAGCGCCGCAGTCATAGCCGTGCCGCTGGGGAAACGTGCGTCCGGGTCTTTGGCAATGCTCTGTAATATGACTGCGGAGAGTGCAGGAGAGATGTTCGGGTTGATGAGCGCAGGTGAGGGTCGGTTTTTCATACATATGTTGCATCATGATAGCGATTGGATTATTGCCCCGGAAAGGTGTGACACCGGTCATTATTTCGTACAGGACGATACCCAGTGAATAGAGGTCGGAACGTTCGTCAACTGCGTGGCCTTGCGCTTGCTCTGGTGAGATGTAGAGAGGTGTCCCAATCAAATCACGGGTGACGGTTGAAGTGCCTGCCCCTTGTAACCTGGCGATACCGAAGTCGCTGAGGATTGGCTCTCCCAGAGGTTTGTCCGCAGTAGCTCGGTTTGTCCAGCAGAATATTGGCGGGTTTAATGTCGCGATGGATCATCCCCTGCTGGTGAGCATAGTCCAGGGCAAGACTGATTGCCGTAAAGAGATACACGATATCGGCTGCCTGGGGGAAGAACCCTTTGCGGACGGTGTTACGAATGTAGTCGGCCAGGGTTCCACCCTCAATGTAGTCCATCACCATGTACGCCTTAACGCTCGATCCTTGCGTGTTAATCAGTTGGAAATCGTGGACTTGCACAATATTGGGATGGCGCAAGGACGCGACAAGCTGAGCCTCGCGCAGGAAATGTGCGACAAAATCAGGATTGGCCTGTAGATCAGCATGCAGGAGCTTTATTGCCACGTAACGCCGTAGTCTGTGTATCACGAGCCTTCCACACTTCACCCATACCCCCTTGCCCCAGACGCTCTAGCAGTTCATATTTGCCAATCTGTTCTGGCTTCATTCTATACTATCTATTCCTTTCAATGAACTTCCAGTAGGCCGATTGATCGGCAGGCAGAACTGGTGGACAGATAGCGGCGGTCACGTCAATTCTCCTCAGATAGTTTGTGGTAATTGCGGCGTAATAGTCAGGGTTGCAAGCTGTTGCATCAGGTAGTGTGCCTGTAGGACACCGGGTACGACAGTTGTTGGTATTTGGATCGAGTTGACCAATATAGGCATAGGTCGCATACGACAGCATCTTGTCGAGCATGGTCAGTGTTGAAGGCTGCTCTAATTGAACACTGTCCATTTTGACAAGCTGCTGTGCGTACGTTCTTACTTGTTCTAGCCAGGGTTTCACGTTGTTATTCAGTGCGGCAATGATCTGATTGCCAAGTGTACGCATCTGTGGTGTCGCATCGGGAGCATCCACCACTCCTTTCACGTGCAACTGGACGTGGTCCAGGTAGCCGGGAGGGTTATTTGCCAGCTCTGTCCCTTGCACTTGCGCGGGAGTTACCGAAAGCAGCGCAACCCGGGAGATAGTGGGGTCAGCAGTGACAATGTCCATCTGGCGTATCGAGATGCACATTTGGCGATCCATCCAGATAGTCCAGGATGTCCACGAAGAGGGGATGGATGACAGCAAAGTCTGAGTCTGTGAGCTGTGGATGATAATCATCTCGTGCGCTGATGGCCCATTCCATGACCTTTTCCGTATTTCTGAAAAGCCAGGTATCCAGTCCACCGGGTAATCCCAGAACGTTGACCACGGTCTCCTTGTAGAAAAGATGCCGGATATGATCGAGCGCACTCAGCTGAGGGCTACCATACGGCGTTTGCGGAATTTCCGCGTAGTAGCGCCAGGCGCTGCGATTCGCCGCCGGGCCGCGTGGGGTACCATTTGTATCCTCCTCGGTAATCAGCAGACGGCTTACTATTGAAATCAGGTTGTAGTTGTGCGGGTCCTGGTAAAAGAACGTGATATTCCCTGCACTGAAAGGTAATTTGCCCAGCGAGAGCGGGAGCGTAAACTGTGGTGGAGGCTGGTAGTAGATTCTTTTCAACCTGTGGATGTTTATCGCCCAGCAACCAGGCATAATAACTTTTGCCGGGCTGCGGAGCAGGGATATTGTGCAGTTCAATTTGCAGTTCATCGGCGATACCTTGAGCCGTGCTAAAATCGAATTGCCCGCTACTCAGGAAAAAAGCCTGTCCGCCTGCGACCGGTACACCGGCCTGATTATTCTGGTGGGAAGAGTGGAAAAACACGAAGTATGCTCCCACCCCTGAACCAAGCAGCGCAAGAATGACGAGGGCGACCACAACCGTATACAGGCTCTTCCAGCGCCTTCCTGCTCCTCGTGGCGGGGTTGGAGGTGAAGGGACACCGGGTATAGTTGGAGCAAGTCGGGCTTTGTATTGCACCGGCAGGTGGTGATGAGCTTCCCGGCGGAGACCCTTCTGCCACAGATCCCGCCGGACGCGGAAAACGAATACGGTTGCTGGAAAATTGGCGTAGCAGGAGAGGGCAACGGGGCAACCTGCGGTGTTGAGTTTCCAGGCAATGCGGTGCCAGAGCTACTCCCGGCTGCTGCTCCCGTGGGAAGGCCTCCGGCGGAAGTGGGTGACATCGAGGAAGCAGAGGTGGCAAAAGATGGTGTGGAGGAGGACGGTGTTATGCCTCCTCCCATCTGATAGCATAGGTGAACTGATATAGGTGGACATGTTGCGCATATCCGGCGGGTGGGTAGCCTGACCCAGGCTCTCAGGAAGCGGAACATTGAGCGCCTCGGCAATGGCGGCCGTCATGGTAGTAGCACGAGCAAAACGTGCATTCGGGTCTTTGGCAAGGGCCGTCATGATCACCATTGTCAGTGCTGGTGGAATATTCGGATTGAGCAGGACGGGAGAAGTCGGCATGGCATCCAGGTGCTGTGAGAGTATGGCAAGAGGAGTGTCACCACGGAAAGGCCGTGCGCCTGTCACCATTTCATAGAGAATGACGCCGAGTGCATACAGGTCGCTGCGCTCGTTGCCAGGATAGCCCCGTACCTGCTCAGGTGAGGTATAGACAGGTGTACCAAGTTGAGCGGCTGTAATGGTACCGGCTGACACTCCCAGCAGTTTGGCAAGGCCAAAGTCAGTGAGAATCGGTTCTCCCATGGGATTACGCACGGCATTATGCCTGTCCAGCAGAATATTCGCGGGTTTGATATCGCGATGGATCATCCCTTTCTGATGGGCGTAGTCAACGGCAAGACTGATAGAGGTAAAGAGATTGACGATCTCGCCAGGCGACGGGATTTTCCCCCGTGCGGAGGTGTTGGCGATGTAGGTAGCCAGCGTCTGCCCCTCGATGTAGGCCATCACCATATAGGGGGTGGGGCTGTCTGACTCGGGAGGCTCAGATACCTGGAAATCATGAATCTGCACAATATTGGGATGGCGCAAGGAGGCAACGGCCTGCGCTTCGCGCTCGAAGCGCGTGACAAAATCGGGGTCTGCCTGGAGATTGGCGTGGAGCAGCTTTATAGCTACATAGCGTCGCAATTGAGTATCGAGCGCCTTCCAGACCTCTGCCATGCCACCATGCCCCAGGCGTTCCTGTAGCTCATATTTTCCGAGTCGCCTCAGTGGTTCTGTACTCATTGCCATCTCCTCTTTATGATGGATAAATTATGGGAACATAGAGCTAAATGGAGCAAGGATTGGTCGCCGTACACGCTCTCACGTCAAATGTCGCCATACGCTGAATCTCGTAGTGAATCTGTACCACGCCCTCCGTGACCTGAGCCTGTGAGTTGATCTGGCCGACAAATGCGTCGTTTGCATATGTCGCCACGGAGTCCAGCAGACTGCGCCCAGCGCTCCCTAACAATTGTGCCGTAGTCATGTGGTAGAGTTGCAGTACATCGCGACGCATCGTCGTTAAACCAGGCTGCCACCGCATTAATCGCCGAGTTGATTTGACTGGCAAGCGCCCTTTGCTCGGCACTCGTCTCTGGCAGCGCGATGATTTCCCGCAGGTGCTTGTCAATATGATACAGATAGCCGGGAGGATCCTGTGTCACTGGATCAAATGTCAACAGGCCAATTTTTGCGATCGTTGGATCGGCGAGCAGTTTTTGACCTGGGAGGTCCTGTTGGGCATAGGTTGACCCGTCGAGGTAGTCAATGATACGTGTAAGCTGGCGATGGATGAAAGCCGTGTTCTCGTCTTTCCAGGCGTCTCTGGCACTGCCGGCCCATTCCAGAATCTTTTGCGTATTCCTGTAAAGCCAGATATCCAATCCCCCGGTTAGCCCTGCCGCTGTGACTTTGGGGTCTGATGCCAGCAGGTGACGAATATGGTCGTAGAGACTAAAGGACTCCGGGTCCTGGGGATTCGGTTTCTTTTGCGAGAACTCGGCATAGTAGCGATATGTGGCAGGGTCAAGCGAAGGACTGACAGGTGGTGCGGCGCTGTCTTCTTCGGTGATAAGGAAGCGACTGTTTGTCGCCAGCAGATTAGAGTGGCTCGCATCGCCCCCAAAAGATAAGGTCGCTGTGCCATTATTCACGGTTAATTGGCCCAGAGGGATTGCTTTCGCTTCCAGGTTTATGTCGTTTAAAAGCCACGCATAATACGCCTTGCCTGATTGAGGAGGTGGAATATTTCCCAGTTTGATTTGTAACTGGTCGGTAATGCCTTGATTGCTCTCTGGATTTGAACTCAACAGTCCGCTACTGACGAAGTAGGCATGTCCTACGATCAAGGAGGCTGTAGGAGTTGTAGGAGTGGTTCCTTTCGAGAAAAAGGCGAAATGGGCTATAGTCCCAGGCTAGAGCCAACCAGCACCAGGAGTAGCAGCGCGGCCAGGGCAACCCACAGCAGTCGCCTCCTGGGTTTCCGGTATGCAGGGAGTGTAGGTATGGGTGGCGGCGCGTAGGAGCCGACAGGGAGACTTTGCGCTGGTTGTCCAGGTTGTGATGCAGGTGATGTCGATGACATAGGAGTAGTTGGCTCACCGGTCGGCACCGCCGGAGAAGTTGGCGATGATCCAACAACGCCAGACGAGGTGGGCGTGTAGTGAGAGGTATCAATCTGCCCTCCCTTTCCAGAACTACTGGGTGTCATCGCCGACAAAGGCAACTGAGGCAATGAGGAAAATGAGGCACCGCCGTGTGATGAAGGCATCATTCCTGCCGACGTAGAAGGCGGCCCTTTAAGGATGGTGGGCAGGTCCATCGCTTTGAACTGGGTAATCAGGTTGGGCTACGTTCATGGGGACGGACAGCGTGGGAACCTCTTTCTCCTCCTGGCCCACAACCTGTGCGAGGGCTTCGACCAGGGAAGAGACTGTAGGGAAGCGTGCCCAGGGGTCTTTAGCGAGGCAGCGCATGATGATCGTTGTGAGAGCAGAAGGTAGACCTGGATTGATCAACGCAGGTAAGGTCGCTATGGTATTGGTATGCTGCATCATGATCGTAGCCGGGTTGGTGCCCCGGAAAGGTGGGGTACCTGTGCAGATTTCGTAGAGCATGATGCCGAGAGAGTACAGGTCACTGCGCTCATTGGCAGGAGCGCCCATAATCTGTTCAGGAGAAGTATAGAGTGCTGTGTCAATCTGCCAGCCACTCAAGGTATCCGCGGCTACTCCGAGCAGTTTAAGCATGCCAAAGTCAGTGACAACAGGTTCACCCATGGCATTACGCGAGATATTGTGTTTGTCGAGCAAAATATTTGTTGGTTTGAGTTGACCGTGTACCATTCCATGCTGGTGAGCATAGGCAACAGCCATGCCGATAGAGGTAAAGAGGTGCACGATATCAGTAGTGGGAAGAAACTTTCCCAGACGAGAAGTATTACGAATGTACTCTGCCAGCGTGCTACCATCCACGTAGTCCATCACGCAATAGGCTGTGGTGTTTCCCGTCTCGGGTGGCTGCAAGATTGAAAAGTCGTAGTACTGCACTATGTTAGGATGGTGCAAGGCTGCAATCGCTGGCGTTTCACGCTGGAAGCGTGTCACAAAATCAGGGTCCATCTGGAGATTAGCACGCAGGAACTTGATGGCGACATAGCGGTGTGCCTGGGTGTCAAAGGCTTTCCAAACCTCGGCCATTCTGCCTTGCCCCAGTAGTGCCTGCAATTCATACTTGTCGATGTGTCCTGGATTTGTGTTCATAGTAACCTACATCCTGCGCCTTTCATATAGGAGTATCGTGATGAAAGAAAGCAATGAATTTGATACAACCATTAACACATATACGATTGAAAGGATATTTTTTATCATAGCATCTTCGAACTTTCAATTGAGAAGATCGAAAGATGCATTCGGACCCAGAGGAACCATTTCAAGCTCATAGGAGTTCTAGAAAAGAAAAAAAGCTTTATCAAATTCTAATTAGCCAGGCGTTGTAAAAAAGTCGTTATTTAACGTAAGTAAAACACATCGTTTACGAAAAATCAAGCAAAAATGTAGGCATTTCCACTTAGCTTACCGAAGCCGTTCGCGATTCGCGAGCCCTTTAGCCATTGCACTGCTTGATCCAGTGCTTGCTTCAGCCGAGGTTGCTCACCCTTACTCCAGTACAGCTGGTGATGATTTCTGAAGTTCCCTTATGACTTTTGGTTCCCTGACAGAGGAAAATTGAAAACAGGCCGATTATTTGTTACTATAGCGTTGTGCCATGCACATTAGACTGGAAGAGAAAATATAGCCGCTTCACAGTATGCACACAATGCTTCATAACTGCTGAAAAGCGTTGCTGGTCCAACAACTGATTTGGACTCTCTCAACATATATTTATTACGTTGGGCCAGATTGCGATACTTTATTTAGAGGGGAAATAAAGAGATATGAAAGTACTCACTCGTCGCAACGTCGCGGCCATGCTGGCTCTGCTGCTGGTGCTTGCACTTGCCTGTTCTTCAAGCTCATTGGCATCACCGGCCTCTCCTCACGCACATGCGGGAGAAACCACCCCGATTAAGCATGTGGTGGTGATCATGGAAGAGAACCATACTTTCGACAGCCTGTTTGGCACCTTTCCCGGCGTAAACGGGATCAAGGAGCCGCATGCGGCCAACCCCCTGAGCGGCGACATTGACCATAGTGGCCCTGCCGCCCGTGCCGCCGTGGACGGGGGCAAGATGGATGGTTTTTCAGCCCGGGGCATGGTGCAGTATCATGAAGCCGATATTCCGACCTATTGGGCCTATGCACAGCGCTTTGGCCTCTCCGATAATTTCTTCTCCTCCGATGTGACAGCTTCTACCTCCAATCACATCACGCTGATCGCGGGACAGACGGGCGGCATGGATCAAATTGAGAATACCGGCTGCAACTCAGCTCCCAATGTGGAGAGCCAATCGCGCTCCATCACGGGCAAGAGTTACTGGGCTTATCCCTGCTATAATATCAGTAGTATGCCCACCATCCTGGATGCCCACGGTATTAGCTGGAAGTACTACAGTCAAAATAGTATCTGGGATGCTCCGCTGTTTTTGCAGCCCTACTATCAATCGCCCAATAATATCCGCGACTCCGGTCAGTTTCTCACCGATCTGCAGGCAGGCAATCTTGCGGACGTCTCCTGGGTGATGCCACCAAGCGGCGATCCCTCCGACCACCCGCCCGCGCACATCCAGTTGGCGCAGAACTGGGTGGCCGATCAAGTCAATGCGGTGATGGAGAGCAAGTACTGGGCCAGTACCGCCATTTTCTTGACCTGGGATGATTGGGGGGGCTTCTACGACCATGTGGTACCGCCGACGGTGGATGGCGACGGCCTGGGTCTGCGAGCGCCCCTGATCGTGATTTCGCCCTATACGCCGCCCGGCACGATCAGTCATGCGCAGGGAGAGTTCGCCTCCTTTGATAAATTCATGGAAGTGAATTGGAAGCTGCCCAATCTGGGCGAGCGCGATGCCCTGGCCAAGACCAGCGATCTGATGGACTTTTTCGATTTTTCGTTAAAGCCGAGCAAGCCCTTTATGGTGCAGCATCTGCCCGACTCCTCGCCGCTGCTCTATGTTCCCTCGTCAGGGACTACTGAAGGGGGGACAAACATTGAAGGTGCCATTCAGCCAGAAATCGCCGAGTTGGGGCAACCGATCACCTATAGCATCATTTACACCGGAGCCATGCCTCCCCAGGCTGGCCACCGTTGTCATTGATGGGACTTCCTATGCGATGAAAGACGCGGGCAAAATTCATAAGATGAATGGCGAACTGTACCAATATGTGGCAACGCTTGCGGCGGGTCAGCATAAGACGCACTTTGCCTTTACGGCTCCCGACGGGACAACGGATACAATTCCTGAAAATGTGAGCGACTATGCCGACCCGGTGGTCGCATCGTTTGGCCTGAGCACCACGATTACGCCATCCTTAACCTTGTCGGGGACCCCGATTACCTTTACGGCGCTCTATACGTCGCCCTCAGGCAAGGCGCCGACGCTGGCCAATGTGGATATCGATGGAGCGACCTATGCCATGACAGCCGGATGGCAGCAACTGGCAGCAAGGCGTGACGTTCAGCTACACGACGACGCTTGCCGCTGGCGTCCACTTCACCCGATTTCGCTTCAATGATGGCAGTGGCGAGGTCGATTTCACTGGCAAGGAAGCACCGACGATAGCGCCGCTCACCCTGAATAAGGGGCAGGTGTCGCCGACGAGTGGCCCCGGTAGTACCGTTTTCACCTTTAGCGTGACCTATAAGAACGTGCAGAACGAGCCGCCAACCAGTGCGTTGCTGTGGCTGGATCAAACGACGTCGTATCCCATGAGCCTATGTCTCGGGGAGTTACACAACAGGAGCCCTGTTTCAGGTGAGTTTACAGTTGCCGACGGGGAGTCATAGCTTTGCCTTTGTGTTCAGTGACGCCACGATGACCCCTGTCGCGAGCTGGGCTGATCCGTTTGGGCCATCGTCCTACAAAGGGCCGAATGTGGGTGCCAATGCCCAGCCGGTGCCGCCTGGGACGATCATCAGTCCTTCCCACGACGATGACCCCGATCAACTCAACGACACCAATTAGCCGCAACCGTGGTAATAGGAGGCATTCATGGCAAGGCAAGAAGCAGGAACGTATGGCTTTCGGAGACAGGAACTCACTACACACGTTTTGATGCTGCCCACGAAAAAAGCCAGCACTGCTTGCTTGCTGTGAATGCCCATGAGAACTGGCTTCCTGGGTGAAAAGAGCGGAAGACGGGACTTGAACCCGCGACAGCCTGCTTGGAAGGCAGAATGTCGTAAAATCACCGTCTTTAGAGCTTCATGGCTTGCTGGAGGGCCGATGCTGCTGCTTCCGGTGTCTGAACCATGAAATGCTCCTGGTAGAGATGCTGGAGCGCGGTCGTATCCGTTCCCCAGAGGCTTGGCGTGAGATAGAGCCTCGGGGAGAGTCGGGCATGCAGACACATTTCCTGGCTCCCGGCCACACCTGAGAACCAGGCCAGATTGAAGCTGTACACCCCCTGGAACGCTAGATGTTGCAGTGCCTGCCCCAACCCTCGACAGAACTCCTCCAACGCTTCATCTGAAAGGTCCAGCAGCGTCTGGTGATCCTGGAAAGAGGACGAGCGTATCTGCCAACAGGCTCCGGGAGACAAAGCTGGTAAGCCAGGCACTATACGTCCCTCGCGCCACCCATCGCTCTCCCAGACGTTCTTCCTCCAGAAGCAAATCTGCCCAATAGGAACGTCCTTCCTTACGATAGTAGTGCAAGCTGGAGGTTAATTCCTCCTCGAGGGTATTGCCAGGCGTATCGGTAGCCAAGACCTGCAGGTGAGGATGGATTTGGGTTCCTCCTGAGGCAGGAAAATAATTCCAGAAGACGAGTGCATAGGTAGTTCGTGGGTGCCGCTTGACATAGTGCAAATAGTCCAGGCAAACACGGAAAGCATTAAAGAGCTGGAGTTGTGTGAATGTTCCTAAGGGGACGTAGTGTTCCTGGCTCATGACCGTCACCGCACTGTGTTCATCATATGGCACCAGGTTGGGGAAAAGCACGGCCTCCCCTCGCTGAAGGCGTCCTTCTGGGACAATCTCCATGGGGAACCTGGGTGTTACCTCAAAAATTCGGTCAGGACAGAAAGGGCAGAAAGGTTGCGAGGCAGCAATCAATGGCGCAACATCCGGTGGGGAGAGGTGAAACCCCAGCCCATGAGCCACGCGTCCACTGCGACCTGTCAAAGGGTCCCAGCGCATTTCGCACGCAATGGTCGTTTCCTGGAAATCTGTGCGAGGGTCAAGGTAGCGGGCAATTTTCTCGCGCCGTTCAAAGCGAATAGGCATGTATTCCTCCTCATGCTTACTTCTATTTCATCATTTCTCTGTTGGTGTTTTCTCCCCTATCGTTCGCTCTGTCGCCGTATCCCTTTGATTGTTGGCAACACGATCAATGGTGAGCGTCAGGTCAATCAGGTGTTGAATATGCGGACCAAGCAGTTCGTTGACGTGTGGATTGAGGACGCCGTAGTTCCTCAATTTGAGCGGCCGAATGTCTTCCAGGTTACACCACATCAGGGTAAACTCGCTCATAATTGTCCGCACAAGATTGCTTTCTGCACTCTTTATTGCATAGTCAGCCGCCAGTTGCGCAATCTCTTGACGAATATCTCTGGCAAGGCGTAAGATTCCTGTGCCTGTTGCTGCGCAGTGAGTTGGTTCGTCACATGGGTCAAAGTAAGCTGAGGCGGAGTGCCTCGTGTCAACTGCTCTTCCAGGCGCCATGCCGCCAACTCAAGCCGACGCAACGTCGTGGCAAGCGCACGCTGCTGGCTCACATTGAGCAGGGGTACCCGTCGGCCCGGTACGTGTGTGGTCCCGGATACCGGTCGGTTCATTCCTCGTGTTTGACATAATATATTGCCTCCATTGGTGTTCGTCAAGAGCGGATCATTACGTTGCATAGGGCATTATAATAGATTGCGCTGCGCCAGCGGGTGAAACAAGCACGCAGCCAGAGTCCCTTCATGGCCCACATGCGGTGAAAGGAAGAGCCATGGCTCCAGGAACTGAACGCCGCCTGTTTCGTGCGCAAAAAAGGCTTCTACTGGTGCATAGGACATTGTTCAATGCCATACGCAACACATAGAAGCCATTAGCCTTCCGGCGTTATGCGAGCCTCATCGCAAGTACTGTTCTTCGCTTCTTTATAAGTATACAAAACCAGGACAGCAAACGTCAAGGAGATACCATCCAGAATGCAGGGCCTGTGAATTCTCTGGTGCATAAATATTGCTGTAGAATGCATAAAGGGTTCTCCTTCTTCCTTCACACTCTACTCTTTCTCCGCTACAATGACAATGGATGGGATGATTGGAGGAAGGAAATCAGAGGCATTCGCGTCAGTGGACTGGGTGAACGCTGGTTCGTAGACCGGCAGACGCTTGAGGCGCTGGCACACCAATGAGAAGAGTCAAACACACGTGAAGGAGGACTGACGTTTTGATATAAGAGAAGCTCATGAGTAAAGGGTGGTCAGGGACTGATGCCAAAGCGCTGAAGAACGTCCTGTGGAGAGCCAAGAGGGGCGGGGAGGCGGCGGATGGGAACATGGGTCAAAACGGCAAATTCGGTGAGATGGAAAATGCCATAGGCTTGCCCGATAAAGACGATGAGTTTATCGCGATTTTCCTCTTCTAAGCGTTTGCGCCAACGGGCGATGCCTTCGCCACCCAACAAGGCGGAACTCAGAGTCGGGCGAACCTGGGGTTGTGGAGTGGTGACGGTCGCTTGCTGCTGGTGCCACAAACGAAAAGCGGTCGTCAGCCCCATGACCAGCAAGGTCAAGTGGCAATGCACCACGACTGCCGCTTGGGTGCGTTTGGGAAAGTGCAACAGATGCCAAGGATGCTTCCCTTCCTTGAAAATGCCATTTTCAATCACACTGCGCCAGTCATAGGTGTCAAACACCACGAAGGGATCGCGCACCTCTCCATTGGTTAAATAGACCGTGCCCCCCGTTTTGGGAATGCGATTCTCCCATTTACGCACCACCACGGCATTGATCGGCTGACCCACGTAATCGCTGCGGTGGGCGTTCTGCGTGTAAGCAACATCCCCATACTGGTCATAGCTGGTCAAGGCCTCGATGCCGACCAATTCGGTACGCAAGCGCTGGTCTGTGGCGGTTTTGCCATGCCCACGACGCACCACTCGCTCCCGCACCATGGCCCGCTCGCGACTGGCCACCCCTTGTGCGTCTTGCGTCACCGCCATGCTGGATTTCCCACAGATGACAAAGATCACGCCTGTTTGATGCACGCGCCACAAATCCTCTCCATCCAGATACCCCCGATCCACCACGATGGTCCCAATGTGCGCATGCGTGCCCAGATTCTGCTGAGCCTGCTCCAACAGCGGGACCAGCCACTTTCCCTCATAGTCCTGGATCGACACAAGTTTCATGGCCAGCGGCAAGCGCGTTTGGACCTCAATCAGGACCAGCACTTTCCACCCGTACACATAATACTCTTGCGTCACTGGTTCTTTTTGCCCTTTGACTTTCACTTTTCGCGTCTGTTTGACCTTGCCGCACCCCTCGTAGCTTGCTGGAGTGGGCACTTTGCTTCCATCCAGCGCGACCAAGAGGTTCCCCGAGAAGAAGCTCTGACGAGCAAGCAATTGCACCATCTGATTGAAAAGTCGTTCCATCTCTTCCTGGGTGAGTTTGCAGATGTTGTCCGCCAGGCATTGAGCCGTGAGCGGTCCCTGTTTCTTTTTCGTGGTGCGGCTGGCATCTCCGCGTTTGGTCAGCCCGCTTTCACATTGGTGAGCATTGAAGCCGACCAACTCCATCAGGGCCAGATCGCTAAACAAGACGCGCGGCAATTCATTCATGGACTCACCGCCTAGCAGCACTTTCAAGAAATACAGCAGCACAAATTGCACGGTGGGGACCAGTGTCCGTTTGACTCCCGTCAGACTCACCTGTTCAAATACTTCCAGCATCCCTAGCTCTTTGAGAAACACAAAAAATTCATCCAGCAACCCTGCATCGCTGAGATGATGCATCTCTTCTATGGTTTCGCCCGCATACAAGGCCTGCCCTACCTTCGTATCATCTCTGCACGCGACTTGCCAATTGAGTCGTTCCTGCACCACACTTCCTTGCTCGGGTAGCTTTTCGCTCTGGTTCTCGTTCTCCATACCTTCCTGCCTCTTCCCTGTTCAATTTCAGTTTTTCCACAGCGTACCACTTTTGCTCCTCCTCCTTCTCTCTTTCATCAGATCCCTCTTGCTGATGAGGTTATTCTTATATCATAACGTCAGGAAGGAGGAAGTATCAAGTGACAACTCTCCACGATGCATCACAACCTCAGCAGAGTGATCCGTTCGTATCTCTCTATCCCCACAAATATATGCAGTTCACCACGTACCGCAAAACCGGCGTGGGTGTGCCAACGCCGGTCGGGTTTGCGCCCCAGGCGGGCAAGATTTATGTCATGACGCCTGGTACAGCGAGTAAACTGAAACGTCTTCGCAATAATGGGCGCGTCACTCTGGCGCCCTGCACACGCAGAGGAGAGGTGCTGGGCGAGAGCATTGAAGGGCAGGCACGTATCCTCGCCCCTGAAGAGCGGGTAGTAGCACAGCGAGCATTCGTCCGCAAATACGGCGTGATCTACCGTATCTTTCTTATAGTACAGAAGATGCGTAAAACGCAACGCACCTACATCGAAATCCAACCGGTACAAGGTTACATGACGCTGACAGTGGACTGAACCCCTTTGACTGGTTCAGTCCATTATGTGTTTGCACTTCGGTCGGAACACACTTAAATCCAACTCGCGATATTCTTGACCAATTGAAAGTTTTGCTAAAGCAAGCGGGTTTGCCGGATATTCGTTTTCATGACATGCGTCACAGTGCGGCGACGCTTTTATTGAGTACCGGTGTCCACCCGAAAATAGTACAGGAGATACTTGGTCATAGCAATATCAGCATGATAATGGATATGTACTCACATGTGTTGCCGACGATGCAACAGGACGCGATCAATAAGCTGAATGATTTCATGAACAATGACAGGGCTAAGGGCCTGTAAAAGGTTGCCAGTCTAAGCAGAAGAGGTGGTGGTGCGTTGCTGTATAGTTGCTGTACCGGGGATGTTTTGCTCATATCGATATTCCTGTCAGCAATCTAAAAAATCTACAAAAATTCTTTCTGCTAGCTATCCGCCACCCATCCACCATCTTATCAGGCATTCCATCTATTATTCCTCTGCCGTTCCCACTGAGATATCTCTCAAATGGCTTGCTATCGTCTTTCATAGTAGTAAACTCGGCGATATTTGCAGTCCTTTCGGACATTTCTTCGGACATTCCTTCGGACATTTCTTCGGACACCTCTATGAGAAACCTGCTGCTTGTGCTACAATTGGTCTACTTGCGATAATGAAAGAGTGTAATGGAGGCAGTCTGATGAAGCTGAACGAGAAGGAACTGAAGGCGCTTGTTAAGGGTGGAGAGACAAATACAGTTGAGCTAAAATTAGCTGCTCCGAGAGCAGTTGATTTAGCAGAAAGATTCTGTGGGATGGCTAATGCGAGAGGGGGTTCGTGATTATTGGAGTTGAAGACTCTACACATAAGATTGTGGGTGTGCCTGATGAACGTATCGGTGAAACGATGGATGTCATTTTACGCGCTGCCCGCCAGGTAATCAAGCCTGAACTTTGCGCTAGACCCTCCTGAGCCTGAAGTCTATGTACTGGCAGGGAAAAAGCTGCTTGTTGTTACTATACCACCAACAGATGGTCCGGTTTATCAAGCGGGTGGGATATTTTGGATACGGCAGGGAACTCAAACCAGAGCACTCACAATGGCAGAATTGTCAGAAATGATCTATGACCGAGGTTTACGTGATTGGGAACTCGAACCTGCATATAACGCGACAATGGAAGATATTGATGTGGAAAAGGTCAAAGCTTTCATCGCACAACGCTCGGCCTCTGGTCGGCAGACTGGTCGTTTCAAGAATATAGAGCGAGTACTGATTGGTATGCGATGTGCTGTAGAGGCGAGCGGTGGGACAATCGTTCCTACGAATGCTGGTATGCTCTTTTTCGGGCTGAATCCTCAGAATCATATTCCTCAAAGTGAGGTGGTATGTGTGTTGTTTCGAGAATCAGTTGGGGCCAGTCGGTATGCTGATCGTAAAATTGTGACAGGAACGCTTCAGGATTTAATAGATGGCACTGAGGCGTTTCTTAATCGGTATATTGCTGTAGGAGCCCGCATTGAAGGGTGGAAGCGGATTGATATCCCTGAGTATTCCATTGATGTGTTACGTGAAGCTGTCATTAATGCAGTAGTACATCGGGATTATAGTCGGCGTGGTGAGAGGGCTCGTGTTTTTTATTATCCTGATCGGTTAGAGGTGCATAGTCCTGGGTTATTACTGCCTGGTATAACGGTTGAGCAAATGGAACGTGGTGAGGTGCAATCGAAGCTGCGCAATCCTGTGCTTGCGGGTTTACTAAGCAATCTTCCTGGGTATATGGAACAAATCGGGAGCGGTGTCAGATTTATGCTTGATGAAACAAAGCGGTTGGACCTCCCCCCTCCACAATTTCGGGAGATGAGTGAGTTTATGGTGATATTCCAGAAAGCACCGGCTTTACTTGCTCCACAGCCGCGATTGCCATATAAGGGAGAAACACTTTGGGAAGAGCATGAAGATGTTCGTCCTGAGATAGTGGTGCAGGATCGTCGTGCTGAGCAGGTGGAAAAGAGATTGATACAAGCGTTGCATTATGTTCAGGAACATGGCTTTATCACGAATGGAATTTACAGGCAATTGACTGGTGTCACTGATAGAACAGCTCATAGAGATTTGGAAAGATTGATAGAACGTGGAAGGTTAAAAGGTACAGGTCAGAAAGCTGCGCGTCGATATGTGTTGGCGTAATGTGCAAGTCGAGCAGCAACCAAATCTGCCGAGGTTAATTGGGGAGCGCAAGTCGCTCCAGGAGATAGCAAGATGGGCCGAATGATTTCACTGGCAATGACCGTGCGAATGGCTGGTACATGGGGAGAGGTGGCGCTGTATAGTTGCTGTACAGAGCATGTTTTGCTCATACATAAAAACGTCTCAAGTGGCTTCTAGAAGCTGCTTGAGACGTATGTATTCGCTGGTAGAGGTGCCGGTGGAGAGAGTCGAACCCTCAACCCTTGCGGGACTTGTTTTTGAGACAAGCGCGTATACCATTCCGCCACACCGGCTCGTTCGTGTGTGAGCTATAATAACGCATCAGGGCTGAGATGTCAAGAGCGAATTTCCTGCTCTTCCGCTTTACCAAATTTTCCTATGTTGCGGAATTTCTGGTAACGTTGCTCCAATAGTTTGTCCACGGGTATAGCGTTTAATTCAGTCAGGTTTTTCAAGAGGGCGGCTTTGAGGTTTTCAGCGGCTACGCGGTGGTTGTGGTGCGCGCCTCCGAGCGGCTCTGGAATCAGTTCATCAACCAGGTTGAGGGACTTGAGTTCGTGGGCACTGATACGCATGGCGTCGGCGGCTTGCTGCGCGAACGCTTTATCGCGCCAGAGAATATTGGAGGCCGCCTCCGGGGCAACAACCGTGTAGATCGCGTATTGCATGATCAGAACGCGGTCGGCAACGCCAATGGCGAGCGCACCTCCGCTGCCACCTTCGCCGATGATCGTTGTGATGATGGGGACGCGCAATTGCGACATCAGATAGAGGTTGTACGCAATGGCCTCGCCTTGCCCGCGCTCTTCATCTTCCAGACCGGGGAACGCACCGGAAGTATCAATCAGGGTAATGACGGGGAAACCAAATTTTTCGGCCTGTTGCATCAAACGAGCTGCTTTGCGATAGCCTTCAGGATGTGGCATGCCGAGATTGCGATATTGCTTTTCCTTGTTGTCGCGGCCCTTCTGATGGCAAATCAGCATAACAGTGTGTCCATCCAGGTTCGCGGGACCGGCGATAATGGCGTGGTCTTCGCTGAAGAGGCGGTCGCCGTGTAACTCGAAAAAGTCGTCGCATATGAGACGGATGTAGTCCAGGGAGTAAGGTCTATCTTTGTGGCGAGCTACTTGAACGGTCTGCCACGATGTAAGATTGTTGTAGATGTCCTCGGTACGATGGCGCAGTTCGCGTTCAGCATCTTGCAACTGTCTATGCTCATCGGGCTTGAGACGGTCGCCTTTACGCTGCAAACCAGCAATCTTTCTCTCTAAATCTGCCAGGGGTTTTTCAAATTCCAGGTCGTAAGCCATGATGGGTTCCTTACCTTCCGTCCTGTTCAATGCGGGTGGGGGCCTTCGCTGTTTGTGTCGCTGTCTTTTGGGTCTTCGTAGGCGTAGATTGCGCATGACCCCCGTAAAAACGGAGCAATCTTGCCAGAGTTGGTCGCAAGTCGCGCCGGTGGACGATGGTGTCAATCATGCCGTGTTGCAAAACAAATTCAGAGGTGACCGCACCCTCGGGCAGTTTGACATGCATAAAGCCTTCGATGACACGCGGTCCCGCGAAGCAGATGAGCGCACCTGGCTCGGCAATGGCGATATCGCCCAGCATAGCAAAACTGGCGGTTACACCACCGGTGGTTGGGTCGGTCAGCAAGCTAAAGAATGGGAGATGAGCCTCACCGAGCCGCGCCAGTGCCGCCGAAGTTTTTGCCATCTGCATGAGAGAATATAAACCTTCCTGCATACGCGCACCACCGGAGGAAGAAGCAATGAGGACGGGCAAATGTTTTTCGATGCCGAATTCAATGGCGCGGGTAATCTTCTCGCCGACGACCGATCCCATGCTGCCACCCATGAAGCGGAAATCCATGATTGCCAGTGCGAGAGGAAAGCTTTCAATGGTCGCATGACCGATGACCACAGCCTCGTTCAGACCGGAATTTTCGCGCTTCTCTTCCAACTCCGCTATGTATGGCTGTGAGCGCGTGGCAAAGTGTAGCAGGTCAACGGATACCATGTCCGCGTCTTGCTCGACAAAACTATCGGGATCCACCAGCAGTTCGATACGTTCGTAGGCTGTGAGCTTGAAGTGGTAGTTGCAGCGTGAGCAGACCTTCAAGTTTTTTTCCCAGTCGCGGCCCATGAGCATCTCTTTGCATTTTGGACATTTGACCGCGAGCGTTCCCGCCGGTGATAGACCAGGTTGGCTCTGTTTCGCCCCAGATGTCTGAGCGGTAGATGGAACGAAAGCTTCTTTTACCATGAACGTATCTCCTCGTCAGTCTTATCAGTCTTGCGCGAAGAGCGCGGCAACGAAACTTTGTGGGTCAAAAGGTGTCAAATCCCCCACTTTTTCGCCGGTGCCAATAAACTTGATGGGAACAGCCAGATCATCGGCAACCGCGAATGCAAATCCTCCCTTAGCAGTACTATCCAGCTTTGTAATAATGACGCCGGTCAAGCCAATATCGGCAGCAAATTGACGGGCCTGGAGCAGTGCATTTTGACCAGTTGTTGCATCCATCACGATCAAGAGTTCATGCGGACCATCGGGTACAAATTTCTGGATGATCTTATTAATCTTTTTCAGCTCTTCCATCAGATTGTACTTTGTGTGGAGGCGACCAGCAGTATCTACAATCAGCACATCGCTTCCGCGTGTGAGCGCGGCCTGGATAGAGTCGTAGACCACGGCACCTGGATCAGAGCCAGGATTCTGACTGATGACCGGCACGCCGACGCGCTCCCCCCATACTTTCAACTGGTCAATGGCTGCCGCACGGAAGGTATCGGCTGCGGCAAGTATCACTTTATGCCCCTCGTGCGTCAGACGATAGGCCATTTTCGCGATGCTAGTCGTCTTACCCGAACCATTGACGCCGATCACCAGAATGACGGTTAGAGGCGATTGTTTGGAGAAACGTATGGGCGAGGGCTTGCCAAGCAACTTCACCATTTCCTCCTGCAACGCTGCTTTGACTTGCGACCCCTTAGTGAGATGCTCCCTTTCCACACGTTCATGCAGGTGGGTAATCAGCCAGTCACTGGTACTGGGGCCAACATCGGCACTCAATAACGCCTCTTCCAGGTTATCCCAGAGATCATCGGTGATATCGTCCTGCTTGAAGTTATCGCCCATCCGATTAAAGAGTTGACGGGTGCGGCTCAAACTATTCTTGAAAATATTAAATCGCTGTTCAGACACAACTTCACCTTCTGCCCGCTCTTGAGCAGCGTTGGGCTGATTTTTAGGGTCCTCTTGTGGTTTCTGCCCAAAGAATCGATTGAGCACGTCAGCATTGACTCCTTTTTGTGATAGGGAGGGTCATAAGGGCGGTGTGATCAGCAATATTGAGGAGTACCCAGCCTTCCAGAACCTCACGCAATTCCTCGCGACATTCCTGTTCAGTTGGTTGGTTTGCCCATACGCCCTTGAAGCCAGGAATCCGGCCAAAATAAGTTCCATCTTCAATTTGCTCATAGTAAGCATGTTGCATCGCTTTGTTGATATACTCATTGAACATGATCTTGCCCATTCTTTCTCGATAAGAAAACCATCGTGAGAGCTATCATGTCAAGTATAGCATACTCCCGGTTATGCTGCCAAAAAAATTCTTATCTCTACTTGATGTTTTGATAAGAGGAATAAGCTCTACTATCAAAATATCAGTTTTCTCCAAATGTCTGTCTTTAGATAGGAGTTCTTGACATGCTGTGATTGGCCCTCTCAAGAGAGATTATAAGACAAGAGGCAAAAGGAACGCTTTGCGCCTTTTGCCTCGTCGTTCCACCAGAATCGGTGTCAGCGATTGAGCATACATCTGTACTTACCCGGCACCGGCAAAGGGTACTGCTACGCGCTAGCAACGTCCTTTGTAGATGCCACACGCGCAAACTTACTGCCGTCCACTACGATATGAGTGGAGCGATCCGTCGCTAATGGGTTCGTTAATGATGATATCTCCATTACGGATTTTAATATTGTACAGGCAAGAGGGGTTGGTGCAAACCCAGGCCTTGTACTCGATGGAAGCTCCCTGGCTGCCAAAATCCGAAAGCGGAACCAGATCACCTTCACTACATTTGCGACACCGGGGAAATGCGTTTTCCACGAAATCGCCTCCTTCCTTCTCATTGGAGGATATTCATCTTGCTTCATAGCCTGTTAAGCTGTCAGGCAAGACAAAGAAGTTAGCCGAGGGGGAGCCTCCGCCGCTGCATCCGCATCCCCACAGCAATCCATAAACCATACCGCCGCTATCATATCACAAATTGCCACCGGTGTCAGCATTTCGATGAAAATTTCTTCATCTTTCCCTTGCTAGATTTCTTCGGGTCTGTTTTATTCGACCGAAATCCATATGTGGCAGTATCGTGACACCCGTGTACAAGGAAATATAGCAAATGCCATATCCGCTTGCTAGCAACCTGTGCTTCGTGCTTTAAGCATAACAGGTACTGCAAAATCCGTCAAGTTTTCAGCCATGTATATAACGGCTGTTGCGTGAATATATTGAGGAAGCCCTGTTGATATTGAATGATCGCGAGCGCATGATCATCGAAATAGTCTAATCGCAACTGACAAAAACGCATCTGCTCAGCGTTTTGGGAGGTAGTCATGCGGATCCTACCTCACTCGTGACTGAACTGCAATCAAAGAGATTAGCACGCATTTGCTCGCACATGTAGAGGCTCGACGGTAACATTGCCGGCATTGTCTATCCAGCGATGAGACATGACTGACTTCGATGGATTATGTAAGCAAGATAGAATAGGGATCATCGCTGGACTACCGTACGATGGTACGATGAGATGAGAGTTGTTGGGCTAGCAAGGTGAGACACGCCAGCGTGTGCGACAGCTGAGCTCGTGCGCAATCTTCTCGAGGACAATTTTGTGAACTGGAGTTCGATTGCTCGCTGGGGTATGCAGGAGTTCGAACACAGCGTAGCCAGAAGCCGAGCTATCGGAGACGGATAATTCAGTGCGGACTGTATTCCTCTCCATGCGACTGAAGCAAGAAACCTGCTGTTTGACTGCTTAGCAAGTAATAGCCAACTTGCTAACGTCTATTACAGGGAGATTTGCGCACTGGCTGAAGCTTGATTCATGCAGCATATCTGGATCCTGATTCATAGCTGACCACGAACTGACTCGAGCTTGACAGCCACCCTGTATTATTCTTCCACGAGGAGCATCTGATGCACATAGTTGCGTGCTAAGCGATCCGGTGCTGTGATGACGACCTGATCAAAGGTGGCACAGCGAACCTGCTCACGTAAGCGATCCAATCCAGGCCGACGCAAGCTCGCTCCGCTGTAGCCATCGTCGCGAAAAATGGACTCATCTTGCCACTGCCATCCATGCGTCTGACTATGCTCACGCAAGAGGTGTAACTGCTGCTCGATCGTTTGTGTCAGTGCCTGCCGTTGGGTAGACACCCGCACATACATGGCGACTTTCATCTCTGCTCTCCTTCGCTGGTGGTTTTGCTCTCTGAGATGCTGCACTCCATTGGACAAGGGACTGGTAAGCTCGATCCCACCTGAGATGAGCGTCGGCTGTCTCGATGCTGCAACGCCGAACGCTCCACTGCTGTTGTTTCATGGTCCTCCTCCTGAGGGCAATTCTTGACTTCGCTTGCCCCAGAAGAAAAGTTTACCTCTTGCGTGACCAACTTGCGAGCAGATAAGGGCTGTAACTGTCCTATCCGGCTCATGCAAAATTTGTCATTTGTGATTGTACCATTGAAATGCGCTACGGTCTGCGTGACGGTCACTATCATAGCCTTGACGACGTGGGTGCGATATTTAAGCTTACCCGCGAGCGCATTCGCCAGATCGAGGTTAAAGCCCTGCGCAAACTGCGCTATCCCGAACGTTTCGCCGACGAAGCTCGCAATCTCGCTCATGCATAGTGCATTTTTACAGATCGCAAAGAAAAAACTGCTTGCCGATGCCGCCGGCATCGGCAAGCAGTTTTTTCTTTGCGATCTGTTTCTTTACACCTCGGCGGCGACCCCACCGGCCATCATTTGCAGGTAAGCGTAGATGAATGGGTCAACATCTCCGTTGAGATAGCCAGCCGTATCGCTGGTCTCATAGTTTGTGCGATGGTCTTTGACGATGTTGTACGGGTGAATCGTCACGGTGCGAATCTGCGTACCGAAATCGGCCTGCACGTTCTCACCCTTCAGTTTCGCCGTCTCCTCTTCGCGCTTCCTCAATTCGCGTTCGTACAGACGCGCCCGCAGCAGTTTCATCGCCACTTCACGGTTCTGAAGCTGCGAACGCTCGTTCTGGCACGTCACTACGATACCCGAAGGAATATGGCGCATCCGTACCGCCAAATCGGTTTTATTGACGTGTTGTCCACCGGCACCGGTTGAGCGATAGGTATCAACCTCAATATCTTCGGGACGTATCGTAATCTCGATAGCATCCTCGATATCTGGCAACACCTCGACTTTCGCAAAGGAAGTATGTCGGCGATGCGCGGCATCAAAGGGCGAGAGCCGGATCAGACGCTGGGTACCGATTTCCGAGCGGAGATAGCCATAGGCATAACGCCCCGTCACTTCAACAGTAACACTTTTCAGGCCAGCTTCTTCGCCTTCGCTGTAGTCGTAGACCTCCGTGCGAAACTTGTGTCCTTCGGCCCAACGCAGGTACATGCGCAACAGCATCTCCGCCCAGTCTTGCGAGTCAACGCCGCCACTGCCAGCATGAATACTGAGAATGGCGTTGCGTTCGTCATGTTCGCCGCTCAGCATGAGCGCGAACTGAAGTTTTTCAACTTCCTGCTCGATAGCCTGTGCCGATTGCGCAACCTCTGCCTGCATCTCTTCATCCGGCTCATCCTCCATCAACTGAGCCAATCCATGCAGGTCTTGCAGTTGCGCCGCGATACCCTCCCAGGTATTGACCTCTTCGCGCAAAGCATTCAATTGCTGCATCTGGGCCTGCGCTTTGCGGTTATCAGACCAGAAATCCTCTGCGAAGCTTTCCGCCTCAAGCTTATCTATCTGTGTTTTCTTAGCAGCCAGGTCAAAGACGCACCATTGTCTTCTGGACGCGCTCTAACTGGCGTTCAATCGTTGTAGTAAGTTCACTCATAGGCTATATTTTAACATGCTTTTATGGTTTTTGTATACCGGTCCTTGACAAACAAAAAAATATCAGGTACTATATCGTCAACGGATATATCCGTGAATGATGCATCTATGACCGATATATCAGGAGCTACTTATTGTTATGAAGAATACTGAACGCAATCCAGAGGCATTACTGCCTCTTACTCCCACGGTGTTTCATATCCTGCTGGCACTCGCCGATAGCGAACGTCATGGGTATGGCATTATGCAGGAAGTGTTGAAGCGTACAGGTGGCGCGATGCACATGGGGCCGGGAACACTTTATGGCTCAATCAAACGTCTGCTTGCGGATGGCCTGATCGAGCCTGCGGGTGATCGTTCCGATCCCACGTTGAATGATGAACGGCGACGTTACTATCGCTTGACCGACTTTGGTCAGCGCGTTGCCCTTGCTGAGGCACAACGCCTCGAACAACTTGTGCATATCGCGCAGGCAAAAAGCCTGTTGCAAAAGCCGAAAATGATCGGAGGGGCATAATGGAATTGTTGCCTTCGCAGCGCATTGCGTCTCTGTCGGACACGCTCTACCGCCTGCTCCTCCACTGTTACCCGGCGGAGTTTCGCCGGGAGTACGCCTGGGAAATGGCGCAAACGTTTCGTACATGCTGCCGGGAAGCACTGCAACAGCGTGGTACAAGCGGCGTCATACGATTGTGGGGAACGATTCTCTACGATTTTACAACATCCGTCGCCGTTCAGCATGTACGGGCAATGGTAGCACTATGGAAACGTCTCTTTATGAAAATGTCAGCAATCAATTCAGGAAGGGAACTCTATACAATGGTTACACAATTTCATCTTCATGCCTCACAACGTACCGATATTGGCCCTCAACGTAAGACGAACGAAGATCGTATGATTACCATCATTCCCGAAGACGCGCAGGTTCTGGCGCGGAAAGGTGCTTTGTTTATCGCTGCCGATGGCCTGGGTGGACATACAAAGGGCGAGGTCGCCAGCGAAATTGCGGTCAATGCCGTGCGCGATTACTACTATGCGGATGCCAGCGAGGACAACGGTGCTTCGTTGCAAGCCGCGATGAAGCACGCGAATGCGCTGGTGTATCAAGCTAATATGGCAAAATCTCTACAGGACCCCAATCAGATGATGGGAACAACCTGTGTCGCGGCAGTACTGCAAGGCGATAGCGTCTACGTGGCGAACGTGGGTGACAGCCGTGCCTATATTATACGATCCGGGCAGGTTCTGCAAATATCGCTCGATCACACGCCTCAGGCCGAGCAACTGCGTGCTGGCACCATCACGGAAGAGCAGGCGCAAGCTATGGCTAATAACCAGATTACACGCTGCCTTGGTATCCATGCCGATGAGGAAGTAGACCTGTTCAAGGAACCAGTCCAGGAAGGTGATATCCTTGTTCTTTGCACTGATGGCCTCAACAAAGCAATCAGTGACGACGAGATACGCACGATTGTCGAGCAATACAGCACCGAAGAGAGCGTGGACAAACTGGTCGAGCTGGCGAACCAGCAAAGCGGCGCGGATAACGTCACGGCAATTGTGGTGCGCGTATCGCTCGCATAGTCCGCTGAAAAACCCGTAGGGGCCGATTGATCGGCAATTGGAACTAAAGCCGATCAATCGGCGATGGGCGCGCACCCTCTCTGGGGGAGAGGTAATAATCGGCCCCTACAGGTTTCTTTGAAAGGAGTGCTGGAATGGTCATTCGAGCGGTTGTTTTTGATATCGGTGGGGTGCTGGAGTTGGATGTGATTGAATTGGTGGATATTGGCCTCGATGCTCGCTGGGAGCAGCGCCTGGGCCTACGGCCTGGGGAGTTGGATCAACGTATGGAAACGGTATGGCTGGCTGGCTCTCTGGGTGAGTGTACTGAGGAGTATGTGCATCAGGAGATGGGCAAACGCCTGGGCATGAATCAGGAGCAGGTAGAGGAGTATATGCGAGAGATGTGGGATTGGTACTGTGGCCGTTTGAATGTGCCGCTGGCTGACTTCTTTCGCAGTTTGCGCCCACGTTATCAGACGGCCATCCTGAGCAATAGCTTTGTGGGGGCTCGGCGTGAAGAGCAGCAACGCTACCACTTTGAAGAGATGTGCGATCTCATCATTTACTCCCATGAGGAAGGGATTGCCAAGCCTGAGAGGCGCATCTTTGAACTAACCTGTGAGCATCTTAGCATACAGCCAGCAGAGACTATCTTTCTCGATGACTTCGAGCCGAATGTCGTTGCTGCCCGCGAGTTTGGCATCCATGCCATCCTCTTTCAGGAGACGACCCAGGCTATTGCCGACATCCAGACTTGCATGCAAACCCATGCCTCATAACTTCCCTGAACTCTGGCGTAATCGCAATTACTCTAACTCCCTAATACCCCTTACACAAAATCCTAACGCAATCAGCGCAAGTGAAAGTACACCACCGCCGATAAACATCAACGCTGGCCCAAAGCGGTCTGTTAATATGCCTATGATAGCGAGGCCTAAAGGGAGCAACACAAGGCTTCCCATCGTATCTATACTGCTAACGCGGCCTAATTTGTCGGCAGGTACCAATTCCTGGAGTATCGTTACCCAGATAACCTCAAAAACGCCAAGCCCCAGACCCATCAAGAAACTGGCGATTGGTGCAATAATAGGTTCAGCCATGCGAGGAAATGGCAGGCCCAATACGATCAATCCGATACAACTGATGAGTAAGGCAGAATAGGCCAGTAAGCCGCGTCTGCGCAAATGGGGCATTTGTCCAATGATGATGGTCGCTATCAGGGCGCCCAGCGCATTCGCTGTCGAAATTATTCCGTAAAGCCATGCACCTGTGCCGTACACATCGTGGACGAGTTTGGGCAGTGCCACTGCCATTGGCCCGAAGAAGGTAATATTGGCAACGGATGCTATCGTAATTGTAACCCAGAGCCACGATGAGCCTGTTACATAACGCAATCCTTCGCGAATATCCGCCAATACACCACGTAATCCCTGCTGTTTTGCCTGCTTTTCGTCAATCGTATCTGTTTGAGGCTGCGGAGTATGTGGTATGCGCATCGCCAGCAAACAACTAACCGAGACAAGAAACGACAGTCCGTCAAAGGCAAATGCACTTGCCGGACCTGCTGCCGCAATGCAAAGTGCGCCGAGTGTTGGCCCAATCAACCCGCTCATTAAAGTACCCATTTGAGTTAGCGAGTTTGCCGATTGTAGCATTTCTTTCTCTACCAGTTGCGGTGTAATTGATCGGTAAGCAGGTGAGAAGAAGCCATCCACAATGCCGAAAAGCAACGAGAGTACGACCAGATGCCAGAATTGTAACAGATGCATCATGGTGAGCAGGGCAATCAGCAAGACTACAACGGCGCGTCCAGCATCAGAACTTAACATAATAAGGCGGCGCGGCAGACGATCAGCCGTGACACCGCCAATCAGCACGAAGACGATGGTTGGCGCGAGACTGGCAATAATGACGATACCCATAGCCGTAGCCGAGCCAGTGAGCAGCAATACTTCCCATGCGAGCGCAATGCGAAACATATAATCGCCCACAAACGAAATAAACTGCCCGACCCACAACAGCATAAATGGCCGGGAACGTAACACCTTAAAAAGTGGGAAACGGTCGGATATCGCAACAATCATAGATATAAGCCTACCTTCGCATAGTTTCCTATAAAAATGGAGTACTTTAGTAGTTTACCATGCTATGAGTAGAGAAAAAACAGAAAATACATGCTCATGAGCATGTATTTTCTGTTTTTTCTCACTGATTTATCGTTCAAGATGCCCTGAACAATTATCTAGCCTATAATGACATTCGTCAAAAACACCTGCCCCATTTCAGTACTACCGCTTGGAGGCAACGATTAAATCAACAACAATCCTGGCTGCCCCACGTTGCTATTTGTGTATGTAAGGTTTCCGTAACTGCTCGGCCTCGCTGCGGCTGGTTACGGGATAGAGGCTGGGGAATGGTACTTGTATGAACGTTCCGTTGTGCCAGCTATACTCACGATAGATATTTTGTTGCAGGGGCTGGACGAGTGCGAGTTGTTGCGCTGAAAGGCTGGTATCCAACGAACCTAGCACGAGTGTATGGGCCATGCTGACCTCTACAGTTCCTTGCACTAACGCATGCTGTGAAATGCTCATTGCTAAGCGAGATGGGCGCGAAGGAACATCCAGTTGCCGTTGTATAGCTCTACGATGTAATACCCACTATAGGTAGTGGTTCCGGTTGTATTTTGTACCACAAGGGTGACGGATACCTGTACAGTGCCATCAGGAAGCTGGGTAGCACCCGTAATAGCGAGAGTGTCTTGTACTGTGTTGGCAAACCCATTGGCGAACTGCGCTTCGGTTTGCGGATAATTCAGCCAGAGGTTATAGGCACTCTGATAATCATGGTTGTTGATGTCAGTGTAATACGACTGTACTGTCGCCTGCGCTTGTTGAACCGCCGTTGGTCCGCTTGTCGCCGTCGCCGTAGGTGTGGCAGTCGCTGTTGCGGTAGCAGCGGCAGTGGGCGTAGCGGAAGCGGTAGTAGCAGTGGGCGTCGTCTGTACGGTACCAGAGCCGCCAAACAACCACGCCGGTTTTACGAGAAATAGTATAATAGCAATTGCTGTGACAAGCAGGGCGAGCAGAAAAATGAAAAAGCCGCCTTTGCGTCTGCCGTGGCTGTTCTGTGGTGGCACCTCGGCACCGCCGCCCGCACGATCAGGATATACTGGTGTTGATGGAGGGTAATTGACACTACCCGGCGCGGGAAACCGTGTATCTTGCATTTGTTGGGTCGAATTATCTACACCGGCAGGAGGCATATTAGCCGAATAGCCTGGATAACTGGGATTATTCGGATACCCTGGATTACCTGGATAGGAGGCACCTCTCGGTAGAGGTGTACCAGGAACTTGATCGAAGGCATAAGGGTTACTGTGACCTGAGTTTGAGACATAGGGCGGTTGTGATGGTGATGTAGACGAATAGCCTGAACTGTATGGATAAGGTGTTTGTGGTGGCTCCTGTGGATACTGTGGATATTGTGGATACTGCGGTAAGCGAGGATCCGACGCAACGGTCGGGTCTTCCGAGTGCGGATTTGTAACAGGTGTCTGTGGTGGGTACTGCGGTAAGCGAGGGTCCGACACAACGGTTGGACCCTCCAAAGGCAGGTTTTCTAGCAGCAAATTGGGTTGTGTGGCAGTACCGCAGCGCGGACAAGTCGTACTTCCTGGCGCAAGTTGCAGACCACATTGACCACAGAAAAGCATATGACCGTACTTATCCTTTCATTGATTACCCTGGCAGATTTGGCTGCTCGCTTTTAATCGCGCTTCTTGCCGCGATATGCGGACGTGTTTTTTTCGGCTGGGGCTGTTCTATCAGTTTTGTGTAGGGAACATCATCTATGCCCGGCGTTGGTGGAGCGGCGTGTAACGCGACGCTCAGTACGTCATCCATACGTTCTACCGGTACAAAATGCAGGGCCTGAATAACCTCACGCGGCACATCTGCCAGTTCTTTCATATTGCGCTTTGGGAGAATAAACGTCTTGATACCGGCGCGATGGGCTGCCAGCACCTTCTCTTTAACACCGCCGATGGGCAGTACTTGACCACGCAACGTGATTTCGCCGGTCATGGCGACATCGCGATGCGTGGCTCGTTTCGTCAACGCTGAGATGATAGCGGTTGCCATTGTGATACCCGCAGAAGGACCATCTTTAGGAATCGCACCGGCGGGTAAGTGCAGGTGGATATCGTATTTCTCGTAGAAGCGGCCATCCAGACCAAGCTGTCCGGCGCGAGAGCGTGCGTAAGAGAGGGCGGCCTGTGCGGATTCGCGCATCACATCGCCAAGTTGCCCGGTCAAGTGTCAGGTTGCCCCGGCCTTCCATCAGCGTTGCCTCAACCGTTACCAGATCGCCGCCGGAACTTGTCCACGCGACCCCCGTTGCCACTCCCACCTCGTCTTCTACTTCCGCCTGCCCATAATACTGCTTCTGGGGGCCGAGGTACTCAGGAATCTTCTCCGCAGTTACCCTCGTTTTTGTGCGGCGTCCCTCCGCGACTTTTCGAGCAACCTTGCGCATCACCGTCGCTATTTCGCGCTCCAGATTGCGCACACCCGCTTCAAAGGTGTATTCACGGATGATACGATGAATAGCCTCATCATCAATAGTCATCCGTGAATCTTTAAGGCCGTGTTCTTCCATCTGTTTTGGGATCAGAAACTGCCGCGCAATGTGCAATTTCTCGTCTTCCGTGTAGCCTGCTAGCTCGATCACTTCCAGGCGGTCGCGCAACGCGGCCGGGATCGGGTGCAAGACGTTGGCGGTCGTAAGGAAGATCACTTGTGAGAGATCATAAGGAACTTCCAGATAATGGTCGGAGAACGCATTATTCTGTTCGGGGTCCAGTATCTCCAGCAGGGCCGCGGAAGGGTCGCCACGGAAGTCCGCGCCGATTTTATCTATCTCATCCAGTACGAAAAGGGGATTCATGGTACCCGCCGTCTTCATCGTCTGAATAATACGTCCTGGTAGTGCGCCGACGTAAGTGCGACGATGCCCGCAAATCTCGGCTTCGTCATGGATGCCGCCCAGCGAGAGGCGCACAAACTTGCGATTGAGTGCCTCCGCAATGGAGCGGCCAAGGGATGTTTTGCCGACTCCCGGCGGGCCAACAAAACACAGAATAGGACTGCGCATTGAGTTCGACAGCTTGCGCACCGCGATATATTCCAGAATGCGCTCTTTAACTTTCGCCAGCCCATAGTGCCTTTTTTCCAGAATGGCGGAGGCTTCCGCAATGTCCATACGGTCAATTGTCGTCGTATCCCAGGGCAGACTTACCAGCCAATCGAGATACGTGCGTATGACGCCGCCATCGGGAGCCATTGAAGGTGTGGCGTTAAGACGATCCAACTCTTTCAGCGCACGTAACTTGACTTCTTCGGGCATTTTACCGCCCACAATCTTTTCGCGTAGCTCCTGGTTATCGCGCATCGAAGGGTCTGTCTCTCCCAACTCACGCTGAATGGCCTTCAGTTGCTCGCGCAAGAAGTATTCGCGCTGGCCTTTATCAACCTCCAGCTGCACCTGGCTGTGAATCTGGCTCTCTAGCTCTAAAATATGCAGTTCTTTCGTCAGCAGAATACTGACTTTCTTCAGGCGTTCTTCAACATTGAACGTCTCCAGAATATCCTGTCGTGCCGCGATAGTTGGTTCGAGGGAAGAGGAAACAAAATCCGCCAGCCAGCCCGGTTTATTGATATTCATCGCGGTGATATAGGCTTCATCCGGTAAAGTACTGCTCAGCTTAATGCATTTTTCAAAGAGTGCCAGCACAGCACGCATCAACGCTTCCAGCACCAGCGAAGGCTCTGCCTCTTCTGTAATAGTTTCGGTGCGCACACGCATAAATGGCATAACTTGTGTGTATTCGACACGACGCAGCCGTTGTTGTCCGCGCACAAGCACGCTGGTGGATCCATCCGGCATTTTCAGCATACGTTCGACAACCCCCTCGACGCCAATGCTGTACATATCGTCGGGAGCCGGGTCTTCCACCTCTTCACTCAGTTGAGTAACCACAAACATCTTGCGGTCTTTGCGCATTGCCTCATCAATTGCCTTCAGCGAATGTTCGTCAGAAATTAACAGCGGAACAATCATATGCGGGAGTAAGACAGTATTGCGCACAGGCAAAACTGGCAATGACAGCGTTTTTTTGACGCTTTTCGCGCCCTTCACGCCCTTCGCGCCTTTCGACCGCTTGGGTTTCTCAGGTAAAGCGGGAAAAATCTCTTCGGATATACTCAATTCGTCTTCCATCTGCTCAATTAAAGCCTCGCTCATTGATTCTCTCATGAAAATTTCAATCTTCTTTCTCAAATGCTCTTCTCTGTGATAGTGTATGGATATTCACCCATTATAACGTATGAGCAATGCTGAGGCAACGCATTTCATGCGAATTTAATTCAGAAGTTTGCTCATGTAGTACTCATCCACATATTGACCATTGATGACACATGCATGTCTGCGAGTACCCTCTACCTCAAACCCCTGTTTTTTGTACAGGGCAATTGCCGCTGTATTGTGGGTCATCACTGTTAGCTCCAAACGGTGGAGATGCTGCTGTCTTGCCCACTGTTCTATTGCCGTAAACAATTGTGTTCCGATCCCTTGCCCGGTAAAATCTTGCAGGATACCAATGACGATTTCCACACTATGCCGGGTTCGCTGTACTGTTCCACCAATTGCGCCAAGGTAGCCAACGAGCTTGCCGTTGTCTTCGGCAACAAAAACCATCTGTTTCTCTTGCGACAGCACATTTTCTAATTGGCGACGTTGCTCATCCAGATCGATGTTCCGTTCGCCAGGCTCAAACAACATGAATTGTGTCTCGTTATCAAGTTGCAAGCGCAACTTCAGCAATTGTTCTGTATCTTCCAGGCGCACTGTTCTGATAATCATACAATAGCCCCTACTCCGTCTTTTTTGAATACCAGTAGACTCTCGTGGCGACCTCAAATCCAACGGATTTATACAATCGAATAGCATTCAGATTGCTGCTTGTCGTGCCGAGTGTGGCCGTACTGATACCACATGCTTTCAAGCGTTGCAGTCCTTCCAGTAGCATTACTCGCCCAAGTCCAATATTGCGGTACGCGGGGCGTGTTCCGATAAGACCAATTTCACCTTCATTGTGTCCGCTTCGTTCATTGACTTCTCGATTGATATTGCAGACGCAGAAAGCGGCAAAGGTGCCATCGGGTGCTACGGCAACAATATCCAACTCCGGCCGGTAATCGGGATTGTTCATAATAGTAAGACGATGTTCAACCGTCATATTTGCGGTGCCAAATGCGTCGCGATGCAGTGCTACGTACTCTTCTATCTCCTGCTTTCCCTGTAGAGGACGCACTATAAAACCTTCTGGAAGTCGGGGAACGGGAACAGGTTCAGCTAAAGAGCGTTTCATGTGCAGTGTTAGCTCTTCCTGGCGTGTAAAACCATGGTGATCGAGTAATGTCATGCGCCGCACATCATTTTCCCGGCAACTGACATCAAGCGTCACTGGCCTATGCTGTTGTTGCCCTATCGTCCGCATCTCGTGCAATGCCCATGAAATAATATCTGACTCTATGGCACCCTGTTCTTTGGGAAGGACAAAATAATAGAGATTGCAGAAGGCAACGTGTACAATGCCAGATGCCACTGGTGTTCCATCTGCATATTCCCACAGTTGGACAAGGACAGATTTGCCTATTGTTGCTGGTGTAAGCAACTCTCGTAGATCGGAGACGGTGGGATAATCATTCACATTCTCAGAAGTTGTACAGGTACGTCGAAGATCAAGGATATGCTGCAGGTCTTCCTCGTTTGTAAGTGGGCGCGTTGTGATGCTCATATAGTCCTCCGCATCAACTCATATTTCAGCGAAAAAGAGCAAGCAGTTCTCGTTCCTCATTGGTCAATATCAACCTGCTATTCCTCTGTGTAGGATATATCTCCGCGTGTTCCCATAATGGTCCGGTAATACTTGTACCCGTGCCAATTTGCACGCCGCGCTCACGCAGTGCCAGCAGGAGTTCGTTAGCGTGAAACAGGTGAACGGACTCAATCACCCATGGAATAGAGAGGCTTTGTATGGATGTTGCCTCTTTCGAGCCAACAAAGACGAGATAATAATCGGGTAGCGGATCAGTTTTGACGTGCAAAATGCCATCATGTCGGGTGCGCCATTGAATATCCACCGTGCGGCCCATCAACGGCCCTCGCGAAAAGCGTCCGTCGCGCTCTTTATGAACCGGAGATGCATCCAACACAATGCCAAAAATAGTGGCGGCGATATATTCTCCGACGGATTGTACCTGTACTGCATGGCCAATCAAATTCGCAATCTTGCCGTCAATCGTATTTCTTGATTTCAGCAAACTGGCTAGCTGGGGCAAATTGTTCATTGAATATTCTCCCGTGATATTTGGAATGGGTATATTTTAGCATGAATTGTAACATATCCTTAGGCTCATCCGCAAATAACTTCCATGCAACGAGGAAATATGCTAAAATCGAAAAATGACGACCCAGCAACGGTATGAGAGATTCTGCGCATCGAATTGAATGAACAGCAATGGCGCTTGTCTCTGGGAACA
Organism: uncultured Chloroflexia bacterium; assembly: GCA_963717105.1. Lineage (GTDB taxonomy): Bacteria > Chloroflexota > Ktedonobacteria > Ktedonobacterales > Ktedonobacteraceae > DATGJV01. Next base: position 96,101 of record CAVQVL010000013.1, read on the forward strand.
GAAGCACTCAAGAGAGGCTCTGGAGGCATCAGCCAGGTAGCCAAAGCCTCAGGAGCAGATTGGAAAACGGTGCAGCGAGGAGTCAAAGAACTCACGGGCGAGCGTGCCAGAGTGCAAGGGAGGAATCCGGCAAGTTGGGGGTGGGAGGAAAAAGGCGACGGAGACGGATCCAACCTTACAAGCAGACCTGGAAGAGTTGCTCTCTGCCAAAGGGGAGCCGATGAGCCTGCTCAAATGGACGTCGCGTTCGTTGACGCAGCTGGTCAAGGCGCTCTCCCAGCAGGGACATCGCATCAAGCGAACAGCGCTGGCCGACGTGCTGCACGAGCAGGGCTCTTCGCTTAAAGTCGACAAGAAAACGATGGAAGGCACTTCTCATGCCGACCGCGATCAACAGTTTGGGCATATTACGGCCCTGTGCAAGCAGTTTGAGCAGAAGCACGCGCCAGCGATCTCGGTGGACTGCAAGAAGAAAGAATTACTGGGAATGTTCAAGAACCAGGGACACGAATGGCAGCCCAAAGGGCACGAGACGCGGGTCAACGTCTACGACTACCGCTCGTTAGCCAATGGCAAAGCCATCCCGTATGGGATTTATGACCTCGTACACAACCAGGGGTTTGTGAATGTGGGCATCGATCATGAGACGGCCGAGTTTGCGGTGGAAAGTATCCGAAGGTGGTGGAAGCACTGTGGCAAAAAGCTCTATCCCCAGGCGCACGAATTGCTCATCACGGCTGATGGGGGTGGTCGTAATGGCGTGCGCAACAAGCTGTGGAAGAAGGCTTTGCAGACCCTGGCCAATGAAGAACAGCTCACGATCACGGTTGCGCATTATCCGCCTGCGACGAGCAAGTGGAACACGATCGAACATCGCCTCTTTTCCTTCATTTCCATCAATTGGCGTGCCAAACCGCTCACGTCTCTGGAAACGGTGATTGAGTTTGATCTCGCATACGACCACCGAGGAAGGATTGCACGTCACGGCTCTCAAGGACAGCCAGACGTATCCGACGGGTCTCACCGTCACCGACGCTGAGCTCAAGGCCCTCAACATCGTGCGCGATGCTTTTCATGGTGAGTGGAACTACACCATCAAACCTCAAGACGCGGGTTCACCCTCTAGGTCAGGAAGTTATTTGCGGATGAGACCTTAGGACACAACAGTTCTTCAACAAGGAGAGGGAGCATGGACACGCTGTTTGATTTTGAATGGTTTCCACTTATCGAAACACCACGTCTGCTGTTGCGGGAACTCCGTAGAGGGGACGCGGAAGCTGTCTATTCGTATTTTCTCAAATTCAGAAGTGATGAAGTACTCTGATATGGAAGTGTTTACTAGCATTGAGCAAGCTACAAGTTATTGATTGAAAAACAAAGACATCGCTTTGAACGGTAAGAGCGCTTTCGTTGGGGCATCGCGCTCAAAGACAATAATACGCTTATTGGAACAGGTGGGTATGTTGCCTGGAATCGCATATGGTCCAATGCCGAACTTGGGTATGATACTTGCCCGGCCCTGTTGGGGTCAAGGGATCATGACAGAAGCTGTTTGAGGGCGATGATCCAGTTCGGTTTTGAGTACATGGGCCTTCATCGGATTGAAGCAGAGGTGATGCCAGAAAATAGGGCTTCGGTTCAGCTCTTGTGCAAACTGGATTTTCAAGAGGAGGGAGTTTTGCATGAGCGCAGCTTCTGGAAAGGGGAATATATGCTCTCTAATGCTATTCGTACCCCCCTGCTCCTCCGACATGCACTTTGCCCCAGAATGTGCGGTAAGTGAAGATGAAGTAGATGGCGGCGAGGATGATGCCGAATATCCACCAAATAAGCCCTACTGTTAGTCCGTACTGGGAGGCCGATGCATTTTGTATTGTCAGGCTATAGGTGCGGTTGACGCCCGGTAGCAGCATCGGGAAAATGCCAAAGGCCATACTGGCCAGCATACCTACAATGAAGGCGCATGAAGCAAAGAAGGCCGCAAGGTCATTATGCCGGAAGTTGAGAAAGACGACGCCGATGAAGCCTACTACAGCGATGATGGGGAAAATGAAGCCCCAGGGATATCCCAGGAAATTTGTGATCATCTGTGGCTGCACGGCAAAGGTCGCAATAGTACCCAGAATAGCCAGCACAGCAGTAGCTGCCCATGCGCCCCTTACAATAAGGCGAGAACGCTCATAAAGCGGGCCTTCCACCTTGACAGCGATGTAAGCCGACCCGTGCATGATGAGCGTTGCAAGTGCCATCAATCCGATGAGGATGGTGTACCAATCCAGGATACCGGGATTGGCGCTGAAGGGGTTGAAATCCGTCCAGAGTGCCTCGAAAAAGAAACCACTTTTGTCCAGGGGAACGCCGCGAATCACATTTGCCATCGCCGCCCCGTAGAAGATGGCGAGCAGGGCGCTGCCAAAGAAAAACAGACCATCCCAGAACGATGACCAGACGGGGTTTGGCACGCGACTGCGCAGCTCGATAGCGACGCCGCGCAGCATCAGCAGCCAGAGAACAATAGTCAATGGCAGGTAGAAGCCACTGAAGCTGGAGGCGTAGAGCAAAGGGAAGGTGAAGAACAGTGTGCCGCCAGCCGCGATCAGCCAGACCTCATTCCCGTCCCAGACAGGGCCAATGGCCCGCAAAATCAGACGCCGCTCCTCATCATTTTTTGCCGCGAACAGGTGGATGACGCCCGCGCCCAGGTCGAAGCCATCCAGCACCACGTACATCGTGAGCATAAAACCTACCAGGATAAACCATAATGTTTGCATCGTACTTTTCTCCTCTTCTCTTCAATTTACGCCGACTGATCAGCAAGTCCCTCTATTTCCTGTGGAGGTTTCTCTTCCTGGGGAGTTGGGCCGATAAATGCCTCAAATACCACGAGAAAAACATATACCAATCCTAGAAGAAGATACAGACCGGCGAAACCGAGGAGCGTAAAAAGAACGTTTCCCGCCGAAACGTTGGTTGATGAGCCATTGACGGTATGCAACAGCCCAAAAACAATCCAGGGCTGGCGACCGAGTTCGGTGGTGTACCAACCGGCGGTATTCGCGATAAAAGGGAAGGGCATCGCCAGTAGTAGTATCCATTGCATCCAGCGCGATGTGAAGAGCCGACGCCGCCAGAGCATAAAGCAGGCAAGAGCCATGATGGCGATGAAAATGGTGCCTAAGCCGACCATGATATGGTAGCTATAATAGAGCATTTCCACATTATCCGGACGTTGGCTGGCCGGTAAATCATTGAGCCCTTTGACCTGAGCTGTCCAGCGCCGGTAGGTCAAAAAGCTGAGGACATTGGGAACGATGATGGGATTATCGAGCTTTCCGGTCGCTCGTATTCGGTTGTCCAATAATCACGATACCCGCGCCATTCTCTGTCTGGAATAGACCTTCCATCGCGGCCAGCTTCGATGGCTGGTATGTCGTTACCTGTTGTCCTTCCAGGTCGCCGCTGGGGAAAAGTTGAAACCCGCTAGCAAGCAAGCCGATGATCACTCCCAGGGTGACAAAGATGCGGGCGTAGTCGGTGTGCTGTTTGACTAACAGATAATAGGCTCCCAATGCGGCCATTACAAAGGCGGCAGTTACGATTGCACCACTAATGGCATGTATGTAATCCGGTAGAATCCAGGGGTTGAATAGGACCGCCCAGTAATTAGAGATATGAAAGCGTCCATCAGAGGCCAAGGTATAGCCGACCGGATGTTGCATCCATGCGTTTGTCGCGATGATGAAGAAACCGGATGCCCACGTTCCCAGCCAGACCATGATGATCGAGAACAGGTGCATTTTTTGCCCGAAGATTTGCTCGCCAAAGAGAAATAGGCCCAGAAATGCCGATTCCAGAAAGAATGTGAAAGCTCCCTCCATTGCCAGTGTCTGCGCGATGATATCCCCGGCTTTGGCGGAGAAAAGTGCCCAGTTTGTGCCGAATTGAAACTCCATCGGGATACCCGTCACGACGCCGAACACAAAGGTAATAGCAAAAATCTTCCCCCAGAAATGGGCACTGGTATTAAATCGCTCGTCCTTGCGCCACAAAAATAGCACCTTGAGAATCACGAGGAGCAAGGCCAGCCCCATCGTAAATTGCGGAAAGAGGTAGTGAAAGGATATCGTAAAGGCAAATTGTAAGCGTGATAAGATGGTTGATGCATCCATCCTGTTCCTCCTGGCGGTACTCGCATATTCCTGGCGGTACCGGGTCATTCTTTCTACAATGATATCTTTGGAATTTGTCTACTCAAAAAATTATAGCGAAGTCACCATGCCTTCTTGCAATTGCACCATCTCATAATAGAGACCTCGCGCCCGCAAGAGTTCATCGTGTGTTCCGCGCTCACAGATGCGACCTTCATTCATCACAAGGATTTCATCCATGCGCTCCATGCCCACAAGACGATGGGTAATCACCAGCGTTGTACGCCCCTTCATCAATACATTGAGAGCGTCGAGCAATGTATGTTCAGTTAATGGGTCTACATTCGCCGTGGCCTCGTCAAGTATGAGCAGAGGCGCATCTTTCAGCAGTGTACGAGCGATGGCGAGTCGCTGGCGTTCCCCGCCTGAGATCCGCATTCCCTGTTCACCCACCCACGTTGATAGCCCTTTGGGAAGTTGCTGGATGAACTCGCTCAGTTGTGCCTGTTCCAGTACCTGTTCAATCTCGCTATCGGTGGCTTCAGGTCGCGCCAGCAGCAGATTGCCACGAATAGTATCATTAAACAGATAAGTGTCTTGCGCTACTACGCCTATCAGATCGCGCAGGTCTTCAAGCGCATATTGTTGGATAGCCTGTCCATTCAGGCGGATGGTACCCAGTGTGGGATTCCAGAAACGTAGTATCAGGTTGACCAGCGTACTTTTCCCCGCGCCACTCGCGCCGACAATGGCGACACATTTGCCGGGTACTACCTCAAAATTGAAATCTTGCACGACCTCGCTCTCGTCGGCCTGATAGGCGAAATGTACATGCTCAAATTTCAGCGTCAGTCCCTGGGATGTATCATGAGGTGCTGGTAGTGGCATAGCAGGTTCCTGTACTTGCGGGATAGCATCGGTTATTTTGAACAGTCGCTCACCGGCGGCGACCGAGTGACCAAGCATTTGAAATGCTTGCCCAAGTGGCTGTATTGCCTCGAAGCTCGCAAGGATTACCAGTGCAAGGAAGGCCAGATACACACCATCAATGGCTTTTGAAAGAACGAGCGGAATGGTCAGGATGAGCAGACTCCACAGGGCAAGGTTCATGAGTATATCATTCAACGCCTGTTGCAGACCGCTGATGAAGGCCATTCGCTGTTGTATCTTAGCCAGCTTTTTCTCAAGCGTCATGATGGATTGTAGATGGGCATCGGTCTGTCCGTATGCCAGCAAGTCTTGCACACCCTGAATACCATCTACAATTTGTGCGTTCAGCGTGGCGCGTACCGCCAGTTGCTGCTTGCCCAGACCACGAGCCAGCAAGCCACTGAGGAGCGGTACTGCACAGCCCGTCACTACCAGGAAGGCTACGGCGACCCATGCCAGTACCGTACTGAAGATAGCGAATAGCGCGAATGTGAGCAGACTGATGAGAAGCGCGACAACAATGGGTGAAACAACGCGCAGATAGATATTTTGTAGCTCATCTACGTCTGTCACAAGACTTGTAAGGATGTCTCCGCTACGCTGCGTGTGCAGATAGGCGGGAGAGAGTGGTTCGAGATGGCGGTAGACCCAGGTGCGCAAGTGGGCCAGCAGACGGAATGTTACTTTATGAGCGGTCAGACGCTCAGCGTAACGCGATCCTGCTCGTGAAACGCTCATAAAACGCACGATATAAATCGGTATAGTGAGTGTCACCATGAGGGGGCCAAGTGCCGAGGCCGCGATGAGGTACGCTGCCATCCCCAGTAGCAGCATATTACTGGCGATCATGACACTGCCCAGCAGAATTGCCAGTGCTACTAGCCAGCGAAAGGCTGATAAAAACGAGAGCAGGCGTAGAAAGGTTTTCATATGGCTACTCCCGCCTTTCTGTACATGTCCATCAATTGGTTGTGGCTCCCTTGTTGCCCATATTGTTGCAGGTGTTTGCCTTGCTCCTTTACTGCAACAATTTTCCCATTATCCAGAATGGCAATCTGCTCTACATTCGCGATGGTATTGTAGCGATGGGCGATCACGAGCACTGTCCGTTCTTGCATCAAGCGTTCCATAGCTTGCCGTATAAGCATTTCGCTTTTCGGGTCAAGACTTGAGGTCGGTTCATCCAGAATGAGCAATGGAGCATCCTTCAGAAACGCACGCGCAATTGCCACACGTTGCGCCTGTCCGGCACTCAAACGCGCCCCACGTTCTCCAATTTGCGTATCGTAACCGCGTGGAAACTGCTGAACAAACTCATCCGCACCAGCGAGTGCAGCGGCCTGCATGATTTCATCCTCACTCGCGGTTGGTCGCGCCATGCGAATGTTTGCCCGGATCGTGTCGTTGAAGAGGTACGGGTGTTGTGGTACAAGGGCGATAGATGAACGCCATACCTCAACGGGTAGCTCAGAGAGTGGAATATCGTTGACGGTGATGTTCCCCGATTGGACAGCTATAAAGCGTAACAGGAGATTGACCAGTGTACTTTTGCCCGCGCCGCTGCGCCCGACAAGGGCCGTGCGTGTTCCAGCCGGTAATGTCAGGTTAATGTTAGTGAGTGCGGGCTGCTCATTGCCAGGATAGGTATATGACACATTCGCAAAGCGGAGAGTGAGCGAGTTGACGGGCCGCTTATTCGATATGGAATTTGCTGGTACAGGAAGGGGAGTTTCTAAAATCTCAAGAATACGTTTTGCCGCAACTTTGCCTTCCATACCTGCATGGCGCGATGCGCCGAGTTCTCGCAGTGGACGGTAAAATTCTGGTGTGAGCAACAACACAAGAAACGCGCTTTCAAAGGAGATGCCGCCATCTATCAAGCGTACTCCTAACGTGACCGCGACAACCCCTATGGCAGCAGCCGTCATGAATTCGAGTACCGCGCCAGATAAAAAGGCGACGCGCAACATTTTGAGCGTTCTTTCGCCGAATGCCTTACTCATCCGCTCCACCTTTGCGCCAGCCGCGTTGCTGCGTCCAAAGAGTTTGAGCGTCGGCAATCCCTGTATGCTATCCAAAAATGACGCACTCATGCGCGATAACGCCAGCCACTGTCCCTGCACAAGCTTCTCCGCGTAGCTCCCTATAATAATCATCAACAGTGGAATAATTGGCCCGGTGACAAGCAGTAATGCGGCACTAATCCAGTCGAGGGGAAAGATATACGCGACGATTACGAACGGTACCAGCACACTCAGTGCAATCTGCGGCAGATAACGGCTCACATAGGCATCGAGGCGTTCAATACCCTCGCTGGCAGTCACGACCAACTCGCCGGTCGCCTCTCCCTTTTGATAAGCTGGTCCTAACGCGAACAAGTGCGTAAACAATTGCTGGCGCAAGGCCGACTTGACACGGACCGCTCCCTGTTGTGCAGTTACTTCACGCAACCAGACCAGCACACCACGTAGAGCAATGAAACCCAACAGATAGAACAAGAATGGCTCAACCTCGGCAAGCGTTTTGTGTGCCAGAAACACACCATTTATCACTTTACTGAGAAAGACCATCTGAACTATGGTCGCTCCTACCCCCAGGATGCCAAGTATAATCGTTAATGTGATAGCACTCAAGGCGAGTTTGTTGTGTTGAAATAATGCTTTATTCATTCTTTCGCTTTCAATGCATGACCGTGTCACGCCTACGGATGCATCATTGCGTACCTGTAAATATCGTTGTTGAGTTCCCTGTGCGCAAGCAAACTAGTTTACTACACCTATAACGTCGTCTAGTCTGGAAAAAATTCACCATTTGATATGAAAATTATAGATGCTGCATGCATCCTGGTGCAACAATGCCTGGAGGAGGTTGTGCGCGTTATCGGCTGTGACCTTTGATCCGATCAGGCCTTCTCCTCTCGCATTTGGTTGCGTATGAAGACGAAAAACGATTGACGTCTGCCTCCGTAGCTCATAATGCCTTTCCGAAGAAGCGCTCAATGGCACGCTGAATATCCCGCGCATGCTGATGAGCATCGACAGCCTTCGGTGTCACCTCTTCCAAGATAGCGCCTGGGATGGAGCGGGCGAAAACTTCGCCATATCCAAAGGGATGAAGAGGATCGTATTCATTCGATGGAACAGAATAGTGTCGGAGTGAAAGAACGGCATGAGTTTCTATATCCTCTGAAGCTTGTCACGGAGGAATTGAAGTGCCGCATCTATCTGCCCTTCAGTAAGACCATGAAGTATTAAGGGACCAGCGAAGGCCGCCGCCCGCAGCAGACGCACGTACTGATCGTAATCGAGGATGCCTTCTCCGGCGGCACGGAAAGTATCGTCAGCCCCTCGATCTTTGGCATGGGCAATCACGATATACTCTCCGAGCAGGTCGAACGCCTCATCAAGCACCCGGCTCATTTGGCTCATCTGGTGTTCATCGCCCGGAACGATCAGATTCGCGGGATCGATTACCACCTTGAGGCGCGCAGACTGCATCGCGGCAAGCAGCGCATGGCCCTTTGCGGCTGTACTCACCACGTTTGCTCGCTCTGGTTCAAAGGCCAACGTCACCTGCTCTTCCTCGGCGATCTGCAACGCGGCTTCCATCGAGGACAGCAGATCTGACCAGGCCTGGGAAGATGCGTTCTCTGGATGCCAACGCCACATGTCTTCGAGGTCGCGTGTACCCGTACAGAGGGTGATTACAGAGGTTCCTATTCCATGACAGGCTGATGCCAATGTCCGCAATCGGCGTAAGCCTGCTTGCCGCACCTTGGGGTCTGGATGGGCCATATTGTAGGTTCCAGAAACCGCTGCGATCTCTATGCCTCTGCTCATTGCTGCTTCATGAATACGCATTGCGAGGGAAGGAGAGATGTCATCTGGGAGCGACGGCAGACCTGCACAGGACATATTAAACTGCACGCAGTCCAGGCCATGCTCCTTCACGGCATCGAATACCTCCTCCACCGTTGGGCGGGAAAACGTCCTGGCGAAAATCCCCAGTCGCATCACACACCTCCTGTCACTTCGGCCAATGGTACCCATGCCCCGCTTTCGACAGAGCGCGAGATCGCAACGAGCGTCCGCAGAGCTGCCACACCGTCTTCGATACCAGCACCACGCAGAGGCATATCATGCAGAATCGTGTCCGCGAAGCCCTCAAGTTGCAGCCGATAGACATGTGCATCCGCACCTGGCACCCGATGGTACTGCCCATCACGCACGCTGAAGCACTCCACCTCGCTAGATTTCAGATACCAGGGATTTAGGGTCTTGCCAACTACGCTGCCGTACTCACCGTACACCTGGAAACCCTCATGCCAATCCATCCGCACCGCCATCGTCAAATCAAGGTGGCCCACACTGCCATCCGCAAATTCAGTAGCGACAAACCAGCAATACGCTCCGAACTTCTCAACGAACCTGGCCTGGACGCGCACGATCTCGCCCCCCAGAAAGCGGGCCGTATCGACGAGATGGCTCCCGTGGCCTAAGAGATAGTATCGTCGCTTGTTCGCTTTCGGGTCGCCGCTCGGTCGCCTGGCGTGAGCGCTGGTAACCAGGATGGGCTGAAGGTTTTCCGTCATCGTGTACCGATACGTCGAGTCGCAGTACCATGCTTTGAGCGCGAGCAACTGCCCTATATTTTCCTTGATGAACTGATGTGCGAAGGCAATCCCTGGGTCGAACCGCTTCATCGTCCCCACCTGTAACAGGAGTCCAGACGCTTGTACTCGCTCACGTAACGCTTCGCACTCCTCGATGGTGACACCAAGTGGTTTTTCCACCAGCACATGCTTCCCTGCGGCAAGAGCCATGGAAGCATGCTCCACATGGAACTGGTCGGCCGTGGCAACAATGACCGCCTCCACCTGTGGATCAGCCAGCATTGCGCCGTAGTCCAGATAGGTCACGCGCGGCTCGTGGATGGCTGCCATCCTCGCCACCAGATCTTCCGCCAGATCGCAGATGGCGTACAACTCGGCGTTGCGTGCTCTGCGACAGGCTTCAAAGTGGGCGGCCTGCGCAATCGGCCCACAGCCAAGTACCCCAATCCGTAATTGTCGTGCTTCCTTCTTCATAATGATGCTTCTTTCTACATCATTCCATACTTTTCATAAAACTTACTTGTAAATAAGAGGTCAGGATCGTATTTCTTTTTGAGTTCTAAGAATTTTCCAAATTCAGGATAAGAATTCTCTATTTGCGCTCTTGTGGCACTCAGCTGGTACGGCAAATAAAAGCTTCCACCCAGGCTCTGGGCAAGATCAATCAGGTCAGAATGAGCCTCTTTTATTTTTCTCATATCCCGTTCATTGACATCAAAATTTAAATAGAGAACAACACCGAACCAATCTGCGCTGGCGTAATCAAGAAGAATGTTTTCTTTACGCACTGATCTTATCTCTACATTGCGTGTCACAACCGCATGCCTTTGCAAAATGTCTCCCAGTCCCTGGATAAATGCAAGGATCTGTTCTTTTGGCACAAAATACTCTTGTAAAACATCTGAATTGTTCCGTAAATTATTCTTTAAATACGCATAAGACCGATGCATAATTTGATTTCTTGATTCAGGAAATGTTTGTGCAAACGGTTGAATATATTTTTCCGCCCACCATTTTATTTCCCGACCCACATAACTCTTACGACCTAAATTAAAGACAAAGCGTGTGAGCTGCACAAGATTTTCGGGCTTGAGCGGCCCTGGAGATAGAGGCTGATCAACAACTATGTATGAGTACATAATCATTTCTTTGAGAAATGAGGAGGGAGCAGTAGATAAGCGTGCATAGAACATATGACAGGCTGCATCGTTCGCAATTCCTGTATATGCCGAGGGGAAATCCTGGGTTTTAATAACGGGCCGCTCTTCAGTATAGGCAAGGTCATCCATCAAGGTTAATTGTACATCTAAAATGACGCCAAACAGGCCATATCCGCCGACAACCGCTTGAAAAAGCTCAGCATTTTCCTGTCTACTCAATGTTTGAATACTGCCATCCGCCAGCATCAGGCGTAGCGATAGTATGGTTGCTGCAATTCCGCCAATCCGGTGATCCAGACCATGTGCGTTTACGGAGATAGTGCCGCCAACAGTGGGCATATCAATAGACTGCATCGCTTCAATAGAGAGCTTGTAAGGGTTCAAATATTCTTGAATATCGTGCCATATTGCTCCGCTTTGTACCGTCAGTATTTTGTTTTTTACATCAACAGACATATGATTAAATCCGCGCATATCCAGTACGAGCGCATCTGTTGCAAACTCCTGGCCTCCCATACTGTGCCTGGCCCCGGCAATAGAAACAGGAAGCTTTTGCTGTCTGGCAAAATGCAGTGCATCTCTTAGCTCATCCTCAGATTTTATCTGTACGATGCCATAGACCGCAGTTCTATTGACTCCAGTCACGTCATTGATCGTTCCTCCAAGTTGCGAAAAGGGCAGTTGAGCCGGGGCTTCATCCAGTGGTTTTCTTTTGTGGTGAATATCAGGAAAGAAATCTTTCTCAGACGTTGGATCTGAAGCGAGGTAATATACTTTTCTAATGCCTAAAAAAACCAGTATCAATGCTAAAACCCGTAAAATAGTAGAAATCTTCATATTTTTACGAAGCTCCTGATTATCAGTACAATCTACAGCTAATCTCACTAACTCATCACAATAAATCAACGTCTTATTGTCTGATGTAAGTGCCGTTTATTGCGTTGTCCAATTATGATTTCACTACCGTTTTATAATAGTTACAAAGATTTGTGAGCACACACCTGTTACAGCGCGGATGTTCATAAACACATACCCGTTGCCCATGCCGTAACAGGGCCTTATGAAAATTATAGATGCTGCGTGCATCCTGTGGTAGCAAAGCCTGAAGGAGGTTATGAGCGTTATCGGCTGTGACCTTTGGCCCGATCAGACCCAGGCGAATAGAGACGCGGTGGACATGCACATCTACAGGCAACAGGGGCTTCTGGCAGCTGAACAGTAGAACGCAGGCGGTGGTTTTTGGCCCCACTCCTTCGAAGCGGTCCAGCCATGCCGCGCTTTCTGCTACTGACAGGTCGCGCAGAAAATCTAAATTGAGGTTGCCGCGCTCTTCGGTGATCTGGCGCATAATTGTTTGCAGCCGGGGAGCTTTCACTTCAGGGAAGTTGACATTTGCGATAGTATCCTGCACTTCATTGGTTGGCGCATCGCGTACCGCTTCCCAGGAGCCGAAGCGTTTCAAAAGGTTAGCCCATGCCGCCGCCGTTTGCTCGTCGCGTGTGCGGTGTGAGAGGATGATATCCACCAACATGCTCATCGGGTCTTTGCTGGAGAAAGGAACTTCACCGTATTCCGTTGTCAAACGACGTGTCACCTCAAGGGCCTTTGCTGATAGTGCCGCAACATCAGGAGTTGGATAGCCATAATCAGCAGGGTTACGCTGACGTTGTACAGATTGTTTCATCGTGTTCCCCCTGTATTTAGTGTGTATCTGTTTTTATTCCACTTACATATTCTTTCATCATTGTATCATCAGGGTGTCCCGCCTGCTCATCCTCTGTCTCACCTTCGCGCTCAATATCCTCCAATGACTTCTGATTTGGTTCTGGGAGTAGGAATGTGAGGAAGAAACCAATTACACAGGTGCCTCCGGCTACTCCCATGGCACCCGGCAATTTGAAATTTGCACTTGTGAGCAAAATAGGAAAGATGAAGGCACCGATAAATGCTCCCACTTTACCGGTAGCGGCCGCGAAGCCATGTGCCGTGGTACGTACCGTCACCGGAAAAATTTCGGCGGGATAGACAAAGGTAGTAACGTTCGGCCCGAACTCGGTGAAGAAGTAAGCCAGACCATAAGCGAGCAGGAAGGGCGCGGTAATTTGCGTGAGAGCGGGAAAGATGAACAATGCTCCATAAGAAAGTGCCATCATGGCGAATCCCAGCAACTGTATTGTTTTGCGCCCAATACGGTCAATCAAGAAGGCCGCGACAATATAGCCAGGGAGGGCGGCAATCACGAAAATGAGCAATGTGTAGAGCATCGTGTTCTCAAGCGACGAAGTAGGACTGAATAGCTTGATCACAATTGGCGTAGAGACAGTTGTGCCGTAATAGGCAAAATCAAGCAAGAACCATGTGCTGGCCGCGCCAATCAACCAGAGCAAAAGATGCCGCATCTTGAACAATACTGACCAATGGTGTTGCCGGGCTGCTGGTTTTCCATCAATTACCATTTTGCGCGGAATAAGGCATTCTGCCAGCGAGCTTTTAGCAGGTAACTGCTCTTTTACACCGGTAATCCTATTCATACTTCGCGTAAATACCGTACTCCCTCCCTGCGCCAATGCGAAACGCGGCGATTCAGCGATTTGACGACGCGCCCAGAATGTCGTCAGTGCAGGAAGCGCACCAAAGGCCAGCAGAAGCCGCCAGGTGATATCGCTGTTCACATTACCGAGTAAAAATATGACTGTCAGCAATGGCCCAATGATTAGCCCCAGTGCCTGTGTCGAGAAAACGAGTGTGACCAGTTTGCCCCTGTCGCGGCGGTTCGCGTATTCGCTCATTAGCGTGGAACTGACGGGATAATCGCCGCCAATACCTAGACCTAATACACAACGAAAGATGATTAACCAGACGATACTCGGAGCCAGTGCTGATGCGATAGCTCCCGCCGCCAGTACCAACAGTTCATAGCCATAGACAAATTTGCGCCCCATACAATCCGCGATGCGCCCAAAAATAACCGCTCCTACAGCAGCCGAAATTAGTGATGTGCTACTGAGCAAGGAGACTTCGACTGTACTCAAGTGCCAGAGGTCGCGTAGAATATACGAGACGACGCCGATAATGAAGAGATCATACGCATCTGTAAAAAAACCCATCCCCGCCGTGAACACCATTTTGAAGTGAAATGCCGATAATTTGCTCTCGTCCAGCTTTTTCAACGTATCTAAGGATACCGACATGGAGATTCCCCTCTTTTCATAAAGCCCGCGCTATTTGTGGCACAATAAGTCCTCATCCCTTTAGACACGTTGCACCGTTCATTTTAGTGTCTACAGACGCGAAATAACTGTTGAAGAGTTTCATGCAGCATATGAAGGTGAGTTGATAACAAGCTACTCTGCTGTCAAATAGCGGCACACAAAACAATCGGTTGGTTGAGTGGTCATATTTACATCTCCTCTCTAAAAAACTTTCGGAATACTATAGTTCGGCTAGCAATGTGGCACAGGCAAGTGCAGTTTCCGACACATGCCCGAAATCCTCAATGCTCCACCACGCGGAAAGCACGGATTGGGCTAGTCCCCAGTTGCGAATACGCACACGATCAAGCTCAAGCTCCTCGGCTAATTGATCGATCCGGCGGGCTAAAAGACGGCCCGGTTGTGGAACTTGCAGTATTTGTGGTAGAGGGTTGCGCAGCAACGAACCCGTTTCATAGGCCGGTTCGCCAATCAGTCCCTTTGGATCAATGGCAAGCCAGGGTTGACGTTGGGCAGCCAGGATATTATCCTGATGCAGGTCGCCATGCAAGAGGACAGGTGTTGCCATTGAGGCACTGAGTTCGGCATAAAGTGTTTCCGCCTCCTCCAGCAACGCCGCGGGAATAGGCCCATTGCCACCGCCAAAGTGCTGTCGCAGGCGCGTAAAGCCCTTGCCCCAATCAAACACTGTCTTGAAAGGATGCTGCGAAGGAACTGGCCGCCACAACTGGCGCATGACACTTGCCGCAATCGAGATTGCCCGTTCGTCATCTTCCATTGTCGTCAGCACTGTCCCTGGCTGGAGATCTTCCAACAACATGACCTCATCTGCCAAATCATAGGCCAGCAAGCGTGCCATGCCATGACCATCAAACAGTCGCAGAGCGGTACTTTCCGAGATGAACTCGCCCGTTGGCGAACAAGCTTTGACCACAACGCTTGTGCCATCCGCCAGCGTGGCATGAGCAACATAGTTAAAAGAGAGGTTGGCAAACGGGGAACCGATGGTCAACTCCCACCGCTTTTCACAGGCGGCGAGAATAACAGGGAGGCGGTCCAGCCAGACGTGACCTTTATCTTCATGCAACGCGATCATCTCGCGCTTAAAATCGTCAGGAATTACAAACATATTAGCTCTACTCCATTCAACTGGAATGACTTCAGTGTATCATTACCACCATCTGCCACTTTGGACAATGACGGCAAGCAAAACACGTTTACATAATATGCATTGATGCAGTTGAAGAAGGCGGAGCGCGAGCATGGGGAAATAAGAAGCGCTGCCATTGGTGGGAGACAGACGCAAACCAATAGAAAGACAACTCGTTTGCAGATATGCAGACGAGATCATTCTCAAGTGTGCTTTGAGCTAAGACGTGTCAGCGTCAATAGTGGCTACATAAGGTCAACACTGGCATTCTCCCTGAATGAGATATTGTTTTATTCGTTATTATATCATGATGTACCCCTGCTTATTCTCTGTGCAGGCGGTCTGAAAGTGATCTATGATCTGTCTCTCTATAGTGTTTTCAGAAAGGTGAAGATATCATAGCGGAGCGGGATCATGTGGTCGCTCCCAACGTTGGACGAGGGGGCGTTGCGCTTCCTGCATATGGTGCGCTATCGCCGCGTGATAGTCTTCATCGTGACTATGTGGGTCGGTGTGAATGATTGCCTCGGAGAGACCTTTGACCTGGTGGAACAGGCGATGCTCCACTTCTGCCGCGATGGTATGCGCCTGCACCAGCGTCAATGTCCCATCTACCTCAATATTCATCGCGACATGCAGCGTATGGCCCACCCAGCGTGCCCGCACCTCGTTAATTGCTTCAACCCCTGGCACTTCGCTGGCAACGGTATAAATAGAGGGAACAAGATGCGGATCAACCGCATCGAGCAGGCGTTGGATAACGCTGCGCGAAGTGGAATACACGACCGTCAGAATAACGACGGTAATCACAATGCCCGCGATAGGATCGGCAATACGCAACCCAAATGCAACACCGATTAAGCCGATGAATGCAGCAAGCGAGGTGAGACCGTCTATACGTGAGTGCTGCCCGTCTGCGACAAGCGGCACGCTGTTGATGCGTTTGCCGACCGCTATCTTGTATTGTGCCAGGAGTTCGTTACCGGCAACGCCCACCAGTGCTGCGGCCATGCTGAGGTAAAGTTGCGTCGGAACCGTGCCACTTGTCAGTTTCACAATAGACTCCACGGCCCCGGCCACGGCGCTGGCGATGATTACCAGTACAATAAAGACGCCCGCCAGGTCCTCGCCGCGATGGTAGCCATAGGTGTAACGCTGGTTGGCGGCGCGACCGGCGATCACGAATGCAATCCAGAGCGCGACCGTTGTCAACACGTCGCCGAGATTGTGCAGAGCATCGGCAAAAAGACCGGCACTGCCACCAATACCGGCAATCACAAACTGAATAATGGCAACCAGAAACATACCCGCCGTTGATATTTGCACCGCACGCAATCCGGCCCGATTACCGTACAGGTCTGCATCTACCCTGCCATGCTCGTGCCCATGCCCGCCTCCATGTCCATGTCCACCCTCCTCGTGATCGTGATGGTATGGTCATTATGAGCATCATGCCCGTTGTGAGCATGATCGTGGTGTGGCGTGATCGTGATCATCTTGCGAGTGGGTGTGATCGTGGTCATCATGATCGTGATCGTCATCATGTATATGATCGTGCATGGCATCTCTCCCTGTTTTTATCAGTATAGGACCTTGCCTCATGTAGTAACATGTTTATCTTCACCGGAAACGATACCTGCTGCCCACCGCCAGGATATCATTTCATCCCCATGTGCCTCATCCTTAAAACGATAATCATGTTTGCGGATGAGTTCGCCCAGTTGTGTATCCAGCCGTTGCAGGATCGTCAATTGTGCCTGGCGTAATTGAGATAGCCACTCTCCAGCATTTTCGGCACTGTTGGGCAACTTGAGTTCGCACGCCAGGTGGAAATGTTCCAGACACAAGCCGTCAGAAGCGAGGAACTGCGTATAAAAGGTGGGATTCAGCATCGCTTGCCGCAAGGAAGAAACAAGATTTACCAGTGCTTTTTCCTGTTGAACACATGCTGGACAGGGAACACGTTCCTGCTTTGATTCGAACCATCGGTGCCGGCGAGAAGAAGTAGAGTCTGATTGTAGTTGCTCGGCGGCATCCGAGAGAATATCCCGATAAGCGACCGCCAGTTGCAGCGTTGCACCCATCCGAGCCAATTGCCACGTATGTGTATTGCAAAATCCCCGCGAATGACGTAGCTCTTCGCGTATACCAACATCGGTAAACAAATCATACTTCCACGCTTCAAGGAAATGCTGCACACTTCCTTGCATCAAACGGCACAGTAGGCAACCTGCTTGCTGGCAGGCTTCTAATAACTGCTGTGTTTCTCGTGAACTTTGCATAATGCAACCTTTCCCAACCTGAATCGTCTATGTAATAACAATACCTGGTTTTTCGCAATATTGCTACTATGTACAAGCTGTACATAAACATGTCATAATAAATTGATGGAACCATTCACCGATTACTATGCGGAGCTGGGCATAGAGACCGATGCCCCGGCTAGCGTCATTAAAGCAAAGTTTAAGCATCTCGCCTTGCAATACCACCCCGATGTCTATAAAGGGGAAGATGCACAGGAGCGAATGCGTACTTTGCTGCTCGCTTACCAGACGTTGAGTAACGCTGAGTCGCGCAAAGCCTATGATGAGCAACATGCCCGGCATTTTATGGGCGTTGCCGCGGAACACAATCGTGTCTACGTGAATAGCACCGTGATTTCTCCTGATGGGAGAGTGCGAAAGGGTGCAGAGGCTTCACCCGCGGCACGGCGCGACCGCCAGCGTCATTACGCCTTTCCACACCTGGACTATGGGCAACCAGCGCACTTTACCATAGGTGATAGTGCCTTTGACCTATCTGCGAGCGAAGCACGCACACTGCGGGAGCAAGGAATGTTGCGCGGTGTCGCAATAATGCGCAAGGGACAACAACTCATGTGCCATCGTTGCCGCCATCACTGGACGCCAGAGGAAGACAAGGCGGGAGTTACTCTCAGAGCGCGTTCTTGCCCTTCATGCAATGCATTGGATTGGGCCGAATACCTGTTGCTTCGCTGCAATCATTGCTCCGCCGTCTTCGAGAGCGAGCAGATTCGCTACAACGTCGGCTCAATTCACTATGGCGACGGCGAGGCAGACCTCTGCCCGCCCTACGAACTGTTTCCGCTCTGTCCCTATTGCGCCGCCGCTGGTTGGTGTCCAGCCGAAGATGTCCGTGTCCAGATACTACGCAAGCGGGCAGAACGCAAAGCCGCTATCTTGCGAGCCGTCTGGCTTATGATCGCAGTCGTTGCCATCATTGCAGTGGGTGCCGTCATGGTCAACGTCGTAAAATAGAGAGAACCAGACAGCAAACAAGAGACCCCTGCCGCTCGGCAGGGGTCTCTTGTTTGCTGTCTGGTTCTCTTTAATACTAACTGTTCGCGTTGCTTACCTTTGTCACCGTTCCGGTTGTACCATTGAACGTGACTTCAACCTTGACGGCCTGGTTGTTGCCGATGGACTGTGCGTTGTTGTTGAAGTCGCCCAGGTCCGCGCCGGAGCTAATCGTGTAGCTGTAGCTCTTGCTGCCAACCGTGAAGTGAATAACTTTATCGGAGCCAACCGCGCTGTTTGTGCTACCCTGGAAGGTAACTACGTTCTGATCTGCCGCGTCGCCGCTATCCGTGGTACCCAGTTTGGTCGCCGTATAGCTGCCGTCTGTATTTGCGTTGGCCTCAGCCTTGATAAGCTGGCCGTTGGTAGGCAGTGCGCCGTTGAAGTCGCTCATATCGGTCTGGCCATTCACAATGCTCATTGTCACATTCGTGCCATCTGGCATGGTAATGGTGATGCTGCTGTTGCTCACGCTCTGGACTTTACCGGTAAACTCGATGGTTCCCTGCACGCTTCCCGTCTGGCTCGGCTCTGGCGTTTGACCTGCCTCTGGGGTCGCGGTCTCAATGCCTGATGTTACACCGGGAGTGTTTGAAGTATTCACAGGAGTTGTGCCGTTGCTGATGGTATACGAACCGTCGCTGTTCTGTGTCGCGACAATCGTGTATGTTTTGCCAACCTGTGACTGCAACGCAGCTACTTCCTGGTCAGTTAAGCCGGTAATCGAGATAGATTGCCCATTTACTGTCAAGGTCACACTGTGGCTGGCGGAACTCGTGGCCGAAATTTGACCGGTGATTTTATAGGTTGTGCCGGGACCGCCATTGCCGCTAACGCCTGAACATGCTGAGAATAAAATCATTAATACGAGGCCAACAATACCGAGAACAATAGTTTGTACACGGTGGTTTTTCATGCTGTACATGTTTCTCTCCTTGCTTAAAATTTGCTTGAACGCTTTTTGTGCTTCTCTATATGTACGATTATACTTGCTTATTTTAGCGTCTACTATGCTGGATAGCACAGTTTTTCTGTGAAGTAGGTCATGAAGTGGTGTTGTGCTGACTGGCCAGGACACCCTATGGTATAATGCTTCCATTGATGAACCAGTGATCCAGAGGAGCATCCGACGTATGGCACAGAAGATTCTCGGCGGTATTTATCCCCCACTACCAACATTTTTCGATCAACAGGAACAACTCGACCTTACCACCTTGCAGCGACATATGCAGCGTATCGCGGATAGTGGCATCGCGGGTTACGTTGTAATGGGAACAAACGGTGAGGCCGTTCACCTGAGTAGCAATGAACGGAGACAGGTAATAGAGACGGCTCGGAATGTGGCAGGAGACGAAGCGCAGATACTCGCGGGTTGTGGAGAACAATCAACGATTGCCACTATCGCCAATTGCCGTCAGGCTGCGCAAAGTGGAGCAGATTTCGCGCTGATATTGCCGCCCTTCTACTATAAAGGGCGTATGAATAACGATGCGCTCCTTGCCCACTATCGCACTATTGCCGACCACAGTCCTCTTCCTGTCGTGATCTACAACATGCCCGCCAGTACCGGCGGTCTGGATATTGCCGCCGCCACCATTATTGCACTCGCACAACATCCTAACATTGTCGGCGTGAAAGATAGCGCGGGCAATATGGCGAAGCTCTCACAGGTTGTGAACTCTGTTTCGACCAATTTCCGTGTTTTTGCAGGCAGTGCCGGGTATCTTTTACCCGCTCTCTCGGTTGGCGCAGTAGGAGCAGTCGCCGCGCTCGCCAATATCTTCCCTACAGAAGTGTGCCATCTCCAGGAACTTTTTTACGCAGGTGAGATGGAAGAAGCATCTCTGTTGCAGGCACGCCTCGTTCCCGCCAACACCGCCGTCACAGAGACCTATAGCGTCCCAGGGCTAAAAGCAGCTCTGGAACTTACACACGGCTATGGTGGACGCCCGCGTTCCCCGCTACAACCCTTAACTGAACAAGAGCGCGAAACGCTCGCGCAAATACTCAACCAGCTGTAGGGGCGCGATTGATCGCGCCCGCAAGGGGAGGATGGATGGTATGACAGTAGATGTCGAATTCTACCGGCGAACGATCTATATTCCTATAGATGGCGCGGAAAAGAACTTGCGCCGCATTAGCGTCTTTGATATTCATCCCGACGATGCCACGCGCACTATCGTTTTTGTGCATGGCTATGGCGGAAACGCGCTGCAATGGCTCAACCAGTTGCGCTTCTTCGGGCAAACCATGCGCGTAGTCGCACCTGAGTTGCGCGGACATGGCCTGAGTGATGACCCGGAAACGCTCCCGTACACAATGGATGGCCTCGTCAATGACCTGGAAAAAATCCTTGAAGCTCTGGCCGTTCCTCGGCCATTTGCTTTGATTGCGCATTCCTTTGGCGGTGCCATCGCGGCAGAATATGCCCTGCGCCACCCGGAAGATGTCACCAGTCTTGTGCTAATTGGCGTTCCATCCAATTTCGTTGTGCAACGGGCCGCCAGCCACTTAATGGGTGTACCTGACCCCATCTTTAGTCGTGCGGCAAAACTTATCGGCGTCGCCCTCTATGCGCCCCAACACACGCTCAAGGCTTTGCTAGACCATGTGATGAGTAAATGGCACGGCGAGGAGCGTTTTTCACAATTGCACCTGCCAACACTTGTCATATTGGGCCAGCGCGACACGGTCTTTTTACGCGAACAGTATGAGATTGTTCCGCGCATTATTCCCGGTGCGCACTCGGTGGTGATTCCAGTTTCGGCTCACCTTGTACAGTTGGAGCGTCCCGACGCTGTGAATCGCGCCATTCGTCGCTTTATTGATGCTGCTCTGCCTGAATCACAGGCTGGCGAGAAACAGCGTATTGCGCAACGCGAACGTCTTGCCGCCTTCACGCGCCTATCTGAGATGCCCTGGCTTCAACAGTATGATAGAGATGTGCCAGAAATGTTGCCGCAGCCCCGGCAATTGCTGCATGATATGGTAAGCAATGCTGCCCGCCTTTTTCCTGAACGGCCCGCCATCATCTTTTTGGCCAAAAGATACGCTACAGCGAACTCGATAGGCTCACCAACCGTTTCGCGCATGCTTTGCGCGGTATGGGCATTCAAAAAGGCGACAGGGTGGCCGTTATTCTGCCGAATATTCCGCAATATATTATTGCTTTCTACGGCATTTTGAAAGCTGGCGCAATCGTTGTTGTGGGCAATCCTATTTTCAACGAGGCCGAGATTGCGCAGCAATTGCAGGATTCCGGTGCGCAGGTTCTACTCACACTGGCGACGTATCGTCCAATGGCGGAAGAGGTCTGCGCCGGTACGAACATCAAACATGTTATCTATACCGATGTGCGCGAATATCTGCCCATGACGCAGCGGGTGTTGCTGGCCAGCCTCATCGAAGGTATCGAACCCCATCCAAGAATTGGCGTTGCACCTTTTGTCGCTACCAATGTCAGAGAAGAAGGGAGTGACAGGAACAACAACGCCATTCAAGAACACTCCTTCCAACATCTCTTGCGTCGTCAGCCAGTTACCGTACTGGATAGCGGAACGACGATTGCCGACCTGGCAATCGTACTTTACACCTCTGGCACAACAGATACTCCGAAAGGAGTAATGCTCTCACATGGCAATGTCATAATGAACGTCACGCAGACCCGCCACTGGATAATTGATGCGAAACGGGGACGCGAAGTGCTACTCTGCGTATTGCCGCTTTCGCATTCGTATGGCATTACGACCTGTATGAATACCTCCGTGAGTCTCGCCGCCTCACTTGTCCTGTTGCCTACCACGCGTACCGGCCAGATATTGAAGGCGATCAAGAAGGAGCGACCCAGCATTTTCCCCGGTATCCCTGCGTTCTATCTTGCTATCGCCAACTATCCCAGAGTGCGCAGTTTCAAGGTCTCCTCTATTCGTACCTGCATTAGCGGTTCCGCACCCTTGCCTGTCGAAGTGCAGGAAGCCTTCGAGAAGCTGACTCGCGGACGCCTCGTCGAGGGTTATGGATTGACGGAAGCCTCGCCGACAACGCATTCAAATCCCCTTAAAGGAGAGCGGCGCGTCGGCAGCATCGGTATCCCATTCCCCAACACCTCGGCACGCATCGTAGATATCCGCACGGGAGAGCCATTACCTTCGGGCGAAGTGGGTGAACTGCTTGTGCGTGGGCCACAAGTAATGCAGGGCTATTGGAATATGCCGGAAGAGACGGAGAAAACGTTGCGCGATGGCTGGCTGCATACCGGCGACCTCGCCAGCATGGACGATGAAGGTTTCTTCACCATTGTCGATCGCAAGAAAGACCTCATCCTCTCAGGTGCGTATAACGTGTATCCACGCGACGTTGAGGAAGTGTTGTACGAGCATCCCAAAGTGCTGGAGGCAGCCGTGGTCAATACGTCCGGCAGTGGTAGCAATGGTAGCAATAGTGCTAATGATGCATCTCCGTTTATCAAAGCCGTCGTCGTTCTCAAACGAGGCGAAAAAGCTACCGCCGATGAATTGTTGGCATTGTGCCGCGAACGCCTGGATGCCTACAAAGTCCCTAAACAGATAGAATTTCGCGCTGAACTGCCCAAAAACACCGTCGGCAAAGTGCTGCGGCGCCTGCTTATCGAGACATAGGGAGCGGAAAAACTGCTTGCCAGTTTCGCACATGTGCGAAACTGGCAATTTAGGTTTTTCACCGCAACTGCCACACTTTAGCGTTGGTGTACACCACTTCAGTAGGGCCACTCTGGTAATCGGCGGCAAGCCCTATCTCACCCACTGTGTAAGTGCTATCGGTAACGCTCGTAATCTCCTGTTTATTCGCATACAGGGTTAGCGTAGTACCTTTCGCGACGACGCTCAGCAGATTGGTCTGATTTAAACCAGTAGTGAAACCTGGCGCGGTGCCATGCGCAAGGCTGCGTGCAGTTGTTCCCGAAGTGTCAACATACAGTAAGAAGGTATACGTCCCATCTTGATTGAGACGGAAGTAGTAGAAGGAGGTCGCCTGGCTGTTAGAGCGGAAGACCAGCCCTCCTGCATCGCCTTTGGAAACCATCATCTCGACTTCATAAGTAAAGTTGGTGAAACTGGTTTTATTTGCCATGCAGGTATTGAAGAACCCCGATTGTGGCTCTGAAACATGGTAGGACTGTCCACTAAAAACGCAGCCGCCTTGTGTAGAGCTTGGTGTCACCTGATCCCACTGATAGCCTTTGCTATTATCGCTCAAGGGATCATTCAGCACTAAATTATTGCTGAACGGGTAGATCGAAGCGATAGCCACTGCTGTCGCCGTCAAGTTTTGATGCACAACCGATGTTGCCGTCAGATGTTGCGCCTGCGTTTGAGCAGTCGAGGTAGCGTTAGCATGTTGCGTGTTGGTGTTGTTGTTGTTGATGGCGACAGCGCCGACAATACCGGCAGCAACAAGGACAACGACCAGCGCGATAATTGCCAGAACAATGATCCTGCCACGCCCCGATTTCCTGGGCGGCGGTATGGGAGCAGCAGGTGGCGGCGAAAAAGACTGTTGTTGCTGTTGTGGCTGCTGTGGCTGCTGTTGCCCGTAGTTATTCCCCGGCTGACTATATGGGTCAGTTGCAGGAGGACCATAGAGGTACGTCGCTGATGTACCCGAAGTGTCATATGGTGCTGTTCCATATCCCGTTGGTGGTGGGGGAGGAGCGCCATAAGAAGGTGTTGGCGGATTGCCGCTATAGGGCGATGAAGGTGTTGGCGGATTGCCGCCATAGGGCGATGAAGGTGTCGGTGGGTTGCCACCACTATATGAAGTTGGCGATGCCGCTCCAGTTGGATTATATGGTAATGAGTTGCCACGTTGTTGTGTGACATTGTAAGGAGTGGGTGTTCCACATACTTGACATGATGCAGCACCCGGAGGAAGCTTCGCTCCACATGTAGTACAATTCATGATAAAGTTCTCCCTGCTATGATGAGCTACCAATGCCACCTTCTTTTCTCAGACTCGTTTAGCCGTCAAAAGAAGAGGAATTGCTCTTTTATTATTGCAGAGCAAGCATATCATGGTTCTGTTCTGTTGCCAAGATGTTTTTCAACGTTTTTCTGCCATACAGGTAAAATTTAATTGATCACAGTGAAATTGACGCGCTGAGCAAGCATCTTATCGCTACATGTGACGTTGCTGGCCCAATAAATTTCTACATAAGCAGGGCCGGAAGCCGCAAAATAGGTATAGGAATAAGCTACCGTGCTATTTGGGGTTACTGCAAATTCAAAATGGCTAAACATTTTCGCGTTCGTATACCAGAGCAGGCAGACAGCACCATCGCGCCCCGCGGGATGAAGAGTAAACGTGACATAGACTCGCTGACCCACCTTAAAGGTTGTCGCGGTCTGACCCACTTGCGCAGTACTTGTATTGACCTCGCTCGCCATCTGTGGATTGGTAATGTATTGCTGTGCGGGGAATGCGCCTGTAGCAGCAGGTGAAGACTTTTTGGTTGGGGTCGGCACAACAGCAGTAGGAGTGCTGTGTCGCGTAGCCATTGCGCCGGAATTGCCAGTCGAGATACTCTGAGTTTGCACCGTAGTGGGGGATAAACCAGCCGCCATGAAGTAGACAAGAATCAGTAGTAACCCACCGGTTACTACGCATACGCCGGCAATAATAAAACCCAGATTTGAGGTTGTAGTGCGTGTGTTGTGACTATGTACCCCCCGGGTCTGTAGAAGAGGTCGCGATCCCCAGTTCCTATCCGTTTGGCTAAATTGCGGACTAGAAACGGCAGGAGCCGGTATGGGTGAGGGCGGAGGTGTAAGGTTCCACATCTGACCTGGCTGTGGATAGGGGGTTGGCTGTGAAGTACCCGAAAGATTTGTATCCCAGGGACCACTATTGGGGGGAACGCCGACAAACGGCCCGGAATTTCCTTGCCATCTGAGGGATGTGGTGCCATCTCCTCCCCAGGATGGTGGTTGGACTACAGGGGTTTGTTTTGACTTTGCAGTATTGGTACCAGTGGCAGTTGGCATGTGGCAACGAGGACAAACTCTGGTGGGGTTTGTCGGAGAAAGCGGTAAGTCACAATGCGTGCATCTCATGATATATTCCCCCGGTATCCTTTGATATCAATATACCAATTTTTCCGGCTATCCTTGTCTCATTTATTGCTCTTGCCGTTTGTTATTACACGGCCGTTACTATTCTAACGAACAACCTGCCTTAGAGTAAGAACGCGTTTCTGAATTGGCTAGTGGAGAGGGTTAGGACAAAAAGACAAATTGCTTGCTACCTTGACAGCGTGGCTCAACACATCTAAAATAGAGGTAATAGTAAATGCAAGAAGCCGGGCAAAGCCAGAAAAACAGCGCAGGTTTCTTTCATAGCGTGGGCAGATGGTTTGTGGAGCGAAGGTAGGACACAAGAAATCGTGATACAACGCAGCGGAGTAGAACAGGTTCTCGCGCAACATACCGCACGGTTGCGAGTCTGTTTACAACAAGCCACAGGTGATAGCGACGGGCCGGAAGAGGGAAGTGATGCCTGGTTACTTCTCAATGCGCTCATCGAGAACGATACCCCCATGCTTTTTGCTCGTTTCGAGCAATCTGGTCGCTGGCTTGCCGAGCAAGGTGGTAAACTTGATGTGCGCCTGCAAGGCTTACAAAGCTATATTGATGCTCTCGCAACAGGCTTAAAAGACCTTTTCAGCACACAACCCGAATTACTCATCGAAGCGACCACTCGTTTATATCAACTGCAATCCTCTTGCATGTTGGCACTTACGCGGGGCTACCAGGGTGTAGTAGACCAGAGTGCTATCGAGCGATTTAATATGACTCACGAGGTAGAACGTCGCTTTCTGTCGCTTCAGCGTATCAACGGTATCAGCAATTCTACGATGGACTTAAATCAGACGCTGGAAACTATCGCGCAAATCGTTGCGGAAGAATTGCACGCGCAGCTTTGCTCCATCTTTTTCTACGATGAAATGCAGCGTATGCTTACCTTGCGTGCCACTAATGGGCCGCGTCCACTGGGCGGTATGCACTTTACGTTGCGCCTGGGCGAAGGCTATAGTGGGTGGGTCGCGGACAAGGGCCGCCCATTGTTGGTCAACGATGCCCTGATCGACCCTCAATTTTCTCACGAAGTCCGCACCTATAGTGCCGAATATCACGGACTCATGTCGGTGCCAATCATCTACTTCGGCGATGTAGAACGCCTGATTGGAGTTATCAGCATGCAGTCCCTCGATAACCGTGAGTTCTCCAGCCAGGAACGCAATTTCCTTGAGGTGATTGCGGGCATTATTGCCATCAATGTTGAAAATGGACACCTCCATGAGCAGACCGATGAGCAATTGCGTCGCAAAGTTCACGAACTGGCGACGTTGCACCGAGTCTCCGCCATCATTGCCTCGACGCTCAATCTGGACGAGGTGCTACAAATTATCACAACGCAGGCGGTACATCTCTCCGGAGCCGAGCGTTCGTGCATCTTTGAACTGGATGCCGAAACCCGGCAGCTACATGTTCTAGCCCACTATGGACTCAATAGCACCTTAGTGCGCGAAATGAACCTCGGCGTAGGGCAATGCTGTGCCGGTCGTAGTGTACAGACAGGTCGTCCCAGCATGGCGGTTGACTGTTTTCATAGTGATGAGCATTGCTTCATTGCCAAGGATCCTGGCATATCAGAGGAAATTCACTCAGTGTTATGTGTGCCATTGCGGGTCAAAGAGAAAATATTGGGTTGCATTTGTATTTATAGTAACCATCGCCATATGCTCTCACACGAGCAAATGCAATTGGTGATTACCTTTGCCAATGAAGCTGCTATCGCCATTGAAAATGCACGATTGTTTGAGGAGACACGACGTGGTCTGGAACTGAAATCAATCCTGTTGCGCGAGCTGCATCATCGCGTCAAAAATAATTTGGCAACCGTTGCCGGTATTCTCTCACTACAACGGCGGCGCACCAAATCGCCGGAAGTGCGCTACACGCTTGCCGAAAGTGTTAATCGCGTACAGGGGTTGGCTGCAACGCATGACCTCCTGTCTCGTGAAGATGTCGGTGAGGCACGAGTGGATGATATAGCGCGAAAAATCGTCGGTATTGCCAACGCCAATATGAGCCCGCCGGAGACTCATATCATCTTTGATGTTGAAGAATGTGCCATTGTGATATCATCGCGGACTGTAACTATTCTCGCGCTCGTTCTCAATGAGATGGTATCCAATGCTATTAAGCACGGCATGACCGGCCTGAAAGAAGGAAAGGTCACCGTGCGCGGTTTTGAAGAAAACGGTATTGTGATCGTTCAGGTTATAGATACGGGGAAAGGCCTTTCCACGCCACCGCCGGAAGCATCTGACGTGGAGGAAGATATGAGCGAAGGTCTTGGCCTTTCGCTCATCAAAAATTTGATAGGAGATATAGGTGGTCAGTTTGTACTGAAGCGCATGGCGAACAAAGGTCAGACCATCGCGGAGGTCCATTTTCCCCTGGCAGGGCGGCAGGGGTAAACTACAGTTAGAGATGAGAGCATGGAAAGCAAAACACGAATTCTGGTTGTTGAGGATGAAGCCGATATCTTGCAAGTACTCTGCCTGTTCTTGCAGTATGCAGGCTTTGAAGTATGCGGCGTTGACGGTGGACAAGAAGCTATCCAGATGGTACACGATTTTCGTCCGCAACTTATCGTTTTGGACTTGATGATGCAGCCAGTCTCCGGCTGGGATGTCCTGAACTGGCTACGCGCCAAACAAATCACGCCTCCTCTTCCCGTGCTAGTCATGACTGCTCTCACTCATTTTAATGAGCAAGTCCGCGGTTTTGAAGAGGGGGCCATTGAGTATATGCCGAAGCCAACGCAACCGGGCCTCATAGTCGAACGCATCCGCAGCATTCTCTCACTTAGCACAGAGCAACGTATGATGCTGCGACACCAACATATGGCTGAAAAACGCCGCATCTTGGATCGCCTGAACGCCCCTCAACCCGACGAGTTCACCTACTAACGTAAGGACAGCTGTAGCCCGCCCGCGTCTCTGACCTTGCCCTGCATTTCCCATCAAGCTGTCCCTACCTTCCTCTGGTTTGCTATAATAGCATGAGAAAAGACATACAACTACTATTTTAGGAGCGTTCATACATGCAACGACAACAGCAACAACAGGCTGATTTTGATTTGTTGGCGGTTTTCAGCGATGAGGCGAAAGCGGAAACCGCTGAGGCAAAATTACAGAAAGAGGGGTTTAGTAGCGATGAAGTGTTCAGACTGGCGGCCTCTGCTGTCAGGGGTGGGCAATTCCGAGAACATGGCCCGAACCGTGATCGCAGTGCCGTTTTTCTACAAACGACCCGTCCAGGTCCCAGGCCAGCAACGGTTATCTTGCTCGCTATTATCTTTGGTGTTGTACTGGGATTGCTGGTTTTCGCAGCCCACTTCGCCTTTAGTGCGATACCAGAAACAATCGGGACACTCGTCGGCGTGCTGGTTGGCATTATTGTAGGGGCCGTGATCGGACTGTTGCGCCGTGGCCCTGTGCGCGGCAATATTGGGCAGGACACATTGAAGGCTAATACCGCAACGGCCATAAAGAAACCATCGCAGGATGCAAGAACCGTGATCGCGTTGCGTTTTCCCGACGCAGAGAATATTACACGCAAGTCACGCGCTCGCGCTATTTTACTCAACAGCGGCGGCAAAATTGATCGCAGCGTGGGCAGCGAGTAGTCACATATATTCGTGCCATTCTTCTGGCGTATTCACATTGATAAACGAGCGCAATTGTGGGTCAATTACCCGCAGTTGCGCTTCTTGTATGTACTGCACCGGTGCGTTTAGAAGCAAAGAGCGCGGGTCGCGCCTTCCTTGTGCAATAGTTGTTTCAATCAAAGGCAAGAGTGAGCGTGGGTAGACGGCAAACAACACTTGAGGTACATCACTCACCACAGGCACCGTGATCACATCGTTATGTGCCTGGGCCAGGAGCCATGAGACAAGAATGGCCTGTGCAAAGGGCATGTCTACAGCCACTACCAATGCTTTCTCTGCTTGCATGGCACTCAGGCCGCTAGCAATACCCATCAAAGGGCCATAATTGGGTACCCTGTCAGTAACGATACGAACACCGGCGGCTACTCTGTAACGCGACGCCTGCATCTCATCACGAGCAACCAGCAAAACCTCATCACATAATAGGGAAAGCGTCGTAGCGAGATGCGCAACAAATGTGCTACCGGGAGCGTCTGCAAGGTGCAAAAGAGCCTTATCCATTCCCATGCGGCTACTATGCCCACCCGCTAAAATGATGCAGGCTGTCTGCATATGGTTAATACACTTGCTTCGTCTTAACGTGAGCGGGAACTGGCAGTTTTGCGCTTCTCGTTCTTACGAATGTATTGCTGGCGGTTCTGGTACGCGAGATAGTTAGCCCGCTCTTTAGGATATTTGCGCACAAGATAGACAATCCAGACAATCGCCCAGGCCAGCAATCCGAGCAGCCAGAGATAACGCCAGACACGCCACGCGAAAAACGCCTCATAGAGGTAGGCACGCGAAAAAATCAACGGGTAGCCGATGATACAGATAATAGCGAACCAACCAAGATAGCGATCAAGCATATACTTCATGACAGGCTTGTTTTTCACAAAACGCTTGCGTCCCTCTACCGAATAATAGAAGGCAATCAGTACACCCAGGCTACAGAAAATGAGCCAGGGCAGATAAAAATGAAACGTTTCCGCCGGTGTTCCTGGCACGCCTGCAGCGGCAACGGTACAGCCTGTCGCCGTGCATGGGTCGGTAAACAACCAGTTAATCAGGTTAAATTGCATATTGCTCCACCTCTTCAGGTATTCATATGTGTATATCGCCTTCTATGATAGCATGAAAATGTCATAGCGTCTATAGCTTTTGGCGATTTTTTTACTCCCTGGAATGTATTGCTGGGCTACGAACTAAAAACCCGCGTAGAGTATATAATAACAACACTAACCGATCATCCATATTTTTGAAACGAAGGAATAACATCATGCGACGAATAGCGATACTGGCGGAAGGTTTATTTGAGTGGCACTATGGCAAAACGGCGACAGGTGTCATACGGTATAGCAAAGATACAGTCGTTGCCGTGATTGATAGCACCAAAGCAGGACAAGACGTTGCACACGCGTTGAAGGGTGACATTGGTGAGGGCATTCCTGTGGTGCGAGATATCCGGGAAGCGTTCCAGTATGCGCCGGATACACTGTTGATTGGTATCGCCCCCATGGGAGGAGCATTACCTGCCTCGTGGCAGTGGCAACTGCTTACGGCTATTGACGCTGGCCTGGATATCGTAAGCGGACTGCACGTTTTTCTTTCCGCTGATGAGGAACTACGAAGTGCGGCAGAGAAGCGCGGAGTTACTATCTGGGATGTACGCCGCCCAGCAGAGCAAAACCGTGTTGCGCAGTTCATTTCGCACCGCTCCGGCAGCCATACCGTGCTGATTGTCGGCTCGGATTGCGCAGTCGGAAAAATGACGGTAGCGTTAGAACTTGATCGGGAGGCACAAAGGCGCGGCTTGAGCAGTGTTTTCGCCGCCACCGGACAAACCGGTATCATGATTTCCGGCAATGGCATACCGGCGGATCGCATTATCAGCGATTTTATCGCGGGCATGACCGAAGAGATGGTGCTGAATTTCACCAATGACTACGATTGGGTCTTTGTCGAGGGGCAAGGCGCACTCAATCACCCCGGCTACGCTGCGGTCACGCTCGGTCTGATTCACGGCTCAATGCCTGATGCTATGATTTTCTCGCACAAGGTTGGCTCGAAGACAATTGAAGGGTTTGAGCAATGCCCATTGCCGCCACTCCCGCGCCTCATTCATATCAACGAAGAAGCCATTAGTTGGCTGCGTCCCGACCGCAGCAGCAAAGTCGTTGGCCTCGCCCTCGTGACCCACGGCCTGAGCGATGCAGAGGCACGCACCGCTATTCAACAGGCCGAAGACGAAACAGGACTTCCCGCCACCGACGTCTGGCGGTACGGTGCCGGTCGGTTGATGGATGCGCTAAGCAAACATTTCTCGCGGTGACAGACATCTAACGACTCAGGGCATCCGCGAGTTGATTGTAATTCGTCTCAAATTGGAATATACTAAGCAACGTCAATTGGCCAAACATGATAGTAGCTGGACTAAATAGCAGTGACCGTCATTGCCTGAAAAGGCAGGTTGAGGCGCGGTTTTGTTTTAGAAAGATGGAATGGTGCCTTGACAAATGGCCCACTATATAAACGAATAAAGAGAGGGAACCTTTTTCTATGGAACGTACACTTGTACTGATCAAACCGGATGCCTTGCAGCGAGACCTTGCAGGCGAACTTATCAAGATATTTGAAAACAAGGGTCTTAAACTGGTCGGCATCAAAATGATGGCACTGACCGATGAACTGCTGAATGAACATTACAGCCACCTGGCGGGGCGCGATTTCTTCGGAGAAATTAAGACATTCATGCGTAGCACACCCATCATTGCCTGTTGCTGGGAAGGCGTAGATGCTGTGGACACCGTGCGCCTGCTCTGCGGCATTACAAAGGCCCGCGAAGCCGAGCCGGGAACGATTCGCGGCGCGTACGCGATGAGCGTACAGGCTAACCTTGTCCATGCCTCAGACTCGTTAGAGACGGCAAAAGTGGAGATTCCGCGTTTCTTCAAATCGGAAGAACTGTTTGACTACGAGGACGTTCTCCAGCCATTTATTTATTCGTCTCGCGAACGCTAAGTACACAGAGGAAACAATACAGCCAGCATCAAGTGGCACTTGATGCTGGCTGTATTGTTTCCTCTCTGCCATTACGGCTTGAGTGAATTCTTTTTGTCTTTTTCTTCCTGATAGACCTTTTCTAGCAATTCGCGCACGGCTTTGATGTTTTGCGTATTCTCATCGCTGGTCGCGGCGGCTGTTAGAATGACGGCCTGGATGCCGAGGGTGGTGAGGGTGAACGCATCGGCCTCGGTCACGTCGTCGGGGATGTCGAGTAGGGCAGGGAACCGCACAGATTTGCGTACAGCACGATACTGAATGATATCTTCAATGCTCAGGTCGCTGATGCCATTGGACAGCCCGAAGTCGAGTTGGACAGCGGCGATGGTATCAAAGGCGGTCAGGTTGCGCATGAAGAGAGGATACATATCACCTTCGCGCATAGGCACAGTGACAACCAGTTCAAGGTCTTTCACATGCATCGCCAGCAGGCGAGCAGGAGCCGAGAGCGGCAGGATAACGTAATTGACACCCTGCTCTTTCAATTGCTCGAGGCTGTCGTGTGCGAGCGTATCCCAGCCATCGGTGATATGCAGACCGAAGATGGCGTTCTCATTACCAGCTTTCGCGGCTTCAATGCTCTCCTTGATAGTTGTGAGTACGGCAGAGTTGGTGCCATCCCAGGCGAAAAGCAAGCCATCGGCTCCAGCCTTGATGGCACTTTCCGCACTTCCAACGCTGGCGGCGTCAATCGTGGGAAACTCTACGACGAGCGCGGCTGCGCGTGGTTTGACCTCGGTGCGATTTTTACCGAGGAAACCCATTGTGCCGCCACTTTGCGCCCGGCGTGCCTGTGAAAACATGTCTGACAATTTAGCCATAGATTATTGTTTGCTCCTTATCGTATCATGGTAGCCATACTAACGGCATAACCATGATTAGTCTTACTTGTTGTATGCAAGGCAAGATGTTTCTTGCATTATGGCATATACTAGTATAGCTAAGCAAGACCAGCACCGAATTGCTGCACTCGAAAGGACGAAGCCCAGGCGGAATAGCATTTCTGGAATGAGCATGATGGTACTCTTTCCCTGATTCTTGCTCCTCTACGGCTTATGCATTATAATGAGCAACATCGTAATCAAATACATTTGAAAGCTGACGCTTAAGCGTCAAGTTCTATCAGATAGATGCGGAAGTACAGTATGTTGCAAGAAGCAGTGGACGAATATATTGCTTCTCTGGCCTCAAAAGAGGGTGAACGCGGGGGAAGTAATCAGAACACTATCGCGGCCTATCGTAATGACCTCGGCCAACTGTGTGGCTACCTTACAGAACAACACATAGAAAATTGGCCCCAGGTGACTCGTGAGCATATAGCGGCCTATCTCCTGGCGATGCGCGAAAACCAGGCGTATCGTCCAACAACGATAGCTCGCAAACTCGCGGCCTTGAAATCGTTTTTTCGCTATGTTTATAGCACAGGACTCATCGCTTTTGATCCTGTAGAGAAGCTGGAAGCACCACATGTACAGAAAGAGTTGCCGAACGTGTTGAGCGTGGAGCAGGTGAGCAATCTTTTTGCCCAGGTCGAGGTCGAAACTCCTGCCGGGCAGCGCGACCTCGCCATGTTGCAGATGTTGTATGCCACTGGTATGCGCGTAACGGAACTTGTCTCCTTGAATGTCCCCGACTTTGTTGTTACGCAGTCCCATGTCGTTTGTCCGGGAGGTAAAGGACACACGAAACGCGAGCGCGTATTGCCACTGCCACCAGTCGCTGCGGAGGCAACGCGGCACTACCTGGATGCCGCACGCCCGCGCCTGATTGTGCATCACCCGGAGGAGCAGGCGTTATTTGTGAATCATCACGGCGAGCGCCTGACACGCCAGGGTTTCTGGTTGATCATTAAAGGCTATGCGCGGCAGGCGGGCATTGTAGATATTACGCCGCATATGCTGCGTCACTCCTTTGCCATACTTATGCTCAAAGGCGGCATGGAATTACGCTCGGTGCAGGAGCTATTGGGCCATGCGCATATTTCCACTACGCAAGTTTACAATCAGCTTGCTCGTGCGAAACTGCCAACGACATAACACAATAAACCCCGGCGGGTTATAGCTGGAAAGGCAGACTTTATGACATCTATTTATGAACAGGTGGAAGAGGCTGTCCAGGCAATTCGGGCGCATGCAGCATTGCAACCTACCATTGCCTTGATTCTTGGCTCCGGTTTGGGGGATATCGCCACCGAGGTACGTGAGGCCACCGCGATTCCTTACGGCGAGATAGCGCATTTTGCCCGCTCGACGGTGGTTGGACATGCCGGGCGTCTACTGCTCGGCATGTTGGAAGATGTGCCGGTAGTGGTTATGCAGGGAAGATTTCACTTTTATGAAGGCTACCCATTGGCTGTGTTGACGCTGCCGGTGCGTGTCATGCATAAGCTGGGTGCGCGGATACTTATTGTGAGTAACGCGGCAGGTGGCGTCAATCCAACCTATCGTGCAGGCGATTTTATGCTCATCCGCGACCATATCAATATGCCGGGATTGGCAGGTATGAATCCGTTGACTGGCCCGAACGACGAGCGTTTTGGCACGCGGTTCCCGCCACTTGCGGATGCTTACGATGTAGAACTACGCGCTCTTGCTCGTTCCGTTGCCGCCCAGTGGTCGGAAATGACGCTGCACGAGGGAGTGTATACGATGGTGGGCGGACCAAATTACGAGACGCGGGCAGAACTTAAGTACTTGCGCCTGATTGGCACAGATGCCGTCGGCATGTCCACCGTGCCGGAGGTGACGGTGGCGCGTCATGCCGGTATGCGCGTTCTCGGTATCAGCCTCATTACCAACTCCGCGACGGGCGATGAAACACAAGAGATCAATCACGCCGAAGTGTTGGCGGCAGCTGATGCGGCTCGCCCCCTGTTCTCGACCCTGGTGCGCGGAGTTGTACGAGGAATAGCTAATTCGTTTTCTTAATGATAATGTCTGCCCAGCTCCAGTTAAAGCGTTTCCCATCCCAATCTGTCAGCACGACAAGATTGTACTTACCGGGAGCAACTGTTGTGGCGATTTGATATTTCCAGTTCGTTACGCCTCTGGCGTTGCAAGCATGGACCTCTAGTGTGCTTGCATTAAAGGAGAGCCCTGGAATTTCAGCATACTGCTGACCTTTCGCGATACCGGTGAGCGGATTCTGAATCGCGGAAATATCCCGCAGTGTAGGAATTGGTAGCGAGAGATGTGATGATGCTGGTATATGTTGAATAAGCCAGACCTTACAGGTAATGCCGGATGCATACACTTCTTTGCCGTGTCCGGTGTCTACGGATTGATCCACTGGATAGGCCGAAAAGGTGTACACTGTACTACCATCGGCGGTCTCCGTATCATTGAAATATTTAATCACTGGCCATCCCAGCGGGACTGTTTTTGTGGTATGCGGTCCTTTGGAGGTAACAGACGATTGCCCGGCAATGGGAGGTATCGTACCAGATGTATTCATATCTGTCAGTGAAGACTTTGGCGGGTGAATGAACGCGCCAATGGAGAAGCCACTGATAAGGCCAGAGAGGGCAAACAAAATGACTGCGACGATGGCGATAGTGCGCGATTGTGAACTGACATTAGGAGCTTGACCCGTGATTCGTTCCTTTGCAGGTGTTTGTGTGGCTGTTTGCATGTTGTTGTGCCGCTCTCTATTGTATTCCTCAGGTATTGTCAGGACATGGTACACCGTTTATGCCCATATGATAACATAGTGATGAGCATAACCCTACAAAAATAAACGGTCTATGGCCCAAATTGGCCCCTTTCTTGTGCGTAGTAGGAAGTATGGAGACGAACACAAAAAAGAGACCGGTCGCTGTCCTGGGGGGAAACACGACCGGCGTACCCAGATTAGGGGTGTGTGGGGGAAGTCCTGGGTGCTGAATACCTCCCACTGCTCGCGCTATGATACCTCAACCGTAGGAGCGACCAACAAGGGTTGCCCGTCTTTTTCTCTGGGCGACCGTGTGGAACGCCCCTACCCAAGACATTGAGCTATCTCACCACTCACAGCTTCTTGTACACTCTCTATTTCTATAAACGGCACTTTTTAAGAAATTCGTAGACATTTGGCGCAGAATTGTGTCCGATTACCTTTCGATCTGCAATGGGTTGAAATAGTAATTCATGCTAAGCCACAAGCCCCGCGCCGGACGAAAGAAAATGACGGGCAACAGAATTGGCAGAGGTGAACTGATTATCAGAATTGGGATGAATGGTACCTGTGGGTTAATGCCCGCTGCGATGGCGACTGGAAGGATGTACGCGGTGACGATCAATTCGCTCACAACGAGGTTGATCGCCATCGCGCCTGTATAGAAGCCTTCTTCCCGCACAAAGTCGAGTTGACAGGTAGAACAGCGGTCATGCATCGCAAACACGC
This sequence comes from uncultured Chloroflexia bacterium, assembly GCA_963717105.1. Taxonomy (GTDB): domain Bacteria; phylum Chloroflexota; class Ktedonobacteria; order Ktedonobacterales; family Ktedonobacteraceae; genus DATGJV01. The sequence continues at coordinate 132,825 of CAVQVL010000013.1, forward strand.
CGCGGAATAACTTCCCTTTGCCACAGCGAGGGCAACGCACTATTAGTCCGCGCCAAACACAAAGCCAGAATCTCATGGTAATCATCTCCTTTTATGTTTATTACGTAGTATGTTATAGATTATAAGCAATGTCATGCCGGTGTGCGATGCGAAGCGAAGTGCCTCAACATTGTTCACGTCACTCTTCGTGAAATTTTTTCGAGAATATGATATGATACGAACAAAGAACATCATAGCGCAAGTGTGGTTATATTGCGTGAAAGGAGCTACATTGTGGGGGGATTTCATTGGTTCGACCTGCTCATAATAGCAGGTATTGGGCTGATTCTCATGGGGCCAAAGGCACTACAATCGGTGGCGCGTAACGCGGGTAAGGGCGTGAGCCAGGCAAAAAATGTGAAAGATCGAGTGCTGGCAGAAATTCCTGAGGAGGTTACTCAAATCTCGCAACATATTGCGCGAGTTCCTTTGAGTCCGCAACAGGCTGTCCAGATGTTGATAACTCCCGAAAATGAGCAAAAAGCTAAGAAGCCAGTGCCAAAGGATACTCCACCTTCGGCTTAGCATAAAATGAGTTGAAAGGCAGATCAGCGATGGAGCGGCAAGCACAGGTACCAGACTGGAAAATGATCGAAGTGAATGGTATCACACAGCTACAGCGCGTCTTTCCCTTCAATAACTTTGCCGATGCACTGGCATTTACCAACAAGGTTGGTGCGCTGGCTGAGTCGGCAGGTCATCATCCCGCGCTTCTAACCGAGTGGGGACGTGTTACCGTGACCTGGTGGACACATTCCGTTGGCGGTGTAGACACCAAAGATTATAGCATGGCGGCAGAAACTGACAAGTTATATCCATAACCAATTCAGTGATGCAAAAAGAGGCTGTACAATGCAGTATTACGTTGTACAGCCTCTTTTTGCATCACTGAATTGGTTATGCACAATTTACATGGTTGTCCAGCCAACGAAGTCCAGGAAAGGTCCAGAGCTACCAAATGTGGCGATGGTTGTTGGCGTGCCACCACTGATCGCACCAATTTCAAGAGAACCCATTGGGCCGTTTGTAACGCTCAAGCTGTATGTGCTACCATCACGCGAAACGTTTGACCAGGGGAACTGCGAAGAATTATTGAGTGAACTTGTCTGACCACCAGGATCGGTTTGGTCGTGTTCGCCAGTCCTGATCCATTACACGCGCTAAGAAGCAGCAATAAGCAACTACTCGTGAGGAGGGTCAAAAGTGATCGGAACTTTCGCAGAGCCATAGTTTTTCTCCTGGATAGACATTGCTTTTGATCATCACTAAGGGAAAGCAATGAAACTATAGCCAGTGTAGTGCAGGTGAAGACTGGCTCCTATGAGCTACCTCACTAATAAAAAGTGAAGTAGCTCATTATTCCCAGTTAGGGACGGTATAAATTCACGGTTCGGCTAGCCTACAGTGCAACTTTCTCGCGTTCTCGTGCTTGTTGTATCAACATCTTCACAAGGGTTTCCACTTGCTTGCGGTCACTCTCGTTGGTCAAATTGCCTGCGCTATCGAATTTCTCCCAGGAGTTTAGAATAAGCACTTCCGGCTTTGTTAATACTTGTACATCGAGATAGAGGAACACCTGACGTAGGTGCAACTGGGCGCGGGCCGTACCGACCCGTCCCCCTGCACCCATGATCGCAGTCAGTTTCCCTGCCATAGGAGATGTGACCAGTGGACGTGATGTCCAATCAATCGCGTTTTTAAGAACGCCTGAGAAGGAATAATTATATTCTGGCACAGTCATAAATACGGCGTCTGCGTGACGAATTTTTTCCTTGAAGCGGCGGACTACTTCAGGTGGATCGTTCTCAAAATCCTGGTTGAATAGCGGCAAATTGCCGAGATCGAGAATCTCGAAATCGACGTTCTCATCCTCAAGTGCAATCTGCTGGGCCAGGCGTAATGCGGCTCTGTTATATGAGTCTTTGCGTAAGCTTCCAGCAAAGCCTATGATATGAATTTTTAGCGACATTGATATCCTCCAGAAAATAAAAATCTACAGGGAAGGTGTGATATTATTGCCTCCCCTGTAGATTATAGTGTATGTTGGCTATGTTGGCTGTGCTTGCTGTATTAAGCGCAAACCTTACGCGTTAGCAGTAGCAGTTTCTGTGATCGCTGGCTTGTTCACTGCCGCGAGGTCAATCTCAATTTTCACATTGTCACTGACCAGCACACCACCACTCTCAAGAGCAGCGTTCCAGTTCAAATTGAAATCTTTGCGGTTGATCGTCGTTTTGGCAGTAAGCCCGGCGCGTTGCAAGCCGTAGAGGTCTTTGATCTGGCCGCTATACTCGGCATCGAAAGTCACTTGCTTCGTCACACCGTGCATAGTCAGGTCGCCAGTTACTTTGTACTCCTCGTCGCCCACCTTCTCAACTTTGGAACTTTTGAAGATAAGCTTTGGGTATGTGGCGGCATCGAAGAAATCGGGTGAGCGCAGGTGTCCGTCGCGCCTCTCGTCGCGGGTATCTACACTGGAGGCATCTGCTTCGGCATCAACCCATGAATTCGCTGGGTTCTGCTCATCAATGTGAAGCTGTCCGCTAATGATTTTAAACTGTCCCTTGACGGTGCTAACCATCATATGACGGACCGAAAAGGTAACTTGTGAATGTGTGCTATCAATTTCCCAGGCCATTGAGAAACTCCTTTGTTGTCTTGGTTTTTATGGTTATTAACTTGTAAATAGTGAGTAACTTCACTAACTGAAGATAGTATAACATAGTTACTTCCCTTTGTCAAGTAACTAACAAAAAGATAGTACTTACAATAGAGTGGATGGAGAGAGTGATATTACCTTCATTACTATAGAAAACAAAAGTGGGATGCAAAAAATTTCCCTGTGGCCTCTCGTATAATGGTGCTGCTCCTTACTTTTCGATCAGCACAACGGCATAGCAGGCGATACCTTCACCTCGGCCCGCGAAGCCGAGGCCATCGGTAGTGGTTGCCTTCACGTTCACTTGCAAGATGTCGAGGCGCAAATGTTCTGCGAGATGAGTACGCATTGCTGAAATATAGGGAGCTAATTTGGGGCGTTCCGCAACAATGGTAGCGTCAACGTTGTTTATAACCCAACCTTGTTGACATAATAAACCGTAAGTGTAGTCAAGAAAGACCGCACTGGGTTGGTCTTTCCAGCGCGGGTCGTTGGAGGGGAAGTAGCTGCCGATATCGCCGAAGGCGCCTGCGCCAAGCAGAGCGTCCACGACAGCATGAATGACGGTATCCGCGTCTGAATGGCCGGAGAGACCGTAGTCAAAGGGAATAAGAACGCCGCCCAGCACAAGGGGACGACCGCGCGTAAATGCGTGAACATCATAGCCTGAGCCGATACGTATGGTCATGGCATGTTTCCTCGTAAGAGAGCATCGGCGATCAAAATATCTTCCTGCGTCGTAATCTTGATATTGGTGTAAGAGCCAGGGAAGATAGCGACAGGATGCCCTAACTTTTCCAGCAAAGCAGCATCGTCGGTAACATCCTCTTGTGCTGCAGGCGAGTGGTGTGCGTGGTGAATGAGTGGGAAGGCGAAGACTTGCGGTGTCTGGATAGACCAGAGTTGTGTGCGGTCGAGGGTCGCTGTGATGATGTCGTGCTGTGCCTGTTTGATCGTATCCTTGACGGGAACGGCGGCGACGGCGGCCTGCTGCTCTTGTGCGGCTCGCAAGCCTGCTTCAATGATGGTATGTGTCACAAGGGGACGGGCTCCATCATGAATCATTACCCAGCGGCACGCGGGGGATATTTCCGCCAACGTATCAAGTCCTTTACATACGGAGTCCTGACGGCGTGTGCCGCCAGGAACAATCGCGGTAACTTTGTGCCAACCTTCTTGCACGCATAATGCGGTGGCGTCCGCATAGCGTTCCGCGTTGAGTACGAGAATGATTGTATCTACCAGTGTGGAGGAGTCAAAGATATCAATGGTCCGTGCCAGGATGATACGTCCATGAAGGGACAGCCAAAGTTTATCGCGTCCACCCATGCGGCTGCTGGACCCTGCGGCTACAATAATGACGGCGCATGTATCTTGCATACGTTTGCGGGGATATCTTCTGAACGTTACCCCAATTCCTCACTTAATATTGTCGTTGTTTGGTAGATGACTGCTGCGAAGGGTTAGGACCATTCGTTCCGCCTTGTTTCGGATGAGCGAAAATCATGCGTCCCGCGACCGTCTGTAGGACGCGAGTGACGGTGACTTCAACGGTTGAATTCATAAATTGTCGCCCGCCTTCCACAACGATCATGGTACCGTCGTCGAGATAGCCCACGCCCTGTCCCAGTTCTTTGCCATCCTGCATAATTCTGATCGGAAGATCCTCTCCTGGTAGCAGAACGGGTTTGACGGCATTGGCTAACTCGTTGATATTGAGAACTTTCACACCTTGCAGCTCCGCGACACGGTTCAGATTGAAGTCATTGGTGATAATGGGGCAGTGCTGTATGCGAGCCAATTTGACGAGTTTGCCGTCAACTTCCGCCACGTCATCAATTTCTGTATCTACAATCTCGATAGGAACGGTGGTATCTTTTTGCAAGCGGTTGAGCATTTCCAGCCCGCGTCGTCCACGGTTGCGCCGCATAGAGTCCGCTGAGTCTGCTATGTGCTGCAACTCATTCAGCACGAACTGGGGGACGATCAGAGTTCCATAGACGAAGCCTGTCTGGCTGATATCAGCAATGCGTCCATCAATGATGGCGCTTGTGTCCAACAGAATCTGTGGCTCTAGTGGTTTTTGTACCGCGACACGCTCTTTATCGCGGTCTTTGCCACCTTTATCGCTTTTGTCTCCTTTCTCACGGTCGCGCTCACGCTCACGCTCTTCTTCGCGCTCACGCTCACGTTCGCGCCGCCGTGTCAGGAAACCAGTTTGGAAGAGATGAACGATCTCGTTTTTCCTTTGAACCGCGAGAGTGATGCCAAGAAAACTGAAGACAACTGCTCCTACGAACGGCAAGATATGTCCCAGGTTCGTTGGCAAATTCGCTAATGGAATAGCTAGCAATGATGAAATGATTAGTCCGACCGTCAATCCAATGACTGCGGCAATGAGATCGCTGGCCGATGTATCACGCATCCAATGGTAAGGAACGACGGTGATGTATGGCGTGATAATAAAGGCGACTAATGCGCTACCGGCAGCAATGCCAATTATCCATCCGATGGAGAGAGAAGGCACTGTGTGGTCAAGAAAGAATATCCCGATGACGATCGCGATAGCGACCAGCGACCCGATAATACGGGAGATAGTATTGATAGACATCCCTGCATCCTCCAAAATCGTGCCTTTGTAGGAAAAGTATGAGTAATACCTACAAAACACGCAAAAGGGCGGTATAAGGCAAGACATAAAGGCAGGGTGGATAATATGAACAAAAGTGATAATAGCAAGATGATGTTCCTGGCCTTCTGTACTAGCGAGAGACGCGCCCGTCAAATTATAAAAAACTCTATGTCGAATATTCAGTATACACCCTACGGGTTTAGAAATCAATAGTTATGGCAGAGCAGCAGAACGGCAGAACGGCGGAGCCTACCATTAGTGTAGCGCAATTTCTAAAGCAACTGCAAGCGTACTTGCTGTAATGACCTTAAAATCGCCAGGAAGTCCGGTTTTCTCCAGTTCTGCTCGTACCTGTGCGCCTTTGCCTGCACTGGGTATGATGCAGCGTTTAAAACCGAGTTTCGCCGCTTCGCGCACACGCAAGGGGAGACGCCCCACGGCGCGTAGTTCGCCAGAGAGACCAACTTCGCCGATCAGTGCCATATCGGGAGGGATATGCTTTTCGCGGTAGCTGGAGGCGATAGCCGCCGCGACTCCCAGATCGACTGCCGGTTCTTCCACCGTAAAGCCTCCGACGACGTTGGCATAGACATCATGATTGCCGACCGCCAGTCCCACCCGTTTGGTGAGTACCGCAAGCAGCATGAGCAGGCGGTTGTGTTCAATGCCGTTGGTAGTGCAACGAGCGTTGCCGAAGTTGCTAGGAGTTACAAGTGCCTGCACTTCGACCAGCAGGGGACGGGTGCCTTCCATGCTGACGACGACGGCAGAGCCGGTAGCTCCGACCGCTCTATCGGCGAGGAAGACGGCGGAAGGGTTGGGAACTTCAAGCATCCCCTCGCCATGCATCTCAAACACGCCCACTTCGTGGGTGGCACCAAAGCGATTTTTCACACCGCGCAACAGGCGGTAGGTATGATAGCGTTCGCCTTCGAGATAGAGAACGGCATCGGCGATATGTTCCAACGCTTTGGGGCCTGCGACGGTACCCTCTTTTGTAACATGTCCAATGATAAAGATGGGAGTATGTGTGGTTTTTGCCAGTTGCATCAATTGCAAGGTACATTCGCGTACCTGGCTGATACTACCTGGAGCCGCGGTCAGATGATGGGTCAATACGGTTTGAATCGAGTCCACAATCACGAGTGCTGGTTTCAAACGGTGAATTGCCTCCGCAATGACATCCATTTCGATGGAGGCGAGCAGGTAGAGACGTTCGCCGGTAATATCCAGACGTTCGGCACGCATCTTGACCTGTTCAATAGATTCCTCACCTGAGACATAGAGGACCGGGCCGACGCTTTTGGCAATGGCCCCGGAGACTTGCAATAGCAAAGTAGACTTACCAATACCTGGCTCGCCACCGATCAGGATAAGTGAACCTGCAACGAGGCCACCACCGAGGACGCGATCTATTTCAGCGTAACCCACGGAGACGCGCTCCTGGGCAAGTGGCTTAATATCCGGTAGCACAAGTGGAATCTGTGTACCCTGTGCGATAGAGTTATTTCCCAACAGCGATTGGCGGCGTTGGTGGGCCGCATTTTGTGGCAGCGCTGGAACGTCAACAACTTCTTCCATTGAATTCCATGTGCCGCAATCGGGGCATTTCCCTACCCACTTGCTCTGCTCGCCGCCACATTGCTGGCAGACATATTTTGTGCGTGTTTTTGGCATGTACACATTCTTCAAAAAATATGGGATGAAATGTATTGCGCTCTCTCGTATCACATGCGATGCGAGAGAGCGCAATACATTTCATCCCAGTAATTTACAATGCTTCGCTGCTTGCTCCGCTTTCGCCGCCAGCCGAGAGGGCCGCTTCGGGCGTTGCGGGTGCCGGCAACTGCTCAATGCGGTTGCGTGCGCGTAAAATGAGATCATCATCAACGACGCTTGCCTCGACCAGATCGCCCGAATGGAATTTCCCATCCAGCAATCCTTCCGCCAGTGGGTCTTCGACCATGCGTTGAATGGTGCGGCGCAATGGACGGGCACCATACTGGGGATCGAATCCTTTTTCAATCAAGAAATCTTTAGCGTTCTGTGGCACAACCAGTTCGAGCTGCTGCTCGGTCAACTGTTCGCGTACACGGTTGAGCAAGAGATCAACAATGGAGTACATCTCTTCCATACGCAGAGAGTGGAAGACAATGATTTCATCAATACGGTTGAGGAACTCCGGCTTGAAGGTATTCTTCAGTTCGCCAAGCACCTTGCCCTTCATGCTTTCATACTCACTCTGGTTAAGTTTGGCCTTATCCTTCGACTGTTTGAAGCCGATTGAAGCTTCTTTGTTCAGAAGAGCTGCACCAACATTCGAGGTCATGATGATGATTGTGTTACGGAAGTCTACCATACGTCCTTTCGCGTCCGTCAACTTGCCATCTTCCAGAATCTGGAGGAGCATGTTGAAGACATCCGGGTGGGCCTTCTCGATTTCATCGAGCAAGATCACGCTATAGGACTTGCGGCGTACTGCCTCGGTAAGCTGACCGCCTTCTTCGTAACCGACATAGCCAGGAGGGGCACCGACGAGGCGGGCAGCCGCATGGCGTTCCATGAACTCGGACATGTCAATTTTGATGAGTGCCTCTTCGCTACCGAACATGAACTCGGCGAGTGCGCGAGCCAACTCCGTTTTACCTACTCCGGTCGGTCCCATAAAGACAAATGAGCCGATTGGGCGTTTCGGGTCTTTCAAACCTGCACGAGCGCGACGGACGGCGCGAGCAATCTTCTCGATGGCCTCGTTCTGAGCGATAACACGCGTATGGAGCGCATCCTCCATCTGGAGCAGGCGTTGTGACTCTTCCTGCGCGATACGCATAACAGGAATGCCTGTCCACATTGAGACGATCTGGGCGATTTCCTCTTCACCAACGGTTGGCTTATCGGTACCACGTTCGCGGTGCCAGCCGGTCTCCAGTTTGGCGATACGATCGCGTAGTTTGACTTCGCGATCGCGCAATTCAGCCGCCAGTTCATACTCCTGTTGCTGAATAGCTGCTTCCTTCTCGCGCAGCACTGACTCCAGCCCTTTCATGGCCTCCTTGAGGTTGAGAGGAGCAAGTGAGTTCTGCATACGCACGCGGCTTGCGGCCTCGTCAATCAGGTCAATGGCCTTATCGGGCATGAAGCGGTCAGTGATGTAGCGGCTTGCCATATCGGTAGCGGCTTTGAGTGCCTCATCAGTGATGGTCAGGCGATGGTGCGTCTCATAGCGTTCGCGAATGCCTTTGAGGATTTCAATAGTTTCCTCAATGGTAGGTTCGCGGACAATAACCTCCTGGAAGCGGCGTTGTAGAGCGGCATCGCGCTCAATGTACTTGCGGTACTCGTCAAGCGTGGTTGCGCCGATACATTGCAGTTCACCGCGAGCCAGTGCCGGCTTGAGGATGTTCGCGGCATCAACCGCACCCTCTGCCGCGCCCGCTCCGACGAGTGTATGCACTTCATCAATAAAGATGATACAATCTCTGCTACTGCGAATCTCTTCAATAATTTTCTTGAGTCGCTCTTCAAATTCACCGCGATACTTGGTGCCTGCGACGAGAGAGCCGACGTCGAGAGTAAGCAGGCGTTTGCCAGCCAGTGTCTCAGGAACTTCGCCGGAGACGAGTCGCTGCGCCAGTCCTTCGACGATGGCTGTTTTCCCAACGCCCGGTTCACCGATAAGAGCGGGGTTGTTTTTATTGCGCCGTGAAAGGATTTGAATGACACGCTCAATTTCTTGATGGCGACCGACCACCGGGTCAAGGGTACCGGCGCGGGCAGCTTGAGTCAGGTCAATACCCATCTGATCGATGGTTGGAGTCTTGGAATGCTTGGCATCGCGTTCATGTGGCGAACCCGACTGACTGAGTACCTGGATGGTTTGCGTGCGTACCTTTTCCAGATTAACACCCAGGCTTTCAAGAACGCCAGCGGCGATACCTTCTCCTTCGCGGACAAGGCCCAACAGGAGATGTTCTGTACCGATATAGTGATGATTTAAGCGACGAGCTTCATCCACAGCTAGCTCAATCACTTTTTGGCGCGCGGGGTCAAGCCGATTTCACCGAGGACGATACGATCACCACGCCCAATTATAAATTCAACAGCACTGCGAACTTTATTCAGTTCCACGCCGAGATTACTTAATACTTTTGCCGCTACCCCTTCGCCTTCGCGAACAAGTCCGAGTAGCAGATGTTCTGTACCGATATAATTGTGTTGGAAGCGTTGGGCTTCCTCTTGAGCGAGACTCAAAACTTTGCGTGCCCGCTCTGTAAATTTATCAAACCTGTCTCTATCGTTCACCTGTTTGTCGCCCCCTTTCAATGGCAGAGGATGGAACCAGGCCCTCTGGGTCGTTCAGGTCAACTGCGTATTCCATCATACAACACCCAATTTGCAGCGTCAAGGAAAACAATGTCGCCTCCCGTCTATTTAAAACGCGCCTACAACTCTGTAATGTCACGAAAAACAATCAACCTCCAGACTGCTTTACACAAAGGTATACGCAGCGAGGAGGTTAGCAGTTCATTTGTTCAGGTGCGCAAAATTATCAATCAGTCAAATGACGAACGTTTCTGGTGTGGATGCCTCCATATCTCTTTCGTTCTTTTTTCTCTTACACGAACTGATGGTTCTGAGGGGAAAACTTCCCCTGCTATACCGTCGTAATTATGTGCTTACAATGATGATACAACACAGATTTTTGATCGTCAAGGTACATTCTGTGAATTTTTGGGCTGAGCAGATTATTGCTAAAAAGCGAACAGTATTGCTGACCATGCTCTTTTCTTATGCAGAATTGTATGCTGCAAGACGCGCCAACAAATGTAAAGACCGCGTAAGGAGGGCTTGAGCCAGTCCGCCGTCCTTCTCCTTCATTATACGCATGAGCGTATAATGAAGGAGAAGGACGGCGGACTGGCTCAAGCCCTCCCTGCGTGATCCAGGCGTCCTATAACTCATTTTGCCGTTATAATGGTATCAAGCTTGGCCTTCGGTACCTTCGGTCTCTTCTTTCGAGCGTTGGCGTGCGGCGGCGCGGAAAGCTTCTGCCATAGCCGTTGTCTCGCCAACTTCGTCGGCTGGTGGACGGTTGTGAGGCGGATTCTCATTGGCCCGTTCGCGCCGCTCGTTACGGCGAGGAGGCTGCTCCTGTTGGGGTGGCTCAGTACGCGGAAGCGTTTCTTCCAAAGACGGAATTTGCCGTTCCTCGGCGGTAGCTTTGGGAGTTGGTTCCACTTCAGCCATCTCAGCAGGTACTTCTTTCACATCAACTTCGTCGGCCTGACGGAGGCTGAGACCCAGGCGGCGGCGTTCGGCGTCGATACGCAGGATGCGCAATTGAAGTTGCTGCCCCTCATGCAAGTTTTGGCGCGGGTCTGAGCCTGGTGTCAACTCGGAGAGGTGAATCAGCCCTTCGACACCGTCCTCGATGCGTGCGAATGCGCCAAAAGGTGCTATTTTGGTAATCGTGCCAACCACGACCTGGCCGGGTGTGTAGCGTTGCTCCACAGTAGTCCAGGGGTCTACCTCAGCCCGTTTGATGGATAGGGCAATTTTTTTCTTGTCTTTGTCAACGCTGAGAACCTGTACCTCGACCTCCTGGCCAACATGGAGAACCTCGCTCGGATGATTGACACGGCTCCAGGCGAGTTGGCTAATATGAACCAGCCCGTCGGCACCGCCGAGGTCCACGAACGCGCCGAAGTTCGCGAGATTGCTCACGATACCCTTGCGCACTTCGCCGGGTTTCAACTCGTCGAGCAACTCTTCGCGGCGACGCTGGCGCCATTCCTGAACAGCCAGCCGCTCGGAGAGGATCAAACGATTACGTGCCCGATTGATCTCAATGATCTTGAGCTGGAGTTCTTTATCTTTCATGCTTTGCAGTTTCGCCGCCGTCTCCTGGTTCTCGCCACCGGACGCAACTTCTTCGCGCTTCAAGTTGAGAATCTGGGAGATAGGCACAAAGCCGCGAATGCCAGCAACATCAACGATCAAGCCGCCTTTGTTGTAGTCAATGACTTTAGCTTTGAGCAACTCGCCATTCTTATATTGCTCTTCCGCGATGCGCCATTGCCGTTCAGCATTGGCACGCCGAAGTGAAAGGAGAGCATGACCATCCTGCGTTTCCGCCTGAATAATGTACACGAGAATTTTGTCATTCAGGTGTAACTCATGGAATGAGCCATAGCCATTGGCTGGCAGCTCTTTTGTCGAGAGAACGCCCTCGGATTTGAGGCCAATGTCAACCAGGATTTCGTCCTGGTCAATACGCACGATTACGCCCTCGACTACATCGCCGCGTTTGATGTTGATGGGGTTGGCCGATTGCTCCAGAAGAGCTGCCATATCTGCCATATCGTCCATTTCGTTGGCTTCACCCATCTCTTCAGGGTTGTTGTTGGTGTTTTGCCCTTCCGGGTCAATTTCTTCAAACATCGTCTGTACCCGCCCGCTGTTATGATTTGCCGCTGGCAATGTCGAAAGGTCGCCGTGCTGGTGTGATTGCATGGGTAAAATACCCCCTTCGATCCACGGTATTTGCTTGCTCGATGCCCGCACTCATCTGTTTGTCCTGCGGGATGTGTACCGTCTAGTCGCTTCACCTTGTTTCAAGTTGCATTGTTTGCAATCAGAGAGAACGAGATAGACTTCACGCAATGACCCTGGGGAGTGCGCTTCTGGAATTGGGCTTATCGGAGGAAGATGCGTGGTATTGATCGTTTCGATCTTTGCTACTAGCTCAGCTAACTTTTACTTCTGAGTAACTATTCTTACAGAACGGTTATACGAAACGACGTTCGCAAACAAGAAACTCTTGTAACGAACACAATGAGAGTCCGAAAAAGACGCATACCCCTACTCGATGCTTTCATTATACCAAAAGCTATCCATGAATGCAAGATACTATGCTACCTTTTCGCAAATTTCTCCGATGCTTTTTATTTATCACATTGTATCACATGTTGGCAAGCCTTTTTCATGTACTTCTTTCATTTCTGTAAAGAAGCGTGAAGTGAAGCTCCAATCGGTATGCGCATTGCTGTCGCGATGCAGCAGTTGTGCTACAATAGTTGCATGGAGCTACAACAGATAGATACTATTATTCGGGTGCTGCGGCACCGTCTGGAGCCAGTTGAGCGTGCGGACATACTTTCAGACCAGCTTGAGGGACTGCAACCGGGCGCTCGCCATGCAGCAGTCCTGCTTGGCATTTTTGAACAGGACAGCGAAGCTTACCTCGTCTTTATTCGCAGGTCCGCGACCTTGCGTTCCCACAGTGGCGAAATCGCTTTTCCCGGCGGGGGCGTTGAACCAGGCGACCAATCGCGAGTGGCTGCGGCTTTACGCGAGGCGCAAGAGGAAATTGGCCTTGACCCGACGCGGGTAGAGGTGCTGGGCCTCCTTCAACCTGTCTTTACCGTTGTCAGCAACTATTTAATTACGCCTGTTGTGGCCTTTTTGCCACAAGGATTGGGCAGTTTACAATTGCAAGCAAGCGAAGTTACAGAAATTATTCTGGCTTCCTTACGTGGACTCGCGAACCCGTCCATTGCTCACACCGAGCAATGGACACGCAACGATACGACCCGTACTATTTATTTCTACGACTACGGCCCCCATCGTATCTGGGGTGCCACCGCCCGTATGCTCCATTCCCTGTTGGAAGTACTGGCCCCTACCCAATAGTCCCGATTACTTGGCTTTTCCCCTGCTGTTGATTACAATTGAATCATAACGGAATAATCTACTATCATAGATGGTTGTGTAGTGCGTACATCTTATTGCGTTTTTGCTGCGGTTGGTTTGTAAGTTTCCCAGGTGGAGAAAAGCTGTGACATTGCCGACATCTGATGCTCAATCTTCGAGATTCTTGCCTCGTCGCCCTAAGATTATCCCTGCCAATCACTCGATGCCGACCTCATCTCCTATTGCCCCTATTATTCCCCAGGCCCAAGTTCCTTCTTCGTCGGCTGTGCATTTGCCTGTCACTCCTTCTCCTTCAACCCCTTTGTCCGAAGGATTGCGGATGAGAGACAGCACGATAAAGCCGTGAATTTCGCCTCTCATTCCTGGGATCTGGCCACAGGTGGCTTAAAGACCATGACCGCGAAACGAGAAATGCCATTTTTGCACGAGCGACGTCAAACCGGGCAATTGTCCGAGACGACCCATATTCCTCGTAACTATACTTTCTTGCTCGTGATCCTGGCATGTCTTTTACTCATGCTAGTGAGCGGGGGAGTCGTGTTATTTGTAATGCTACAACCATAATGGAAAGCCAGGAAATCTAACTAACCGAACGAGCATACCCACAACTAAAGATGTGTCGCTGGTACACCATGCAGATCGGTGGCACTGCGCACGGCTTTCACAATAGCGCGTGCAAGTGTGGTCGCTGCTGCTGCTCCAATCGTGCTTACCTGTAATGAAGCTGTTGCAGGGTCAGGTTGTGTTTGTGTTTTCGCACCCAATGCGAGCGCGAAAACGGTATCACCATCAAACATTGTATGAGCAGGTCGAATAACCATTGCCAGTCCATTGTGAGCCATTTGCGCGACTTTATTCACCCCACTTTTGGTAAGCGTTGCACTGGTGGCGACAACGGCAATGGTCGTGTTGGCAAAGGGATTGTTGAAGATGAAGCCACCTGTTGGATTGCGTACACCGGCGATAACTTGCTGTGTCAATGGGTCAAGAATATCGCCAAGTGCATTGACAGCGACAATGGCACCAACGAGCGTACCATCGGGAAGCTGTGTGCTGGCTGATCCCAGGCCACCTTTCATGGAGAAGGCTGGTCCCATCATTTTGCCTACTGTTGCCCCTGTTCCTGCTCCCACATTGCCTTGAGTGACCGGTTCTGCTGTTGCCTGTTCGCATGCGTGATAGCCTGCCGCCGCGTCTGGTCGTACACTGGCATCGCCGAAGGCGAGATCAAAAATGGCAGCAGCTGGAACAAGAGGTACTTTTGCTACGCCAGTATCGAAGCCGATACCTCGCTCTTCTAAATAGCGCATCACGCCGCTTGCCGCGTCGAGGCCAAATGCGCTCCCGCCTGTGAGGACAATGGCGTGAACCTTATCTACCATATTCAGGGGATGTAGCAGGTCGGTTTCGCGGGTTGCTGGTGCACCGCCGCGCACATCGACGCCTCCAATCGCGGGTGATATCGCACAATATAACGGTGCAACCCGTTCCCGCCTCAAGGTTCGTATCGTGTCCTACACGAATACCGGGGATATCAGTGATATCGTCATGCATGGTGTTCCCATCCTGAATAAGCTACAGTCCCAGAAAGAACAGACGCGATAGCCACGCCGATAGGGACAGTCAAATTATCCGTTCCTGCTGGTGAAATAGCCTCGAGCAATGTTGCAAGAATTGCCGCCGCCAGTGCGCTTATCAACAGTAATTGCAAACTGCGCGGCGAGAGTATGGTTAGCGTGACAGCGACTGCTATATAGGTAGCGACAAAGCAAGCAATAGAGCCTTCAATAGTGCGTTTGCCGCTACCGGCAATACGATAGGTGTGAGTGCCAAAGCGTTTGCCAATAATGGCGGCAAATGCATCACCCCACGTCATTGCCATGATACCCGCCATTGCTACGTATTCATATCCTTGCGGAAAGCCCTGTTCCCAACCCAGATGAAAGGTCGCCAATAATAGTGTGCATGAGAAAGCGAAATAGACCGTTCCGAAGGTCGCGCCCTCTTTAGGGTCCATTGCGCTGAAAATGCGGAAGCGCAAAAAGATAGCGTTGAAAATGATAAAGGTGCCAGTAGGAATGATGGCAAACCACCAGTGATCGAAGAGCAGAAGTACACCCCAGATCCACATACCCGCGCCAATGTGGACTAATTTCCGTGTGAAATCCGTCGGGTACTTGCGCCATCGCCGGATCGCTTCGAGGATAAGTAGGAGCGCAAAGGCGTAGACATAGGAGAAGATGAGACCAAAAACGTCACCCGAAGTCATGCGATACCCCCTTGAAGTATGTCGGGAGAACATCCATATGGGGAAGGCATCGCATGTCTTCCCCATATGGATGTTCTGCTTTCTTTAACTATACTAACCCCTGCAATGGCATTCGTCAAATGGCGTTGCGGAGTCGTTGGATGGCCTGAGCGACGCCTTCGCGCTGGTTATAGACGGCGGAACCGGCGACGAGCAGGTTGGCTCCAGCCTGTACGGCCTCGCGGACGGTGCCTTCGTGGATGCCGCCATCTACCTCGACATCGCATCGCAGGTCGCGCTCGGTAATTATGCGGCGCATGTATGCGATTTTGGGCAACATTTCTGGAATAAATTCCTGGCCGCCAAAGCCAGGGTTTACCGTCATGATCAGTACCATATCGAGTAACGAAAGGATATCTTCCAGCAGAAAGACTGGCGTTGAGGGTGTAAGTGCCACGGCTGGCCTTTTCCCCGCCTTTTTAATTTGTTGGATGATGCGATGCAGGTGGGGGCTGGTCTCTTGATGCACAATGATGATATCAGCACCGGCTTTCGCGAAGTCCTCAATGTATTGCTCCGGGTTGGCAATCATCAAATGGGCCTCAAGCGGTAGCGAGGTACAGCCTCGAACAGCTTCGACGACCATTGGCCCCATCGTGATATTGGGAACGAAATGGCCGTCCATGATGTCAATCTGGATGCGTTCCGCACCCGCCGCCTCGGCCTCGTGTACCTGTTCGCCCAGGTGGGCGAAATCCGCCGATAGGATGGATGGGACAATACCAATCATTTATTTCTTGCCTTTTGTTAGCTTGCTTGCTGCCCCTTGATCCAACATCCATACCACCTCGCCATTTGTCGGCCTGACAATTTGCGCGGGATATTCGTCGGGGTTATACGCGCCTTCCAAAACGGCCTGGATGGCGTCTGCTTTTTCGGAGCCGGTAACGAGGAACAGAACGTTGCGGGCAGCGTTCAGGATGGGAGGCGTGAAGGTCAGGCGCGGAGGTGGCGGCTTGGGAACGATGACGGGCATCACCAATCGCTGCTGCTCGTGTAGAGAAGGCTGGTGTGGGAAGAGCGAGGCGGTATGACCCTCCGGCCCCATGCCAAGTTGAATCAGGTCAAAGTTGGGGATATTATCGGTAGCGAAGACGCGCCGCATCTCGTCGGTGTAAGCCGCAGAGGCTGCATCACGATCGGCTCTGTCAGCGGGCATACGATGGATTTGCGATGCGGCTATGGGTATTTTGCTCAACAGAACTTGTTGGGCCAGCAAATAGTTACTATCTTCGCTATCTGCTGGCACACATCGTTCGTCCGACCAGAAAATATCTACCTTTGTCCAATCTATCTGGCTGCGGTATGGCTCGTCACCCAGCAAACCATAAAGCTTTTTGGGTGTTGTGCCACCTGACAGGGCAAGAGTGAAACGTCCGTGCGAGATAATGGACTCATTCGCGAGGCGCACGATGTACTGTGCAGCGTCACGACTGAGGGTATCGGTATCAGGATACGATGCGATTTGCATGGTTTTCTCCTGTTTATGTGTATCTATCGTGGGACGTGGACTGGCGATTATTACCTGTCCCCCGGAGAGGGTGGCTGTCCCTACTATTCTAACAACTCTGCGACTGCCTGCAAGGTTTGCTCGAAGGAGTAGTCGTGACCGGTAATCTCCAGTTCATCCTGCAGCAATATGCTTTCGATATCGGTGGAGGCAAGACTGACGGTGCGTTGCGGGCGTATTCCCTGTGAGAGTTCGACCGAGGTGAGAACATTGTCGGAACCACCTTCGCGATCGATTGTGAAAGTGGCTTGTTTGCCCTCAACATTGCTGGTCAGGCGAACAAGACAGATGGAGCCGGGACGCATGTTGGGCTGTACCTGTGGGCGAATATCTATGGTAACGCTCGCGGTTGAGGCGGAGCGACCCGCTTTTTCTTTTGCTGAGCTAAGCAACCGTGTTGCGCGTGCCTGGTCGATGCGTTCCATGTGCCAGTGGTAGGTTCCACTATCAGTGTCACGGGTGTGTTGCCGGGTTCCCTGCGCTACTGCCCAGCCAAGGCGGTCTTTGAGCCAACCTGCAAGCAGCAAGGCGCGAGCTGGATTGGGCGAAACTTCCCCCTGCTCGTTTAGCGTAGGTGTAGCGAGGGGGGCCACCGCATGTTCGATTTCGATAGCGGTAACGCCCGAAAGGTAGGGACGATATTCCATCACGTCAAAGAACTGAGCGACCAATTGTCGCCAGAGCGTGATGCGCCCCCAGTTCAGGTCGCTGATCGCTAAATTCGGTGTTGATTGGCTGAGCATAGCAAGCGTATGAATATCCCGCTCAGGGTTGAAAAATGTTGTCGAGTCAACCACCACACGGTTACTGAGCGCGACGAGGTCATTGAAAACGGAGTCCTCATCCGGTGGGTCGCCGAGCCACCACAGATAGACCGGCAGATCTGGCTTGAGGAGCGGCTGGATAATGTTGGCGGTTGAGCGTACTGCCGCACCAGTTGCCAGGATGGTCATTTGCTCAAAACAGTGACGCATAAGATCGGAAATGACAGAGAAACAGCGCAGTGTAATCCATGTAGCGACCGAGGCAATTTCATTACTCGCGGTCAAGAATCAACACAGAGACACGCGCTATGTGGGTATTCGACAGTTCCCGTAGCAACGCGCTGGCACGTTTGGCGGATTCAATGTCAGGTGCGCAGATAACAAGGTTCAAAACACTCATGCGCACATTGGTATTTTGGCCACTGCGCATATTGTCGGCTGAAATCTTCCAAAGAACTGCAAGTTCCTCATCAAGGCTGTCGATACGTACCGGTTTACCTGCCCAGGGCAGACGAATTCCTGGACTACCAGGGGTTCCATTTGTCATATGTTTATTCCCCTTATCGTCGTGAACGTCATTGTTCCGTGATATAGACTGCATTGTACCCCACTTTTACCTCACTTCTTCCATATCATACAGTGATGAACGGCTCTGTTCTCTCTATATGCCGGTCAGAAGCTTCTTTTGTTTTGTTTGTAGCATTTGTAACGTATGCTTAAGGACGACGCCAGCGTCTCCCATCGCGCCAGATGAACTCATCTGCCGTCTGTGGTCCCCAGGAGCCGGATTCGTAAGTCAAGATGGTTTCACTCGGCAGGTTTTTCCATTCGTCAAGCAGGCTTTGCACAAATGTCCAGGCCGCCTCCACTTCGTCGCGACGAGTGAAGAGAGTGGAGTCGCCCATCATGCAATCGAGTATCAGACGCTCGTAGGCTTCGGGTTGCTCGCGCACAAATGAGGAACCGTAGAAGAAATCCATGTTGACGGCGCGAATCTGCATCTCGGTTCCTGGCACTTTCGCCCCGAATTTGAGCGAAATGCCCTCGTCTGGCTGAATACGCAACACCAGCACATTCGGTTCGACCTGTCCATGTGCCTCGCTGCGTTTGAAGAGCATGAGTGGTGCTTGCTTGAATTGAATAGCGATTTCCGTGACACGCTTGGGCAAATGTTTGCCGGTACGCAGATAAAATGGTACCCCGGCCCACCGCCAGTTGTCAATGAACATTTTAATTGACACATACGTTTCTGTCGTGGATGTCGGTGAGACGCCAGGTTCTTCTAAGTAGCCGCACATCTGTTGACCGCCAACCCAACCAGGGCCATACTGTGCCCGAATGGTATTGGTAACCACATCATGTCCGACTAATGGTTGCAGGGCGTGCAGGACTTTGACCTTCTCATCGCGTACAGAGTTGGCATCGAAGGCAATAGGTGGCTCCATCGCGACGAGTGTGAGCAATTGCAACATGTGGTTTTGTATCATATCGCGGATAGCTCCCGACTCCTCATAGTAGCCACTGCGACCCTCGAGGCCAAGATTCTCCGCCACGGTGATTTGAATGTGATCAACGTAGCGACGGTTCCAGACCGGCTCAAAAATACCGTTGGCGAGGCGAAACACGAGAATGTTCTGCACCGTCTCTTTACCCAGATAGTGGTCAATACGGTAAACCTGTTCTTCTCGAAAGACTTTCGCCACCTGCCGGTTCAATTCGCGGGCCGAAGCCAGATCGTGTCCAAAGGGCTTTTCAACGATGATGCGCGTCCACCCTTTGCGGTTCCTGTTCAGACCAGCGGCACCCAGACGCTGGATAATTTCTGGATACGCGCTTGGGGGCGTTGACAGGTAAAAAATACGGTTGCCACTGGTGCCGCGCTCCTGGTCAAGCTGGTTCAGCAGATTATTGAGCTTGTCATAACCGGAGGCATCGTTGAAACTGGACTGAAGATAGTGAATACCAGAGGCAAAGCTCTCCCATACTTGCGGATTGACCGGCTTCTGGCGAGAGTAGGCGTTAATTGAATCCAGTGCCTGTTGGCGGAATTCATCGTCGCTATAGGGGCGGCGTGCGAACCCAACCACAGAGAAGCCCGCCGGTAAAGGATGTTCTAGCGCAAGATTGTACAGCGCTGGCAACAATTTCCTGTGTGTCAGATCGCCAGTTGCTCCAAAGATGACCATCACACAGGGTTCAGCACTCTGCTTTATCCGTAGGCCCTCTCGTAAAGGGTTGGGAGCTTCTACTACGCTTCGCTGAGGCATAAGCAATACTCCTAAATTTTGTACAAGATTGTTCTGAAATTGTCAATTCATTGTTACTGATGATACAACATCCCTGAGGGTGCCAGTAGGGACAGCTTGAGCCCATCCGCTTCGAGGCAACCAACAGTCTTCCGTGAAGGCACACGGACGGGCTCAAGCTGTCCCTACTGGCACCCGCAAAAGACCATTGAGTGACGATTTAGTGCGCGACCTGCTTCTCCTGGATGGCCTTTTTCTTGTCGTCAATGCTCTTAAAAAGCTGGTGGAACAGATCGGCGAATTTCTCCACACCTTCATCCTGGAGTTGCTTCGTGACCTGATCGTAGTGAATACCGATTTGCTCCAGGGCATTCAGTTCGGCCCTTGCCTGTGGCAGGTTGTCTCCGATGCTCAAACGCACCTTTCCATGATCGCTGAACTTCTCGACGGTCTCTAGTGGCATGGTGTCCACTGTATCGGGACCGATAAGCTCTTCGGCGTATAGCACGTCGCGATAGGCCGGGTTTTTCGTGCTGGTGCTGGCCCACAAGGGACGCTGCACATGTGCGCCGCTATGTTTGAGTGACTCGAAGCGCGGCGAGTGGAAAATCTTCTGAAATTCCTCGTAGACAATGCGAGCGTTGGCAATCGCGGCCTTGCCCTCAAGCGATTTGTACTTCTGCTGCTCCGCACTATCGCTGGTGGCCTTCGCCTTGTCTTCGAGCAGCTTATCTACCAGAGTATCAACGCGACTGACGAAGAAGCTGGCGACGGAACCGATGGTCATGATATCTTTGCCCTCACCGTTGCGCTCTTCTAACGCACTGATGTAAGCTTCGGCGACCTCTTTATAGGTCTCCAGCGAGAAGATAAGCGTGATGTTGATGTTGATGCCCTCGACAAGTGCCTGCCGAATAGCGGGCAGACCTTCAGGAGTGCCTGGTATTTTGATCATCAGATTTGGGCGATCTACCATCTTATAGAAGCGGCGCACCTCGGCTATGGTTCCATCAGTGTCATGTGCCAGTTCGGGTGAGACCTCAAGGCTGACATAGCCATCGAGCCCGTTTGTCCTGTCGTAGATGGGGCGTAGCAGGTCCGCAACGGTGCGGATATCCTGGATGATCATCACCTCGTAAATCTCGTTGGTGCCTTTGCCCTCTTGAATAAGCTTGTTCATCTGCTCGTCGTAAGCGTGTCCCGCACTGACAGATTTCTCAAAAATCGTGGGGTTCGCTGTGACGCCTGTAATACTATCCTCGTCTAGCATTCGTTTGAATTGTCCAGAGACAAGCTGCGAACGATCAATGTTATCATACCAGACGCTTTGTCCCAGTGACTGAAGTTGCTGTAATGGGTTGGTCATATGCATTCTCCTTTGCATGTCGGGAAAGATACGGTAATTGTATATCTTACTATTAACACGATTGTTACACGTCTCCTGACGCAAATTGTTTCCACACCTTGATTCCCTCTTCATCATAGCACGTATCAGGGGAAAGTTACAAACTGAGGTAATTTAGGAGAACTGTAAATTGTCATAACAGAGATGGGCCAGATTCATCATTTCATATAGACAGCTTCTGCTCGCTTCTGTTGTGTGGTACTTGTTGCTACAGCTCTTGCATTATTCGGCGTGTGCTGGTTGTTCTGGGCAACCGGGCTCGCGCCACGAGCGGAAGTGACAGGACGGGCAGGAGCGTGTTTAGGCTTGCTCTTCGAGAAGAACACTCTCCGAATGAGGAGCGATCCTACCAGGACGATGCTAACCAGGTAAATGCCCAGTCCCCACCACGTTTGTGTATCGCTGCCGGTGCCAATCCCATGAATCGTCGCGATTACAAAGATGCCCAGCGTTAATACGTGCAGCCGCCTCCACCATGAGTAGCCAATGCGCGGACGCAGCCATGTGCTGATGCCGATGGCGATACCGAGGTACAATGCCACGATACCGAGTGCCATCCATATTGGACGATACTGGCTTGCAAAAGGAATAAAGATCGCACTCCATCCGAAGTGGGTGAATGGGTCTATCCAGACCGCTAGAATATGCACTGCGAGAAAAATTGTACTCAGCAGTGTCAGAAAGTTATGCAGTTCGCTATTGATCAGGCGCGGCCAGCGACTGGGCGATTGAAGTTTCGTCGAAAGCGCCAATCCCACGATCACCGCCAGGGTGAATAATATATAGGTAGTAAAGCCACCCGCCCGTGCGACATCCCAGGTCACTGTTTGCCAGATGGTATTCATGATTATTCCTCTTTTGTAGGTATTTTTGAAACTATTTTACCAGTATCGCTGATCTCATCTCCGTTCAATGCCAGGCGGAATGAGTGGAAGTCTCCCATGAGATGCACCGGCCATGCACCCACGGTTTCCAAGGTGCCATCCTCATGAACGAGTAGCCCGGCGATGCCATGCATTCGCAGAAAATCGGCCCCCTGGCGCGAACCGAGAATAAAGGTAACTTTCGCCGCTATCTCGGCCTGTTCACACCGGTCTGCCACGACCGTCACCGACCAGAGGTCGCTCTGGGCCGATAGGCCGGTACGTGGATCAAGTAAATGATGGCGTACCGTATTTCCTTGCAACCAACGACGATGCGCAATACCGGAGGTCGCGACAGCCCCATAATGCAGTGGAATTGTCCAGAATCCCTCCCGGCTTGGCACGGCAATGGGCCATTGTTCCGTAGCCGAAGGGAGACCCAGCACAGCGAGGTCACCTCCCGCGTTTACCAGGGCAGTATGTATTCCACTCAGGTGCAGCTTCGCCAGCGCCGCATCCACTGCCATGCCTTTCGCAATTCCTCCAAAATC
This sequence comes from uncultured Chloroflexia bacterium, assembly GCA_963717105.1. Classification (GTDB taxonomy): domain Bacteria; phylum Chloroflexota; class Ktedonobacteria; order Ktedonobacterales; family Ktedonobacteraceae; genus DATGJV01. The sequence continues at coordinate 155,515 of CAVQVL010000013.1, forward strand.
AAGCTGAATGCCAGCAGGAAGGATCACAATCTTCCGACGAGGGTCCACCCGGATGCCGCGCCAGCCGCCTCCTGGCTCGCCAGGGAAGAGCGGAACAGCATTGTGCGTCTGTAGCTCATCAAAGGTGCGGTCATAGCCCAATCGCACCAGTTGCTCGAGCATGGCGGGATCATACACTCCTTGCGTCGTCTCTGCCGCGATCAAGGCAGTTGCCAGCACTTCGTAAAGTAGATCACTGACAACAATGGGTTTCCCTGCTTGCCGGTTAAGCTGTGACAACTCGCTCTCCGGTAAAAAGCGGCTCAGGGCCTGTTCCCACTCCGTAAAAAGTGCGCGAACGATTTGCATTCCCTCTTCTGCCCGGCGTTTGGGCAGAAGAAGAGAAATTGTTGTTCCCATCGCACGAAAATCTCCACGAGACATGCCGTGAGGCGTTGCATAATCCGTATAATCCGCATAATTGGTATATTGTGCATTGTCAGGAAACATTGGACCCACTGACGGCTGATGTTGAAGAACTGCTGGAACTGGTTGAGCTGCTGGAAGTTCCCTGGGTTGAGCCGGTTGAACTGGTTGAACTTGTCGAACTGCTGGAAGTTCCCTTTGAAGATGTAGTTGAGCCAATCTTGTTTCCTCCTTGTTGTTTGAGAAAGTTTTTACTATTTTTTTGAGTGGATGAAGTTGACGATGATGTTACCTGAGAAGATGTCGCGTTGGCGGCAGTGCCGATCTGATGGAATGCTGCCAGACCGCTGAATGAGACAAATGTTGCCAGGGATGCGACAACAATCCCTTTCTTCAACGTGTGGACAAGTGCTAACGCTCGTTGTTTCGGCATAGGCTTCGGGAGTTTAGGCTTCATAGCCACTTCTCCCTGTGGCAGTCTCTGAGCCTGATGCATCATGGGCTGCTGATTCATGCGCCCGGCAACATTATTGCCTGTATACACCGAATTCTGTTGTGGTTTCCTCGCTATGGGTATATCATATCCGTTGTATTCGTATGGATGTGTTTTCATTGTATCTCCTCTAATGTGCAAGCCTTCATTTCTTGCGCTAGTTTTATAATAAGGGGTAAATATGTGAAGTGTATTGGAGAAAGATGGGAAAGTTCTCATGTTCTGGTTTGCTTATCCTTTCTCTCTTCTCCCCGGCACATAAAAAAGGTACCCGGTCTCCGGCGCATCCAGCATATTCCTGAACCCATCAGAGACCGAGTGCCTTAGCCAACAACTTCTAATCGAAATGATCAAGTTGCTGTCTGCGACAGTGAACTATCAACCGATGTCAATACGTGTAGCGGTGATGCTTCCATCGCTGTTATGCGTCCCGCTAACGTGAATGCGGGTGCCAGCCTTAATGGCACTTGCCGCGGAAGTCTTGCCAGCCTGAGTGTACCGGGTACTGGCTGTCGTATGGATCGTGACTGAACTGCCACTTGACGTTTTGGCCACAATCGTATTGCCATTCACGCTCGACACGGTCAGTGCATCGCACTGGCCAGGTGTTCCTGGTGCTGGTGTATTAGCCAGCCTCGGGGAGCTATTAGAGTTTCCCGTGAAAGTCAGTGCCTGGGAGTTATTGGAGCCTCCCTGGGCGGCAGCCAGCGTTTGGGAACTACTGGTGCCGCCCGTTGCAAAGGCTGCGGCCTGGCTCGTGCCAGTTGAGGAACCCAGGAATGCGCCTACGCCCACTGCGAACATGAAGGCAAAGACCAGGCCGCCAATCAGAAGCCATTTGCGCCCGCGCTGACGCGGAGCAAGTGGTTGATCAAGCGGTGGCGAGGGCATCTCTTCATAGTCTTTCATTCGTATATCTCCTTTCTTTAGAGTGAATTAGAATGAACCGGTGCGGCATACTCATTTGCCGCAATCCCAGTGTAAGACGGTAAGATGTGATAACAATTGGAATAGCATGTGATTTCTCTCATAAATTTGGTTTCTTCATTCTCTGCAAGGTATCCTCTTGCGAATACCCTGTAGAGTTACTCACGATGCTGACGTGCATGCGTACAACTGTGAGGCACCGCCCAGATTGCCGGAACTGCTACTCGTTGAGCTAGATTGCCACTGACTGCTCGAAACAGTTGTGCAGTGCTGTGTAACCCAGGTTGTCAGCGCACTCTGACCGCCTCCGGGACCGCCGCCACCGCCGAAGCTTCCGTTGCCGTTGAGCAGGAAGAAGCGTACCGTTCCATTTTTGACCAGTGCGGCGAGCTGAGCCGTTGTCAGGATAGGATCACTGCCGGAGAATCCACCCAGTGCCATCACTGCCTTGTTGGTAGTCAGGATGATAGTATCTGCCTCGTTCGAACTGGCCACAGCGACGAGGTACTTCGCGCTGCCCTGGTGGGCTTCCAGGTAACTGATCAGCGCGGTATCAGCACTACTGTTGCCGCCAGGACCGCCGCCTGCGAATTGCTGGCTGGGACCGGCAGTTGGTAAGCTTGATACGATGTTCTCCACTGCGGGAGTGACGGACCATACTGTTGGAGTGAGCATGAGTGCCAGCAGCCCCAGGCAGAGCGATGGTACAAGGATACGTGCGTTAAACCGGAGACGCGGAAGCAAACGGGCCAAAAACAGGATCACCGCAGAGAGCGTACAGCCGATGGCAATCAACGGAATCAACCATGTCCCCCAGTCCGGGTTACTGGTGATAATATGAATCTGTTCCACCGCAGTCAGCAATAACGCGAGAGGCAGTAGCCAGCCGCGCCAGCCGGAGTGCCGGTAATGCTGCCACATCACCACCACACCGATACCAAAGAGGGCGCAGATCGCCGGAGCAAACGTTGACAGGTAGTACTGGTGGAAGAAGGTCGCTATGCTGAAGAAGATGCCCATCGTGAGCATCCAGACGCCCCAGAGAATGAGCGAATGCTGTTCGCGATTCTCCCGTAGTTCCCGCAAGCGTGGGAGTCGTTGCCACATAAGGACGAGCATACCCAGCAGTGCCATCGGCAGGAGCCACACAATCTGGCCACCCAGTGGTTCGTTGAAGAGCCGTAGCAGACCAGGATTGCCAGTATTAAACATGCCCCCGCCGCCCCCGCCATTTCCAAAGCCCTGAGGTGGCTGTCCAGAGTTGGAGCTACCTGATCCCGACGGAGGGAAGTTTCCGGGAACTGTCCCGCTTCCGGTGCCTGTCGGAGGGATTGGTCCAGTCGTTCCACCGGTGCTTCCAGTCGTTTCGGAATTGCCAGTGTTTCCGGCATTCCCACCAAAGCCGAATTGACCCAGCAGGCGCTGGATGCCATTGTAGCCAAGTGCCAGGCTGATCTCCGAATTGTTCTGACTTGACCCGACATACGGGCGTTGTGATGCAGGAGTGAGGTCTACCGCGACCGCCCATGATAACGAGATTGCCAGCATAACAACTCCAGCCACCAGCAACTGTGCGATCCGCATTTTGAGACTGCGGGGCGCAGCCAACAGGTAAAGGAGAGCGTAAGCAGGCACAACAAGGTACGCTTCGAGCATTTTAATGTTAAAGCCAATACCAACCAGGGCGGCAGTGAGTAATAGCCAACGCCATTTCCCCGTTTCGGCTGCCCGCATTACGGCCCACGCTCCCAGCAACATGGTTAATACCAGCGTACTGTCAATTGTGTTGTTGCGATTTGTCACAACGCTGATCGGACTCAGTGCCAGGGCAAGTGCTGCCAGCAAGCCTGCCACAACGCCGAAGTGACGGCGCACAAGATGATAGAGCAACAGGACTGAGAGAACGCCTGCCAGTGCCTGTGGCAAGAAAATGCTGAAAGGTGTGAAGCCGAAGATTTTCGCGCTGGCCGCTTGCAACCAGAATCCAAGAGGTGGTTTATCAATACTTACGAACCCACCTGGATCGAAAGCGACGAAAAAGAAGTTTTGCCAGTTATCCAACATACTTCTGATCGCGCTGGCGTAATAGAGGTTGCCGAATCCGTTTTGTCCCAATTGATAAAAATTCATGAAGAGCGAGATGAGCATGACAACGCCGAGTGCCACTGGTTGCAGTAAACGCGGCCAGCCTTTCACTGTCTGGACAGTCAACTTCTCCGACCGTATATCCGGTGCTATAAAAGAGGTATCAATCATGAGTAATGTATTTCCCTTCTGGAATGTATTCTGCTATTCCTTTGCGTGTGCAGGCGATATCAATGAGAAACTTGTGCGTGCGCGACGCGGGCAGAATTCTCGCCTCGCCACTTGCGAGCGTAGATGAACAATTCACGAAAAGCGCGTGCGATGACGCGGAAATTTGCACCCGTAGCCTTTCCTCCGTGACGCGGGCGATGGCGCACTGCCACTTCTCGATAGGTGTACCCGGCATGGGTCAGTTTGTAGAGCATTTCGGCATTGATCATGGCTCCCTGTGTCTCAGGCGCATAGTGATGAATGAAATCGGTGTGCAGGAGTTTGAAGGCGCAGTCAATATCTCGCACATGGACATCCAGCACGATTCCGATCAGCGTTTTCCATCCCCAGGCGTTGAGCTTGCGCATCCAGGTATCTTGCCGGTGTACGCGATAGCCAATCACCGCGTCGTATTCATTAATGAAAGTAAGCAGGCGGGGCAGATCATGAATGTCGAATTGCCCATCGGCATCCATGAAGAACGCCAGTTCGCCGCTAGCGGCGGTAAAGCCATCCGCCAGCGCGGCACCATAGCCCTGGTTCCGTTCATGCGTGATGACCCGCACCTGTGGCGTGCTACTGGCAATGGCGGCGAGTATATCGCCGGTCCGATCACTGCTGCCATCATTCACCAGAATGACCTCGTAGTCCCGCACCCAATGTGGCAGAGCGTTTAGCACATCTTCAATCGTAGCGGCAATAACGGATTCTTCGTTGTAGACTGGTAAAACAACCGAAAGGCTTTGCGTCATGAGCAAAGCCTTTTCGGAATCATGGAAATGTTGGTCTGCGTATATGTTGTCTATATCAGATTTACGCCGGGTAATTGCTTCATTGTCTGTTTGAAAAAAAGAACCTGTCACGGTATCGCTCTTCTGTGAGCAGTGAACAAAGACCCAGAGACGCATTCCCAGGTAGGAGATGAGTGCTGTACCGGCGATGGCAAGCACCTTTGAAACATTCGCCCACACGATTGGATTGACCAGAACAGGATGGAGAACACTACTGGCAAGCCAGAGGATGGTACTGCTCCACCCGATACCACCCAGCGTAGTCAGTGCGAAACGCACAAGTTCTCTCCAGGTCGTTCTTTGCCGGTACCCAAAAGTCCAGTACTTATTCAAAAGAAAGCTGTTGATGGCACCCAGGCTATAGGCCAGCACGTTATACATAAGAAGCGTAAGTGTACTGGTAGTAGGAAAGAGCCACAACAATCCATTTAAGATCAACAAATCTACGAGCGTATTTAGGCTTCCAACCAGCCCAAACCGCAGCATCTGTCCGGGCAAGTGTGACTGGTTCGGGGTCTGATACCTGTTCGAGGTCTGTGTGTTCAGTTCGTCGGATTGATCTTGAACAGGTAGATCAGCCGTCTCTGTAGTGCGAAATTCTGTTATTGCTATCACAATATGTCCTTTCAAAACAAACGATGCATGAACAGCGTGTAACTGTCATGAACATAAGGCAATCGCCTCACGTTCTCTAGCGTAGCAAGCATTAATGGGAGCAATATTGGAAGAAAATGAGGATTTTCTCATGTTTGTTTCAATCTTTCATTTTTTGCACAGCCAGGGCAACAGCCTCTTCTGATTGTACCATGAGAATTTTCACATCTTTTTCCAATATTGCTTCAATGAAGCGGTGCTATTCTTCTGTATAGACATAGGAAGCCTGGTACTCACCTTTTACTCCCTCTTTCCAGAGTATTGTCAGCTTTCATAGAATAGAAGGGAGAAAAAATGGGCCGACTGGAATCCGGCAGTATCCTGGTTAAGAAGAGAGAAGAGAGTTATGCATATTCTAGTTGTCGAGGATGAGCAGCGTCTGGCGCACCTGCTACGTCGCGTCCTGTTGGAAGAGCGTCACACCGTTGATCTTGCGCACGATGGACATACTGGCCTGGATCTGGCTTTGAGCGACACTTACGATGTGGTGATTCTTGATGTGATGTTGCCTGGTATGGATGGCATCGCGATCTGCCGTCAGATGCGTGCCGATCGCATTATGTCTCCGGTGCTGATGCTCACGGCGCGTGGAGCGATTGAAGACCGCGTGGCAGGTCTCAATGTGGGAGCCGACGACTACCTGACCAAACCATTCGCGATGGAAGAATTGCTGGCACGCATCAATGCGCTACTGCGGCGGCGCGACCGCCGCTTTGACGAGACACTCCAGCTCACCGTGGGTGATGTCACGCTTGATCTGGTGCGACACGAAGCACGTCGTGCCGGGCGCGTCATAGAATTGACAGCCAAAGAGTTTGCCTTGTTGGAGTACCTGATGCGTCATCCCGGTCAAGTTCTTTCGCGAACGCAGATTATTGATGCGGTCTGGCGTTATGATCTGGAGGCCCTTTCTAATGTTGTGGATATCTACATTCATTACTTGCGCGACAAAATCGATCAGGGCTTCTCACGGCCAGTCATCAAGACAGTCCGCGGCGTGGGCTACAAGATCGAAGCGTGAGAGGGTAAGAAGGAGATGGCAGCATGAACAAGAGTGGATTCCTCCGGTGGCTTTGGCACTTCGGAAGGGGCTATCAGGCCCAGGAACCGGGCGGGGCACTCTTTCAGGGACTACGCATTCGCTTGACGCTCTGGTACTGTGGAGTCCTGGGGGCGGCCTTGATTCTGTTTGGTGTAGGTCTTTATCTGGGAACACAATTCTTCCTCCTGGCTCCTGTTCAGAATGATGCTGCCTTCCATGCTCAAGGGCACAAGAATGAATGGCTCAATGGTGCGCTTGATCAAGCTTGCCCGCTGAACTTTTCAGGACAGCCTGGCTTCCCTCCCGGCCAGGGCTTCCCAATGTCTGAACTAGTTGTGTGCTTTGATCAGAACGGCTCCCTGCTGTCAAATGAAAGCACCGCAGGATTGCCATCTGCTTTTCTATCGAATGCTGTGGCGAATGCTGCCTTGCAGTCAGGCCAGCCAGCCAGTGATATAGTCAATGCAGGAGGCTCGATTGGACAGATTTATCGCTACGCGGTGGTGATCCCCAACTCGACAGGGAACGGTAATGCGGGCGTGGTGGTAATTGGCGAAATTGTCCAGGCACAAGAATCCGCGCTGTCGTTGCTGCTCACGCTTCTTCTGAGTATCGGGGGAGTGGCATTATTCGGGGCGGGACTGGGCGGGTTGTTCCTATCGAACCGTGCGCTGGTACCGGCACGAATCGCCTGGGCCAACCAGCAACGCTTTATTGCTGATGCTTCGCATGAATTGCGTACGCCTCTCACACTACTGCGTGCGGATGCCGAAGTACTCCTGCGCGGTCGCCAGCATATGGAGACAGAAGACGCGGCACTGTTAGAGGATATAGTCGCCGAAGCACACCACATGGCAAATATTGCCACCAACTTGTTGACGCTGGCTCGTCTGGATACCGGTACCGCCCATCAAGAACACGAAGTGATAGACCTGACGAAACTGGCCCAGGAAGCAGTCCAACGAGTGCAGGCTCTCGCTGAGCAGCGAGATATCACGGTGCAGGTGGAGCAATCTGCCGATCTCTATGTGATCGGAGACCCTATGCAGTTGGAACAGACCGTACTGGGGCTGCTCGACAACGCTGTCAAATATAACCGGCAAGGAGGTCATGTCACCGTGCGCACATGGGTGCAAGATAAACAGGCTCTACTGGAGGTGCGTGACACCGGCATCGGCATCGCCGCCGAACATTTGCCGCACCTCGGCGAACGCTTCTACCGGGTAGACAAAGCCCGTTCGCGTGAGGCAGGAGGTACTGGCCTCGGACTTTCCATTGCACGCGGTATCGCGGTTGCCCATGGTGGTCGGCTCTCCCTTTCTAGCCTCCCTGATCAGGGTACGACGGTGACTCTCACGTTGCCTCTGGTATCCGATATGTTGCTCGATGACAAAGAAGAGGAAGTGGGAAGCATGACTTCGCTGCCGGATCAAAGAGATTGAATCCGCTTGCGCTTCCCATAGTACATTCTTTATAACTGACTGTAACCAACCAACGAACTTGCCCATCAGGCTTCATAAGAGCAAACGAGGCGATAGCAAGATGTATTAACGGCATTGAAGGAGAAAACATGAAAGAACGAGAAAGCATAAAAAAAGGAAAAAACATGAAAAAACGCTATATCTGGCTGAGTGGAATTGGCCTTGCCCTCATCATTATTGTTGCTGGCATGATGATGTACTCATCCCACTTTGCCAGTGCCGTCAGTCAACCACATACCGCGGCAGGGGCTATTACAGTAACTAAAACGCCTATTCCATCAACGGGGTTGCAGACATTTCAAATTGTGCCTGCTCAGACGATGGCCTCCTATAGCGTATACGAAAACCTGATCTTCCAGAATAAACCGAATAATGATGCAATCGGTACAACGCACTCTGTGCAGGGCAGTTTCAAAATACGAACCGGAGCATCGCCACTTGTCGCTGCCATGAATATAACAGTTGACCTGAGGACATTGCAAACGGATGCGTCGCGCCGCGATGAATATGTACGACAAAACGCTCTGCAGACCGACACCTATCCCTACGCGACGTTCGTCTCGGTCAGCACGCAAAATTTACCCACGAGCTATACAGACGGGCAAACGGTTCATTTTCAGTTGATCGGCAACCTGACGATGCACGGCAAAACCAACAAAGAGGCCTTTGACGTACAAGGTAAAGTTGTGGGCAAGACGATCACGGGAACGGCAACCAGCACCATTTACATGACCGACTTCGGCATTCAGCCGCCAAATCTGGCAAATATCGCGATTGCACAAAACAAAGTTTCCGTTACCATTTCGTTCACGGCGCAGGCTGCTTGAGAAAATCCTCATGTGACCACTGAAAATGAGCATAGCACAGGAAAGGGGTGTTGGTAAATGACCTGAAATGTGAGCCGCTTTTGCCATCACGTGTGTGAGTACTTGCCCTAAATCATGAGCAGCACAACCATTGACTACCGGAGAAGTCTCTCCAGAGGCGGTTTGTTGCTCTCCATAGGTGGAAATTCGGGTGGGGAGAGCACGCTTCCCTCTCTTATTCTTGTGCTTGGAAATTATCAGATGGCTGGCGGATAGCATTGCTCGAACCCGCTGCCGTGGGATCACTTCACGTTGAACTCATCAAGAAGTGTTTTTACTTGTGGACGGGTTGTCAAAGCTAAACGCGCTCCGGTAAAACGCTCATCATCTGTCACTTCTGCAAGCGCAAAAGAGGGTATGGGGAGAGAGGAAGGATCACCGTTCGGGCCAAAATCCACTTCTGCAATCACTAAGCCTTCGAGTGGTCCTTGAAATTGGTCAATAGCCATGGGAATCGTTCCTCCATGGAACCTGAACCGTCTTTTTTCCAGTCGATGAGAGGGCAGAGTAGAAGCTAAGAAAATATACTCAGCTTCCGAGAGGTAAAAATTCGTATGGAAAATCACCCGCGTCTCGTGAGGATGAACGCGTAATTTTTGTGCAAGCTTAAACGTGACTTCGTGCTCCGTCTGCATTCTCCGTAAACGGAGGGTGGTATTGGGAATATAGTGGTCTGTAATAGCTGCATGGAAAATGGTATCAGGTGGAATGGTGGCTAAGAAGAATTTCCGTTCGACTTCAGGGTGAACATATTTGCCGAATTTCTTGTCAACGACGACCATAAGGAGAGTCCCTTCTTCTTTCCCCAACCGAGATCAGTTCAGATGATCTCCGCGACGTCTTTCTGCTCTTCACCACATGTCGTCTCGCATTCATTCTCCCTTCAGGAGTACAGCAGATGGTGGATTGCGACGACGAGCGCAATTTACAAGGCTAGGAGAAGTATACCAGATGGGAAGCGGTGTGCCAAGTCATGTTCCCAGCCTGGGTGCGTCTCATTTTTTTGCACGCAGGAGGTGGTAAAATACAGGAAAAAATCCAGGAGAGAGGCGAGCATGAAAGCCAAGAAGAACAAACGAGAGCGCAGTGAACAGATCCAACAAGTGAGCGCAGGATTGCGCGATGTCCTGGGGCTCACCCAATGGAGACAAGAGCACCCGCAAGCGACGTGGGCCGAGATCGAAGCGGTGGTAGATGAACGGATGAATCACCTGCGGGCGCAGGTCCTGCAAGAGGTGGTTCAGATGGGCGAGAGCGAGGAGTGGAGCAAGATCCCGCAGGCAGAGCGTCCGACCTGTGCGACGTGTGGCAAGCCATTGTCGGCGCGAGGGAAACAGACGCGCTACCTGCAAACGACGGGAGGGGAAGCGGTCAAGTTGACGCGCACGTATGGCACCTGCCCGACCTGTGGGGTCGGCTTTTTTCCCCCTGGATGAGCAGTTAGGACTCAGCAGTGCGGGGTTGACGCCACGTGGGGAGGAAATCCTGGTGCGGCTGTCGGCCTGGATGCCCTACGAGCCAGCACGGGAGGTGCTGGAGGACATTCTGGGTGTGCGGGTGAGCAAGGCGACCGCGTGCCCGATGACCCTGACGACAGGGAGGGCCGCACTGGCAGTGGATGAGGCGGAGGTGGAGCGACTCAAGCAGGAGACCCCCCAGGCACCTGCGGGAGCGGACAAGCAAGCGATGAGTGGGGATGGCGCGATGGTGCATCTGGTCGGCGGCGAATGGGCGGAAGTCAAGACGCTGGCCCTGGGGGAGGTGACGCGCAATAAGCGTGGGGAGGTCTGCACGCAGCATCTTTCGTACTGCTCGCGCCTGGCTGATGCCGCGAGCTTTGAGCAAGCCACGCTTGTCGAAACGCATCGGCGCGGGCTGGAACGGGCAGCAGAGGTGTGTGCGGTGCAAGATGGTGCGGAGTGGCTGCAAGGGCTGGTGGATTACCACCGTGCGGATGCCCTGCGCATTCTGGACTTTGCCCATGCCGCCGAGTCTCTCAACGAGATCGGGCAGGCCGTAGAGGCAGCAGGAGGGAGATTGCCCGCTCGCTGGCTCGAGGGAGTGCTGCACCGGCTCAAACACCAGGGACCAGAGCGCGTGCTCAAACACCTGGCCTGGTTGGCTGTTCGCTATCCCAGTCCCACCATGCAGGAGAAACTGGCCTATTTGCAGAAGCGGGAGACGCACATGCAGTACCCCAGCTATCAGGCAGCAGGTTGGCCCTTGGTCGGGGAGTGTGGAAAGTGCCAACAAGCTGGTCGTCGAAGCCCGTCTCAAAGGTGCCGGGATGCGCTGGGAGCGGCACAACGTCAATCCGATGCTGGTGCTGCGCAACGCCGTCTGCAATCGGCGCTGGCATGAGACGTGGCAGCAAGCCGTGGCCCAGCGACGCAGCGCTCGCAGCCAACAACGGCACGAGCGGAGCCACCACCAGCTCAAGCAGGCGTGCTGGACGCTCGCTCTCGTGGGCGTGCGTCTGCATCGGCTCTCCCAACCGCCTGTCCCTGGTGCTCCCGCGACGATGAGTCGGGTCAGCACTGAGATGCCTGCTTGTCGTCCTGCTTCTGGCTATTCCTGGCGGAAGCCCTTTCTCCGACGGCCTCCTTCTCCGGTGGATTTAGAAATGGGCTGTGCAAAAAAATGAAACGCACCCCCCAGCCCCCCAGCCTTTGCTCGTTGCTCAAAATATACCTCTCACAAAGGGGGTAGCACTGTGCATACCCCTTTTCACACAGTCATTTTCTGTGAGCTATGTGCTATAGTTAAAACGGTAGTTGTCCGACGACGGTGTGTTGTGGTTTCCAGTCTCATATCCACACCGCCGAGCTATGAGATAAATTCTTCTCTCTGCTGTTTTGTCTCTTCTCAGACGATCCTCTGCTTCACCTGCACATTGACGCCTGTGACATTGCGGGTGTTAAGCGGCTTTTCATACACCTTTGAGAGCGAGCAGTAACCTATTGAGCGTACTGCGTCTAGTCGCTTTGCCATTTCTAATGCGGGCTAACGTGGCTTCATTGATGCCGCTTTCCTCGCAAGTTCCGCCAGGGTGATTGGTAGCATCTCAAAAAGTTCCTACTCGTTTTTCCTTGCTCTCTGTTGCAATTCATATAGCTTGCTGATTGCCTCGATTGGCGTCAGTTCGTCAATCGCCAGACCCTTTATCTCTTCAATGAGAGGATGGGGTTCGGAGGCGAAGAGGGTCATTTGCCAGGAGGCGGGCATAGTGAGGTCTTGCATGGCTTTACGGCGGGCTTTGGCGTCGCCTTTGTGTTCTAACTCTTGCAGGATTTCTTCGGCGCGGTGAATGACGGGACGGGGGATGCCGGCCAGTTGGGCGACGTGTACGCCATAGCTGCGGTCGGCACCGCCGGGAACGATTTTGCGCAGGAAGACGACTTTGTTGCCCTCTTCGGTAACGGCGACGTTCAGGCAACGGATGCGTGGCAATAGTTGCGCGACCTCGACCAGTTCGTGATAGTGGGTGGCGAAGAGCGTGCGAGCACCGCTGCGTCTGTTGTTGTGCAGGTATTCGACGATGGCACGGGCGATGGCGAGACCATCGTAGGTGCTGGTGCCGCGCCCGATTTCGTCCAGGATGACAAGACTACGCGGCGTGGCATGGTGCAGGATATTGGCGGTCTCCACCATCTCGACCATAAAGGTACTCTGGCCTGTTGCCAGGTCGTCTTGCGCACCGATGCGTGTGAAGATGCGATCAACCAGCCCTATGGTCGCTGCTTCGGCTGGCACGTAGCTGCCGATTTGCGCCATCAAGACGATCAGTGCGACCTGCCGCAGGTAAGTGGATTTACCAGCCATATTGGGGCCGGTGATGATATCAATTTGCGCCTCGTGGTTGGAGAGATTGGTGTCATTGGGAATGAACGGCGTCTCCGCCTGGGCCTGCTCGACAACGGGGTGGCGACCGGCGACGATATGAATGGTCTCCTCTTCGTGAAGTTGTGGTCGGCAATAGTTATTCCGGCTGGCGACCTCGGCAAGGCTCAGATAGACATCAATCTCTGCCAGGGCGCGAGCGGTGGTCAAAATCTGGTCGGCGGCGTGAATGGCGATATCAGCCCGTAGTTGCGTGAATAGCTCGGTCTCCAACTTGCTGATGCGCTCCTGAGCATTGAGTATCAGCGTCTCATACTCTTTCAGGTCGGGCGTGATGTAGCGTTCGCCGGTGGAAAGCGTTTGTTTGCGGATATAATCTTTCGGCACACGATTGAGGTTCGAGTTGGAGACCTCGATGAAGTAGCCAAAAACCTTGTTGTTGCCGACTTTGAGGTTTGGAATGCCGGTGCGTCGTCGTTCGCGCTGCTCCATGTCGGTAATCCACTGTCGCCCACCATGCGAGGCTTGCTTTATCTGATCGAGTTCCTTGCTGAAGCCGGGGCGAATAACGCCGCCTTCGGTTGTGCTGAGCGGTGGCTCGTCAACGATAGCACTTTCAATGAGTTGAATGATGTCGGCGTTGTCGGCAAGTTGATGCATAATACGCAGAAGTGCCGGTTCATCGTTTGCGTTGGAGCGGGCAACGTTGAGCGTTGCCCCACGTCGCGTACTGCGGCGGCGGCGCGTAAACCGTGTGCCAGTGATACGAGGTCGCGAGGCGTGGCAATACGCTGGCGCACGCGATTGATGAGGCGTTCGATATCGCCGGTCTTTTTCAGTGCCTCCGCCAGGCGTGCCTGCAAGAGCGTATCGCCGAGCAGTTCGCTAATGACCTGCTGCCGTTGTTGTAAGTGCCGAGATCGAGCAGTGGTTGGCTGATCCAGCGTCGCATCAAGCGTCCGCCCATTGGACTGCGTGTCTTGTCGAGAACCCACAGCAGCGAACCTTTGACGGAGCCACTGCGTCCGCTCTCGAAGAGCTCCAGGTTGCGCCGTGTATAGGTGTCCAGCGTCATAAAGCCACTGGTCGAGTAGGTTTCGAGTGCGGTAAGCTGGCGTAAGAGTCCTTTTTGCGTCTCCTGTAAATAGGCCAGTACCGCACCGGCGGCGCGAATGGCAAGGGGCAGATGTGCGCAGCCGAAACCTTCCAGCGAGGCCATGTCAAAATGGGTGAGCAGGCGGTGACGCGCATCGTCCTCGGCGAAGTAGCGTGCATCGTAGGGTGTGACATGTCCGGCGACTCCCGTTAAGAGTTTTGTCAGGGGGGCAATATCGTCCTCGTCGTCCTCCTCGCAGTTCGGGTACTTCTGCGTTGGCATTGCCGTTACTGCCAACTTTGGTGACTTGCTTTTCATTCATCACGGTTGCCAGCCAGCGGCGTTTGCGGCTGCCCAGGCGACTGTAGTTGGCCGCGATTAGAACTTCCGCCGGGCCGACGCGAGCAATCTCCTGTTGAAGCGCGAGTTCTGGTTCAGGCGTGCTAAATTGGGTGACGGCGAATTCGCCGGTAGTGATATCCACATAGGCGATACCGACAGCATCGCGCCCGGTGATCACACCGGCCAGGAAGTTGTTGCGTTTGGCGGCAAGCATAGTGGGGTCAATCACGGTGCCAGGGGTGACGATACGAATCACTTCGCGGTCAACCAGCCCTTTTGACAGGGCCGGATCGCTGGTCTGTTCGCAGACGGCGACGCGGTAGCCTTTGCTGACAAGGCGAGCGATATAGCCATCGGCGGCGTGATGTGGGATACCGGCCATGGGTGATTTTTCGCCGCGCCCAAAGTCGCGCCGGGTGAGGGCGATTTCGAGTTCGCGGGCCACAATTTCGGCATCGTCGTCGAACATCTCATAAAAATCGCCCATGCGAAAGAAGAGGATGGCATCGGGGTTTTGCCCTTTTATCTGCAAGTATTGTGTTCGTACTGGACTATGTACAGGATTTTCTTTTTCGTAATCGTGAAATAGCACGTTGTACCTCTAGCTGGGTGTTGAATAACCCTGTCTAGTATACGGCTTTTAGTTTGTCCCGTCAATTTGCAATATCGCGCCGCGTTTAATATACTGTGAGCATTCAGAGACAGGCACCCACGATGGACAGAGTTAGTACGTTTTGTGATGCTTGATCATAATCGCAACGTATGCGAGTTCGAGGAGGACTTCGATGCTTTACATCGTCATCATACTATTTCTTATATTCAGTGGTGTTTTAGCAGTGGCCGCATTCGAGAACTTTACGACACAAGTCGAGATATCACTTTTTGGCTGGCAGTCCCCCGATCTTCCATTGGGGCTGGTGCTCCTGCTCGCTTTCGTACTGGGAGCCGTGCTGCTCTATCTCGTATCAGCCGCCTCGGCCTGGCAGGATTGGCGTGAAATGCGACGTTTGCGTGGGCGTATTGGTGAATTAGAGTCGCTAATCAATCAGCATAGCGTCGTTCAAACGCCACAGGTAGTGCAAGAAGTGCAGAGCGAACCGCCAGCGCAGGAAGTACAGGATATGCAGGCCATGCAGCCCCCTCCGATTATACCCATGCCCGGTATGCCGACCAAGCAGGATATTTCCGATATGCCCACGCAACATTAAATATGAAACAGGATAGCGAGCAATGTGCGCCAGAAGCCTTTTTTGCGCTTGACTGAGACGTTTCTATGCCCCGTTTGTGTAGTGTTCCCTTGCTCCAATGCCGCACTCCAGTCCGGCGTCTCCATCTGATCGGTGCTATAGCTTGTGCCGGATGCGGGTGCAGCCTGAGACTCATCAACAGACATCATTGTTACTTCTGTACGCTCGCTGTGTGTTTCTGCAAGGACGGGTGTGGCTTCTACGCTTTCAGGCTGGCTTTCTTGTTGCCAGATGCGCGTCTCTGTGAGGATAGGTGTAGACTCAACATCTTCCGGCTGGCTTTCTTGTTCGGTTGGTAGTGCGTGGTGTTCGGATGGCACTAGTTGGGTGTTGTCGCCAGCGGACGATGTTTCCGCGGGAGCCGGATGCGAGATCGCACGTATTTTGAGTGTTGTATCCAGCATAGATGCTTCATTCACAGCATTCACAGCATTCTGAATATTTACCGTATCCTCTGCCTTTTCGGCCTCCTCAGTGTCGTCACTCATCAGTTTTTGGAGGAGGAGTTCTTCCATCAATGAATTGGCCGGTTCGCCGTTCTCGACTGTTTCATTTTGTTCAATAGACCCGCTATGCTTCCTTATTTCGGAGAAGGTTGGCTCTACGAGGGATGAGTTCGCTGCCTCTTGCTCTTGCATAGAGTCGATCCAGTCGTAAGCTCCTTCTAATGCGTGTTCGCACCATTTCGTATAGCCGCCAGTGATGAAATCAATCTTTTCGCAATAATCGAGACGTTGCATGGTGCGGTCGAGCCACTCCTCGCCACGTTCCAGCATACGATCCAGAATAGCGATATCGGAGACGCCGTTGGCCTGAAGACGTGCTAAAGTGGCAAGGGCAAGAGCAGAAGGATGAACCTGTTCCAGTCGCTCTATGTTTTCGGCAATGTCGCGGTGGATATCGTCTATCTGGGCTTGTAGTGTCTGTATTCGTTGCTGCGTACTCCAGAGCGAATACGCCGTATAAAATTGCTCCACATCAAGGGGGTTAAGCTGTGCGAAGAAGTGATTCAGTTGATCGAAGGAGAGTTGTTGTGATTGCTCTTTCATAATGGGGTATCCTCTTCGGAGAGTTCTTGCGTGCCAGGATGTCTTCCCCAACGCTCGATCCAGCGTTGAATGAGCCGGTTGGTGCGCACACTTTCCTGATCAATAGGCCCGTTCGCGTTGTGAAGGGCGGCATTGCGCAACCAGTCGGGTAGTTCCACGCGTGGCTCCGTCGGCGTATGTCCGTCAATAAATGCATCCATATCTTCAGGTAGGAGTACCGGTTCGGAGTGCGGGCTGTGAGGGATAGACGGCAACGTCATATTACTATTATGGGGCGGTTGGAATGAATTAGGGGTGGCAACAGGGTCGGTGGCGTACTGCTCCTCTGCTGGCGTTAAACTGCTCTGGGCAAAAAGTGCTTGCGAGATAGCATTTATCGGTTCGTCTGGCTGGGAAGGCTGAATGGGGACACTTTCTGCTGCACCATTGCGCGCTGAAGTATGCTCTGTATGCTCTATCTGGTTCGCCTGCTCTGCTTGCGCCGCGTGGTTTGTATGACCGTTTAAGCCAATTGCCAGTGCGTGCAGTATCTCGTTATCGGCCTGGAGAAGCAATGTTGTCTCTTCCACAGGATGTTGCTCCTGGGTGTGTATGAACTGCAGAGGCCGCATGGCGTTTTGTAAGAGTTGCTCGCGATTCCGTAATTGGGCAAGTTCCTCTTCTAGCTCATCCAATTGAACATGGAGGAGCCGGTCAACGTCACGATAATGCAGCCATTGCTGATATTGCCCCATTGCCTGTACCTGTTATTCTAGAAAACTTTCTGTTATCCGTAAAGTCAGTATAGCATGTTCTCCTATAAAGGTACAAGTCTACTTTACGATATCAATGGTGCGATGGCGTCCAAATGATAGCATAGTGTCTCTTGTGGCCCTCATCCTATTACCCTCCTTCTCGTTCCTGCGCTGTATTGTGCGAGATACGCAACAAGATACCAATGATCATATAGTTGGCAATCACGGAACTTCCTCCGTAGCTGAGGAAAGGGAGTGGAATACCTGTCAAAGGCAAGAACTTCATATTTGCCGCCGCGATGATAAATGTCTGGATGGCGAAAATGGAGGTGAGACCGGCGGCCAGCAGTTGATTAAAGGGATCGCGGGTCTCGATTGCGATGCGATAGCCGCGATAGATGAGCAACAGGTAGAAGCCGAGGATGGCGAAGAGACCGGCTAAGCCCAGTTCTTCGCCAAAGGCGACGAAGACCATGTCCGAGTCTATCACAGGAACGTAAGCGGGATGTCCCAGGCCCAGACCGGTGCCAAGAATACCCCCGCTTGAGAGAGCGATGAGACCCTGCACAATTTGCAGCCCCTGGTTTTCCGCGAAGTTGGTTTGAGCTTGACTCCAGTTTTGCCAGTTGACGACATCGAAAGTTACAGCCTGGAAACGTAATTGCACATAACCAAAAAGCTTATAGCCAATGTAGCCAAGTGCAGCGAAGACGAGTAAGCTGACTACGACATAGGAAATCTTTTGCGTACCCAGGTAAATCATACAGAGGAAGATACCATAGATAAGCAACGCGAGGCCAAGTTCGCGAATGCCGAGGAAGAGTATGAGGGCGAGGGCGAGCATAAGGGCAAGCGGACCAAGCTGTGCTAATGGCGGCAAGCGGAACCGCCAGATGCGCAGGCTGCCTTCCGAGAGGATATCAAAGTTCTCGCTAAGATAGGCAGCGAAGAAGATGACCAGAAAAATCTTCAGCAGTTCCGATGGTTGCAGGTTCAATGGCCCAAAGTTCAACTGGTCGTGTGACGGGCTGTCAAGATTTTTTGTGCGCAAGGCGTTGATAAGGGTTAGTGCCACAAGTAAGATACCGAGAAAAGCCCAGGTGTATTTATAGCGTCGTAGCCAGCCCATATTGCGCAGGCCAAACAGGATAAGCATACAGGCAACTATGCCGATCAGCACCCAGACAAGTTGGCGACTCCCTAAATCTGGCACGCCAATATTTGGCCCGAGCCGTGTTGCCATTAACATACCGAGGCCACTAAGCAGACCCACGAGAGGTAGAAGCATCTGATCGGCTTTGGGAAAGGTGAAACTAAGCAAGATATTCACCATCAATAATGTTCCAATAAGACCAAGCGCGGGAATCAAATCATGGATCGTCGGCAGACTTTTTGTGCTAAATGATGAATGTGGGTCCTGGTTTGCCAGTAACAGTTGGATCATTGCCAGTAAGATAAGCAGAAAAGGAATAATAAAAAGTGAGAATTCTCGCCAACGGTAATTACGCATGTTGAAGCGACTGGCTATACCAGAATACCGATAAGCATCAGCCTTATTAGCTTTATTGGCTTTAATTGCCTTGTTTGCCA
The DNA here is from genome assembly GCA_963717105.1 of uncultured Chloroflexia bacterium. GTDB lineage: Bacteria > Chloroflexota > Ktedonobacteria > Ktedonobacterales > Ktedonobacteraceae > DATGJV01. Next base: position 174,367 of record CAVQVL010000013.1, read on the forward strand.
TAGCGTTGTAACCTCGTTACCCTCTATCTTCTGGCCTTATTGCGTCAGCTTGAAGCTGATATAGCCAACCTGGACAATATCGCCAACCTTTGCCGGAAGGGCATCCATCGCGGGCTGGTTATTGACCCATGTCCCATTGGTGCTGCCCGCATCCTGCACGTACCAGACACCTTTGCGGTTCCAGATGTGTGTATGTTCAGAGGAAATGGAGTTATCCGTCAGTTGAATGGTATTGGTTGGTCCGCGCCCAATGGTTGTCTGTGGGCGAAGGTCAAAGCGTGTGCCTGGCAGAATGGTGCTGGGTCCACTGTCAACGACCACCAGATGACCGAGTGCTCGTGGGCCTTTGTCGGCGGCATTCGCGCTGGCGGTTGAACTTTTGCGTAAATCCCTTGTAATGACGATGACAACCTGCATCAGGAAGAGATAGAGCAAGATAATGAATAATAGACGTAATATTAGCAGAAAGATGTCAAGCTGTAATGGCATAGAGCGAAGATCTCACAGTCTCTGAAAGTAGAAATCGTAACTGCCTATGGTAAAGCAGTCACCATTGCGCAGGATATGATGGCGCAGGTTCGGTGTCCCATTGATTGTAATGCCATTTGTGCTGCCAAGATCAAAAATGGCGAATTGTCCATCGGGCTGGTATTTGATCTGGGCGTGATAGCGTGAGACGCGCTTATCCTCAACGATAATATCATTATTGAGTTGACGCCCAATCTTGATTACCGGTTTCTCAATGCGATATGTCTGCTCACCCGCCTGTGGCAGGCGTATGCTCAATGCAGCCTGTGGCATATGGACGCCCGATTGCAGAGGTTGTGATGGAATTGGCGGTAGAGAAGAAGACGGTGAGTAGCCTGGAAAGCCTGAGTAGTCCGGGCCGCTGTTATAATTCTGCATTGGAGTTCCCGGCTGGCCAGGCGGAAAGTTGTCAAGACTGTGTACACCGGATTGACCGGATTGTTGCGCCCCTGCTAATTGCGCCCGCAATTGTGCCAGCTGGTCGGGGCTAATCGCCTGTGTTGGCATCGGGCCAACGCCACTCGCACTGGGACCGGCGATGGCACTGGCTGCTGCATTGAGGTGTTGTTTGTCCGCAAGTGCTGCCTCAATACGTATTCTTCCTATGCGCAGATCCGCGTCTTCTCTTAGCTGCATGATTGGTCGCGTTCTGAGCGTATAATTTCGCTGGAGTGCCACCTCAACGAGATGATTTTGCCAGTCGGGAACATGAATTGAGAAATTCTGCGAAAACTGCTGGTAGTCGCTGCTGCTGAGGTAGATGGTATAGACATTGGGTGCCAGTCGCCGCCCTTCACCCAGCAGAGCAAGATTATCCTCCATTGTGAGTTCTAGCTTGCGGCGCACCTGGGCCGGCTGAACGGGAGAAGGGAAAAAGAACGTAAAAGGCCCTTCAAAAATGCGCTGCATGAAAGATTTAAATTTTTTCAATGGGTTCTGGCGAGCTATCAATTTGGCACTTCTCCTTGAGCCATCTGCTCTATCTCGCGTTGTCTTCTATTGATCCGTTCAAAAAGAGCGGCGGACTGTAATTTATAATTCTAATACCTTTCGGCCTTGCTGCACATCCATTGCTATCTGCGCCTTCAAAGCCTCGATACCGGCGAAACGTTGCTCACTGCGCAAACGTGCAATAAAGTCAATAGTAATACGCTGATCGTAGAGGTCGGGTTGAATATCGAGCAAGTGAACCTCCACGAGTCGTACTGTTCCATTAAACGTAGGGCGTACCCCAATATTGACTACACCGTTATAGACGGGATTCGCCTCGTCTACGTCACGTATCGCTATATTTCCCATCTCTCCTATCATAACACGAACGGCATACACGCCATTGGCCGGTAGCAGCCGGTGCGGTTCCGGTAGCAAGTTAGCGGTGGGGAAGCCAATCAATCGCCCACGCTGGTCGCCGTGTTGCACGATACCGGAAAAGGTGAGCGGATGGCCCAACAGTTCGTTCGCCTCGGCAATCTGTCCCTCACCGACCAGAGCGCGTATACGTGTACTACTGATACGCCCTTGATCGGTCTCTTGCAATGGTACAGGTTGTATTATAATACCATGTTCCTGACCGTAACGTTCCAGAAAGGCCACATCGCCCATGCGGTTATGCCCCAGGCTAAAATTCTCGCCCACGACCATCCCTTTGACGACAAAATTGGCACACAGGCTATCCATAAACGCCTCGGCACTGATCGCCGCAACCTCTGGCGTAAAGTGAATGACGATACTATCGGCGATGCCGCCATAGCGTTTTGTCAGCGCCAGTTTTTCAGGAAGCGTGGTCAAAATTTGCAGGTCAATATCCGGGCGTACTACCTCCAGCGTGTGTGGCGAAAAGGTAACCAGTACCGGTGTACAATGAAGTGTGCGTGCCATTGCGACCAGTTTGTGCATCAGGTGCTGGTGCCCTCGATGAACCCCATCAAAATTGCCAATAGTAATCGCGATAGTCTCGTGTGCTGCTACTGTTGTTTCGTATTGCATGTGTAATGGTGACCCTTAATGTTCTCAGGCTTATAGTACCACAGCTAGCCATTTGACGCAATTCATGGAGAAAATAGAAGATGAAAGTGATAACGAGAATGGGGTACTGGTTGCGCGTCGCGCAACCAGTACCCCATTCTCGTTATCACTTTCATCTTCTATGATTAATGTTGAAAAATGGCCTGGAAGATAAAGTACCCGCTAAAGTTGCTGCCATCTATTTGATAAATGTAGCAGCCGGGCGTTTGTAGGCGAGTATATGTTGCCCAGCCAGCAGGTGAGTCATATTGATCACTTCCCAGCAAACGCAACTCTGTAAGTAGAGGGGTGGCAGAAACATTACCGTTATCGTTCATCTGGTCTAGCCCTCCATTGAAGCGCAATGCATGAGGACCATCAATCTGATGACCACGAATAAGTACTGGCCCCTGATAAGGTTTTTGAATCATCCACAGCACTTTTTGCAAAAACCAATCTTTATTATATGTTGTTCCAACGACAGGAGTCTGTACTGCAACAAAAGGAAGGTCAGTATAGCCCGCAATGATGGGTGCGTTCGCGTTAGTAAAGCCAAAGTATGGGAGGACATTATCATTTGTGGTAGGACAAGATTTGCCGGGTGCCAATGTTGGAAGACGTAGGAGGCGTTGTTCTAAAGTGTTCCACGCATCAGCTAAGGTTGGCGGGGTTGGACGAATTGTTGTGTTTGGTGGACCGGGAGTAACGGTGGTACAGCCGGTGATGAGCATAGTGATAGTGAGGATGGGAAGTATATAGTAGCCCAGAGGACGATGATGCAGTTTCATAGTTTCCTTCTAGTCAGATCCAAAGACGACCTGGGTGATGAAGTACCCGCTAAAGTCGAGTCCATCCAATTGATAGATGTAGCAGCCGGGGACTTGCGCAAGGCTGAATGAACCATACCACTTTTTGATGAAACCAGTCACCATTAGGAATAGGTGTTCCATTTGCCGGTGGATACCTGCTCAACGTTGTCGCGTTGTAGAAGGGAAGATCGGTACCCTTTGGAGAAACTACGGCATGTCCACATGTAAAGCCGGTATAAGGCAAAACCTGCCCATTCGTGATAGGGCAAGTTTTGTTTAGTGGTAGTTGCGGGATAAGGAAAGAGCGTTGCTCTAAGATATTCCAGTCATCTACCAGTGTTGTGGTGGTAGGCTGAATCGACGTATTTGAGGGGCTGGAAGGACTGATGTTGCATCCGGTGATGAGCATAGCGATAGTGAAGATGAGAAGTATATACCTGTTCAAGGGCCAATAATGTGGTTTCATAGTTCTCATCCTTCAAGATCGTAAATAGTATGTATGTGTATTGTAGGTCTTACGAGGCATCCTCTACATACTACGTCGCCTGTGGCATTTAATTCCCAAACACGACCTGATATTGGCACTCAGAGAGAAGGGAAAGATTAACTAAATGTCGCTTGGAAAATGAGGTACCCGCTAAAGGTGAGTCCGTCGATTTGATAAATATAGCAACCAGGAGCCCGTAAACGGGTGTACGTTGGCCAGGAAGAGGGAGCATTTCCTTCCAGGCGCAATGCTGTCAATAGGGGAAATGTAATGCTGCCATCCTGATCAATGCCACCATTGAATTGCACGGGGTTAGAACCATCCAACTGGTGGCCACGAATCAAAACGAGGCCATTATAGGGTGGTTGAATAAGCCACAACTCCTTTTGACCGCCCCAGCCACCATTATTAGGATTTCCGTTTGCAAACTTTTGCGCACTGGCGAAAGGAATAGTATCCAATCGTGGGTAGACAAACGCCTGCCCTGATGTGAACCCGAAATAAGGCATCACTTGTGCACGTGTTGATGGGCAATGTTGGCTAGAGACCAGAGTGGGAACATGCAAAGGACGCTGCTCCAAGATTTTCCAAACCTCTGCTTCGGTCATTGCTGTTGGGGTACCAACAGTGTTAGAGGGAACAGGTGTAGTTGTCGCACAGCCAGCAATTCCTATTGCTATGGCTATGACTAGTAACATTTGTATATTCCATATCAACCTGCGCTGACAGGTAGACCGATGATTCACACGACCTATCATCACTTTCTCGCTTTCTGTCCTTCAGTGCAAGCCTGTCACTACTAATAAGAGGCTTCCCACAATAATCCAGCAGATATTGAACCAACGTATCTGCGTACTGAGTACAGACAAAAACCTTTCAGGATATAGTCCCCCATTCTTGCTCAGCAATGGCAGGAGTGCTGTAATCGCCCGTGTACTCCCAAAGATTGCTCCTGATGCGCTTCCCAGGACGACGCCCGAAGTAAGCTGTGTGACAAGAATGAGTAAGAAAGCCGAATAGGGAATTATTGTGGCAACGCCAGAGCCTAATAGCATCCCCCATAGAAAGTAGCAAGGTATTGCAGCCATCGTTTTTGCCCATTTGCGTGGTACTTGGTGGTGAAGCCCTAATGTCCGGGGATGTCGACTAAGGGCTCATCCGCAAATAACTTCCATGCAACGAGGAAATATGCTAGAATCGAAGAATGACGACCCAGCAACAGTATGAGATTCTGCGCATCGAATTGAATGAACAGCAATGGCGCTTGTCTCTGGGAACAGAAGCACTCAAGAGAGGCTCTGGAGGCATCAGCCAGGTAGCCAAAGCCTCAGGAGCGGATTGGAAAACGGTGCAGCGAGGAGTCAAAGAACTCACGGGCGAGCGTGCCAGAGTGCAAGGGAGGATCCGGCAAGTTGGGGGTGGGAGGAAAAAGGCGACGGAGACGGATCCAACCTTACAAGCAGACCTGGAAGAGTTGCTCTCTGCCAAAGGGGAGCCGATGAGCCTGCTCAAATGGACGTCGCGTTCGTTGACGCAGCTGGTCAAGGCGCTCTCCCAGCAGGGACATCGCATCAAGCGAACAGCGCTGGCCGACGTGCTGCACGAGCAGGGCTCTTCGCTTAAAGTCGACAAGAAAACGATGGAAGGCACTTCTCATGCCGACCGCGATCAACAGTTTGGGCATATTACGGCCCTGTGCAAGCAGTTTGAGCAGAAGCACGCGCCAGCGATCTCGGTGGACTGCAAGAAGAAAGAATTACTGGGAATGTTCAAGAACCAGGGACACGAATGGCAGCCCAAAGGGCACGAGACGCGGGTCAACGTCTACGACTACCGCTCGTTAGCCAATGGCAAAGCCATCCCGTATGGGATTTATGACCTCGTACACAACCAGGGGTTTGTGAATGTGGGCATCGATCATGAGACGGCCGAGTTTGCGGTGGAAAGTATCCGAAGGTGGTGGAAGCACTGTGGCAAAAAGCTCTATCCCCAGGCGCACGAATTGCTCATCACGGCTGATGGGGGCGGTCGTAATGGCGTGCGCAACAAGCTGTGGAAGAAGGCTTTGCAGACCCTGGCCAATGAAGAACAGCTCACGATCACGGTTGCGCATTATCCGCCTGCGACGAGCAAGTGGAACACGATCGAACATCGCCTCTTTTCCTTCATTTCCATCAATTGGCGTGCCAAACCGCTCACGTCTCTGGAAACGGTGATTGAGTTGATCTCGCATACGACCACCGAGGAAGGATTGCACGTCACGGCTCTCAAGGACAGCCAGACGTATCCGACGGGTCTCACCGTCACCGACGCTGAGCTCAAGGCCCTCAACATCGTGCGCGATGCTTTTCATGGTGAGTGGAACTACACCATCAAACCTCAAGACGCGGGTTCACCCTAGGTCAGGAAGTTATTTGCGGATGAGACCTAAGGTGCTGCCACAAAGCGAAAGCTGCCATACCGGCAATAATTATTGGACGCCATGCAGAGAGCGACAAGAACGAGCCAAGTTCTCCCAGAGCCGCACCCACAATGGCACCACCAAGTGCAGCACCCATAATATGAATTGCACTCAGGTAAATGACACGCCGCGCCTTTCCTCGACCGAGGAAACCCAGGCCCATGGCCATGTTGATCCCTCAAGGAGCGTGGGCGCAAATTATACCACAAAGCAGAGAGAGAATCAGGAAACTCATTTGGAACACATGGGACCTCCCCTCTCAGCATCTAGCACCACCTACGACGATAATTTGAGAACATGTACAAAAGTTACCATTCCCACAGTTACAATCACAGCACTTAATATATCTGTCGTAGCAACCATCAAGGCAAACCAACGTACACCAACATCCGTTAGTATTCGGCCAAGCATAAGTATCAGCCTTACAATTACCAGAGCAACTTGCTCCGTTACACGACCCCCAACTAAAACTACTGCAATAGTTACCGTTGATAGGTTCACATTGACAGTCACATATAACAGCATGCTTGCTATTCCATGGACAGTAACTATTATTATTATTACAATCAGTGCGAGCGAAGACAGTTAGTACTTGGTCAAGACTGATTGCAGAGGCGGTTGCAAAGCTAAAGACAGTTATCGCTGCTCGCTTTAGAAATTTTCTCCGATCAGTGAAACGTGCAATTTTTTCTCCTGAACGCTCGATTATTGACATGGCAAACCTCCTGTGAAATCTACTTTGTTTTGACTTGCAGCAGTTGTGGTGTGGGTTCCAGAAGTTCAGATGGTAGTTCTAATCCCGCGGCATCGAGTAAGTATTGAAGCCGTGCAGTACTATCGCACAGGCTCTTTGCCAGAATACGCCCATCTTTTCCGATCAGAAAAGTAAATGGTGAGACTCGAACCTGGTATGCATGTGCTAAACCACTTCCTTCACCAGCAATACAGACTATTGATGTAGGTGGATGAAATTGCTCTACAAGCTGAAGCGCACGTTCGCGTTTTCCGTCTGTAATGAGGATAACTTCAATCTGATTGAGGACACGAGCCATCTGTAGAATGGTAGGTAAGATTTTTACACATGGTCCACAGGAAGGCGATACAAATGCGAGCAAATAAAAGTGCCTGTAAATTAGCAAAATAAGAACGCCTTGGGTGAGCAAAAGAACCCAGAGTGCGATATACGAGACGTAAAAGATGGTAGGCATGCTGACTCCTTCTTTGATTTAGCTTTACCCGTGACTCGGTTTATAATCAACGAACGCTTAACGAACGCTTAACGAAGATGAGAGCTGGTGTACCTTTACGTATCCTTACAATTCTGCATTTGCTTTTGTAGTGGCCTGGATGCGCTCAAGTTGTGACGTGGAAAAAACGAGGCCATCTTTGCCTTGTTGGAACGCACGCAACAAGACAAGGCACATGCCGAGTGAGAGAACAATGATGACCATCCAGAACGATGGTGCTGGCAGTGGACTTTGCAGATGAAGGGAAAGCACAAGCCCGAGTATGGATACAGCAATTAAGAGGACGTTTCTCAGGATGGTCCCTGAGCCGATAGTCGCTTCGCCCGCGCCGAAGCAGCCACATTTCACTCGCAATCCGCGAATGGAGACGGTGAGCATCCACAGTGTGAAAATGCTCAGAAAGGCACGGTAGCAATCATTATAGGTGGGAGTGATTGTGGGGTACTGAACACCAATCCCATCGCCAGACACACCTCGACTATCGGTGTGAGTATCGCGATAGGTGTTGCCAGTATGCTGGGAAAGTGACTTAAACGGAGTGCAGCTAGAAACTGCTCTGCGTTGAGAAACTTACCCGTAGCCGCCAGCAAAAGAATTGCCGCGAGAGCTAACTGACAAATAAGTAGGAGGTACATCATTTTTCTGTTGGTTCCTTTCCCAACTAGAATAAATGGAACCTGTTACAAAACGAAGAAAACTACCTTGAAAGATTACAAAACAATATTTCCTACCAATTTCAGTATGCCATATTTTTATTCTATTGTCAATGGGTATGTAGATGTCTTTCGTTTATTTATATAATGTACTAACAGAAGTTTAGTTCCCGTTTTTTATTGGTGATACGTTGTTATATCGCAACAAAAACTTTCGTTGGCTGCCACACTTCCCGTTCCGCATCCCATTCCGCAATCGCTAGAAACCGCCCATTTTCATCATACACACGGGCCAACCCAGCCTTTGCCTCAATGTCATATTGAAAAGCATTGCCGTGTAAGACGCGCTCAGTAGTTACATCATCGAGCAAAATAGCCGGGTAGTGTTGTAGCACGCTATCGGCAGAATGCAGATGTTGCTCAACAGTGCCGTTTTCTATAGCTTCGGCGAGTTGATCGAGAGTGATACTATCAGTGAGCGAGAAAGGGCCGCTACGGGTGCGTATGAGGCCAACGAGATGGGCACCGCAGCCGAGGCGTTCGCCGAGATCGTAGGCAAGGGAGCGGATGTACGTGCCTTTGCTGCACTCGATGGCGAGCGTGAGTTTTGGGGGTTGCCACACGAGTATAGCAAGTTGTGTGAGAACGATGGGGCGCGGCTCAAGCGTGACTTCCTCACCCGCCCGCATACGTTTATAGGCGGGTTGACCCTGAAGCTTGATGGCGGAGTAGCGCGGCGGCATTTGCATCTGTGGACCGAGAAAGCCAGGAAGTACATGCTCTATCTGCTCAAGGGTAAGGTTTTCGGTGCTGGCTGTGCGCACAACGCTGCCTTCGGCATCGTAGGTATCGGTAACGACGCCGAAGAGCATATCTGCGGTATAGGCTTTGCCACTTTCGCTGAGATATTCGGCCACGCGAGTTCCCTGACCAACGCAGATGGGCAAGACGCCGCTCGCCGCCGGGTCGAGTGTGCCAGCATGGCCGACGTGCTTCTGTTTGAGCAGCTTACGCACTTTTGCCACCACATCATGCGAAGTCATGCCAGTGGGTTTGTTGATGTTCAAGATTCCGTCAATCATATTTATTGTGCCTGAAAGTAATACCGTAGGAGCCGGTTTACCGCGCTCATCGCCGATTTATCGGCCTTTGCCCCAATTGTTGATGAAACAAATTTTGCTCACTTTGCCGATAAATCGGCGATGAGCGCGGTAAACCGGCTCCTACGGGTTTTGGTATGTCCGCATTAAATAGTTTTTATTGGGCCTGATGATCCTGGCTATCCATTTCCTGCTCCAGTTTGGCCACTACCAGTGCGATAGCCTCTTGCAAAGGCAAGGGAATGGTGGCACCGGCGGCGCGGGCGTGACCACCACCGTTGGCGATATCGTGGCAGATATCGGCGGCGTTATAGGGTGCGGCACTGCGTAGGCTCAAGCGTGTGATAGCGGGATCATCATAGCTTTTCAGGAAGGCGGCTATTTGCACGCCTTCGATGTCGCGCAACATGCCGGAGGAGTTATCGTCCATATCCGGCGTGGCTCCCGTTGCCGCCAGTGTCGCATTGGTGGCGAACGACCAGATGATACGGCCTTCACGCGACGTTTTTGCGTTCGTAATCACCTGCGCCCGGAATCGCTCCTGGGCGAGGGGACGTGTGCGGTAAATGGGTTGTACGATCGTTTCGGGGATAACGCCGTGGCGCATGAGATAGGCGCTGACCTCCAGCGTGCGTGGAGTGGTATTGGTGAACTGAAACGAACTCGTGTCGGTGATGATACCGGTGAGCAGGCAGAGCGCGGCATCTCGATTCATGGGCAGGTCGGCTTGCTGCTGGAACAGTACCAGCAGTTCAGCCGTTGCCGATGAAACTGGGTCAATGATATTGACCGCACCGCAACCGCTATCGCCGAGATGATGGTCAATGTTCAGGATAGGGACGGAATCGAGGTAGGGGCGATGCTGCTCGTATAACGAACCAAAACGGATAAGCTCGTTGGCATCAAGTGCGATGATGAGGTCAAAATTCTCACCGACCAGCGTGTGTTGGAGTTCGCCAATGCCGGGGAGAAAGTTGAGATTGCCCGGAGCCGGGTCGGCACATGCTACCACACAGGTTTTTCCTGTCTGGCGTAAGATATGGGCCAGGCCAAGTGCCGAGCCGAGGCAATCCCCATCAGGATGCTCGTGGGCGATCAGCGCGATACGTTGCGCGGGTTTTATGAGTGCCATCGCCTGTTGTACGAGCGTTGGATCGATTGTTTGTATTGTCACTACTTCTTTCATCCTCTACGTTGTCGGCCAGGGCGCGCTAAAGCGGACCCCTACACATCTGATCTTGTGCGGTTTGGGTGCGCTAAAGCGGACCCCTACACATCTGATTGCGTCTCTTGCGCGGCCTGTGCTTGCAGCGCATCTTCCCGTTCGACCTTGTTAATAAGATCAAGGATGCGGGAACCTTCTTCGATTGAGTGGTCAAGTTTGAATACAAGTTCTGGCATAAAGCGTAATGTGAGGCGGCTGGCGAGTTCGTGGCGCAAGAAGCCTGTGGCGTTTTTCAGCCCTTTCATCGTCTCCTTCTGTTCTTCGCTATCGCCCATGACGCTCACAAAGATTTTTGCGTGTCGCAGATCGCCGCTCACCTCGACGCGGGTGATGCTGGCAAAACCGACGCGGGGGTCCTTCACGCGAGTGCGCAGTAAATCGCTGAGGTCAGCCGCGATCAATTCGCCCAATTTTTCCTGTCGGTATGCATTTGGCATAGAGTTGTCCTTTTATATATACCGAATGTTTACGAGATATGCCGGGCGGCGTGCCACCCGGCATATCTCGTAAACATTCGGTATGAAGCATTTATGCGCCGGGTTTGACCCGTTCCTGATTGAATGTCTCAATGATATCGCCGACTTCGAAAGCGGTGAAATCTTCGAGAGTGATACCACACTCGTAGCCGCTGGCAATCTCACGCACGTCGTCTTTGCCACGGCGGATAGAGGCAATCTTGCCGTCGTAGACTTTCTCACCGTTGCGCGTGATACGTGCGCTAGATGAGCGAGAGAGTTTGCCGTCGGTAACGCGGCAGCCAGCGATAACGGTGGTTTTACCGGCTTTGAAGGTTTGTAGCACTTCGGCGTGGCCTTCGATGACTTCACGATAGGTCGGCTCCAACATGCCTGTCAGAGCGGCCTGAATATCATCGGTCAGCTTGTAGATGACGTTGTAGTAGCGAATATCAACGCCCTCTTTCTGTGCTTGACGCTGGGCGGCTCCATCGGCTTTGACGCCAAAGCCAATGATCACGGCTTCGGATGCCGAGGCCAGGTGAACATCGGTCTCGTTGATATTGCCGATACCCTCGTGAATGAGGCGTACCTTGATATTTTCTTCGCCGACTTTGGTCAATGCATTCTTGATGGCCTCAGCAGACCCCTGCACATCGCACTTAAGGACAATGTTGAGTTCTTTGACCTTGCCCTCTTGCATTTGCATATAAAGGGTATCGAGGCTGACCTGACCGAGCGGCATGGTGTCAGTACGGCGCTGTTCCGCGACCTTGCCCGCTATTTGTTTGGCCGTGCGCTCGTCGGCAACCGCTTCGAGATGATCACCAGCATTTGGCACTTCTGGCAGGCCGAGAATACTTACTGGCGTGCTGGGCGGTGCTTTCTGAATGCGCTTGCCGCGATCATTAAACATGGCGCGTATTTTACCGGCCAGGTGTCCAACTACGATGTTATCGCCCATTTTGAGCGTACCCTGTTGAATCAGTACGGTTGCCGTTGGGCCGATGTTTTTCTCCAGCCGGGCCTCAATAATAGTGCCGGTGGCGAGACGATTGGGATTGGCGCGGATGTCCTGCACTTCCGCGACGAGCAAGATCATCTCCAACAGTTCGTCAATACCAGTACCCCGCCGTGCCGAGACCGGTACTAAGACAACATCGCCGCCGTATTCTTCGATCACGATGCCAATTTCCGCAAGCTGCTGCTTGACGTGATCGGGATTAGCGTTCGCCTTATCAATCTTGTTGAGGGCAATAATAATCGGCACCTTTGCTGCCTGTGCGTGGTCAATGGCCTCGCGCGTCTGTGGCATGACGCCATCGTCGGCCGCTACGACAATGACTGCTATATGCGTGACTTGCGCACCACGCGCACGCATAGCGGTAAAGGCTTCGTGACCGGGCGTATCCAGGAACGTGATTTTCTTGCCGTTGACCTCAACTTGATACGCGCCAATGTGCTGTGTGATGCCGCCAGCCTCGCCGGCCGCAACCTTCGTTTTACGAATGGTATCCAGCAGCGACGTTTTGCCGTGGTCAACGTGCCCCATGATCGTGACGACCGGTGGAATAACCACCATGTTCTCCTCGTTGCGTGAGGCCATCATCGCCTCGTTTGCCGAGAGACCGCCGTTACCGGTGGTCGCCGGTGCGGTAGTCATGACACTTTGCTCTGGCTCGAAGCCGATGTCTTGCGCGACCAGCGCGGCCTTATCGTAGTCAACAACCTGGTTGATGCTGGCGAAAATTTTATGTTTGATGAGACCTTTGATGACTTCATTGGGTGTTGCACGTAACAGTTCCGCGAGGTCTTTCACCACAATCTGTGGTGGAATAGAGATTGGCCCCGTTGGTTTCTCTTTTACTATCGGTGTACGTCGTTCCGGCGGACGTTGCGTCGGTGGGCCGGAGCGATGGCCGGGCCGTCCTGCCGGAGCATGATTCCCATTCGTATAACCGGGGCGCGTATTTGTAGAACGATTCTGACTACCCTGTCGTGATTGACCGGAACTAACATTGCCGGGGCGTGCTGTCCCCTGTCCCTGTCTTGGTTGGCCCGCTGGAGATGGCTGGTAATGATTCCCTGTTCCCCCCTGGGTATTCGGGCGTGCTGCCGTGTTAGGGTTTTGCGAACGTTGTGTCCCTGAACGCTGAGATGGTCCATAGCTGCCACCAGTGCGTTGCGTTGGTGCGGGTGCGTTTGCCCCTTCCAGGCGCTGTCGGGGAGTTGGATTAGCATTTGGCCCTTCCAGGCGTTGCCGGGAAGCCGGATTAACATTTGCCCCTTCCAGGCGTTGGCGAGGAGTTAGGTTGGTGTTCGCCCCCTGACGGGAAGCCGGATTAGCATTTGGCCCTTCCACTCGTTGCCGGGAAGCCGGATTAACGTTTGCCCCTTCCATCCTTTGTCGGGGGGTTGGTGTTTCAATGTTCTGTTGTGTAGTAGCTGTGGTGCCTTTGGAACTTTGCGTTGATGTTGGCGAGGTGGTACGTGTTGTACCTATAGAAGGTGCTTTAGTAGTGGCTCCTTCCGTTCCATTAGTGCTGTTTTGGCGACGTCCCTCTGTATTGCTGGTAGGAGCGGTGGTGGTACGTCGGCGGCCGGTTGTTGTCGTAGGTCTTCCTTCTAGATTCTGACTACCGGTTGGTGTCTTATCTGTCTTATCTGTGTTATTTGCGTTATCCGATTTGGGACGAGCCGCGGTTCGGCTTCTCGTTGCGGTTGGCTTGACCTGCTCAGTTCCTTCTGGAAGTTCAGGTGTATTTGTCATGAAGAAGACTCCCTTCTATCAAATGATGTGCCACAAGTGGCAGCGGAAATCTCTCTTCACAGCCATAAAAAGGGACTGTCTCCCTTTCGGCATATCGCGTTGCATATTACTATGCAGCGATAGAGAAAGGGTGACGGTCCCTCGCAGGTGCAGTGCCAGGCATGGTTCAGTCTGCGCTCTCAAATGTAGAGGCTATGGTTAATAGATCATAGCTATTGCTCCGCAAACATTCGCTCGCCACAACGGCCCTGTTGACGAGGGGCTGTGTCTCTTCTATTAAGAGTAGAGATATTACGACACATCGTTTCGTTTACTTATGTTCAATCTTCATCTAGCCCAGGGGCTACATGTCAATATTGACACTTCCCGGAATCCCTTTGTTGTCGGCACTCCAGGAAGCTTAGAACCATGATAATAGCTGATACTGTAGTATAGCGTACTATACACAGTGTTGCAATATTTTGTGACCATACGTCCTACGTATCTGCGGGCATGGTTGCAATATATGCTTCCAACGCAGCCCGATCCTCGGCGGATGGGGTCAATTCAAATTCGTGTTCGATGCGCTTCTTCTTGAGCGCGTTCTCCCAGCACGAGCGTTTCGCGCAGAGATAAGCACCGCGCCCAGATTTTTTACCGGTGGCGTCCATAACGATGTGACCATCCGGCGTGCGCACTATGCGTAGCAACTCGCGCTTCGGTTTTGTCTCTTTACAAGAGATACAGGTCCGTAAGGGAATATGCTTTGGCTTTTTCGGTTGTTTTGCTTGTTGGTTAGTTACGTTTGCCATAAGCTGCTATTCCCTGTTAATCTTCATCACGTCCATATGATGTCTGATGCCTATTGCCGCCGCGATGACCACCGGAACGCCGGTTATTGCCGTCACCGCGCTCGCCGCGCTCTCCTCGATCGTGACGGCGGTCCCCACGGTCTCGACGTGCTGCATAGGTTGCGGCGGGTTCGCGTCCACTGTCCGGCGGCTCTTCGAAGATTTCACCCTCGCCTGGTTTGGTGACATCTACGCGCCAGCCGGTCAGCTTGGCGGCCAGTCGCGCATTTTGCCCATCTTTCCCGATGGCGAGCGAGAGTTGCCGCTCCTGTACCGTGACTAACGCGGTATGATCCGATTCACGCAGTTCAACTTTCAATGGTTTGACCGGGCTGAGCGCGTTAGAGACGTAGGTAGCCGGATCGGCACTCCACTGGATGATATCTATTTTCTCGTCATTGAGTTCATGCACGATATTATTGATACGTGAACCGCGCACACCCACACACGAGCCAATGGGGTCCAACCCTTCCTGTCGCGCTACAACGGCGACTTTGGAGCGGCTCCCTGGTTCGCGTGCGATACCTTTGATTTCAACCGTGCCTTCGTAAATTTCGGGAACTTCGGACTCGAAGAGCCGACGCACGAGGTCACGGTGGGTACGCGAGACGAGGATTTGTAGCATACGGCCCTGTGTGCGGCGTACATCGTACACGTAGACGCGCAGACGCTGACCGACACGGTACCGTTCAGTCGGAACTTCTTCGCTTGGTGGCATTAAGCCTTCTATGGTATCAACCTTGTCGAGGTCAAAATCTATCGACCAGCCGCGAGAAGGTTCTTTGCGCGTGAGTATACCGAAGCGAATCTCGCCCATCCAGTGTTTTATCTGATCGTAAAGATGTTCGTGTTCCGCTTCACGGATGCGCTGTAGGATGACCTGTTTCGCCGTCTGTGTCGGAATACGATTAAAAATGATCGACGAATCCACGTCAATGAACTGGCCCAGAGCAGCTCTGGGTATCAGACGCTGAGCCTCAGCCAGCGAAATTTCCTCGTTGGGGTCCGTGACCTGGGCAACGACTCGTTTTGATGCCCAGACGCGAACTTCGCCGTTCTTATCTACCTCAATGCGAATATTCTCGCCGCCTCCGAAACTCTTTCGGTAGGCCGCGAGCAGTGCCGTGGCGACTGTTTCCATGACCACTTCGCGGGGTAGTCCCTTTTCGGCAATTAATTGTGCGATAGCCGCTTGAAATTCGCTCCTCATATGCCATGCTCCTCCCGCTGCGCTGCGTAGACGCTCGGTAGATACTTCAATCATTTTTTCTAGTGCAAAGAAAAGAAAAAAGTCCCTGGCAAACAGAAAAGTGGACGGATGCCCACTTTTCGCAAAAGGTTTCCTCTATTCTGTCCATATTATATCACGTAAATCGTCACCTGACTAGAGGATACGCCGGATATTCTCTCATTTTCTGTTTCTCTATTAGTTCCTTCTCTTGATTTTGTTGCAGGGGAATGTGATATATTCCTTATAGTATAGACGGTACACCTCTCACATGATTAAAAAGGAGTATGCTCATGGCTGTTGCCCATGTCATTGACGACGAACAGGAATTGATTGCGGCGATTCACGAGCTGGCGGTAGAGCGGGTTGCGCCACGCGCCGCGGAAATTGACCACACGGGGGAATTTCCCTGGGATATGCAAGAGTTACTGGCGCAGCAAGATATTCTGGCGATGCCCTTTCCTACCGAGTATGGTGGACTTGGCTCGACCGAACTGGCGGTCGTGATGGCGATTGAAGAGCTTTCCCGCTATTGTGCGACGACAGGACTGCTGCTGGCGGTGCATCAACTGGGTGCAATGCCGATATTGCTGGCCGGCAACGAGGAGCAGAAGCGCAAGTATATCACGCGGCTGGCAAGCGGCGAATGGATGGCGGCCTTCGGTCTGACCGAGGCAGGTTCTGGCTCTGACGCGGCAGGGATGAAGACGATTGGTGTACGTAAAGGCGACAAATATATCATCAATGGCGCGAAACGCTTCATTACGAACGGCGGTCTTGCGCAGGTGAACTCCGTGTTCGTAAACACCAACCCGGCATTAGGTACTCGCGGTGTCAGTGCCTTCATCATCCAGAAGGATTTCCCTGGCTTCTCGGTGGGACGTATCGAAGAGAAGATGGGCATCAAGGGATCGCAGACGGCTGAACTGATCTTCACCGATTGCGAGGTACCTGTCGAAAACATGCTTGGGCGCGAGGGCGAAGGTTTCAAGATCGCCATGGCGACGCTCGACCGCACGCGCATCGGTATTGGTGCGCAGGCCGTCGGTATCGCGCAAGGTGCGCTTGACCTTGCCGTTTCCTACTCCAAAGAGCGGGTGCAGTTTGGCAAGCCTATCGCGGAAAATCAAGGTATCCAGTTCATGCTTGCCGACATGGCGACAAAGGTCGAAGCCTCGCGTCTGCTAGTCTATAACGCTGCCGAGATGGTTGATCGCGAAGACAAGAACTTCGGCAAATATTCCGCGATGGCGAAGATGTTTGCCTCCGATTCAGCGATGGCAGTCACTAACGACGCCATTCAAATTCTCGGTGGCTACGGGTACATGAAAGAGTATCCCGCCGAGCGCATGATGCGCGACGCCAAAATCACGCAAATTTACGAAGGCACCAACCAAATTCAACGGTTGGTGATCGCTCGCGAATTATTGAAGTAGGCAAAACACACAGAAAAACACTCCAGCAATGCCCGCGGGCATTGCTGGAGTGTTTTTCTGTGTGTTTTGCCTACTGTGCCTCAATAGCGCGTGCCACAATCTCGGAGATATCCTCGACTTGCAGCCGATCTTCGGCCTCGACGCCTTTGAGACCATCATCAAACATAGTGATGCAGAAGGGGCAGGCGGCTGCCAGAACGTCCGCGTCCGTTGCCAGAGCCTCGTTGATGCGAGCCTGATTGATGCGCTGGCCGATCTTCTCCTCCATCCAGGCGCGGCCACCGCCGCCGCCGCAACAGAAGCTCTTATTGCGATGGCGGTGCATCTCCGTGACGCCGTTGCTGTTCAGCACGGTGAGAACACGGCGCGGCTCATCGTAGATGTCGTTGTAACGCCCGATATAGCACGGGTCGTGATAGGTCAGCTTGCGCTGGTCAAAGCCTTCGGGCAAGCGAATTTTCTCATCAGCTAAGAGTTTATCAATGAAGACGGTATGATGTACCACTTCGTAGTTGCCGCCAAGCTGCGGATATTCATTCTTGATTGTGTTGAAGCAGTGCGGGCAGGCTGTGATGATGGTGCGGTGTTTCGCCGCTCCATGTCCATTCGCTCCACCGTGACCATTCGAGCCATTATGAGCGTTACTCTCAGCTTTCAACGTGTTAAAGCCGTAGCCATCCAGCACTTCGATATTTTGTTGCGCCATCATCTGCCACAGGTACTCGTTGCCAATCCGGCGAGCAGGGTCGCCTGTGCAGGATTCTTCGGGCCCCAGAATGGCGAAGTTGACTTTTGCCGCCAGCAGGATTTTCGCCACTGATGTCGCGACTTTTTTGTTGCGCTCGTCGAACGAACCCATGCAGCCGACCCAGTAGAGTACGTCCGCTGCGGGGTTTTCCGCCAGCAGAGGCACGCCGAGACCGGCAGCCCATTCGGCGCGTTTATCGTTGCTGATCTCCCACGGATTGGCGTTGCGCTCGATGTTGTTGAAGAGCGATGTGACCTCAGTTGGAAATTCGCTCTCTTCCATCACGAGGTGGCGGCGCATATCCACGATCTTCGGCACATGCTCGATAGAGACCGGACATATCTCCATGCAGGCGCGACAGGTTGTGCAGGCCCATAGCGCGTCGTTGGTGATAATGCCGCCAACCATTGGCTCGTGATGCGCGGCTTCCTCTGTTGGTGTCTCGTCTGCCCGAATTCCAGCGACGCCGATTTTGCTCCACAGCGTATTTTCGCCAAGAATCTCATCGCTATGCACGAATAGTGCCTCTTTGACGCCAAGGATGATTTCTTTCGGGAATAGTGGTTTGCCCGTGTTGGTTGCTGGACAGACGGTGTTGCAGCGTCCACACTCGGTACAGGCGTAGCCATCGAGCAATTGTTTCCAGGTGAACTGCTCGGCCTTCGAGACGCCGTAGTCTTCGCGTTCCTCCAGGTTCTCCAGCAGTGGCAACGCGCCTTTTGCCCCGTAGTTGCGGAAAAAGACGTTGAAAGGTGTAGCCATCAGGTGCAGGTGTTTGGAGCGCGGCAGGTAGATCAGGAAGCCCAGTACCGTCAGGATGTGCGCCCACCAGAAAACGCGGAACAGCACAATGTCGGCGGCTGTTCCCGCGTTACTGAACCAGGGGCCGAGCCACATGCCGATAAGCGAGTAGGCCGCGCCGTTGGTTGCCGCGTACTCAAAGCCCTCGAGCAACGCCAGAAAGACAATGACTGCGAGGATAAGACCCAGGATAATGAAGCCATCCCACGGGCCATGCAGGAAGCTGCTCAATTGTTTGGGGCGCACAACGCCACGGCGAATGGCGAAAAGAATAAGGGCAAAGAAGACGAGGATAACGAAAATATCCAGCAAATTGGCAAATACAGGGTTGCCACCCAGCAAAGGCAACGAGCCATTGAAGGCACTGAGCATCAGGTTGAGCAGGCCAAACTGGATGATAATGAAGCCCCAGAAGGTAAAGAAGTGAGCGATGCCAGGGATGGGGTCGCGCAACACACCACTCTGGCCGAGGACGACCAGGAAGAATTCGCCGATGCGGTCATCTATATGGTCTGTGCGGTCTTCGCGCCTCGCCTTCACCAGCAGCGCAATCAGCCTGCCCACGCGAATACCAAAGAGGACAAGGGCTGCCAGGAAGACAAGGACGAAGATGGTGGTGCCGATCCATCCCCCGGTTGGTGAAAGTGCAGGGGGTGTCATAATGAACCTCCTATAATCAGGATATATATTTAGCACAGCCGGCGAGTATGCTCGCCTGCCGTGCTAAATATACTATTACGCTTTGCGTTTTTTCACTTCCTCAGTGACCTTTGGCAGAATGCTGAGCGCATCCCCAACGATGCCGAGGTCGGCGATGGAGAAAATGGGCGCATTCTCGTCTTTGTTGATGGCGACGATGTACTTGGAACCTTTCATACCTGCGAGGTGCTGAATGGCCCCACTGATACCGACGGCGACGTAGAGCGTCGGCTTCACGGTTTTGCCCGTCTGCCCAACTTGATAGCTGTACGGGAGCCAACCAGCGTCAACAATGGCGCGGGTGGCACCTGCTGCTCCTCCGAGAGCGGCAGCAAGTTCCTCTACAATATGGTAGTTCTCCGCTTTTCCGAGGCCACGTCCGCCGCTTACGATAACCGTTGCCTCTTCCAACGCTGGACCTTCGGTCGGTACCTCAATATTTTCAAGAATTTTAATTGCCTGCGAAGCTGGGTTGAGTGTGACATTCAGCGTCTCAATCTCCGCCGAGCGGCCTTCGTGTTGCACGATGCTGAAAGCCTTTGGGCGGGTTAGTACAATGCCAGTGCCGGAATTGGGATGCGTCGCGGTCACAACCGTCTCACCTCCCCAGGGAACGATCACTTGCAGCGTATCGCCATCGAAGTTCAGGTCGGTGGCATCAGTAATCAGGCCCATGTTGTTGCGCACATTGAGACGAGCGGCGATATCACGGAGGTTATACGTGGTCGCCATCATTAGGAGCGTGGGCGAATGTTGCTTGAGCAAATCGCTGATAGTGTCTACTGCTGGCAGCGTTAGGTAAGTGTCGTAGGCGGCGTCGGCGTGTACATAGACTTTTTCCGCGCCAAATTCACCCAGCGTCGGGGCAACTTCTGCGGCAGCTGCACCCAGCACAATGGCCTCGGCGCGTCCGAGTTGCGCGGCTTTCCCCAGTACCTCAAGCGAGGAGCGGGTGGCCTTGCCATCTTCGAGTTCGATTACTACCCAGATAGTTTGTGGCATGTCCTTATCCTCCTAGAGCAACTGGTAGCGTTGCAAGAAATTCACGATCACTTCAGCACTGTTACCTTCATCTTTGACGATTTGCCCGGCTGCGCGAGCCTCGGCCTTTCCTATAGCCGCGACCTGTTCGCGTGCGCCTGCCTCGCCCACCTGTGAGGCGTCAAGGCCGAGGTCGGCGAGCTTCAATTGCGCAAAAGGCTTTTTCTTCGCCCCCATAATACCTTTCATAGTCGGGTAAATGGCCTCGAATGAGCCACTGGCAATGGTGACAACTGCCGGTAAGGGGCATTCCACCGTCTGGTAGCCGGTCTGTGTGACACGTTTCACGACAGCCTTCGATCCTTCGATCCGTACTTCGCGGGCAAACGTCAGTTGCGGCAAGCCAAGAAATTCCGCGATGCCGCCTGGTACCATGCCAGTATAGCCATCGGTACTCTCGGTGGAGCAGTAAATAAGGTCGGCGTTCTCCTTCTTGAGGATGGCAGCCAGTACGCGAGCTGTTCCGAGCGCGTCAGAGCCAGCGAGGGCCGGGTCGGTGACAAGAATAGCGCGGTCAACGCCCATTGCCAGGGCGCGGCGCATCGCCTCTTGCGCTGTACTTGGTCCCATACTGACGGCGACGACCTCGCTGCCACCCAGCGTATCGCGCAATTTGATGGCGGCGGAAATAGTGCTTTCATCGCCTGGGTCAAGCACAAGAGAGACACCGTTGCGCACGAGCCGTTTCGTGTTGGGGTCGAGCCTGCTAACAACGGTGTTAGGATCTGGAATCTGTTTAATACAGACGTAAATCTTCATCGTACTAATTCGCCTCGTCTTTTTATATGTAAATAAGCAAAACGTAGGAGGAGAGGGAAGCGGACGCGATAAATCGGTCCCTACGTAGATTCCTCAGCTATCCTATTGTACATGCCCAGAAAAGAGGGTGTCAACGTTGCTGGCTAACGTTAGCTCCAAGGGTTCAGTTCAGGGGCACAACAGCCCATTTTCAAAGAAACGCCTGCAGGCGTTTCTTTGAAAATGGGCTGTTGTGCCCCTGAACTGAACCTCAAAACTTCAATTTCGCGGCGATAGCCTGTGCAATGCCTTGCTCATAAGCATCTGCCATCGGAATGTTGGGAAACTCGCTATGGGCAAGTGAATTGGCCGCGAGCAGGACGCCGAAGCGATAAAGAAAGTAGGCGGCGGGCTGCTTGAAGTTTGTTGGCGTTTGCTGCCCTGGACTGGGCACGACAACAGCAAGGCAGCCCTGCGCCTCGTTGGTACTAATGGCATAGCCCCAGTCAACATTTGTTCCGCTTGCCGTCGCGCTATATTGTGTTGTAGCACTTATCTGGTTAGCGAGAGAGGCGCAGGTAGGTGGGCCATTGACCTGCGACATAGTTTCAGGTGAAAAATCGGGGAGGACGTGCCATTGTGTGCCATCCCAGGCAGCTCTAAAATTAATGCTATGATCTTGTCCAACCGAAGAGTTGCTCGTATCAGGTTGATTTTGCGCCACTACCTGTCCGCTTTGTGTCGTATAGGTCCAGGTCGGATAGAACAGGCCAATGGCGTACCAGGTGAGTTTCGCGCCTTTTACCGGTGCATATCCATCAAAGAATGGGGGCGTACAGAACTGCAAGCAGTTTTGTCCATTGTAGGAGCAGGTGTCGCTATAGCCATTCACACAGGAAATTTGTGATGACGGGTTGGCATCTAAGTGGAATTGTAATGTCGCCTGTAGTGGCTGTGTGGCTGTCTTTACGGTAGTTCCACCTGATGATGATGCATAGACATATTGTTCTCCGGGTTGCACGGTGTCGGTGGACTGCAGTGTATTGAGAGCAGCCTGGATGGCTTGCTTCAACGCTGCCTGTTGGGCATCGGGCAGGTCGGCTAATGACGCATTGAAAGCAATCAAGCGCGTAGCGGGAGCGTTCGGGGTACCTCCGGCGGATTCATAGTTGCATGCCTCACTTGAGAGATGCGGAACAGAGATAATGCAGGAGAGCGGCAGAAATGGCGGTGCTTGCCAGACGATTTTATGTTGCCCACGCGCTAGTCGAATGGGCTTGTCTGTAAAGTATGGGTCGTATGGGTTGGTGCTTTTGCTGATGATATGACCATCAACAGTGACAGTTCCCGGCGGCGCCGCTGAAATATTTATCAGGTCATCACCAGCGACTAAGGTAGCAGTTGGAGACGGTGCTGCTGTCAAATAATGATTGATCACCACATCGCGCACAGGAGAGAAAATAGCGACCAGTAAGAGTACTATTACCAGGAACAGGGCAATAGTAAATGTGAGCCTTGCTTTGTTGCGCGGTGGTCTGTCATTTTCGGGCGGCTGTACGTTGTCGGATATATCCTCCATTTTTCCTCCATTTATACTTTGTATGTTGCCTCGAGCTGTTGAGCGATGCCTTGTTCGTAGGCATCGGCCAGCGGTACACTGGGGAAATCGCTATGGGCGAGTGTATTGACCGCGAGCAGAACGCCGCAACGATAGAGGAAATAGGCGGCAGGTTGTTTGAAGTTTGTTGGCGTTTGCTGCCCGGAGTTGGGTACAACGACGCCCAGGCAGCCCTGTGCCTCGTTAGTACCGACGACAAAGCCCCAATTCACGGTTGTGGGATTGCTTCCTTGCGTTACGCTAAATGGTGTAGCACCGGTGAAAAAGTTTGTAGAGTTAATGAAGTTATTGATCGATGCACAGGCAGGAGGCGGCATATTCAAGGTTGGGCTTCCTGCATTATTGAACTGCAAGTTAGTGGTAGACGGGAATAATGCGTTTTTGTACCGGGGAAGATTTACCTTCCATACCTTGCCATCCCATGTCGCCGACAGGTCAATGCTATGGTCCACTCCAACAATGGGGTAGTTGGTATCGGGCTGATCTCGTGCCACTACCTGTCCGCCTTGCGTAGTATATGTCCAGGTTGAGTAGTAGAGTGCGATAATGTTCCAGGTGAAGGCTCCATTTGGCGATGCTGTTTCTCCGTCCGAGCAAATTTGGATGCAGTTTTGACCGCTTAAAGTGCAGAAGTCGCCGTTTGGAGTGCAGGAATTGCTGGATGTCGGGTTAGCGTCCAGGTGCAGACGCAGTGTAGCGTTCAATGGCTGTGCTGCCGTCTTCACTACTGGTTCACCTGCGGGTTGCGCATTAACATACTGCTCGCCAGCCTGGAGCGTATCCGTGGACTGCAATGTATTGAGCGTTGCCTGAATGGCTTGTTTCAACTCTGTCTGCTGAGCATTGGACAGGTTTGTCATGGAGGCAGTGAATGAGATAATTCGTGCGCCAGGAGCGTTCGGCGTACCTCCGAGGGATTCGTAGTTACATGGCTCGCTTGGGAGCGGTGGAACGAAGACAATGCAGCTGAGCGGCTGAAATGGCGGTGCCTGCCACATAATTTTATGTCGTCCCCGTGAGAGCGTGATGGGTATATCATTGTTATTTTCGTTTGGGAGATATGTGGCCGCGTGTCCATCAATAGTGACAGTTCCCTGGGGATAAGCGTCAATATAGAACTGGTTGCCGCCAGCAACTATTGTTGGTGTTGGCGTTGGTGCTGCTGTCAGGTAACGCTTGATCACAACATCACGCACGGGGGAGAAAATGGCAATAAGCAGCAACACGATTACCAGCCAGAGGACAACGATGAACGTGAGACGGACTTTGTTGTGCGGCGGTCGGTCGTATTCTGGTTCCATCTCTTCATTAGTTGTATCATTGATATCGCTCACTGTTAGCTCCTACGGTATTTATTATGTCGCCATTCATTTATTATGGGTGGCGCGGTAAACCGGCGTAATGGGTTTCATGTCCACATACAGTTGTTACATTTTATTGGCTGCGATAATTTGTTGGGCGATGCTTTGGGCGGTGCCGCCAGCGATTGGCTGGCTGGGAAAGTAGCTATGCGCCAGGTTGTTGACGGCTAGAAGAGCACCGAAGCGGTAGAGAAAGTAGGCCGGTGGTGCATTAGGATGCCCATCCAGTCTGACAACACCCAGGCAGCCATCTACGCGGTTTGATGCAGTATAGAACGTCCAGTTCACGTTTTCAGACTGCTGTGCGCCTTGAATTGTCGATAATGGGCCAGAGATGCCGTCATCAAGAGAAGCACATGAAGGGTCTATCGCGCCGGGCAACTGCGTATTACCATAGACAAGTGAGATATTGCCGTAGGGCGGTGTATGTGGTAGCACATTGACATGCCAGGATGAGCCATTCCATGCGACATGCATGTAGATGGTGTAATCGTTGCCAGGTGAGCCGGGAGGATAGATAAAGGAATCAGGCTGGCTTTGTCCCACCTGTTGACCACTGAGCGTGGTATAGGTCCAGGTGGGATAGTAAAGAGCCAGAATGTTCCAGGCAGGCTGTATTGTCGCCGGCGATGGCGATGTTGGAGGCGTCGGAGTGACAGACCCTGATGAAGGCGTGATTGACGATGTGGCGGGGAGAGGAATTGGGCAAAGTTGCAAACAATTTTGCCCGTTCAGTGTGCAGACGGTTTGCTGATAATTGCCACAAAACTCAGGGGAATTAATATTAGTGTCCAGGTGAAAACTCAGCGTAACTTTGAGCGGTTGCGTTGCCGTCGCGAGCGAATTGGGTGTAGTTGATTGGACATCAAAATACGGCTCTCCCGGTTGCACGATCGTGGTGGACTGCAGCCCATCAAGAGCCGTTTGAATGGAGCGAGTCAGCATGTTTCGCTGGGTGCTGGATAGGTCGCTAAGGGAAGCCGAGAAGCTGATGAGCCGGACATTCGTACCTCCGCTACCTGGTATAGTGGACTCATAATTGCACTGATCATTAGTGATCGAAGATGGTACGGAAACGATGCAGGAAAGCGGCGCGAATGGGTTGGCCTGCCAGACAATTTTGTGTTGTCCACGCGACAATTGAATTGGTGTTCCACTGCCTACTGCTGGTAATTGTGTGACTGCTCTCCCATCAATAGTGATCGCTCCCAACGGTGAGGCTTGAATATAAAACTGGTTATCTCCGGCTATCACCGTTGCCGTCGGTGTAATCGAGGGTGGAAATATATGGTTGAGCGCAACGTCGCGGAGCGGTGAAAAAATAGCGGCCACCACTGCTATCAATACTACCCAGATAGCAATAGTAAAGCCCAGGCGTAGTTTATTACGCGGCGGCCTGTCGTCCCCATCATCTTGCGATGCGGGCTCATTGTCTTCTAAATCGCTCATTGTCTTCTCCCAAAATAGAGTATATGAATGAAAAAATAGTCAATGTTGCCGGATAAGTCTGGCCCCATGCAATGCTTGCACTAGAGTATATTATATCTCTCTTCATTTTTATACGTCACGGGAAAGTTCTATTCTCACAGATTGACCCGGCACGCCTACCAGCGATGAGATGGATGGACAATTATTCGTTGCCAGTTTCCTGTCATGCATTGAACGTGTATAATGGGTTCATCACACTGACATCTACAACTTTTAGCGAAGGACAGGTAATGACGGGTTATGCAACAACATCTATTGATTGATGGCGATGATACGCTCTGGGAGAACAATATTTATTTCGAGCGTGCCATAGAGGCATTTATTGATTTTCTTGACCACTCTTCGCTCAAGCCGGAAGAAGTACGGGCCGTACTTGACGAAATTGAAATGACCCAGGGTTATGGCTCGGAAAATTTCGCCAGGAGCTTGCAAGCAACGTACCGCCAACTCGCGGAACGGGATGTACGCGACGAAGACCTCGAGCGCGTTCGGCGTTTTGGTGAGCAAATTATGCACCATCCAATGCAAGTCATAGATGGGGTGCAGGACACCCTCGCCTATTTGTCACCGAGGCACCGCCTGATCTTGTTGACGAAAGGGAACCAGGACGAGCAGAGGATCAAGATCGAAAATTCCGGCCTGGGCATCTATTTTGAGCATACTATTATCGTCGCGGAAAAAGATATCAAGACGTATAACCAGTTGGTGCAAGAGCTTGAGTTGGATGTTCCTAATACGTGGATGATCGGCAATTCGCCCCGTTCCGACATCAACCCTGCTCGTAACGTCGGCCTGAACGCGGTGTTCATCCCGCACTCGCATACATGGCATCTGGAAAAACAAGATATCGTGGCCGATGGCACAGGCAAACTTCTGGAATTGGCGAGCTTCGCCGAGTTGCGTACTCATTTCTAAGAAGGGATCAGCAGGAAAGCGACAAGCAGTCCGCTCATGGAAGTCATGAGCGGACTGCTTGTCGCTTTCCTGCTGATCCCTTCTATGTAACATTTTTTACCTCGCGACGTTGTAGTCAATGAGATATCTCAGAAAAATAGTGAGGAGTGAGGAATTGATGCAACTACACCAGGGGAATCAGGAGGGTGAGAATGCGAATTTTCCCACAGGTGACGACTCGTTAGCGGCGACATTGTACCGGAACTACGCGCCAAAGCTGTTTGCCTATGTGTGCCGGCACTTACCGACTGTTGACGATGCTGAAGATATGCTGCTCGAGGTATTTCTTGTCGTGCTTGAACGCGAAGGCCAGCTTGCACTTATGCTCCAGGATGAACAGAAGGCATGGATATGGACGGTAGCTCGCAACAGGATTATTGACTATCATCGCCGTCATCATCGGCAACGCAGTGTGCCGCTGGAATATGTCGAGCAGATGATAGATGAGGACGCGACGCCTGAACAGGTTGCTTTGCAACAGGAAGAACATGACCACTTGCGTAGCCATCTACAACGATTACCACCGGTGCAGCAGGAGGTGTTGCAGCTACGTTTTACAGGTGGTCTGCGCTGCGCGGAAATCGCGACCGTACTGCATAAACGCGAAGGAGCGATACGCACGATGCTTTCACGCGCTCTCAACACGTTACGCAACATTTACGAACAATAAGTAAGAGGAGTACAGAAATGGCTCATGACAATAATGTACGCTTTACATCCGACAGCATAGATGAGCAAATTGAGCAGTATCAAGCGGCTCACGATGCCCCGGCTCGTGAGATATCCGCCGTCCAGACGGTGCAAACCTTGCACCGTTACTATGCCCCTGCAAGAGATACTCACCAATCATTGGAGCGCGTCTGGCAACGTTTTGCCCAACATCGTGCGTCCCTACAAGGTGCCAGGCATACAGCACCCGAAGCAATGCATCAACTAATGGAAAAGGGCTACGATATGCAGCCGGCTTCTCTGCGTTCGCGGCCAGCGAATGCGGCATTGCACCGTGTAGCAATGATAGCGGCGGTGGTGTTTGTTACGCTACTGGTGGGCAGCATGGTCGCGGTATTTCAGCTAGCGCGTCACGGCAATACTACAGGTAGCCAGCCGGGATCAGGAACAACAACGAATGTGGATGCAGGTGAAATCTATGCCACTGCCAATGAAGTAGTGTATCGGCTTGATCCCGCAACATACAAGCCGCTCTGGCACTTCCAGATGCACCCATTGGGCGGCAATAACTATACGCAGTATTCCGGGCAGGCGGTAAACCACATCTACTACTTCCTGGGTACAGGTACGGATAGCTATTACTTCTATGCCTTAAATACGGCTGATGGAACGTTACGCTGGCGTTTGCGCCTGCCCGACAGCGCACAGCTTGGCTTCACAGGAAACCAGTTGATCGTTCGCGGCGTGGTTTATCTGTCAGAAGCATCAATAACTGATGGATATAGTTTGGTGATTGCACTGAATGCTTCGACGGGACACATTATGTGGCAACACCGGTACGACAATACAGGCATTGCGCTGGGCGAGAAGCATAGTACGGATTTCGCGACTGGCCTGCAACTGGAGGCTGCAACAAGTAGTCAGCTATACGGTGCGAGTTCGACGATCAAGAATGGGAAGGGCACTCTCTCGCTTTTTGCCTTGAGTCCTAAAGACGGTTCTGTCGTGTGGCAAAGAAACGGCCCAACGAAAGAACAGGTAGCAGGCGTACAGATTGCTAACGATATACTCTTTATTACTACATGGTATAGCCAGGGTTCTGGCAATGAGATAGGATATCTCAATGCTTATGCTACTGCCACAGGTGTGCCCATATGGCGTGCGTCTCTCAATGGCCAACCAGATAACTTTGCCATATTCAATGGACGGGTCTATATTAGTGTGATATATAGTCCAGGAGCGGCTAGCAGAGTGTCAGTGTTGGATAGTAGAAATGGCCGGGTGCTCTACTTGCAAATCCTTGCTGGAGGAACATCTCCGGTAGCTATAGAGCAGGGAATCTTCTATTGTATTGATGTAGGAAAAGGCAAGCAGGAGTTGATAATAGTTGCTGCTGATGGGGTTATTACTGGTAAGAGTTTATCCCATGCTGTAAGCCTTAATGCGCCACCGGTTGTCTATGGAAATTTCTTTTATCTCAGCGAGTCGGCTACAAAGGTGGATATCTTGCGAGCGACAGATGGAAAGCTGCTACGGACATTTACACTCGGCAAAGCAATGAATCCCCCAATATACGATTACGTCCAACTGACCATTATTGGATGATTTGTTCATATCCAGCCAACAAAAAGCAAGCGGAATTGCTCTGCCTCAGACGGTAAGAGACTCCTTGAAAGTGTGAGCATTTCGGCCTAAAATGATAGACAGGAATGAAGCATTCTACAGTGGGTCAAGAAACGCCCAAAAACCCTGGCATGAACCAGTTGGGCCTGAGGTAGTAGATGGAAAATCTGATTTCGTACGTCGACCCATTTATTGGTGTTGATGGGAGAGGTCATTGCCTGTGCGGTCCCTACCTACCATTTAGCCTGGTACGCCTGGGACCCGATACCCTTATCCCACATCCGAATAACGGCTACGATAGCCACCATCCTATTATCCGCTTCAGCCACACGCATGTGAGCGGCACAGGCGGAGGCGGGCGATATGGCAATATCGGTATCACCCCCTTTACCGGCGAGATCAGAACTTCAGCGGATACCTGCAGGCAGGAAGATGAGGCGGCAGAGGTGGGCTATTACACGGTCACATTGTGGCCCGCGGGCGTGAAAGCTGAACTGACCGTGACGCCTCGTGTGGGGGTTCATCGCTACACCTTCCCCAGGGAGAGAGAGACTAACATACTGATCGATATCGGTGCCGTTATTCAAACGACAGACGCACGTCATATTCCAGGAGCAGCGACCGGAGCATCCACCGGCGGGTTCGTTGAAGTTGTCTCAAAGCAGGAGATCATCGGCCGCGGCGATTTTCGCGGCGGCTGGGGGCACAACTTTCCTTACTCGGTGTATTTTTGCGCCATATTCGACATACCCGCCACGCCATTGTGGTCGCCAATACTCAGGGTATACTCCCTCTTGTGGTAGCTGATGGTGCAGGCTGCAAAGCTATTGCTAGTTTTGGTCAGGTCGAACAGGTACAACTCAAAGTCGGTATTTCCTACGTCAGTATAGCGAAGGCCAGGGCCAGTATTGCGCGTGAAACAAATGAAAAAGACTTTGATACCATCCGCGCTGAGGCCGCGGCTACCTGGGAACAGGCACTTTCAGGCATTCGCGTCGAGGGTGGAACAGAGGAACAAAAGAAGCTCTTTTACACCCTTTTTACTCGTCTCATCTGTATGCCCAGTGATCTCGGGGTAGATGATGAGAACCCCTGGTGGGTGTCAGGGGTGCGTCACTTTACCGATTTCTATGCGCTCTGGGACAGCGTGCGCAACGCAAACTCCCTGATCACTCTGTTCGACCCCGATCTCGAGGTGGCGATACTCAATTGCTTGCTGGATATTGCCGAACATACCGGCTGGCTGGTCGATGCCTGGATTGCGGGACATAGTGCGATGATTTAGGGAGGAAGTTCTGCCGATGTGCTGTTGTGTGAGGCTGCTTTGAAGGGTTTGCCGGGGATTAACTATGAGAAGGCCCTGTTGCAAATGCGCAAGAATAATGAGGTGGAGTCACCTGACCCCTGGCTCTATGGGCGATACCTGCGTGAATATCACACTCTAGGCTACCTTCCAGTGGGGATCAGAAACTGCGTTTCACGTCACCTGGAGTATACATACCAGGATTGGTGCATTGGTAGACTGGCTGAACATCTAGGTCAAGAGGATGTGGCGCAGGAATATTTTGAAAGTTCGCAAAAGGTATGGAACCTGTGGCGCGAAGATATTGCCTGCTTTGCGCCAAAAAATGCGGATGGGCAGTGGCAGGACCCTTTTGATCCCACGAAATTCTACGCACCTCGTATTGATGAGGACCCGTACTTCTACGAAGGAACAGGCAGGCAATGGGAGTACAATGTCCAGCACGATTTCGCGGGACTGATTGCAAGGCATAGTGGAAATGAGGCGTTTGTTCGCCACCTGGACGAATTCTTTGACCGGGGGCAGTATCGCTCGAAGGAAACAATGCTGCATGTCCCATACCTTTATATCTATGCTGGACGACCGGACAAAACGGCAGAACGCGTGCGCGAGTGTTTGAAACGCTATTTTCATCCCACGCGTGATGGCCTTTATGATAGCGAGGATATGGGATGCCAGAGCGCCTGGTATATGTGTTCAACGATGGGAATTTATCCAATCATGGGGCAGGCCCTGTATTTGCTTTCCTCTCCTATTTTCCGGCGAACAGTGATAACCCTGGGTAAGAGTGGTAAGAGCCTGGTGATTGAGGCTCCCGAAGCCAGTCCTGAAAAGCCTTTTGTGATAGCAGCTACGCTCAATGGTGAACCACTAGATAGGGCGTGGATCAGACATAGAGAGATTGCTGAGGGTGCTATAATTCACTTTGAATTGGCAAGCCAACCCGGCGATTGGGGAACTATGGAATTGCCGCCTTCACCACTGAGCAAGGAATACTGATGAACGGGAGACAGTACGAAGACCGAAATGATGAGAATGACATTGAAATCATTGCTCTTGATACACAGAGACCACGTAGTTTTTCTTACGCCCGCGCTCTGCAGCGAAAAGCGCCATTCATATGGTGGGCTGCCTTGGTAAGCAGTCTGCTTCTACTTGTGTTCCTCGTCGGTCCTGAGAATGTTTTGCTCCTATTGAGGAGCCAGAATCAGCAGAATTTCCATATAGCTAGTGTGTGGGCGACGAATCATGATGTCTTCCTCGCCGCTGATCAGACTGCCATCTACGTCGCTTCGCGTGATAACGTGCTGGCGGCATTGCGAACAAACAATGGTCGCCTGCTTTGGCACATCCCGACAGATGGTCCCTTGTCCGGCAAACCTACGCTCAGTGGAGGTATTGTCTATGCTTCCTCCGAAACGACCATATATGCCATCAGAGCAAGTACTGGGAGACTCCTCTGGCACCAGACACCTGAAGAAAGTGTACTGCAGGGGCAACCTGTCGCAGGAGAGGGCATCGTCTCCATATCCCTTGCAAATGGTTCGCTTGCCGCCTGGCAAGCAAGTGATGGGCGACTGCTCTGGGCGACTTCTAGCAAGGGTGAGGATATGTTTCCAGTGGCTATTACCGGTGGAATGGTCTACGCTGACACCAGTCGCGGAGCAGTTGTGGCAGTACGTGCAACAACTGGCATTCTGCTCTGGAAGCTGTCCACTCTGAAGTTCGCACCCCGCCTATCCACCACAGAAAGCTCCATTGAGACTTCTTTTGTATTATCACGCAGCACACTCACACTTACCCTCTCCAGGATACAAATCGAGGATGGGGAACTTGTCTGGCGCCATGATTTCTCCACCGCCGCCATATTGCAAGGCGGGGATATCGCTATAGCTGAGGGGGGTGACCTTGTTTACGTGAGCCAGCAAAATAGGAGTTCTTCTGGTGGCACTTTGACCGCTTTGCAAGCGAACACTGGCAAGCCGGTCTGGCAATGTGCAACCGGCACTGGTTTCGTTCCTCCACTGGTTGCTGGTGGCATCGTCTATATTGGTTCCCAATATGGAACTATGGACGCACGTCGAGCCGATAATGGCTCCTTACTATGGCAGTATACGCCCGCCAACCTTCCGCTTACAGTAGTGACCGTCACTCATGACACTGTATATCTCGGTTCAGCGGCAGGTACAGTCGAAGCCGTGAGAGCCGACACAGGCGTCTTGCGCTGGAGATATAATGCAGATGGCCCAATATCTGACGTAACGCAAGATGCACAAGGGGGCGTATTGATTGGTGCGGGCAATGGCTTCATCGCTGGGCTACAAGAAGAAACGGGTACCCTTCTCTGGCATTCTTCCTCTCCGGTGTAACACTTAACCTTGTTTCTCTATTGGGGTCCTGATGCCAGTTTCACCCCGCGGGCGGCAGAGGCGATGTTAAGCCAGGAGTGCGCGACAGCCGAGAATCTTGCCTTGCCGCCCGACGAGACCACGTGGAATCAGATGATCGCCATAGACCGCTTTGCGATGTCCATCAATGTAGAAGACAGATACAGGATCACCCGCCGCACGAAGGGACGGTGTCTCTACGCCACGAGTGATTAGCTAAAATCTGGTTCTGGCATGGTGCTGATGCAACTGGCATCAGGTTTCTCGGTGGGATGATCCAGGAAGGCGTATTCAAGGTCGTGGGGGCACGGGTTAGTTGTCTGTACGCCGTGGCTCACCCCTGGAAACAGGAAGAAGAAGCTTCTGCTGAGTGTCTGCGCCGCTAGCATTCCATTGGCTGGCGGTGTGATCGGATCATACTCGCCCTCCATGATCAGCGTCGGGATACTACTGGTGACTGGCTCTTTTTGTACCGCAGAGACTGGCTTCACCTTCCAGGACTGGCACGATCGGTAATACTCCTGAAGAGAGGCGAGAACCGCAGGGCGCAGTTCAGGCGCAAGTACCTGAACGGATGCCTGAAGGTACTGCAGCGTGGTATAGGCCATATCTTCGCTGCAGTATACCGAATAGAACAACCCCGAATTTAGAGAGGAGGTGACACTGAGATAGTTGGAATAAATGAGAGAGAGCTGTGTGTAGTCCTGGTGGCTGGTTTGGAAGATCACTTCTGGCAACTGGGCAATGAGGGCCGGGCTGTACAATGCACTGAATAACCAGTACACCAGGGTATTTCCTGTGAGCCGCATAGGGAAATTAGTAACTGTAATGGGCTTCTTGTTCAGGTTGCTGACCAGGCGATAGAAAACCGTTTGGAGATGCGGGTAGGCCGCATTGCAGTGCGGATTGGCCGCGCAGCCCTGGAAGAGTGCGTTAAAGGCGTGCTGGTTCACGGCTGCCATGTTGTTGAAGATATTCTCTTGTGTGGGTACAACAGAGATGAGCACCACGCTGCGAATATCTGCCGGGTACAAGTGCATGACCGTCAAGGCCAGCCGTGTGCCAGAGGAGGTACCCTCCAAATTCACCTGGGTGTGGCCAAGAGCTCGCACCAGATCATGGACGTCAGCAGCGTCTTCCAGCGTCGTGTAGGCACTCAAGTTGATGCCTTCCCTCACCAGGCGATCGTGGCACGTCTGCAAGGTCTCGTTGATCTGGCAACTCAACAAGGGCTGTGAGTAGCCAACGCCGCGCTGATCCAGCAGGATGACGTCGCGGTCTGGTGCATAGAAGGTGAGGTTCCTCGTATTCATAAACTGCCCGGTTGTTGCGAGTAGCGGCACACCGGGACCACCAGCGAGAATGAGCAATGGATCAGGGGCGGGCCGTGGATTGGGTGTTTTGAAGATGGCGACCGCCAGCTGAATGGTGCGACCCTTCGGTTGGCTCCGGTCTTCAGGCACCGTCAGGAAGCCGCATTTGACATTCTGACCCTCGACAAGACCGGTATTGAGAGGAAAAGGACAATGTGCCTGCTGGAAGGCAGAGGACACCGGACCAGATGGTGGTGTTACCGCATGAAAGACACCATACCCACCAGCCAGAACGACAAGCGCAACCACTACCATCACCACCAGTAGCAGACGCACATGGTGACGCACGATGAGCTGCCGTTCCATGATGGATGAATGTGCTGGTGACGGTGCGTCTTGAGGCCCAGTAGGAGGTGATGCGAGAACATGACCGTCACTTTCACTACCACGTTCGTGAGCAGAAGCGCTGAGAGGTGGTCCATCGTTAGAAAAGGTCCCTTCATCCTTCATCGTGTGTTCTCCCTTCAAGTGCTGGACGAATGGAGAGAAGCATAGCTAATCACAGCAAGGAGATCGCTCACTGCTTTTATGAGATAGACGTTGCAGACTACCATTTTTGTGCCTGTGAAAAAAGCCACCCAGTTTTTATGCAGTTGAACCAAGATGGAATTGGACATCTTGCAAGGTAGGACGCGGTACGCTTCATGCGTTTTCAGTCGATGGAAGACTTCTGCATAGGGCAGATATTTCCCCTCATGTAGGAACGCTTGCTATCATTTCTTAAAAACGTTTCACAGAAAGGCAAGATTATACGCTCAGCTTAAAGCTCAACATTCGTGCGCTACCATCATCGTCGACCTGGAGCGTCAGCAGTCGGCGATCAGGATCGTAGCTCGCGTTGGAGTATCCTTCCGCCCATTGCTCGCCTACAGCGTGTATCTCGATCAGCAGTTGCCGCGTCGGCGGGATGTAAGCACCTTCGCGTGCGCCGATCTCGAACACCAGCCGATCTTCCGTTTGTCGCAGCGTGTAGCTCGTCGTAGAGAACTGGCCATGTTCGTACTCGAAGCTGGAACCGTCATCCTCGTAGAGCGTGAACGCGCCGTTGCCTGGGTAGAGGTTCAGCGTCAGCGGGTCGAGCGGATATTCATCGGCGTAGCGCAGGTCCGGCCCGCTGGGAATGATCGCCCCGGCGCGGATGTAGAGCGGCATGCGCTCCAGCGGCGCGTGCGCTAGCAGATGCGTTGGTCCGGTGATCAGTTCGTCGCTCCACCAATCGTACCACGCGCCCGCCGGTAGGTAGACGTGGCGATGCTCACGACCGGGATGGTAAATCGGTGCTGCCATCAACGATGGCCCCAGTAACACCTGGTCGTGGATTTGGTAGGTAGCCGGGTCGTCCGGGAAGTAGTAGAGCAATGGCCGCAGCACAGGGGTCCCGCGACGCGACGCTTCCCAGAAAAGCGTGTAGAGATAGGGTAGCAGCCGGTAACGCAGCCGCAGGAACTCGCGGCAAATTGCCTCGACACGCGGGCCGAAGCTCCATGGCTCGTGGCGTTCAGTACCGAGCGTCGAGTGGCCGCGACAGAAGGGCGATAGGACACCGAACTGCATCCAGCGGGCAAACAACTCGCCACTGGCGTTCCCGTTGAAGCCGCCAATGTCAGTGCCAACGAAAGGCACACCTGACATGCCCATGTTCAAGATCTGCGGCATCGCCAGTTCCAGGTGTTCCCACCAGGAACTGTTGTCGCCCATCCAGCAAGCACTCCATTGCTGCACGCCAGCAAAGCCTGAGCGCGTGAGTACGAAAGGCCGCTCATTGCCTCGGTACCGCCGCAGCCCCTCGTAAGAGGCGCGGGCCATGCCATAGCCGTAGAGATTATGCACCTCGGCGTGGGTCGTTCGCTCTCCCTCGGGTCCCTGAATAGCATCGAGAGCAATCGTGCCAACCTGGCCGACACCCTGACTGAACGGGAGTTCAAACGCCACCGGTTCGTTCATGTCGTTCCAGATACCGCTAACACCCACATCCACGAGTACCTTTTGCATGTCACCCCACCACTCACGTACCTCTGGTCGCGTGTGATCGGGGAAGACCGCGCCATCAGGCCATACATAGCCGTGGAAGACCGCGCCATCAGCGCGACGGATGAATACATCGCGCTCCATCCCTTCCCGGTAAACCCGGTAATCGGGATCAATCTTCACGCCAGGGTCAATTATCGTCACGACGTGGAATCCATCGCGGCGCAGATCGCCAATCAGCTTCTGCGGATCGGCGAAACCTTGCGCGTCCCAGGTAAAGACGCGATAACCATCCATATAGTCTATGTCCAGGTAAATCACATCGCAAGGGATGTCGCGTGCGCGAAACTCGGTCGCCAGCTCGCGTACCATCGCATCCGTCGCATGGCCCCAGCGACTCTGGTGATAGCCAAGTGCCCAGCGTGGTGGTAGCGGCATAGTACCCAGCAGCGTGCCGAATCCCTCGCTCACCTGCTCCGGGGTCGGCCCAAAGACCACGTAGTAGTCGAGTTCGCCGCTCTCGGCCTCCATCAGCCAGGTGCCAGGCCGCCCCGCGCCAATATCGAAGTGACTGCGCCAGGTGTTATTGAAGAAGACGCCGTAGGCCAGACCGGGCCGTAGAGCCAGGAAGACCGGGATGGCGAGATAGAGCGGATCGGTGCCGGGACCGTGGCTTTGGGCCGGATCGGTCGTCCAGTTGATCAGTCGGCGCCCAAGCTTGTCGAGTTGCCCCGTGCGCTCACCGAAGCCGAAGAAGTGTTCTCCAACCTCGATGCGCTTGGCACAGGCGACCCGGCGTGAACCCGCCGCGGTCTGGCCCCACTGCATGCCCGCCTCGTCGGCGCAGAACTGTTGCCCCTGCACATCGGCGAAGGAGAAGCTTCCCGGTCGCGCTCGATCCGCACAGTGAGCGAGGCCGTTCGCAGTGCAAGTGCCTGACCCGACTCCTCGATCTCGAACGGTGCCCCCGGGAACTCATCATCAGGCCGCACGACCGCCCAGGAGCGACGCGCAGCGAATCTCCCATCATGTGCCAGCCGCACCCGGATCGTGCGATCTGTCAAGACTGTGATTGCGACGCACGGGCCGCCGTAGTTCAGGATCAGTGTACGCCCTTCGCGAGTGTAGGAGCACAGGTCTCCCAGGGTGCTGAAGGATTCGGTCATTCTGGTCACCTCTGTCGGTCATTAGTAGTCAGTGTGCAACTGACGACGATACTGGATATTACTGGCCTTCCACAAGCCCACACCTGTACCGGTAGCCGGAACAGATGGATGAGCCACGCGACGTCGGCAGGATGATAGACCTCGCTTGAAGCTCTGCTCCAGCCCTAAAAGATGGACCCCATTTCCCAGGCATCCAATGCCTTGATCCTGGCACTTCCGCCGCGTGCAAAGAGCCCAACGCCCAGGCTATTGGTTCTGGATGGATAAACCCGGCTGCTCATGCACAATCGGTGATTTGCGAATACTTCGATCACGGAGCGGTCAAGGAAGATATGCAACAGCAATGGCTCACCGGCAGCAAGCGAAAGTGGCCCCTCTCGTATGTCTCGCTGCACATCCTCGCTTATGCTGGATTGTTGGCGATCAATGAGCAAGCGTCCTCGCAAGCGGTCATAGCGAATGAGAGTTTGCTCTGAACCATCTGGCGCACATCGCACCCCGATACCCAGTTCCGTAGCCTCGTCTGGCGCCAACGCCGCCAGGATTTCCAGGCAGTCGCCCTGAACCTCTACGAGCTGCATCAACGAGGTTGGCAAGATAGGCAGATCCATTACACGCTGATGAGTGCCTCGAAGCTGCTTCAGCTCTGGAGCTGGCTCCAGACACACCATGTTATCGGCGGAAAGGGAGAGGGCACGGGGTAAGGACATGACTCCCGCCCAGCCGGCGGCCCATTGTGCCTCGTCACTGCGTCCCTCCCAGAGCCACCCCCATAGAAGGCGACGACCTGTGGGGTCGAGCAAAGTCTGTGGCGCATAGAAGTAGCCACCGTAGTCAATAATGCTCTGGGTTTGAGGGGTAAAAGTATGATCAGTGTAGTCCCCAACGGAGGCAACGGCGTAGTGCAAAAACCCCTTATATGCCCACTCACGAAAGCGACTGTCATCGTAGACCGACACCAGAAGCACGGACTTGTCGCCCAGGGGAAAGAAGTCCGGGCATTCCCACATGGATCCAGTCCACACCGGCTCGGTGCGGTTTCGCTCCCCAATATAGAGGGGATGCATGTACTCCCAGTCAACAAGGTCCAGCGATCGATAGAGCAGAGCTGTGCCTCCAACTCCTCGAATCCCGGCGCCTATCAACTGATACCAGCTGGTTCCTTCTTTCCAGACGCTATGATCGCGGAACGCAAGCAGGTCCAGGTCCTGCGGCGGTGCCGCAATCACCGGATTTCCTGCATACTTCTGCCAGGTAATCAAATCATCGAAACTGGTGGCCAGACAAGGTAACTGCTGGTCTCCTCGCACGCCAGTATAGATGAGCGTTGGGACATCATTGTGGTTGACGATGCAGCCAGAGAAGCATCCATCCTGGTCAGGCCCTCCTGGCGTTGGAGCTAACGCGACCGGCAAGTCGAGCCAGTGGACAAGATCGGTGCTTGCTGCATGACCCCAATGTTTTGTTTCCCACGGTGCTTCGTTGGGAACGTACTGGTAAAACAGATGATAGTATCCTTTCCAATATATTAACCCGTTGGGATCGTTCAGCCACGCCGATGATGGCAGAAAATGATACCGGGGACGATGCGGATCAGCGGCGAACATGCGCTGGAAGATTCGCCCCCTTCCTGCCCGCTCATATGCAAACGCTGCTTCAGTTGACTCATTCATAGCTATCCTGTTGAGATAGGCACAAGGCCGCTTCATCACTACCACTGCGCGATAGGTATCCTATGCATAAACACCCATAGGCGTGCCAGCAGGACTGTGTAAAAAAGCTTCTTGAGGATACTGGTAACACTCATGCCAGCTATTACGAACAACGATCACCTGACGAAGCCAGATGATCGTTGGTATGAGGATGGTATTTGCTTTAGCCTTTTACAGCACCAGCGGTTAAGCCAGACACGATACGTTTCTGAAGAAACAGAACGACAATCACGAGCGGAATGGTCACAATCACCGCGGCAGCGGCAATTTCGCCCCAGGGGATGGTATGTTCGCCTGCGAAGCGTGTGACCCCGACGGTGACCGGCTGGGCAGTTTGATCGG
This sequence comes from uncultured Chloroflexia bacterium, assembly GCA_963717105.1. GTDB lineage: Bacteria > Chloroflexota > Ktedonobacteria > Ktedonobacterales > Ktedonobacteraceae > DATGJV01. Next base: position 213,591 of record CAVQVL010000013.1, read on the forward strand.
CTGTCAGTGTCAAACCAAAGAGGAAGTCGTTCCAGACCGCGATAAACGAGAGAATAGCCGATGCGAAGACACCAGGGGCGGTGATGGGCACAATCACGTACCACAGGGCACGCAGTCGCGTGGCTCCATCCACCAGTGCCGCCTCTTCCAGGTCAGGCGGCAGGTCGCGGAAGAACGAAGTCATGAACCAGACTGTGATCGGCAGGGTAAGCACGAGGTCAGGGATAATCAGTGCCAAATACGTATTGAAGATGGGAATCGGGCCTGTGAAGAGTATGAAGAGCGGCCCGACCATCGCGATAACCGGTATCATCTGCACCGACAAAGTGATCCCTAGCACGAAACCTTTGCCGCGGAACTTCATGCGTGCAATGGCATAGGCGCAAAGTATACCAACGACGAGTGCCAGGATGGTGGTGATGGCTGCAATGATCGCACTGTTGATCAGATCACGAACAAAGAAACTCAGGCCAAAATCGGTCGCGTAGTTCTCGAGGCTGAAACTATGGGGAACGAGGGTGGGTGGAGAAACGTTCAGTTCAGTGCCACTTTTTACGGACGTGGCAAAGGTCCAGTAGAGCGGAGCAATTGAGACTAACACAACAAGCACTACTCCTGCATAGCGAATAACCTTGCCCCATGGGAAGCCCTTTCCCGAATTTGCAGCCCCTGTCGCCACTTTAGCACCAGGGATAACCTGTTCTTTAACTGCCATGGTTTATCTCCTTCCAGGATAGACGGTATATAAACACCCTATCTTCACTATCGTCGTGCTACACGCATCAATATGGCAAAGAGCAGACTGAAAATCAGTAAGATCACAAACAGTACAACGGAGGCTGCCACTCCAGAAGCAAAATCGAATGTGGTACGCGTAAACATGAAGTTATACGAGTACGATGCTATGGTTTGTACCTGGTTGCCGGCCAGTACGTAGAAGAGATCGAACGCGCCGAGGGAAGCGAGGGTGCGGAAGAGCAGCGCGATGAGCAGCGGCCCGCTGAGCATGGGCAGGGTAATTGTCCAGAATTGTTGCCAGCGAGAACTCCCATCTACGCTGGCCGCTTCATACAATTCAGTGGGAATGACCTGAAGACCGGCCAGGATCAAGAGGGCCATAAAAGGCGTCGTTTTCCAGACGTCGGTGATGATGGCAGCGGCAACGATGCCATTATTTGTCTCCAATAACGTAGCACCCGGTGCCAGTACGTGGATCTGTTGTAGGAAGTAGCTGATGACGCCTGTACGGTCGTTGTACATCAGCAGCCAGATATTCGCGGAGATAATCGTGGGGAAGGCCCAGGGGACCAGAATAGAGGCTCGTACCAGGCCACGACCTGGAAACGAGCCATTGATGAGTAGGGCGATTCCCAATCCAAAGATGGTCTCCAACAACACGGCGATGATAGTGAAGCTGAAGGTCGTGCTAATTGAAGCGCGGAATGTGCTATCGTTAAATAGCGTACTAAAGTTGCTCAATCCTGTAAAACTTGCAAAGGAACTGAGCGGATTATCGAGCAGGCTGTACCAAAAGGAACTAAGGATAGGATAGGCTGCCACCGCCAGGATCAAGATGACGGTAGGGAGTACCAGTAAGTATGGTGAGAAGCCATTTCCCAGATCAAAGCGATCCCGCAGACTCGGCCTTTTGCTGGGTACCTCTACTGCTTGTACTTGTGCTTGTGTTGCCATGCGTTCATCCTTTATGCAGGTATCCACCGCGAGAATGCCTTCTAGCAAGTACGCACAGGGCGACTAACCTCAAGGCGGCCTCCCGATGGGCAATAAATACGACTTTATATGAAGGTCATGCCATGCAGTGGGGTATCTATACAGATACTCCACTGCTGACTACGAACTACATCTTACTACTTATTTACACTGTCCTGGACACGATGGTCTGCAAATCTGACGCTAACTGGCTCAATGCCGACGCAGGACTGGTCTGCTTGGTCAAGGCCTGGTGGACGCGCAGTTGAATGGCGTTGGAAACGTCCGGGTAGAAAGGGGTGACCGGACGGGGTAGCGCATTCTGGACTATCGGCTGTACCTTGCCGAAGAACGGGGTCTTGGCCAACACGTCGGAGTCAGTGTAGACGCTCTTAAGCGTGGATAACAGCGACAACTGCAAAGCGAAGATTTTCTGCACGGGCGGGCTGATCAGGTACTGGACAAACTTCCAGCACGCATCCGGGTTCTTGGTGAACGCATTGATGCCGTGTTGCCAGCCGCCAATGTTCGAGTGACCCTGGGTATTACTGCCGCCGTAGAGCATGGGATGTTCATCAAACTTGTTAGGAATCTTCGAGGACGATGGGTCGTTGCTCAACGAAATGGCGTAGGGCCAGTTGCGCATAAAGGCGGCATCCCCGTCTTGCCAGGCTGCCAGGGCCTGCGGTTCCTCATACGTGGTCACTGCTGCCGGCGAGATCGTACCTACCCAACTGACCATCTCCGTCAGGGCCGCTAAGCCTTCCGCGCTATTGACGGTAACCGACTTGGGATTGTTGGGATCCAGCACGTTACCGCCATAACCGTAGATGACCTCACAAAAATTACAGACGAGCCCCTCGTACTGCGCCCCCTGCCACAGATAGCCAAACTTCGCTTTGGACGGCGAGACCGCCTTGGCCATAGTTGTCAGCTCCTCCCAGCTATTTGGAGGCGTTTTGATGAGGTCTGTACGGTAATAGATTATCCCAACATCGGTATAGGTCGGCGCAGCCCATAACTTGCCATTGTAAGTACAGCCAGCAAGCGGGCCTGGCAGATAATTTGCCTGATCGCTCTTCGGCCAATAATTATCCAGCGGGACTGTCCAACCATTGGCTCCGAACTCAGGAGGCCAGATGATATCCATCGGAAAGACATCAATGGAGCTACTACGAGCACGCAGCATGGTCGTGAGGATGGTCAGGAGCTGACCTGTATCACTGGGGGCATTGCTGTTGTAGGTGACGTGGACACCGTTATTTTGTCCGTTAAACGTATTCACAAGTCCTGCGAAGACGCCATTGGTGTCCTTTTCAATATAGTTGATGTTGATGGTTTGCCCACTACCGCCACTACTGTTGCTGGTGCCGCCGCAGGCATCCAGTAACGATGCGGCTACAGAGGTACTCAAGCCGACAGCAACAGCCCGCTCAAGGAATGTCCGGCGGGTTATGCGCCCAGCACGAATTTTGGTGATAATTTCGTCAATGACTTCACCTTGCTCAAGGATCATGTCTAATCCTCCTTTGGACCGGTAATCAACTGATGTAGGTTGAACACACTACTTATAATTACAGTACGCAAAAGTCCCACCTGAACTCACCTGCCTCCTGAGCTTCCATGCCTGTAGACCCCCGTGAAAATCGAAAATATGCCAGACCTCTCAAGCAGAAAAGTTTACAAGAGATGGGCGTAACAACATGTTTGCCCATGTGAGTCTGCACGATATCTTGTGTATAACAAGTTCACGGGATTCAGCTTAGTGGACGCCTCTCCTTTCTAGGTTACTTTCACCTGGTTCATTCATTGTACTACTTCATTTTCGTACCCTGACACAATTGTTCTTAATAGCATTGCGCAAAACGCGAGAAAATGCAAGCTCAGCAATAAGCTGCCAGCATTTTCTATACTTTATACGTTTCGGAAGCTCTCGATAACGCAGAGTTTATTCGCACCGCTATCCAACAGCCTGTATTGGAAGGCCGCTCAATTGGCTCTGGAAACGTTTCCATATACTGAGCTAACAATAACATAAAACTACCAACTTGTAAAGGTTTATTAAGTATGTTATGCTCAAAAATGACGATGGGATACTACGAGAAGAATGTATGAAAAATTGGAAACGTTTCTAAATGGGGGGCTAGCTATGATGGCGACAACTATGCACGATGTGGCGCGAGTGGCGGGTGTAGGCATTGGCACGGTTTCGCGGGTCATCAACAATAGTGCAGGAGTGCGGGCGACGACACGTGAGAAGGTGTTGTTGGCAATCCAGCAGCTCAACTACCAGCCTGATCCAATTGCTCGCAGCATGATTTCCAGGCATACCGGGTCAATTGGTGTTGTCGTGCCATTTTTCACGCGCCCCTTTTTCATGGAGATGTTGCGTAGTATGGAGATCGCGTTGGAGCATTACGGGAGCGACTTTGTGCTGTACAATGTGAAAACCAATGTGCAGCGTGACCGCTATTTCTCAGAGTTGCCGATGCGTCGCAAGGTGGATGGTTTGTTGGTGCTTTCGCTTACTCCCGACGACTCGTTTGCCCGTAATTTTCGGGAAGTGGGGTTGCCGGTGGTGCTGGTAGACGCCTATAGCCCTCTGCTGACCTCGCTGGTAGTAAATAATGTGGAGGGGGCCTATTCAGCGGTGCGGTTTTTGATCGAGCAGGGCCACCGGCGTATTGGATTTATCAACGGCATTATCGAGGGTGATTTCAAATTTAACCAGGCCAATGATCGTCTGATCGGGTTGCATCGCGCTTTTGGCGAGGCCAACTTGCAATTTGAGCCTGAACTGGTCGTGATGGCGCAATGGGATCGCAAGGGTGGACGTGAAGCCGCGTTGCGTTTGCTCTCGCTTGAGCATCGTCCAACCGCGCTTTTCGTCGCTTCGGATATACAGGCTGCCGGTGCGTTGGAGGTGGCGAGACAGCTAGGAATTTCCGTACCTGACGACCTTTCTGTAATCGGCTATGATGGGATTGAATTATCAGAGTTTCTAGCATTAACTACTATCCAGCAACCGATGCAGCAGATGGGGGAACTGGGTGTTCGGAAGCTCATGGAGCAGATTAAGAATCCGCAGCAATCGCCTGAACTGTACCGTTTCGGCACGACGTTGATGGTGCGTCACACCACTGCGCCGTTATTGGGAAGAAGGGTTGAACAGGCATGAAACATATTGATGTGCTTGCGATTGGTGAAGTGATGATAGATCTTATTTCAGAGACAGAGGAGCCTTCGCTGATCGATGTGCGAACATTTATCATGCACCCAGGCGGTGAGATTGCCAATGTTGCCTCAAATGTTGCCTGTCTGGGTGGGTCATCTGCCGTTGTTGCTCGTGTAGGTGATGATGCGTTTGGTCTTTTCTTGCGTAATCACCTGACGAGAACTGGTGTTGAAACCAGTTATTTGTCTACGGCGCACCATACGCCCACCACGCTTGCGGTCGTAGCACGCCAGACGGAGACCCCCGATTTTGTGATCTATCGTGGCGCGGACGCCTGTCTGGTACCCGATGATATGCCTCTGTCCTTGCTCAGCAGCACATCGCTGGTGCATACCTCCGCGTTCGCGCTTTCATGTGAGCCATCGTCTTCAACCATCCTCGCGTTTGTGGAAAAGGCGCATGAGAGTGGATGTCTGGTGAGCTTTGATCCCAATTATCATCGCCGTCTATGGAATATGCCGGAGGGGCCATTAACCCTCTTTGAGAAGATTTGCCCCTTCGTCTCTATTATCAAACCCTCTTTTGATGACTGCGAACGTCTCTTTGGGGACAATACGCAGCCGGAAACCTATGCCGCTCGCTTTCTGGCAATGGGCGTACAGCAGGTAGTACTCACGATGGGATCAGACGGCGTGCTATTAGCCGACGCGCAGAGAACGCACTATTTTCCCAACAGGCCCGTTCAGGTTGTGGACGTAACAGGTGCCGGCGACTCATTCTGGGCCGGTTTGTTGCTCGCCACGCTAGACGGCTACGCGATGGCGGACGCGATACGCGTGGCGCAAGCCGTGGCCGAAATTAAACTGCAACGAGTCGGGCCCTTATCACAAGCGATAGACCGCCAGGCATTGTACGCGAAACTCGGCATCACAAAGCCGGACAGACATGCTGATACTCATTAACGTCCCTACGGCTATAGGGGTGATTCATGAACAACCTTAATGAGGAAGCCTATCAACGTTCTCTAGCATTGTTGCGCCGCTGTCTTACGCCAGTGGGGTACGTGGCCTCGCCTGTGCAAATTGACAACTACGCTCGCATCTGGGCGCGGGATGGCGTGATTACTGGTCTGGCAGCATTGGTAAGTGGCGAGGCGGACTTAATCGACGGCTTGCGGCGCACGCTTACCACGCTAGGCCAGTATCAGGGGCCGCATGGCGAGATACCGAGCAATGTTGCCCTGAATGGGCAACAGGTAAGCTATGGGAGTCTGGCGGGGCGTGTAGATTCGCTGCTCTGGTACGTGATCGGCGTCTGTGCTTATGTCCGCTATAGTGAGGATGTGTCGCAGCAGGTGTTGCACCGGCCTGTTGTAGAGCGAGCGTTATTTCTCGCGGGTTGTTGGGAGTACAACAATCGTGGCTTGCTTTATACACCTATGGCGGGCGATTGGGCCGATGAATATATTCAAGAAGGCTATGTTCTCTACGATGAATTGCTCTACATGCTGGCATTGCGTGGTGCTGGTCTGCTCTATGCGAGCGCGGCATGGCAGGCAAAGGCCGCCAACCTTGGGCGTCTTCTCGCTGTCAACTACTGGCCCGCTCTAGCAAATCAAGATAACCCACTTGTTTATCATCCACATGCATACAGGTATCAGCTTGCGCAGGGGAGTGCAAGATTGGAACAAGCCGCAATCCCTGCCATCTCTACAATGAATGAGGCAAGATACTGGTTGCCCGCCTTTTCGCCAGGTGGCTATGCTACGTACTTTGATGGCTTTGCCCATGCACTGGCATTGCTGACCGATCTGGGAGACGACGTGCAACGCCAACAGGCGGAGCGATACGTGCAATCGCTGGAACAGCACACGGGAAGTGCCTTGCTACCGGCATTTTGGCCCGTCATTCATCCAGGCACGGTGCATTGGGAGCAATTGCGGGCAAATCATTTATATGGCGAATTAAAAAATTTACCCTACGCTTATCACAATGGTGGTTTATGGCCCATGATTACAGGTTTTTACGCCGCTGCATTGGTACGGCATGGTCAACACGACCGGGCGCGACATCTGTTAGCCGCCATCAACAGCGCCAATGCTCAGGGGAGCGATGGGACACAATGGGCTTTTGCCGAATACCATCATGGTTCAACACATCAACCGATGGGTACAACACAGGTAGCGTGGAGTGCGGCTGCCTGCATACTCGCACACCAGGCCCTGGCCTCCGTTGGGACCGATTTAGCGAGTCCGCTAGCACCACTTTTGCCCTGGCCTCTATAATGTTCCTACGAACTCCCCTTGCCAGGCACATACTCGCCACCTGTAGCCGGTAATCATATGTATGAGTATCTTCTTATCACTTTTGTCCGTATCTTAAGGTAAGGCGATGGTGCTACCTGTTGAGTTAAAAGGTATGCGCTGTATTCCTCTTGGGGCTGGAGAACTCTGTTCTTCAATAATCACATGCTTGTATGTAATGTGTCGGTCTATGTTTTTGTGTTTTTTGAGGTATCTATGAAAGATGATGACTATTATGGTTTTTCTACTGCCGCCGATTACAAAGTGGTAGATCTGGCGGACTGTGCTAGTGAGGGCGAGGACGATTTCAAGGTAGTGGACCTGGTAGATTTTGATACTGAGGACGATGTAAGAATTGTCAATTTGAGCGATGTAAGTGCTTTTCAGAATGCTGAAGGCAATGAAGTTTCCGCATGTAACTGGACTGACCGTATTAATCAGGTTGGTCGGGTTGGCCACGTTGACAGGATGGCTCCCACGCTGCAATCCTGTTCCGCGCTCAAGTCAAGATGTAGTCGCAGGCGACATATCGTAAAATCAGCGGTGATCGCTATGCTGGTTATGACGGTATTGCTGGTTTTTACCGGCAGTTTTTCGTGGATTCGTAACCTCGGAATGCAGAGCGTCGTCTCGTCCCCTTCGTCAATGGCACAGGCACCGATCACTGCGCCACCTATCAGTATAGCTCCCATCGAGGCTGAACCATTGATCATAGCTGCCGACCGTTTTTATATTGCCGCGAGTCTATCCCTGGTACGGATTTCGATTGATGGACATTCTTTGCTGCATATACCAACGATAGGTGTTGATCCACCCATACGTTTTTCTTCCGGGCGGCATCAATTGATCTGGCGAACCGCCAGGGAGCGGATATTCGGTTGCACAATGACGGTACCGTCGTCCATTTCGGATACCTGTCAGTATGTTGGACCAGCACCACTTCAGAACGGGGTGGCTGTATGGATTATTACTCTCCCACACTTAAATAATGAAATGTCTTGAGAGCCAGTAGATTCTTTCACAATCACCCGCGTTGCCGCCGGATGAAGGTTGCGACAACGACCGCGAGAAAGCCAGCGATAAAGAGAGGTACGCCCACCTGTATATTGCCAGTCAGAAACCAGCCGACGACGCCGATTAGTTCTAGCGCAAGCCCACCAACGAACAGCAATACGATTGCCAGTGGCGACTGTTCAAATGTGGTGCGAATATCCTGGCGCCCATAGACAGGTGGCGGAGTGGTGCGCGGCGTCTCCACCGTCTGCTCATGTCGATTTTCTCCATCGTTTTCATGCTCAAAGTCAGGGTGCGCTGCCGGTGTGTATTGTTCGGTGGCGAAGCGTAGAGCCGTATAGAGAGCTTCTATCTGCTTGCGTGGGGCGCGGATATATACTTTGTGTGCGCCATCGCTGACGGCCAGTTCGCGAAAGAGCGGCTCATACGTCTTGTGACGCAACGTGACGCTGCTAATTGAGCGAAGCGGGAATTCTTCCAGGAAGAGACGCTCACGGGGAAAAGTCACGAACTCAAAGCCCAGCAGTCGTGCATTGGTCACAATCACATTGCATGGTTTGCTAGTGTGCGTCTGCCCATTATCCCAGATAGCGGGAAATTTTGACAATGGCATCTCGTCTGGCTGCATCCGTTGTTGCAGTCCCTTCGTGCGTGCCAGTATCTTTTGTGTGTGCCGCTCAGTTTGTTCAGTCCGTGCTGTTGACATACAATAGAAAGCTCTCTCTGTGTTCTGGCAAGATTATAACACACTACATGTGCTGTTGCTGCTGGAGAGGAGGAACAGGTGGAACCTGTCGCGGTTGCTTGTGAGTTCGTCGCCGGGGCATAAGGTGCAATAGCCAGCTGATGTCCTCTTTGAGAAAGAGAAAGCCGTAGATAATATAGGCAAGGAGAGCACCCCCGACCAAAAGATAACCAGCTATTGCATCACCTATATCATCTGTTGTAAGAATATTTGATATCTGGAGTGCGTGGAGACTATCGAAGAGTATTGCTGGTATTAATGAATAGATGATAGAGCCTTTCAGAGACTTGAAGATGGTACTGAGAGCCCTTTGCGCATTCAGCCTTGTTTTAGACTCTTCCATTTCCTGATGAAGATAATGGACACTCCGGCCAACGACAACGAATAGTATTAAAAGAAGGCACGGTATCCAGAACGGGCTGTTGAAAGCACCAGTGAGGAGAAGCAAGAATACGAGCAAGAGCAGCAGAGGTATGATCTGCAAAACATCGAAGCCAAAGTTCCGTATAAAAGCGATTGTTTGCTCTGTTCTCTGCTCCCTTGAATGCTCTTTGAGCCATTGCAGAGACTGCTTCACTTCGCCCATGCTTTGTGGCCTGTCACCGGCGTTTTGCTCGAGCATCTTTGTAAGGAGTAGCTGGAGTTTCTTCGGTATGGAACGATCTTGTGATGCACCATTTATCAGCATATCTAATGGCTCTTTGCCAGTGAGCAGCGTTTGCAAGGTCGCACCCAGGCCGTAAATGTCGGTTTGCGCAGTCGTCTGGGCCTTCCCATATTGCTCGGGTGCTGCATAACCCGGAGAGCCAAGTAGAGTGGTATCTCTGACCTGGCCTGGTGCGTAGTGACGGGCAATGCCGAAGTCAATCAAGTAAATACGACCTTTTTCCGTCTGCATAATGTTCCCAGGCTTGACATCACGAAAGATGATCGGCGGCTTTTGTGCATGGAGATATCCTAACACATCACAGAGTACTATCCCGATGTCATATACTTGTTGAGTGGAGAAACGTCCATGCCGTACTTTCTTCAGTTTATCTTCCAGTGTCTCTCCCTTGATATACTCCATGATGACATACCAGTGGTCGGGATCGGTAAAGTAATCAAACATGCGGGGTATGTGACTATGTTTCAATCGCGAGAGATACTGGACTTCGCGGTTAAAGAGATCCGTTGCCTCCATCATCTGTTGTGCTGTGAGCTGTCTCAAGTTTATTTGCTTGATGGCGACTAACCTGCAATGCTCGTCGAGATCCTCTGCCTTATAGATAACGCCGAACCCGCCTTCACCTACCTGCTCAAGGATGCGATAGCGTAGAATGAAGAGCATACCAGGACGTAGTATCCCTGCACCGGAAGATGCGGCCATACCATGAGGGAGAGATGCTTGCACTGGGAGTTTTGCTGACAATGGCGCCAGGGATGGTGAAGGACTGCCAAAATAACGACGACAGATGGCACAGGATGTCGCCTGTGCTGGAAGGGCAGCACCACATTGATCACAAAAGAGAGCAGAAGTCATAGTTGCGACTGTACCTTTCCCGCAGGGCCAAAGCTCAATGTCAGAACATTACTAACCCTTCGTCGCCAACCAGAATATAACGAATTGCTATTATCAACTATAACATGGATTGTGCTTCAAGTCAAGGCAAGGCGACAAAGATAAAAAGGAAGGTCATGCTCTCCGGCGCAGCCGGAGAGCATGACCTTCCTTTTTATCTTCTGCACAAGACTTTTACGCGGAGAAGGGGCTAATGCGCAGATGCTCGCGCACGAGAGCCATCATATTCTGTGTGGTGAATGGCTTGGTGAGATACTCTTTCGCGCCGGATAGACGCCCTTTCAGCCGATCTAAGGTGCTGCTATGTCCAGAGAGGATCATGATCACTGTGTCCTTGTATTGTGGCTTCATTTTAATGTATTGGGCGACACTGTAGCCGTCCATTTTCGGCAGGCCAATGTCGAGGATGATCATATCGGGAACGAGATCTGGTTGCTTTGTCAGGCCAGAAATTGCCTCAATACCGTTCGCGTAACTGACGCAGTCAATGCCTTCGCGCCGCAAACTCACCTCAACGATTTTTCGGACTGTGAGCGAGTCGTCAATAACCATCACCAGTTTGTTCATCTCGTTGCTCCCGTTGTTTCTGTTACGTCTGTTGTCTCTATGCTGTAAAAAAGCTCTGTATGTGCGTCTATACAAGATGGCCTACGTACTTACATCAATAAACGGTCGTGTAGCAAAAGATTGCGCTTAATTCATCCAATCTTTTGGCTAAATTGAGCAAGCGTGGGGAATTGGTATGTTATTCGTTGCGTTTGTGGATGGATGTCCTCGTAATTGACCTCTTGCATTCATTCCCTTCATACGTTACACTAAGCGCGACCAAACTATCATTATTGTTAGGTGTCCAGTACCTGATATAATAGGCATAGCAACAAGGAGAGGTATCAGATCACATGGACACCGAACGGAAGAGTTATACGAAGGATGGAACTCCTATGCGTGCTGTGGTCATTGATGCTCCTGGCAACATTCGGGTGGATAGTGTGCCAGACCCTACTCCTCGTCCAGATGAGGTGCTCGTTCGCGTTGGCGCATGTGGTATTTGTGGCACCGATCTGCATATTATCGATGGCGACTCTCCATTGGCTCGCTATCCTATCATCCCCGGTCACGAGTTCACAGGTGAGATTGTAGCATTAGGAAGCGACATTGCTCAGAAGAACGGAAACGGTGGGGCAAGCATAACAGTTGGCAGCAGGGTCGCCATCGATCCGGGCCTACCCTGTGGACATTGTGAGTTCTGCCGCACAGGCCATGAAAATTTGTGCCTCAACTATGCGGCAGTTGGTGTGACGGCTGGCGGAGCCATGGCTCAGTATGTATCAGTACCCATAGCGAAAGCCTATGTGCTGCCAGACAGCCTCTCGTTCCGTGAGGCGGCACTGATTGAACCCGTCTCTTGTGCGGCGCATGGAATGCATATCCTCAATCCTCGCTCCGGCGATACGTTCCTTATCGTTGGTGCTGGCACAATGGGCTTACTCCTATTACAACTGGCCGTGCGTGGTGGCGCGTCAAGGGTTGTCATGCTAGATGTGAACGCACAACGTCTGCTACGTGCAGAGAATCTTGGAGCAAAGCGCACTTATAACAACATCAAACAAGCCTTAAAAGATGAGCCGCTTGGCTTTAATTGTGTCATCGACGCGACGGGAGTTCCAGCGGTCATTGAGAGTGCGTTTGCAGCGGTCAAACGAGGTGGCAAGTTTATGGTCTTCGGAGTTGCGCCACACGAAGCACGTATCTCGCTTTCCCCGTTCCGCATTTATAATGATGAGATTACTGTTATTGGCTCAATGGCAGTGCTCTTCTCGTTTCAGGCTGCACTCGATCTCATTAGTGGAGGTGTGATCAATACCGAGGCGATGCTGACAACGGCACTTCCCTTAGAAGATTTCCCTAAAGCTCTCGACATGGTACGACGTGGTGAGGGTGTAAAAACCCAGATACTGCCGAATCCGTAGAGAAGGACAAGAAGAACGTGATTTCACGTTTTATCGCCATCAAGTCGAGAGAATTGACGAATCACATCGATAGGCCAAAAGGAAACGAGAGCTGGAGGATCAGCCCTTGTTTCCGCCTTCGTCGTCTAGTAGGGACTTCGCTTTTGAGAATGACAAACCACTCGACCTCGCCGGAAGGCCAGAGTTGTTGCACGCGAGATTGCAGAGGCTAAAATGGCCCGGCTGTAGTTTTCGAGAACGCTAATACCGTAAATCATTCCACTAAATATGTTTACACCAGGGAACTCTATCACTCTCGTTCTTTCCTGTTTTTCTCGTCGGCAAACGACAAGCCCTCGCTGTTAAGGGCTTGTCGAAGCTGCTTGAGCGCATTTGGCCCTATGCCATGAAGCTGCTTGATCTCGGCCTCGCTGACCCCCGCTAACTGTTCGAGCCACAAGTAGCCAGCCCCAACGAGTGCCCGGCGAGCTGGCGCGGCCAGTCCAGTCGGAAGGTCACTTTCCTGTTGTGTCATCCTATTTCCCACCAACATTGTGAGCTACAGCAGCACGAATGAGTTCTTTCAAAGTGGGCTCATCAACTGCGTCGCCCTCATGGAAATCTATCGCTCGCGTTTTTTTCGCATCAAGACCAGCATTGAAAAGCTTATGCGGATCTTCCAGGGAAGCACCTTGAAAAAAGTTCATCTTTACTGCTTTCTTGAAAGTGCCAGCGGCACAAACAAGTCCCTCGTGAGACCATACCGCAGTCTCCCACTTCCATTCCTCAGTGATGTCGGGGTCGGCCTCGTGGATAAGCTTGCGCAGCCGGGCGATCATTTGGCCGCGCCAGTCGGCAAGTTCTGCGATTTGTTTGTCGATACGTTCAGATGGATTTATTTTGCGGCTATCCTGTTCAGTTACGATTATTTCTCAACGCTACTGTATTTTACCAGCTCTGGCTCCGCGGAGCCGGTTCGCGCCCTGGCGGCTGGGTGGGTCTCGGTCCTGCCTCAATAGGTGGGATGGGTCTGGTGACCACCTTATCCATAGATAGGAGTATCTCCTCGCCGTGATGACAGACCTCCAGTGGCGAGCCATCGAGCAGGCGGTATGCCGCTTCCTCCGCCTTCACTTCGATACGCAGGCGGCGACCACGGAACAGGAGATGGAAGGCGAGCCGTCCCAGTGCGTCGGGTAGCCGAGGCGAGAAGCAGAGTGAGCTGTTTTGCACGCGCATACCACCAAACCCCGCCACCAGTGCCGTCCAGGCCCCGGCCAGTGAAGCCATGTGAAGCCCGTCCTGCACATTGTGATGCAGATTGTGGAGATCTATGAGTGCCGCCTCCCCCAGGTAATCGTAGGCGAGTTGGAGCTGGCCCACCTCGGCGGCCAGCACAGCCTGCGCGGAGGCTGACAGCGATGAGTCGCGCACGGTCAGCGGCTCGTAGTACGCGAAGCTGCGTGCCTTCTGCTCTGGCGTGAACGCATCGCCGCGCAGGTGCATGGCGAGGACGAGGTCGGCCTGCTTGACGACTTGCTTGCGATAGAGGTCAAAATACGGGAAGTGCAGGAGCAAGGGGTATTGGTCCGGTGCGGTGTGAGCGAAGTCCCACATCTCGTGTTCGGTAAAGGAATCGTCCTGTGGAGTCACCCCGAGGCGTTCGTCATACGGGATGAGCATCTTTTCGGCTGCCTCGCGCCAGCTAGCGGCCTCATGGTTGTCCACGCCGAGGGCATGTGCTTTCTCAGGATGGCGGTGTACCGCATCTTCCGCCCAGCGCAAGTTATGTTGTGCCATGAGGTTCGTGTAGACGTTGTTGTCGGCGATGGCACTGTACTCGTCGGGTCCGGTGACGCCATCGATGCGGAACTGATCGGCGGCGGCGTTGTAGTATCCAAGGGAATGCCACAGCCGCGCTGTCTCGACCAGCAACTCGAGGCCAACCTCCTCTTCGAATGCAGTGTCGCCAGTTGCCTGGATATAGTGAGCGACGGCATAGGCGATGTCCGCGTTGACATGGAAGCCGGCCGTACCCGCGGGCCAGTAGCCCGAACACTCTGCACCTCGGATAGTGCGCCACGGAAAGGCTGCCCCGCGCAGCCCCAGCTGGCGGGCATGTTCCTTCGCTTGATCGAGGATCAAATGCCGCCAGCGCAAGGCGTCTGCGGCGGCGCGAGGCTCGGTCAGCGTCAGCACAGGCAGGACGAAGGTCTCCGAGTCCCAAAATGTGTGACCATCGTAGCCGGTACCTGTCAGCCCCTTGGCCGGAATAGGTCGGCCTTCCCCGCGCGCTCCCGCCTGCAGGACGTGGAAGAGGGCGAAGCGCACCGCCTGCTGGATCTCTGGGTCGCCCTCCAGTTCAACGTCTGCACGCGCCCAGAAGTCGTCCAGGTAAGCCCGTTGCTCGGCGAGCAGGCCCTCCCAGCCGGTCAACTGCGCGGCGGTCAGCGCGGCGATGACCTGATCGTGGATGGCAGGGCGTGAACGCAAGCTCGACCATCCGTAAGCAATCATTTTGACGATGCGCAGCCGCTCGCCCGGCTTCAGCCGTGCTGCGATGGATACGCGGACGACATCAGGGTCGCTTCCAGACTCGATAAGCATCCCTGGCGGTCCATCAATGCGGTGGTCCATCGCCGCACCCATGAGCAGGCCACTGTTCCGGGCGTGATGGATCAGAAGCCCGGCACTACCCTGCGCCTTTTGCTCCTCGCTCTCGAGCGCGGACGCGAGAGCGGCACCCACGCGGGGGTCCTTACTCTGGGGTGGGAGCGACTCGTTGGCGACCAGCTCTGACTGCACAACGACACGTATCGGGGCTTCAACTGGCTCGACCTCATAGCTGATGGCTACGATGGCCCGCTGGGTGAACGACACCATGCGCACTGACGAGACTTTGACTGTGCGCCCTGCAGGGGTGGTCCAGTGAACGTTACGGCGCAGTACGCCGTTGCGCAAGTCAAGTTCTCGTTCGTGGTGCTGGAGCTTGCCATAGCGAACGTCAAAAGGTTCGTCATCGACAAGAAGACGGATGAGTTTACCATTGGTGACATTGATCATGGTTTGCCCGGACTCGGGATAAGCGTATCCACCCTCGGCATAAGGCAGAGGGCGCAGCTCGTAAAAGGAATTCAGGTAGGTGCCGGGCAGGCCGTGCGGCTCACCCTCGTCGAGGTTGCCACGCAGTCCGATGTGTCCGTTGGAAAGGGCGAAAATAGACTCGGACTGCGCCAGAGTCTCGAGGTGGATTCCCATCTCGCGGACACTCCACTCATCGATCTCAAAGGCGGGCTGTTCGCTCATAAGTTTCTCCTTGGTGAGTTTATGATAAATTTCTGACTCTCTGACTATATCATAGTTCAACTACACCAAACCGTCCACATCGTCACTCATCTGCAAGCCCATTGATAAAATACCTCGCCACCGTAGGAGCCGATTTATCGGCTCCTACAGTTTGTTTTTCGGCAGAATAGCTATACTTGAGAATATCCCGCAACAAAAGGACGTACTATAACGTAGTATTATAAAGAAGATGTTAGCTTCTTTGCCATAATACTTTGTGCTTTTCTTTAAACGTGATACACTAAGAGATATTCATAGTGTTTGTAAGAAACATTGGAACCTCAAGCGAAATTGGGGGAGATGAAAGAATGCAGTCGGTACAAGATTTAGCTTCCGCAGTACAACGAGTCGTAGGCAATGTCGAACGAGTGATTGTGGGGAAGGCTGAACCAGTCGCCTTTAGTCTCATTGCCGTCATCTGTCATGGACATGTATTGATCGAAGATGTTCCCGGCGTTGGCAAAACTGTTCTCACTAAAGCCATCGCCCGCTCAATTGGATGCTCATTTAAGCGTATTCAATTTACGCCTGACCTGTTGCCCAGCGATGTGACGGGCGTCTCCATTTATAATCAGAAAACGGGCAATTTCGAGTTTCGTGCCGGGCCGATTATGGCCCAGATTGTACTCGCCGATGAGATCAATCGTGCCACACCCAAAACGCAGTCCGCTCTGCTGGAGGCGATGGAAGAGACCCAGATCACGGTTGATGGCACATCGTATCGTCTCCCTGAACCATTCATGGTAATGGCGACGCAGAACCCCATCGAATACGAGGGAACATTTCCCTTGCCGGAGGCCCAACTCGACCGCTTCATGATGAATATCTCACTTGGCTATCCCAAAGCCGCCGACGAGATGAACATTCTGGATACGCATCAGCACCATCATCCCTTAGAGGACCTCGCGCAGATTATGACTGCCGATGAACTGGTCTCGATTCAGCAGCAAGTGCGAGCCGTTCACGTTGATCCATCGATTCGTGAATATATTGTGGCGATTGCCAGCGCAACGCGCACCCACCCGAATATCTATCTTGGATCAAGCCCGCGAGGCTCGCTGGCACTGTTCCGTGCCACGCAAGCCTTGGCGGCCATGCGTGGACGTGGCTATGTCATTCCCGATGATGTCAAACTCCTGGCCCGCCCGACGTTGGCACATCGTATCATTGTGACTCCCGCGGCCCGCGTGCGCAATATTACCTCTACTGCCATCCTGGAGGAAATTCTACAGAATGTGCCTGTGCCTGGCGCATGGGTCGGTGGTGGAAAGGTGCGCTAGCTTATGCGACCCTGGCAGGTTATCTTACTCATTGCCATTTTGCTGTTCTTCTCGATCAGTAGCGGCTGGAAAGACCTCTACTTGTTGACCTATGTGCTACTCACGCTGTTTGTGCTATCATGGCTGTGGGCGCGTTACAGTCTGCGCAAAATGGTTTTTCGCCGCATGACCACCAGTGGGCGCGTGCAGGTAGGCGAGACGTTTGAAGAGCGTCTCATGCTCGACAATATCAGCGTGATGCCCAAATTGTGGGTGCAGGTTGCCGATGGCTCGACGTTGCCGGGACACCGCGCCGGCTATGTTGCCAGCATGGGCGGGCGCAAACGTGCCATGTGGCGGGCGCGGACCCTGTGTAAGCAGCGCGGACGTTTCCAACTGGGCCCGGTTACGGCGACCAGTGGCGACCCTTTCGGGCTGTTTCGGCGTCGTATTTTCATGACCGGTTCGCACGAATTGCTGGTCTTGCCCCACGTCTTGCCCATCACCAACTTCGCGTTGTTCACCGGCGGCTTGCCTGGACGCGGGCGCAGTTCGCGCCGCGCATTGCAAACAACCACGAATGCAACTGCTATTCGCGATTATATGCCCGGCGATGCTCTGAGTCGTATACACTGGCGTTCCAGTGCGCATTATAATAAGTTAATGGTGAAGGAATTTGACCTTGATCCCGCGGTTGATGCCTGGATTTTTCTCGACCTGCATGATAGTGTGCAGGCGGGCGAAGGCATAGAATCAACCGAGGAGTACGGGGTAACAATTGCCGCCACCATTGCCACCTATCTGCTCCGGCAAGATTTGTCCGTGGGCTTGATGGTCAATGCGCAGCAGCGTGAGATGCTTTCACTTGACCGTGGCGACAGACAAATTGAGCGCGTACTTGAATTACTAGCGGTGGTCTCATCCGGCTCCGGCCCCGACCTCAAAGAGGCTCTGGCATTGGATGCCCTCCACTTCGGTAGAAACACAGTGGCAATAGTGATTACACCATCGAACTCTCGTGATTGGCATGAAGGCGTGCGGCATTTGCAGCGACGGGGCGTACAGGTTGCGGTAGTGGGTTTGAACGCCGCCTCATTTGACAATACACCGTACGATGAAGATTCGTTAGCGTTATTAGAAGGTGCCGGTGTACCCGTATTGCGTGTCAAGCAGGGAGAGCCCCTGGCTCAAATTCTTGCGAGTGGCCCGGAGGCACGCTATGCGCAATGGAGGTAATTTCGATGCGAGACGCAGCAGTTGATCGGTTATCAAGGCTTATCTCCGATACCGACACACGGAAAATCAGTGGTGGAACCGGACAAACGGGCAAAGGCAAAAATGCTGGCTCGCGGAAACCAATCCACCTGCATATTGGACTGGACGAAGGCTGGTTCTCCCTCGTCCTGCTGACTGCGGTCGTCTACAGTACGATCTGGTGCGTGCAGGCCGCCGATTGGGTAGATAACCTGGGTATTCTCTCCTTGACCACCGCACTGGGCTTGCTCGTCGGAGTGATCGGCGCGAAGCAACGACGCTTTCCCCGCCTGTATGTCCACTTAGTCGCTACGCTCTTTGGTCTGTTGCTGGCATTCTGGCAGACTGCTGGTGCTTTCTATGATGGAAATCTGGCGGCATTCGCTCATGGCATCTACCAGTGGGTTGTGACATCGTTCGCTGGGGGAAGCAGTAACGATGACTCCATTTTCCTGTTCTTCATCACTGCCCTCGGTTTTGTGTTGGCCTATACCAGCGCATGGTTAGTGTATCGCACACGAAATCCGTGGCTGATGATCCTTGCCAACGCCGTTGTACTGCTCATCAACTTGAACAATATTGACTTCGGCTATGTAATCTTTCTTGTTGTTTTCCTCATGGCCTCGTTGCTACTGCTGTTGCGCTTCAACCTTTACGAGTCGGTGAGACGCTGGGAGCGGCAAGGTCTGCGCTATGGCGAAGACCTGACCTGGGATATTATGCAAGCGGGTGCGCTTATCTCGATTGGCATCCTGATACTCTCGTGGCTTCTGCCCTGGGGTTATACGAATTCGACCGCCGCACTCATCTGGAGTAATAATCAGAATCCCTGGGTGCAGATTGAGAATACGTGGAATCGCATTATTGCGGTCAACAATACCGCCAATCCTGCAAATCACGGCAACTTCGAGGATATGCTCACGCTTGGTGGCAATCCTAACCTTAACAACGATATCGTTTTTAGAGTTCAGTCTGCCGATCCAAATCAATATCTTGAAACGCTGAGCTATGATACCTACGATGGGCGCAACTGGACTAATAGTGCCACGTACGCATCGCCACTGGATGCGAAAAGTCAAACCGTCAATGAGTCGTCTATAGTGCATTTTGTAAAACAGGTTGTCAATGTTGTCAATCCACCGGGGGAAGATGCGCCGTATATCCTCGGCGCATCACAAATTGCCTCCGTCGATCAACCATCCCAGATATTGATTAACAAAAACACCGGCTCAGAAGTTGCCCTGTTAGGGAAAAATGGCAAACTCACTGCTGGTGAACAGTACACGGTAGAATCCTATGTTTCGTCCGCCGATACAAAATCGTTGGAGGCGGTGCCTTTACCCGTGGACACGTCGCCATTGCCTCCGAACTTTGATGGACAATATCCCATCACCTACTATGACCCCTCGATTCTCAGTACCTATCGGCAGTTGCCATCGGGGCTTGATCCGCGTATTCTCGCACTTGCCCAACAAATTACTGGCAATGCAACCACTATGTACGATAAGGCCGTTGCCTTAGAGACCTACTTCCATAGCTATAAATATGATGTACACATTCAATTACCTTCGGGCGCGGAGGGCGTATCCTGGTTCCTTTTCGATAGTGGACACCGCGGTTTTTGTAACTACTTTGCCACCGCTATGGTGGTTATGGCACGTTTGCTGGGGATGCCGGCCCGCGTTGTTGCAGGCTACACAGACGGTCAGTATGATAGCGTACATCGTCAGAATATTATTCGTGGCACCGATGCACACCTCTGGGCGCAGATCTACTTCGCCGGTTATGGCTGGATCAATTTTGAGCCATCGGCTGGTTTCTCTCCCTTTAGCCGTCCCCTGCCCAGTCAAACCAGCACCGGTATTACCGGTGGCTTGCCTGGGGTTGGTACCGGCGGTGGCAAAGGCAAGCTGAGACAGCAAACGAACACAGGTCTCAACAATTCAGCGATCAATAACAGCGGTACCTCGAATTCAACATCCGCACAGACCTTATTGACGGAGCAAGCAGGTCTGGCACTGGGAAGTTTGATCCTGCTCATCTTATTCTGCCTGTTGCTCTTCAGTATCTGGTGGCGGCGATTGTTCCGTAACTATCGTTTATCCATGCAAATATACGGACGCATCTGTATGCTCGCGGCATGGGCTGGCATCAGTCTAGAGCCTTCACAGACGCCTTACGAGTACATTGGTACTGTGGCGGAAATTACGCCGCAAGACGCCACTGCTCTCCACCGTTTCGGAGATATCTACGTCCGCGAGATTTGGGCCGACCCTGGCAGCGAAGATCATCCACGCCGAAGTGGTGAAGTGAATGAGTTACCATCGCTATGGAAAAATATTCAGCCGCACCTGTTCCTGTACGTGATGCGTCATCCCAGATTCCTGAGATACCTTCCCTCTCGCATCACTAGATTGCTGCGCCAGATGCGAGCGCGACGCCGCGCCAAACGGGCCTTTGATGAAGATTTGTAGGAATAGGTGGCGGGTGCGTTCGTACCGAATCAGTTTCGCTTGAAAGGCCGTAGATCCGATTTGTAATTTCGCTTGACGGATGGACTGAACTTTAGTACACTGTCACGTACATCATACACGGAAAAACCGAGAGACCTTTGGAAGGAATGTTTTCATGGTAAGAAATGATGCAATAGAGAATGAGCAGGCAGAGCAAGCACTGGCGGCACAAACACACCAGCGGGCGGTAGACATCGCTCATGTGCTACCCATGCGCCTGCAGGTGCTGGACCTTGACCGGGAAACCGTCATTGCCCCGGACGGCAGACGCTACGTCGTTGGAACCTTCGATGATCGGCGCATTGGGCGTGGCTATATTACCGCTATCTATCCTCAACAAAATAATTATCTTACATTGGTACGCTTGCCCGTCGCTGAATTGCGTAGCGAGAATGCAGACGACGCAATGAATCGCCACGCCTCTGTGATACAAGCCATTTTACAGGGTCGGCTCAACGATTACCTGCAATCTCTGCAACCATAAAACGCGTAACCTTATTACGTATTAGGATAGTAGAACTGTTTTTTGCGTAGGTGTGTGGCGGAGGGTATCCTGTTGAGGGTACCCTCCGCCACACACCTACGCAAAAAACTGTTCCTGCTACCGTCTTTTAATTACAGGCGTTGTTGAGGAAAGTAACAGACCGCTTCAACATACAGGTATCGAACAAACGCCAGTTAAATTCTTGTAAAGTGGTTGTTTTGCCCTTGACAAAATACTAACCTATTCGGTATACTCGCTGTAGTGGTTTTGTAATGGAAAACCCTGCATTGTGTCGAGAACAATCAGGCATGGGGGCCTGAACAGTATTCATCATAAAAATCTCAGGAAGGAGATGGCGAGCATGGCTACTAACACCAACATGTGGCTTACCGTGACCGGTTTGCGCGATAAAATCGCCCTCATAGGCCATGCTATGCCCTTCTGCATGGGGTTCGTGCGCCTTATTGGCTGTGGCTTCGTGTTCTGCGATTCCCCAATTTTCGCTGGCGCAGAAGGCCGTAGTGTACCCATTTCCAGGGGATCTCCCCCTACTCCAGATTGAGTAGGTTGTAAACAGAAGAGATTATCCCGAACCGTGGGTACTGGCAGAAAAATCAGTCCCACGGTTTTTTGTCGTCTTTGTTGTCACTTCTGTCGTTTTCGTCATTTTATTGATCGTCGAAAAGAATTTGTAAAGGGGGCAATGATGCTCTGATGCTTCTTCGATACTTCTTGAACAAGCTCGCTAACTATCTCGTTTATCACTGTTTGATGTAATCATATCGCTGACATGCATGTGGAGGCGAAAAACATGGTACGAAGGAAGTGCCGATGCGTGTGAAAGTTCTAGTCAAGTTGTACAGGTGCAAGCCTGTTCTGAAGCTCAATGTACCCGCCGGAGATATGGCTTATGCTACTGCTACGAAGCAGGTGCAGGTCGTACTCTCAGGCAAATTAGAAGGAGGACTCGTTTTCAATGGCTACATATGTCGAATTACCGGTAATAGAAAACGTCACCATAGACACTACGAAAGATGCAGTCGTCATTGACGGCGTAAGCAAGATATTCAAGAAATCGCGTCCGCTCTTGCGTTGGCGCAGGAACAGAGATGAAGAGAAGGATAAAAAGCGCGAGATACGCGCCGTTGATAACGTCACCATCACCATCAAACATCGTGAGATTGTCGGCATCCTCGGTGCCAATGGTTCGGGCAAGTCAACGTTGATTCGTATTCTCTCAACCTTGCTCATTCCCGATACCGGCAAAGTAACCATCTTTGGCTACGATGTCGAGAAAGATGAGCGCATGGTGCAGCGGCTGATCAACCGTGTAAGCGTCGAGGCCTCGTTCTTCAAGAAGCTGTCTCCGATGGAGAACTTGATCTACGCCGCCCGGCTCTATAACATGCCAGCAGCCGAGGCACGCACAAAAATTTATGAAATTCTCAAACGGCTGGGCATCAAGCCCGACCGCATTACCGCCCCGTTGGAGAATATGTCGCGTGGTATGCAGCAGAAAGTGGCGATTGCGCGTGCGTTCTTGACCTCGCCCATCGTACTGCTGCTGGACGAACCAACAACAGGATTGGACCCGCGCTCAAAAATTGATGTGCAGAACTTTGTACTGGAACTGCGCAACGTGCATGACGCAACCATCCTGATCACAACGCATGACATGGAAGAGGCCGAAGCTCTCTGTGACCGCGTTGCCATCATTGATCAGGGACGCATCGTCGCTCTTGGCGCAGCCGGCGAACTCAAAAGTGAGGTCGCGGCCATCATGGGACGTGACGAACCGGCAACCATGCACGAAGTGTTCATGCACTACACCGCCTCGCATCCTATCACAGAAGAGGATATTCGGCGCTACGGAAGCTGGGAGAAAGCCTTCGAAGCGTTGGAGGCCGAACGAGAAGAAGAGGATTAAATGTCAAGCATTATACATCAAGGCCGCGCCGCCTACGCCTTCTTTGAACGCAACTTAAACCTGACCAAGCGTTACTGGGGCTGGGAGATAGTCTGGCTTGTTTACAACATAGTGAACGCCTTGAGCGTCACCTTCATTGGTGCCAGTGCCCAGTTGGTAACAGGTACCAAAATAAACACCAATTTCCTGATCCTGTACCTGCTGATTGGTACATCGGTCTGGTCGTACCTGAGCGTCACCTTTGATGGCGTCACCGATATCATCAACATGGAACGTTGGGAAGGCACCATTGAGCATACATTCATGGCTCCGATCTCGCGCTTCACGCACATGATGGGAAGCTGTCTGTATGCAGTCGTTCATGGCATGCTCTTCACCATCGTGCAGTTGATCGTTGTGGGAGCTTTCTTCCACCTCGACCTGAGCCATGCCAACTACCTGACCACCATCTTTATGTTGCTGGTCGGCAGCATCTCGTTCATCGGCTTTGGCATCATGACCGCTGTCCTGCCGCTGCTCTACACAGAGAAGGGTATGCAGATGTCGTTCGTCGTGAAAGCGATCATTTTGCTGGTATCCGGTGTCTATTACCCAGTCGCGATTCTGCCGTTCTGGATGCAGCCTCTGGCAAGCATCTCGCCTGCAACATATGTGTTGGATGGATTGCGTTTGGCAATCCTGGATAACCAGCCCATCTGGTCGTCAGCGGTCTGGAGCGTCACCTGGCCTTTGATCATCACCGGTATCGTCAGCATACCGCTCGGCATCTACGTCTTTAAAATCGCTGAACGATATGCCAAGCGCACCGGCAAACTGAAGAGAAACGGATAATGTTTGGTCCCGGTCAGGGAATACTTTCTTCCCTGATCAGGGCTGGAGAAAGGATAAGTAAACACATGAGTACTACAAGTACTACAACCCTCCCAATGGGCGTAACAATACGGCATCCCAGAATGGAAGATGCCCAGGCCGCCTATGACTTGATTACTGCCAGTGATATGGCCGATGATGGCATGCAAATGCTTACCTTGCAGGATATACAGGACATCTGGCAATCGCCCGAAACAAATAGAGAGACCGATGTCTGGCTTGCTGCCACTGATCAGGGAGAGCTTATTGGCTACGCCGACGTGGAACACAGGTTGCATGTCGCCATATTCTCATTCATTCGCGTCCACCCCGCTTATCGCAATCAGGGTATCGAAAACGTTCTCTTGCGTCTAACAGAGGAGCGAGCGCGTCAACATATTGCGCTGGCACCAGTGCATGCGCGAGTGACGTTGAATAGTTGGATCAGCCATAACGACAAGGGAATGCCCCAGGCGTTTGAGCAGGCAGGTTACAGTCTGATACGCCGCCATTGGCGTATGCGTATTGAGATGAACGAGGCACCTCCTGCACCGGAACTGCCTGAACATGTCACTATCCGCACCTTTGTGCAAGGACAGGACGACCGTGCAGTGTTTGATGCCGACGAGGAAGCGTTCCAGGATCACTGGGGCCATCTGCCCAACACCTTCGAACAGTGGCAATACTGGACGGTTAACCGCGCGGGCTTCGATCCATCGCTCTGGTTCCTGGCCGTCGAGGGCAACGAAATTGCCGGTATCGCTCTCTGTCAATTTGAAAATGGCGAGGGCTGGGTAAATACGCTGGCAGTACGTCGTCCCTGGCGCAAGCAGGGCGTTGGTATGGCACTCTTGCGGCATTCCTTCGGCGAGTTCTACCGGCGTGGTACACCTGTCGTCGGCCTCGGCGTTGATGCGCAAAATCTGACGGGGGCAACACGTCTATATACACGGGCTGGTATGCATGTTGCCGTTCAACACAACACCTATCAGAAGGAACTGCGACCCGGTGAAGAACTGAGTACGCAGTCGGTCTCGGAGTAATCTCCCTTGACCGGTGGCAGTCCCACTCCTTCCTCTTATAGACCTGGGAAATGGAATATATAGATAGAAAGATATATCCACCCCTCTAGAGAATGGAGAACCTGACTATGGCAGTACTTCTACACAACCTCTCGGCACGCGCTCCGCGTCTTGCTGACCTGGAACCCGTGACCAGATTGTTGATTGCGTGCGACACCGTTGAAGACGGACTGTCGGACTACACAAAGGAGGATTTGCGCTCGAAATGGCAACAGCCAGGCTTTAAGCTTGACAAAGATGCCTGGGTCATAGTCACCACAATGGGACAATTCGTTGGTTATGCCAGCGTGTGGCTGGATTCACAAGTGTCTGGTATCCCGGATAGCCTGGGTAAACAGGATAGATCGGATGGACAAATGGAGATGTTCATCCGCGTACATCCTGACTACACTGGTCGTGGTATTGGTACATTGTTGCTCAGGTTGGCGGAACAACGCGCTCGCTCGCTTGTCCAATGTGCCCTGCCCGCAGTGCGTGTCGCGCTCAATGTGAGTGTGAACAGTATGAACGTGGTGGCAGGTCTACTGCTCGAACACGAAGGCTACACACTGGTAAGCCACTCGTGCCGCCTATTGATTGACTCCGATGAGTACTCCCAGCACGGCACTGGAAAAATAGACCTCGCTCTAGATGCGCAAGCGTCAACAGGCATCGCTCAACTCCAGAAGCGCACCGGCATCTACTTCATGCGCCAGTATGATGTATATGAGAAGGAACTGCGAGCCACAGGAGAGCAGCACGCTGACGAGGAACAGAATCTGCAACTGTGCAGGAATTGATGATGAGGTTGGCATGTAATCTGGATGCTATCAGGCACTTGCGCCCGACAGCATCCAGATTACGTGCCAACCTCATCATCAATAAAGGATACCGCCAATGATAGATAAATTACCTGAAGGCTTTACCGTTCGCCCTCCCACAATGGACGATGTGCAAACGACGACCGCGTTGGTTCGGCTCTGTGATATCGCGGAATATGGAGACTCGGTCGCCACCGAATCCAGTACGGCTGCTGCATGGCGCGAAATCGTAGAAACGTTGAAAGACGCCGCCTTGCTGGCGTTCGCGCCGGATGGACAACTCGTTGGCTACGTCCGTGCGAGAAACGTGGCGAATGTGAAATTTTATGTATTTTTTCGAGTTCACCCTGACTATGCTCAAACAGGAATACAAGCCTATTTGCTGCACCGGGTGGAAAATTTTGTGCGTCAGTGCGCTTCCTCATTCGCTGGAGACGCACGCATCACGATGGATGCCTGGATCGGTGATGCCAATGTACCAATGCGCAATCTGTTTGAAGGAGAGGGCTTCTCCATTGTGCGCAGCAGCTGGCGTATGGAAATCGAGATGGAACAAGTTCCACCAGACCCACTTCTGCCAGAAAGGATCATCATTCGTGCCTTTGTTCCCGGTCAGGACGAACGGGCCACATTCGAGGCAAACGACGAAGCGTTTCGCGACCACTGGGGACATATTCCCGGTAACTTCGATGAATGGCTCCGTTGGGCAATAGAGCGCGAAGATTTTGATCCAGCATTGTACTTTCTGGCGTGCGATAACGATCAGATCGCGGGTGTTTCACTCTGCTTCCAGAAACCTGCTGTTGGCTGGGTAGATGACCTCTCGGTACGCCGTCCCTGGCGACGCAAAGGTGTTGGTATAGCCCTTTTACAGCACACGTTTCGCGAGTTTTACCGTCGCGGTATCCACAAAGTTGCCCTGGATGTTGACTCACAGAACTTGACCGGTGCCACCCGCCTCTATCAACGTGCCGGTATGCACATCGCTCGCTGCTACAACACCTACGAGAAGGAAATACGTCCTGGTGTGGAACTAAGCACCCAGGCCCTGACAATCCCGTAGGGGCCGGTTTACCGCGCCCATCGCCGATTGATCGGCAAACCGGGCCAAGCCGATCAATCGGCGATGGGCGCGGTAAACCGGCCCCTACATTTGAAAAAGGAACTTTTACGGTGTTTGATAACTACGCTATTATTCCGCATATGCGTGAACCTGGAATTCTTCTTATAGCCAGAGAGAATACATGGATGCTTCCCCAACATCAATATCTGGAAGCATCCGATATCAATCATGCCATAAAAGAGCAATTTGGCCTGGATGTCACCACGCTGAGCTGTGTTTATGACCGCTATAAGGATGATGAGCGGGAAGATCAGCATCAGGTGTACGCGCTCGAAAATCATAGTCCTGATTGGGAACCCTCTATCAATGGGCGTTGGGTCAGCCGGGAAGAGTTGGCAACTTGGACGTTAGCCATACCCGAACATCGCGCCGTCCTCGAAGCGTGGTTTGCTGAGGCCGAAAGTGGGAATGTTCCCGCCTGTCGTCTGCCCTGGGCGCGAATCGGTTGGTTTGCCAGCGCGTCTACATGGATTTATCAGCAACTGCACCACCTGGGCATTGAGGCGACTGGTCCAATTGAGCAGATCGCCGTGCGTATGTGGTCAAGTATCCTGCGCGTTCCAACTACCATTGGCGATATCTATTTTAAGGCGGCTGCTCCGGCATTTGCATTTGAGCCACTGCTGACGCAGGTTCTGTCTGAACGCCTGTCCACCCATTCGCCTCGTGTGTTAGCAGTGGATAGCGAACGGCATTGGATGTTGATGGAAGATGCAGGCAAGACTTTGCGAGCAGTGATTGGGGCTGAAGATAATACCCAACGCTTTGCCGCAATGTTGCCTCAGTTTGCGCAATTCCAGCTAAAGACGGCACAATTTCTTGAAGAACTGCTGGCTACCGGCTGCCCCGATCGTCGCCTGGACAAGATTCCCGCCCTCTTTGAGGAGACCTTAGGCGACATTCCCGCTCTATTGATTGGCAAAGAGAACGGTATGTCTGTAAAGGAATACGAACAATTGCGCAGCTTTACGCCGCAGGTAAAGAGGATGTGTAGTGAACTGTCAAGCTACAATGTTCCTGCGACATTGCATCATGACGACTTTCATCCTGGCAATATGCTAGTCAAAGGAGAAAATATCATCTTTTTTGACTGGGCCGAGAGTGCCATTGCTCACCCATTTTACTCAATGACTATCGTTATTCGGTATGCCAAATATATCTATGAGTACGACGAAAACGCCCTCAACCATCTTCGGGATGTCTATCTGCAAGTATGGACGAATTTTGAGCCTATGGAACGGCTCATTGAAGCCTTTCAACTCGCATTACGCCTGGGTATTCTATGCCGGGCTCTTACCTGGCACAATGCTATCGCGCAGCTTGAGGAGAGCGCGAAATGGGCTTACGAAAGTTCCATGCCCTACTGGCTGAGGATGTTTTTGAACCCAGACCTTTTCCTTGCGGATGAAGCGTGAGGCAAATTATAGCATTTTCACGAGGAAAAGCCTGTAATCGTTACTTGATAGTATGCTTTCACGTCATGATATGCGTGAGTAATTTATGAAGACAAAAGAATAGTCGAAATACATGAGTGGGGGACAGATCATGTTCGTTCTGGGGATAGTGTTGGTGAGTACCGCGAACAATGGGGGTAGGGGTACGGAGGGTACGCGGCTTACCATATTGCTATTACTGTTGTTGGCAGTTGCGCTGATTATCGCGGGTGCTGTTATTGCCCTGTTGACGATGATGCGCAAGCGAAGGGCGTCTGACAGGTACGCTGACCACACATAGCTAGAGAGTAAGAGGACTTGAGATGTTCCGGCGATCAGTAACACCTCTTCTTGTCGGCACGTTGTTGTTGCGCACGAGTGGTGGGGCAGCAACGGTCGTCCTGGGGTTGTTTTTGGCACAGCTTGCTCATACTACCGGCGGTGTTATTACCAGCTTGCAGGTCGGTTTTCTTTCGGTTGCCTTCTTTGCGACCGAACTTTCGCTTGCCCCATTTATGGGTGCGTTGGGCGATCGTTGGGGACGCCGCTATTTCTTGATTATTGGCCCATTCCTGGGCCTGTTACAAATCGCCCTGATTCCTTTTACACCCGCGAGCAACCCACTGCCCTACCTGTCGAGCTTGCAAGTTGTGTCGGGTATGTCTTCCGCGATGATAACGCCGGCAACGCTTGGCTATCTCGCTGATTACACTGCACACAATTCAGCCTTGCGTATGCGTGTGATGAGCTTTTTCGAGCTTGTGACCAGCGGCGGTATCGCCGTGGGAGTTGTTGTGGGGGGCTTTGCATGGGAGCGATTCGGACGTGCTGCCTTTGGCCTGCTTGCCTGCCTCTACCTGCTCGTAATCGTTTGTATGCTCATCGCTCCCAAAGCGCGACAAATCATCGAGCGTGCCAATGTACACGCCATGGCCCGGCGTTACTGGCATATGTTACGCACGCCGCGCCTGTTTCTCTTTATTCCAGCATGGATCAGCCTGTGCGCTCTCGTTGGCATCTGGTTCAGCTCACAACTCCCATTCATTCTCTCCAATCCTGTGCGGGAAAATCACCATCAACTCTTGATGGGCAGCATGAGTGGGCCGGGCGGTGCGCATAATTTGAGCCTTGTGCTGGGTAGCTATGTTCTCTTCTTTGGACTTTGCCTGCTTTTCTGGGCATTTTTCATGAGCCGGGTGCCGCGCTTGCTCCTCATGCTTACCTCTATCATGGGTATCTACCTCTGCTGTGTCGCGCTCTTTGGCCTCAATCATCGTGGCGTGGATAGTGATGGGTGGTTGTTCGTCTGGATTCCTCTGCTGGCAGTTGGTATCTTCGCTGAAAGTAGCTTTGCACCCGCGGCTCTGGCCTATCTCGCTGATATCTCTGAAGAGGCGGCGAAAGACCGCGGTCTGCTGATGGGCCTCTACTCGATTTTTCTCGGTCTCGGCCAATTGATTGGTAACGGCCTGGGCGGCGTGTTCGCACGCTCCTGGGGTTTTGATGGTTTAATATACCTCACCGCCTTGCTGGGGGTTGTCGCTCTGGTGGCATTGCTCGTCCTCTACCGGAAAGATAGAAGTGCTTTTGATCAGTCAAATTTACCAGGCGAGCTCGATGGACAGAATGGCACGCCCAATCCTCACGCCAATGAGGCTGTCCCTACGGCCCTTTAGAATATCCGCGGCATATGCTCTGTCGTTTGTTATTCCACGACTTGAGTGAACTCGACACGATTGCCGAACGGATCACGTATCTCAAATCGCGCATGTCCGGGGAGTGGCACCGCCTCCAGAATCGCAATACCATGCTCTTCCAAACGTGTGCGCCATGTCTCGATATCGCCTACTTCAAAGGCGATGTGCGCTTTGGTCGCCTCGCGTTGCACACCCTCTTCAGTACCGACATGCACTTGCCTGTCTCCCGCCTGCAGCCAGAAGCCGCCGCGCCCACGTAACACTTCCGGTTTTTCGATTTCCGGTAGCCCTAACAGGTCGCAATAAAACTCGCGCCCCTGCTTCTCCATACCACGGGGAATCGTAATTTGTACATGGTGTAATCGTATGCTCGCCATTGTTGTACTCTGATGCCTAGCGTGCGCGGAATGTCCGTTCAATTTCACGTTTTACATCGCGTTCTGTGATGGCCTCGCGCTTATCATACAACTTTTTACCCCGGCACAACCCCAACTCAATCTTGGCCTTGCCACCTTTGAGATAGAGCTTGAGCGGAACCAGCGTCAGCCCCTTCGTTTCAACTCTCATCAATAGCTGGTTAATCTCGCGGCGATGCAACAACAGCTTACGGTTGCGCATCGGCTCATGATTGTAGCGGTTTCCGTGTTCATAAACGGCGATGTGGGCATTTTCCAGCCACAGTTCGCCGTTGCGAGCAATGGCATAGGAGCCGCGCAAGTTCACCTTGCCGTCGCGAATGGACTTTATCTCAGTACCTACCAGCGAGATACCGGCCTCTATCGTGCGCTCGACCTCATAATCGTGATACGCCTGCCGGTTGACCGTAACCATCTTGACAGGTGCATGACTGGCCTGGCTAGCCTGTGCCTTCGACTGTTCGTGCTTTGGTGATGTTTGTTTTGCCACACTATACCTCCTCATCATAAGGGCGTTTATCCGCTGCTCTGTTTAATACATCGTTGTTGTGGTATGCCCGAAACATACCCGCTATAATTAAAGCAGCAGGTACACTGCGCGAGGTCATTCTGATACAAAGATGCCCTCTTGCGCAGGAAACTCTACACTTGTGTAGAGAGACTATTATCATACAACACTGACAGGTATGCGTCGAGAGAATGTTACCCTTGCACGTAAAACCATGCGTCATTGCTTGTAATTGAGGATACGGCAATAAGAAAGGCTCTATCATGTTTTACCATCTCGGCAGGTTAGCCACCCGCTTTCGCTGGTTGATTGTGGGCTTGTGGATGGTTGCTATCGCGGTCGCGTTGCCCTTTGCCCCGCAGGCCAGCCAGGTGCTGCATTCCGGCGGGTTCACCAGCCCCGACGCACAATCGGAGCAGGCGATCAATGTGCTGACGCAAAAACTCCATCTCGACACAACTATAGTACAGGTTATCTTTACCAGTTCAAAGTACACCGCGGATAGCCCGCAATTTATACAGGAATCAGAACAGGCACTGTCACACCTGCGATCATGGTCGGAGGTAGACCAGATTGTGAGTTTCACCGACAACCCACGTCAGGTCTCGGTTGACCGCTATGCCGCTTATGTGAATGTGTTGCTCAAATCCGATCCCGATAGTGCACCTAAATTGTTGCCCCAGTTGCAAAGCCGTCTTCAGTCGGTTCCCGATTTGAAAACCAGTATTGGCGGCGGCCCTGTCTTTTATGAAGATATTCAACAGGTCAGCGAAAACGACCTGCGGCGTGCGGAACTGCTGGCTTTTCCTTTCGCCATTCTCGCGCTCCTGCTCGTGTTTCGCTCGGTGATCGCGGCAATGCTTCCAGCGCTAGTGGGTGGTGGTGCCGTCGTTGTCTCGCTGGCCTTGATCTTTGGCCTGGGGCAACTGACCACGCTTTCCATTTTCGTGCTGAACATCACGACGCTCTTTGGCCTCGGGCTTGGCGTTGACTATTCTCTCTTCATCGTGAGTCGTTTTCGCGAAGAACTGGGCCGTGGACGAAGCGTGGATGAAGCGGTTGCCATTGCGATTGCCACTGCTGGACGTGCCGTGGCGTTTTCCGGCCTGACTGTCTCGATTGGTCTCTTTGGCTTGACATTTTTCAGCATCAATATGCTACACTCGGTCGGCATTGGCGGTATCCTCGTTGTGGCCCTGGCTGTCATCGCCGCAATCACATTACTACCGGCGGCTCTTTCCATTCTTGGCACAAGAATCAATGCCTTTCCGGTGCGCATTCCCGCATTCTGGCGGCGTGGGAGCCGAGAACGTAGAGAAATACTGGCTTCCGGGCAACCACGCGCCGAACATCACGGCTTCTGGTATCGACTCTCGCATATCGTCATGCGCTATCCGGTGCGTGTGCTTGTACCCGTCCTGTTCATATTGTTGGCCCTCGGATCGCCGTTCCTGAGTGTACGCTTCTCCGCGCCAGATGCTTCCATTTTACCGAAAAGCGTCCCATCGCGTGCAGCCTATGACCTGCTCGCACAACGCTTTAATAGTCAGGATACCACGCCCATTATTATGGCTGTGCAGACACAGGGCAATGTGCTGACAACCCGGAATATAAGCAATCTCTATGCTTATGTGCAGCGTATCGAGGCTGACCCACGAGTGCAACGCGTTGATAGCATCGTTAGTGCCGATCCGCGCTTTACACTGGCGCAATATCAATTGCTCTATACGCATCCGCAGTTGATTGCCGACCCTTACCTGTCGGTGCTGCTCAAATCATCCGTTGCAGGCAATACGACGCTGATTCAGGTGATCAGCAAATATGGCATGCTGGACTCGCGTTCCCAGGCCCTCGTCGAGACGATTCGCAATACGAATCCCGGCAATGGCATCACCACACTGGTTGATGGTGGAACTGCCGGTGATATTGATTACGTAACCTCCCTTTACACCGACTTCCCAAAGGCGGTACTGGTCATTTCCATCACCACATATATCGTGCTGCTGTTACTATTCCGTTCGCTCGTGTTGCCGTTAAAGGCTATCTTGATGAATACTCTCTCTATTCTGGCGAGTTACGGTGCGCTCGTGGTCATCTTCCAGGATGGTTTCTTGCATCAATTCCTCAACTTTACGCCGCTGGGTTTTGTTGAGGCCACCAGTCCTATACTCCTGTTCTGCTCGCTGTTTGGCCTCTCGATGGACTATGAAGTGTTCCTGCTCTCGCGCATCCAGGAAGCCTTCTGGCAGACGGGCGATAACAGCCGGGCCGTTGCGCTTGGTCTGCAACGTAGCGGTGGCCTGATTACCAGTGCAGCAACCATTGTCGTAGTCGTTAGCCTGTGTTTTGCTACTGCGGACATGATTCTCGTTAAGGCACTCGGCATTGGCATGGCGTTAGCGGTCGTTCTCGACGCCTCGCTGGTACGTGGCCTCCTCGTGCCAGCAACCATGCGCTTGCTTGGCAACTTGAACTGGTGGTTCCCGTTCGTCGGCGTCCAACGGCACCCGCCCGCGCTTACCGAATATATGTCCGAAGGTATTGAAAGCAGTACATTGCCAGACGATATAGAAATAGGGGCTCATGCGAACAAAAATGATGCCAGTGTAGGAGGCAAACGATGATGCTGATTTTTCGTAAAATCATGAAAACGCAACAGTTTGCTCTTACATCCATAAGCCTGTTCGTGTTGTTTTTGTTTACCTTGACATCCTGTGGTTTCCCTGGCATTGTCTCCACAGATGCACAACTGCCGCAGGTGAGCAAGACGCCCACACCCGCAACGTTGCCACCTGTGCGTTTCCCTCAAGATGAGGCTCCTCATCGCGATCTGACGGAGTGGTGGTACTATACCGGTCATATGAACGCGACCACACCCGATGGCAAGATGCATCACTATGGCTTTGAATTTGTCATCTTCCAGGCACTGCGCAGTGACTTACCGCCGGTCTATGCCTCTCATTTTGCGATTAGTGATGTGACGCGGGGGCAGTTCCATTATGACCAGCGTCGTTTGATCGAACCCGACGCCGTATTGCCCAATGGTACCTCAACTGATGGCTTCAATCTTGCATTAGGCAATTGGACAATGCGTGGACTCAATGGTTCAGACCATCTCTCGGCTGAGATGACCAATTACGCGTTACAACTGAACTTGCTCGGCCTCAAACCTCCGACGTTGCACAATGGTGATGGCCTCATCACCTATGGCCTCGGTGGATTTTCCTACTATTATTCACGCACACGCATGTCCTTATCCGGTACATTAGTTGACCACAACCAGACTTTGCATGTCACTGGCGAAGCATGGATGGATCACCAGTGGGGCAACTTTCTTACACTTGGCGGTGGTGGCTGGGATTGGTTCAGCGTCCAACTCAACAACTTTACCGAGATGATGATCTATCGTATCCGTGATGCAGCAGGCAATACCATTTCCACCTATGTTGGCTACATTGGTCCGCACGCGGATAACCACCTGCTACCCGCAAGTGCGCTACACATAACCACACTCGGTCACTGGACAAGCCCGGTCACGCACATCACCTACCCTTCCGGCTGGCGGTTGCATATCAGCAACTCGCAATTGCAAGCGTCCTTGACGCTTACCCCTGAGTTAAAGGACCAGGAGCTGGTCGTCTATTCGTCCACCGGCAATAGCTATTGGGAGGGTGCCGTATCCATTTCAGGCCAGAGTGCGGGAGCGGCTGTACAGGGTGAGGGCTACGTCGAATTGACGGGGTATGTACATGGTGTACATGGATAGGATGGCATTTGTCTCACCTTTGGCAAGAAGGATACTACGCTAAATTGTGAGACAAGCCCTATCCATTTTAAGTAGTTCTCCATTACCTGGTAGCTGTTTTATGTGCAACCATCAGGTAATGAAAGATTATCGGTTACAATTCCGCTAAATCTTAACCTTATCTTAACTGAAACTTAACTCCTCCACTCTTCCCACCCCTTACTTTTTGATAGACAATCATCAGAATCCATTTGAATATTCCTATTCATCTTTTTCTGCAAGAAAGTCAGTGTATTATGAGTGATCAACAAAAACCGGCATCACCAATTCCTCGACGACCGCAAATTCGACAACAGCAATTTCAACAACCGCCTTACAATCAATCTCAACCTGAAGAACAAAAACCATATTATTCCTTAACTTTACATAAATCTCAGCCTTCGCAGTTCCAGCAACTCGACCCTCCTCCACAAGAGGCCGGACGGTCTCCAACTGGTTGGTCGTCAAATGCGCCAACGCAATCAAGTATGCCGGTGAATTCTCATCAGCTTCATCGGTCTCATCGGTCTTTAAAAGAATTACTCTTGTATATTGGAATTGGCATACTTATCATAGGTGTCCTGGGAAGTGCTATAATGGTATATGCTGTTTTAAACCAGGGAAAAAATGTTTCACATCAAACAAGTCAGGTTCCCAAGCAACAAGCAGCAAAGCAAGCATTTCCGTCAATTGGTACTCCCATCCAAATCTTTAACCGTCCGGCAGGCGCGGCTGCGAGTTTTTATCCAGGGTTTTATCTGGGTTGGTCTCATGATGGATCGCAATTATATGGAATGAGACTAAACGGAACAGTGCAAGTATGGAACACGACGACGTGGGGCAATATCCTGACCTATGAAATTCCTTACTCGTTGCTAACAGTAAGCTCATTTTCCCCCAACAGAGAGTATTTTGCTACCTGGAGTCTGGCGGATCAGACGCCGGGGACTATAAGAGTGTGGGATACGCTTACGGGGAAAAAAGTTCTAGCATATCAAGGTCATTCTAAAGATGTATCGGCAATAGCATGGTCTCCTGATGGAACGCGAATTGCCTCAGATGATGGTGATTCAGTACAAATATGGAGTGCGACGACAGGAAATACAAGTCTTACACTGCATGCTGACTCAGGAATTCTAGCTTTAGCATGGTCTCCTGATGGAACACAAATCGCTGTAGCCAGTGAGACATCAATACAGATATGGAATGTAACTACTGGAAAAACAATATTGACTTTTCCTGGTTCTTCTGACGGCGCTGGGGAACTTGCATGGTCTCCCGACGGACGATATATTGCCTTAGCTGGTTTGAATGTTCCAATTGTCCAAATCTGGGATGCAACAAAGGGAAATCTATTGCTCACTTATAAAGGACATACATCGCCAGTGACAGCCATAACCTGGTCGCCCGATAGCAAACGCATTGCCACAGGTAGTTTTGATAAGACAGTGCAAATATGGGACCCAGCTACGGGAAACAATATTTTTACTTATCATGGCCATTCAGGTACAGTGGGTAATCTTGCCTGGTCACCTGATGGTCGGTTCATCGCCTCTTCGGGAGGCGATGGTACAGTACAAATATGGTGGGCCATATAAGGTATTTGGAGATTGGACTAATTGAAAGTTGCCTGAGTTCAGTAATTTATCGCAAACCAATCAGCTTATGCCTATTCTCATCAGAAGACATATATAAGACAACCAATCATTCCTTTCCTTGCGCACACATACCTTCCCCTCCAGCAAAGCATTGCGGGGCATATATACGCTTCTCACAGTCTGTATATGCCCATTTCCCCTTCATTCCAGCTATGTATATCGGCAAAATCATGAATGAAGGAAGCGCAAAGCCGGACAGTGTATACTCAAAGTGGATATACAAGATTTCCTACCTGGGGCCGCATAGCACCACAATATGGTATACTTTTCCACAGGAGAGAAATGTATTTTTTTGTGTATTCAAGCATGTACATAACATGACATTTGTATGCAATTTGTATATAATTTGTAGTACATTATGGCTTTTCTGTTGTTGTGATTTCCTTTTTATGGTATACTTTCATCGTTCGTAAGGGAGAGTATTTAGCAGAAGGATTGATGGAAGCAAAAACGCACTTGCCGACAACTGAGGAATCCGCTATCGTTGAACGGGTATTACGCATTGTTTCTAGCGTGCGTGGTGCAAAACCTGACTATGCCCGTCTGGCAGCCGAACTTGAGCCTACTATTCCATTTGATGTCTTTGGGATTGCACTACTGCGGCATGATCATGAAGCGGTGCGTATTATTGTTTGTGAACGGCGGGCCGGCATATGGTTTGCCAGCCAGCACCAGCATCCTTTACAAGGATCTAAGGTAGAACAGCTGCTACAACAATTATCCGTCACACCAGTCGTTGATCCTCTGTCGGCAATTACAAATTATCCGGGTGGACTTGATGGGCTACCTGTACAGTGCGGAGATGCACTGAGTAACTATCATCAATTGCGTGCAACATTTATCGCTCCATTGATTGTCGAGGGCCGCTTGCTAGGCACACTTGAACTTGGTAGCACAGGATTGTATACCTACGATGGAGAAACACTTCGCCGCTTGATAGAGGGCGTTGTGCGCGTTATCGCAACCGCTATTGAAGGTGCGCAGGTGGGTGGGAGCGTTGAGATACAAAACCGCCAACGGCAAGCTCTCAGAGATGTCTCGTCGGCATTAACTTCAACAACAGATCTCCCGCTCATTCTCAGCAAGATCGTTGATGGCGTCGTACAGGCATTGCATGTGGCCTCGGCCATTGTTCTGCTGAATTCCCGCGAAAGATCGTTGCGTGTAGAAGCACAACAGGGATTAGACGATGTTACCTTCCAACGGCTGATCCGTAGAGAAACCACGTTGGGTATGGACTCTATCATCGGGTATGC
This sequence comes from uncultured Chloroflexia bacterium, assembly GCA_963717105.1. Taxonomy (GTDB): domain Bacteria; phylum Chloroflexota; class Ktedonobacteria; order Ktedonobacterales; family Ktedonobacteraceae; genus DATGJV01. The sequence goes on from CAVQVL010000013.1 coordinate 251,435, forward strand.
TTTAGAAATCCGCCAGCCATGTATTTCACAAGATAATTCTCATGATACCCGCTTCCCCCTAAACCGCGAATTCGCGACGGAACTGGGTATCCATTCCCTTTACTGTTATCCTTTAGTCACTGGTAGCACTGTGTATGGCGCGTTATTGTTATGTTCCCGCGAACCAGGAGGATTTACACCACTTAAAATAGAGATTCTCTCATTATTTGCCAATCAGGCCACCATCGCTATTCACAATGGGATGCTCATCAGATCCGCTCATCAGCGCAGTCGTTTTCAGGTGGCAATCGAGCAGTTGGAGCAGACCCATGTTGGCATAGGTAATGAACGTGAGGCATTTGAACAGGTACGCCGGGAAACAGAGAGTACTTTCGGTATTCGTTTTAGTAGCCTGCTCCATTTTATCAGCGATCGTCTTTTGACGCGCAGTGAGCGCGACTTATATACAATACTCTATACTGCTCAGCATGATGAAGGTATCGCTTTTCATGAGAATATAGAAAGACATTCTGCCAATGAAGGCAGGCAAGAAGAAAAAGCATTTGCCTCATTCTCACGGGAAAAGAGTATTGCGTTGTTGACGCAGACTGCCGGAACAGCTTTAGCGCGTGCGGGTGTAATGAGCGAACTGGGCGGCTTACTCATGCAACTGCAACAAACAACGGGCTATGCCGGTGACGCCTGGTTTGTCACTGACCCATATGGGTACTTACTCTTTATGAATACAAGCGCGGAAGTCTTTTGCGGAATGCGCAACAATACCCCTGTTGTTGGCAGGGACATGACCATTGAAGATATATTTGCCAATCTCTTGCAGCGCACCCGCGATCCGGATACTGTTCGCTCGTATCTTTCCGAATTTGTGCTAAATTGGCATGATGAGGGTGATGGGGACGATGAGCAAGAACATAGGCAAGACTTGCGCTGCGTTCTTGCGAAGGATGCGGCGTCCGTGAACGCTAGCAAAGATACTCCTATGCACCGCTCGACCAGAAGTTTATCGGATATCATCGCGACCGATTCATATTATCAACTGATGCGTTATCCCCTGTATAATCAGCAAGGATTGTTGGTGGGCCGGGCCTTGCAGGTTCATGATGTCACTGCACAAGTACATGAAGAGAACAATAAATCGACATTACTCTCTTCAGTTTCACATGATTTACGTACTCCACTTACCACAATTAAAGCTGCGGTATCTGGTTTGATGCAGACAAATGTGAGCTGGGATGAAGCTACGTACCGTGAAATTCTCGAAGACATCAATGCTGAATCCGACCATCTCGAAGGACTCGTCACCGATCTGATCGAAATGTCACGTATTGAAATGGGTGCCCTGGTATTGGAAAAAGAGTGGTGTGATATTCTCGAAGTCATTCATGGTGCCGTTACGCGATTAGAGCGCGTTGTTGGCAAACGTAAAATAGCATTTCGCATGGGTTCCGTGTTTCAATTGGTGCTACCTCTGGTGTATGCCGACCATGTACAATTGGAGCGTGCCTTTTTCTATCTCATGGAATTTGTAGCCCACGATACGGAAGATACCGTGGAAATACAGCTTGATATTGATATTCTTGAGCGGGAAGAAAGAAAATACCTTCGTGTGCAGCTTATCGATTGCGGAAAGGGGATACCAGAACACGAGCGAGAACGCATCTTCAAGACGTTTTATCGTCCTGACACACATGGCAGTGGTCAGGCATATGGCAGCGGCCTCGGCCTCGCCATATGCCGCGGTATTGTAGATGCACATCACGGTCAAATTTATGTAGAAGCGGTTTCAGATGATAAAGCATGTTCCTGTTTTACCTGTATTCTGCCGCTTCACGGTCAGCATGGAGAGTCAATGGAACGTTACCCGCTAGCAACACATCTATCTCACAGGCGAGTGCCTATGTCAGGGGAGTCATATTTATGAAATCGAGAGGCAAGCGTATACTCGTCGTCGATGATGAACCACCTATTCAACGAATGTTGCGGCGGAATCTAATCGTCAGTGGCTATGAAGTGCTGGTTGCCGATACAGGGAAGAAGGCAATTGAGATGATACGGCTCTATCACCCTGATCTCATTTTGCTTGACCTGTGCTTACCCGGAGAGTTGGATGGTCTGGATGTATGTGTATTTGTACATAATGAAGCACCACATATCCCCATTATTGTAGTGTCGGCCCTCACAGATGAAAAACGCAAGGTGCAGGCGTTAGATGAAGGAGCAGATGATTATCTCACCAAACCCTTTAGCAACGACGAACTTCAGGCGCGTGTTCGAGCATGCCTGCGCCGGGCCAGTACGCTGGCATTGAGCGATGATATGACAGGCCAGCCGGAAATATTGAAAAGCGATGATGGCTACCTCTTCATGAATGTTGTCGGACGGCAGGTGCGTGCCGGTGAACAGGAAGTCCGTTTGACGCCAACCGAGTTCGAGTTGTTGCGACAATTGATGCTCTATGCGGGGAAGGTATTGACTCATCGTTCATTATTACGAGCGGTCTGGGGGCCGGAATATGGTGAGGAGGCGGATTATTTACGTGTCTATGTACGGCAGTTGCGGCGTAAAGTCGAGTTGAATCCATCGCAGCCGCGCTACATTTTGACCGAGCCTGGTATAGGCTATGTATTCCGGTCGAATGAGGGGACACAAAATAATTAATACAATCTTAATACTTTATTCGCTATTTTTATATGGAACTTATATGTTCTTTTGTAGACTCTTGTATTGTGGAGTATATTTCGTGGGGTACTAAGAGTCAGGCAATTACAAGGGAGTAACCTTACATGATATGCGCTCCCTTTGCCGTGTTCATTTTGCCCTTGTATGGTATATGAAGCGTGTAATATTTTGGGTCATGTTATGCATGTGCTTGTTGCAAATATTTGGTTTTGGGGTTATGATAGGGCGGTGTTGTCAATTGGAGGCATAGTGTGGAGAGGGAGGGGTGCTATATTTGTTTTCTCTTTTCATCAAAAAAGTGGTAGCGGTGGCGGGTGGGGGTGATACACTACCAACCTGGTTAGCCACGAACAATGCAGCGAACAGTGGGCATTAGTAAGCATGGATGTGTAGATGTAGATGTAACAATGGATGATGTCTTCTACGATCAGGCCACTTGCGCAGCCAAACGTACTGGAAGAAATGGATGCGCAGATGTGTGATAAAGGAATGAAGGAAAATGGAACAGCAAGACCGCATAATGGATGGAGATTTGCAGACGTTAGGCCTCCAATCCATTCTCAAAATGCTTGCGTTAAGTGGGAAAACCGGCACATTATTTGTGTATTCGGGGCCGGAAACCCTCACAATTAGCCTGCGCAAAGGACAGATAGTCGCCTTGCGTGAAGAAGGCGTCCCGCAACCGGATTTGCTGATGATGCTCTGTCTCGTCAATAAACTTAATCCCCAACGAGTGCAGTCTATACGTGAGTATACTGGCGGCAATACCTCGATGGCGTTATCCATGTTGGTTGAGCGTAATATGATGACAGCCGCTGAGATGCAGCAACGGCTAGAATTCGCGGTCACGCAATCTATCAGCCATGCTTTGCGCTGGGTGGATGGGCGATTTGCCTTCCATCGCTATGTTGTTCCTATGGAAAGCAAAATGGCGGCACTTGATATTGACTCTGTTCTCCTCGAAGCATTGCGACAGGCCGACGAGTGGGAAGAAATGGGGGAGACTCATCTGACACGCACTTCTGTGACCCGCTGGATGCCCGAAATCACTAATGACGTGCGTAGCCTGGGACTGTCGCAGGAATATATCGAAGTCCTTTGCCTCTCCAATGGTGAATTACCCTTGCAATCCATCGCTCTGGTTCTGATGATGCCTGAAGCTCGTATCGCTCGTCTCATCGCCCGCCTGATCGAGCTACGTCTGATCGAAGTGGTGGATACCGCGTTAGAAGCCGAACTACAACGCGACCTCTCCAATATCATTATCAGAAGCCAGACAATGCTGGCGCGGCAAAAGTCTCAAAAGCCCTCATCCAATGAACATCAACTGCCTGGCCTCATTGCTACCCTCTCCGAGTGTATTAATGGCTTGCTCGTCCATCACGGTCGCTATGCCAAGAGTCTACGTGGACGTGGGCAAGTTCCCTATGCGGAAGTGGCACGCTATTTGGAGCGTCGTTTTGCACAACAATTACGCCTCCTGACGAAGCAACAGTATCCCATTCTGGAAACGACAGAATTTACAAACGGGAAACTTGATACAAGTGCCCTTACCACCCTGGATAAACTCGTGAAGGGCCGACAACTCGAAGAATTTTACTGGGAGGCGTTGCTCGGTTTAGCGGCGTTTCTGCGTATGGTATTCGCGGAATTACTGCGCGATGAGGTGGGAAATTCTCATACCGGCCGCCAATTGAATACCGTCTGGAAAGCATTCCTCACAGAAATAGATGCGGAAATTCAACAGTACCAACTCTACCGGGCCTATCGCAATTCGCAAGCAAACCGTGGGCGCGAGCCGCAACAAAAAGGGTTGTCCGGCGGCTTCCCTGCTGAGACATGGGTTATGCCAGAGCCACGAAGCAACGCGCAAAATTGGAATCCTATCCAAAATAACGATGGAGGGCCATTCTGGTCGCCAGATTCACAAAGGAGGTCAATGTAATGGGTCCTATACCAACTGTACTGGTTGTGGACGACAGCCCAACGGTACGCAAAATCATTCAAATGACTTTGCAACGAGAGCATATTCGTGTGATTACCGCAGGCGATGGATTAAGTGCGCTTACCTCCGTTGCGGATGAAATGCCAGCCGTTATTCTGCTTGATATACAACTACCACGTATGGATGGGTACCATATTTGCCAGATCATCCGCAAAAACTTGCAGTTTCGTCAGATACCGATTATTATGCTCAGTGGGAAAGATGGTTTGTTTGATAAAGTGCGAGGCAAACTTGCTGGTTCCACCGAATATTTGACGAAGCCGTTTGACTCCGTTGAACTCGTGCAGACCGTCAAGAAGCATCTTGCCAATTGGGAAGAGCGCATGCCCCGTCAACCAGAAGGGGTTCGTCCGCGTCTGCGACGTCGTGGCTAGCTATGGGTGCATAAGGGCATGAGGGTATGGGTGTTATGAGCGTATGAGCGGATATACAAATTTTATCTGTGATGAAACAGATAAAGAACGCCGGTGAAATAGCCTATTTTTCCCATTCGACTGGCGTGGTTGACCAACTAGAGAGGTATAATAAGATGCCTGGGCAAAAGGTACTCGTTGTGGATGATAGCTGGACTGAACTTACTATGATCGCAACATCTTTGCGTAACAGTGGCTTTGAAGTAGTGACGGCGGTAGACGGCGATGAAGCTGTCGAGAAGGTACTGAAAGAGAATCCGCACTGCATCGTACTTGATGTCGTTTTACCGAAACAGAACGGCTTTCAGTTGTGCCGGAAACTCAAGAACTCGGAAGTCAGCCGGCACATTCCGATTATCTTGCTCACGAGCAAGAATACCCCATTGGATAGGTCCTGGGGATTGAGACAAGGTGCGGATCTGTATATGACAAAGCCATTCAATGGCGACGAACTTGTAGCAAGTGTGCGAAGCCTGATGTAGAGTATATTTGTGGAGAGGGGCTGAAAGCCCTTGTCCATTACTCTTACTATGGTCAGTACAGAATTGTAAGGGGACCCGGTAGATACATATACCCCGGTGGAGCAGTTAGTGACTAGCGAAGAACAAAGAAGACAAGAGAACGCTCGTACATCTTCTATCACAGCATTGCAGATGCAGCTTGCGCAAATTGGGCAAGCACTCCCTGATAGCGTTGCCACTGCATCCACTCCTGCTAATGTGGCAGACGAGCAATATCTCGTTTTTACTCTCCTGGAACGTGAATTCGCCTTGAAGGCTGAGCATATTCAGGGAGTTGAACGACTGGTAGATGTTACTCCGGTACCCAATGTTGCACCGTGGGTTCGAGGAGTCATTAATTTGCGCGGTTCAATCGCGTCGGTTGTAGACTTGCGCGCTTTTCTCGATATGGAGCAGCTTCCGTATAATCCACGCATTCGCCTGTTATCGGTGCAGTATAACGAAATGGTGATTTGCCTGGTAGTTGATAGCGTCAGTAACATGGTACCCATTCGAGATTCTGTTATCGCCGATGTCAGCACACACAGGACTAGAGTTCCACAATGGGCTATGCCTTATGCCTCTGGTTATGCGCTTCTCGATAACAGACGTGGCATTATCTTGCTGGATGCGGCGCGTCTGCTTTTTTCTGACAAGATGCAACACTACTCAGAAGAGCTATAGATAGACAAAAATGGGCAGAGACGGGCAGAGACGGGTATAGATTGACATAGGGGGTGACACCATACTCATTGACACAACTTTGCTGCTGAGAGCGGACTTTACTACCCTGGTCGCTTCCAGACAGCTGAATATTTGATACCAGAGTAGTTGCCCGAAAACTTGGACGTATTTTCAATAGGAGGCTTGGCGGATGAATCCTGATCGCAACAGAGGCGGAATGACCGTAAGTACACTATTACGGTTTGGACTGGTTGCCTCAACTGCTATCCCCGTTGCTGTAATTGCTGTGCTTGGCTTTATTGCCACATCACAACTTACTGGCAGCGCAGCAACAACATTTGTGTTAAGTGTTGTTGGATGTGCAATCGTTGTTTTGCTAGCTGTATTGTCTATTAACTACGTTATTCAACGGAAAGTCCAGGATCGCTTGCTTGGACTGGTTGACGTATGCCGTGATTATGCTGGCGGCGATCGCACTATTCGTGCCACGGTAAGTGGCGATGATGAGTTTTCCATGCTCTCCATGTCGCTCAACACGCTTCTCGACAGTCAGGGAGCCACGCAGGGCAACACAAACTTGAGCGGCGATGCTTCGGCTTTGCAGGCACAGATTGAGAAACTCCTGCAAGAGGTGAGTGCAGTCGGTGATGGAGACTTGCGCGTGCAGGCTGAAGTCACACCGGATACTCTCGGTGTGTTGGCTGATTCCTTCAACTATATGATTGAGGAGTTGGCAAAGGTCGTCGGACGTGTGCAATCCACTGCGGTACAGGTCATGAATGCTACACGCCGCATTCTTGATGGTTCGGCAGAACTTTCCCGGGCCTCTGAAACTCAGGTAGGCCAAATCTCACAGACCACTGAAGCTGTCGAAGCGCTGGCTATCTTCATTCAAAACGTTGCACGCAATGCCCAGCTCAGTGCTGAAGTAGCTCAAGAAGCCTTGCGCTACGCGAATAACGGTCAACAATCCGTTCGTCAAACCATTGATGGCATGATCCTTATTCGTGAAAACGTACAGGAGACCTCGAAGAAAATTAAACGTCTCGGTGAACGTTCAAACGAAATTGGTGAAATTGTCCGTATCATCGAAGATATTGCCGATCAAACAAACCTGCTCGCCCTCAACGCTGCTATTCAGTCGGCAATGGCCGGGGAGCATGGACGTGGTTTCGCGGTCGTCGCTGATGAAATCCGCCTGCTGGCGGAACGTTCCACCGAGTCTACGAAACGTATTGATACACTTGTCAAGAGTATTCAGGGCGATACTTACGAAGCCGTTGTCGCTATGGAAGATAGTACTCAGGAAGTGGTTAAGGGTTCACAACTCGCTGACGAGGCCGGCAATGCGCTGAACTCCATTTATAACGCCGTGGAACGTCAGGCTCAAATGATTGAAAGTATTGCTCGCGCCGCTAATGAGCAAACATCCGTCTCCGAAGCAGTCGCCGTAGCGATGGGGCAAATATCGGAAATTACCCGTCAAACGAATTTTGGGACGCAGGAAGCTGCCGCCAGCGTCAGTTATCTGGCAGAAATGGCAGAGCAGTTGCGCTCATCCGTCTCTACATTCCGTTTACCGGACCGTAACAACGATATGCTGGGCGGTTCCTCCGGTATGACATCGGTAGCGGAGATGGGTAACAGCAATCAATTTTTCCCGCCGACCTTGCCTTCGGGTGCAGGCAACGAGTGGGGGCAGGATTTCAACGGTACTTTTCCGACACTGCCAGAGCCGGGTGCGGGTAACTCTTCCGGTTCGTTGGTGGCTTTAGCGGCCCGCAATGGGCAATATGGCTTCAGTAATCAACAAGATTTTTCCGCCCAATCCGGTTTTAACCAGCAACCATCCGGTGCATTTAGTACGTTTGGCCCATTGGGGAGTTCACCCAATTTCAATGGTCAATCGTTTGGCAATCAGGGGGGCTTTGAGAGTCAATCGGGCTTTGGCGGCCAACCTTCGTTTGGCAACCAGGGTGGTTTTGAGAGCCAATCTGGTTTTGGTGGTCAACCACCATTTGGCAATCAAGGTGGTTTTGAGAGCCAATCTGGCTTCAGAGATCAGCAAGGGTTTGATGGGCAACCCTCGTTTGGCGGCCAAGGAGGTTTTGAAAGCCAATCTGGCTTTGGCAATCAGAGTTCGTTCAATCAACAGAGCGGCTTTGGGGAATTTGCCGATTTTGATAACCGGCAAGGATTTGGTGGGCAAGGACAATCGTTTTTTCCGCCAACAGGTCAGGTACCTCACTCACAACCTTTCAATGCCGACTTATCGCAGCAATCCCAACAGCAACCGGGGCAGCCTCCGCGTTCGCGGCGACCAGCTAACCAGGGTCATAATCAACAACCGTCATTTGGACAAGATCAAGCTCCTTTCCCCGGAAATGGACAGTTTGGTCAGTAGCAAACTGAGTTTCATGTTCTGCCGGGTCTCTTGCACAGCTACCCGGTGGTAGCGGCGTTTCTTCTTACTTAGAAGCAAACATCCGCCAGAATTGTTTATGTATGCGGAACGCGCAATGTGAAGCTAGATTAAGTGAGTACGCGCAACATGTCGAATACATTTGATAAACTATCAGTCCTCGATTCGTTTATCGAAGAGGTGAATAGCTATTTGCCGGAAATAGAGGCAAACCTTGAGCGTCTGGCACAATCACCTGGCGACATGGATGCTCTTGAGGAAACGTACCGTCGTACTCATACGATTGGCGGCTCTGCCTCTATGATGGATTTCCCTGGTCTGGCGCATGTCGCTCATGGAATGGAAGATATCCTGGGCGATGCATTAGAAGGTGTGACTCCGCTTGATGCCCCGGCTATTGGCTTATTGCAACGCTCCCTGGGTAGATTACATCAACTCTTACGGGGGGTACGTGAAGGCATTGATGAAAAAGCTGTTATTGCCGAAGATGACGCGGACTATGTGCAATATCGCACCGCGCTCGATTCTCTTGCGCAAATTTCGTTTGCTGGCAGTGCTAGCGGTATCGGTGGTGCTGGTGGTGCCAGTAATGACCAACCTGGCTTATCTATGACTTTGGGAACACAACAGGCTGACTCTCAATCGCCTACGATGCCTTCGCTTGATGACGTTCTTGCCTCTTTTCGTACTTCCGCCTCCACTACTGAAGGCGAAGGTGTGGCATGGCCTGAAGACTTTGCATCGGTAGAATATCCTGAACCATCTTCCATCCAGGAGCAATCACAAGAACCACAAGGGCCACAAGAGCTACAAGAGGCACATTATGAGGCATCAGCTCTTGAAGTTCCCCAACATTCCGGTTCTCTTGAAATGCTGGCTGGCTTACTACAACAACCTGTAGCTCAGCAACCTACTATACCCATGTCGCATCTTTCGCACGTAGAAGAGCATGAACACCAATCATCCGCATCCAATACATTGCGTGCGGATGAACATGAGTATGCAGTACCTGTCGGCCATGCTGATCAGCAACATAGCGAGACACACATTGCTGAAGTTGAAACTTCCTATGTGAGTAGCTTTAGCAATGCCTACGGCGAAATGCAGGAAGAGGCGCAAGCGTTGGCGGTGCAAGCAACTTCCTTGCGAGAGATGCTGCGGCAATTGCGCTCGGCAATGTCAGTCGTCGAGGCACAACGTGCCGAATTTAAGGGCTTCCTCAATGGATCAAAGGACGCCCTTGAGCGCATGGAAGATTGGGCCGGACAGGCAATGGGCTTGAACCTGCGTAATAGTCCGGAACATGTGCGACGCTATCTCCCACTCTCGGTTATGTGGGTAGCAAATTCGAAGCTGAAAAAAGTGTTTGACCTCTTGTCTCAAATTACCAGTGGCGTTGAGATGACCGATGAGCAAATACAGCTACTGGTACAGCAACTGCAAGAATCTATTGAGACCTGTGGAAAAGCGTTTGAGCAATTCCAGGCAGGTAAAACTGCTGCTATGTTCGCCCATGAGCCCGGTTGGTCTGCTTGGGAGATGCAGGTACCTCCCCAAGCAGACGCCTTACGCGAGCGTGTAACTTTTGAACGTCGTGGCGATCCGGTTGCTATCCGTGCTGAAATTGAGGCACAGTTGCGTGAAGAAATACAACGCGAGTATGAATCGCGCCCTCTTACGCTGGCAGGCCGCCAGGAATTGGAGCAACAGATACGCCGCGAAATACGCCAGGAATTCGAAGCCAAACGGCAACTGCAAGAATCGGTCGCGGGACACGAAGATACGGCGTCGTTGGCAGAGATTGAAGCGCGACTGCGTGGCGAAATAGAGATTCAGGTTCGCCAAGAATTTCTGAGTCAGATTACATCCGGTGACGTCGATATTTCAAATATGTCGGCGCAATCGCTGGTTCCACCTGCACCCACCGCTCCGCGTACCTCGAACTTTGCTGATCAAGCGCGCTTAGCTGCTGGCTTGATGGAGCTAGAGCAACTACAGCGCCAACAGCCGCAACCAGTGCAACCTGCACCATCGTTGCCCGTTTCTGCCAAACCTGTCGTTGCTGCATCCCAAATGGTGCCACCACCAGCGCAACCACAGTCTGCGGCTCAGGAACATGCTGTATCATCACTTTCCACTGCGCAAACTTCTTTGTATAGCGAGAACCTGGGCGAAGAGGCTGCCGATATCTTCCGTTTAGAGGCCGAGGAACATCTACAAACAATCAGCTTCCATGTCGCTGCCCTTGAGAAAGACCCATCTAACCGGGACCTGATTAAGGGTATTCAACGTGCGACTCATACCCTCAAAGGGGCTGCCGGCATGATGGGTTTCCGTGCCATAGCCGATCTTTCGCATATTTCTGAGGACTTGCTCGATAGCATCATGGAGGGCAATACAATCGTCTCTCCCATTGTGTTGGGCCTGATCCTTGATACTGCCGAGGCTCTGGATTCACTCATCACCGGCAAAGCGGCAGATTCCCAGGAGGAGGATGCAAAAGTACAGGCTTTACGCAAACGGTACGTCGCCTTGTTAGGTGAGCAGAATATGCCAATGGTTTCGCTGGAAGAAGATTTAGCCGCGGATCTCGACGCGAATGATGATCTTGAAGTGTCGGTGACGGGCGTCGTTGCCGCTGGACAACCTACGGAAACGAACGCACAACGGGCCGCTCGTGGCGATTTGAGCGTTCGTGTGAAACTGCAAAAGCTGGACGAACTGGTAAATCTTTTCGGTGAACTACTGGTCAATCGTAGTATCCTGGAAGAACGTATCGATCGTCTGGTACGTCTTGTCTCCGATGTGGGCGTCAGTAGCAATCGTTTAAGAGACGTAGGCCAGAAACTGGAGAGTCGCTTTGAAGCTGCCACTCTGCCGAGCGGACATTCTGTACAGGTGATGCCAGGGGAAGGGAATCGCAACCTGAGTAACGGGCATTCCCTGAACGTTAATGGCAACAAGAGCCGTAATGAACCTGAACACTTTGCCGAGTTCGACGAACTGGAACTTGACCGCTATACAGAATTCCACCTGCTTGCTCGCGGTTTAAGCGAAACGGTTTCCGATATGTCCACTCTTAGTACCGAAATGGAAGCCATTATTCGTGACTGTGAGGGAGTCTTCTCGCGCGAGAACAGGCTCAATACAACCTTCCAGGATCGCCTGATGAAGGCACGCCTGGTTCCGCTCTCAACCATGACGCCACGTCTTTACCGTTCCGCCCGCTCCGTTGCCCTTAAGCAGCATAAAGAATTTGAGTTCTTACTTGAAGGCGAGGAGACGGAAGTTGATCGCACGGTCTATGAGGAAATTGCTGGCCCCTTGCTGCACCTCATGCGTAATGCGGTAAACCATGCTATTGAAACACCAGAAGAGCGCGTCCAGCATGGTAAGCCTCCTGTCGGTCAGATCAAACTCTCGGCAGCCTATGAAGGCAATCAGGTTGTGATTACGGTGCGCGATGATGGGAAAGGTATCGATCCGGAAAATGTGCGTAATGCCGCAATTGAGCGTGCATTGATACAACCCGATCAGGCACTCAGTGACAACGAAGTAATTGATTTCATCTTTCAGCCAGGTTTTTCGACCGCCGAGGTGTTGAGCGAGGAGAGTGGTCGCGGCGTTGGCCTCGACGTTGTGCGCGACAGCGTATCGCGCCTGAGAGGCACGCTTGAAGTTAAATCCACGCCAGGACAGGGAACTGCATTTACCATGAAGTTCCCGACCAGCCTGGCAATTCAAAGTGCTATGATGGTACGTGCGGGTGGACAACAGTTTGCCATTCCTACAGTCATGGTTGAGGCGATTGGACGGCTGGATAACTTCAAACACACCACCGTCGGTGGGCAACCAGCCGTGGTCGTACAAAACGACCGCTATCCTCTGACAATGCTTTCTCAATTGCTCTCACTACCCGTAAATACTGTCAGTGACAAGGCGCAAATGCTCTTTGTGAATACTGGTGGCTATCGTGTCGCCCTCGTCGTTGACGAAATTCGAGGCAAACTTGATGTGGTGATGAAAATCTTGGGCCGCACCTGCGAAGTGTCCGGGGTGTTGCCGGTGGTACAGTTATGGGCAATGGGCGCGTCGTCCTCGTGTTAGAATTGCTGGAATTGCTCTCGACACAAAACAAGGCTATTGCTGGAACTGCTGGCTTTGCAATGAATACTGCCTTACGCGAAGGTTTTGTCGTTCCGGCGTCGCAGGCGACGCCGCGTCCGGCTACGGTAACAAAGGATAGCCAGAGTAGTCAAGCTAGTTCAGGTAGTCAGGATCGGCAGAATCAGCCGGATCAGTCGGAATCCGAGGCAACCAGACCCCCAGTCTCTGCCTCTGCTCCAAAACATGACCACAGTAAACATATTCTGGTCGTAGATGATAGCCCCAGTGTCCGTCGCGTCGTCAGTAGCATGTTGAAGCAGAACGGTTGGGAAGTGCAGATGGCTCGAGATGGGCTGGAGGCCCTGGAAATGATCTCGCGGGAAACACCTGCCGCTGTTTTGCTTGATATCGAGATGCCTCGCATGGATGGGTATGAACTAATAGCTACTATACGTGCGCAAGAACAATTCCGCACATTGCCGCTTGTCATCCTGACTTCTCGTGCGGCAGCAAAACACCAGCAGCGTGCTATGCAGCTTGGTGCCAGTGGCTATGTCGTCAAACCATACCAGGACGAGGAACTCATCAATACGCTCAACTCACTTGTCTACGGAGCTGCGACTCACTAAATCTGCTAATTTGCTAAGTTAGGGAGGAATAGCAATGGGTGTTGAACGTGCAGTCACACGTTGGTACCTGCTACGTCAATGTTTGCTGGATGAAATAGCAGTATTAGAGACACAGCTTTCCCAAAAGCAGGAACAAGATCAGCAAAGTGCAGGTACGCCGCCAGTTGCCGAACCGGAACTTTCCCGGCAACTGGCGGAGGCGCAAACTAAACTACGCGATCTTGGCCCTTGCCCCAAAGTTATGATGGGTTAGCAACAGCTTCTGCGATCAACCGGCCCATCTCCTGCGTTCCGACAACTTTTTTCCCCTCTTCGCGGATATCTTCTGTGCGATATCCCTCCTCTATCATGCGCACGATGGCCCCCTCTATGGCGTTTGCCTCGTCTTTCAAATTGAGTGAATAGCGCAACAAGAGCGCAAGCGATGCAATGGAAGCAATAGGATTAGCCTTATCCTGTCCTGTAATATCAGGTGCTGTGCCGTGAATTGGCTCATAGAGACCGAATAGCCCATGCGCAGTTCGGCGTATTCCCAGGCTTGCCGATGGCAACATCCCCATCGAACCTGCCAGCATAGAAGCCTCGTCCGTAAGAATATCGCCGAACATATTCTCGGTGACAATCACATCGAAGCTCGCTGGTCGCCGGATAAGATGCATCGAACACGCATCCACCAACAATTGGTCAAAAGCGATATCTGGATAGTCGCCAGCAACACGCTCGGCAACGCGCCGCCAGAGCCGCGAAGAACTCAGTACATTCGCCTTGTCAACTGATGTGACCTTCTGGTGCCGATCTCGCGCCAGTTCAAAGGCCGTGCGCACAATCCTCTCAATCTCCGCTTCCGTATATATCAGCGTGTCAACCGCTTCATAACCCTGAGCCGTCTCGCGAATTTCGCTCGGCTTGCTATAATATATACCGCCGGTCAGCTCGCGCACAACCAGCAAGTCCGTTCCGCGCAACACATCGGCCTTGATCGTCGAGGCATTGAGCAGCGCATCAAGAGGCCGAATCGGGCGCAGGTTCGCGTACAACTGCAAATCTTTGCGCAGCCGGAACAATGCCCGTTCTGGCTGTACCTTCGAGTTTGGCCCCTCATAGCGGGCCGCCCCGCCGACCGCGCCAAATAAAACCGCATCGCTGCTCTGGCACAGCTCCATCGTCGCATCAGAAATAGCATCCCCTTCGGCCTCGATAGCCGCAACCCCCACCAATGCCTGCGTCGTTTGAAAAGTATGTCTATACTTCTTACCAATAGCAGTCAATACACCTATCGCTTGTGCCGTCACCTCCGGCCCAATACCATCCCCTGGCAATACCGCAATAGCAAATGTTCCCATTTGTTGTCTCCTTCTAAATCTGATATATATGTTTGTGTTGTAAGAGCTTTCTATGTGTATTGTATAACGTACAGAATAGCGTTGTTATAGAAAAATAACTCCCCTTCTCCGGGGAGCTTGAGTTGGATGAAGGTGTTATTTAGGAGTGTGATAACTACGGCAGCTAGCTATGCCGCAACGTCAATCGTTATCATTTGCGGACGTTCGGTTTCTTCGGGTATAGGTTGCCCATCTTTAAGCAGGCTTTCGATATAACCTTCAATAGCTTCATGAGCATGTTCTATACATTGCTCGATAGTTTCTCCCTGTGTGATGCATCCTGGCAGAGCAGGCACAGTGACAGTATATCCGCCTTCTTCAGTATCAGGGTCTAGAATGATTGTATATTTTCTCATGACTTCGTTCTCCTTACAACAATTCTTGAAGCTCTTCAGTACTCAGTTCCGCTTGCTTCAGGATTGAAAGTAGGGTTTTAGGCTTAATAATTACTCCTGAATGAACAGGAACCGTAACACGTATTCCAGGATGTTCAGCATGTTTCAAATAAACGTGTGAACCATGCTGATAGTCGAGATACCATCTTCCTCGTCGAAGCGCCCTAATTACTTGAACCCCAGTAACACGCGGTAGTCGCGGACCCTTCCTAAAAATTTCTTTTCTTCACTACGAAAGCACAATCAAACTTTATTTAACTTTCTTGCTTGAAGATTATATAGTGTTTCTAAAGGTCTGTCAAATAAACTCTGGATAAAAAAACATAGACCCCTTGCTTTTCCCTCAATCTCATGCTATATCCTCTTAAAGGGAAGACCAACCCTTTGCTTCTCTCTTCTTCTAAAAAATACTCCTCACCTACGGCAAAATACTCTGTCCCAGATGTCCCAAGTGTCCCAAATCGCATTTCATTTTGTTGAAGTCAATGCCGCAAGGATCGCTACTACAATTCATACACCTGATCTCGCCCCGTTCTTGTGGGTACTCTATCATCGTCCGCTTTCCAGTGGTCAGACTAGAAGCTTCGTGGTATAATAGGGACGAGGTGAAAGGTAGATGAAGCAGCAAATCCCTGATCTCATCTGGCCTTTCGGGTTGGATGAATGTGCGTAATAATCCATGAATCCATAAACCGAGCAAGAGGTGCTGCTAAACCTTTGCATAGGAGTCATTTTTATGGGCAATGAAAATATGGGTAATACGACGCCGGTGCCTGGCGCACGGCGTAAAACAGTGCCAATTGTTATGGCGGCTGGCCCCCATGAGTACACGCCAGGTGATCAAGAACTGCCGGTGCAACTAACAAGTCTGGCGGAGATGTTGCAGTGGGCGCAGAACTGGGCTCGCTCGAAGTCTGTCTGGCCGCTAGGCTATGGTCTCGCCTGCTGCGCAATTGAGATGATGGCAAGCGCACAGGCTCACTACGATCTTTCGCGCTTTGGCTCAGAAGTCTTCCGCTCCAGTCCGCGTCAAGCCGATTTAATGATCGTCGCCGGCACCGTTTCTGTCAAGATGGGGCCGCGCCTGCGCTTACTATGGGAGCAAATGCCCGATCCGAAGTGGGTGCTCAGCATGGGCCAATGCGCAAACTCCGGCGGCGAGTTCTACGATAGTTATTACACTGTCCAGGGCGTTGATACCATCGTACCGGTCGATATTTACGTTCCCGGCTGCCCTCCTCGTCCCGAAGCATTGATTGAAGGTATTCTAAAACTGCGTGAGAAAATTTTGAAACAGGGTTTGAAGATACGCGGTGAGAAGGAAATAGAGGTGTAGTGTATGCGTGGTATCCTTGAAGGAATGAGCCTGACGTTCAGTCACCTCTTCCGTCCGAAAGTGACGCGCTTTTATCCCTATGAGAAGCCGAAATTGCCGCCACGCAGCCGTGGCCTGATTCAACTCGTGGCGGAAGAGGGCCTCCAGACAGAATTTAACCTCAAGTGTGAGTCCTGCTTGCTGTGCGAAAAAGCTTGCCCTCCTCGTGCGATCACGATTGAATATGAGCCAATGGATGAATGGAAAACACGCCCCTGGTTCAAATCGTATATTCGCGAGGGTGCTGAGAAGTTCACGTCGCGCAAACTTACCGCGGCAAGCGGAACGCCAAAGGCCGGGTTTTACAAGACCCGCATCTCCGAGTACGCGGTTGACTACTTCAATAAGCCCGTTTCTCCCTGTGTCGCGATGCCGGTGACAGACGCCCTGGAGCCTACCATAGACCTCAGCCACGTTGATACGTTGCTGGAAACGTGGTCGCAAGAAGCCGGTACCCTGCCAGCACTGCTGGATGTCGTGATGGAATTTTACGGTTACCTGCCATTGCCAGCCGCGAAGCGCATCGTGCAGGTGCGTGGCGTAGACCTGAGCGATATCTTTGGTATCGCCACCATGAGTCCAAAATTTAAACCCGCGCCCGCCCCTAAAGGCATAAAGCGCGATGACCAACCTCCACGCGGACTCGCGCCCGATAAGCGCGGCGTGTGGGGGAATATTAACCATGTGAGGCAGCCAGATGCCTGAATTTGATAATACTACTAATGCATATCGTGTATTGCGACGCCGCGGTGAGCCTGATGTGCGCTCACTCGACGGCTACCGTCGCGCTGGCGGCTATACCGCTTTAGAAAAGGCTATTCGCGAACAATCGCCCGAGCAGGTTATTCAGCAGGTTATTGATGCGAAACTGCGTGGGCGCGGTGGCGCGGGCCGTTTGACCGGGAAAAGTGGCGTCTTGTACGCAACAGGGACGATTCCCCGAAATACGTCATTTGCAATGCCTATGATGCCGACCCTCGTGCAATGGGTGCGCGTTCATTGCTCGAACGCAACCCTCATCAGGTTATCGAGGGTATTGTTCTCGCGGCCTATGCCGTAGGCGCATCGGAGGCATATCTTTTTACCCGCAGCTATTTTGTCGAAGGCGTCTCAACCGTTCAGACAGCCTTAAATGAGGCACTGGAAGCCAATCTCGTCGGACGCGATATTTTAGGTACTGAATTTAGCTGTACCATTAACGTCCTCGGTGTTGATATTGGCTTTATGGGCGGCGAGGAGACGGTGCAGATTGCTCTCATCAAAGGGCGTCGCGGTATGCCGGAGCAACGCCCTCCCTATCCCGCACAATTTGGGTTGTGGGATAAGCCTACCGCCATCAACTGTGTCGAGACTCTGGCAAACGTCCCCGTAATTGTGCGGGATGGCGCGGCAGCCTTTACTGGTGTCGGAACTGGCACTACCGGCGGTACCAAAATCCTGACTGTCTATGACTACGTGCCGGATAGCGAGCCAAAGGTTATCGAAGTACCCTTTGGGACATCGATTCGCGATATCTTGCGCCATGCCGGTTTAAGCCGGGCCGAGAGCGATTTGCAAGCCATCGTCGTTGGTGGTGCCGAGGGTGGAGCGCTACCTCCATCCTTACTGGATACCGCGTATGACTTTGACCCACTCGAAGAGGCAGGAGCCATTGTTGGTTCCAGCGTCATTGAGTTGTTGCCCGCCAATATCTGCATGGTTGCATGGGCGATGGATCGCAGCAGCTATCTCGCCAGAGAGAGCTGTGGTAAGTGTGTTCCGTGTCGCTTAGGCGTCAAGCGTATTGCCGGTATTCTGGAAGGTATTATCAGTGATCTTGGTACTAGCAATGACCTGGATGTTCTGGATGAGCTTGCCAGATATGTACCTGATGGTTCCCTTTGTGGCTTTGGGGTGCAGGCGCCGAATCCATTGAAGACGGCCAAACGCTATTGGCCGCACCATTTTCAGAAACATATTGAAGAGCAAGAGTGTCCTACAGGAACTTGTGTTCCGGTACGCGCTCATCGTTTTGTAACCAAACATGTCCTGCCCTAGTGGCTTGTAAAAGCGTGCACTTATACAGGGTACCCTGTATAAGTACCACCAGTTTTGAAACTCGGAAGAGGAAATACATGGCAATATCAATCCGAGATAATTTTTCTCCGATGGCCCAGGAGCCGACGGGACCAATGGTGCGCAACGATGTTGGTCATCCCAGCTTCGCATTCACCATTGATGGCAAAAGTGTACAAGCCTACGAAGGCCAGACTATTCTCAGTGTTGCCATTGACAATGGCATTGAGGATATTCCTAACCTGTGCAATGATGAGAAGTTGGAACCAACTTCCGCCTGCCGCATGTGTCTGGTACATATCGAGGGTGAGCCGCACCCTTTGCCGTCTTGCAACACGCCGGCAGAGCCAGGTATGGTCGTTACTACCAAATCGGACCAGTTGTTTCATATCCGCCGTACTAACCTGGAGATGATACTCTCTGACCATAATGCTTACTGCCAGCCTCCCTGTCAGATAGATTGCCCGACCCATATTGATATCCCAGGCTACCTGGAACTCATCGCGAAGGGCTCAATGAAAGAGGCCGCACGCCTGGTGATGGAAGTGCTGCCTTTCCCCTACATCCTGGGTCTCACCTGTCCGGCTCCCTGTCAGAAGGCGTGCCGCCGCACACTGGTCGAGGAAGAAATCGCTATCTGCCGTATGCATGGCCATGCCGCGGAAACGTGCTTGCTCGATGCGCCTGTACCTTTTGTACAAGACCCACCAACTGGTAAGAAAGTTGCTATCGTTGGTGCTGGCCCCGGTGGTCTTGCCTGTGCCTATTACCTTGCGCTCAAAGGTCACTACTGCAAGGTCTTTGATATGCAGCCGCAGCCCGGCGGCATGTTGCGCTACGGTATTCCTGAGTACCGCTTGCAGAAGGACATGATGGATCGTGAAATCCAGCATGTCTGGGACCTCGGCGTAGACTTTCAGGCTAACGTCAAGTTTGGTCGAGACTTCACCGTTGACGACCTCTTCGCCCAGGGTTTTGACGCCGTGTATCTTGCCATCGGTTGTTGGACAAGTAATAAGCTGAATGTTCCCGGTGATGATGCCGACGGTGTGGTCAACGCTATCGCTTTTTTGCGCGAAAAGGTCGAAGGTCTGCCCGTTCCCGTTGATGAAAATAAAGAGGTTGTGGTTATCGGTGGTGGATTTACTACCTTTGACTGCACTCGTACCTCTTTACGCCTGGGCGCGAAAGTTCACACCACCTATTATCGTGCGCGTTCCAACATGAGCGCAACTGCGGAAGAAGTCGAGGATGGTGAAGCCGAGGGTACGCATTTGTTGACGACAGTTGCCCAGCAGCGCATCCTCACCGAAAACGGCAAAGTTGTCGGCGTTGAATATGCCAAAACAAAACCCGGTGAGCCGGATGCCCGTGGTCGCCGCCGTCCGGTGCCAATCCCTGGCTCCGAGTTTACCATTAAGTGCAATACCGTCATTCCCGCTATTGGTCAATCGCTAGAATCGAGCGTCATTGATCCGAAATCGGGCGTGGTATTGACCAAATGGAATACCATCCAGACCGACCCGCACAACTACATGACCGACCGCCACGCTGTCTTTGCCGGTGGTGATGCTCAGATGGGCGCAAAGACCATCATTGAATGTGTCGCTCAAGGAAAATTGGGCGCCCGTTCAATAGATGCTTTCCTGCGCGGAGAGGATATGAAAGAGGTTGCCCGTCGTTTGGAGCTTGAGGAGCGCAAGCCCGACCTCTTTGATATCGTTCCCTACAAGCCCGTTGAGCCAAAAGTGAAGATGCCCATGCTACCCTATGAGGATCGCAGACGCAACTTCCGTATCATTGAGATGGGCTACCTGCGGGAGCAAGCTCAGCGTGAATCCGCTCGCTGTCTCCAGTGTGCGTGTCCCGCCGCTGGCCAGTGCGACCTGCAAAAATATAGCATCGAGCATGGTCTGGCCGACAATCGCTTCCATGATGGCGAGCCGAGCGATTACCACGATTATGAGGTAGACCTGTCGCACAGCTTCATTCTGCGCGACCCCAATAAGTGCATCAATTGCACGCAGTGTGTGCGTGTCTGCCATGATGTGATTGGCCCAGACTGCTACGGTATGTTCGGTAAGGGCTTCGATACCATCGTTTCGACACCCTTCAACATCAGCCTGCACGATACCGACTGCGTTTCATGTGGTGCCTGTGTCCAGGTCTGTCCGACCGGCTCATTGATGATGGCTGAGCGTACTCTCAAACGTTACGCTTTCGCGCTTGACCGTTGTATCTTCTGCGGTGACTGTGTAGAGGTTTGCCCTCACGGCGCGTTGGGCGAGACTCCTAACTTTGAGCTATCGTTCTTCAATCGCTTCGGCCCCGATATAACGTTGGAGAAAGACGATCTGGCTGTTGCGCCCAACTACCTTGTGCGTCAACGCTTGCCTCGCGGCAAGAAAGACCTGCCGGTTATGAGTCCTCTGGTACGCCCTCTGCCCGCACGCGGCATCCGCGAGTAAAAGTGGTTTGCGAGAGGAAAAACAGGTTCGGAATGCTATCTCGAACCTGTTTTTCCTTTCACAAATAAAAACTTACGAAAAGCCTTTCAGTTTGGCCGGAACTTCTTCTCCGGCCAACAATTGCAGATAGGTTTGCATATAGTTGTGGATAAACTGCCCCATTCCATTCGAGGGTGTTCCCGTAAAGTTCTTGTTTATGCGCGGGTAGGTGCAGGCATCCACATACGGTGGTACCCATGCCCAGGTAATCCAGCCGATATCGTGCGCATCGAAGTAATCGAGGAGTGGAGCCATATAGGTCGTTTTACAGTCATATTCCCCACTCTCCGCGGACATAACCGGATACGTTTCGCTGAGGATGCCAAAGTTTTTATCCCATGTCGAGGGGCGTTTTTCGCCATAGGGATAATAGGGATGGGTATCATAGACAATGTTCGTGCCATCCAGATGATATGTCGGAATTCCTGTCAGATCGTAGCCCCAATCTCGTCCGGCAACCAACGCCAGATTATTGGCACCCGTTTGACGGACGGTGTTCAGCAGCGTTTGCATACCAACCGCCTGATAGGTAAAATTGTGATGATCGTGGCCTGTAGTACCGGAGGAATCATTGGTTATCCGGCATCCATTGCGCCAGCATGGCCATCCTACCGACTCGTGTGACTCATTGAAAAGCTCAAACAGCACGTTTGGATAGCTTTTGTAGACAGAAGCGACTTGCTGCCAGAACGTGACGCTATCAGAATCGGGCATTGCCCATGCATCTCCGGCGAAGTCCTTAACGCTAAAAGTTTGTTTGCCGGCGTCCGTCCATTGCAGATCAAGCAACACATTCAGGTGCAATGTCGTCAATGTATCAACAACCTGCTTTAGAAATGTCTGATAGTTTGCCGCGCTGCAACCTTGTGTATTGCCGTAGAGCCAGAAACTCTCGGAGAGCGGCAACCGGACAATATTGGCTCCCCAATACACTGCCTGTGCCGTGCTGTTGCCTATCCCCAGATAGGCCAGCTCTTGCTGTGTATAATGCCCATCACCCTCACAATTATATTCCAGGTCATCGCGCGCGATGCCATGAAAAAGATAGGGCGTACCATCCGCGCCAAGAATGAGATTCCCCTGTGTATGATAGGGACCATCTATACCGCGCAGTTTGAATTTCAGCAAGGGAAGAAACGTTTGCCCGAGATGGTTTTGTTCATGTTGTGCCTGTTGGGCGTCATGCGTTACATTACTTGATGCGAACGAAGCAAGGGTTGGATTGGCGAATCCAAACAGCATGATTGCGGCAATACATATATATGCAATACGAGTTACGCGAACCATTGAACCACCTCAGTTTGTACCCGAAAAACGGAAAGGACGCAACAAGCCCAGATGTGCAAACGTCCAAACGTGTGCAAATAGCAATTTACCGTTGCTATTGTACTCTTCCTTTGAAGAAACGCCAAATATGGGACGTTCCGTGTGGGAAAAGAGTCCTATAGCTGTCCAGAATGCCGGATATTAGTTCGCCTAAATGTAGGGGTCCGCTTTAGCGCACCCACCTCGACGAGCGAAGCAATGTCGAGTTTCTTAATCTCCAAATTTTGCCTCGTTGGGTCAGCGAGCGATGCGCACCCTTTCTGCATCTTCTACGGGGGAGAGGTAATAATCGCTCCCTACATATCCCTTGCCGCGTGTTACAGAAAACGGCCCAGAAAGCCCCGTCTCTTTAGAGCGAGGATGAATGGGACTTCCTTGTTTGGGGCGTGGGCGGCGTAGGAACGTAGGCCGGATCATTCCACGCCAAATACGCATCGAGTGCTCGTCGGACAATTTCCGCTTCCGACAAGTTTTCTGCTCTGCTCATTCTCTCTAAGCGTTCCACTTGTTTGTCTGTAAAATAAATATTTTTCCGTGTTCGTGTCATAGACTACACCCTCTTGACTACATCATAAGTGTGATGTATACTTTAGCACAGGACCGAACGAAAGGCAAGAGGTCATGCTGAGCTTCGAATACAAGTTGGCTGGCAACCAGAAGCAATACACTGCCATTGATGAGGCAATCCGCATCACTCAGTTTATCCGCAACAAGTGTTTACGCAAATGGATGGATGAGCGAGGCGTCTCGAAGAACGACTTGCAATGCTATTGTGCTGTACTCGCCCGTGAGTACCCGTTTGCCTCTCTGCTCAATTCTCAGGCGCGTCAGGCCAGTGCTGATCGGGCATGGTTTGCCATCGCTCGCTTCTACGAGAACTGCAAGAACCACAGGCCAGGGAAAAAGGGCTATCCCCAGTTTCAACACGATAATCGCTCAGTCGAATACAAAACGACGGGATGGAAGCTGGATTGCGATGGGAAGCGTATCACGTTCACGGATGGCTGTGACATCGGACGACTGCGACTCGTGGGCAACAAGAAACAAAAGATCGCGACCTTCCCCATCAAGCAGATGAAGCGGGTACGCATTGTGAAGCGTGCTGATGGCTATTATGTTCAATTCGGCGTCAAGACAGAACGCACCATCGAACATGTTCCATCTGGAAAAGCCATTGGCATAGATGTGGGCCTCAAGGCTTTTCTCACCGACTCCGAAGGCACCACGGTTGAGAACCCGCGCCATGCCCGCAAAGCCGAACACCGGCTCAAACGACTCCATCGGCACCTCTCCCGCAAAAAGAAGGGAGGCAAGAACCGTCAGAAAGCCAGAAAGGCCCTGGCGAAAGGCTATCTGAAAGTCCAAAGGCAGCGTGAAGATTTTGCCCGCAAGCAGGCAAACGCGCTCGTCTCGTCTCACGACCTGATTGCCTATGAACAGCTTCAGATCCGCAATATGGTCAGGAATCGTCACCTGGCTAAGAGTATCCATGATGCCGGGTGGGGGATTTTCTTGCACTGGCTCACCTATTATGGTGCCTTGCATGCCATCGCGGTGATTGCCGTTGCACCACACTATACCAGCCAGGATTGTTCAGCGTGTGGCACACGGGTCAAGAAGACGTTGAGTGTGCGTACACATATCTGCCCTGAGTGTGGAGTGGTTCTGGATCGGGATGAAAATGCAGCGCTCAACATCCTGCAAAAAGCGCTTTCATCCTATCGAGGCTGTACCGTGGGGCACACGGCAACAGACGGGCTAGCCCCGTAAAACGCTTCTAGACAGGGGACCTCTACCACTTGCTCAGCAATGACACATGGCAAGTTCCCTGGATGAAAGAAGAACCCCTCGCACTCGATGCGGGGGAGTGCCAGAATAAGGATAGTACTTTCAATGGCGCAAGGAGAGAATGCATGGCGAACCGGCGTGTTTTGCAATTTCCGTCAGGCTTTTTATGGGGAACGGCGACATCGTCGTATCAATGTGAGGGTGGCAATACCAATAATCAGTGGTATCGCTGGGAGCAAGAGGGCCATATTCTTAGCGGCGAACGCTGTGGAGTGGCGGATAATTGGTGGCAGAATGCCGAGCGTGATTTTAACCTCGCCGAGCAAATGGAGAACAACGCGCTGCGACTCAGCATAGAGTGGAGTCGCATTGAGCCGCGACAGGGGCAATGGGATGATGCCGCGCTCGACCGTTACCGCACGATGTTACTGGATTTGCGGCACCGGCATATTCGACCTGTTGTGACCTTACATCACTTTACCGACCCCCTCTGGTTTGCCGACCGCGGTGGTTTTGCCAATGCAAGCAATATCCGGCATTTTGTGCAGTATGTAGAGCATATCGTGCGGACACTCCGCGACCTTTGTGACTTTTGGATTACGGTAAACGAGCCGAATGTTTATGCTGCCGAAGGCTATGCCGTTGGCGTATTTCCCCCAGGAGAACAGAATGTTTTGCGTGCCCTACAGGTATTGCGCAACATCATGCAGGCCCATGTCGAGGCATTTTATGCCATTCGTCGCATCCAGCCGGGCGCACAGATTGGCTATTGCCTGCATTATCGCATCTTCGATCCGGCACAGAAAATTTTTCTCCCAGACCGCGGAGTTGCCTCCCTACAGGAAACGCTTTTTAACTGGTCGCCGTTGCAAGCCGCTGAAACGGGACGATTTCCATTCCCCACGAATTTGGTTGTCGCGCCTATTGCTCACGCGACAGGTACTCGTGATTATCATGGCATCAATTACTACACCCGCGATATGGTGCGTTTTGACCCGACCGCAGTAGCAGATCTGTTCGGGCGGCGTTTGGTGCGCAAAGACGCTCCGCGCAACGACCCCGGCCTGGATAGCAGTTTTGGCGAGATCTATCCATTGGGTCTATACCGTATTCTCAAAGCTGTGTACCAACGCACGCGGGGCAATAAGCCGTTCTATATTACTGAAAACGGCTTTAGCGATGCAAAAGATGACCGCCGTCCTCGCGCCATTCTGGAGCATCTGGCCATGGTGCATCGCGCTATCCAGGAGGGCATTCCTGTACGTGGCTACCTGCACTGGTCATTGATAGATAACTTCGAGTGGAACAACGGCTGGGCGGTACGCTTTGGCCTGATCGAAGTTGACCCCTTGACCCAACGCCGCATCCCACGCCCCAGTGCCAGCATGTTCGGCGAAATATGCCGCGCCAACGCCATCACCGAAACCATCGTCGAACGCTATGCCCCTGAAGCCGTCGAGAGTATCTTCGCGTTTGCCCCCGACCAATCTTTCAAGAACGTTGCTGTGTAGAATGATTGCAGTACGTTTCAACGATATTCAAACAACAGTAGTAATCGCAAATCCATCAGTTTTTTCATTGACAGTGAAAATGGGCAATGATATAATAGCCCTGCTTTAACTATAGCTTGCGTTGATTTGTATCAATATATACCTCCTGAAAGGCAATCAAGCAATGAGTGGATTTCTTGACAAAGCAAAAAAGGCAACCGGTATTGGCCTGGATGACAATGAACTTTATGCGCGAGCTTTTGAAAAAGGGGTATTGTTAAAAAAATTTGGTGAGGCCGCGGATATGTTTGAGAAAGCCTCCAAGAAATCTCTGGAGAGCGGCAACTCGATGATGGCGGCCCAGGCAGCAGCAAATGCTCTGCTCTACCGCTATCTGGCAACCGGCGATGTTCGGCTTATCACTTCTTTACTTTCGGCCTTACAGAATTTGCAACAAATTGAGGTTATTGGTTTACAAACAGACTTTATGCCGGTTGGCCCTCTTTGTGCCGAATTAGATTGTCGTCTTGTCGAATCAGCTATTGCACAGGCGCAGAGTGACGTGATTAAAGCGCGGGATCTGCATAAACTTGCACGTGATAAATACCAAGCCATTATCCGTAATCCATTGATAACTTATAATTATATCCCCGCTGCCGATGGACATAATGATAGGGCCGACATGCGTTTTTTCTTTCATGGCGGAATGTACAGTTTTTACGAAGCTATGACGAAAAAAGATAGCGATCCCTCTGCGGCATCCGATGATCTTTCATTGGCGAACCAATCCTTCAAACGATGTAATAACCAGAAGTGGCAACAAACGGTCTCAACTTTGCTGGATAATTGGCGCGTCTCCCGTACTTGCTGGCTCTGTCAGCGCGATATGCAGGGATACGAACTCCATTTCTCGATGTGCCATGCTGACGTAACGCCCTATACGATGATGATCCTGGAGAAGGCGAAACAAGATAGCGCCACGATCAGCATCGAGAAAAAGCAGATCGCTGTTTGCACGCCGTGTGGTTCAATGGTAACGTATAAGGCGCAGGAGGAGGCAGACAAAGTACGGCGGGAACTGAACGCAAAATTGGATCATGCCATGAGCATTATTCAAACTCTTAATGATCGCGTCAGTCATCTTGAGCGCATGGCACATCACCATTAAACGAGAAGGAACGGGACATGGAAAGGCAAGACATACTGGATATGCTCGACTCGCTTGACATGCAAATCGCCAGAGGAAAGATTGATCAAAATACTTACAATGAACTTCGGAAAAAGTGGCTGGAAAAACTGCAAGCATTCGAGGGAGGCGCAACTTCTGTGGCCACTGGCACTCTCGCTACTTCACCAGGCACTTCATCGTCACCAAAAGCGGAGGTACTCGCTTGCCCTAAATGCGGCGCACCCGCCGATATTGAGAGCGTAACACAGGACTTATCAAAGCCGGTGCAATGTCTCTTTTGCGATAATGTCTATACGCTGCGACAGAGCCAGGATGATGCGCAGAAGCTCAAGCAAGAGTTGAAAACATGGCTGGAACAGATGATGGTGGGAAGCGGTATGGGAAGCTCCAGCAATATTGATGTGAACGCACGTCGCTTTATCTTCAGTGAAAATCTCTATCCCACGCTCAAAAAGGATATTGATCGACGCCTTGAAGACCTGGAAAATGCGCCCGAAGCACCAATGATTCCTTTCAAGGGAACGTCAGGTTTTAACGAGTACCAGCCGAGTCCTTTGCTTGTCTCTATCGGACAAGGCGATAATCAATGGCTCAAAACGCTTTCGACCCGCGTCTCGGCTCAACAATTGCAAGACTTTGCCGCCGTAGAGGCGGATAAACAAAGCCTGAAGGTACTCCAGTTCCGCGTTGCAAGCTTAATCTATTACGCTAATATCGCACGTCTCCTCTCCAGTGATGGTGCGCCTTCCTATCAAGTTGTGCGCCAGAATGTGCTGGCGTTACAGAAAGATTACCGCGCTTTTGCCCAGGACATCGTAGATGAAAGCTATCGCTCCTACCTTGTCGCTCTCGACTCGCGCATTAGTGGTGATATCCTGTTCCTCGATGTCTTGATACCCACATTGGAGCAAGGCCGAAGTTTCCCGCCAGAAGCCGCACTGGCCCAGCTCGAACGTGCTATGACTCAGCTCACAAAAGCAGATTCTACAGGCGAATGCCTGTACCTATAACCCCCTGTACACCGTGCCGCTCCAGCAAGGTATACAGAAAGATATCATGATTGTTCAACTCTTTCAGGCCATTGTGAAATGCTACGAGGCAGTAGTACGTTCGCGACCGGTGGAGTTCGTGGCTTTTTATAATCACCTGGTAAGCTATACGCGCTCTCTGACAGCGATTTAATCGCCTGGGCAACTGTTAGGGCTGCTGCAATCAATTGGGCAGTTGCTGGCGGCCCGTGCAGGCATCGCGCCGGTGCCAGTGCTGGCAGATTGGAGCTGGTTAGATGCCGTTGTTGAGGGCAACCGGCACAAACCAACCTTCGGTGCCGTTGAAACGGTGAGTGTTGTTGTGCGCCACTTCCATCCTTACTGGGTAGCGACGCTCAATTACGCTGAAAAACAGGGCATCATTTTCAAATCTGGCACCGGGCGTGAGGCGCTCATTCTGGTTGATGCAACCGCCGTAAATGCCCCTGTTGTGGGTCATCTCCTGGTCAATGATCCAGTATTGCCAGCCATTTACAATGGCATCAATACGTATAATTTGCTGGATAAGCAACTGATGGCGTTGCCGGCACTTGTCTCAAGTGATATGGCAGTGCGGTCTATGAAGCAGTATACAAATCAACGAGTGGCGGAGTTAGGGGCGACCAACGTCAAGTTAATAGGTATCATCTATCTGCCCGTCGCTTTTGTGCGGTATGTAGACAAAAAAGGTCAGGGGCGCGAGATGCTCGTAGGACGTTTGAATTTCGTGAATCAGAATCTGGGCAATGCACTTTCGCAGACACATCAATTCTTGCAGCAGTACGGAGCCTGATTGTAATCGTATAAAGAAGAGGGAACACTATGGGATTTCTAGCGAACTGGGGTATCCGCATGATGGATAATGCGGAAACCGATATAAACCGTATCGGTCAACGTTTAGGCTTTATGCCGCTTTCCTGGCGGCGCGTCGTGATGATGGATAAGTCGCGGGATGGCCTGATGTGGCGTATCCCCGATCCAGCGGTCTCTATGGCGAGTTCCCTGATGCGGGTACAGGCAATTATCGTGGCAGAGAACGAGCGGGTGATGGTCCTGCGAGACGGTACGCTGGGCGAACAGATTGTGCTTTCGCCCGGTTTATACGATATTCGGCGCACAACAGAATTGCGCGGACAGATCGATGTCATCTGGTTTACCACCCGTGAGTTCCAGATGCGCTGGGGTGTCGGCGACATTATCACAAAAGATCGGGTAACTGTTGGAGCAAGTGGGTATTACAGCGCCAAAATTGTAGACCCGGAGATGTTTTTACGCAATGTTGCTGGTAATGAGCAGGTGTACAAAGAGATGCAATTGCTCAATTTCGCCAAACCATTTGTAAGCACGGCGATACGTGATATGATGGCACGCAAAACCGTCATGGAGTTCCAACTTGCTCAACCAGAGTTCCAGCTTGCCTGTGTTGAGGCATTGATGCCGCGCTTTGAAAGCTGGGGTTTAGAATTTTGTGGTTTAACCATTGAATTGCAAAATATTCCTGAAGAATATCGCCAGGCGGCCCAGTTGCAAACGATCGTGCGTATGGAGAAGGAAGCTCAGGTTGAAGGCGCAAAGGCTGATATTACGCTGGCAGAGTTGGAAATGCAGAAGGCCCAGTACGTCGCGCTTGCCGAAGCAAACCGTTTGCGTGCCCTGGGCAATGTTCGAGTCGAGGTTATGCAAAATCAGCTCAATGCCGGTATCGATCCACTGGAGCTAGAGAGAATTGAGGCCATCAAACTATTGGCGGAAGATCCCAGCGAGGGAACTCTGGTAGACAATCGTCCGCAAATTGTAAGCCAGCTGTTGACGCAACCACAGATGATGCCGCCAACCGGCCCTGTCATTGTTACAGGCAGTCCATTTGCTCCCTCCATGCCGCAGTATATCCAACCAGGCTCACTACCGGCTAATGCCTCGTCAACCGCGTCCGCCGCTTCATCCGGTTCAGGGGGTTCAGGCGAGGCGATGACACGCGAAAAAATTGAGGAGATGCTGGATAAGCTTGATGAGCGTTTCGCTAATGGGGAAATATCCGAGCAAGTATACTTAACATTGCAGGCCAAATGGCAAAATCGCCTTGAAAAGCTCTCCTAGTAGGTCTCCTGGCTAGTACACGCTCAGGATGGAATGCCAGTTAAAAAATGAATAGCCGCAGAAAATGGCATGGTGCAAACCATGCCATTTTCTGCGGCTATTCATTTTTTAACTGGCATTCCAGAAAGTTTTTCAACAGGCCCAGGTGATTGTGTGCGTGTTAATTGGCCCCTGGAAAAAGAATAAACCGTGGGTGCAGGCATGGAGCGGAACAAAGATCGTTACCAGCACACTTTGACCGGGGGCAAGCGTTCCTCTTGCGGGGCTGAAAGTAACGCCACCTGGAACATTCGTGTAGGCAAACCAGTTCAGATTACTTTGAGCATTCGCCTCAGAAAGTACTCGTGCCAGGCAAACGAAATCTCCATTACTCTGGCTACAATCGAGATGCCCGACGAAACTCATGGATGATGGTCGCAAGTCCAATACCGCCGGTGCAGGTGGTGGTAGCGGCGGCGTTGATTGTACCGGTGGTGGCGCAACGGTAGGTTTTGGCGGAGGCGTATGCGTCGGTTTTGGAGTAGGTGTACGTGTTGGGACAGCTGTCGGAGTAGGCCCGAGCGTGGAAGTTGGTGTCACGCTCACCTGTCGTACCTGTCCTGTCTGCCCTGTTGCTGCCGTCGCTGAACCGCAGGAAGCAAGAATACTGGCAACAATACCGAGAAAAAGAATAACTATAATACTTTTCGTGATTTTTGCTCGCTGTGGATATACGTTGTGGATATCCGACTCGCGAAAGCTGAGATGCCGCATAGAGCGATCCTTCCTGAAAAAACAATAGTAGCCAGTTGCTAAATTATTGTACTGGCATAGGTCTCATTAGCTACATACGTCCAAGGTTACAGCTTCCGTCTATCCCCTCTATCTCGTTTTCCTATCATTGCATCCAACCCTCCTTTGCAAGCCTTCATTCCAAATAGGCTATACTATTGGAAATTCAGGAATAGCTATGGTACACTTACACCAATATTTATCAGCTTGTATCTTCTGTCAGTTTACCCAGGCTCCAGCTATCGGAGGCAGACCATGCGTTCGTTTTCACGAAATATCATTGGAGGAGTAATCGTATTTGATTTCCTCATTATTCTGTTTATCCTCTTTCATCTCGGAGGAATAGCCTGGGAATTTTCTCAGTTAGCGGGTGCTATTGTCGGAGGCATTATTACGCTTATCGCGGTAAATGTGCCTGTTCGAGACAATGAAGCAGTTGAACCCTGGCTGGGGCGTGAACGTATCGCCTGGATATTGATTGGCTGTGGTTGTCTCATGTGGGGCTTCGGCGAAAGCTTCTGGCGATATTTTATCCTTACCAACCAGAGTCCTTTCCCTTCGCAGGCTGATATTGGTTACTCTGCCTTGCCACCGCTCATCTTTCTGGGTATGTTGCTGCAACCTTCTTCCGGTTCTGGCCGCCATCGCTTGCTCTTATTGCTAGATAGCATTATCTCTATGAGTGCCTTGCTGGCGATTGCCTGGTATTTACTGCTGGGTTCTCTGGCCCTGCAATCGGTCGAGGACCCACTGGCAAAATTCCTGGGGCTCTATTATCCTACCACCGATATTGCTCTGCTCAGTTGCGTCGTCTTTTTGCTTTTGCGAGGGCAGAGCCGTATCTATCAATCTCGCTCCCGGCGCATCGGCTTCATTGTGGTTGGCATTGGTCTGTGCTTTTTCGCGACCTCCGATTTCATTTTCAATGTACAACAAAACATGAACGTCTATGTCGAAGGTACCTGGGTAGATATCGGCTGGCCTTTAGGCATGATGACGATAGGATTGGCCGCCTACTTGCGCCGTTTTTTGCCATCCACCGATGCCGATTCGCTTGAGCAACGTTTGAGGCGGCGGACAGAGCGTGGAACGCTTGGGCTGGAAAAACTCATTCCCTATATCTTAGTGGGCATTCTTTTTGTTGTGCTGGTACTCAACGTCCTTTCCAACGATACATTACAGGTAGCCATTCGCCCGGTGCTGCTTTTCGCAACTATTACTGTCGTAGGATTAGTGGTCTTGCGACAAATTCTGACCTTGCAAGAAAATGAACAGCTGACGCGACGACAAGCCGATGCATTGCAACGTTTGGAACAGGCAAAACGACAGATTGAAGAACAGTCACGTATGATCATTGAACGCAATGAGTCGTTAGAAATGGGTATCACGCATCTCAAAGATGTGCAAGCGCGTCTGGCAAACGGCAATTTACGCGCCCGCGCTCGCTTGACTGGCGGTGAATTGATGCCTCTCGCTGCCAGTTTGAGATCTCATGGCGGAACGTTTAACACGCCTCGAACAAAGCGATATGTATGCCCAACGATTGTCCAGGGCCTTAACTGAGCTGAGTGCTGCCATTGAACGCTATCGCATGGGTGGGCCATTTATGGTTCCCGCTTCCTGTAACGACTTTGCGGAAATTAACCATCTGTTATTGGTGATAGGTGCCAGGCAAAATGCTGGCGGTGGGCGCTCCAGTTTTGCATCTACCAACCAGCGTGACATAGCTCAAACCGTAACGGAAACTCTTGCTTCTTCTCTTTCCGCCCAAGCCTCGCAAATACATCAATCTATTGTTCAGCAAGCACAGGACAATCCCTTCCAGCGGTTTTCCCCGGAAGCAGGACCGTCAGAACCGCGGCAGAGCGACACAGGTAGGCGAAAATAGCAGAGAAGGCTGGACGGTCACCTCGCGAAAAAAATCACACCTCAGCCTATCATGAGTGCTTGTCATAGATGCTAAGAACGTGTTACACTCTCTATTAAGGGAACGTAGCATGTTCTTGATCTATGTCCCATAAAATTGTAGTACGAGGGTGGCTTGATGGATAAATCTACACGCATCTCCGAGATGCAGAAATTTCATTTCGGTACCAGAATACGTTGCACCGATGGCGACGATGGCTATTTGACGCATGTGGTGTGTGACCCCGATACATGTCGTTTAACTTATATCGGCGTGAAACTGGGACGCCTGTTTGGAAAAACAGTACACCTTCCATACGATACCGTCGTCGATGCAACTGGTGATGGCGTTACCCTTAGCATAACAAGAGCAGACCTGGCCACCGCCGGGAGACCTATCGCGGGCGGCGCAATCCTGGATAACAAGAGTAGCGTAGAAAACGCAAGCTCCAATGGCTCTGCCGGGCGAGGTACGTTGTTGCTTATCGCTGCTCATCCCCGAAGTGGCGAAATAGCCTATATTGTCGCCCATAATTTACGGCCTGATCAAGGAACACTGTTGCGTGAGGAGTATATCGAAACAGTAGCAACGGGAGCCGTAACTGTCAATATTTCAGCCTCAGTCCTTCAGAATCTACCACCGTATCGCTCGGATGGGGAACTTCAGCAGGAAGTAGAATCTATTCTGTACGATATCACTCCTATGCATGTCGATCTCAAAGGCATCACAATTCGTGTGCTGGATGGTGTTCTCTATATGGATGGCAACATATCAAGTTCTTTGCGTAATGAGATTGCGCAAGATCAGGTCCTGGGTGTCGCTGGCCTGCTTGAGGTCAAGAGTAATCTCGTGAGTGATGACCAGTTGGCAGGCGATCTTGCGCTGGCGTATGGAAGTGACCCGCGCACCCGCGATTTGCCCATCGGCGTCTATCCCCGTCTAGGCGTCGTCCGGCTCGGTGGAGCGGTACATACCATTCAACAAAAGGCGGCGGCAGAAGAGATAGCAGGTAAATTCCCTGGGGTTCGCTCCGTTCTCAACGAGCTGGTTGTGAACCCCAAATCTGCCATGATCAATGTCATGGCTCCCGCCGAAGGCGGCGAGGCCGAGGATAAAGTGCCGGGAAAATATATCCGGCACACGAAATAAGAGAAAGATTAAATTTTGCTGCTTGCTGCTACTTCTCCTTCAAAATTCAGGATGATTCATGTCACTGCTTATTACTCTGCGCTTGATTGCAATGCTTGCTCCAGATCGTTGAGAATATCGCGAATATCCTCAATACCAACTGAAAGCCGGATACAGCCTTCGGTGATGCCAACATCCTGCCGTTCAGCTATTGTTAATCCTCGATGCGACGACATCGGGGGATAACTTACCTCGGAGTAGATATCGCCAAGCGTGGTAGCACACAGGCACAATTGCAAACTGTTCATAAAGCGGAACGCTGCCTCTCGAGATTGCTCTTGCAACTCGAAAGAGAGGAGACTGCCGTACTGTTCATGTTTGAGTAGGCGCGTTGCCAGTGAGTGCTGTGGATGTTCAGGCAAGCCTGGATAATGAACCTTCGCAACGGCGGGATGCTCCTGTAAAAAGTGTGCTACCTGCAATGCATTACTGCAATGGCGCTCCATACGCAGTGGGAGCGTGCGTAGCCCACGCATAATGAGATAGGACTCGAAAGGACTGAGCATGGCTCCAAGCATAGTTCCAAATGTGCGCAACTGATCGAGCAATGTTTTCCTGGCACTAATAACAACGCCGCCGGTACTATCGCCGTGTCCTCCCATGAATTTTGTTGTGCTGTGGATGACCAGATCAAAACCATGCTCAATTGGCCGTACAAGATACGGAGTTGTGAATGTGCTATCAACAATCGTGATTGCGCCTACTTCAGCGGCGGCGGCGCTGATGACATCCAGATCGGTCACTTTTACCAGAGGATTAGAAACTGTCTCCACATAAATAACGTCCGGTTCCTCTTCGCGAATGATGTTTCCTGCGTCGGAGCTACAGAGATCATGTAAGACGACCTCAACGCCAATGGGCATAAAAACGGTTCGCAGCATGCCAATGGTTGGCCCATATAAATCCTTTGCGGCAACAAGCTTTGCCCCAGGTGCAAGACCGGCTGCGAGGAGAGCTGCGTGAATTGCCGCCATACCGGAGCCGAACGTAACCGCGCCAACGCCCCCTTCCGCTTGCGTCATCATTGCTTCAAGTTCACAGGCATTCGGATTGCCCTGGCGAGCATAGACATATGCCGGTTGACCGTCGGAACGTGTTCCATTAAACGCCTGATCGAGTGCCTCGGCATCTGTATGAAGGTAGGTTGTGCTGGCATAAATCGGTTGTGAGGTTGGTGTGCCTGAAAGACCTATCATATGATAGTCTTGTCCGCCGTGTACAAAAATGGTATCCAAAGCCCAGGATGCCGGGTCAGGTTGTTTCATAATAGCCCCTTTGAGTAGAAAAAATGAGAGTTCTGCCCAGATCCCCCACTGCGAGAGATGCGCAGGCGTACAGTAATGGTAGCCAGGCAGGGACTCCCATCATATCAGGATGTAGATAGGAGAATATTCCTGCCGCTACCAGCACCATTTCAATCAATGTGCCTGTAATAGCTGTCACGAGCGAGAGCAACAAATTTTGCCACTTTCTTCCTGACAGCAGCCAAAAGTTAAAGTAGATAATAACCAGCAAACCCAGCCTGGCGATAGAAGCAAGATCGCTAGCACTAATCAAATAGGCAAGCACCAGCCATGCCAGTTCGCCAATACTGGTGAGCATACGCTGAGGTGGTCGAATGTGGCCCAGAAGTGGATCGACAGCGGGATGCGAACAGCCGATGGCGACAGTGGCTAAACCAAAAAGCAGCGGCACCCACCATGCCTCACCAAGCAACACAGGCATGGGATAGCGTTCGACATGGGCGTAGACATGCAGGCTATCCAGGGCCGTACCTGCACATGCCCCCAGGAGAAATAGCCAGAGCATGGGCCGCCACAGATGTTGCATAGATATCTTCACAACTAGGGTGTGCAAAGTTTGTTGATATATTGCAGCGACTCCACTATCTCTTCTATAGGAGGCAGATTAGCCTCGTATTCCGCGATCCATTGCTGGTAAAGCGCATTGTATCTGTCTGCCAGAACGATGCTCGGCATGAGCATTTTCGTTGCGCTGTCCCAGTAGGTGTAGCGTGCGATAACTCTGCCTTTCGGATCGGCCAGTAAAGGATACGGCAGGTTGAGCGTTTCCTGTGCCGCTAAATTGGCGATAACGGTATCAGGAGTAATCGCGAGTACGGCACAATACTCTTCCCGGAAAGTCGTATATGCCTGTGCGAAGGCGCGAAGCAACCCGCGAGTCTCATTACTTTCAATGCCGCGTGTAAAAAGCAAGACAAGGTGTTCACGCTGTTTGTACGTCCACGGGCTATGCGGCATACCATCGGCTCCCGGCAACGTGAATGACGGAATGATCTCGTCCCGTTGCAGCTTAGGTACATACGTTTGCTCTTGTGCATGCTCAACTGGTTGGTTTGTGTCAGACATAGTTCCTCAAATGTGATGAAAAGCGAAACATTTTGTGCTATTAAAATTGTACCTCAAAGCCTCCGTGTTTTGCGATAGGATAAGTGCTAGGCGCTCAGGAAGGACGTGCTTCAGCCCGTCCGCGCATCCATGCTTTGCGATAGGCCCGCTTGCAATAATGTGCTAGAAATCGCATAATGAAGGCAGTTTCCTGGTATTATCATAGAAGCGGAGGTAGGGTTTCAATTATGAAAGGCAAAATGAAGGCGGCCCTCAAAGCGGAGGCGGCGCCGGGAGCAAAGGTTGCTCTGGTAAATATTCCCCAAATTGGCTCGCGAGACGTGCTGGTACAGGTGAAGGCTGCTTCCATCTGCGGTACTGACATGCATATCTACGAATGGGATGCATGGGCGCAGAGCCGTATGAGTGTTCCCCGTATCTTTGGTCATGAGTTCGCCGGCGAAGTTGTCGAGGTTGGGAGCGAAGTAACGACGCTTGCTCCAGGCGATTTTGTCGCATCTGAGACGCATATCACCTGTGGTCACTGTTATCAGTGTCGCACAGGGCAGGCACATGTCTGCCGTAACGTACAGATACTGGGCGTTGATCGCGATGGCGCATTTGCGGAGTATATCGCCATTCCCGAAAGTGTTGCCTGGAAGACGGGCAAAGAGATCGATCACAGCGTCGCCTCCATCCAAGAACCCTTTGGCAACGCTGTCCACGCCACGTATGCTGACGAGATAACGAATAAGACAGTGGCAGTTTTTGGGTGCGGCCCGATTGGTTTGTGGGCGGTTGGCCTGTGCCGCATCTCCGGTGCCAGCGACATCTTCGCTATCGAGCCGAACCACAAACGTTTGGCTATCGCGACAACGATGGGAGCAAAGCACGTCTATAATCCGCTTGAGCTAGACCCTGTACAGCAAGTACTTGAGGTCACCGAGGGTCTGGGTGTTGATGTAGTGCTGGAGATGTCGGGCAATGCAACTGCTATTCGCCAGGGCTTTAAGGCCTTGCGCAATGGGGGGCGCGTCTCGTTGTTAGGTATTCCATCGCGCAATGTTGACTTTGACCTCGCCAACGACATCATCTTCAAAGGCGCAACCGTGTACGGTATCTCCGGACGGCTCATCTTCGATACCTGGTATCGCACACGGCGCATCCTTGAGGCCGGTCAACTCGACCTGAAACAGGTGATCACCCATACGCTGCCGTTCGACCAGATTCATGAGGCAATGGAGATTATGAAATCAGGCGATTGCGGAAAAATCGTTATGACGTTTTAACAGAACAACAGGGCATAGAAAGGAACAAAACGGATTTATGGATACACTGCAACAATACGTACAGGGAGAACTCAATGCTCTGCGCGAAAAGGGCGTCTTCCGTCGGCCGCGAGTTTTAGAGACGGAACAGAAAGCGACCGTCATTATGGACGGTCGCGAGGTTATCACTCTTTCGTCGAATAACTATCTTGGTCTGACAGTTCATCCTAAACTAAAAGAGGCCGCTATTCGCGCCATTGAGCAATACGGCGTTGGTTCCGGCGCGGTACGTACTATAGCGGGTACGATGTCGCTACACCGGGAATTGGAAGAGAAACTGGCGCGTTTCAAACATGCTGAGGCCGCGTTGACGTTCCAATCCGGCTATACCACCAACCTCGGCGTCATCTCGGCACTGATGCAGGAAGGTGATATCATCGTCAGCGATTCACTGAACCATGCCAGCATCATTGATGGTACTCGCCTCAGTAAAGCGGGCCGCAAAGTCTTCCCACACAAAGATATGCATGGTCTGCGCCGTGTGCTGGAAGAGTGTCAGAGTGCGAATAAAGTCATGGTTGTGACCGAT
The DNA here is from genome assembly GCA_963717105.1 of uncultured Chloroflexia bacterium. Classification (GTDB taxonomy): domain Bacteria; phylum Chloroflexota; class Ktedonobacteria; order Ktedonobacterales; family Ktedonobacteraceae; genus DATGJV01. The sequence goes on from CAVQVL010000013.1 coordinate 289,573, forward strand.
GGCGTTTTCAGTATGGATGGCGACATCGCTCCCCTGCCTGAGATTGTGGAAATCGCCGAAGAGTATGGTGCCTTCGTCATGGTAGATGATGCCCATGCAAGTGGCGTACTCGGCAAAGGGCGCGGCTCGACCGTTCATTTTGGTCTCGAGGGACGTGTTGCTCTGCAAATGGGGACGCTCTCCAAAGGCATTGGCGCGTTAGGGGGCTACGTCGCCTGTAGTCAGGACGTGAAAGACTTCCTGCTCCAGCGTGCGCGTCCGATACTCTTCAGTACCTCACATCCACCTTCTGTTGTGGCGACCTGCATTGCCGCGCTCGATATTCTTGAGCATGACAGCAGTCTTGTCGAACATCTCTGGGAGAACGCCCGTTTCTTTAAGCGCGGCCTCACTGAATTAGGCTTTAACACCGGACAAAGCGAGACCCCTATTACGCCCATTATCGTTGGCGAAGGTGCTCTGGCAATGAAATTCAGCGATCGCCTCTTCCAGGAAGGTGTCTTCGCGCAGGGCATCGTCTTCCCGACGGTTCCCGCCGACAAGTGCCGCGTGCGCACCATCGTCACGGCTCTGCACACGCAGGAAGAACTGACAAAAGCGTTAAACATCTTTGAAAAAGTGGGCAAAGAACTGAATATCATCTAAGCATGATGTCCGGCTCATCTGAGCGTTGGCAACACCAGCGTTTCGATCACTGCGGCAACGCCCTCTTCGGCGTTGCTCAGTGTGACGTAATTGGCTGCTGCTTTCACCTCGTCGTGGGCGTTATCCATTGCAACGCCCAGACCGGCGAAACGCAACATGCCGATATCGTTGTGGTTATCCCCAATCGCTACCACCTCTTCCGGCTGAATGCCCAGATTTGCCGCGATCACCTGGAGCGCGTTTCCTTTTGACACGGTAGGATGCAAAAACTCTATCAGATCGAACGAAGATTGGGTGACATACAGCTTGCCCGCGAAGATACGCTCCAGTTTGTACCGTTTCTCTCGCAATGTCTCTGCCTCTCCCACGCCCACTATTTTAATACAGGGCAATGGGTACAAACTCGCGACATCAGCAACCTCCGTGGGCGGCGCAATTGGCGGGCGATACCAGTAACGCGCTCGTGGCGTATTGCTGTCAACATAGACGCAATCGTGCGTATGGTAGACGCGGTAAAATCCAGATGAGCGCAAGGTGTCCAATACTGGTAAGATAAATTCCTGCGGAAATGGTTGTTCGTACAGAATGCGACCATCCGCGAAATTCGCGACGACAGCCCCATTTTCAATAATTTGCGGTGTGGACAGTGGCAAATTGGCGCAGACCTGTCGCAATACCGGCAGTGTTTGTCCCGTCGCAATCACAATAGTCATGCCCATTTCTACAGTTTTACATAGAATATCATGTGTACGTGGCGTAATAATCTTTTGCGGTGCCGGTGTCAGTAAAGTTCCATCGAGGTCAATGGCGATAAGGCGGTACATGCAAGGCTCCTGAAAAATGAACGGATAGATTTGCTTCAGTATATGCATACGAACCACCCTTTGGGCAAATGCTCTCTTGCCAAATGCCGAGATTACCAATATACTAACAAGCAGAACAGCGTGGAATTGTATTTTTGAAGGATGCGGAAAGAGAGAGGCTTTGCAACCAGGTAGACAGGCAAAACGAGCGAAACGAGCGAGTATAGAACAGGTAGGTGCGCTACTCGTCGTGGGGAGCGGGAAAGGCGGCGTCGGCAAATCTACGGTGAGCGTGAATCTGGCGGTTGCGCTGGCGAAGCAGGGCGCGAGGGTTGGATTGCTGGATGGCGATGCCTACGGCCCCAGCATTCCTATGATGTTGGGTGTGCGCAAACGTGGCGAGAGTTCGGGATGGGCGGCGTCTTTACCATTGGCGCAGCGGGGAAAAATAGCTTCCGAGCAGAAGGTAGTACCGCTTGTGCGCTATGGTGTGAAAATCATGTCGGTTGGTTTCTTTATCGGCGAAGAGCAGGCGGTCGCACCGATGCCTGATGTGTTGGGGATGCTCATTCGCCAACTCCTCTTTGTCGTTGATTGGGGAACGCTTGACTATCTCCTGATAGACTTACCCCCTGGCACCGGCGAGCCGCAGGCTACGCTGTGCCGTGAACTGCAACTTGACGGCGCGATCCTGGTAACAACACCACAAGATATTGCTCGCATAGATACTGCGAAAGCGGTCGGGCTATTTCGTATGGTGCATGTTCCCGTGCTTGGATTGGTGCAAAACATGGATGGTTTTATCTGTCCGCATTGCGGTGAACGTGCTGATATTTTTCCCCACAGCACAGAAGACCGCACGCTACTCGATAGCTTGCCCCTGCTAGGGCGTATTCCCCTTGACCCTGCCACAGCAGCCAGTGGCGATAAAGGTCAGCCGGTGGTTGTCACGGAGCCAGCATCGTCTACCTCCGTCGCATTTTTGGCAATGGCTGCTAAGGTTACAGACAGAGTAGCAAAAGAAAGAATGCCTACGCTTGAATTGGATGTACCAGACGTTCCGTCAACTGAAAATGAAGCTAATAGCGCGAAGGGAGACATTGTCGGCGATGAAAGAGAAGATTAAGGGGCTGCTAGCCGGATGGATATTTCGTATGATAGCTCTTCTCACACTGGGACAAATTTCACCGATACTGAGTGCCTGTGTCATCGTCGAACAAGATGGCAAATTTCTGTTAATAGACCGTTCCGATGGCCTTGGCTACACTATCCCTGGCGGTATAGTGCGTTATCGCGAGACGGTTGAGCAATGCGTCTTGCGCGAAGCACGCGAAGAGACAGGCTATACCATGACAATTGATAGCATAGTGGGTGTCTATTCCAGTATCAAACGCGACCCCCGCTTTCGGGCTGCGTCCATCGCCTATAAAGGCACCATTATAAGTGGGTCAGTGCAGGCATCCGGTGAGGGCAAGCCCTGTTGGCGTATACCGCAAGAAGTTTTCGGCCACATGGCCTTCGATTGTGAAAATATGCTCAAAGATTATTTGAGTGGGCAGCAGTGCCTCTCATAACTTTTTGCCGTGTGATATAGTACATTCAGTCAAATAGTCTATGTCATTTCGAGGAGGCCAGCTATGCCCATCTGCCCAATTTGCGACGATACAGGTTTACAAAACTCTGATTCGAGTAACCCTGAATTTTGTTATTGTTCCGCCGGAAAACAGGCGCGACGCCAGTGGGAGGCCAACCAATCTGGCCAATCCGGCAACAGAGGCAAGAATCAGCCGCGGCCAGCCAGTTTTATAGATATTGCCAATCTAGATGATGTCAACGCCAGCGTAGAGGCCATGCGGGCCTCGCTACTTGGCTCCGCTACCAGCGAAGTGGCAACCGCGGCAAAACATCCCGCCGTGCAAATGCTCTACTATGTTGCGCACGCGGGACACGAAGTTTCCGTGCCAGAAGCGACGCAACTGTATGAACTGGCAAAAACATTGGAAGTGTTTTTAAGCGGTTTATCGCCGATCGGACGTAATCTGAAACGATAAAAAAAGCGTAGTAGGAAAAATGGTTAATTAGCTTGACATGCTGCTATATTCTCGTCTATACTCAGCGCGAGAGCATGCTCATCTAACGCCAACGCATGGTCCCGGGGTCTATCTATCACCTCGGGTTTTATTTGTTCTTTCGGTCGGTGTCGTGGGGCAGTGAGAAGATAAGCCTTATTTTTGTAACGTAGCTGAATCCTGTCGCTGTCAAACTCGTATTTTTTAAGGAGCGGGATATCATGATATGTCCACGTTGTGGGAATGAGTGGGATGCATCCAGGAGTCCTTGTACACGTTGTGGTCTTGTGATACGCCTACCTAATCAGCCTGGGGCGTCTGGGCGTAGTCCGTCCATAACCACACCTCAGAAGGGTACATCGCAACCATTGGGTAATTTGCCTCAGAGCGGACAGTGGTCAAGAGATGTGTCCGCGTCTCAGTTGCCAAAACAGCAGTCAGGAGTCTGGCAGCCTTTTACTGGACCCTCTGGGTCGTCGTTGGATAGCCAGCGAGCGGCAAACCCGCTATCAAGCGGCGGGTCGTCTTCCAACAATGGACAATCGTTCCCTCCTTCATCTTCACGCGCTATGCCGTCCAGTAGCAATGTGTTTCCCACACATACACAGGCGACTCAATCGCCGGCGTCTCCATTTGCGCGTGGACGACAGCCAGGTAACACAGGTAGCGTCTGGCCATCCGCAGACGTACAACCGGAGCAGCCGCTACAGCCGCTACAGCCGCTAACATCACCATTTTCGCAGGGAATACAGCCAGGTGGGAGCAATCCCATGACTCCTCCACCTTCGTCGTCGGGACCCCTTTCGCGTGGACTGCGATCCAATGGCGAATTCCCTTCCTTCTCTTCGCCAACTGCTTCCTCATCACCACAGCGCAATGCAATACCAGGAGGGAACAAACCACAAGCTTCTGCACATAGGGCAGCCAGTGCAAATGGGCAGTCACAAGAGCAAGAATATCAGCGCCCGTTCCTCTTTTCAGCACCACCTGTACCGGAGACTCCCCAACCCTTTGCCTCGTTTGGGTCGGCACTGCCTAAAGACGATCAGCAGTTGAATACTCCTCTATCTGGAACAGATAGAAACGCCGAGCAGATGCAACAAATGCAAATGCAGCAAAAATTGTCTCGAGCAGAGAGCTTAACTTCTCGTAGTGTCCCGCAACGTCCGCAATTGTCGGCAAGTCGAGCAACAACTGACCCTCTCAAAACAGATATTCAAAGACAACAGGCTTTGCAATCGTCGATTTGGGCAAGCCGCCTGGTAACAGAATCCCCTTTAAGGAATGGACAGCTCAATCGTTCCATGCAGACACAATCACAACAGAAATCGGCGGCTTTTCCGCCAACATCATCAATACCTTCTCAGATGCATGCGCAGTCTGCAAAGATAGAGGTACACCCTCTTGAACCGGGAACGCTTTTACGCAGTGGGCGGTACCGTTTGTATGAGATGGAGGGACGTCAGGAATGGTTATCCGGCGTATACGAGGCAAGATGGATTGCGCAAGACGCACAACGTGGCGGTTCACAGGTAATATTAAGCGAACTGGTGTTGCCAGAAAATTTCTCAGTAATGATGCAATCTACTTTGCGTAGCGCGACAATGGCTCTCTCCCAGGTTGGCAGGCATCCACATATTCCTACATTGTGGGATGCATTTAGCGATAAGGGCCGCAACTTCTTTGCGTTTGAACCTTTTGATGGCGAGTCCCTCCTTTCGCGTATGCGCCGCACCGGTCGCGCTATGTCGGAACAAGATGTAATCGAATGTTGCTTGCAAATGACCGAAGTACTGGAATTGCTGGCCCAGCAATCGCCTCCTCTGGTACATGGGTTGATTAGCCCTGAACATATTCTCGTTGCACGTAATGGGTCGCAGTACGCCCTTATCAACTTCTCACTCGTATTAGCCGGTGGTGCCACGCAATTTGTCTCAGGGATTGATCGTACTCAACTTTCACCTTATACCGCACCCGAATTTATGCGTGGTGTGGTAGATGTGCGTTCCGACTTATACGCCTTGATGGCTACTGCTTATCATACGGTAACGGGAAGCGTACCCGCCGGTGTGAGTGGCAGCATTCCTTCGGCGCAGCGGCTGAATCCCAATGTCTCGTCTGAATTTGATGCGATACTCACAAAAGGATTACGACCCGTCGTTGGTCAACGCTATCAACGTCCCTCTGAGTTGCGACAAGACTTGTTAGCCATGCGCTCAGTCAGTGGGAGTCTTGTTTCTGGTAGCGGCCAGAGGTCTCCTGCCACTGCACCAACAACCTCACGCCCACTGCAAACGCAGTCGCCATCGAATGCACCTGCTGCCGATGCGGCAACGCAGGACGCATTCAAACCGGTTGCACAGGCGTTGCAATCCATCATTCCATTTGATGACGATGAAGATCAAGGGCAATTACTTCCACGACCGGAGGCGTTGCCGCCGATGCCACAGGGGAATACCAGTCTCGCAACTGCCCTCTGGCTGACAACCATCATTCTCGGCATCATTATTTTCATCGCTATAAACCATGGCTTTTAGCGGTTATGTAGGAAGCGATAAGGCTTGTTGAGGAAATAACCCGCCACCGCGGTGGCGGGTTATTTCCTCAACAAGCCTTATCGCTTCCTACATCGCCCCTTTCGTTCCAACATGGATGGCGACAATACCGCCGGTGAGCCGGTAGAAGCGCACATCACTCCAGCCCACCTCTTCCATCATCGCTTGCAACGTTGGCGCATCAGGGAAAGTGGTGAGCGAGTTGGGTAGGTAATTATACTCCTCAAACGCCTTCCCAATTATGGAGCCGAACAGTGGCGCGAGTTTGTAAAAATAGAAATGGAAGAGCGACCCAAAGATTTTCCCCGGTGGGTGACTGATTTCGAGGCACACAACTCGCCCTCCAGGTTTGACCACCCGCAACATTTCTCTGAAACCTTGCCGCATGTTCATTAGATTGCGTACCATAAAGGCCGAGCAACACCCATCAACGCTGTTATCCGGCAAGTCTATCTGTTCCGCGTCGCCAACCCGTAGTTCAATACGATTTTGAAGACCCAGCCGTGCCACTTTCTTGCGCCCCAACTCAAGCATCTCCGGCGTGATATCCATCCCGATCATGTGTGTTCCCGCGCCCGAACGGCGAATCACCGCGATAGAAAGGTCTGCTGTCCCGGTCCCAAGATCCAATCCCAGTTCATCTGTTGCCAACGCCAGATAGCGTGCCGCGAACGCACGCCACTTCCTATCGAATCCAAAACTCATCAAGCGATTCATCGGATCATAGATGCGTGCGATGCGCCCAAACAGGTGTTGCACATAGGGCCGTTTGCCCCCAACTGCACGAAACTTCTCTTCTAAGGCAGAGTTTGGACTCATATGTCTGCTACCGGATATTCTAGCGTTTGCGTAACACAACAAAATCTATCAAATCGTCAAGCACTGCCCGGTCGGGCGAGGCTGGGAAGTGGTACAGTGCTGTGCGAGCTTTCTCGGCATACGTTTGTGCATCGGCCAGTGAGCGGTCTACACCTACGCCACCTGTAACCCAGTCTACAACGGCATTGATATCATCCTCTTTATGAGGAGTGCCGTTGAGCAAGGTACGAACCTGTTGATAATGACCATTTTGTGGTTGCTCTTGCAAAGCGTAAATCAACGGCAACGTCACCATGCCCTGGCGTAGATCGTTGCCTGCTGGTTTCCCGATGGTGGCCTGATCTTCTGTATAATCCAGCACATCATCAATGATCTGGAAGGCGATGCCCAGATTCATGCCGTAGTCTGTCAGCAGTGCGATTTCCTCGTTAGATGCTTCGCTGACAATGGCCCCGCCTTTGCAGCAAGCGGCAATGAGACAGGCTGTTTTATGGCTAATTTTCTCGTAGTAGCTCTTAATGGTCAAATCAATGCGACCCGCCGTCATCATCTCCATGATTGTTCCTTCGCAGACGGTCGCGACGGTGTCGGAGAACAGGTGATCAATACGGTTGTCATTGATATCGGCGATCAAGCCTGCCGTCTTGGCGAAGTAATAGTCACCGAGCAGGATAGCAATATTATCGCCCCATAGCGCGTTGACCGTCGGGTTGCCACGGCGTGTCTTCGCGTTATCTACGATATCATCATGAATAAGCGTCGCCAGGTGTACCATCTCAAAGGCAACGCTCAAGGGAAGAAGCTTATCAAAACGGTACGTTTTCATCTTGCCTGAAAGCAGGGTGAGTGCCGTTCTCAGACGTTTGCCGGGCGAACCAAGCGCGTGCATTGAGGCTGAATTGAGGATATCAAGCCCGGATGTTGCGCGTTCCTCAAATGTCGCGTCTACCCGGTCCATATCCAACTGGATACCGGCAAAAAGGCGGCTCAACGTGGCCGTATCGTTCATATGGGACTCTCCATTTCGCATGTTCTCAGGCATGTGATGAGATGCTGTTTGGCACATAAGCACATGACTGCCTGAGAAACGCGGCAAACACAGTGTGCGGCACTCTCAGGTATGAATAGGTATTCTATATATATTACGTAGATAGTAGGCCTGTCAGATTATAGCACGCCTCTTCCAATTGCTCAGAAAAGTCAAGGTTGTATGTACCCCACCCATGACACACCTGTGTGCCTGATATCCTGTATCTGACATCCAGCAGGGGCGTCGCTACACGTAGTGACCATGTAGCGACGCCCCTGCTGGATGTCAGATACGAATCAACGCCATATCCTATACATCAGACGTGATATCAACTTCGATCAGGTCATCTTGAATATAGCCTGCGTCCAAATTGAATTCTTCGAGGGCATCGAGGGCGACCTTGTATTCTTTCCAGCTCAGGCGGCGATTGATCATGGGATCGTTTACAGCTTTCCACGCGGGGAAATATTGATCCATCAAGCTAACCGGAGTATCCGGTCCCAATTCTTCCGCGATCCAGCGCAAGACTTCGCGGGTGCCGGAGATATCTTCTGGCATAACAAGGTGGCGAATAAGGAGGCCGCGCAGGGCAATGCCCTCGTCGTCAAGCTGCAATGGCCCGACTTGTCGGTACATCTCGCGCAGTGTGATCTGGTTGTGGTCAACATAGTGAGGCATTTTAGAGGTACGCAGTGCATTCTTATTATCGGAATATTTGGCGTCGGGCAGGTAGATATCAACCACACCATCGAGCAGCTTGAGCGTCTCCAGGTTTTCGTAGCCGGCACAATTATAGACAATGGGCAACCGGAGACCTTTCTCGCAACCGACAACGAGTGCCGCTAAAATCTGTGGTACGAAGTGGGTAGGTGTCACAAAGTCGAGATTGTGACAACGTTTCTTTTGCAGGTAGAGCATCATATCCGCCAAACGTTCCGGGCCGACGCGATGTCCTAAACCACCCTGGCTCAACGGGAAGTTCTGGCAATAAGTGCAGCGAGCCTGACAGTAGCCAAAGAAAATGGTACCTGCCCCTCGTGTGCCACTAATTGGTGGCTCCTCGCGACGGTGAACATTCCACGACGCAACAATCGCTTCGGTACCAGAATGACACACGCCCGTTTTGCCCGCGATACGATTGCACCGGCAATTCTGTGGACAGATCGTACAACTGCGCAGCACTTCCCACGCCGTCGCCGCTCGCTCCGCTAATTCGCCCGTTTCATAAAGATTGAGATAACTGGGATAGAGCATAAGATTCCCCAAAAACCTGGGGTACTGACATCCAGCAGAGGCGTCACTACATGGTCACCACACGTAGTGACGCCTCTGCTGGATGTCAGTACCCTGATCTACTATTCCGGTGTAGGCCACTTAAAGCCACGTCTTGATGGTCGAGGTACTGGCCCTTTCGTTTTGGGCTGCGCACCTTTTTGTTTCTCGCTTGCTTTTTTGCTACGAGACACGGCGGTTGTAGCGCGTTTGCGTGTTTTAGTTGCTGGTGGTGTGCCTTTCTCTGTAACAACCTGCTCCTGTATACCTGGACTGTCGTGTGCCAGCAATTCTTGCGCGACGATGCTATCATCTGTCAACGGTTCTTGTGTTGATGGCTCTTGCGCGACATCGTTGTCGTGTGTCAGCAGTTCTTGCGCGACCACACTATCATCTGTCGGCTGTTCTTGAGGCGTGGTCACTTCTTTCACGCCATTAAGCAGTGCATCGGTATTTTGCGCAATATCCGTCCAAAACTCGGCATTTTTGCGTTGCACTGGCCGTGGTCCCTTTAACACACGCCCATCAGGAAGTGGTGTGACGTGCAGCTCTTTCTTTGCCGGTTTTGGCTTGTTGCTCTCATACCTGCGAGGTTTGCCGGCATCATACTTATGCGAAGGACGCCCGGCGAAGCGTGGTTTCTCTTCAGGGCTATCGTAACGCTCGTAATCGCCCTTGTACCGTTCCGGCTGAGGCTGTTGTGCGGCGGGGCGACTTCGCCAACGCGGATTCCGTGTATCCAGCGTCTCTGAAGGTTCAGCATTGCGTGGTGAGCGGGTGTCACGATAGCTATTTCCTGGCGCACGGGTATCACGGTCGAAATTTCGTGGTGGGCGTCCACCGTAATTACTATCATGACTACCATGACTGCCATCGCTGCGATTATTGCGAGCATATGGACGGGGGCCACGGTCATTATAGTTTGTATGATCGATGTTGCGTCGCTGGAAGCCGCCTCCTTGCCCGTTGTCGCGGAACGAAGGGCGTGGTTCATAGGGACGCGAATGATCCCGAGACTCCGGTCGTTGTGGTCGTGGCTCGTTTGCATATGGCCTGTGAGTCGGGCCGGGTCGGCTATTTTCATTGCGTCTGTTCGCGCTATTAGCGTTGTTAGAGTCAAATGGGCGTGATGGAGGGCGTTGGTTGCCACCGGTGGGAGTATCAAAACGCCGGGGACCGGCTGGCCGATCTCCATAGGAAGGACGGTCAGGGTGGCCATTGTAATTGTTGCGTGCCGGATATTGTCCACCTGGTCTGTTTTGCCCATTTTGCGAATTACCGTTCCAATTGTTACGCGGTGCTTGCCCTCTATTGCCATTGTTGCTGCGTGTACGGTAATCCGCGTGACGTGAAGGAGCGCCAGACTCCCACGCACGATCTACTGATTCACGATTTAAACGGGGTCGAGCCGGACGTGGAGACCGCTCATCTCCACCTCTGCTTGAGGAATGTTCGCGAGATGACGGACGCATATCATCTCGCCGCTGGTTATTAAAGTCTCTGGTCATAAATCCTTTCGGGGTGTCCCACGGGGGGATATCGCTGTTTTTGTTCTCTAAAGTGGTGGACGAGTCGGCAAGTGTGTCTCCCGTCGGTCGTTCGCACTCACTGTCTAAAAATTAGACACGCAAATTATTAGGATGGCATGTACTTTGGCATATGCCAGGGGAAGCATCATTTATAGTATATCACATTGTTGCCAAAATAGGGCTTATGTAGACCTCGCTAAAACTTTTGGTTCTTTCTTTTTCTTGCTCATAGCTCATGATGCCGGTGTTGGTACAGGCGTAGGGATGCTCCCGCTGTGCAGCGGAATGCCAGTATAGTTCAATTCCGCGCTGCCATACATTGCCAGCATCTGCTCAGGCAACTCATCAGGGAGGAGCTGGCGGAGAACAACACTATAGTACGAGCCAGTATCTTGTTCATAAAAAACGCCTTCCTGTTGACCTTTAAGCAGTGGCTGAATAGCCCGCATTTGTGATTGCGTGAGTAGATAGGCATAATGCGGTGTTGTAAACGATAAGCAGCCAGTATCGGCATTCGGCCCCGTTTGATCTGGTGGAGTAACGCCGCATTCATACGTTGCAACCGAGTTCAGCGTAAAGTCCGGCAGTGTCCAGGTAGGAATGGTTTTTGTTAAATCGGGACTGAAATCCAGATGTACCAGTAATACCGCGTGATTGTTTGTGTACGGATGCGTTGGATCCGCTAACGATTGAATAATCGTAGAAAGTGCCTGCCCCAGGCGATGATATTCACTCATATCTTGTGTGCTTTCCTGTAGCGAGCCAAATTGACCATAATACCAGGCATAGTTTTTTCCATTGAGGTTCAATTGGAGCAATGTCATGTTCTGATCTGGAATATCATAAAACTGCTGGCGTTGAAAGCCAAGCAGCCCATCAGTATCTACTAACGTATGCAACAACTTTTGTAGCGCGTCAGTACTCAACTTTCCCTCACGCATCTGCAAACCAGGACCGAGAATGTAGGTACCATCGCCATAAATACTGATCTCAGGACTCATTTCCAGCGTTCCCATATTGCCACCGCCATAAAATGTGCGTATGATAACATCCTGTGGACTGGTGTTATACGTCATTGTCCCATTATTTGTAGATAGCGTTGTATGGGACGTGCCTTTTGCCGAACCTGACGATGTTCCACCCGGAGTGCTACAGGAAGCGAGTAGCAGGAGTAAAACGAAGAGAAGTGGATAGAATCTCTGATTTCTTTTATGCATAAAATCTCCGCAGTTGTGTATCGTCATTTCCATCATATTGTAGCCGAGAAATGGATGTTATACCAGTGAAAAAGATTATGCAACCTCAAATATCGTACCTTGTCTGTGGTACTCCTCGCTGTGGTAGTTCATTACTCTGCGAAGCACTGAAAAATACTGGTATCGCTGGACGCCCGGAAGAATACTTCTGGCGAGGTGATGAATCATTCTGGAAAGAACACTGGGGTACTTCCACCTACGCAGACTATCTCACAAAAGCGATTGAACAAGGAACAACGCCCAATGGCATATTTGGCGCGAAGCTCATGTATGGATACTTTGACGATTTTGTGAATAAAATACGGAGCATTCCAGATTATTCGGAAAAACCATTGGCAATGTTATTGCCCACTCTCTTCCCTAACTTGCACTACATTTGGATTTGGCGTCAGGATAAACTACGACAGGCTATCTCTCACTGGAGGGCAATTCAGACGAATATCTGGGTGTGGAGTACAGATGAACCGTCGGTACCAGTGCCAGAACCCAAATTTGACTTTGCGGCAATAAACCAGCTCTTGCAAGAAATTACAGCACACGATGCAGCATGGCAACATTATTTTAAAACATGCGGCGTTCAACCTCTGACCGTCATCTATGAGGATTTTGTAATCGCTTATGAAGAGACGGCATTACACATTCTCAAGTACTTAGAAATTACCTACCCGGAAAATCTAGTGTTTGCCGAGCGAAAGTTGAAACGGCAGGCCGATGCACTTTCTGAGGAGTGGGTGCAACGTTATCGCAATGCAAAGCAGGAGAAGGACAGTTTATGGTAGAGACAGCTTCAGTTCATCCGCGTTCCCATCGCTGCGATAGGATATACCCTTCGGTCGGGCTGAAGCTATGTATTCTCTGCGTAGCTTTTGCAAAGGGATTATCAGAAAAACAAGCTTCCCTATAGCAATTGCTTTGTGGGTATACTATAGGGAAGCTTGTGTATCAGGCAAAACTTCCAATTTTGTTATTCTCGGGTTCGGTGAACCATAAGGTACCATTTAATCCGGGGGTGATGAAGCCAGGGAAAATTGCGGGTTCGGGAAGCGTGAACTCGCTAATCTTACCAGTCGGGGTAATGCGCCCGATCTTGCCGATGCTCTTGTTGCTTTGAGTTGTAGAAACATTTTCAGTGAACCAGATGTTGCCGTCCGGCCCCTTCGTGATGCCGCCAGGGTTGCTGTTGGCTACAGGGAGTGTGAACTCCCGAATCGTACCTTTGAGTTCCTGTTTGGAGGCAAGACCTGTTGTTGATGTGCCGCAACCACTCAGAAGTCCGAGAATGATGATGAGCGACATAAACATGAGAGAATAAAAGGGTGCCACGTTACGATTACTCGTAGAGGAGTACTTAATCATGATTGAAAATTCTTATAACAAAGCGATACATTTTTTTCATACATTTGCAGGTAGCAATTGACATTCTCGACAAGCGTTACGTCTCAATAAGCTCCGATAGATCGGTCTCACATGCAATGGTCAGTTGAGCTTAATTCTGTCGTCGCCGCCATTTTCGGAAAATCAATCATTACTTATGAAGAACGCAGAGAGTATATGTTCGTCAAATGAACACGTTAACTATATGGTATACGCTCTTGTAAAGAGTATTTAGCAGTTCTCTTTCCCATCAATATTTACTTTTCACCCTTGCTATGTTTTGCCCGGCTTCCTGGCTGGAGTGTGGGAGAGGCATTCTAAATATGTGGTGTTTTTTTGATCAGAAAAGCCCGGTTTACTTCTTCAGATCCGCGAACCGATACCCGATCATTTTATACACCAGCTTTGCCGCAAGGAAATCGGCACGGGTCTGGCCCTCCATCGGGCAGAGTTCCACCATGTCCATACCGACGACGGTGGTGCGTGAGCAAATTTCACGGAAGAGGTCGAGCAGTTGGTACCAGTGCAGGCCACCGGGTTCTGGTGTGCCAACGGCTGGCATTTCGCCGGGATCGAGCGCATCGAGATCAATGGTGACATAGGTGTGCTTGCTCAGGCGTTCCCAGGGAATGGTTGCCGTTCCCTTTGCCAGTTGATAGCCCCAGACGATAGCCACATCCGGATGCGTTTTCATAAATTCAGCCTCTTCGGGGCTGAAGCTGCGGATACCGATTTCGGTTAAGGGGATGCCCATGTCTACGACGCGGCGTTCGATAGAGGCATGAGAAAGAGGAGTGCCTTCGTATTCGTTGCGTAAGTCACCATGTGCATCAATATGTACAACCGTCAGGTCAGGGTAGTAGTCGCGTACGGCAGCAATAGGAAGCGCGGAGAGCGAATGTTCCCCGCCGATGGTCAACGGCAATTGTCCGCGTGCCAGCACTTCGCGCACGGCATCGCCGGTCGCTTGCAGCGCGGCAGCATGGTCCATGCCGCGATAATCGAGGGCTGGACGAGTATAGACGCCAACTTCGATAGGACAATAATCAAGTTCTTCGTCGTACAGTTCCATCTGACTGGAGGCATTCAGAATCGCCTGCGGCCCATGTTCGGTGCCTTGCATATAGCATACGCTATACTCAAGCGGAGCCGGGATAATCGTTACACGCGCCGTCTCAGGGTCACAGTAGGGAGCATCCGGCGCACCAAACTGGGTCACAAACGATTCTGACATAGTGTCTGTCTCCTTCTTTTTAGCGCACCGCCATTCTGGAGTTACGAGCCGCTATCGCTTCCTCGTAGCGCACCGGGTCGGGCGTCTCAGGGCGCAAGGAACGTGTACCACGTACTACAAAATGCGCCTCAACATCATCGGTCTGGAATATCTCTTTGGCGAAGGCGATAGCATCTTCCTGGCTGAACTCTTTGCAGGAGCAGATATCAATATCTACCTCGCCATATTCGGGCCATGCGTGCATACTGATATGGCTCTGCGCAATCACCACAAAGCCGGACATGCCCGCATCTAAAGGATTCGACGTTTCAATATCGTACAGATGAACGGGACTGACTTTCTCCATGTCCACACGGGCAGGGAACTCATCCAACGCGCGCCGCAGCAATGCCTCATTGCTCAACACTTCCCGATCACACCCGTACAGTTCCAACATCAAATGAACAAGCATCGAACTTACCTCCTATCAGGTGTTCTAAATGAGGCCAATTTATGAGGCTACTTTGTGAATCTCAGTAGCCCTTTGCCTCAATCAAATTGCGCAAACATTTTTTTGCGCACGATCACTATTATACATTAGGTTGTCAAGCTAATGAGGAGGCAATGTGCGATGCTTGTATCTAATCCAAACTTCTTTTCATCTAAACAAAACGAATTTGCTCCATCTAATATAGCGGCTGCTATGCATTAGATAGAAAAACGATTAAGGGCGAGCCTCTTTTCCTGTCTGATATGCGTCTTTGAGTTCGGTGAGCAACCGCTCACGCCGGGCAAATAACTCTTTGCGTGGGCGCGGTTGCGCTTTCGAGACTGCGTATGCTGTGAGTAAAGGTAGAGCAATAGTAGAATCACCATAGATGACAACGGTGCTACTGAGTTGATCTGGCTTAATCTTGCCCCACGAAACAGCCTCGGAAGGTGTCGCACCGGAGAGACCACCCCAATGTGGTGCATCGGCGGTGATCTGAATAAAGTAGTCGTGACCGCCTTTCTGGATGCCCAGCACTTCCCATAATTGCGGTTGCGTCTGGAGATAGAAATTTTTCGGGCTACCACCGCCAAGAATGATGACGCCGTTGCGCGTCGCGGAAAGCACAATAGCGGTCGTTTCATTCACGTCGGCCAGTGGGTCAAGTGTCAACGCACTGCCATCCAGCGCGTGACGCGCCACGTTCATGCCAATCGAAGAGTCGCCGGGCGAGGAGGTATAGATAGGAACATTCCACTGCGCAGCCTGTGCCAGCACCGAATACTCAGGATTGACTCCTGCCTGCAGCAACCGCGAACCGAGGTGGTAGTGCAGTTCCGAGGTGGAGATCGGGCGATTGGGCAAGCTCTGCAAACATTCGCGTACAAAAGCGTCGGTATCGAGCAACACTTTATCAGAAAAAAGAATGTCGTAAATACGAATAACGCCCTCTTCCTGCAGTTTCGTATCGTCCAAGCGAAAATCGCCCCGGTGCAGAGCCATCGCCAGCGCGTGATGCATATCGTGGTAGAGATTTGCCCCGGTACTGATGATGAAGTCAACAAAGCCATATTCCATCAACGTCAGGACGCAACCGCCCAGACCTGCCGGCGTCAACGCCCCCGCCATGGTGAGGCCGATAGTCACATCTTTCTCCGGTGAGAGCATCTCTTCTGCGTACAGTCGCGCCGCCTCGTTCAAGCGTGCCGCGTTATATGCCTGGTATTGCTCATCTATCAATTCAGCAACCGTCATATGTGGTCGGATGCGCCTGGGTAGAATTCGCGCTCCGCTCAAATAGTCGCTCTGCGTCGGTTCGTGGTCATTTGTATGGTCATGATGATTGTGCATGTAAGAATTTCCTTTCACAAAAAGCAACCGTTGGGACGAAGCCAACGATTAGTATTGTATCACCCGTCGAAGATCGTATGTTCGTAGAACCAGTGAGAAGCAATAGCAATGCGGCACCGGCAAGCTAGCTTGCCGGTGCCGCATTGCTATTGCTTCTCACTGGTTCTATTCAATCATCGAGCGGCGAACCTCGATAATCTGGTCGCGTAACTGCGCGGCCTTCTCAAACTCCAACTGTTTCGCAGCGGCACGCATCTGGGACTCCAGGTCTTTAATTAGCCGCAACGCCTCTTCCTTTGGAATACCCGCCAGTGCTACCGCAACCGATTTGCCGTCCGCCTCCGCGATATCAACTCCGCTCATAGCCTTGATGCGATCTGTTAGTGCCCTCACATCCTTTTTAATACCACGGGGCGTAATGTGGTTCCGCTCATTGAAGGTAGTTTGAATGGTACGACGACGGTTCGTTTCATCTATTGCGTGCTGCATGGACCGGGTGACTGTATCGGCGTACATAATGACGCTGCCATCAAGGTGACGTGCCGCACGTCCTATGATCTGTATGAGAGAGCCGCCCGACCGCAAGAAACCTTCTTTATCGGCATCAAGAATAGCGACCAGGGAAACCTCTGGCAGGTCGAGACCTTCACGCAACAGGTTGATACCCACAACGACATCGTAGACGCCAAGTCGCAAGTCACGCAAAATCTCGACTCGCTCGATTGTATCAATTTCCGAGTGCAGGTAATGCACTTTAATGCTCAATTCCTGCATGTAATCCGCGAGATCTTCTGCCATCTTCTTGGTTAGCGTTGTGACCAGCACACGTTGTTTCTTGGCGACACGCGAGCAAATCTCTGTGAGCAAGTCGTCAATTTGCCCTCGAGTGGGCCGCACGCTGATCTGTGGATCGAGCAGACCTGTCGGGCGAATAATTTGTTCAACGATAGCCTCACTGTGTTCGTTTTCATAGGGACCGGGCGTGGCAGAGACAAAGAGTGCCTGGTTTATCTGATTCTCGAATTCTGGAAATGTCAGCGGTCGGTTGTCCAGTGCTGAGGGAAGACGGAAACCATAATCAACAAGCACCTGCTTGCGCGAACGATCACCAGCGAACATGCCGCGCACCTGTGGCAAGGCAACGTGCGACTCATCCACGACAAGTAGATAATCGTCGGGCAAATAGTCCATCAGTGTCCAGGGTTGCTCGCCTGCCCCGCGTCCGGCAAGGTGACGCGAATAATTCTCGACGCCGGAACAGAAACCCGTCTCGCGCAGCATCTCGATATCGAAGTTTGTGCGTTGCTTCAAACGCGCCGCCTCCAGTAGTTTTCCCTCTGATTCCAGTTGTGCCAGACGCTCTTCCAGTTCAGCTTCAATCAGTTCAATGGATCTGTTGAGGCGTTCTTGCGTCGTCACCCAGTGTTTCGCGGGATAGATATCGAGCCGCTGCCGTTTACCCATAACTTCTCCGGTGAGCGGATCAATTTCGGTCATACGCTCAATTTCGTCACCGAAAAACTCAATACGTACCGCGACATCTTCATAGGCGGGGAATATCTCTAAAACATCGCCGCGCACGCGAAAACGCCCGCGAATAAAGTTCATATCGTTGCGCTCATATTGAATCTCCGTCAAATGGCGCAGAATCTTGTCACGGCGTCGTTCCTCGCCAACTTTCAATGTAAGCACCACCTCGCCATATTCTTCAGGGCTGCCCAGGCCGTAGATGCAGGAGACGGAGGCGACAATCAGCACGTCGCGTCGCTCGAAGAGGCTGCGAGTCGTGGAGAGGCGCAATTTTTCGATCTCTTCATTGACCATACTTTCCTTTTCAACATAGGTATCGGTGCGCGGAATATACGCCTCTGGCTGGTAGTAGTCATAGTACGAGACAAAATACTCAACCGCGTTATTAGGGAAAAACTCTTTATATTCGCTAAACAACTGTGCCGCCAACGTTTTATTTGGAGCCAGCACCAGGGTTGGTTTTTGCACTTGCTCAATGATTTTCGCCACCGTATAAGTCTTGCCGCTACCGGTAACGCCGAGCAGCGTTTGCTTCTTATAGGCATTGCGTATACCATCCGCAAGTTTTGCGATAGCATCGGGTTGGTCGCCGGTCGGCGAAAATGGGGCTTCGACTTTAAAATCTGGCATAGGTATGTCCTTGAATAGAATATTCTTTCCAACAATCCTCCTCATTATACCACTTTGTGTGCGCCAGTAGCATAATTTGTAACTTTTTAGATATTGCTCTTGACAAAATGCCTGTTTAGAGGGTAGAAATACTTGTGGTATGATTATTGTCGTCACTTGTAACTTGATGTTGGTATCCCTGGGGCATGTCGCCATGACTCAGATGGCTAGATAGCTACATTTTTGTTAGGAGGTACACACTTTATGGCAACAACCGCTGGTAGTGGTAGCAGTAGCAGCGATCTCTTGCGTTCCGAACGTATCGCCGGGGGCATTCTGCCGAAAGTCCTCAATTCGTTCGACATGGTTGCTATTTTCGTTGCAATTGTCCTTTTTATCACGAACACATCCAGTGTCTCAGGTGCAGGGCCAGCTGTTTATATTTACTGGATGCTTGGTTTCCTGACGTTCCTCATTCCCGGAGCGATAGTTACCGGGCAGCTTGGTCTGATGTTTCCAGGCGAGGGATCAATTTATGTGTGGACGAACAAGGCGTTTGGGCCTTTTATGGGCTTCTTCGCTGGTTTCTGTGCATGGTGGCCCGGCGTACTGGTCATGATCGCAACTGGTGATGTGGTGATGAATTTCATTGTACAACTTGGTAGTCTGTTCAACGTTACGCTGCTTGCTGCACCGTGGCAACAGGGAGTGGTGATAATTGCCGTCATTGCATTATCATGCGCGCTCTCTGTCTTGCGTTTCCGTGTCACACAAAATTTCGTCAACATCCTGTTCCTTGCCTATGTAGCAGCGGTGCTGTTGATTGGATTGGCGGGTGTGTTGTGGCTGGCCAGCGGTGGTCTATCACAAACCGACTTTCGGTTTGCATCGGGCGGTTGGGGCCTGAACGGCACCAACTATACCTTCTATGGTGCGATAATTCTGGCATTGCTCGGCATTGAAGTACCGCTCAACATGGGAGTCGAGGTGAAAAATGTCCGCTCAATTACACGCTATCTCCTCTGGGGTTCAGTTGTTGTGATGGCGGCTTACCTGATCGTCACTTTTAGTGTACTTGTATCTGTGCCTACAGCGCATCAAGCCGATCTGACAGGCATAGCGGAAGCTGCGCAGTTTGGTTTCAGCAAGCTTGGAGGTTTTGGTACTTTCTTGACGGCACTGGTGACGCTCATGGTGATTGGCTTCTTCATCTTCACTACCACCGTCTACAACTATTCATTTGGACGCCTCCTGTTTGTCTCTGGCCTGGATCGGCGCTTACCGGCAGCAATGAGCAGGGTAAACGCGAATAAAGTGCCGTGGTTTGCTATCGTCGTGCAGACCGTTATCTCGGCGATTTTTACCGCGATTGCCTTTATCGTGATTCCCTTGCTGTTCAATTCCGCCAATCTCGCGACGATCAACTACAATGTGCTACAAGCCGCGGTGACGGTCATCTGGTGTGTCTCGATGGTGATCCTCTTTATTGATGTGATCATTATTCGTTTCAAATACCGTGATACCTTCAGCCGTATCCAACTCGCTCCCGACTGGGTTTTCTATCTGTGTGCTGCATTTGGCCTACTTGCCAGTGCCTTTGGCATCTATGTCGTCTTTACGGCATCGTGGGTAAGTAGCCTTTTAGCCACAAATAACTGGGATTTATGGATTGGCGGCATCGCCATTGTTTCGTTAATCGTGGGTGTGATAGTGTTCTTCATTGGGCAAGCGGCCATTAAGAGTGATGTAACCGATGAAGAGGTTATCGCCGAAGTTACAGGCTAAAGGGGTCCGTGCAACGGGCGGTGTTACGAGGGGGATTCTCCGTGCTGTGTCCGATCTCCATTAAACTTGTTTATGGAGCAACGGGTAAGCGTGGAGAGTCCCACCCAAAGTGAGGAGTATTGCAACTAATGGACACTCAGGATATTGTCCAGCAAGCGCACAACGCGAACCTCCGGCTTGTGCGCTTCTTATATTGCGATAACGGCGGTATTATTCGTGGGAAAGCTACTCATGCCTCCAAACTGGCAACCCGTATTTCCGAAGGCATCGGCCAGACGCTTGCCATGCAAGCCTTTACGGGAGTCGAATCGTTGGCTTCCGTTGAAGGTATGGGGCCGGTCGGCGAGTTCCGTCTGATTCCAGACCCGACAACCTTTGTTGTTCTACCTTATGTTCCACATACCGGCAGTATGATGTGCGACATGATTTGCACTGATGGCGTCCCCTGGGAAGCTTGTCCGCGCACTTTCCTCAAACGCATGGTTGCCCGCCTCGCGGAGCAAGGTATGCGAGCGGAGGCCGCAGTTGAACATGAATTTTATCTTGCCCGTGAAGAGGACGGTGCCTATGTCCCTGCTGATAACAGCCTCTGCTATAGTAGCCGGGGCTTAGACGATCAGGCTGAGGTCATAGATGCTATCCTGACCACATTGGAAGAAGAGAACATTTCCATTGAGCTCTTCCATACAGAGCTTGGCCCCGCGCAGCAAGAACTCTCCATTCGCCATGCTGACGTTGTGCGTGCAGCCGACAATGTCTGCCTCGTGCGTGAGACAGTACGTGGAGTTGCGCGGACGTTCAACTTGCTCGCGACCTTTGCCCCCAAACCATTTCTCGATCAAGCAGGGAGTGGGGCGCACATTCATCTGAGTCTGTGGGGAACAGAAGACAGTGAAAACAAGGGTGAGAATTTTTTCTATGACGCTCATAAGCGTGGTGGACTGAGCCAGATCGGCACCTATTTCATTGGAGGCGTCCTCAAACATATTCGGGGACTCGTTGCCATCACCTGTGGTAGCCCCAACTCCTATCGCCGCCTTCTGCCGCACTACTGGAGTTCAGCCTATGCTGCCTACGGCTTTGATAACCGCGAGGGCGCAATCCGCGTTCCCTCCGCCTTCAAAGACCGTGAAGCGGATTCGATCAATCTTGAGCTAAAATGTGCCGACCATAGTGGCAACCCCTATCTCTCAATAGGTGCATTTATTGCCGCTGGATTGGATGGTATTCTCAACCAGATTGATCCCGGCGAAGCCCAGGAGATTGATCCTGGTAACTATAGCGACGAAGAGCGCGAACAACGTGGTATTCGTCGCTTACCTACCTCCCTCGACGAGGCTCTCGACGAGTTGGAACGCGACGAGGTTCTGACAGAGGCATTAGGGCCGTTGCTGGCAAACTCGTACATCGCCGTCAAGCGCAGTGAGTCCGAGTTCTTCAAAGACCGCACGCCGGAAGAAGAGACTCGACAACATTTCTATAAGTACTAACATACCAAAAACTGGGCACAGGGCCTGTTCAGAAGTTTGAGGTTGACAGAGGGATGGCGAAGACAAACAGTTCCCGTCATCCCCGTCTTGCTACGGCAGGAATGTGCTATTCTCCCTACCTGCTTGCATGTGATACTGCACTCTGGCGCTTACCTATTCTCATGCTGAGGATGAAGGATACGCTGGTAAAGGAGTACTGCAATAGGTAAAATATCCTATAGGTGCTCTGTATCTCTCATGTATTAGTTGCAAATGCTGTACAATGATAAACACGCGAAATGCCAACATTAGTTTTTGCCCGGTTTCCCTGTTAGTTCGCGATGTGTTGCGAAAGAGACTGATAGATTTCTATTTAAGCATATTGATGTGGACAGTACAATGTTCATTAGCGTTGTTTACGTTGCCATTACATGTTACACATAGCACGTCTGCATGGATGTTATTGTGAGGAGAGATTTTATGACGGTACAAGTCCGGCCCCAACCACTTCGCAGCTCCGAGCTGGATGATCACCAGGCACCCCTTCAATCGGAAGATTATGTTGTGCGATCTATGCCTGCTGTGCTTGGGCAGCGTGACATGACAATAACCTACATTATGGCATTATTTTTGATTAGCAACGCGGTTTCTGGTGCTGCCGGAGGACCCGTTTCATTGATCTACCTGGGCCTGGGTGCGCTTGTGTTTTTTGTTCCCTGTGTTGTAGCCACAACACAACTGGGTGTGATGTTCCCGCACGAAGGCTCTCTCTATAACTGGACGACCAAAGCCCTGAATTCGTTCATGGGGTTTTTCATCGGATTGTGCTATTGGCTTACCGGTATCCTGGCGGTGATAACTGCTGGTAGTGCATTCGTCACTACATTACAGGGAATGAACAATGCTGCATTGAGCCAGCCGTGGCAGCAAGGTGCGGTGATCCTCGCTCTACTGGTTATTGCTGGCGTGGTCGGGTGGCAGCGGATGCGCGTAACGCAAAATATCATCAATGTGATATTTGTTCTCACGCTTCTCTCGGTATTTCTGATAGGGCTAGCTGCCATTGTCTGGCTGTTCAAAGGGAACCCTTCCGCGACAAATTTTGTCGACCCCACGGGTTGGAGCGTGAATCCGGGTAATTACTTTTTGTTCGCGATCATCACGCTTAATTATGTTGGAGCAAGTGGGCCGCTTAACATGGCGGGAGAGATAGTTGGAAGAGGTACGCCGCAGCTTTCGCGTATCATCAGGAAACATCTCCTCTGGGGTACTGTGGTGGTGGTTGCGCTTTACACCATTGTCACTCTTTCTGTGCTTGTTGTTCGCGGCGCAGCTATCAACACAGCCGCTGTGCTACCGTTTGAAGCATTTACTGCCGTCAACATGACGCTTGGAAGACCTTTCGGAGATATCGCGGCAGTTTGTTTCATGTGCTATTGTGTGTTTGCTGTAATCTTTTACTCCTATGCATCTGCGCGCCTACTACTGGTAGCTGGTATTGACCAACGCATCCCGTCGCGCTTTGGTCGGCTTAACAGGAACCGCGTTCCCGGCTTCGCTACCATCTTTCAGGTCTGCTCTGCGGCGTTTGTGACCATTATTATCTTTATCGTCGTTCCGTATGTGGATAATTTCGGCGGTAACACTGTTACCACGTCGATTGAAACTTACACTGTCATAGCTGCGGCAACCACCCTGATCTGGACGATCGCCACCACCTTTTTCTTTGTGAACCTGATTTTCTTTTACCGCCAGAACCCCCAGGCGTTCCGTCGCTTACGCCAGTTTCCCATGTGGGTCATCTGGTTGAGTATTGTGGTTGGTGGCTCGGCCTGTGTACTAACTATTGTGGGTAATCTCATCTATCCGTGGATTCCCCTGATTTCCACCAATCAGTGGTGGTATCTTGTAGGAGGTCTCACGTTAGCAGTACTTATTATCGCGTGCCTTTTGAGTATGTTTGCCAATAGCCAGGCAACCTTCGAGGGAATGGAAGAGAAGCAACAGGCAACGGACTATATTCAACTTGACAGATGAACCCAACCACTGTAGACTTGAGATATGCAAATAACGCTGGTTTTGCATGTTCATGTTCATCACCGTCATATTTCCGAATATTCTGAAAGGCAGGTTTTATGGAATCATCTACACGGCAGTCCGCGCAACGCCTTGGTCACCGTCCTAACCTGACGACCTGGGATGCTATTGCCCAGTCGTTAGCTATTGGACCTATTTTCAGCTCGGCGTTCGTCGCATTTCTGATCGCGGGTTCGGCTGGAGGCGCAGCTCCTCTCTCGACACTGATCGGTGCCGTGGGCGTGTTGGCCCTGGGTTGGCTCATCGCTTTGTACGCTCGGCGTGGCGGCGGAGCCGGAGCCATCTACGATTATTTGAGGCGAGTCAATCCGGCAGTTGGCCTGTTCGCGGCTGGTATGTACTTTTTGGTGCTCTTACTCTAGATCTCCGGCGGCTTCCTGGTAATCGGGCTGCTTGGATCCCAGGTTCTCAGTTCTTATGTGCATCTCAATCTTTCCTGGTGGATTGTATCCCTGGTTGCACTCGTGTTGATCCTTGCCCTTAATTTCCTGGGTGTTCGCCTTACCACCCGTGTGCAGCTTGTACTCAGTGCCTTGTCCGTTATCCCTCTCCTGATTCTGGCGGTTGTCATCATTACTCATGGTGGGGTTAGCGGAAATACATTCCAGGCATTCAATCCAGCGAATGTACCGTCCGCACCGACAAGCGTTCCCGCCGCGGGTATATTTCCTGGTATCTTGTTCGCTATTACACTATTTATTGGCTTTGAAACGGCTGCGTCGCTGAGTGAGGAAACGCGGGACCCCCGGCGGTCGATTTCGCGAGCGGTCATCGGGACAGTAGTGATCACAGGCATTTTCTACCTGCTGATGATCTATGCCTTGGATATTGGTTATGGGATAGCCAACTCTGCCAAATGGGCCACAGACCCGGCTCCACTCGACACAATGGCCAACCAGTATGTTGGTTCGTGGTTAGCGGTCTTAGTGGATATCGCGGTACTTTTCGACGCGATCGTGGTTATGAGTGCCTTCATGGGTACAACTTCGCGGGGTGCCTTCGCATTGGCCCGTCATAAGCTGTTACCTTCACCGTTAGCAAGCATCTCCTCACGTTTCCGTACTCCTATGGGTGGTATTATCCTTGTAGGTGTGGTCGCGTTGCTGATCGTTGGTATCGTCGCATACACCCAGACAAATGTGGCTGCTGCTCAGGTCCCGGTAAATGTTCTCACTGTCTTCGGTATTATGAGTACCACCGGTAGTATACTGATAGAGCTAATCTACATTGGCCTATGTCTTGCGGCAGTTCGTCTACTCATGCAAGACCCCGCCAAATGGTGGCGTTGGCTCTTTCTCCTGGTTGCTATTGTGACCCCTATCCTGGGCATTTATGGGAGCGTTGTTCCGTTCCCAGTATGGCCCACAAACCTGGGAATCTATATCCCCATCGCTGTTATCGCGCTTTCCCTCATCTGGACACTGGTGAACCTGTTCGTCTTTCCGGTACGCCTGGGTAAGGCGTCCGAACCGCATCCCTGGGAAGTCGAAGAAGTCATTAACTCCGAAGAGGTCGCGCCAGCTTCGTAATCATATCGTTGATCTCACCGGTGTTCGCTCTATTCTTTCACAGGCCTGCTAGTTTGACCAGTAACCCAGCAAACTGGCATGCTGCTGGAAGAACCGGGTGAATACCGGCGCGAGTGCTTACCCTGGAAGGAACGCAAAAGAAACCAATGGCAATAGTTACACCGCATGTTCGCCATCCATTGGCTCCATTAACACCAGAAGAGATTGCCGCAGCCGTTGCAATCGTTCGTAGTGGGCCAGCAAGCTCTGAACGCATCCGTTTCGTGATGGTGCGCCTCCACGAGCCTGCACCCGAAGTCGCACTTTCCTACAAACCCGGTGATGCCGTCCCGCGTGAAGTTTTCTTCTCTCTTCTTGACAAGACTCCCGGTAATGGCACAACTTATGAGGCCATCGTTAATCTCACCGAAGGTAGTGTGACCTCGTGGAGGCGCGTAGAAGGGCAGCCAAGTATCCTCTTTGAAGAGTTTTTCGCCTGTGAGGATGCGATCAAGGCCGATCCTCGCTTTCAGGAAGCACTTGCCAAACGTGGCATTACCACTTCTGATCTTGCGCGAGTTCGTATTGACCCCTGGTCTGCGGGCAACTATGGCAACCCGGATGAGGATAGCCGCCGCATCCTTCGCACGACCGTCCACTACCAGCTCGATCCGAACGATTCAGAGGAGAACACCTACGCGCATCCAATTGCTGGATTGCACGCTGTTCTCGATTTGAATACGTTGCAAGTCGTTCGCATTGATGATTTTGGGGTTAAACCCATGCCTCAGCAGTCAGGAAACTACTTGCCAAAGGATGTTGGTCAGATGCGCGCAGATCTCAAACCAATCGAGATCACACAGCCCGATGGTGCCAGTTTTACCGTTGAGGATGACTACAAGGTCAAGTGGCAAAAGTGGGAATTTCTCGTCGGTTACTCGCCGCGTGAGGGGTTGATTCTGTATAACCTCTTTTATGATGGTCGTCCACTTTTCCGTAGCCTGCGGCTCGCTGAGATGGTAGTTCCCTACGGCGATCCTAGCCCATCTCATAGCGGCCAGAACGCTTTTGACGTCGGGGAATATGGCGTTGGCTGGTTGGCGAACTCGCTCGAACTCGGCTGTGATTGCCTCGGTCTTATCCACTACTTCGACGCTCACATGACCGAGAATGACGGCAGTGTGCGTACGCTAAAAAATGCCGTCTGTATGCACGAGGAAGACGACGGGATTCTCTGGAAGCACTGGAACTATCGCACAGATCATACCGAGGTTCGGCGTTCTCGCCGGTTGGTTATCTCCTTCATCACTACCGTCGGTATCTACGAATATGGCTTCTTCTGGTATTTGCGCCAGGATGGTTCCATTGAGATGGATATCAAGCTGACCGGCATTATGAATATCGGATCGGTTCCCCCAGGAGAAAAACCGAAATACGGCGTCTTGCTCAATCAAGATGGACTCTACGCCCCGAATCATCAACATCACTTCTGTTTCCGCCTGGAGCCGATGATTGATGGGCTTCAGAACTCAGCAGTGGAAACGAATACGGTCCCTGAAGAGGAGGAAACTCCCTACGGCAATGCGTTTAGGGTAGTAACTACCGGGTTTAAGACCGAGCAAGAGGCACAGCGGAACGTAGATTTTTCCTCGGCGCGTACCTGGAGCTTTATCAACCCGAATGTTCGTAATCCTAAAAACGGAGACCCGGTTGCCTACGAGTTGATGCCACATGAAAACACTCCGGCCTTCGCTCGCCCCAATTCGAGTTTTCTGAAGCGTGCCGCCTTCACCACCCATAATTTTTGGGTGACGCCCTATGCCTCTGACGAGCAGTTTCCAGCAGGTGACTACCCGAACCAGCACCCCGGCGGTGCGGGTCTGCCGGCGTGGACACAAGCGAACCGGTCAATCGAAAACACCATCCTGACGGGATGGTATGTCGTCGGTGTGCATCACATCGCACGTATCGAAGAATGGCCCGTAATGCCGGTGAAACACGCAGGTTTCCTGATACGCCCGAATAATTTCTTCGAACAAAACCCCGCGCTGGATGTTCCGCCATCGCATAATGAACACGGGGATAGTTGCGAACACGATGCATCCCACATATAAAAAGGAAATCAGCACGAGACACGCTGTAGAGATCGGCATACCGGTCTCTACAGCGTGTCTCGCATTACCAGCATAACCGATCACAGTCAGAGAGAAGCGGAAAGGACTATCGTGGAATTGTGGAATGCGCTGGTAGGCCGATATAACCTGTAGGGGAGCCTCACATGGACTCATATGGGCTCATATGGCTCACATGGATAGCCTGAATAGTCCAGACCGTGTGACTAAAGAGGTAAAAAGTACGTTCATATAGGTAAGCTGAGGTTATAGAACTCAGCGCAAATAGAAAAAAGAAAAGAAGGTATTCCCAGGAGAGGAGGTTTTTCCTATGTTGGTAAGGAAGAAGCTGTTAAAAATCATGCCTGGTCGTTTCGTGGTGAGTATGTTGGGGGTGTTTCTCTTGCTCTTTTTATGCAGTTGCGGTGGCTCTAGTCCCGCAGTAACGCCCACACCTACACCACATATTACGTTTACTCCACTCAATCTCGGCTTACCTGCACAAGCTCTCAATGCACCCGTTATTGGGCCTCTGCCCGATAATACACAGTTGCATGTCCATGTGGCATTCAAACTGAATCAGCAACTGCTCAATAAGCTGAATCAGCAGAAAATTCAGACAGGCAAGAGCCAGAATCTTCAAAGCGTTGGCAATCAACTTGGTATTAGTGATGCGACGTACCAGAAGATCAAAGATTTCTTTGGTTTAGGGGATGCCATACTCACTTTAAATGCGTTGCATACCGATCTGACCATTGATGCTAAAGCGAGTACGTTCGCGAAGTTGTTGCAGACGAGGTTTGTTAATCATAAGCTGAATGGCCGCACGTTTTATGCACCGGCAACGCCGCCGCTTGTTCCTACATATGTAGCCGCTGTAATCACTTCTGTTAGCGGGCTAGATGACTATAGCTTGCCACCTCATTCGTTATTGTCAACGATGAAGCCAGTGTTGCGCCAGAGTACGCAGGGCATCCATCACACAGTAGCTGATTGCAGCCCTGATCCGCAAGCATTGACGACGACCGAGATCGCTTATGCCTATGGTTATGAGCAATTCTGGAAAACCGGCTGGTATGGTCAGCACATGACCATCAATCTACCCGAACTTGGCACGGTCAATACCAGTGATATCCAAAATTACTTTGCCTGTGCCAGAGCTGTCAACAAAGTGTCTCTTGTAAATGTTGATTTACCCCCAACTTTCACTGGCGGTGATAATGATCTGGAGGCCACGCTGGACCTTGA
This sequence comes from uncultured Chloroflexia bacterium, assembly GCA_963717105.1. Classification (GTDB taxonomy): domain Bacteria; phylum Chloroflexota; class Ktedonobacteria; order Ktedonobacterales; family Ktedonobacteraceae; genus DATGJV01. Next base: position 318,335 of record CAVQVL010000013.1, read on the forward strand.
AATGGCTGCTGGTATGGCTCCTGCTGCTAATATTGTGATGTATCAGTCGGATGGCACGGCAGGTGACGACATCTGGGTGCGTATGAACGACGAGTTGCAACAGATCATCAAGGATAATATGAGCAATACCTTGAACGGCAGCGTCGTCAGCATCAGCTATGGTGTCGCAGAGTCGCAAATCACGCAAAGTGATGCGCTGGCAATTGATCACAGTCTGCAGATTCTCACGCAAGCCGAGCATATGACGGTGTTCGTCTCTTCCGGCGACTGCGGTGCTTTTGCCGATAGAACTTTTGGCGATCTAGGGGTGAGCTATCCTGCCAGCAGCATCTATGCGACTGCGGTAGGTGGAACGGAGCTGGCCATTAACCCCAATACCGGTGCTCGTGTGCAGGAAATCGCGTGGTCGGATGGCTCAAATCCCTCCCAATGCACAAATCAATGGGGGTCAGGTGGTGGCAATAGTAGTGCCTTCAAGCAGCCGAGTTATCAAGTAGCACCTGGTGTCAACAATCAGTATTCACAAGGTATGCGCGAGGTACCGGATATATCCGCTGTTGCTTATGGCATCGCCGAGTACTTTAATGGTGCATGGACGATAGTCGAGGGAACAAGTGCTGCTTCGCCCATCTGGGCCGCTGGTATGGCTCTGGTGAATCAGGGGACTCTGCAACTTTCGCACACGTTCTTTGTCGGGCCGGGAGTATTCTATGCGATAGATACAAGCAATACCGGAAATTTGCATCCTTTCAATGATGTAACTCAAGGTGACAACCTGTACTACAAGGCCAGTCGCGGTTGGAATTATCCAACTGGCCTCGGCACACCTAATCTGGTTGATCTCTACCGCTTTCTGCTAAAAGTCGCTCTCACTAAGTGACGAGCATTTGGCCATAAATATGACCTGTGTCATAGCAGTCCTTCCTTTCTATGCTAAAATAGACGCGAAGAGCAGCAACCATTGTTAAGTATAAAAGGAGACTCGCTATGGCGCAGGTATCGCCCCGCTTTTGTCCCCGTTGTGGAACTCCACTCGTTCCAGGCCAAACGAACTGTGCCAATTGTGGATTACCTCTTCTGCGAACCTCGCCACAATCATCTATGCCGCAACCCATGCGTCCCATGCACCCAACGCAACAAGTGCCGCTATCATCTCAGCAATCACAGCATATTACGTCGAGCAATATAGCACCAGCTACTCAGACACCTCAGACATCTCAAGCGCGAGGTGCGACGCAAAGGCGGCGACTGGGTAGAATAGGATGTATCATAATTATCCTCCTGTTGCTTGTGTTTGCAGGTGCAGGCGGGTATATGGTTTTCTCCCTGTTGGGCGATCATGTGCCAGGTGTGACTACAGGTGGCAACGCTACACAGTCTCCAGTAACGACGACGCCAGTACATGAAACAGTGATCTACGCAGGCGTTGATGTAACGGTAATTAATGCGCAACATGCGCAAAATTTTCTTGATGACCCCAATTCGAATGCCGATGGTATGCTGCGCTTGAATGTGCAAGAGCATAATCCAACGACAACTACCGTACGCTGGCTATACTATGATATCGCTCAACTCGTTCTCCCTGACGGAAAAACTATTACACCTATCTATGTGAAAGCCACGGTTGGTATAGCTCCCGGGGCGACGCAAAACGGCTCTGTGGATTTCGCGGTACCGGCGACTGACAAAATTGGCCAGCTTATCCTGCGCCTCGGTGCCACCAATGAGGCGCAAATGGATATTCCACTAACAGGCAATGCCAATCTTAGCAAATATGCGCCAACGACCGTGAAGCCTGATGGGCAATTACAATATGCCGGTCTAAACTGGACGCTGGTCAGCGCGACTTCGCAATATAGTATCGCGGGCCAACAGGCAAGTAAAGGAATGCGTTACATCGTTGTGTCATTAAGCGTGGATAACACGCTTTCGCAAGAGGCTATTACCGGCTCGCCGTTTAGCTATATTCGTTTGCAATCAGGAAACAGCACATTTTCACCGGCGGATACGACACTGCCGGTCTCATTTGATGCCGACTTGACAGGGAAAAGCGGAACGGTGACATTTCTTGTACCGCAAAAAAGTACGAATTTCACATTGGTTCTCATACCGCAAAACCAGAATAGTACCACTCAGGCCAGCACCGATTTCCAGCTCTCATAATCGCCAATCTCACAAAAGAGCATGCATAGCCATTTTGTGAACTATACCATGAGAGGCATGTGAGCTATAATATAGACATTGTTCCGCTTTCCTGTTACACTAACTCATAAGGAACAAGCGAAGGGTAAATACCTTTTGTACGTACCATAGCACCGACATATTGCTGGTATATGCAGTTTTCATAGTCTAGAATGGACCTGTTTGCACGTTGTATCAGTGATTGTAACCAGAAAGCTGCAACCAGCTTTGCAGATATGAGAGAGAAATGGCTACAATCACCTGTTTACCATCCATATAAAGGGGTGAGATTATGGCACAGATGCCTCAGCGTTTTTGTCCACAATGTGGTACTGCTGTCCCGGCTGGACAGCGATTTTGCTCAAATTGTGGCGCCACAATGGATGCCGATTTTGGCAAACCTACTTCCGCTTCAACCGATCCGAAGCACTCACAATATGCTGACATACCAACGCAATTAGCAGCAGATAGTATACCGGCGGAAGGCGGAATGGCTCCACCGCCGCCCTCACAATCGTATACGCCTCCGCCAACTCCGCAACCATCCTACACAAACTATCCGCCGGATTCTGCGCAGGGAAGCTACGCGCAAGCCGCCCCAGCCGGACAGCCAGTACCGCCGTATGCGAAACCACAGAAAGACTCATCGAAGGGTGTGTTGGGCCAGATTGGCTGTGGCGTATTGCTCATTATTCTCCTCGTCCTTGCCGTATGTGGAGTTTCCGGTTTCTTTGCTTACAGGTGGATTAGCGGAGTTGCGAAAAGTATTCCAACGGTTACGACGAGCAGTAGCACGGGCAATGGCACAAGCAACGGCACGAACAATGGCGCACCCAGTAATACTGTGACACCAACGGTTGTGCCAGCTTCACTGAAGATGAATGTTGCCGTGACCTATTCTAGCGTGGCAATCACTTTTGGCAACGTGCAGGAAGCGAGTAGTTTCACCGATGACGCGAATACCAATAGCCCTGTCTTATTGCGTGTGAATATGACAGAGCATAATCCGACTGCAAACGCAGTTTTCCTGTCTTATAATGCTAGCTTCCGTTTGTTGTTACCAGACGGCACGAGCGTTGTTCCGGTGAACGAACAGAGTCCAGGTGGTATTGATCAGGCTGTCAACCGTCAGAATTGGGTGGATTTTCCCCTTACATCGAGGATAGACTTCAGCAAGCTTACTCTGCAAATAGGCGGACCCACACAAGCGCAAATGATTATCCCCTTGACGGCGAATGCTGATGTAAGCAAGTACCAGGATAAGACCATTACCCCGAATTCCGCATTTCAATACGCGGGCCTCAACTGGACGTTGACGAATGTCACATCAAGCCTGAGTAATGACGGGCAACAGGCAACAACCGGTAATCGCTATATCACGGTGACGTTAAAAGTGGATAATCCCACTACCAATGACTTTTACCTGTCCCCTGATACAAACGCACGCTTGAGTGCTGGCGGTCTGGTCAGTTCACCAACGAATGCGAGCAATTCATTTCAAGGTATTGCTCATGGTACCACTGGTACGATCGGCACTATAACTTTCCTCGTACCGCAAAATAGTAGTTCATTGACACTTACGATGCTGGCTCAAACCAATGTCACTCCTCCAATCGCGCAGGCCACTCAGACATTCCAAATTTAGCAATATCGAACAATCGGGAGAGGAATTATCAGAGGCTCTCTGGCAATTCCTCTCTCAATTGTTCAGCATGATGCCGCTCAGTTTGCAAAAGTGTAATCGGGCAAGCGTTGATGAGCGTATATTAGGAAGAGAAGCAGGAAAAAAGAAGGAGAGATCGTTCATGGAGCGTGCGATGAAAATCGCTCTTTATACAGGTAGTATTCTGCTAGCCATTATTCTTTGCGCATGCGGTCCCTCAGTTATTGCGCAGGATGCTCAAGCCAATGTTCATGCGAATGCTCATAGGCATGCAGCCGTGACGGCAACGCCCACAGAACTTCTCAAACCTCAGCTAGATACGGGAGCCAACCCGGTACGACTGGTCATCCCATCAATTGGAGTCAACACATCTGTCGAAACCGTGGGTATACTCAACAATGGCGATCTGGCGACACCGAGTCATAGCCCCTGGGACGATGTGGGGTGGTTTGTATCTGGTCCTCATCCTGGCGAGCGGGGAAGCGCGGTCATTGACGGTCATTTGGACCGTCCCGGCGGCTATCCAGCGGTTTTCTGGAATCTACGCTACGTGCATGTTGGCGCGAGTGTTACAGTGATTGCCGCAAACGGGAAAACGCTCAGTTTTCGCGTAACCCGCGTCGCCTTCTATCCACCACAAGCTGCCCCGATTTAAGAAATCTTTGGCAACGCAGGTGGCACCTATCTGAACCTGATTACATGCGCCGGTGATTGGATTCCCAGCCAACATCAGACTACCCTCCGGCTGGTCGTCTACACAACACTGCTGTAAGTTTACAGCAAACGACCCGGAAAGCTCCGTAAGTTTATGCCGGGAAGTGTCAGTCGAGTAAGAAACTTCCAACAAGTTGACGCCGGAGGGCCGCTTTCCCATCCTCATCAATGTTCTTTTGGCGAGGATTCGTCTCCGCACCAGACCATACCGCGATAGGATTCGTGGCCGAGCTGAGGAAATTGTCCTCATCAATTTCTTCTAAAAACGAGGGGGAAAAGGATGGTGTAATTTCTTCGGTAACTTGATCCTGTAGCGTAATGTGTTCTTCTATAGGCTCCAATGTTCGAGGTGTTTCGGGAATAGTCGGCATTGTGGTCGTGGGTGCGGCTATTGCCGGCAGCATTTGCATGGTTGGTGCGTCTTGCATAGTTGCGGCGGCCTGAAAAACTTCTGCAGGGTGCGTTTCGACCAGGGCGAAACGAGTGCCAAGAATATCGACGAAGATACCGTGTCCATTGCGCAGGTCCGCCAGTTGATGGCGTAACTCGCTATTTTCTGCCTGGAGTTCTTCCAGGTGTTGCTTTTGAGTGCGTAGTGCTTGTAAGATAAACTCAAAACTACTGTCGCTCATACTCATATTGTCCCTCCAGTGTGAGCTTCACTTGCTGCTTTGTATGGCAGCGTGTTAATACCTGGGCATCAGGAAATTGTTCTCTCGTAAAAAAAAAACGCGGGTTCTCTCCATCTTTGTATATAAACGTGTCAATGTGACTAAAGTAACAATGGCTGCGTTTATCGACTGCTTGTAGAGTATCTCAAATCGCTTCTCTCCGGTCAATTCAATAAATGACCTTAATTCTTGTTTCCTTCAGCAAGAATATGATATCCACAGGAATTGAGAATGTTGTGCCAGAATGCATATTCACGGGCGTATCTAATGGAGGAGTTGAAACGTGTTCTTAACTGTAAGATATCGTGTAGCGGTACTCACCAGCAACCAGGCAAGGGAAGAGCAATGGCAGAGGATACTGTGACACAAGTGACATCAGCGCAGACTTCCAGTGAAGAGCAAGGCCAGGAAAAAAATCGCCTTGGCCCGTTACTTTGTTGGGCTGTTGTTTTCGCTGATATCGGGACTTCGGTCTATTATACGCCAGGTATCCTATATGGCAATGTGGGGAAGTTGGCAGGCTTTTTCGTGTTCTTGACCATGTCTGTATTTGTCTTGCTTACACTCAAATACTCCGAGGTGACGCAACGGTATCCCCAGGGAGGTGGTGTTGTCACGGTTGCTGCGCTTGCCATTAATAAATGGGTGGGTGCGTTAGGTGGAATGTTTATCCTGGTGGACTATTTTCTCACTGCCGCAATCAGTTGTCTTTCAGGTATGTTGTACCTGAGCGTCGTTGTTCCAGCAATTGGCCCCTTTGCTTTATGGATTACGGTAGCTATCCTGATACTGCTTGGCCTATTAAATTGGGTGGGTATTAGCGAAAGTGCAAAAGTGAGCCTCGTGGGAGCGGTGATTGCCTTCGCCAGTGATGTGGCAATTCTTATTACTGTCTTTACCCATATTTCCTTTGCATACTTTTTATCGCTTTTCCCACAAATGTTCCAGGGCAAAGCACTGACGCCGACCACAATTCTGATTGGTTTTGCCGGTTCTTTCCTGGCGTTTTCAGGGTTGGAGAGTATTTCGCAACTTTCGCCGGTGATGAAAACGCCGCGTAAAAAAGTGGCGGGTCTTGCGTTGCTGCTGGTGGTACTGACAATCGGTCTTACCAGTCCTGTCTTGACGATGCTTTCTACCATCCTACAGCCGGGTGAGGCTGCTGATGCTGCCAAATCAACACAGCTTATCTCGCTGCTCGCCGGACATTGGGGCAGTACGGTCTTGGAGACAGAAGTAGCGATTAGTGCCAGTGCCTTGCTGGTATTTGCCAGCAATACCGCTATCATCGGCTCATATCATGTTTTCATAGCTCTTGCCCGCCTGGAATTTTTCCCTGCGTTTGTATTGAGGCGCAACAGGCTGCGTAATACTCCGCAATATTCCATTGCGCTGGCTACCGGCATTCCTATAGCCGTGCTTATCGCTGTCAAAGGCAATATCAATATTCTGGGTGATATGTACGCCTTTGGTCTCCTGGGTGCTTTCACGCTGACATGTCTGGGGCTGGACATTGTGCGCCATAAGGAACGCAAACTGGCCCGTATCGTCGCGCAGCATTTGCCGGCACAGAGGCATGGGGAGCATCATGGTATCGGTGGAGTGTGGACACCGGCCCAGGATGTGCTGAAAAGAGCGGATATGGTCAGCCGAGAATTTGTGCTTGCCAATAACAGTACGGCAAAAACAGGCATCGAGCCGGAAACTGTGGCTGCTCTTGCGGCTACCTCGCAACACGGCTATCGTTCGCTCAAAGGTTTCTGGTACTCGCTCGATTTCTGGCTAGGTGTGTTGACGACGTTGCTTGTCTTGACGGCGTGGACAACAAATCTTGTCTCAAAACCATTAGCAACCGCGTTTGGTGGCTCGGTAGCGACGTTTGGCATGGCGGTTGCCTTTGTTGTCTATAAGCGGCATCAGAGTAAAGGTCATGCTCCCGTTATTCCTACAGGGATCGGCAGCTATTTGCCGGGGTCTGTGTTGGCTGTGCTGACAGCAGATAATGCGCATAACAATGCTGTGATAGATACCGCTATCAATACGGCTGATGGGCATCCCGTCGTCTTTTTATATATAGGAAAGCCCGCATCAAAAGATGATCGTCGCCTGAATCTCTTTGAAGTTGTTGATCCATACCTGGATGATGCGCAGGCAAAGAAGCTCTTTGGGCGTGCTGAACATCAGGCGCAAAAGGCGAAAATTCAGCGGCGTTTTGTGTACCGGCAGCAAGTTCCCGGAACAGTCGCGCATTTCTGGCAGCTTCTTCATCCACATGACACCATTGTTTCGGCTGAGGAGGCACCAGAGTGTGTAGATATCAACCCCGATCGCATCCGTTATGAACTGACGCCTGAAGGCAAAGTGGCCCACATGGTGAAAAACTGGTGATGTGATACACTATTGGTAGGAGACTTGAAGCTATTTTCAATTGGTTTGAGTGCGTGGTAAAATACAGGCACTACAATGCCTGTAGGAACGTCTCACTTAACGAGGAGTGAAGAGGAACAAAGAACATGAATGATCGCATCCGTGAAATTTTAAGCTGGTATTCCAGCGAAAACCCCGGCATCCGCACAAATCTTGCTCGTATGCTCAATCATGGCACGCTGGCTGGCACGGGCAAGATGGTGATTTTGCCGGTAGACCAGGGATTTGAGCATGGTCCGGCGCGAAGCTTCGCGCCCAATCCGGTCGGTTATGACCCACGCTATTTTTTCCAATTAGCTATTGAGGCGGGTTGTAACGCTTATGCTGCCCCGCTTGGTGCTTTAGAAGCAGGTATCGCTGACTATTGCGGCGACGTTCCCCTCATTTTAAAGTGCAACAACCACGATGTTTTGAATGACGAGAAAGACCCCATTTCCGCCATCACCTCTGGTGTGAGCGATGCGCTACGCCTGGGCTGTGTCGCGGTTGGCTTCACGATCTATCCTGGGTCGAGTGAGCGCGTGACTATGTACCAGGAGTTGCGCGAATTGACCGCCGAGGCCAAAGAGGCAGGCCTGGCCGTTGTCGTCTGGTCCTACCCGCGTGGTAGCGGTATCGGCAAAGAGGGTGAGACCGCCATTGATGTCGTAGCTTATGCCGCGCAGATTGCCGCACAACTTGGTGCTGACATCATCAAAGTGAAACTTCCCAGCCAGAAGGTTGAACTGCCTGAGGCACAAAAGGTCTACCAGAAATACGAGATTCCCATCTCAACCCTGGCCGAGCGCGTGCATCACGTCGTACAGAGTTCTTTTGATGGTCGCCGTATCGTCATCTTCTCCGGCGGCACCACCGTTGCCGACGAAGAATTCTTTACCGAGGCTCGTGCTATTCGCGATGGCGGTGGCTTCGGCTCAATCATTGGTCGCAACTCGTTCCAGCGCAAGAAGGAAGACGCCATCAAGTTCCTCCATACCGTAATGGGCATCTACAACGGTTCTATTCAGTAGAATGAGATAAAGCGTTATAAAAAGCCAATGCCTCCTGTTGCCAGCACGCTGGCAACAGGAGGCATTGGCTTTTTATAACGCTTTATCTCACTCCCTTGACCTGTCGGATAACCAGTGTTCCCAGCCCGAAGTAGACAATCGTCACCACAAACAGGGTTGTGTAGCCAAAGTGATTGGGCAGGGTGTGCAATATCTGGAGGATGATGCCGCCAATGGTGATACCGACGACTTGCGGCAAAATGCCCATTGCCGACCAGATACCCAGGAATTTCCCGGCTTCGTCCGTTGGTGGCAGGACATCAGTGGTCAGTGCCCAGTCCACGCTGGAATAGGCACCATAGCCGATGCCGAAAAATGCACCCGCAATCAGTGCGCCATACTGGCTCTGGAAGATGATGAAGATGAGGCAGACGACAGTCATCACGGCCCCGGCTATGTAGACTAATCCCTTCCGTCCCCAGTGGTCTGATGCATAGCCCGCGAGAACCGAAGTTGGTAAGGCTGTCAGCAGGAGGATGGGCAGGAAGAGTGCGCCATCGAACTGTTCACCAGAGAAGGACGAGTTGAGCAGGACGGTTTTTACATGGGGGCCACCGAGTACATCATCGAAGTAGTACTGCAAGAAGTAGAAAACGCCCCAGATTCCCATCATCATCAACAGGCGGGCCAGCAATACCCATGACAGGTCGGGATACGTGGAAGGCCGAAAAAAGAACTTGCGCAAGAACGAGCCGACTTGCAGCTTCACATGCCTTTCCGGCGGCAGTGGTGTCTCTTTGACGAAAATTACTGTGTAAACGACAAAGAGGATTTGTACAATGGCAATCAGCAAAAAAACCTCAACGATTTCGTTCTTGTACAGTGGCAGGCTATCATTCTTGTTTACGATAAGCCCGGCTATCACTGATCCAAAAATTGTACCCAGCAATGTGAAGAGGCCATTGAAGCCAGCGGTAAGTCCGCGCTGGTGTACTGGCACCTTATCGGCGATAATCGCGCTCCAGGGAGCATTCGCGAGGTTATTGCTAAATTGCAAGAAGAGGAATAAGATTGCGAACAGCAATAAAAGGATTGCATGAGAAGAGGTAAAATAGGGCGAAAACCCAAATGCCACCAGCACCACAACGTTGATGACAGTGCCAACGATCATGAATGGTCGGCGGCGGCCCATGCGGAAGGTCGCATAATCGGAGATGGCTCCAACGAGTGGATTGACGACAACCGCGACCAGCGTTCCCCAGACGACTACCAGGGCGAGATTGATATCTTTCAGGTTGGGGTCAAGGAACTTGACGACCATGCTGGGAATAACGATAGCGAGCAACGCTTGCCAGTGAAAATTGTTGGCAACCCAGAAGACGTTCAGGTTGATTTGCTCGAAGACGGAAACTCTCCGCTCCTTCGCGACACTCGGCTGGCTAACAGCAAGTTCACCGGGATTATCAATAATCTCCATGATAGCATGACCTCCTCCTGTAATTATACAGCAAACGGTAGAGAATTGGAACTAAAAGCGGACAACAAAAAAGCTGCAAGGCAGTGCCTTGCAGCTTTTTTGTTGTCCGCTTTTAGTTCCAATTCTCTACGCCAACATCTTCGCCCTGGCTTTCCAGCCAGCGTTCCAGATCGATAGCGGCGCGGCAGCCATCGCCGGCGGCGGTTACTGCCTGGCGGTAGCGATGATCGGTCACATCACCCGCCGCGAAAACGCCGGGGATATTAGTCATTGTATGTTCAATGGGAACGATATAGCCAGCCTTGTCCATCTCCAGCACGCCTTTGAACAGGTCCGTGTTTGGCTGGTGTCCGATAGCGAGGAAGATGCCCTAAATCGGCAATATGCTCTCTTCACCGGTTTTCACATTCTGCAGGCGCAGACCGGTCACCTCGTTATCACCCAGTATCTCGCTCACGGCTGTATCCCAGATAAAGCTAATTTTGGGGTTCTTAAAGGCGCGGTCCTGCATGATCTTACTCGCCCGCAGCGAATCGCGACGATGGATAAGCGTCACATGGCTGGCATAGCGTGTCAGGAATGTTGCCTCTTCGAGAGCGGTATCACCGCCGCCGACGACGGCGACAGCCTTATTCTTAAAGAAGAAACCATCACAGGTAGCACACGCGCTCACGCCGCGCCCCTGCAACGACTTTTCGCTTGGCAGCCCCAGCCATTTCGCGCTGGCACCCGTGGAGATAATCGCACTGCGGGCGTAATAGTCGCCGGAATCTGTGGTAATCTTGAAAGGGCGTTTGCTGAAATCCACCTCCGTCACATCTTCGGGAATCATTTCTGTGCCAAAGCGACGTGCCTGTGCCTCAAATTTCTCCATCATCGGAGGGCCGAGAATGCCGTCTTCAAAACCTGGGTAATTCTCTACATCGCTGGTCAACATCAACTGCCCGCCGACCTGATAACCCTGAAACATCAAGACCGATAGATTAGCGCGGGCCGCATAAATTGCCGCCGTATAGCCCGACGGCCCGGAGCCAA
>CAVQVL010000014.1:0-316079 GCA_963717105.1 uncultured Chloroflexia bacterium
CAACACCTCCACCATTGCTACCTCACATCAACAGCAACCAGCTAAAGCAGTTCCAGGATATCTGGAACTCGACCGCAGGACTCTTTGGTGGGACGCCAGTGAGCAGTAGCACAAACATCGCGAGTGAGTGGCTGACCAAATATATGGCAAAGTACTTTATTGGCCCCCCACTCACAAAGGAGATACAGACCGTTGATTGGGAAGGCAAAACCATTGCAGTTCAAGTATTCTCCAACGGTATGGCCCCATGGGTCAATGGCTCAGGTCGGTGGTGGATTGAAGATAAAGAAGTAACTTTCTAAATGTAAAACACGAAAACTGCAAATTATGCTGTCGCCGCTAGAGACAACAGCATAATTTGCAGTTTTCGTGTTTTACATTAGAACCTTGACGCTTCCACTCAGTGGAAAACTATCCCACTTGCACTCCTGACCTGATATGATACCATAAGAATAGATGGAACCATGAATAGTAGGGAAATGTTATTGTGCGGGAACTTTTTCAGCAACTTGTGCAGGACCTTGGACGCGGTGAAACGGTGGCGATGGCTACGATTATTCGACGTAAAGGCTCGGTGCCGCGTGAGGTAGGGGCGAAAATGCTGGTACACCGTGGTGGAAAAATAAGCGGAACCGTTGGTGGGGGATGCGGCGAGGCCGAGGTCTGGCGCAGTGCCCTCAATGTGATTGATACTGGACGCCCAACCACTGTGCAAATAGATTTGACCGAGGATATCGCGATGGAAAGCCAGGGAGTGTGTGGAGGTATCTTCGATGTCTTCATCCAGCCCTGGCAAGATACTTCGTTGTCTGAACAGCCGGAACAACCTGGTATGTGCGATGCAGCAGCAGCCATCAATGCGGCTTTGGAAGGTGAGCAAGCTATCGTTCTGCTCACGATTGTAGCCGCCTCTGGTTCGTGGCGTTCTTACATTGGCCAGCAAATGCTGGTGCATGAGCAGGGCGAAACACAAGGCAAACTGCAACTTCCTGCTACTGAAACTGACCTTTCGGCGCGGTTAATTCGGGCAGCACAACAATCCATCGTAGCTGGCAAACCGCACATTGAAAAAATATCCGGTACGCACAATCTCTGGGTGGAAGTTTTTATTGAGCCGTTCATTCCGCCGCCGGTGCTACTCATTGCGGGCGCGGGCCATATTGCCCAACCACTTGCCGCCGTTGCCCACCTGATGAACTATTCTGTCAGTGTCACCGATGACCGCGCTTCGTTTGCCAGCCAGGAGCGTTTTCCTACCGCAAAACAACTGCTGGTAAGCGATATTGAGGCCACGCTACGCAACTATCCCATTACGCCGCGCACACATATCGTGCTGGTTACACGCGCTCATTCGCACGATGTGCAGGGCTTGCGTGCGATTATAGACTCACCAGCAGCCTATATCGGCATGATTGGCAGCCAACGCCGCGTCTGGGCCGTTTTCAAATTGCTGCATGAAGACGGTGTTCCGGCAGAGAAATTACTGCGCGTCCGGGCACCTATCGGCCTCGATCTGGGCGGTTCGACGCCCGAAGAGATCGCGCTCTGTATCATGGCGGAAATTACGTTGCTTCGACGCGGCGGGACTGGTACCCCTATGTCAGAACCATTACGCGCTCGCTACGCAGAGCGTTTGCGACGGATGGATGATGATTTGCAGGATGTGGAGTAGCTCGACGATCTGAGTTCTGGTTTTGCAGGGTAGAGGCGACAAGTTGCTCCATTTCCAGAAGTGATTGAGGTTGTTTGACAGGTTTGTAGGTCCAGAGGGAGGGATCTCGACTGGCGTCATATATTTCACTTGCGTGTTCCATGCGCAATGGTTCCAGACGAACAAGGTGTCCTTGCAGTGTTACGGGTTCGATGTGCATCATAGATATGTTGCCTTTCTTTGAAAGATGTATTATGGTTCAGTGTAGCAGGGTTTTGATGGGACAGAAAGAACCAAAATGGTTGAATAGCAAACAGCCAAATTATGCTGATGTGTTTTCGGGTCAATGTTTTTGGGAGTGGAAATAGGAACAATATATTGGGGATGGATAGGATAATATAGATGAAATAATAGGTGTGGTAATTGGGAAGCGACATTGCTGCGCTCATCGCCGGGTGCGCTGAAGCGGACCCCTACAAAGTGGGTTGCGACCGCTTTCATACCATTACCAGATCAGGAATAACTGATATTCCGTGTGATACGCCACAAGTACAGCGAAAAGAGGAACTCTATGAGCGAAAATGTAACACAAGTTGCTCACGTAACACAGCAAGGATTGGGAGCGGATGTCCCCGCTATCGAGATCACCGCGCTCTGTAAAACGTTTGGTTCATTTAAAGCAGTGGACAATCTGACGCTGAGCGTCAAACAAGGAGAAATCTTTGGTCTACTGGGGCCAAATGGTTCGGGTAAAACGACGACGATCAACATGATCAGTGGGTTAAGTATACCAACAAGCGGGACAGTGCATGTGCTGGGCTACGATGTGCGCCATGACTCCCGCAAAGTGCGGCAGATACTTGGCTCGGTGCCGCAAGAGACTGCGCTGTACGAGGAACTATCGGCATGGGCCAACATGGATTTTCATGCCGATCTCTTTGGCATACCACGTAGGGAGAAAAAAGAGCGCATTACCCGCATTTTGGAGTTGGTGCAACTGCTCGACCGCAAGAACTCTCGCGTGGGTACGTTTTCCGGCGGTATGAAACGGCGTCTCGCGTTGGGGCGTGCGCTTTTGCATGATCCTCAGCTTATCTATCTGGATGAGCCAACGCTTGGGGTAGATGTACAGGCGAGGCGCGTCATCTGGGACTACATTCTCTCATTGCGCGATCAAGGTAAGACCGTACTCATCACCACCAACTATCTGGAAGAGGCACAGGCACTTTGCGAACGCCTGGCAATTATTGACCACGGCAAGCTGATCGCCGTAGATACACCAGAGCATCTTAAACAGACTTATGGTGGCAGCGTCATTGAACTGGAGACTATGCAACCAATTGCCGCCGTCAACGAGATTCGCGCTTTGAATGGTGTCAAAGAGGTGGTGCAGGATAACACGCACATGAAGATTACCACGGAAGGCATAAGCAATGTCGTGCCGCAGATTATCAATATCGCTTCACAAGAGGGCGACATACGCGATATCTCCGTGCGTGAACCCAATCTCGACGAAATTTTCTTGCGCCTGACGGGAACAGAGCTACGAGACTAGGAGTGTGCTATGTTGCAAAAAACTGGCTACATGCTGCGCGTCATATGGGCCTGCATGAAAAAAGACATCAAAACGGCCCTGGCTGAGCGGGCATTTACTATTATCGGCGTGTTCCTACCATTAAATGTACTGATTCTTTTAAGCCTGTTTGTGCTAGGCGGAGGACACGCGCCTACCGCAGTTGTCATGAACGATACTGGCCCCTATGCACAACAGTTTTACAATGCGATGGATTCGGCACATTCGTTCAGCTTACAAAAAGCCAGTGCCATTGATGCCCAACAATTGATTCAGGCCGGACATATCGTCGCAGTCGTCACGATACCGGCTGATTTTGATACGCGCATCCGGCAAAATCAGCCGGTACAGGTTGGTGTGCAGGTTAACAATCTCAATACCGACTTTACGAACGACATTCGTCGCGCCGTGCCGCTCTCTATCACCACGTTTTACGCCAAAGCGTATCCCAATATTGTGACTATCACACCCAACGAGATCGATCAGTACGCTCAGGATACCGATTACATCCCATACCTGTCCGTCTCCATTCTCGTTATTGGCCTCATGATCGGCGGCTTACTGCAAGCTGGGACATCTTCGGCACGAGAGTGGGAAAAGGAAACGATCAAAGAGTTGTTGCTCTCACCCGCGCCGCGCTGGGCAATGCTTGCCGGCAAGATGCTGGGGGCATTTGTGATGGGTTTAGCCTCAACTATCGTGGTGCTACTCGTCCTCATTTTTGTCGTGGGCGTCCACCCGGTCAATTGGGGTGAAGTGATTGGGTACAGTGTCCTTTGCCTGATCATTTTCATTGCTCTGGGCATGTTGCTTGGCACATTGATAAAACAACGCCAACCCGTTGTGGCCCTGGCATTTGGCACATCAATCCCATTGTTTTTCTTGAGTGGTGCTTTTGGCCCCATCTCATTTAACGTACCGATCATTCAGGCACTAGCGCAAATCTTTCCTGTGTACTACGCGATTGTGCTGATGCAGCACGCTTTTCATAACTTTTCGCTCAACACCTATGGCATCCAGGTAAATGTATTAGTACTGTGTGCCTATGCTCTGGGATTGCTCTTGTTGGCAACCTTCGTCTTGCGACGTAGTACACTTGCTCATTGAGCTATAGAACCGAGGAAAATGATGTTTCTAGCTTTTTTACGCACTATCTGGACGGTTATGCGCAAAGATATTCGCGTCTGGTTACGGCAGCCCGCCAATATGGCCGCTACGATTATTCCGCCGATTGGCTTCTTGCTGGTAGAAGCATTGGGAGCAGCCGCAGTCGGGCGCAGCCCGATCGCATTGGTACGGCTGGATAATGGCCCCAAAGGGATAGAGATGGCACAGATTTTTCACAGTGCCGATGTGTTCCGCATCACCGATGCTACGCCGCAGCAAGCGCAAAGCCTGTACAACAATATCCAGGTGGTCGCCATTATCACCATTCCGGCAAACTTCACGCAGAACGTGGATGCTCATGCAAGCGCGCCTATCACTGTCACCGTCAACAACCTCAATCTTGACTTCACCAATGATATACGTCGCTCCGTGCCGGATGCCATCACGCAGTTCTATCAGGCTGAGGGAAGTGGCAGTCCGATCAAAGTCACACTGCATGAGCAGGATTTACGCAGGCAGGATGTGCAACTCTTCGAGTATAGCGTCTTGCCCACCATCGTGCTGCTGCTCACCATCGGCGGCCTGATTACCGGTGGTCTCGCGGCGGCCCGCGAGTGGGAAACGCACACGGTCAAGGAATTGTTGCTCTCGCCAGCCACACGCACCGCCATGATTTTAGGCAAAGTGCTGGCAGGCTTCGTGACAACACTCTTTTTAGGGACATTAGTACTTGTGCTGGCTTCGCTACTGGGTTGGGTACACCCGGATGGCATCTACTGGCTCACCTCGTTGGCAATCATTGCCCTGGTCGCGCTCTTCAGTTCGGGCCTCGGCGTTGCCATTGGGGCACTCATTCAACGCATTCAGCCGGTTATCGCGGTCTCCATCAACGTGGCACTCTACCTGTTCTTCCTGGCAGGTGGCATTGGCGTTCTCGCATTTGAGCCGCTTTTCCTGCAAAATATCGCCGCCTTCGTTCCATTGACCTATGGCACCCATGCGCTGGAGCAGGCAGTATTCTACAGTTCAGCAGATCAGTTGGGCCGTGACGTGTTGATTTTAGGATCATGCGCGGTAGCAACCGTTTGTCTCGGAATTTATGCGATGCGAAGGGGCATCGCCCGGTAGCAGAGACCCTGTGGATACGATTTAAGGTCGGGACGTTTATGCCCCATCTGCCTGCAACAGACACCCTCAATCGGGAGATAACCCTGCCAGAAGGCAGTGGGGACAATTTCTGGTTAGAGAGTAAAGTTTGGGAAATCCCAACCTTTGAAAACGCAGAGACCTTCGTGAAACATCTGGTGCGAACAGGCGCGGTGACCTGCGATCCACTCATAGAAGCGGCGCTCCGTGACGAACTGGCGAGCACTTCGGCTCGTACTCTACGATACCGCTTCCAGCACAGCACCGGGTTAGGACAAAATCACATCCGCCAGATAAAACGCGCTCAACGTGCTGTGGAACTCCTGCACCAGGGGAATCCCATTATAGACACTGCCCACGAACTGGGTTACGCCGATCAATCTCACCTGACCCACTCACTGAAGCGCTTCCTGGGCTATACCCCTGGTGAGATAGTGGCTTCTACCTTCCAGACAGGATAGTTTGCCGTTTTTTTCAAGACGTGAGGACCCACCCTGGCGTAAGATGCAGATATTGCTGACAACACGTCTCGATTTCAGCAAAAGAAAGGGGAAAATGTCTGTGTCGTTGGAATCCAAGGTCTGCGTCATCAGACGCGGATATGCTCGCGAAGGAGCCAGAGTTTTTCTGGCAGGTCGCACCCAATTGAAACGCGACCAGGTGGCGGATGAATGGCTCCGCCCTGCACTGTCGAATGCCAAGGTCGCTGTTCGTCTAGTGCATGGTTGCACTGCTATGGAGGGAACACATGCCAGATCTTGTGTGTGAACTAATCATCAGTCTCGACGGCTTTGCCCGAGGTCAGCATTCACCTGCTTATTATGGCTATTTTGGTCCCGATTTTGCCGACTGGATCAAGACTAACACGGCGATTCCGCATCGGATGCTCATCGGACGTCGGACCTACGAGATTATGGAGGGACTACCCGCCGAAGTGCGGGACGAAGGATGGCAAAGGACGACAACAACGCCGGGCTGGCTGTTCTCGCGCTCCCTGGAGGCGACAGACTGGCCAGGGCTGAAAATCGTCCGCGATGACTTGGTGGGCTTTGTGCGCGAACTGAAGCGCACTGACGGTTCCGAGTTGCGGACCCTGGGTAGCGTGTCGCTGGTCCGGCAACTGCTCGCGGCTGGCCTGGTGGACCGCCTCAAACTCGTCGTCTGCCCCCTGGTTCTGCCGCAAACAGGCATTGAGCCGACCTTTGAAGGACTGCCAGACACCGGGTTCGACTTACTCTCATCCAGGGTTCTTGATGGGCGCGTCCTCCTTCTAGAGTATCGGCCAACAGGGGCACCGCCATATAACCCTTAAGGGAAACTGCGACTCTTCCAACCGTCTTGTCCTGCTTGCGACATCTTCCATGGACAAAATGACACCTATCCTGACCTCCCAGTCCGCTTGAGGCGAGAAACACACGTCGGAAAGCGTGTTGCAAAGGGCGACAGCACTTGCGGTCAGGATAGGTGTCTCGGCTCTCATGGAGATGGAAGGAAACAATCAAGGCTAGAAGCCACTTTAAGAGTGTGTGTGGTCACTATATTGGTCCGTGATATGGCCAGGTATTACTTCGAGGTACACTTTGCCGGCGCGGATAAGAATACACTGTGTATCTTTTTGCTGTGCTACCTCACAAAGTGATAAAATACATCTATGGACAGTAGCCAGCTAACAAAGCGTGCACCGGACGGCTGGGACTGCGCGCGTTTTTGGAGCTTGGTTCTGAGCTTCGGCGGTTTCCGTTTCCGAGCCTGTTTCTCCCCAGCCGCCGGTAACGCAAGCCGTTGGGCAGATGCAACAGGAAGGGTGCAACCATGATCCTCCCCAAAGACCGCGACCCCCGCTTCATCACCATCCGCCGCGGGGGGACGCTCACAGACTCCGACCATCGGCTCCTGGCTTTGTGGGCGGCCGCGTGCGCAGAGCACGTTCTGCACCTCTTCGAGTCGGTGCAGCCCTCGGACCCGCGGCCCCGCCAGGCGATCGAGCAGACTCGGGCATGGGCGCGCGGCGAGATCAAGATGTCTCAGTCCCGCGATTCGGCTGGTCATGCCCAAGCTGCGGCAAGAGAGCTGAGCGGAGCCGCTCGGCACGCCGCATTTGCTGCCGGCCAGGCCGCAGCGGTGGCGCATGTCGCCGCACACGAACTCGGTGCTGCGGCCTACGCGATCAAGGCCGCGCGTGCGGCCGCCCCTGGATGCGAGGGTGAGAGTGCCGGCCGGCTCGAGTGCCGTTGGCAGCGCGAACAACTCCCCGATGCGATTCGCGAACTCGTCCTGGAGGATCAGCGGTTGCGAAACGAGATCTGCTGGTCGGTGTTCGACTGCTGATAGTCGTATTTGACCACCCTTCCGCATGCAGACCGACGATGGCCGCCGTCTCTGATACCCGTCGGCGATCTCCGCGTAGGGTGGATAGCGCCGCCCGGAAATGGAAGGCTTCGGTCCATCCGCCAGGATAAGTTTCACAGTGTGGTCGGATGGTCTGCGCTCAAAGTGTAGAAAACAGATCGTGGCAATCTCATGAGGGGTAAAGCCTGGGTACTCCACTTTCAGATTGACAATCAATTGGCGCATGTCTTCGGGGAGGCTCCGCCCAGCCTCAGGAGAAGGAACGCGCTCTTTGTGGGACAGACTTGCCATACCCACTTGCTCAAACTGCTGTCTTTAGCGGTCAAGAAATAGCCATTTCGGGCTACATGCCTCTTGCTTCTAATACATCTAATCTAGATATATACATTTTTTAAGTGCAAGCTACGAGTGCAACAATACGTATCCCAGGTCGTGATTAAGTATGTCTTGTGAGCCCACGGAGGCTAGATCTCTTTTTGATCGCAGGACACAGGAGGAACGTGGACTCGATCAATCGGTCCCTACCGTTAATTGACCAGACCCCAGGGTTTTGCTCTTTTGCGGGCTTTGTCGGCCTCCTGGGAGTTGCCCAGTGCTTCATAGACATCCGCTTTTAATGTCCATGCACGAGCATACGTGCGGTCGGCTTCGGTTGCTTCATTGAGCGCATCAAGTGCCGCACGATTATGGCCCTGGCGTTTGAGGGCCTCCGCTTTATTGCACCATGCCACGGCACTGTGGGGATTGATCAGGAGCGCACGGGTATACGCCTCGACTGCTCCCATGAAGTCGTGCAGAGTGGTGCGAGCATTGCCCAGCCCGTTCCAGGCCTGAAAACTCTTAGAATCGTAGGTCAACGCCTGTTCGTAGGATGTCAGAGCCTCCTCCAGCATATTCATGCCCAATTGCGCATCGGCTTTGCCGTTCCAGGCTGCGACATAGAGGGAATCAATTTCCAGGGCACGCTCGAAATGAACCAGGGCTTGCTGATAGCGTTGCAGGCGGTTGAGAACCATGCCAGCACTAACCCAGACAATGGCGTTGTCAGGCTCAATTTCGGTTGCTCGTTGATAGGCCTCCATTGCCTTTTTATAGTTTCCCTGATTGTAGAGCGTCGTGCCTTTGCCATTCCATGCGTAGAAGTTGAGCGGGTCCATACGCAACGCTTCCTCATAAGCTTGCAATGCTTGCGAATAGCGTTGTTGCTTCCGCAACCGATCACCTTCCATGCACTTTTCGTGTACACTGCTTGTACTCGGCGGTGTCTTCCGTGCGGCTGGCACTCTTCCCGAAAGGTCACCGACTTTGATGCTCACCGGTAGTGATGGTGGAAGTGGCGAGGGATTCGGCGGATTGGCTACCTTGCGTATCGCTGGAGTACTACCCGTGCCTATTTTTGTGGCTGGAGGTGTAATACGCATCTTTGGGCCTGGCCTGCACGCGATATCAAACGCTTGCATAAACTCAAGCATATCGGGATAACGGTCCTCTGGCCGGGAGGCCAACGCACGTAACACCACCCCATCCATTGCTGGCGGGAGAGCAGTATTCAGCGTTGATGGTGCGGGAATAGCCTTGCCAGCATCCAGTGGATGATAGCCGGTCAACATTTCGTAGAGTATGACGGCGCAACCATACTGATCTCCGCGTGGATCAACAACACCACTTGTTTGCTCCGGAGCCATATATCCAACCGTCCCGCGTACTGTAATCGTCTTCCCAACACTTGTCCCAGGCTCTAATGAGCGTGCGATGCCAAAATCCGTGATGACCAGCCGGGCATCTTCCTGGTGGAGCAAAATATTTTCCGGCTTCATATCACGATGAATGACCGGGCGCGGGCGCGTATGGGCATAATGCAACGCACTGGCAAGCTGGTGAAAATTCTTCATAGTCTCGCTGGCGGGCAAGGGACCATTGGTGGTCGCCAAACGATTGCGCAGTGAACCGGCACTATAAAGAGGCATGACCAGAAACACGCTGGGGCCATCTTTGCCATAATCAAGCACTGGAGCAATATTTGGATGATCGAGCGTTGCCGCGATACGGGCTTCGCGCAGAAAGTTCTCGTGTTCGCTTGGCGTCGTTTTGCTGGGCAGCAGCACTTTTATCGCGATACGACGCGCTAAATTCTTATCTATCCCGTAGAAAACGGCTGCGTAGCCACCTTTACTAATCAGCGCATGAACCACGTACCGTCCAGCTAATGCCGTGTTTAATAACGGCAACGCGCACGCCCGACAAAAGAGTTCGCTATCCCGATTTTCATAGCCGCAGTCAATCTGATCGGCGCAGCGTCGCACTATAAACTCCTCCAAGCTTTACATTTGACGAAATGTGTTGGGTCATGGAGACAGCCGTAGGGACCGATTTGTGCTGTCAAAATAAAGTATCCCGCCCAGCGTCTCTATATGAGCATTACAACACATTTTGTATGCATTATGCAAGAGGAAGGGAACCATTTCCTGCTGCCCTGTTCAAGAACCGGGCCTTTTTGCTTCGAGCGCACGCGCCCACTCCTGACAGGAAACAGCTTCTTGCACCCGTCCTAGTTTTTCTAGCACGACCGCCTTATTATGCCAGGCGTCCGGCTCATCTGGCGCGAAAGATGTCGCCTGATCTAAGGCTGCCAGTGCCTCATCCAGACGATCCAGCGCAAAGAGCGAAAGTCCCTTATTGTTCCAGGCAGCAATATAGTGCCAATCCACTGCTAATGCCCGGTCAAATGCAGCTATCGCTTCTTGTTGCTGCCCCAATTCGTGCAGCAAGCTTCCTTTATTGTACCATGCCGATATTAGACCATCGTCATAATCGAGCGCATGATCATAGGACTCCAATGCATCTTCATATATGCGCAATGCTGCCAGTACATTGCCGCGATTGTACCATGCGCCCGCCAACGTCGGGTCAAGGCTCAGTGTATGATCATAGGCAGCCAGAGCTTCGGCATAGCGTCGTAGGTCTCGCAAGTCGTTGGCCTTGTCGAACCAGACGGTTGCGTTCTGCGGCTCAAGCAGGCAGGCGCGTTCATGCAGAGGCAATGCCTGCTCAGGAGCGTGCATACGGCGCAAGATATTGCCTTTCGTGTCCCACGATGCCGCGTTGTTGGCATCAATATCAAGAGCGCGATTGATAGCGATCAAGGCTTCATCGTAACGCTGAATGCTATAGAGGGTATCACTCATGGCCTGCCAGATTACGCTTTGTGCTGGATCAAGCACCAGAGCGTGATCAAATGCCTCTAACGCCTCATCTGGTCTGTTGAGTTCAGCCAGCGTCATACCGCGCCCACTCCAGGCGAAAACGTAGTTTGGGTCATGCGCCAGTGCCTGCTCATAACAATACATCTCTTCGTCGAAACGTTGAAGTTCATGCAAGATGCTTGCCCGCGAATGCCATAAATCAGGGTCATTGGAACCTAGAGAAAGGGCGTGGTCAATTGCCAGCAGTGCCTCCTCAGCACGCCCTAACATCAGTAGCATTGCGCCTTTTCCGCTCCATGCCTCTATCAGCACCTCATTCTGGCTGAGAGCATCCTCATACTCGCGCAGAGCTTCTTCATACTGCCCTCGTTCATAGGAACGATTTGCTGCCGCAAGGACATCATGCGAGAGTGGAGGAGCCTGTTGTATCTGTTGTCCTTGCTGCGGTTGCTGCCAATTGGCTCCTGAAGACCATTGCGTTCCTGACTGTATACCATTGACTGCATTAGCGGAACCTTCCGCGAACCTGGGGATAGCCAAGCGAAGTTGGGTCTGCATATCGTCATCAGCAAAATCTTGATCGGGCAGAGGCGTTAGCGGGTTGCTCCACTTTCCACCGTAGGTATCAAGGGCATGAGGGGCATCGGGGGAACTGGAAACGGTGTAATGATCAACAGAGGCACCAGTTCCATTTGGTTCTTCCTGTTTGGCTGTTGACCATACTAGAGGAAAAGCGGCTTCGTGTAAGGATTGCGCGTCCAGTTCGTCAAGATGCTGTGGCAGGTCGTCGTGAACCCGCGTTTTGAAGTGACGAATATCTGGCGTTGCCATTTCTACATCGTATACCGACTTTACAAGGAAGACAATGGGGCCATCTTGCCCATAATCTGTCACATGAATACTGCCGGGATCATGCATACGGCTCGACAGAGACACGGCTAAATCGGCATCTTGCAAAAACGTTTCGCGTTCTGCCGCGCTGGCCTTTCTCGGCAAGAGAACTCGCACTGTGACCGGGCGGTGTTCATGCCGATCGATCGCATTCAGTGAGGCCGTTATGCGATCCTTTGCCGTCAACTCGACTATCTCATACCTTCCCTGCACAAGCGTCCCTTTAAATGGAAGGCCACATTGCGTGCAAAAGCGTGCTTTCTCTCGAATTCTGTAGTCCGCAATCCTCTATATCCAGGCACATCCCCATGGGCGTCTTCCCTCTCACCAATTTCTCGTGCTTCATTTCACGGTTCTCAAACACAGGCGCATTTGAATTGCTACCTCTACTGTAATAAAATAATGCTGCTTTGTCAATACATCATGTATTCTCATTCCCCCATCCATTTGGGCTAAATATATATGTAATTGTAGGAAAGCAATTCATTTACTCCTACAATTGCCCTAAAAAATGAGTAGTAGACAAAACTTAAACCTTAGACTGCCTTGCCTACAAAAAAGTCACTTGACTTCTCTGTAGTATCGGAATATCTATCATAACATATTCTAACATTTTATGAATACATTGTTAGACTTTCTACTTAATGTTTGTCAGGGTTGGGGAGATATGGTTGTTGTCCTTGCCCCAGGGATGCAATTACAATATAATGAAGGGACAGAAATTTTGCTGATGTGAATGACGTATAAGCTGACGCTCTCCTGATTCAGAATGATCAAAGCAATACAGCATTGCCTTTGCGTGCTTGCAATAGCCGGCGTTAGCTTTCCTCTTCATACAACTACATAAAAGGATACGTGTCATGAGTATGCACAATGATGTATTTGGTGCGCGAGCAACGTTAGAAGGTAAGCACGGAAAAGTCACTTACTATTCGTTGGAAGCGTTAGCCAAAAAAGATGTTCAGGGTCTCGAAAAACTTCCATTTACGGTCAAAGTTATTCTCGAAAACGCCTTGCGCCAGGCAGGGGGAGACCTTGTTACAGAAGATGACGTTCTTGCCCTTGCTCGCTGGGTTCCCGGCCAGGCAGCACAATCAAATGGGGAATATCCCTTTTTGCCAGCTCGTGTCTTGCTGCAAGACTTTACGGGCGTTCCCGCCGTTGCCGACCTTGCGGCTATGCGTTCCGCTATCGCACGCATGAATGGCGACCCGCAGAAAGTCAATCCGCTCGTTCCCGCCGATCTGGTGATTGACCACTCGGTGCAGGTGGACTCGTTTGGCTCAATGCTCTCGTTTGCTCGCAACGTCGAGCGCGAATACGAGCGCAATAGTGAGCGTTATGCCTTACTGCGTTGGGGCCAACAGGCGTTCAGCAACTTCCGCGTGGTTCCTCCCGGCACAGGTATCTGCCATCAGGTCAACCTGGAATATCTGGCGTCCGTGGTGATGACGAAGGAGGAGAACGGCGAGACCATTGCGTTCCCCGATACGCTTGTCGGCACAGACTCGCATACAACTATGATTAACGGTCTGGGTGTACTGGGTTGGGGCGTCGGCGGTATTGAGGCCGAGGCTGTTCTGCTAGGTCAGCCGCTCTACCTGCTCACGCCAGAAGTCATTGGAGTACGTCTCACACGGTGCCTTGCCAGAAGGTTCAACCGCCACCGATCTGGTGCTGACCGTCACGCAGATGCTGCGCAAACGCGGCGTCGTCGCCAAATTTGTCGAGTTCACCGGCCCCGGCCTGAGCCAACTCCCTCTGGCTGATCGCGCCACTATCTCGAATATGTCGCCCGAATTTGGTGCCACAGCGACGCTCTTCCCCGTGGATGCCGAGACATTGCGTTATATGACTGCGACCGGTCGCAGTCCCGAACTGGTTGATCTGGTCGAGCGTTACACAAAGGCGCAGGGGCTATTCCGCACCGACGAGGGAACGGAGCCGCAATTTGATGATTTGCTTGAACTTGACCTCGGCACCATTGAACCTAGCCTCGCCGGTCCGCGTCGCCCGCAAGATCGCGTCGCCATGCACGATCTTGGCAAAGTCTTCCGCCAGACTTTTTCCGACCGTTTCGAGGAAGTCCAGAAAAACAGCACAACCGAGAATGCGCTGATCCGCCTCGGCACCGAGGGCGGACAGGCAAATCCTGATCCTGTTGTGCAGGAAACCGCTGAGAAGCAGCAATTAGGACATGATTTGCATAATGGGCATGATACACAGATAAAACACAATGGACATGTGAACGACGTAGAGGTCACCATGGGCGGCACACAAACGCACATCAGCGATGGTTCCGTTGCCATTGCCGCCATCACAAGCTGCACCAACACCTCGAATCCGTCGGTGATGATCGCGGCTGGACTGGTAGCGAAACATGCCGTTGAGCGCGGTCTCTCCGTCAAACCGACCGTCAAAACCAGCCTTGCCCCCGGCTCGCGTGCTGTCGTAGACTATCTCAAGAACGCCGAGCTGACGCCGTACCTGGAGGCTTTGCGGTTTCACCTCGTTGGTTTTGGTTGTACAACGTGTATTGCTGAGGGAACGCCGGTACTGCTTGCCAACGGCACCGCACGGCGCATCGAGCAGATGCCGAGCGCTGGCGGAGCCGCGCTGCTCGCTCCCACTGCGGACGGCAGGCTGGGCACAGCGACGCAGACCGAGATGATGGTTCAGGGCGAGCGCGAGTGCATCTCGCTCGTCCTGCAAGATGGGCGCACGTTGATCTGTACCCCTGACCATAAGATCCTCTGCGCGGATGGTCGCTGGGTGCGCGCTGACCAGCTTGTACTGGGTCAGGACCGCGTCGTGGTTGGCCTGGAGGCACCGTTGGACGAGCCTGGTGATGACGAAGACGGTTACGCGCTGCATGTAGGCAACCTGATGTTCACGATGGACACAGCGTATGAGCGTCTGCGCACACTGGCGTTCGCACGCCTGCTCGGACATCTGCTCAGCGACGGCTCGATCAGCCTCTCTGGGGCAGGGCCGGATGCACGTTGGGCAGGCTATGGATCGCGAGGCGGTTCTCGACGATGTTGAGCTGCTTACCGGCTATCGTCCTGCGGCAACGCGCTACGACGAGAGGAAGTGGACTATCGTGCTGCCGAAGCCGCTCACGGACGCCATCAGCACGTTGCCCGGCGTGCGCACCGGGCGGCGCATTCAGCAGGCGCCAGCGCT
Organism: uncultured Chloroflexia bacterium; assembly: GCA_963717105.1. GTDB lineage: Bacteria > Chloroflexota > Ktedonobacteria > Ktedonobacterales > Ktedonobacteraceae > DATGJV01. The sequence continues at coordinate 15,107 of CAVQVL010000014.1, forward strand.
TCCAGCATTCGTGTTGGATGAAAGACTGTCCTCTGGCAGTAGTGCGCGAGTTCCTGGGCGGGATCTTCGGAGCGGATGGTCATGCACCTATCTTGCATCGTTGGGGCAAGCGCGAGGAGGAGGCAACGCTTGAGCCGCCTGCCTATTCCCAAAGCACCATACCAGAGCATGTGGAGGCTCTCAAGCAGGTTATGGGCGATATGATCCGTCTGCTGGCACGCTGTGGAGTGAAGACCGATGGAGCCAACATCTACGAGTATCCTACGCGCCGCGCAACTTCCTCGTACCCGGCAGCACAGGACGGTATCCCTCGTGTGGAGGTTCGCCTGGAGCTTCCAGATGGCCTCTCGTTCGTGGAGCGCGTGGGATTTCGCTATTGTATGGACAAGGCACTGCGAGCCAGCGCGGCGGCGGTGTACTGGCGTTTGGTGGACCAGATTTATCAGCAACGCCTGTGGATGGCGAACCGTCTGGAGGAGTTGCACCAGGACAGACTACGCAAGCTATCGTTCTCACGCGCACGCAAGAAAGCGGCGGTAGAATTGATGGAGCGCGAGCCAGTAGTCTTCCCTCACTACGCATTATTGGAGGGCCATGACCGCTTTTCGCGGCTGCCACAACCGACGGCACGCAAATTCCAGCCATTGCATAGAGATGCTTGCGACTTTCCGTCGCCTGTCGAACTGTTCAGCAAGATCGGCGCGCGCGAGTGGTTTGCGCCGTTGCACTCGCGTGCGGATGCAGAGACTTCAAAGCGCTACTGCATAGAGAAGGAAGCACGCACGTTGCCGACACTCGCGCTCCAGGTGGTGGAACGACGACCAGCAGGCAAGCGAGCGGTGTTCGATCTGGCTGTGAACGATCTCCATGCCTTCGTGGCAGGCACAGTAGCGGTCCACAATTGCATCGGTAATAGCGGGCCGTTGCCGGAACCCGTTGCCGAGGCCGTGCAAGACAACGATCTGGTTGTTGCGGCAGTATTAAGTGGCAACCGCAACTTTGAAGGACGTATTCACCCGCAGGTACGTGCCAGTTTCCTGGCTTCGCCGCCGTTAGTTGTCGCCTATGCGCTAGCTGGTACTGTAGACATTGACCTGTCCAAAGACCCGCTAGGCGTGGATAGCAACAACGATCCGGTCTACCTGCGCGATATCTGGCCCACACAGCAAGAAGTGCAGCAACTCGTGACCAGAGCGGTCACTCCCGAAGTTTTTTCTAAGAACTACTCCTCAGTCTTTACAGGCGACGAGCATTGGCGTTCTCTCTCCGATTCCACTGGTGAGTTGTTCGACTGGGACTCCGACTCGACGTATATTCAAGAGCCGCCGTTCTTCCAGGGTATGTCTGCCGATCCTGAGCCGGTCAAAGACATTCACGGAGCGAGGGTGCTTGCCATGCTCGACGACTCCATCACCACCGACCATATCTCGCCCGCCGGTAGTTTCTCGCCATCCAGCCCCGCAGGACGCTACCTGTTGGAGAAAGGTGTGCAGAAGCGCGATTTCAACACCTACGGTGCCCGCCGTGGCAACCACGAGGTGATGGTACGCGGCACCTTCGGCAATATCCGTCTGCATAACCACCTGGCACCTGATAAGGAGGGCTACTACACCGTTCACCTGCCCGATGGCGAGCAGACCACCATCTACGAAGCCTCGGAACGCTATTCGCAGGAAGGGGTGCCGTTGCTGGTCATCGCCGGTAAAGAGTATGGTTCCGGTAGCTCGCGTGACTGGGCCGCCAAAGGTCCCTTGCTGCTGGGAGTACGCGCCGCCATCGCTGAGAGCTTTGAGCGCATTCATCGCAGTAATCTCGTCGGCATGGGCATTTTGCCACTCCAATTCAAACAAGATGAAAACAAAGAATCGCTCGGCCTGACTGGAAAAGAGATCTACGATATTGAAGGTATCGAGCAGGGCCTGCAGCCGCGCCAGGAAGTGACTGTTAAAGTTACCCGTGAGGACGACTCAACCTTCACCTTCCAGACAATTGCTCGCCTGGATAGCCCCATAGATGTAACCTACTACGAAAATGGCGGTATCCTGCTCGCCGTCTTGAGAAGGTTAATGAAGGCATAGCATAGTGTTGCGCGGAAGCAGTGAAGAGCGTATATGGCTGAGCCATATACGCTCTTCACTGCTTCCGCGCAACACTATGCTATGCTAGCCAACTGGCGGCGATAGCGAATTTGCATAAGGTAAGTACCTCACTTCTTGTGAAAGGCCCACAGGCCATTGTATGATTATAGAAATACATCGGCACGTTTGCATGGAAAAACACTACTGCAAGTTGTGAAAGGCGGGAGAAAAAATGATGATGTCCGAATCCAGCAAAAGTATCTATTTGAAGTTCTGGAGATGGAAGCTCGGCATCTATGGGTTGGCGGCTTGCGGCATCATTCTCTTCAATTTTTGCATGAGATTCATACTTATCTACCTTGGTTCGCCAGCCTCATCCAGCGATGAAGGGACAGTAGGCTTAATGGCGATGCACATTGCGTTCCACGGCGAACTGCCCATTTTCTTTTACGGTCAGGGCTACATGGGTTCATTGGAAGCTTTTCTTGGAGCTGCGCTCTTCCCTCTGTTTGGCCCTACTTTACTCGCGCTCCGTGTTGGAGTACTGCTCCTGTTTACTCTTTTTCTCGTCATCATGTATTTTTTAACGAGCTTACTCTATAATAAAAAACTTGCTCTGATCACCCTCGCCCTGCTCTCTCTGGGGGCACCCGAAATATTCTATCGCGAGTCAGAAGCACAAGCTGGCCACCCGGAAACTCCGCTTTTCTGTGCCGCTATCCTCCTCTATACTACCTGGCTCGCGCTTTCTGCCGCTCCTCAAACACAGCCGACTTTCCGCTATGAGCGCAAGAAACGCCTGTTGCTCTACGGTCTCTGGGGCTTGCTGATAGGGGTAGCGCTCTGGAATGACCCCCTGGCATGGACGTACATTCTGCTGGCAGGGATTTTCCTTGTACTCTTTTGTCATCATGAACTGCAGCGGTCAACATATATAGGTATCTCGTTGGGTATACTCGTTGGCATTGCGCCAATTATTGTCTACAATCTCACAGCGCCACTCACTCAAAGTACGTTCGCTGTGTTTGGTATTCTCATAAATTATAATGGGCCGCCAGTCTCTTCCTCAATCCTGCTTAAATTGGCAGGGGCAATTCTTGATAGTCTGCCTCTCGCGACAGGCGGCAACACACTGTGTACTCTCCACGCAAGCACTGCCTGGCCTCTAGATAACCTTAGTTCCTACGCCTTCCATTGTACGATTGTACATGGCATCTGGGGACTGTTCGTTATCGCTCTCTGGTTGCTCGCCTTTTTTGTGGCAATACGCGCTTTGCGCAAACAATGGTATCGCCCTTTGCCCTTAACAGTTTTGTTTGAAGAGCGTAAAGAGGCTATACTCCATTTTGCGCGAGTGGTCATGCTCGGAGGAGCGGGCCTCTCGTTTATTGTCTTCACGCTCAGCGCACAAGCAGTAACAACTCCCTGGCAAAATAGTCGCTATCTGGTTGTCTTTGCAGTCGCCGTGCCTGCCATGTTCTGGCCTCTTTGGGAATCCGTAAACGCAATTGGCTCACAAGTTTCCTGGAAAATCATCGGGGAAAAATTGTTTATTTACGCTTGCTTGCTCTTCTTCGGTACGACCCTCGTCGTCGGGACAGTGACGACTTTTTTATCAGTTCCCTCAACACAGACCGTAAATCAGCAACAGTTGATGCTGGTTGACGACTTACTCCAACTCCACGCTACCCGCATCTATACTGACTACTGGACCTGCGATCTCACAGCATTTCTCAGCCGCGAACAAATCATTTGCGATGTCCTTGATGAACGCCTTCAACCTGGGAACAATCGTTATATGCCTTACGTATCAATTGTGAACAATAGCCCAAATGCCGCCTATGTGTTTCAGATTGGTTCCCCACAATCTATTGCCTTCGCCAAAAAGATAGCGCAGGAGAGCCAAAAGTATCGCCTCACCATCGCCGACAACTACGACATCTACCAGCCCATATCAACATAGAAAAACGGAAGACAACAGACGTGTCTATCGCGCCCTTTCTTGAAAAAGCGAAGAGCATGAACGGTTATCCTGGAACCGGGATTGATTTATGATACAGAATGAGTTATCATACGACTGCATAGTAGTGGTATAGATGTAGTTTTTATCAGTAAGGAGAAAGCAGTTGGGCAGCCAGAATCCCTACGATAACTATCCGCCTAATCCTGATTGGCAAAACAATCAGCAACAACAGCCCAGCTATAGGCAGGACGGATATTTTCAGCCACCTACACAATATGAGCAATCTACTTATACGCAACCCGACCCGTACGCGCAACCTGGCGCATACGTGCCGCCTCAGCCTTCTCCGTATGCATCCTCGAATCCCTACGGTGCAATGGCACAGCAGTATGCTCCTGCTTCAGACGGTCGCGTAGGATTTGCCATTGCGGGCCTTGTTCTTGGCATCCTGAGCATTCTGAGTTCATGGATACCCTTCTGCGGTCTTCCTCTTCCTATCATTGGCATTGTGATGTCAGCACTGGGCCGCCGTTCCTTCTCATACCGCACAATGGCTACCGTGGGGCTGATACTTTCCATCATCGCGATCGTGATAGGCGTTGCGTTAACAACGCTTAGTTTGATAGCAGCTTCGCACAACTCTACGCCTACCACGCCTACACCATAATTGATGGAGCTCACTTTTCATTTCTCAAAACACACAATACATCGTTTCCGACAGATACAGACACTGCTTGATCAACTGCACCCGGAGGAGCAACCGAAAGCTCTTATTGTTCCGAAGTCACCTGTACCACATGGGGAGATTATCGTCTTCCCTGGCTCGTTCAATCCGCCAACAACCGCTCATCTGGCATTGATGAAGCAGGCCCAGCAGTCAGCATTACAACGAAGCAGGACGGAGGGCAAAGGCAACCGGACAGTGCAAATGTTTGCAGCAATGAGCAAATTGACGGTGGATAAGGAGCATGTGGAACGTCCGCTAATGCTGGATCGTGTTATCTTGCTGGACGATTTGCTCAAACGACGCCTGCCACATACGGGTGTAATGCTGTTCAACCGGGGATTATACGTGGAGCAGGCAGAGGCGGTTCATAGCTGCTTTCCAAAGGTGAGGCGGCTATACTTTCTGATCGGGTATGACAAAATCGTACAAATTCTTGACCCACATTACTATACGGACCGCGATGCCGCACTCCGAGACTTGTTTGTGTTAGCGGAATTACTGGTTGCTCCACGGGCAAATTTCGGTCCGCAAGCATTGGCTGAACTGTTGCAGCAGCCAGGCAATCAGCCATTTGCACAATATATTCACCCACTCCCTTTTAGTAATGCCTACCTCGATGTCTCCTCAACACATATCCGCCAAAACCCCGGCGCTCATATGCACGATATCCCGCACGAGGTACAACGTTTTATGCGCAAGACTCGTGCTTATGCTCCACCATTGCACCTTGCCGACGGAACAGAGGTGGATTACTATGGTGTGCGAGTGAAAACCTTGCAAGCATTGCTCACGAATGCGGCAGATGGAAAATCAGTCTATTCGAACCAATCAGCACTACATCACCCTCGTTGAGTAGGCAACGGGTAACGCGCAGTCCGTTCACGAATGTTCCAGTCGCGGAACGATGATCCTCTAATTCATAGGTATCATCTGGCAGCTGGCGAATTGTTGCGTGTAAGCGGGTGACAGCTAAATCTTCCAGAAAAATGGAGCAATCGCGGCTGCGCCCGATAGTCATCTCCGACTCGAGCTCAAAACTCTGCACTAATCCAAGTGTATTGTTAAGGTCTATTTTCGCCATAGTGCCACTCGGCTGTTCCAGCTTTTTGCCGATATACAATTCCCGTCCTCGCGATGATGGTTGCTGGAATTGTTGGGTGGCTTCATGAGAATAAAAAATAAGCTCAGTATGCCCAAATTGCAGTATATCACCATGAGAGAGGTGGTGTTCCTGGACTGGCCATCCATTCAAAAAACTATCTCCGCCACCATGATCATCTCGTAGTATAAAGCCGTTATCGCTCCATACGATACTGGCTTGTTTGCGATGCACCGCGATATCCTCTAAAAAAATGTCGCAGTGGCGACTGCGTCCAATGGTTGTGCAGTCTTTGCAAATCTCTATCCGTTTGCCGACCCTCTGCCCCTGCTGTATCACCAAATATGCAACTGCTACTTGTTCTTGCACGATTGCACACCCTCTCTATATCTACACGTTAAAACGCGAAGTGTGATGAAAAATTTATGATTGTTCCTGTAATTCATCTAACGCTTGCAAAATCTTTTCTGGTGTAATGGGCAAGCTACGGATACGCACGCCCAGCGCATCAAACACAGCATTTGCCACGGCAGGTGCCATACCATTAGTAGGCACTTCACCGGCTGATTTCGCGCCAAATGGCCCTGTATATTCTGTATCCTCAACCAGGATGGTTGTCATCTGTGGCATGTCAAGCGTGGACATGACCTTATAATCTACAAAGCCCGCATTGCGCACACGTCCCTGTGTATCGAACTGTAGCTCCTCGCTGAGCGCGTATCCTAATGCCATTGTAACCGCCCCCTCAACCTGACCTGTCGCGAGAGTCGGGTTAATCGCCTTACCCAGATCAAGTACATTCACCGCCCTGGTGACTCGTACTTGTCCCGTCTCAGTATCCACTTCAACTTCAACGAATTGCGCATAGAACGGGGCGGGCGAGTCTTCCGTCCAGAAATCGCCTTTTGCCATAATCTGTTGACGATGCCGACCATATAACGTTTCGTTCGCGATATCGGCCACCGTCAAATTGCTCTGCCCACGCGGCGTATAAATGATGCTGTCAACAATTGTCATATCTTCCGGGGCGCAATCGAGCATATCACCCGCCACATCCAGTATTTGTTTGCGCACGCGTTCCGCCGCGATTTTGACGCCGCCGCCGCTAATATACGTTGTGCTGGAAGCATAAGAGCCATAATCAAAGACACTGGAATCGGTATCAGCCGAGTGCATGATAATCTTATTCATGCCAACTCCCAACCCCTCTGCCGCGATTTGTCCCAGGATGGTATCGCTACCCTGACCAATATCGGTTGCTCCAGTCATCACATTAAACGAGCCATCTTCGTTCAGCTTGATCGAAGCACCTCCCAGTTCAAAGCTGGCAACACCGCTCCCCTGCATTGCCGTCGCCATGCCCCGACCACGTCGAATCGGTTTGCTGTCGCCGTGATCAAACGGCTCAAACCAGCCAAAGGCCTCTATGCCGCGCTCCAAACATTGCGGCAGACCACACGAACGGAATTGCCGTTTTGAACGCCGCTTACCATCCTCTTCCTCCATGTCTATAGGATCCCAATCGCCCTTTTGCACATGATTTTTCTTACGGAACTCCAACGGGTCCATCCGCAACTGGTGCGCGATTTCATCAATGTGTGACTCTAACGCGAAAAATCCTTGCGGCGCACCGTAGCCGCGCATAGCACCGGTAATGGGCAGGTTTGTATAAATCGCGTCTGCCCGAAAATGGTATGCCTTTGCCCGGTAGAGGCAGAGCGTTTTGTGCCCTGTACTGCGCGTGACCGTCAGACTATGCGTCCCATAGGCACCAGCGTTGCCAATAGAGTGCATGGAGACCGCAACTAACGTACCATCTTTTTTGACACCACTACGCATACGGATAATCATCGGGTGACGAAAACGCCCAGCGGTAAATTCCTCTTGACGGCTATACTCGACCCGCACCGGATGGCGCGTCTTCATTGCCAGTATCGCCGCGACCGGTTCCAACAGCATCTCTTGCTTGCTACCAAAGCCACCACCCACTCGTGGTTTTACCACCCGTATCTGTGAGATCGGCAATTCTAACACTGTAGCCAGTTGGCGGCGCGTATGGTACGGTACCTGGGTGCTACTTACGACAATCAAGCGTTCGTACCCATCGAGATAGGCAACACAGATATGCGGTTCCAGTACTGCATGTGAAATAAATGGGACGCGGTACTCACCTTCGACAATAATGTCAGCTTCACGCATAGCAGCAACGAAATCGCCCCGCTCAAATTCTTCATGAGCCGCGATATTGTGTGCGGCATCGTAAATCTCGCCGAGGTTTTTGCCAGTGTTGGGATGAGTTGTGTCTGGTACATGAAGCTGCGGTGCGCCATCGTGTATAGCTTCGAGCGGATCGAAAACAGCGGGAAGGATGTCATATTGCACATCAATCAACGCGAGGGCAGTTTCTGCAAGGGTGGGCGTTTCAGCTGCAACGAAGGCAACCCAGTCGCCAACATAGCGCACGGTGTCATCCAGCAAGTACATATCATACGGAGACGGCTCTGGGTACGGTTGACCCGCGGTGCTATGAGCCACCCGCGGCACATCTTTATATGTCAGTACGGCATAGACGCCTGGCAAAGCCAGTGCCTTGCCTGTATCAATATGGACAATCTTTGCGTGAGCATGGGGCGAGTGCAGGATACGCGCATGAAGCATATCCGGTTGCTCAAATTCAGTCGCGTAAACAGGTGCGCCTGTCACAAGTGGGCGTGCATCCACGCGCCGCTCTCCCTGTCCCACGACTCGTGTCCGCGCCGCCTGCCGTGCGCGTTGATGCGCTGCGTCAGCAATATTGCCAGTGCCGGGTTCGTAATGTTCGTTTTGCATAGGAAATGTTTCGAGTTTTGAGTAGTCCCGAAGGCCCTTCCATCGGTAGGTGTCTCAATCATACCATGCACATAAAGGGCTTACAAGAGGCAGTGTTAAAGCATCTTTAGCTTTCCAGACGCCGTTCTGCAAGTAGCTCATCACTCTAGCCTTGTCTTTATTTCATTCATCTCTCACTCCATAGAATATATGTCATACGAAGGTAGTATGCCACAATATTTTAGAATGGCAATCCTAACGGGTTGAATTGGACACTTCAAGCTTTATAATATATTGCTTGATACATTGACCAGGCCTTTTCCCTTCAAGCTCAAAGTGGTTTTGATGGATCACTGAACTTTCCACACTTGCACCGTTGTATCATCGCTTGCAGAAGCGATACATGTGCCATCCGGTGACCATGCTACGGCATGTACTGATGCTGAATGGACTCGATAAGTGAAAATATTCTTCATACTCGAAACATCCCACACCTCTGCTGTCCCGTTAGCGTTTGCGGAAACGATACGCGTCCCATCGGGCGACCATGCCAGAGCAAGTATCGAACCGGCATGACTGAGATAACTTTTAGTGGTGCTATCCGGAATGCAATCCCACACAACCACCGATCCACCTTCACCGGCCAGGGCGACAAGGTTTCTCCTGAGTGTCCATCCCACAGCGTTCACCTTACCGCCATGGTAGGGATAGGTGGAAATAGTATTTCCTGTTGTTGGATCCCACACATAGAGCATTCCATCATTTCCGGCAGAGGCAATGCGCGTTCCATCAGGTGACCACGCTACAGCATTGACACTATTCGCATGTCTTTGGTAAGTCAAAAGATGCTTCCCTGTCACAGTATCCCATATTATCACCTTGTTATCCAACGAACCAGAGGCGAGGCGCTTCCCATCGAGGGACCATACCACATCTCTCACACTACCTTTATGACCTTGATAGATATGGATGAGTTTTCCAGTGCCAATCTCCCACATCTGAACCGTCGTATCTAAGGACCCAGAAGCCAGGTACTTCCCATCAGGCGACCACGCTACAGCAGCCACACCGCCGGAATGATCCCGATAGGTTCGAATGAGTTTTCCAGTACCAGCCTCCCACATCTGAACCGTCGCATCTAAGGACCCAGAAGCCAGGTACTTCCCATCAGGCGACCAGGATAGGGCGAAGACCCCATTAGAATGCTCTCGATAGGTGACATAGCGAGTTATTCCTTGAGAAGCGCGAACAATAGGTGGGGTAGCTGTCGGGTATGGTTGTTGAGAAACAGACATCATCGAGTGAGTGAGTCCTTCCAGAATCACATCGCCAGCGTGATCTGAGATACCATATCCTGGAAGGGGAGGCGGCATCGGAGGTAAGTAGTTAGGTGAAACCCGAGCGTAATTAGGTAAGTAGTTAGATGGCGGTCCAGACGCCGGTGTCATCGGTATTGGCAACGGAGGTACAAAGCCTTGAGCAAAGGGGGCAGAGCCCCAGTTGCTCTGCTCAGGCACTGCAAGCAAATGGAGAGCTTCGAGACGAAGCCCTCCAGCCCAGGTTGACTGGGGAGATAGCTCTAACACTCGAGTAAAATCTTCGATAGCTTGCTCGTATTTTCTGAGGCTGGCATGGGCAATGCCTCGAAGTCCATATGTCCAAAATGCCTGTGGATCTAGCTCGACCACTCGGTCAAAGTCCTCGATAGCACGCACATACTCTTTGAGTTGCTGATAGGTTTCGCCACGCAGACTGTACGCCCAGACATTCTGAGAATTTAGCACACACGCACGATCAAAATCCAAAATAGCTCGCTGATATTTGTTAAGTAGTCGATACGTTATCCCGCGTCCAATGTAAGCCCAGGCATAGCTGGGATCAAGCTTAAGAGCATAATCAAAGTCTTCGACGGCTCGCTCATACTCGTTGAGCAGCCTATATGCTGTCCCTCTACTCGAATACGCCCAGGCATAGCTGGGATCGAGCTTAAGAGCCTTATCAAAGTCTTCGATGGCTCGTCGATATTCTTTGCTCTCACGGTAGGCCCTTCCCCGGTTGCGATAAATTGGAGCCAAGACCTGTAAAGGAAATGACGGTTGCTGAGCTATTTTCTCTAGCAGCGCACTTGTCGCAGAGATGAACTCTTGACTCTCCAGTTGAAATGCAAGGTATTCTAAAAGCTGCGTTGCAATCTGTTGGGCATCAGAGCTTATTTGACCGATGCGTTGTTTCTGGGACAGCTCACGTAGTAGCCTGAAGATTTCACCCGATTGAGGCGTATGCTCATAGGCATACAATACATGCTCAATCGCTTTAATATGGTATTCTTCGTCTTGCAGCAAGAATAGCTGGTAAACCATCGCAAGAACCAGTTCCAGCCACTCTGTAGAGGAGTACAGAGCTTTGCCTCTCGTTGTTTGAAAATGCTCAAGGAGTTCCGAATAGTAGTTAGCTATAACTTTGCGTGTTGCGTAATACTCCTTTGGGGAATTTGAGTGCAGGTAGCGGCTAAACATTTCTTGTGCCAACTCATGATAGCGGTACCGACCATTCCGAAAATTGCTGCTCACGAAGGGCAGTCCAATAAGCCACTGATAAAGAGCTGTCTGCTGATCTATATCCGCTGGAAAGTATGTGAGAACTGCTACATCGTCCTGATTAAATGGTCGAGAGAAAAGGGCGACATCCAGGACCAGTCTGCGCTTTAAAGAATCCTGTTTGGGTATCCAACGCAGAAAATTAGCGACTACATCGGCTGTCGGGTCAAATTCTCCTTGGAGATTGGAAGTCAACAAACCTAAATAAAGTGGTAGACCTTGTGAAAGCTGCCAGATTGTAGAAATTCGCGCCGGGTCGGTAATTCCATGCTCGACGAGATAGCTGCGCGTTTCTTCCACGGTAAAACTCTCCAGAGAGATTGAGTAGATTAGGCCACCCTCGTAGTAGGGAGGGAGCCAGCGCCTGGGATCTTCTGGGAGAGACCGAGTGATCGGTTCACGACCGGCCACAACTACAACGACGTCGAGATTGATATCGAGTTTCAGGAAGTGATCGAGCATCCAGGGAGCTGCCTCTGCTGCTAACCGCTCGAAGGTATCGAAGAAAAGAACCACTCGTAACTTACGAACTTGCGCTCGCTGAGACCGGGGAAGACGGAGTCGGTACTTCTTTGGTGGAGCATTGAGTGTTACCTGGTGGTCAGTAATACGATTGAGGTCACTCACAAAAGCCTTCGTCAGATCACGAATTCGGGTCCTCTAGTAGCTTCATATCTTTGTGAAGCTGACGATTGTCCAGTTCATCAAGGATATACTCTACCGCTAATCCAGTTCCCTTTTCCAGTATGCCTCCGACAACGGGTACATCCTTGACCACTGCTCCGACGAGTTCTGGCGTAGCCTTATGCGCAAATGTTTCTTGTATATCGCTTCCCTTTGTCCGCAATTTCTGTAAAGTTTCCTTGTAGCGGGCTAACTCGCTCTCAAATTTTGAAAGAGGGTAGCCCTGCTGACGCAGTTGATCGGCAAATTGTTCCATGATCCTGGCCGGAGTAGCCTGTCGTTCGTCCACCAGTGCCGCCAGACAGTAGGTTCTGAAGTCAAGCTCATGGAGCCTATCCAAAAACATCGAGAGAAGTGTTGACTTGCCAACACCTCCATTTCCTGAGATTGATACGACGTTATATGCGGGCTCGTCAGGCTTGAGAATACACTGGACAAAGAAATCCAATTCATTGGTACGTCCAACGAAAGGTCTGGTGGTACTCACTGTAGGCTGAGAACCTTTTGCATCCGAGTCAGTTCTTTTGAAAGGCATCGCAACAAACCTCCCTCTCTGTATGAGTTGAGAAGTTGATGATGGTCAAGGCAATTCTGTGCTTCAAATACAAGTAACGTATCAGAAATCACATCTGTCTAAGAGTATACCGTATAAATACACTGATATGCTATAGTTGGGATAACATTGAGCAGAGTTTGTGAAGTATTGTGGAGTGTTTTTCTACTTCTGGATAGAATAGATCAAGCTTTACAGTCCTTCTTATCAGTTTTTCGAATCCTCTCGGCAATAATTCACCCACCTTGTTTTAAGCCTTTATGATCGCATCGCCTCTGCCGCACGTAGCACCGCCGTGACTGGTTTGACATAGCCTGTGCAACGACAGATGTTGCCAGCGAATGCGGCGCGTACATCAGCTTCGGTCGGGTGTGGATTCTCTTGCAGGAAAGCGTAGGTGCGCATGATGAAGCCAGGGGTGCAATAACCACATTGTGCGGCACCTTCCTGCGCGAAGGCCTCTTGAATTGGGTGCAACTTCCCATCTCTTGCCAGCCCTTCGATAGTGAGCAGCTCGCTTCCGTTGGCCTGGGCTGCCAGCATACAGCAGGCGTTGATTGAGCGACCATTGAGTATCACGCCGCAGCCGCAACAGTCGCCAGTGCCGCAGATCAGTTTGGCGCCTTTCAGATGATGAGCATGAAGAGCTTCCAGTAATGTCTCGCCAGGCTCGATGCGCCATTTTACTACACGCCCATTCACTGTTAGCTGTATTTCTTGATCCTCTTGTTCAGGCATGGTGCCATTCCTCTCCACGCGGGGCAAATCCCGCCGCCTGTCGTAATGCACGCACGGCAGCCACACCACTCATACGTCGCCGGTACTCGGCTGAGGCACGCTGGTCGCTGATGGGGCGCACCTCCGCACGCACAATCGCGGCGACGTGCTGAAATAGCTCTTCAGTTGGCAATTGGCCGCTAAGTGCCTCTTCCACTGACGAAATACGCAAGGGAATTGGTGCCACCGCTCCCAACACAATGCGTGCGTTTGTAATAGTACCATTTTGCATGGTAAGTACCGTCGCAGTATTAACTACCGAAATATCTTCCGCCGTGCGACCCAGTTTGTAAAAACCCCCATGCATATCTTCCGTCGTTGCTGGCACGGGGATGCGTATCTCGCGGATCAGCTCATGTTCGCGCACGGTTTTCGCGGGGCCAACAAAAAACGTCGTTAGCGGCACGATCCGCTCTCCCCGCGTACCCACAAGCACAACCTGGGCATCGAGTGCCAGTAATGATGGCAATGTATCCGCGGAGGGAAGCGCGGAGGCAACATTGCCCGCCAACGTTGCCATATTGCGAATATTGGGCGAGCCACATACTGCGGCACTCCGCGCCAGAATACCGTGTGCAAGCCTCTGGACAGTTGGGTTCCGCGCAACAGTTCGCATGGTGGTACCTGCGCCAATACGCAACCAGCCCTGCTCTTCGCGAATATAGTTCAAGTCCAGGCGGCGAATATCAACAACCTCCTGTACCCCAACCATATAACGCGGATTGACCAGCAAGTCTGTGCCACCCGCGATAACGGTACGGCCTTCACCTGCCAACAATTGCACGGCTTCTTCCAATGTTGTAGGACAATGATAGGCTGTAATTTTGAGCATAAACGATCATTCTTTCATCGAAATGAGATTGCCCTGATCAGGTCTCATGCAGCAGGTACAAGATCGCCTCCAGCACACCACCGGCAATGGCACGTGACTTGTCTGAAATTGTAAAGCAATGTTCACGGGCGGCGCGTGGGTCAACATCGCCGACCTTCATGCCCTCAAAGACAGGGAGGCCGTCGCGTACAAGTCCTCGTAAGATACCTGTAATCGCGGTCGCAACGGGAACAGATGCTCCCTCCGCGTTTTTTACAAGTGCAACTGTTTCGTGCGCCTGTACCATATCGCCTATCTGGCGGGTACCATATAGTGTACCCGCACAGGGCGCACGCAACAACCGTTCAATCGTATAGCCGCCGATGGCGCCGGGAACGCCAGTATTCGGCTCCGTGCAGCCGGACAAATAAACGCGACCCAGGTTATGGCCACGGTTTGTCTCGATCACCGCGTGGGCATCCACAGCCGCTTCATAGCCGGGACCGAGCGCGATCACTATGGGAGCATCATGGATGGTCACACCACTATTGTATTTCGAGAGCGTCGCTTCGACGAGTACTGTCAGTGCCATACGCTTTAGCAATTTTCCTTGGGGATCAACGACGACAGGAATACGACCAATTGCAATGGCTGCGTGAATCTCTGCGAGCGAATCCGCTCTTTGAGCGGTTACACCCTCAACTGTTACGGTTCCAAGCGGGACAGCTTCCGCGAATGCTACCGTACGACGCACTACTGTTGGATTCGGCAGTTCAATTGCCATTACCGCAAAACCCGCTCGCGCAAGGCGATGCATGACGCCCGTTGCAAGATCGCCCGCGCCTTTAACCGCAACCAGTATATCGCGCATATCGTGTATGTTGTGCAAGCTCTCTACCATCGTACCATCGTCTCTTCTATTCTGTTGCTGGCTCAATGCCAACCCACATAGCGCAACGCCTGTGAAATCTGCTGGCCCGTATGTGCAACCGCCGCGATCAATTCTGCCTGTTTTGGACGGCAACGTTCACTCGGCCCACCAATCGAGACGGAAGCAACAATCGTGCCGAGATGATCAAAGATTGGTGCGGCTACGGCATCAATGCCATCTTCCAACTCGCCACAGGAAATAGCATAACCCTGTGAACGTACCTTGCGCAACTCATCCAACAGGAGTTGCGGATCGGTAATGGTTTGTTCAGTATAGCGAGTCAGCGTGGTGTGCGTGAGAATTTCACGCAGGCGCACATCCCACTGGTAAGCAAGCAATATTTTACCGGTCGAAACGGCATGTGCAGGCAAATGTTGTCCCGGTACATTGACGACCCGCACAAAGAAATACGAATCCTCTGTGGCAATAATCACGACCTCCATACCTTCCAGTACCGCGAGATGAACAGACTCATGCGTTTTATCGCGTAACTCCATCAGTAGGGGTAGGGCGGATTTGCGTACCGTGTGAGAACTGAGAATATTGGCACTAAAGGCGGTCAGGCGCAGACTGAGAGTATACTTGTGGCTATCCTCATCCTGCATCAATAATCCCTCGTTTACTAGCGCGGTAGCAAGACGATGTACCGTGGATTTGGGCAGGCCCGTCATACTCGCAAGCTCCGTGATGCCCAGCAAGCTACGGCTATCAAATGCGCGTAATACACAGGCAATACGATGGACAATCTGTACTGTCGTTTCGCCGTTGCCATCCGGCAATTCTCCATGTCGCATCGCTACTCCTCTAAAACCCACGTCCTGGTTTCTGAATTTGTTCTATAGAGTGGAAAGTCGTTCCATGACGGTATGGTGAGAGTATAGCCAATGGATTGGAGAGGTGTCAAGTCGGGATTGACAGCATTTCCGAGCGTGCTTTATGGTTTTGGAAAAGGAATGATGGAAAACGTTCTGACGATACAACAAATGACGGATACCCCATAACTGGCACTCGCTGTTCTCACGTTGTATGATAGCTGGAGACGTGACATGTTTCTCTAGAGAACGAATAACGAAAGGCAGTTTGTCTTTATGGCGATGCAAATAGGTCAACAAATCACCGTAGATTTTGATGTTCCAGCACAAATGCGCGATGGCGTTACGCTGCGGGCTAACGTGTACAGGCCGGTGGGCGAGGGGAAATGGCCTGTCCTGCTCACACGATTACCGTATGGGAAAGATTTTCCTGGGGGAACTTCTGTGATAGATCCCGCACAAGTTGCGCGGCGCGGCTACGTGGTGATTGTGCAGGATACGCGGGGCCGCATGACCTCCGAGGGTGAATGGGTTCCCTTCAATAACGAGGCAACCGATGGCTACGATACCGTCCAGTGGGCCGCGCAATTACCTTTTAGCAATGGCAGCGTTGGCATGTATGGCGCCTCCTATTATGGCTTCACGCAGTGGTCGGCGGCGGTACTGAATCCACCGGCCCTCAAGGCAATGGTGCCGTTTATCACCTGGAACGATCCGCTCAATGGCGTCGTCTTCCGCGGAGGAGCGTTAGAACTTGGTTCTGCCGGGAGCTGGAATTTAATGATGGGCCTTGACGTGATGATACGCCGCCATCGTGACAATCCCCAGGCACTGGGACGCTCTATCTATATGCTGGCAAAGGATATGGATGCGCTTGGCACGGCGGGTTACTGGGCGTTGCCACTACGGGAATTCGCTCCAATTACCCGGCACGATATCGCACCCAATGTGTTTGAGGCGATAGCAAGCCCGATGGATCGCGAATTGACGGACCCGATGACCATTGTAGGCAAGCATGAGAACGTAACGGTTCCTTCGTTGAATGTTGGCGGCTGGTATGATATTTTCCTGCAAGATACCATCAGCAATTTCACCGCGATGCGCGAACAGGGAGCTACGCCGGAGGCACGTCAAAGCAAGCTGCTGATTGGCCCGTGGGCGCACGGCGTCGTGACTAACCCGATCGGTGAGATGAATTTTGGCTTCGCCTCCTCGGCTGCTCTAATAGATTTGCAAATTGACTTTGGAAGTATGCAGTTACGCTGGTTCGACCACTGGATGAAGGGTGTTGATACTGGTATGTTGCGCGAGGCACCGATCAAACTGTTCGTGATGGGCGCGAACGTCTGGCGAGACGAACAAGAGTGGCCGCTTGCACGCGCCGTGGATACGCGCTACTACCTGCATAGCAGTGGCCAGGCCAACACACTTCGCGGCAACGGCTCACTCAGCACCGAGGAAGCGGGAGACGAGGCGTTTGACCAGTATGACTATGATCCAGCCAATCCTGTCATTACTCGCGGCGGTGCGCTACTGATGTCGCCGGAGTATCGCCCCGGTCCGTTTGACCAGACGCCGGTTGAGATGCGTGAAGATGTGCTGGTCTACTCGACTCCCGCACTGGAGCAGAATGTAGAGGTCACTGGCCCCATCACCGTCCACCTGTGGGCCGCGTCAAGCGCACCCGATACCGATTTCGTGGCGCGTCTGGTAGATGTCCACCCCAACGGCTATGCGCAAAACCTGACCGATGGCATTATCCGCGCACGTTATCGCAACTTCGCGCAAGGCGAGGCACCGTCTCTTATCGAACCAGGCACCGCTTACGAATATGAGATCGACCTGTGGGCCACCAGCAATGTCTTCAAGGCGGGGCATCGCATTCGCCTTGATGTGACGAGCAGCAACTTCCCACGGTGGGACCGCAATCCCAATACCGGCCACGATTTCGGTGCCGATGCTGAGCTAGCAGTAGCTCACCAGATCATTTTGCACGACCGCCAACATCCTTCTTATGTCGTACTGCCCATTGTGCCGATTGTGCCAGCCGCTGCCCCGGTACAACAGGTACAATAGTTCATGTACACAGAAAGATTTGTGGCCCGGCGGCCACAAATCTTTCTGTGTACATGAACTATTGATTCTTAAGTAGTGCTACATAGTTTCACAAAAAAGGGGCATGGTAACTACGGGGTTTTCATATACGCCAGAAGTGGCAAGGTCATAGATGCTTGATGGCTATGGTTCCAGAAAACGAAAAGGCATAGTAGGCCCACAATGATAAGCAACAGAACAATCAGGGCAATGGCGATAATGCCGAACGAAAGTGAAGAGAGTTTGGTACGCGAAGAGGCAATCTGAATATTGGGTATTGGCAATGTTGGAGCGGTGGATGTCTCATTGCTCTCATTGGATAAGCCATCGCTTTCCGGTTCTGGAGCAGGAAGGGGGTACGCCCGCATCGGCATTCCCTTTCATCAACAACCCCACCTGTTTGAGCCTTTTAATCGGCTGGAACATCCTAAGACACAAGATGTTCCAGGAGCGGGCTTAGGGCTCTACATCACGTATAAACTGGTAGAAGCAATGGGTGGCAGCATCACATTGCACAGCAATGAAGGTAAGGGAACCAGTATCACCTGCCTTTTGCCAATTCAGCGGTCAAATGAAGTTCCTTTACCTGAAATACCTGAGAACAAAGGATGCCCTCAGCCATTGAAGACTGACTATACCATTGTATAGATGCCCAACAATAACCTATGATGGATAGTACAAGATATTCTGGCAAAACTGAGTTGAAGGACGGCGATGAATACCTATTATATGGGAAGACGTGCGCGGCGCTACAACGTGCGCTGGCGTACCTTCACAGAACGCTCGCTGGCAATGGCATTGACGATGATTAACGATACTGAGCAACAGAAGCGTCCACTGCGTGTCCTGGATGTTGCCTGTGGAACAGGACTTTTGCTGCAAGAAATCATTAAGCGGGTGCCGCATATAGAGACGTATGGCGTAGATGCCAGCAGTGACATGCTGGCACAAGCGTCAGCCGCACTTACACACTATCCACAGGTGACATTGCAGCGTGCGTCCGTGCGTCCAGGTGAGAGGGCGGGTCTCTCCTATGAACCTGAAACCTTTGACCTGATTACCTGTACGAATGCCCTGCATGACATGGTGGAACCGGTAGAGGTACTGAAAGGATTAAAACAATTGCTTGTCCCTGGTGGGCAGATGGTGTTAGAGGATTATGCCAGGCGCGAACCACCATTCCCCTGGGCGATTATGGAGTGGCTTGCACGGCGGATAGAGGGTGGGCATGTTCGTGCCTATACGCTGAATGAGGCACAGGAATTTTGCTCGCAAGCGGGGCTGCATATTGACGCCGTAAAGGCGTTCAGCGTCAATTGGCTCTGGCATAACTGGGTAATTCGTGCATGGAACATGAGTAAACTCTGAAATTGTCACATTGGGTATTGCTAAAAGCGGTTGGGTTTGTTATAGTGTCACTATAATAAAATTTCATCGTTAAAGGATAGAACCATGCAAATCGGTCTGCTTGAGGACGATACAGCTATCCAGGAGATGCTCCTACTTGTGCTTCAGGATGCAGGATATACTGCCATTAGTTATTCCAACGCCGATGAATGTTTAGATGCTTTATTTACCGCCGCAGAAAAGCAAAACGCATCTCCACTCGATTTGCTCATCGTTGATTGGCGTTTATCTGGCTCGATACCTGGAACCGATGTTATACGTCAATTGAGAGCGCAGGAAACCTACCACTCATTGCCTATTATTTTAACAACTGCCGCAAGCTTCATTAATGATGAAGAGCTACGCGATATGCATGTTGAATTACTTGAAAAGCCATTCGCCGTTGACGATATGGTGAACCTGATAAAAAGACTCGCGTAGCATTACGTGCATATTTTGCGCTCTTAAGCTCAGCAATCCTTAGAAAAAGCTGAACCAACCTTAGAAAATGCTGAGTCTTTTATTGTTGACTTGTATCGCACAAGAATCCTCTGTTATCCTTTTAATAGCGATAGTGATATGTACTCGCCACTACTTCCATAGAAGAATGACAGGCCAACCATATGGAGGATCTGCACTGACATGCAAGTCAGTGAGCGATATTTTTCCATATCCTATCACACATAAACAAAGTAAGTAGTACGTAAAGTAGTTGAAAACCTGCATATTGCATCCAGTTGTTAAACTGGATGAGGATCGAAAGAACCAACCAAACAAAGAGGGAGAATAACAATGCAAAAAGGTCGTGGTCGTGGTTTCGCATCAATGAGTCCTGAGAAAAAGCGCGAGATTGCCAGCAAGGGTGGGAAAGCTGCTCATGCAATGGGTACCGCGCACAAGTGGACGAGCGAAGAGGCACAAGCCGCTGGTCGCAAAGGTGGTTCTATCAGCCGCCGTCGTCCCAGAACCAGCATTCAGGCATAGCAAACCTGACATCCGCAAAAACGCTGGTAGGCCGCACACCTCTGAGAGGTGTGCGGCCTACCAGCGTTTTTGCGGATGTCAGGGAAGTTGTACATAGAGTACCGGATTTACCCAGATATTGTTTACCAGCACCATAAAATGAACGTGTGGCCCCGTTGAGGCACCAGTGCTGCCCTCATAGCCGAGGACCTGACCTTTCGTTACATTCTGACCAACGCTGACAATAAAGCGTTCCATTTGCGTCTTCATCATTGTGCTTAAAACACAAGTATAATGTACAGTAAAAACGCTGCGTTGCCAATAGAGATACGCTGTACGATAGCTCATATAGGCTAGACATGCATTTTTTAATCTGAACGTTTTACACGGCCCATTTCGCGTAATCCTGCTTCGGAGGAGTGGCATACCGTATTGAAGGAACAGGATTGCCGCAAGGGAGGTGCCCTGTTCCCTCTTTCAGGGATTTGACATGGTACTTTTTGGAACAAATTTGGCCATTGGATAGCGTGACTGCTATAATTCTCTGCAATGAGGAGCCTGTAATATCTTTGTATGATTGCCAGCGTAAAGAGGAGAATCCGACCATTTCAACCGAAACAGAAGATGCAAAAAATTCATCAACGATGGTTGCCGTTGCTATTGAGACGCAAGCTGGGCCACCACCTACGCCCACCGGGACAGAAGTTTCCTCAAAGCAGCCACGTAGCTTGCTTCGCATGTCTGGCAACGCATTCAAAATTGATCTAAAGAACTTTCGTCCGGGGGGCATCTCATTACGGAAATTTAGTGTAACCGAAGCCGCGCTCTTGTTGATAGCAGGCTACCTGGCCTCTCGTGGCCTGGGTCTCATACGGCAAACAATCTTCGATGCACTTTTCGGTACAAATGCGCAGGCGAACGCTTATTATGCGGCATCTCGCCTTCCTGAGACGCTATTTGATCTCGTCGCGGGCGGTGCGCTTTCTCATGCTTTTATTCCCGTGTTCATCTCCTACGAAAAAGATCACGGGCAACGCGAAGCATGGCGTCTTGCCAGCCTCGTTTTCAATTTGTTGCTGGTCGCTCTGACCATTCTCACACTGATCGCCGAATTTGTTGCGCCGGCGTTTGTTAGTCACCTGTTAGTGCCAGGCTATTCTCCCAGCGAACAGGCACTCACCACGTCATTAACGCGCATTATGTTGCTCCAACCATTGTTTTTGGGCGTAGGTACAGTGATTACCGCTATGTTGAACAGCAAGCGGCAATTCCTATTGCCAGCATTATCGCTTGCCGTCTACAATGTTGGCCTCATTGGTGGCTTACTGGTCACACTGGCTGTTCCCAGCGTTGGTATCTATGGTCCAACATTTGGCGTTATCGCCGCTGCCCTTTGCCAGATTGTGGTGATGATACCTGGCCTCATCAAGCAAGGCGTGCGCTACTCGTTTATCTGGAATCTCAAACATCCCGGCCTGCGCGAAGTGTTGAGCCTGCTTGGCCCCAATGTGCTTTCCGTGGCAATCGCCTCGACCGGCTTTATCGTAGATACCGCGTTTATCTCGTACATGCCTGATAAAGCCAGTCTGGCGGCCCAACGCAATGCGCACCTGCTCTTTTCGGTACCACAGACACTGATCGCTTTGGCAATAGGCACTGCCGCTCTCCCATTGCTGACATCCCTTGCTATGAATGGTCGCTTTGTGCGTTTTCGCACAAACGTGATCAAACTTATCGCTGGGGCAGTCGCGCTGACCATCCTTGCTTCGCTCTTTCTCTATGTAGCTGGCAAACCACTCATTCATTTGCTCTATCAGCATGGAGCATTCGGCAAACATTCCTCCGCCGTTACGGGTACAGCACTAATGGGCTATGCCATTGCGCTCCCCGGCCTGGTAACAGCAGCTCTACTGTTGGTTGTCTTCTACGCCATGAAAGATGCGCTTACGCCGCTCTTCACAAATATTGTTGCGCTTGGCATCCGCTGGGGCTTGATCATCCTGTTACTCAGAACCCTTACCGGAACGCATGTCATTCTCTCCATCCCGCTTGCTGCCGCCGGAGCGGGTATTGGTGAAACGATCATATTGGGTACTGTATTATATTTCCGCTTGCGTTCCAAAGTGCAAACCGACAAAGGGATGCAACGTCTCGAACGCTGGCGCAACCGTGCCAGTGGCATGATCATTCCAGCACCACCTGTAGGAGAAGATTTAGAGGATGAAATCGGACCGGAAATGGTGGAAGAGGCAAGCATCGCCGAGCTACTTTTGCCAACGGAAGCACTGGAGAATGTGCCTGACGAACCTGAGACGGCAGCGGCAGCAGAAGCAGAACATGTGAGTGTACCGGATGCGTTAGAAACACCTACAGAAGTTGTGAATGTGGATGTGCCGACGACAGCACAGGAAGCGACAGTCGAAACTCCTGAAACGGCAGCGAATCCGCCGGTGGAAGCAGCGCAGTCCACGGACGCAGCAGAGCAGCAAAATACTTCCACTGCTCAGCCGCGACCGAAAAGGCCGCGCAAATCTGCATCGAACAAGCCTTCGCAGAAGAGGAAGAATAGCCCGAACAATAAAGAAGAGTGAGGCGAATTTCTAAAAGAAGAAACTGCGAAATGTCTGCATTTCGCAGTTTCTTCTTTTAGAAATTCGCCTCACTCTTCTTTAATAACTCCAGTTGACGCCACATTGTGCGCAATGTTTTGCCGGGTGATCGCTTTCAAATGCATGGCGGAAGGACTCGTAACGTTCACCACGCCAGATATCGGCGATAGATTCTTGAAACACATTGCCCAGCACGCGCTCCTCTTTATATTCTCTAGCACTTTTGTGACCGAAGGGGGCAAAACAACAGGAAAGCACGTTGCCGCTGGAGGTAATGTAGGTGAGCGTATACGGACGTTGGCAGCCGGACCAGGGTCGGCTGCCAAAATCGCGCACGATACTCTCTAAGGGAGTCGCGGAACCTGCCGCCCTGAAGGTGATGCCGCGCTCCTTGCACATCTCCTCACAGTGGCGCACAATCGCCAGTTCTTCGGCAGTGGAACGCCGGAACAGTGCCTGTTTCGAATGAGCCAGACCTTCCTCGAAGTAGACGAGGCGTTGCATATAGACCTCCCGAACGCCGTTTGCCATTGCAAGGTCTATCAAACCCGGCAATTCATGCAGATTCTCGCGCATCGCCGTAAACCAGAGCGAGACGGCAGGCTTAGTTGCCTGTTGAGCCTTTTGCATTTCAATAAATGCTTTCACATTGCGCCATATTTTGTCGAAAGCATCCACGCCACGCACCATTGCATACGTTTCGGGCGTTGAGCCATCCATCGAGAGACGATATTCGTCAAGCCCCGCATCAATCAGTGCCTGGCCACGTTTGGCGGTGAGGGCGATACCATTCGAGTTGAACACGACATAAGTGCCACGATCTTTGAGATAGCGCACCATGCGTGGCAACTCTTTGTTGAGCAATGGTTCCCCTAAGCCATGCAATACGACGCGCTCCAGCACGGGAAATTGGTCAACGATGTAGCGGAATTTATCGAAGCTCAAATCCCGATCGTCTTCGCGTGAGAGCAGTGTCCGCGGGCATTGCTGGCAAAATTCGTTACAACGGCTGGTCGGCTCAATATAAATTGAGCGGGGCAAATTAGCGATAGATGTTGTTGCCATAAATGCTCCTCGTGTTAGCAAGTTGGGCGGCGGTTGCAGGTGCCAGGCGACTATCTGTCTCCA
Organism: uncultured Chloroflexia bacterium; assembly: GCA_963717105.1. GTDB lineage: Bacteria > Chloroflexota > Ktedonobacteria > Ktedonobacterales > Ktedonobacteraceae > DATGJV01. The sequence goes on from CAVQVL010000014.1 coordinate 39,127, forward strand.
ATAGCTGTGCTAAACGCTGCAGGTCGGGTAGTTCGTCAACATCAAATAAAGGGGCGATGCATTGAACGGTTAAGCCTTGACGCTCTGCCTGCTCAATCGTTCTCTGCATTACGACACTGGTACTCATGGGGATGCCACGAAAGACATCGTGTGGCTGGTGCATCGCAATTAAATAGTAGCCGCCATCATCGGCTGGGCCAAGTACTACATCCGCTTCATTAAGCGCGGTACGTGCATTGGCAATGATTTCACGGCTGATATGGGGCGAATCCGAACCAATGAGAACCGTGTTCCGATATCCCTGTTCATACGTCCATTGAAACGCTTGGAGCAAGCGTTCGCCCAGATCAGCCCCTTGCTGCGGAAAACAGGTCATTGAAGATGCAAACTCAGGCGCGAGCGTTGCGATAAATGCATTGTAGTCAACATCCGTAGGCGTATATGTCCAGTGCAAGTCGTACTCCTGGCCCGCAAAACGTTGAGCGATGTCAGTAAGAAACGCGGAGTAGAGTCGCATTGTCGCCTCATCTCCAATTGAGCGAGCCAATCGTGTTTTTGTCTTTCCCGCCTCTGGGTAACGAGCTATTACTACAAGCGCGGTATCGTATTGATGTTCCCGTCGAGGTTCCCCATGATGCTCTGTGTGTTTCCTTCTACTATTACCAACATAGCGCAGCGTCGTGCGCAACATATGATAGGCCGCTTTCATGCTGCCAGTAATCGTTCCCGCAACTTTCGAGCGACCGTGGCTGCGCCGACGATAGTGAATGGGCAATTCCAGAATGCGATAATGCGCCTTTGCCGCTTTGACCAGCATCTCCACCGGCCAGCCGAAGGTCATTTCTTGCATATGCAATGCCTCCAAAGCGGAACAACGGATAACGCGAAATGAGCCGATATCAGAGAGACGCACGCCATAAAAGCATTGGAGCAAACGGCTCACCAGCCAGTTCCCTAAACGAGCCTGAGGAGGGATCGCACCTCGCTCGGAGCTTTTGCCGACTCGCGAGCCAATCACCATATCTGCGCGGCCTTCGCTAATCGGTGCAAGCATTGAAGGGAGATCGGCGGGGTCATCACTGCCATCACCATCCATAAATACAACGATGTCGGCACCAAGAGCGCAAGCCGTTTGAAATCCTTTCAGGCAGTTGCACCCATACCCACGTTTCGGCTCACTCGCTACAATCGCACCCGCCGCCCTGGCAACGGCAACCGTGGCATCGGTACTGCCATTGTCCGCGACAATAACCCAACGAGCGAAATCTTGTGGAATCTCTGGCAGTAACTGGCGGAGCGCAGCCTCTTCATCCAACGCTGGTATCACTATCGCCACATCTTCTACAGGCCTCATGTACAACTCAACTCCTCGCTACAAGGAACGATATCCGAAAAAATAGATTTTACAATACGGGTAACACGTTTCAGCGATGAAGGTATTTACACATTTGAGAAAAGTACCGTATTGCCGCTGTCTTCCTCTAGTCTTGCAAGCACTGGCATAGTACTTCTTGTGTATGTGAGAAGAAGATTGTGAAATCGTGCGCCATAATGCTCGTATAAGGTATATACCCAATACCGGGTCTCCGAGCGAAAACGCTTGACATGGACCATAAGGATGAATATACTTATTGCAATATTTGAGACTGCATTGCTATTGTCATCCTATCTGCCGGGTTGCACAATCTAATACGTAAAGGAGCTTTCAATGGACTCCGAACAACTAAGCGCAAACGATGCTCTTGTTGTCCCCAATTCGGGTAGTCTACCTCAGAACATCAACGTTGTTGAGGACGAAGTGATCATCAGTGCTACCAAGTTAAACAAGTATTTCGCTGATAAGCACGTCCTCAAGGATATTGATTTTGTGGTGCATAAACGCGAAGTCGTCGCCTTGATCGGTCCCAGCGGCTCCGGCAAAAGTACCCTCATTCGTTGCCTCAATGGACTGGAAAAAGCTACCAGTGGTGAAATCCTTATCCATGGACACAGGCTCGATCCCAACTTCTCGACAAAGCAACTCAGCCCAATTCGTGCTGAATTGGGCATGGTCTTCCAGAACTTCAATTTGTTCCCACACATGACGGTGTTGCAAAATGTGATTGAGGCTCCGCTTTTGGTACGTAAATTGCCAAAAGATCAAGCGGTCTCGCTTGGCGAAAAATTGCTGGCGAAAGTTGGCCTGGCGGAAAAACGCGATGCCTATCCCAGCCGTCTCTCCGGTGGACAGAAGCAGCGCGTCGCCATTGCACGTGCGCTGGCGATGCAACCGAAGGCTCTACTCTTTGACGAGCCAACATCGGCCCTTGACCCGGAACTGGTGGGCGAGGTACTCAAAGTCATGAAAGACCTCGCCTATGAAGGAAGTACGATGGTCGTTGTGACGCATGAAATGCAGTTTGCGCGGGACGTATCGGATCGCGTGGTATTTATGTCAGATGGAGTGATTGTCGAGCAGGGCGACCCGGAAGAACTATTTATACACCCTCGAGAGAGGCGCACGCAAGCGTTCCTGGAGCGCGTTCTCTCCGTTTTGCCATAGACCATGAACTTATTTCTCAGGAAGCTCAAACAGAAAGGCATTATTTCCTATGGACAGTGAACTCGACAGGCGAACATTTCTCAAGCGTACTGGTCAAGTTGGTGGCCTTGTTGCCTTTGGTGGAACGTTAGAGGCGTTACTCGCAGCCTGCGGCGGCAATGTAACGCAGACTGCCGCACCTACCGCGGCTGCCGGTGCAACTGTAGTACCCAGTAACGGCTTGAAAAAGGCAGGATTGTTGCAATGGGGTGCGGACTATGTGAGTGGGGCTCCCTATGTGTTTAAAGACCCTAGCAACCCGAATAATCTGGTGGGTTTTGAGGTCGAGATTGCGCAAGAGATGGCGAAACTCATGCTTATCCGGCAAACGCAAGTCGAAGTCTGTTATTCAAACCTGGAGCAGGCTCTACTTGCTAATCAGATCGATATGGTTATGAACGGCTGGGAGAAAACGGCTGATCGCCTGACAACCGAACTGTTCTCCGACCCTTACTACCGCTACGGCCAGCAGATTATCATTCGGGCAAACGACACGCGCTTCGATAGTACGCCCGATCCCCAGGATGTCAGTGTACTGGCTGGCTTAACAGTCGGTACCGGTTCCGGTTACTTAGCGCAGACCATCATGGATGATTACAATAGTTCGGTGTCAAATGCCAGTCAGAAAATCAACATCAAGGCCTATGCCGGCAACATCGCCTTCTCTGACCTCGTACAGAACAAGCTCGACGCTTTCTTCCTGGATAGTCCCATTGCCGCCTACTATATTCTCGGTAGCGGCCCAGGCGCAACAGCGATTCCACAATTAAAGTTGCTCGGTAATCCCATTTATAAAGATAACTACTATGTTGGTTTCAACAAGAGTAACCCGAACTCAACAATACTCCTGCCGGAAATCAACCAGTGCTTTGCCGTTCTCAAGAAGAATGGCGCGCTTCACCGCATCTACAGTAAATGGAAGATGTGGAATAGCGATCAGGCTGCCCTGGGTACCCTGTAAAGCAGTGCTGCAGGATATTTCGTCACAATCATCTCATTGTAGTAAATACCTGTGGATAACAACCGGTGGATTATAGTGGCGACCCTTGTGGTCACCATCCACAATCCATCGGTCGCCATTAGAACTCAATAAGGACGGATGTATGAACCTTATCCTCCAGGCATTGCCCGATTTCCTCGATGGCGCAAAAAATACCATCATTTATTGCGCCTCCTCTTTTCCTCTGGCACTGCTGCTTGGTCTCATTCTTGCTCTGATGAGCAGTTCGCATTTTGTCTGGCTACGGGGGCCAGCCCGTATTTTTATTGAGGTTATACGCAGCACACCGATGATTGCGCAGATATTTCTCATCTATTATGGATTGAGCGCTTTGCTGGCAATCTATAATGTCGCGCAATATGATAATGCCTGGACGGCGGGTATCGCATCGCTCTCGTTAAACTATGCCGCCTATGAGGCAGAAGTTTTCCGTGCTGGTTTTCTCTCCGTTGAGCGCGGGCAAACGGAAGCCGCACTTTCGTTGGGATTGTCTTCGCAACAAAACTTCTTCCGTATTGTCTTGCCACAGGCGATTCCCCTGATGATTCCCCCGTTCGTCAACGACTTTATCTACATGCTTAAAGATTCTGCGGTCGTCAGTGTAATTGCCGGTACTGAACTTACCTCTGTTCTCGACATCTACCGCGAACGTCATGGCAGTAATCCCATCCCATATTTCGCGCTCGCGATCATACTTTATCTCGCGCTAAGCCTACCCACCTCATACTTTGCGCGGTGGTATGAACGTCGGCTGCGTGCAGCACTCTAATTCAATCAGAAGGAGGTTATATATGCAGCAGACCTTGGCAAAAGTTGAGGCAAAACCCCGCTCACGAAGCTGGCTCGTTATTTTGGACTACCTGTTTTATATTCTGCTAGTGGCATTTCTCGCCGCTTTTGTCTACTATTTCTATTCATACCGTCAGTACGTGACGCTTGATCTTCCTATCCTGGTAGAACAAGGTGCGGTTACAACGATCTTCCTGACAATTGCCAGTATGATATTAGCGACTATCTTTGGCTTTATAGGTGCGCTCGGTCGTCTATCGCGCTTTCTTCTGTTTCGTTGGATAGCATCTCGTCTACGTTGAAGTTGTGCGCGGCACTCCCATTCTCGTACAGTTGTTATTGTGGTTCTATGGTATCAGTGCGGTCCTAACGAGTATCGGCTTTGACCCTTATAATGTTGCTTTTCAGGCTTTGACTGCATTGCAAAGTAATAGTCGTATTGCCCGATCAATTTACGTTCGATACCGCTTTCTATGGCATAATTGCCCTGAGTTTCAACTACGGGTCCTACCTGACCGAAGTTTTCCGTACCGGCATTCAAAGCGTCGACAAAGGACAGACCGAGGCAGCTTTAAGTCTGGGGTTAAACTCTCGCCAGACAATGCGACATATCATCTTGCCACAAGCATTTCGCATCACCATTCCACCATTCGCCAATTATTTCATCACACTGGTACAAGATACCGCTCTGCTCTCCGTCATCGGGGGCGTCATCGAACTGCAAGAATTGACCACCTCATATGCCAGTCCGTTGTCGTCAGACCCCAACACCGAACTGTTCATCTATGTCTTTGGCGCGGTCCTCTTCCTTTGCATCTGTTACCCGCTCGCCCTCCTCGCCCGCTACCTGGAGTCACGCATGGCGGTCGCGTATTAACATGGCAATCTGGTAGAGCAGATAGAAGCATCGGCCTTATTCTGTAAGAATGATTGCAGCTCTTTCGCTCTCCCAGCCCTTGCTTTCTCCTCTCATCATAGGCTATACTGATAAGTAAGAACGTTGACATAATTCAGTTCGGATTCCAGAAAACATGGTACTTCCATGAAAGCAACAGACATAGCAGGGAAAAAACACGGCGGCTACATACCGAGATACTACGTATTTCGGGGCTTCCACCTGTCTACTTGCTACCCCTGATCTCCTTTCCTTGATGTTGCTCTCGTTCTGACCCCTTTTGTAGGACGAGGCAAGCCTCTGCTTTTGACTTCTTTTCATGACTTTTATGTCGTATCCGAAGCTTTCTATAAGCAAGGACTATTCTATCCAGTAGCAAGCTTCCTTAGTTTTTTACTACGCTTATCTCGAAGGATAGGAGAGATAAGCATAGGAAGTATTATCATACCCACACCACAGGCATGTTTTATATATCGGTAAACTGTACCGATAGTGGCTAAACCGGTAGGCGGGCCGGCGTGGGATGCATTCAATTGGCCGCAACTTTCAGAAAGGTTTTATATGAGTAGCGATGGATTACTCAAGGCCCTTAACGATTCTCAACGATATCTCGATGTTGTACACAAGCAGCAGTTAGGGCGGAGCGAGGCTGAGTGGTTAGTTGAGACCACCGTCAGCAATTTCGCGAAGTATTATAACAGCGGTTTTATCGAGTATCGTAAATCGGTCGCCGAAGCAGGCGACTTCGCGGCAGTCGAGTGGACGGGACGTGGTGCCACATTTCGCGATGTGATGGGACGTGAATACATTGACTGCCTGGGTGGTTTTGGATTGTTCAACCTCGGTTGGGCACACCCGAAAGTCGTTGGGGCCGTTCAAGCACAATTACAGAAAAGCCCGTTGCCGACGCAGGAACTCCTCGATCCCTTACGCGGTATGCTCGCACACCTCCTGGCGGAAATTACCCCTGGAGATATCCAGTACAGTTTCTTTGTTGGTAGTGGTACAGAGGCCGTCGAAGGCGCGATGAAACTTGCCAAACTCTATACACGCAAGAGCGGCTTCATTGCCTCAGTGCGCGGTTTCCACGGCAAAACCACCGGCTCGCTGGCTCTCACCGGTAAGGCCATCTTCCGTCGTCCGGCCATGCCTTTGCATAATAATGTTTTTCACGTACCCTTTGGTGATGCCGATGCCGTTGAGCAGCAGTTGCGTATCGCCCGCGAGGTTGGCAACGATATTGCCGCCGTAATCATGGAGCCTGTGCAGGGCGAAGCTGGCGCGATTGATCCGCCCGATGATTTCTGGCCTCGTCTCCGCCAGATTTGCGATGAATACGAAGTCCTGTTGATTGCCGACGAAGTACAGACCGGCATGGGTCGTACCGGCAAACTGTGGGGCGTTGACCACTGGGATGTTGCGCCCGATATCATCACATCCGCGAAGGCACTTGGCGGCGGCGTCATGCCCATCGGCGCGTTTATGTCCACGCCCAAAATTTGGAGCGTGATGAACAGTAACCCGTTCATTCACACCTCTACTACGGGTGGCAACCCGCTCGCCTGTGCGGCAGCTATCGCGGCGATTAACGTGACGCTTGAAGAGAAGATTCCTGAGCAGGCGGCTGAAAAAGGCGTGTACTTTATTAAGCAGTTGCGCACGATTGCGGCCCGCCATAGCGACATTTACACAAATATCACCGGCAAAGGTTTGCTGATCGGTCAGCACTTCGTCAATGATGATATTGGTTACGCTGTCGCCTCCGGCCTCTTCAAACGAGGTGTTCTCATCTCTGGTACGCTCAATAACTCGCGCGTCATTCGCGTTGAGCCACCACTGGTCATCACCCGCGAAGAGATTGATACCATCCTGAACCGCCTGGAAGATACTATCCAGGAAATCCAGCATGGAAAGGTTGTTATGTCAAGCATAGCGGGTACAGTGGCACCGATAGTAAAGGAAGTTACGGTAATACCTGAGTCTGTGGCCTCAATTGCAACTGATAGCGACAGCGCGGTAGCGTAAGCGAGGAGCAGGTTTCATGCATATTATTGTTCTTGGCGGTGCCGGGGCAATGGGACGTGTCACGGTACGCACCCTCACCGAATATGAGGATGTAGACCAGATCACTATCGCGGACTACAACGAGGCACGCGCTCGTGAGCTTGCCGCCGCGCTTCATAGCAGCAAAATTTCATGTTCAACAGATCGATGTGAACGACGAGGAGCGTTTGCGCACTCTCTTGCGCGGCTCCGACGTCGTTCTCAGTGCCGTTGAATATATCTATAACCTGCCTGTTCTGCGAGCTTGCATTGCAGAACAGGTGCATTATGCCGATCTCGGCGGACTATTCCACATGTCGCGCAAATTGTTGGAATTGCACGCTGAGGCCGAGGCGGCTGGCATTACCGCTATTCTCGGTATGGGAGGTACTCCTGGCATCACCAATATCCTTGCGCGTGCCGCAGTAGACAAACTTGAGCGTGTGCATAGTATCAAAGTGCAGCTTGGTTGCGGCGATGAGACGCCCTCAACGGCCCCATTGGTCGCACCCTACTCGATTCGCACCATCCTCGACGAGTTCACCAAACAGCCAATGGTATTTGAGAACGGCTCGTGGTATCCACAGCAACCACTTTCGGGACAGGAAGAGATTATCTTCCCTTTGCCGGTTGGTCGCGCCACCGCTATTTACTCGCTGCACTCCGAATGCGCAACGTTTCCACTCTCGTTTCAGAACAAGGGTATTCGCTACGTCTCGTTCAAAATCGCCTTCCCGACCGACTTTCTGACAAAGCTCAAGTTCCTGGTAGATCTCGGCTTTGGCAGCGACGAGCCAATTCATATGCGCGGCGGCAAAGTATCGCCCCGCGAAGTGCTGGCACGCCTACTCGAAATGGTGCCAGCCGAGGAGGTAGAGCCACAAGATTGCGACGTATTGCGCATCGTTGCCAGTGGTGAAACGGATGGGCAAACGGTAGAGATTACCAACCAGGTGATCGTCTTGCCATATCGTCGCTGGCGAATTGGCGCGGGCGCACTCGATACTGGCACACCGCTTGCCATCGCGGGCCACATGCTGGCAAACGGCGAGATTACGCGCCGTGGTGCCTTTGGCCCCGAACTCTGCGTCCCCATCGAACCGTTCTTTAAGGAACTTGCACGCTATGACATGCATGTCACGGAAACACGAACAGTAGCGGGGTCATAAAAATCCATACTGTACATTGCAATGTACAGTATGGATTTTTATGACCCCGCTACTGTTCGTGTGATAAAATAACGTTAGCATATTAACCCGCTTACGATAATTTCGTATGTATTTCGAGGAAACAGTACGTAAAACGAATTATTGAGCGCGTTTTACTACGAAGTCTCGTTATTTCAGACAACCTGAAAGGGGCTATTTACATGGCTGAGTACAAATTACTGATTAATGGCGAATTTGTCAATAGCAGTTCTGGCAAGACTGTCGACGATATTGGTCCTGCCTCTGGCGAGCCAATTGCGCGGGTACCTGAAAGCACCGTCGAAGATGTGAATCGTGCCGTCGCCGCTGCTCGCGAGGCATTTGACGATGGGCGTTGGTCCAAACTGCCCCACGGTGCTCGCTCCGCAATTCTGGAGAAATTGGCCGCACTGATCGAGGAACACGCCGGGGAACTCGCAGAATTGGAGTCGCAGGACGCCGGTAAACCGATCAAGTTGGCGCGTGATAGCGACATCCCATTCGCCATTGACAACTTTCATTTCTTTGCCGGAGCCGCCCGGCATCTTGCTGGTACTGCTTCCAGTGAGTACTCCGGTGGACACACCAGCATTATTCGTCGCGAACCTGTAGGTGTTGTAGCCTCGCTGGCCCCGTGGAACTATCCCTTCATGATGGCGGCCTGGAAAATCGGCCCGGCACTGGCGGCAGGCAACACCGTCATCCTCAAGCCGTCGGTCGAGACCCCGTTGACTACACTCAAACTGGGCGAACTTGCGATGGAAGCGGGATTGCCTCCCGGCGTTCTCAACATCATCACCAGTGGCCCCGGTGTCGCGCAAGCTTTGTCCAGCCACCCGCAGGTAAACATGGTTTCGGTGACGGGCAGCACCGAAAGCGGCAAGCATATCATGCGTGCGGGTGCCGACACTATCAAGCATGTACACCTTGAACTGGGCGGTAAAGCCCCCTTCATCGTTTATGGCGATGCAGACCTCGAAGCCGCCGCCAATGGTGCAGTCGTTGGCGGTTTCGTCAACACTGGACAGGATTGCACGGCAGCGACTCGTATCTATGTGCAGGATAGCATCTACGATACCTTCATGGACTCGTTCCTCAGCAAAGTACGTCAAATTCGCGTTGGCAATCCCGCCAACGAAAGTACCGATATGGGTCCGTTAATCTCGGCAACGCAGCGTGCCACCGTCGAAGGTTTTGTCGAGCGTGCCTTGCGCAACGGCGCGAACATCGTTCTCGGCGGCAAACGTGCCACCGTTGCTGGCCTTGAAAAAGGCTTCTTCTTCGAGCCAACCGTCATCGCGGAAGACCGCAACGATGCCGAGATCGTGCAGAACGAGGTCTTCGGCCCCGTCGTCGTCGTCTGCCGCTTCCAGACCGAGGAAGAAGTGCTGAAGAAAGCCAACGATGTCGTTTACGGCCTCGCGGCCTCCGTCTGGACAACCGACATCTTCAAGGCCATGCGTGCAGCCAACACGCTCCAATTCGGCACCGTCTGGGTCAACGACCATCTGCCTCTAACCTCTGAAGTGCCTCATGGTGGTTATAAAGAAAGTGGCGTCGGTAAGGATATGTCCATGTACTCCTTTGAAGAGTACACCCAGATCAAACATGTGATGATTGAACTGGGCGGCGAGGCTCGCAAAGGCTGGCACTACACCATCTTCGGCGATGCCGAATAAATTGCAGATACGATAGAAAAACGATGCGCGAATCTGCCACGGCGGATTGCGCATCGTTTTTCTATCGGTATCTGCAGCGTTCATACTGTATGATATGGAAATGTATCTAAGGAAGCGCATGGCACATTTACTTTCTGACCTCATTACATTACCCCCGCGCCCACTTATCTCAACTGTGGGTGCTGGCGGCAAAACTACCACCATGTATACGTTGGCGACTGAATTAGCCGGGCGTGGAAATCGTGTTGTTACGACAACTACCACCAATATCTACATTCCCAGACAGAGTGAAACCGATGCATTAATTGTTGCTGCTGAAACTCCAAACATGCTCAAGATGGTGAATGATACCTGGAAAAAGTATCATCGCGTAACTGTTGCTGGCACAACTATTGGTGCTGGGAAGCTGAGCGGTCTACAACCCACTCAGATACATGAACTATTCACTAAAGGAGGGGCCGATATCGTTATTGTTGAGGCCGATGGCGCACGCCATCACATGATCAAAGCACCAGCTGAACACGAACCAGTTGTACCACCACAAACGAATATCGCGCTATTAGTCATGAGTGCAGAGGCTATCAATCAACCCTTGAATGCAGACATTGCCCATCGCCCGGAACGCATCGCCGCCGTCCTGGGGATACAGACAAGGTGATATGCTGACACCTCTATTGATTGCGCGACTGATGACGAGTTCAGAAGGAGGACTGAAGCAGATACCGGAACAGGCGAGCGTTTATTTGTTGATTACTCATGTTACTGAGGAGAGGGAAAAAAAGGCGCAGGAAGTGGCATTGTTTGCGAGTAGTTATATGAGGAATTTGCATGTTCTGGGTTCGGGGATGCCGGGGGAGTGGTTTAGGCTGTAGAATTCATCTGACAGGTATCTTTGCTAGCAGATTGTCGGAGAGAACAGAATAGCTTCGGCAGCAGGAGGGGTCTTCTTGGGAACACAGACCCAAGCGATGCGCAATAAGTATCTCTACTTTATGCCGTGATACAATACAGGATCAGCCAATATCAGAGTAAAAGAAAACAAAGGAGTTACTTATGCGTCTGGCCATCCTCTCGGATATTCACGGGAATCCTCTCGCCCTGGATGCTGTTTTGACCGACATCCAGAGCCAGGGCAAGGTTGATGCTTACTGGGTGTTGGGGGATTTCGCCGCTCTTGGCTATGATCCGGTTACTCCGCTTGAAAAAGTGGCGGCCCTCTCTCATGCTAGTTTCACCCGTGGGAACACGGATCGCTATGTGGTGACGGAGGATCTTCCCATCCAGCCGGAGAGAGTCCTGCAAGATCCCACCCTGCTCCCTCAGGTCATCGAGGCGGTAAGAAGCTTCTCTTGGACCAGGGGCTATCTCAGCGCCGCTGGCTGGTTGGACTGGCTCGTGAACCTGCCGCTCGAAGTGCGTTTGACCTTGCCAGATAGCACACGCTTACTCGGTGTCCATGCTTCTCCAGGCAGAGACGACGGATCTGGCATCCAGTCCACGCACAGTGATGGACAACTGGAGAAACGGCTGGCAGGCTGCGAGGCAGATCTGGTTATCGTCGGGCATACCCATGTTCCGCTCGATCGTCAGGTCGGAAAGAGACGTGTCATCAACCTGGGCAGCATCAGCAATCCGGTCACGCCTGGTCTACAGGCGACCTATGCGCTGCTTGATGCCGATGAACATGGCTACACCATACAGTTACGGCGCGTGGATTACGACCATGAGGCAGTTATCAAAGCCGTCGAGCAATCATGTCATCCCACCCCTTCCTTCCTGATCGGATTCATGCGTGGAGAACGAATTACCACATCAGATCCAGGTTTCTTTCAGGTTGGCCGACGTGCTAAGAACCAGAAGGAGAAATAAGCGAGAGGATACCAAAGCAGAGGAAGACTCAATGCTTCCGTAACGGAGTGGTCTGTTTGGCAATTCGTCGGTTGTAAAGTACCACATACCATGATATACTCAGTTTATTGAAAAGCGTTCTTCATAGCTGAAAGGAGGAGAAATGTATGGACAAAATACTCATCTCAATGAGGCTATGCACCTTACCGGCTATGTGTGTGATAGGCTGCTTCGCGAACGAATGAATTCGTATCGGTTTTTGAAATATTCGCAGGTTTTCACACTTCTTACATAGCTTTCAATAGATGCAAACTTTCTGGTTGACAAAGTTCATCTACTTCGTTTGTCCATTCCGGGTGCATCACCTCCACTTTTAACGTCTCAACGATCACTTGCCGGGGTAGTTTATGCCCTGTGACTTATTGCCTTAACAGGAAAGAAGTGAGGAAAACATCCATGACCGAACATCCCTTTAAACCTGTCCTGCTCGATCTCTTGCATCAGGCTCAACTCGCTCAGGACGCCTTTGTGCAGGAATTGAACTCTGCTGAATATGCCGCCGTCGGTACGCCAGAATACTGGTCAGCCAAAGATCACGTGGCCCACATGACTTTCTGGCGTCAACGCCTCGTACTCGAGTTGACAGCCATCCTGAACCAGGAGACGGCGCCAGACTTTGGAAATTTTGAGCAACTTAACCCCATCGTCTTTGAGGAACGACGATATCGTACCTGGTCAGATACTCTGGCTGAGTCCGAACAGGCATACGACGAACTCTTTGTACATGTTGATCAACTCTCAGAAGAAGATCTGACGGCTTTCAATCGTTTCGACTGGATTCCCGATGGAGAGCCTTTATATACCGACATCATGGGTAGTAGCTACGAGCATGCTCGAGACCATTTTGCTCAGTACTACCTCGACCGCCACGGCCTCCCACGAGCGACATCCATCTATGAAAGTTGGACTGATAGAGTCGTTCAAACTGAGGCGCCGGAAGCCGCGAAAGGGATTGTCCTCTACAATCTCGCCTGCTTTTACGCGACTCATACGCAGTTAGAGAAAGCTTCCGTGACCTTACAGCAAGCGTTAACGCTCGCTCCTCATCTTATAGAGTGGTCGCTTTCTGATCCCGACTTGGTTGCGTTGCGCCATCAATCTGATAAGGGTTAATGTAGTAACTGACGACATCTTTAACAAACAAGAAATGAGGAAAAACATTCATGACCGAACATACTTTCCCACTCGCACCTTTCTACAAGGGCTGGGATAATTACCAGCAACACCTGGTTCATGCGCTGGCTCCGCTTTCGCCTGAACAACTTACTCTGCGTGTAGCACCACATCTGCGCTCCATTGGCATGATTGCGACACATATCATTGGTGCGCGTGCCAGATGGCTGTATTACGTGCTAAAAGAGGGTGAAGAGAACCTTACCTCACTGGGAATGTGGGACGCTCCAGATCAGCCTGCCAGAACCGCCGCCGAACTGGTCAGCGGCCTGGAAACAACCTGGCAGGTAATTCAGGATGCGCTTCATCGCTGGACGATTGCCGATTTAGATCAGATTTTTCATGATACCGACGATAATGGAGAGGAAGAAACCTTTACGCGGCAATGGGTCATCTGGCATCTGATCGAACATGATTTGCACCATGGCGGTGAGATCTCGTTTGCTCTCGGTATGCACGGTTTGACCGCCATAGATCTGTAAATCCTGGGTACTATGAATTGCGCCTCTACGCGCCTGCGGGCGCAATTCATAGTACCCAGAGGCCACAGGCGCATCGGTGGATTTTCCCGAAGGGCAGATCATCAATCGGCTTTTTCTGGGGCTCCCATACCATCTATCTCATGTAACTGGTCACGTATACTTAAGTAAGTGCCGACTTTTAGAATGCGTAAGGTGATCTTAATCAAAAAGATATGAACATGATGCATTTCCACTTCAACCGGATTCCGGCGGTAGTGTGGTCCGGGATTCTGGCATTTGCCCTCACTGTGGTCTCCGGAGGCGTCTGGACCGTGTTACTCATCAGCAACGTAATAACCAGCCCGGCCATTCCGTGGGCCGTCGTCGTGATGGCTCTTCTCCTCTGGCTGATGTGGCTGTATCTAGGCGGCAAGTGGGGACCACAAAGAACGTCGGAAGCGCGACGTCGCTATCTACGGGCCAGGTCAGTATCAGCTCCGGTATTCGCCTGGGCCGTTCTGGCGGGTGTGCTATCAATCGCGGCTCTGGTCGGATACTGGATCGTGTTGTTCCAACTTGTGAAGATCCCTGCTCGCAACTTGCAAAACTTTTCAGGATATCCATTGCTCACGGTAGCACTTGTGCTGGTGATGGCATCGCTCGTTTCCTCACTCGCAGAAGAAGTTGGTTTTCGGGGGTATTTCCAGGGTATTCTAGAACAAAAGGTGAGCGGCCCCATCGCAATTGTGATCGCGACTCTTCTTATTGCACCGGCACATGCCCTGACACAAGGTTTCCTGTGGCCCATACTGCTCTGGTACTTTTTTGTGGACGTGATGTTCGGGACGATGGTCTACTTCACTAAATCGATTCTGCCAGGCATCGTGGTTCACAGCATTGGCCTGCTGATCTTCTTCTCCCTCGTGTGGCCTTATGATGCGCAAAGGCGGTTGATATGGGAAACTGGCGTGAACACAGGGTTCTTGCTCAATGCCGCGCAGGCGATAGTCTTCACACTATTGGCAATCCTGGCTTTCAGCCAGTTAGCGAGAATCACCAGACGCAGGCGTGACATCGAGAGCAAACCCATACTTTCAGCTTCTGCCGACGGATCAGTCGTGTAAACACTGTCTCCAATCAACGACTTCGGCTCATCGTGCGCCCCTCTGCCCTTACAGATAATAACGCTGGTGTTACATTTCCATGAACAACCCGTTATTTCCCTGTCACCTGTTGCGCGAACACCAGGATACCCAATGCCGTGTAATCATCGGCAGGTTCGGTGCTGGGCCACGCTGTAACGTTATCGAAGTAGCGTCCACCCTTGCCGGTAAATACCTTGTAGGGATCGCCGCCATGCGGTGGACACTTTCTGGCACCGCTCGGTATGCCCAGACCCTGGAAACTGGACAATGAGTTCGGGCCATCTACTGTGGCACCAAGCACAATCGGCGGTTCGCCGTTCAACGAGCCAACGAGATTGGCAACTTGATGTTGCATACAATCCGGGAAGGTTGTACCATCGCCCACAATGAACGATACTCCCCACGCATTGTCGCCCAATACCCAGTTACGTTCTGTCAAACCAAAGGTCTTATAGGTTTTAGTATCTGTCATTTCATCGTAGAAGTTAGCCTCGAGCGTATAGCCCAGGGCATGTGGCGTGGCATCGGGGCCACCATAAACAACACCGAGTCCAAAGGGATCGTTCGTCGCTTGCTTCATGCCATTCTTCAACTGCTTATGCAGGTCGTTGATCAGATCGTTGAGCGTCACATCCAGATTGCCTGGATTGCCCGCCTGCACGATGGCATTGTACAGTCCGTAGTGTGCAAGCCCACTTACATCATAGAGGTTGAGCGAATCAGTGCCATCGTTCGGGCCGTGTATATACGCATTTGCCCAGTGTGCCGCCTGTTTCAGGTAGTACATCGGGTCGCTATGCTTCAAGCCCGCTGGCAAATTGCCCATTGCCGTCGCATAGTAAAGTTCGGTAGCTCCTAACTCCATATCGTCGCGCCACTCGGTTTCAGGATAGTAGCCATGCGGCGCGGTAGTCAGCAATTGACCAACATGGCTGGTTTTCGCCAGGTCAAAAATGTTTTCCGCACTGCTCAAACATGAATTGGCATACGCTGCATCGCTATCATGGTAGAGTTGGTAGCACAGCGCGAAATCCGCCGCCAGCCGCCCGGCGAGGTTGGGGCTAATCAGCGATCCCGGAGGGCCAGCGCGAAAGACAGGCCGGTACTTGATGTAGTATTCTTTGTCGCCCGGCTTCACATTCAACTTGTCATCCGCCTGCGGCAACCGCCATATATCATGATCCGCGATAATGTTTTTATTGCCATCGCCGATACCAACCTGATAGTACAGCGTCTCGCTGGAGTTATCCCACATCTTATGGAGCCAGTCCAACCCATATTTGCCCTCGGTCTGGAAATCGGCGGAGCCACCATCGAAGAGGTTGGGATACTGGCGGTCGGCGAAAAGCATGATCGCATCGGTATAGCTGGCAGTCTCCACGAATTTCAAGTAGTCACCGGCATCGAACCAGCCGCCCGCTACATCAATTGGGCCACCTATCTTATGTAAACTCCCTTGAATTTGCCCATGGTTATAGACTGGCGTATCATAAATAAACGCCTGCTCATCCGTGAGGTGCGAGGGTTCGCGCTTCATTACCCAGTGTTCAACATTAGGGCTATCACGCTGTGCGAGATAGAAGAACAGCGCATTGGGCAGCAATCCACTATACAGATTGGCACCGGTATCTATCTTGAACGTTGGCGAACTGGCATCCAGCGAACCATCCACCTGAATAGAGTAGCTTCCGGTCTTCTGGACAGACGTAAAGTCGAGCAAATAGGTATCAGGAAAGGTGCTACTCCAACGCCCCAGGCTCGCTCCAACAGGTGCCGAGTAGACACTCTTCCCTGTGGACGTGTTGATAACGTTAAATGTCGCGCCCTTTTCCACATCTGTTGCCATCAGCACCGCCTGTTTCATCTCCTCATTGCTATACCCCACCTGGTTCACGCGCACATACGCGCTCCCTGCCGCATATATAGGAGTATTCTGCAAGAGAAAAGAGGAAAGCGTAACCGCGACCGTCAGCACAGCAATGATCAAAGAACTCAATCCAACCGTTCGTTTGCGCGATATGTGCATCATAGTACAGCCTCCCCATTGTGTTTGTTGTAAGTATGTGAGGATAAGGATTTCGATGAGCCACGAATATTGTAACATATAGATGACTAGACTGCATGATGTTAGGGAACAGCATACAAACCAGAGAGGCAAGAATGGCATTTTCCATCAGATGGGACAGGCGGGAGTGTTGAAATGGATTAAATAGCTTCGTCCAACATTGAAAATATCAGTTGCATAAACTGATTATATGTTGCTGTTGAGGTAATAATCTCAGTCAGGTTAAAGTAGTAAGAAATTGTCGTATCTTGTCTGATACGCTCCTGAACTTCCTTTGTAATGCCGCTTGCGGTGAGAATTGTCTTTGCCTTTGGGCTACGACGCAAAGTTTGTTCAAACGTTTTTTTTGCAGCACCATATCGTTCGAGCGCACCGACTGGATCAGTACCACCTTTCACCTCAATCAAACCTATTGTTGTACCTTGTCTGCCTATGAGAGAAATATCAGGCTCACTTGAGAAGAGCAACGACGTCTGGTTGCTCAGCATAACACCGCGATATAGTCTGATATTTCCGAGGAGTTCCTCTAGTTTCTCTGAATTATACGGCTCTACGCTTGCTCCACTACGAGGAAGAACTGAATGTAAAAGTTTCCGTTCGATCGCCTCTTTAACCAGGAGACTTTGCACAACTTTTTCAGCCTCTTCTCCAATCGCATTACGCCATGCGCCATCTATCTGCGTACCTGTGGATACAAGCAACATTCCCTGCAGCTCTTGCTCCGTAAAACTTTGAATTGAGCTATCAATGATAAGGCTGATATGCTCATTAAAAAGACGCGAAAGAGTAAGAATTTGTGAGTCACTTAACGATTGCTGATTATTTGGACGAGCTTCATATTTTATTATCGAAATGCCTGTAAGGTAGCCTACAGATTTTTGAGACAATGCCGCAATATTTCTATAGTAAGCTAACAATACTGGATGCTCTCTCAGCAACTTAGGATGGCAAAAGACCTGGATCGACTTTAAGATTTTATGCTGACTGATATACTCAAATGCATCTTCGCCAATTCCCCAATTTGTTCGTTCATCCTAATTGTAGAGGTGTTCAACGACAAACAAGCTCGCAATCAAAGTTGATAATGCCAGAACATTGTACTCTTTCAGTTTATGATAGAAAAAAGTGGAACGTAGCCGATAATTAATCCGATGTGCCTCAATGAGGAGTGGATTCGACGCTTGTGGCATGTTAGATACTTTTCTCCCAGATATACACGCATTTGCGTAACTCGGAACGTCCGTGATTGCCCATTTGCTGACTGCTATTGCCTTTGCCACGTTCCAGAGTCCAGATATGTCTTACTTTTAGGCCAAAGGATTCAGCCATATCAGGAGAATCAGGTCTACGGGTACTTCTTCACCAGCATAGCGCACATTATCATTGACCATGATAATAGTTCCACCTGGTTTCAGTATGCGTGCCATCTCATAGATGACAAAGCACATCTCGTAAAAGTAATTGCGAACCATTTTCACAATGTTCAAGTTATTGAGCTGCCCTTGCTCACGGTGGGTTTCAAGACAAGCCAGTACCTCTTGTAGGGCTTCTTGCTGCTGGAAGATTTTATCAACTCTCTTAAAGTCTAGATATCTGTTAGTGGCAGTATACATCGCTTCCAATGTACTTCTCTTATCTCTATTTTCGACGGTACAAGAGAGCATTGTCTGGCGTAGCCGCTTTACATCTTCTTCAGTACAACCCAGATAGACAAGTTCAAGAGCATAGGTGCGTGTATAATCGTAACAATTCGCATACGGTGGAGAAGTTAATACCACATCAATGGATTTGGATTCCATCGTTGGCAAAATTTCAAGACATGAGCCTTCGTATAATTGTGGCTCTGCTCCATGTGTTTTTGCCACATCTTCATTGTCAAACAGCGAGTGTTGGGTAGGATTAATCTCTAAATCAAACAATATCTGGCTCAGTTTTTCATGGATTGCTTCACGAAAAGGATAAATATAGCCCTTATTGAAAACTTTCTTTCCTTGCGAGCGTCCAGAACGAACATCCCACCGCAAATATTGCCCATCTTTGCGAGTATAACTGATAGACTCAAGCACACAAAATGCCGCAAAAAGCAGGAGCATTCGCAAATTTTCATCTACAACATGACAATGACAATAGGCTATGTAACCAACTAACTGCTGTTGTTCAGCTACAGGAAAAGCTCCATTTGTAATGACAATATGCCGAAGTTCATATGCTGGCGAATAATAATCTAAGAAATTTACTTGCTTCATTTCATGAATAGCATTACGCAATTCCTGAATATCACACTTTTGAGCGACAAAACGCGCTTTGGAAGCGTAAATACCGACAGGAAGAACTTCGATACCTTTTGCCTGCCATCCAAGATTACTGGCAGCAAATAGCGATGAACTTGCACCCGAAAATGGATCAAGCAAAACACCCGGTTGACGTTGGAGATATTGCAGGAGATACGTGACAAGCGACTCTGAAAAACCCTCTTTGTATTTAAACCAACTGTAGAATGGTGTGTTTTTATTCGCTTGAAAGCTCACAAGAGCGCGATCAAGAGCAGGGTTCACCGATATTTTTGATCTGGACTTTTCAAGTAGTGCATCCCTTTTCATAGTAGCTGAGGTACTTTGCATGAGGTTCCTGAGTTTACCAACAGTTTCAACCATCCTATTTGCTCCCGATGTATGTATTTGTGGCCTCAGTATATCATGGTAAGCAATACTTCCTGAGCGGATTGATAGTGAGGAAGTAGCACACTTCTTGTTGTGCTCTCCATTCTATCACTCTTATACCTCGCCAGGCTATTTCTGCGAAGCTACACTAGCGTACTGCAAACTTACCCTCTTTCCCTTGACGACCCGATGCACATCTCTTCCCGGTACTTTGTCACTGTTCTTCTTGCCATTGAATAACCTTTGGCTTGCATCAGTTTTGCCAGTTCGTCGTCGCTGAGGCGATGTTTGGGGTCTTCGGATTGGATGAGTTCGCGTAAGATGTCTTTGAGGCCAAGCGAACTATCGAAGAAATCGGATAGAGGGATGAGGCGACCATTGGGTAGCAGGGCATATTTGTTGGCGGTGGCGCGGCTGACGGTTCCCTCGTCAAGGTTTAAGCAGGCATTCGCGCAAGTTACGGGCACCAATACCCACCGGATCCAATGTATGGAGCTGCCGAAGTACATATTCCACACGCTCCAGCGGTACCTCCAGGTATGTGGCTATGTCACTCGTGCTTATCTCTAAATAGCCGCGCTCGTTCAGATTGCCCACCAGTTGTTCCGCGATCAGCCCATCATCGGGCGCGATCAGTGCTTCAAGCTGCCGTAGCAGCACTTCCGTCAGCGTCTCACCCATTGGAATGCTTGCCAGGGGATCTAATTCGTCGTCGCTATCAATCTCGGCGAAACCATAGTTATCACTGTCGTACAATTGCTGCTGCGTCCCAGAAAGTGTTGCCAGGGGGATATCGTAATTAGTAGAACCTTCACTCAGGTTGGGTAATGGTTGTGTTGGTTGCATGTGGTGCCCGCATTGTGAACATGTTTGTCCATAGAGCCGCGAACCACAGAACAGGCAAATGCGTTGCTCCGTCACTTCAAGTATCGGATTCTCTATCTCTTCCTGGTTTACTGCACGCTCCAATTCATCCGCCGAAAGGTGCAAAATCGTGCTTGATGTGATGAGTTTGGCACTCACCCGCAAGGTTTGTTCCGGTCTTGCTGTGTGTTCTAAGCGCATATATCCTCCCTATCTTCAAACCACCTTTTTCCACGATGTCACCACATAATGCAACTATTAAAGCCAGCCACGATTGGTAAGCGCAGCAAGTGCAGCTTCCTGCTCAGCAGTTTGTTTGTTACGTCCATGCCCTTTTCCCGCTACCTCGCCGCCAACCAGCACTTCTACCGTAAACTCGCGGTCGTGGGATGGCCCCTCTTGATGGGCAAGACGATAGGAAGGGGTGATACCCTCACGCGCCTGTGCCAGTTCCTGAAATAGTGACTTGTTATCTTTAAAGAGCTTCTTCTTGACGATGTTCCGCGCTATCGGCTCCAGGCGATGAAGTAAAAACTGTTGCACCGCTTCAATCCCCTGGTCGAGATAAATTGCCCCGAGTATTGCCTCAAAAGCTGAGGCCAGCACACGCTTACTGCCCCCACTATGCTGCTCGCCTCTGCCCATCAACATATATTTCCCAAGCGAAATCTCTTGCGCAAATTGTGCAAGGGTCTCCGTTCGTACCAGAATAGCGCGTACATCGGTTAATTCTCCCTCGCTCAACGTGGGAAATGTGCGATACAGAAAATCAGTACTGACAAAGGCAAGTATAGAGTCGCCCAGAAATTCCAGCCGTTCGTTGGAACTGCGTCCCTCACCTGCCGTTTCGTAAATATATGAGCGATGCGTTAGTGCCAGTTCCAGCAACTCTGGATTCTGGAAACGCACAGCGAGCGACTCTTCCAATTGTTCGTACACTACGTTACCTCCAACAACACTTGTTCCTCTTGTGTTACCCGTTCCGTGACCTCGCCGATGCGCCAGAACGTTACTGCTGGCGCAAGTGCAGCAAGTACAGGCCACAGTGCGGGATCAATGGCGGCGAAGAGACCGCCGGACGTTTGCGGGTCCCATAGCATTTCACGGTCTACCATATCAATGTGTTCAGCAATGCGCACATGCGGTGCCAGATAGGCTTCATTGCGATGCGCACCACCAGGAATACAACCAATTTCCGCGTAATGACGCGCATTGGGCAACAGTGGCAGAGCATCAAAGGCAAAGCGCATACTGGCACGGCTCTGCGATGCCATTTCCCAGGCATGTCCCAGCAGACCAAAGCCGGTAATATCCGTTACGGCATGTACACCCTCTCGTTGTAACGCTTCGCTCGCCGCACGATTCAATTGCATCATCGATTGGATGGCGGCCTGCAAATCATCTTCGGTTACCTGTTCGCGTTTATGGGCGGTAGTAATCAGGCCGGTTCCGAGAGGCTTGCCCAGAATCAAGATATCCCCAGGTTGCGCACCGCCTTTTGTGAAGATATGCTCTGGATGTACCATACCTGTTACCGCCAGCCCATATTTTGGCTCTCTATCGGTCACGGTATGGCCTCCGGCGATAACTCCTCCGGCTTGCGCGACAATATCCGACCCACCGCGCATAATCTCGCTGAGAATGGCGTAATCCAGGTTATCGGGCCATGCCACCAGATTGATAGCCATCAGCACCGAACCGCCCATCGCGTACACATCGCTCAGGGCATTGGCGGCGGCAATCGCTCCAAAGGCATAGGGGTCGTCAACAACCGGCGGAAAGAAATCAGCCGTGCTGATAACTGCCTGTTGCTCGTTTACTTTATAAACTGCCGCGTCGTCAGCCGCGCTCAATCCCACCAGCAATGCTGGTGGCACAGGAAACGCAGTATGAAGTGTGAGTGGTCGCAGAACCTGCGCCAGAGCCTCCGGCCCCATCTTCGATGCTCAGCCAGCGCAACTGGCAAGGGATGTGAGGCGAATGCGCCTGCCTGTTGTCATACCAGATCCTTTGCAACAAAACCAATGAATAGTAAGATAACTTATCAAGTAGTTATTAAGTAACGCCATTGTACCGTTTTTTCAGGGGTAACGTCAATCCACTAGACGCGGGAGCGAACATATGGTACTCTAACGTGGTGGGTTTGAGCAAGACAGGCAATCGCGGGCCGCGAGGTCCGAGGAAAGTCCGAACTCCAGAGAGCAGGATGCTGGCTAACGGCCAGTGAGGGCGACCTCAAGGAAAGTGCAACAGAAACATACCGCCCGGTATTGCCGGAATGCCGGTAATCCAGAGTTCATGAATTTATGCATCCGTGCGATGACACGATTACCGGCATGTCGGCTACACCGGGTAAGGGCGAAATGGTGAGGTAAGAGCTTACCAGCAGCCGGGTGATCGGCTGGCTGTGCAAACCCCATTCGGAGCAAGACCAAGCAGAAGGAGTAGCATGTCCGCTTCGCGGACATACTCGCAGGTTGCTCGCCTGTTCACCTTCGGGTTGGTCGCTTGAGGCGCCGGGCAACCGGTGTCCTAGAGAGATGATTGCCACTCGCGCAGCCGCGAGACTGCGCGGGGACAGAATTCGGCTTACGGCTTGCTCAAACCCGCTCCCAGGTCATTTTACAGGGTGTTCACTCCTAACGTGAACGCCTTTTTGTGTTCCATTGTGAAGATCCACACCTTCAACATCCATACCTTTTATGCTATACTTCTGCCAGTCCAGTAGCGATGGGTATCAGGAGATCGAGGGAAAGGAAGGAAAACCGTGATGGCACCACGGGGAGTAGCGCAACATCCATCGAATCGGCGAAGCGTGGCAGTCATCGGCGCGGGGGTGAGTGGCCTGGCTGCCGCGAAGTGCCTGCTTGATGAGGGACTTGAGCCGGTGGTCTAAGAGCAGGGAACTGAGATCGGCGGTTTGTGGAACTATGATGAAGCACTACCTGACGGCGGCGGCATGATGTACCGTTCGTTGTGCACGAACACCTCCAAACACACGCTAGCCTTCTCCGACTTCTCTTTTCCCGAGACATCGCCAGATTTTCCCCACCACACCATCTTCTGGTTCTCAAGTTTAATCTCTCTCCATTCACGCCAGAAGTGGAAGGAAGACGCACCTTCCTTTATAAACCCTGGCGAAATCCCTCCTCAATCCATGTAATATGTATCGCTGCATGCTGGGCATTCACGACGAACAAGTTGCCTGCATCCATGTTCGTCATCAAGGATGTAGATAGAGGTGCGACCAGTTGCTCATCTGTGAACTGCCCAAGCAGATCGAGAGTTTCCTGGTGTGCCGCAGAGAGATGCGCGCGAAGCGTTTCCATACTGTCGTCATGGTGAGCATTCACATAGGTTTGATTCCGCTGGTTTGCCCACGCTAGCCTCTCCTCCAGGCTCATTGTGCCCAGCTTGCCTGGCATAGACCCACCTGTGAGCGAGAGGCGCAACAGGATCTGAATACCCTGTTCATTTGCTGTGAGGTGAGCATAGTGATCTTTGGCTCGCCAGGGAGCTGCGCCAGGCACACCGCTCGCCGTACATGGGCGCTCAAGGGCTTCGGGACTCAGCCCTTCAAAATAAGCGATGACTTTCCTCTGCGAGGCGACCAGCGTGTCCTGGATTTCTGAACGTGTTGGCATGGTTTTTCTTTCTAAAATACAGCTTACGTAGAGTTGTTCTCTAACAGGCTTGCTCTGCTTTCCTGCGAGGCACTTCCCCACTTGTTAAAAGTTAATAGTTTTTGCCGACACTGCGGATTGCGACAGAACCATAGTGTGCCGCATTGAGAAACCATAGTGTGGTTCTTTAGTCTACCACATTTCGCACCAGCGAGCCTGCGGGAGAACCAAGATATATGTCTCACTGCAAAGACACAGAGAGCGACCTATCCAGGCCAAAGCTTGCTTGAAGCATGTAGGCGGTCCTTATATAGGTCACTGATCCGTGTTCTCAGCTACAGTGCTAAGGCAACAATACCCACAACCATGATACCAGCGGCCAGAAGCCGACGTTTCGTCTCTCCTTCTGCTAGCAGATGCGTTCCCAGCAAGATGCCAAAGAGCACACTGATTTCCCGGGAAGGTGCGATGTAGCTGACAGGGGTAAAGACTAAGGCCGTCAGCACAAGGACGTAGGAGAGGGTAGCTAGAACAGCAATCCCGAGTGCTTCCAAACGATGAACGCGCCAGTGAAAACGGACCTCTTGCCAATGATGGAGGGCGAACGGAGTCAAGACAGGCACACGCAGGCAGATGGTGCCATAGGTCAGGACAAGAGGAGCAAGATGCCCGACACTCAGTGCTTCTTTATCCCACAGGGTATATCCAGCAATACAACATCCTGTGAGGACGCCATAGAGTACGGCAAGACGAGAACGTTTCTCACTCAGACGTTGCGGTCCCCAGGCAATCAGCATGATTCCACTTACTACACATGCTGTTCCAAGCAAGGCAAGAGGAGTAGGATGTTCCTTCAAAACCAGGATGGCAACGGCAGTCGTGAGTAGTGGTCCCGTTCCACGGGCCAACGGATAGACCAACGAAAGATCCCCAACGCGATAGCCTCGCTGGAGCAACAGAAAATAGGCGAGTTCCAACAAACCGCTGCCAATGATAAACCCAACTGTCCAGACCGAAAAGGAAGCAGGGGAGAGCAGGATGAACACGAACACAACAGGAGCGTAGATCACCAGTGCAAGCACATCATACAACCAGATAAAGGAGGCATTGCCTTGCGCCCGCTTTGCAAGGAGATTCCAGGTGGCATGGAGAACTGCGGCAAGCAGGACGAGTCCAACAGCAAGAATGGTCATGGAGCAAGACCCTTTCGGTGCGCCAAAGCACAAAAATACGGTATTTACCACTGTAGTATTAGATTGTCACCCGATCTATTTGGAAAGCGACCTGATGATGTATTGACCATGCCTCAATGAGCTCCAGCCTCTAGCATAGCACAATTTCCAATACTGTTGGGATTGATGCACATGCTGTCCTGGGTGGTGCTGCGTTCGGGCAAACAGGTATCTGGAGCGGAAAGAAGCTGGCTCCACTCGAACCTGTCATGATTGTGGCTGTGTGGCTGAGGACAGTATTGCCCCAGCAATCCGGGAATGGGATTGTGCTAGACGAGAGCGCGGCAATCATCATCTTCGAGAGGAGTACGCAGTATGCAACAGTTTAACACGCACGTTCAGCGCTTTAGGTTTTCCTACGCGGGCGGCCGACAGGTTTCTTCTCGGCGTGCCTGGAGGTTCAATAGCCCGGGTCTTACCATCGGGGAGCCATGAACGGGTTCTATGGAGAGCGCCTTTTTAGCGATATACTATCAAAGTTGCTGTCAAACGGGGCCGGGGGCAGCAGCTTTGACGGTGTGAACCCCCTTTCTTGGCCTCTTCAAAGCGAGCGGTGGTGGCTCAAGAGAAAGTCCTAGATAGATGATTGCCACGTGTGTGACTCGAACCGTTGCGGTGGGCAAGAGGGCTACAGTGTATCAGCGAAACGCCTACAATTTCCATACCTGTACGTCGTTAAACGCCACATCGATAGGATTATTTCCTTCTTCAGCAGCAAGTCCGATGCCACCCGAGAAGTAGGTATTGTCGCTGGTACTGGCAATAAACTGGTTATTGACGAAGAGATTGAGAACCCTGCCCTGCGCCATGACGGCGATTACTACAGGTTGACCCGCGTCAATAGTGATACCGGAAGGGAGAGTACCGCCGAGTAATTCCCTGGAATCTGCAGCAGAAAAACCAGCAACACGGTTGAGAACGTAAGTGCCATTCCGACCGATGTAGAAGTAATAGAATTTTGCATTTGTACTATCGGCGCGGAAGATCATGCCTCCATAGTCGCCTTTGATGATAGTCATTCGAACTTGAAAGACAAAATCACTAAAAACGCCGTTCTGGACAATGCCACTCGGAACACACCAGCCATAGTAGTTCTTCGTAGCAATAGTGACATGATATGCGTTGCCTGCAAAGTAACACTGATTGTTGACGTCCCAATTGTTAGGATTCGTGGCATCCGACAACTGATCTTGAAAGAGGGGGGAGCCACTGGTTGCTTTCGTATAGGTATCCTGCTGCTGCGGAGTGGGGACTGTACTCAAACTCCAGACCCTTGCATCCTGAAACATTACTTCGGTTGAATGGTGTATCGTCTCGGCAATGACCCCTATTTGCCCCTGACTGAAGGTGCTATCGGTCACAATCGCCATAAACTGCTTGTTCACGTAAAGGTAGAGATTGCTATTATAGGCCACAACATCAATTAGGTTCGACTGCCCTGGTTGATTATTGATAATTGGCGTAATATCGGATGCCAGTACCGTGGAATGGGTGGAATCAACGAAGTTGAACAGAGTGTAAGACCCATCCTGGCAAATGCTGAAACCATAAAATTTGCTGTTTAAAGTATCAGCGCGGAAGAGAATGCCTCCACAGTCACCTTTGATAATTGTCAACTGAACCTCATAGGCAAAGTTACTCAAGCTTGTATTATTGGCTGTACATGTGAAAACAAAGTTTGGATTTGTTTCCAGCGCGTGATACGTTCCTCCTTCGAACGCACAACCCTGCCCTTTACCGGCGTACTTATCCCATTGGTAGCCCGCGCTATTGTCGTGCAACTGGTCATAGAGCGCCAGGGTTCCACCACCAGGAAGGTAGGAGGGGTAAGGGATTGCTGGACCGCCACCACTTGGCGTACTCAAGCCGGGCGTACCACTTGTTGTGCCTGGCCGCGCTCTTTCAACAGCTACCACGACTCCTGCTACGATAATGAGCAGTACCAATGCTATAAGTAACCATGACCTGCCCCTTAGCCTGTGACGACGCTGTTGCATGGGTAACGGTGGCGTGATGGCTGCGGGCGCTGCTGCATAGAGTTGCTGCTGGGAGGGAGGCAGAGCGACAGGAACTGCTGGTTGTTGCGCCGGGAGCGCGAGGCAGGCCAGCCAGTAGCTTTTGAGCTTGGCAGCCTGGACTTTTCCAGGCTTTTGCAATGCGTCGATCGCTTGCTGAGCGAGCGCCTCCCCGCAGCTATCGTGCGCCTCCTTGAAGTTTTGGAGGGCGTCTTCAAAGTTCTTGAGCGCCTCTTTGCGTTTAGCGCGCGCTTGCTGCACATTACCCGTCGCATCCAACCATTCGATGCTGCCGTAATTGAAGCGTCCCTGCTCATAATCGCGAATGGCGCGGGCTGCCGGTGAAAGCTTTAGCGTGCTGTCGTAGGTGATCTGGAGCAGTGCTTTCACTTGCGGGGCACTGGCCTTCTGGAGAGCCTGTAACCAATCCCGCATGCCCTGCTCTTCATGAGAAGCGATGGCATGATAGTACCAGTCGGGCGAATACGGCGCAACAGTGTTAAAATGCTCTAAGGCGTGCTGGTGATAGCTTTTCCAGTGTTCTTTATCCGGCCCGTCCTGTTGTTGCACCTTCTCCGCAATCACCTCGCGCAGGAGTTCGTGGAAGGCGTAGTAATTATTGCCTCGTGACTCGATATATGGATAGCGAATCAGATGATCGAAGATGCCGGGAGCATCCGGCCCTTTGAGCGCCTCCATGTCAAAGAACACCGCTTGCAATAAAGGCAGGTTGAATGCGCGCAAGAGCACGCCGTAGCGGGTCAGTTCACGGTAGGGTGATTCGAGACGACTCAGGATGCGCTCGTCGACAAATTGCATGGAGGCTTTTTCGGTGAATTCCTTCTGCAGAAGGGGAAAATCCTCTTCGGTCAGGGATTTTTCGCCCTGCTCCTGGCATATGGCGCCGATAATTGAAACGGAGAGCGCATGTCCATGCGTGATGTCGTACACGCGCTGACAGAGCGCCGGGTCATGCATCCCAGCGCGCTCGAGGTATTCGAATACCGCTTTCCGGCTGAGCATCGACAGGGGGAGATACTGCTGGTCCTGCCTGTCAATGCGTGCTAACTGAGGCTTGACACGGCTCACCAGGACGACTGAGCAACGCTGGTCATTGAGCCGCAGGCGGCTATGGAACTCAGGAAGAAGCTCGTTGAAGACCCACTGGCCGACTTCCCAGCCCTCGGGTTCGTTGAACCACTCACAGGTATCTAACATGAGCGCCAGCTGGTCCAGGTGAAGCTCGCTAATCAGCTCGTAGAATGACTCTGTCGCCAGCTCGCGCATCTGCCGCCCGATCTCTTTTGTGGCCGCGTCATCCTCGAGAGCGTCGGGCTGAGCTGCCTGCGTGCTCGCATCGTCAGCCGTGAATGAGGGAAGTTTTATTTTTCTGATCTGTTCGAGCTGGTCGAGATCCTGGTGAAGAGCATCTTCGAACGTATCAATTTGCTGCGCGTCACCGTACGGTCGAATCTGGCGGGACAGTTTTTGCAGTATGAGTAATGGCTCGGTTCGCAGGGCTGCTTCATTGAAATCAAGCTTACAGATGCAGACGGAAGGAGGGGTATTCTGAGCCAGGTGATCGAGGAGGGTAGATTTGCCGATACCACCAAGACCAGTTATCATCAAGACCCAGGGAGTATCCTGGTCGAGGAAGTCATGATACAGTTGCTGCTCATCTTCACGTCCAACAAATATTTCCTGCAACGCAGTCGCTTCCATGAAGTGCCTTCCTTCTCTGCCGCTTTGCCGCTAGTTATTGATTAGTTCCTCTTCGTCGTGCTCGGCTTCCTGTAGGATGCGCTTTAACGTTTTATCGCTGGCTGCCTTCAGCAATGCGAGATCGGCGAGTGTGGGTTGACTGCGTGCCTGTGCTTCCTGTAACACCGTTTTAATTCGCGCCAGTTCCTCCCTATCAATCAACAAATTGTCCTTGTTGATAAGCCTGCAAGCCAGTTCGTGATACCACCACTCGGATGTCTGGGGCGCTGCCTTTGCCAGGTAAGTTAATGCAAGCCGATGATACTTGCTCCACATGCCCTTCTCCTGGCCGAAGATGCGGCTGACCAGGATTTCACGCAGTAAATCAAAGAAGGTATAGTAGTTATCCTTAGGCGGCATAATATGCGGTAAGCGAGTAAACTGGTCGAACTGTTCGCGTGCTGTTGGATCCGGCAGCCATTCCGGAAAAACGGCTTGTAAAAAAGGCTGATTGAAACGGCGTAAGAGGACACCGTAGCGTGTCAATTCGCGATAGGGTGACTGGATGAAACGCTCATTGAGGAGATCATCTTCAATAATATCGGTGCGCACACTTTCAATGTACTGGTCTTCCAGCGCACGCAGCTCCTCAATGCTTGAAGGCATTTTCTCTTGATCTAAGCAGAGCTTGTAGAGGATCAACATGGAGCCGGCATGCCCGCAGGTAAGGTCATAGATGTAGTCAAGGATGGTAGGATCATTCACGCCAATATACTGAAGGTATTGGCCTACTTCTAGCTTGCTGAAGAGGGGGAGGCGAAGAATTTGCTGCTCCTGCTTATCAATGGCATTTAGCTGGGGCGGCACGCGGCTGGCCATTACGACGGAGAGCTGTTTACCCCGCTCCTGCATGCGCGTACGTACCTCTGGAATAAGCTCATCGAGTACCCAGGGGCCGACTTCGACCAGGTTGAGCCACTCGCATGTATCGAGCATGAGTACCAATCTATCTGCGCTGAACGTAGCCAGTTGAGCGTAGAAGAAAACCAATACTCCTTCCAGGACTTGCCGCTTGATCTCTTGTATGTTCTGGTCCAGTTTTATCTTGATCTGGTTTCCATAAGCGGCGCCCCCGCTTACATTAATTGCTTGACTGATGATATCCTGTTTTGCCTGGGCGCTGAGTACTTTGATTGTGTTACGACCATCATCGACTGCTTTTTTGAGGGCCGCTGCCGCTCCGGCATCGCAGGCAGGCTCTACCTGCCGGACAATTTCTCTGAGGACACTTAAGTGATCGGCTTGAAAGATGGGAATGGCAAAGTCGAGCCTGACCACGGGAATATCACGTGGGGTCTGCTGCTCTTTCAAATAACGGAGAAGCCAGCTTTTACCACTTTGCCCTATCCCCGTAAAGATCGAGACAAAGGGAGTATTATTGGTAAGGAGGTCACGATAGCGTTGTATCTCACGTTCACGCCCAATAAATATATCCTGCACTTGATATCCCCCTGCTCTCTATGGATCGGATGAAAATATCTACAGCTGAAACTATGAGGACGGTCAGGTCGGGTTTGTTCAGTCTATTTCCATGATGTTGCCCTTCAGCGTTGACCTGTTGCCTGCCTGCATTGTTTGCGATCCTTCGCCTGCTCTGTTCTTCATCTGGTTGCCTTCGGCGGTGGAATCTTCGCCGATTTCAATCGATTGAAGGGGACCAGAGCGAAGCATTTGCTGGAGGGTATTGGCAAAGTCCGGGTCAGCCTCCAATAAGCGAGCGAGCTTTGTTTCAACTACGCCTGCCATGTCAGGGTCCTTTGGAAGGGCGTCTAATGCATGGCTGGCATTGCCCCCATCGTTGGGAGCTTCATTGATAAAGCGAGCGCGCACAACGTTGTACAGGCGTGTGCATTGTTCAAATGCTGCATCACCGACCTTGCTGGCAAACTCTTCACCTGCCTTCGTCAGGTACGGGGTAATAAACGTCATAACCTGGGAAGCCAGTGTCAGTATGAGAGGGTCCATAATTTCCTCTTTCTAGCGCTTCAACTGCAAATAGGCTTATTAGAAAAAGAAAGGAAGCAACAGCATTTCTGTTGCTTTACTGCTCGGAATTATACCTGTATATTATATATTTTGTTGCGTCATTCGTCAATGAATGAAGGGGCTTTTCAGACATATCGAAGCATCTTTAATCGCAAGTAGTTCTGCCTCCAGCACGCTTAATGGATCATCCACATTGTTCTAGCCCGGTTGTATTGCTAGTTACCAAAGAGATCAGCTCATCCAGCTAACAGAAAGAGGGGCTACATGCGTTACCGACAAACGCTCATCATTTGCCTGTTGGCGCTGCTTGGGGTAATAGTCCCTTCATTTTCAGGTGTTGTAGGATTAGAGGTAAGAAAAGCAGTCCTGTGGGCATCTCCTACCTCCAAAGGAGGCTGCTTGACTTCTTGCATTACTTGAGATAGCGATTCAGATACACCAGATACAGGTACAAGCTCACAGTGACAATCACTGCATATCCGAGATAGATGGACCAATCTTGTGCTATATGCGCAGAGATAACATCCCAGCCGAGCAACGCGAGGTTGAGCAGCAGTACCGGGAAAGCGTACACTTTCAGAAAGGTAGGGGCTTTCTCGGCCTCAAACACCTTTCGCTTTGAGACCGGTGCTGTAGCCCTGTTTATCGCAGTTGCTGCAGCACTCTTTCTCCATGATGGTCTCGCCCAACTCTGAGGGAATTCATACTCTCTGCTTACGTTCTGTCTAATCATCATCAATCGCTTCTTTCTATGTCCCGTTTGATCTTGCTGCTTATACGCTGGGTGGGAGCTTCAAGCCCGCATTTTCCAGCACATCGAGTGAGAGCGCCGACCAATCCATATCACCACGTCCTTTGGCAATTCCTGCCAGCATGCGGTCGTGCAACAAGCTTGCTAAGGGCATCGGCATACTGGCGTGTTCTGCTACCTCTCTGACCAGGTTGACATCCTTCAGGCCCAGGCTCTGCCGAAATCCGACGGGTGTATGACGCTTCTCGGCGATCATCTTGCCATAGTTCTGATAGACTGGGGCTGTGAACATCGTGTGCGACAGCATGTCCATGACGACTGAACGATCAAGCCCACTCTTCTCTGCCAGGGTCAACGCCTCGGCCATCGCCTCCATCGCTGAAAGACTCAAGAAGTTGCCACACAGCTTGACGATGTTGGCTGCTCCTGGCTCCTCACCGAAGTCGAAGATGCCCTGTCCCAGTGCCTTGAGCACGGGTTGTACACGCTCTTTGGCAGCGCGTGGCCCTGCAATACAGATCCACAGTTGCTGGCTTGCAGCCGCTTCAGGTCGCCCGAAGACGGGTGCCGCGACATAGGTGCTGCCGTGCTGCGCGTGAAATCCCGCGAGCTTGCGCGACGTTGCGGGCGATACGGTACTCATCGAGAGGTGAATGCCGTTTGGCCCCAACCGCTCGAGAAAGCCTGGACTCATAACGATCTCTTCCAGGGCCTGGTCGTTGGCCACCATGCTCACAACAATGCCACCCGTTGTAACGGTCTCACTCGGCTGACTCGCCAGTTGCGCCCCCTTCGCCGTTAGTGCCTCCGCTTTGCTGCTGGTGCGGTTGTAGACGGTGAGGGCATAGTCAGCCTTGAGGAGGCTGCCTGCCATCGCGTGTCCCATATTGCCAAGGCCAATAAATCCAATCATTTCGCTCATATCTCTCTCCTTTTTTCTGTCTTCTTCTTACCGAATTGTCCATCATTATGCGATCGACAGTGCTAATACGTACCATATTTGCAAGAAACGTACACTACATCCCTTCTGGTGCAGGTCCTCCTATCGGAACTGCCTCGCGCATGATGCGCTCGATCTCTCGCAGCGTTGCTTGCGTGAGATGAATTTCGCCTGCCAGGGCGATTTGTGCGAGTTGTTCAGGGTTGCGTGCTCCGACAATGGCTACATCAACGGCTGGATGGGTCAGCACCCACGCGATAGCCAGTTGCGCCACGCTAATTCCTTCTCGCTCCGCCAGGTGCTTCAATTGCTCCACGACCGCGAGGTTGCGCTGAAAGTTCTCGTAGTGGAAGATCTCGCTCTTGCTCCGCCAGTCATCCGCTGCAAAGGTCGTCTGCGGCGTGAACGCTCCGGCGAGCAGGCCATGCGCCAGCGGGCCATACACGAGCACCCCGATGCCATGCTCCTGGGTATAGGGCAGGATAGCTTGCTCGATGTCGCGCCGGAAGAGACTATAGGGAGGCTGTAAGGCAGCCAGCTTTCTGGTCTGTTCGAACGCTTTCATTTGCTCGACGGCGTAGTTCGAGACGCCCACATAGCGAATTTTCCCCTCGTGCACCAGTTGATCCAGGGCGCTGGCAGTTTCTTCGAAGGGCGTGTTGGGATCAGGCCAGTGGACCTGGTACAGATCAATGTAGTCGACCCCAAGATTGCGTAAACTCTGCTCAACTCCCTGGCGCAACCAACGGGCACTTGCGTCGCGTAGGAGCTTCTCTCCTTCCATGCGCAATCCACCCTTCGTCGCAAGCACAATGTCTTCGCGCAGGCCCTTGAGGTATGGCTGTAGGGCTTCACCCAGCATGCGCTCAGCCAGGCCAAAGCCGTAGGCTTGCGCTGTATCGAAAAAATTGATGCCCAGTTCGAGCGCTTTCTGCACGGTTGCTTTACCTGTGTCCCATTGCGAACGCTCTATATGACCCCAGTCACCACCGAACTGCCAGGTTCCATAGCTGATCTTTGAGACACGTAGGGCTGTTTGACCAAATTGCGTGTATTCCATCGTATTTTCTCCTTTTTGTCTCTACTCACGCATTACTTTTTCTTCCTATGAGGCAGTATAGCCTTCAGCATGAGCAAAGTCATGACCCTGAGGTGGGATTGTGTCGCGTTTCACCTGTCACACTTTCGTGGGATAGAGTGGTGCCCACTTATGGTTCATCGGAGAGCAAGCCTAGAGCACGGGCACGCGCCACCGCCTGGACGCGGTTATTCACGCCCAGTTTCTCAAAGATGTGGGTTACATGGCGTTTGACGGTATCCAGGGCAATCACCAGCACCTCGGCAATCTCCTGGTTCGAGTCGCCTCGTGCGACCAGGTGGAGCACTTCCAGTTCGCGTTCGCTTAAGGGTTCTATTAGTGGTTGCTCCAGCAGGCGTCCTCTGGGCTGATCTGACCTTGTAGGAAGAGGTTTGTGCGTCATGCTCTCGCGTGAGAAGGCGGCCAGCAGCGTATCGAGGTACAGCGTTGGTCCTTTCCTCCGTTCCTGCTCCCGCAGCCGAGAAAGCAACGTTGTCATTGCGGTGCCTTCGTCCACAAAGATGCGAATGTAGCTCTCCGGTTCGGCCAGGCGCACTGCCTGAGTAAGGATGGTTAAAGCCTCTTGATCTTTGTTGCGCATGAAATGAGCCAGAGCCTGCAAGACCCTTATTTCGATGACGTGGCTCCAGCGCTCTTGCTTCTCCGCACTGCCATCCAGAGGTTCCAGGAGCGAGAGCGCCTCAGCAGGCATCTTCTGGACGAGCAAAATGCGTGCTCGTGCCACATCTTCGCGTTCACGTGCAAATGGAGAATGCACGCTGGTCTGCTGTGCGATTTCCTGTACCCAGTTCATGGCGCGTTCCAGCTCTCCACTTGCCAACCAGAACTGTACCCAATGCACGATGAGGTATGCATCGCGCCGGTAGGGGCTGTAGGTTTTCGTCAGAGCCTCTTCTGCTTTTTGGTAGGCAAGGCGCGCTGCGTCCATCTCTCCTTTTGCCAGGTGGATGCGCATCAGGGTGGTGTAGCCTAAATATAAAGCAACGATGGTTTCTGTCTGCTCACTCAGATGGACTCCCTGCAATGCGAGATCCAGGGCCTCATCAAGTCGGTTCCACTGTCGCAATGCGTCCGCGTGGAAGATATACGCCCAGCACATCATTGCATGCGGCAGTCCAACCGGTGTTGTTCCCAGGAGAGCAGCTTGCTGGGCGATCTGTACCACCTCATGGAGCTTTCCATGCAAGAGCAAGGAATACGCCGTTCTACACATATAGATAATGGTTGAAGAAGTGTCTCCTGCGTCCTGGGCGAGCGCAGTGGCCTCCTTCGTGCTCTGGATGGCTGCCACGATGTCACCGAAGGAATGGTAGGCCAGTGACTGCGCGTAGGCAACTTCTGCTCGTGCCAGGAGATTTTGTTCTGCCAGGTGGGTAAGGGCCTCCTGGCAGAAAACCAGGGTGGCATGCCCATCACCGAGATAGTAGCCGGTAATGATTGCACGTTGGGCAGCGATTTCTCCCAACAGGTTGTCCCACTCGTGTTGTTCGGAGTGTGAAACTGCTCCGATTGCAGCAGTCTCGTTCGTCAGAGCTGATGAAGTGCCTCGCAAAGCCGTTTCTGCATCTTGCAGCCAGCGTTCCATCGTCGTGTAAGAGGAAACCATGAACAGTGTTTTGGCATACGCCAGGCACAGGCGGGGCCGCGAGCGCACCACCTCGGCAGGGAGCTTCTCAAGCCAGCGTCTCAGCATCGCATGTTCACTGTTTCCCCAGATGAGTGTATAAACTTGCTCGATCAGGTCAGCGGCCCACTGCCACTCCTGGGCCTCGATGGCATGAGATATCGCCTCGTTCAGGCGACCGTGCTGGGCATACCACCGGCTGGCTCGGTGATGCAAAATGGGGACGAATGCGGGCTGCGTTTGCTCCAGGCGGTGACGCAGTGCTTCGGTAAAGAGGGCATGATAGCGATACCAGCGACGCTGCGTATCCAGGGACACGACGAATAAATTGGCTCGTTCCAACTGTTCAAGCATCTGCTGACTCCCGCTCTGCTCCAGGATGGCATCACACAAGGGAGCGGAGAGCCGTTTCAGGATCGAGGTATGCAGCAGGAATGTTTGCACGGATGCGCTCTGACGCTGGAACACTTCCTCGATCAAGTAATCGAAGATGTAGCGCTGACTCCCACTCACCTCCTCCAGCAAATCGCCAGGATCAGCATGCCCTTGCAGCGAGAGGCCAAGCAATTGCAAACCCACCAGCCAGCCTTCTGTCCGAGCAGCTACTTCCTCGACCATGTCTTGAGAGAGTTGGATTCTTACCGTTTTATGAAGGAAGGCCATGACTTCCTCTGGAGTACAGCGTAACTCGTCGGTGCGCACCTCTAGAAGATGCCCACGTGCCCGCAGCAGCGAGAGTGGTAGAGGAGGGTCGGCACGTGTCGTCAGCATCAGATGGAGTTGAGGAGGAAGATGCTCCACCAGGTAGGTGAGAGAAGCATGAATCGCCTGCTCGGTGATCAGGTGGTAGTCGTCCAGGATCAGGAGGAACTGCTCAGATTGCTCCGCAAGATGATTGATGAGCGTCTGCAAAACGGAGCGCAGTGGCGGGGCTTGCTGTGTTTGCAGGTAGGTCACAAGCTGCGTGCAAAGCCCTGGCTGCTGGCTGTCCAGTGCTGTAAGCACATACATCCAGAACAGCACCTGCTCATTGTCTCCCTCATCCAGGGACACCCACGCTATCCGCGGGCGTTCTGATGGCAGCAATTGTATCCAGGTCGAGAGCAGAGTGGTTTTACCGAAGCCAGCAGGGGCCGAAACCAGCGTCAGTGGGCACGCTAAGCTCGTATTGAGCAACTCAATCAAGCGAGGACGGAGGATCAGCGCATGTGAGGAAGAAGGGATAAAAAACTTCGTTGCCAGAAGCTGGTCGTGGAACAATGGTGACTCGTCCATAATAATCTCCCTCGCATATGTTGCTAGATTGCTATCTTGCGATTGTTTCCTCCATCCTCATCTTTCTCTCCTATTTTAGGATATACTGACCCTTTTTGGCAATTGAACTGCTCTTTTGCAAGCCAAATGATCTGATGTTGCTGCTCTGCTAATCTTCCTCTATCTGCGTGCCTTCAGAAAGGAATAATGATAATTGCGGTCCCTGTTTCAGCCGCTTTTGCTCTTCGTGTCGAAGGTCTTGAATACTCTTCTCCGGCGTGGGTAAATCTTCGGGCATGGTGCCGCCAAGTTCCTGAATAGTTGCTCGTACTTTTTTGCCCACCTGGTGATGTGTGGAGTTGGCGGTATCTTTACCTTTGACCTGATCCGTCTCGAGCTTTTGCCGGGCAAGGCTGGCGCGGAAAGCATTCGCCGCCAGTTCATCGCTGCCCATGTAATCAAGGATATGCTGCCTGTCAGATGCCAAACCCTTGCGGACGTGGATGTCGTTTTCGCGGAGACCCCCATACAAGCCCATGTAGCCATGATCCTGAAATGTGGCAAAATCGTTGGGTTTGATCACACCAGCCGCTTTGACGGTTTCAGCCAGCCGGGTGTTGAGGATCGTCATTTCAGAGCGATAAATGAGCCGCTTTTGGTCTTCGGGCAGCGTGGATAACGCCAACTCGTCGGCGATCTCCTGGCGGCGAGTTTGTATCGCAAAGTAAGTTTGTCCCAGAGCAACGACTGGCTTAGACGGGTCTGCGTTCTGCACAATAAGGTAGCAGGCATAGCGGGAAAGCTGGTAATCTTCGGTTTTGCGCTGCGCTCCTTTGCCTGCTTTGATCATTTTCACCTGCAGGTGAAAATGATCTGAAACGGCTTGCCCGCTATTGGTACATGCCTCTTGTGCCTCTATAATGGATTTCTGGAACTTTTCCCAACGAGAATAGCCCAACAACTTGTAGAGTTCCCGTGCGCTCCAGTATTCGCCCAGGTCATCGCTTACATGCCGGATAGCATCAAATGGTGATGTGGCTGCCTGATCTTCATCTGCCATACTTGATTTGCCCCCCTGTCATCTCATTCTCTTACAAAATGTGAAATATGAAGTTGCGTTAATCACAACTCAGGCTTCTACTATACTCTTCTTTCGCTCAGGCAGCAAGGCGGTTACTGGCAAGTTACCGTTGACTATCATCTTGAAACAAAACACTAAAAAAACAAATCACCTGCAACGAGGCAAGGTATCCTGAGTGGCTACCCTGCTACATTGCAGGTGACTTGTTCTTTATGTAGTTGGATTAGTTGCTTAACCGATCATGTTCGATGAGCCAGCGAATAAAATTGAGGCGATGCCGCTGTTCCATCATTTCGCGGTATTCCACCTGCTCGGAGAGATGGTCTTTCATATATACAAGCCGATCAGCATCAAGTTCACTGAATCCAAGCGTTAGTAAACGCGCCATTTCCGTATTATTTGTTGTATAAGAACGTTCTGCCATGATAGTACTCCCTTGTGAACAATGGAACACGCTATAAAGTGAGCTTATAAGCTAAACAAATGTTCAACGCTTTCTATGCTCTCTATGATCTATATACGTCATGAACACCCCTGAAGATACGCTTTCTGATTAGAAGCCGCTTAGCGTTTCTCCCGATACAACCCTAGAACCATCTAAGCAGACCATTTATTCCAACCTTTCAATAGAATATACGCTCATAAGGAAGGAAATTTTCACATAAAGCTGAAACATTTCTGGAACGCATGAACTATCTTGACTGATTATGATATATCTCGTCGTATATTGCCAGGACTCATCATGCGTAATGCGCGTTCTGTCGCATCGCTGGTCAGTTCCGCCGCGTGCGCCATTGCATAGTCCAGTGACATGGGGCCGGCGGGTAACACAGCGACTGCATCAACGCCGAGCGAGTAAACTGTGCGGTAATGTTCTCCCAGACTACCAGCCAGTGCCAGAACGGGAAGATGATAGCGTTTTGCCAGTTCAGCAACCGCGCCCACACTTTTCCCATACGCTGTTTGCGCGTCCAATTGTCCTTCCGCCGTAATTACAAGATCGGCCCCATGCAATTGTTCTTCCAGGTGTACGGCGTCCAACACAATCTGCGCTCCAGGTCGCAGTGTGGCGTGGAGAAACGCTATCAGTCCCGCACCCAGTCCACCTGCCGCACCCGCACCCGCAATATCCTTGACGGACAGAGCGAGATCATGTTCGATAACTTCTGCATAGTGTGCCAGTGCCGCATCCAATTGCACCACCATCTCCGGCGTTGCGCCTTTTTGCGGCCCATAAACCGCCGAGGCACCTGTTGGTCCACATAAAGGATTATTGACATCACAGGCAACCTCAAATAGACAATCCGCCAGACGGTCATCCAGTGATGAGGTTGAAATCTGTGCCAGCGTTGCCAGTGCGGCTCCCCCATATGCAATTTCCTTTCCCTCGTCCGTCTGCAAGGACGCACCTAACGCCTGGGCCATACCCGCGCCACCATCGTTGGTCGCGCTGCCGCCGATACCGATAATGAAATGGTGGCAGCCACGCTCAAGTGCTGCCAGTATTAACTCGCCAACTCCATACGTGGTTGTAATGCGCGGATCGCGGCGATTCGGCGGCACAAGCGGTAAGCCAGCACACGCCGCCATCTCGATTGCCGCCGTATCTCCCTGTCCCAAAAGCCCGAAGAACGCCTCAACAGGCTCACCCAACGGCCCTGTAACGGTCTGATGCACAATCTCGCCAGCGGTCGCGTCTACCAGTGCCTGTACCGTCCCTTCGCCACCATCGGCAACCGGCACAATCACACATTCCGCCTCTGGATAGACCATCCGCACACCTTCCGCGATGGCCCGGCCCGCCTCAGCCGCCGTAAGACTGCCTTTCAACGATTGTGGAGCAATGACGATACGCATAATATCTCTACCTCTCTCTGCCATGCGAACTTGAGAAACATCATGGTTTCTTTGCATTATAGCAAAAATGCTGTGTCTGTTGCGCCTGTGGGCGTATGAAACGCCGTAGGAGCCGGTTTACCGCGCTCACCGCCGATTTATCGGCATCGGGGCCGATAAATCGGCGGTGAGCGCGGTAAACCGGCTCCTACACCCGCGATTATTTTCGCGTTTGCAAGTCATTGCCAACTGCACTATACTAGGATAACAGAGATAGCACTATGCTCATCTATTTTTCTGGAGTAACCGTTCATGTCGGATAATTTAAATTTTACATGGCATTGGAGCCCATTCACGCTGATTGGCTTGATACTCCTTTGCCTTCTTTATTTCGTCGGCCTGAAAATGGCAGGGAGAAATAGCACTCATCCACCGCTTGAAAAGCGTCGTATTGCCGCTTTCATCGCGGCAATTGTCCTGATTGCACTGATGTTGCTGACACCGGTTGATATGATTGCCCGCACGCAACTGTTTACCGCTCATATGCTGCAGGTGGTTGTGCTTGTCACACTCTGTTCGCCCTTGTTGTTATACTCTTGCCCACCGTGGCTGGTGCAACCATTGATTGACAACCATATGACGCGACCTATTGTGCGATTTTTAACACAGCCAGTGATTGCGTCGGGTATTTTCAACATCACGTTTCTCATCTGGTATGCACCGCGCATTTATAGTGCGACCCTCACCAATGGCACCCTCTATCATGTTGAACTCTGGGCCATATTGCTGACCTCGCTGCTCAACTGGTGGCCTCTCATCGGCCCTGTGCGCACGCTACACCGCATGAGCTATCCACTGCAAATGCTCTATGCCTTCGTAGATGG
The DNA here is from genome assembly GCA_963717105.1 of uncultured Chloroflexia bacterium. GTDB lineage: Bacteria > Chloroflexota > Ktedonobacteria > Ktedonobacterales > Ktedonobacteraceae > DATGJV01. The sequence continues at coordinate 79,663 of CAVQVL010000014.1, forward strand.
ACAACCGGTGGATATATTCGCCTTCCTGCTCGTCTTCACCGAGGTCGTATTCTATCCACAATACATGGTCCCCCGCTCATTCACTAGCTTCGGCTTCACTGCCTTAGCCGACCAGACCATCGCAGGCTCGCTGCTCTTGATACCCGGACTGGTTGATCTCGTCGTCATGTCCCCACTCTTTTTCCGTTGGCTTGGTCAAATCGAGCAACATACCAAATTGGAGGACCAGCGACGCCACGAGGAGGCCGAGGCCGAAGCTGCTCGTCTGGCCGCCGAAGAAGCTGCATGGGCGGGGACTGAAACATCCGAGGCCGAAGCCTGATTTATTCTTTTCGCTAAAGATGACGCCGTTGTGATGTGCAAAAAATGCCAGCCATGTTCGCCGATGGCGAACATGGCTGGCATTTTTTGCACATCACAACAAACGTATTTTAGGACTTTCCTATGCGGCGTCCATACGCCCATACCGCGATAGGGAATGAAGACGATGAGGATGCCCACGCACCACGCGATAGCTTGCCAGATTGTCGCGGCATCCGGCGTGTTGAGCAGCAACCCACGTACCGCGTTGACGATCAGCGAGACGGGTTGATGATCCGCGAAAGCACGCAACCAGTCGGGCATACTCTTCGTCGGCACGAATGCACTACTGGCGAAAGTCAACGGGAAGAGCCAGATGAAACCGGCGGATTGTGCCGCCTCCACAGTCCGTACTAACAATCCGATTGTTGCCGATATCCATGAGAAGGCAAAGCTGGTGAGCAGAAGCAAACCTATTCCTCCCAGCCAGGAGAGGACACCGCCCTGTGGACGGAAACCGACCAGCAGACCAACCATCCACATTATTAATACAATGAATGTATTGCGTACCAGATCGGAGATGGTGCGGCCTGTGAGGACTGCCGATTTCGCCATCGGCAATGAGCGGAAGCGATCAACTAACCCGCGTTGCAGGTCGGTGGCAAGGCCGATACCGGTGGATGTCGCGCCGAAAATGACCGTCTGCGCAAAGATACCTGCCATCAGGTAATTGACGTAGGTGGTACCACTGACCGCGATTGCCCCGCCAAACACATAACGGAAGAGCAGGACAAACATAATTGGCTGGATCGTCGCGAAGGTCAGTTCTTCGGGAATGCGCGGAATCTGGATCAGGTGGCGTTTTGCCAGGACAAGCGCATCGGCAATCGTCCAGTAGAAGGCAGGACGCGCCTGCGGCGTCAATGTTTCCGCCGTGCGGAAAGCTGTGCTGTTCATCGAGTACTCCTTGCCATCTGTCGTGTGGCTGGTATCTCTACGGGCAGGTCGCCTGTGGTGGCGGCACGCCCGGTCAGTGTAAGAAAGACATCATCAAGTGTTGGTCGGCGCAATGCCAGATCGTCCACGGCAATGTTTTCGGCGTCGAGATCGCGCACGATTGCTGCCAGCAGTTGTGTTCCTTGCGTCACCGGCACGATAAGCTGCCGTTGCTCGACGTTGATCTGAATTTCGCCCGAGCTATATGAACGCATCGTTTCTGTAACCTCATCCAGGTCGCTGCCGCGTGCGACCGTAATTTCGAGTCGTTCGCCGCCAACCTGCGCTTTCAGTTCGTCGGAGGTACCTTCGGCAATCACGCGCCCACGATCAACGACGGCGATATGATCGGCGAGTTGATCGGCTTCCTCCAGGTACTGCGTGGTCAGTAACACTGTGGTACCGTCAGCAACGAGGGTACTGATAACCTCCCACATCGCGAGGCGACCGCGTGGATCGAGGCCGGTTGTCGGCTCATCCAGGAAGAGAACCGGCGGCATCACGATTAAGCTCCCGGCCAGATCGAGGCGTCGGCGCATACCCCCTGAGTAGGTCTTGACGGTACGGCGGGCGGCTTCGACCAGATCGAAGCGTTCGAGCAGTTCGTTGGCCCGTCGCCGTGCCACGGCACCGGACAGGTGATAGAGTCGCCCGAACATCACCAGATTTTCGTAACCGGTGAGGTTTTCATCAACGGCTGCATATTGGCCAGCCAGACCGATACGAGTGCGAAGTAGATTGGCGTTCTTGACGACATCAAGCCCTGCAACCTCCGCCCGTCCAGCATCTGGTTTTAAAAGCGTGGTCAGGATACGCACGGCTGTTGTCTTGCCAGCACCGTTGGGGCCGAGAACAGCAAGCACAGTTCCTTCCTCGGCAGCCAGGTTCAGCCCCGCCAGGGCCTGTGTTTTTCCATAATGTTTTTGAAGCCCTTCAGCCAGAATGGCCGGTCTGTTTGTCATAATACATTCCTTTTCAATTAACTATGCCACTAATAACTATTCCATCGCAGCAGGCATTTACCGGAAGTCAGCGGATTGCAGACAGGTAAAGTAATGTGGCGTTTTGCGTCCCTACGGCATTTACTCCGCAGCGTATACGCAGATATAGGCTATTGATCTGCACGTTACCATGTGATATACTTCTATGTGGACACATGTCCATATAAACATTATACCGGACAACTGTCCACTTGTCAAGAGGAGGGTGTGGTTTATGGTAGAAGCGCATCATTTTCCGTGGCACAGAGAAGTGCCTGAGCCATTCAGGGCGCATGGACAGCATGAGCGACATGAACGGCGCGACGCGGCCGAGCATCGCCAGCGCATTCTGGAGGTCGCCCAGCAACTTTTCGCCCAGCGCGGCGTTGATGCCGTCAGTATGCATCAGATTGCAATGGCTGCCGACATCGGACAGGGAACGCTATATCGCCGTTATCGTCACAAAGGCGAGCTTTGCATGGATCTGCTGCGCGAGCGTCACGAGCAATTTATGGAAGAGATCGTATCTTTGCTCAAAGCGGAGGAGCAATCACCCGCGCTCAAACGGCTGGATGGTGTGCTGGCGCAGTGCGTCGCGTTTCTCGAAGAGCAAGGAGCTTTGATGGTCCCTTCAGCCATTGCAGACCCGCGAGGTATTCTGTGCGATGAAGCTAACGAAGCGCGGCGGTTATCAACAAACCATGTGCCGTTCTATCTCTGGCTACAGGAACTTTTCGTGGAATTGCTTACCGAAGCGGTGAATCGAGGCGAGTTAGCTCCGCTCGATATCCCTTTCACCACCGATACCATTCTGGCTACCCTCAATCCTCACTTCTATCGTTTCCAGCGACAGGAGCGCGGCCTCTCCCCGGAACGTATCCTGCAAGGACTACGCCACATCTACGTTGACGGCCTGAAAACTCCACCACTGTAGGGGCCGATTTATCGGCTATTGTCTCATTGCCGATAAATCGGCGATGGGCGCGATAAATCGGCCCCTACGTTGATAAATCAATTTGTTACTGTTCTTTATCGCGTCCTCATGACAGGCATGGTAAAATTCCTGTAGAGCATACAAAAATTTTGTTTATGCCCGCAATCAGTGTGTATATCGTTGAAAGTCATAACGATATTTCACTTTGAGAAGGAGATTAAGCCATGGATCATAACCTTGTCACAACCGCCTTTGAATTGCCCGGTTGTCGTATCACCAGAAACTACGGTATTGTGCGCGGCATCATTGTACGTTCGCGCAGCCTTGTCGGCAACATCGGTGCCGCCTTCCAACAACTCGCGGGCGGCAACATTACTCTCTATACTAACCTGTGCGAAAAGGCACGCACCGATGCCTACGAATTGATGATCCAGCACGCCCAGCAAATGGGAGCCAACGAGTATCATCGGTGTTCACTACGATGCCACCGAAATTTCCCAGGGCGTCACCGAAGTTCTCTGCTACGGCACGGCTGTGTCTGTCGCACCGTCGGAGTAGGAAAATCATCCTGAATGTTTGAAAGGTGCATCTGGCAATGCCAGATGCACCTTTCAAACATTCAGGATGATTTTCCTACTCTATCATGCTATAATCACTGCAACGTTTAGCGATACATTCGATAATAAGGATTGTAGCATGTCGGCACAGATACAGGGCAGCAACCTGATATATCTCAAAAGCGGAAAGAGTTGCAAAAATCTTTTCCCTGGAAACTTGCACTCGTTCTTCTCATTTTTTTCGCGGCACTTGCCATTCTCGCGGTATGGATATTGAGTATCCTGAATCTTCTTCCGGCCTTCTGGGCTAGCTATTCTTTACGCCGGTCTGACAGTGTCTGGTATTGCCACACCGCTTGTAGTGCTGATTGTGGTCCGCAACAAACCCGAAGCAACAGTAGCCACGCCAACAATTCCTATACCGGCTTCTCTCCCACCAACTCCCGCAGTTTCCCCACAACCGGTAGTAGTGCAAGTGCAGTATCCTTCACCACCTCCACCTTTACCTGTGCAATCGTCCATCCCAGCGAGTATCTCCTATCGCGACATTACGGTTTGCCCCCACCAACAGATGCGAGAGCTATCCAACAACGCACACAGGCCGTTGAGGAAATATATACACAGCTATCTCAACCCGATATAACCGCCCTTGTTCTCACTGGTATTGGAGGAGCCGGTAAATCAACTCTTGCAGCCCTGGTTTATGAGTACGCGGAAAAACAACGACGCAAAGGCGCAGGTATATTTCAAGATACACCTGTCTGGCTGACAGTCAATGAAAGCGTGACAATGGCGGACCTGGCTGGCACGCTCAGTGAGGCACTGGGTAAACCTATACCAGACGTGGGGAATCTTCCACCGGCGCGACAGGCCGTGGCACTTTTTAACGCCTTGGACAACGTGGATAGACCGCGCCTGATCGTAATAGATCAATTTGAGAACCTGCTGGACTGGCAAACGGGCCATGCTTTAGCAGAGCGTCCGGGCGTTGGCGAATGGCTCGATGCTATCAACAGCCGGCAATGTCATTGCCGTATTCTGCTGACCAGCCGTCCCTGGCCCCAGGGAACCCGCGCATATCCAGCCACCTGTATGCAGGAATATCATGTTGGAAGTATGACAACACCCGAAGGGATAGAATTGCTGCGCAAACAAGGCATTGCAGGTACAGATGATGAGTTGTCTAAAGCCGTAAAACGCTGTGAAGGTCATCCTTTTGCGCTGATACTACTGGCATCGCTGTTGCGTAATCATAACCTGAGTCTCAGCACCATGTTCAAAGAACCAGTACATCCAACGTACACACAATATGCACAACTCTGGTCAGGCGATATCGCCCATAACCTGCTCGACCTCATTTTCACAAAGCAACTGAATGAAACACAACGCAGTCTATTGCTCGCCTTCTCCATCTATCGAGAAGCCGTGCCGCTAGATGCCGCGCAGGCACTGATGGCAGAGACGCCAGATGTGCCGAAGATACAGACACAGGACGCTCTCAATGTGCTACTTGCCCAACACCTGCTCAACGCCCTCGGCGAAGGTCGCTACCGTCTGCACGCCATTGTTGCCAACTATGCTCAGGATCACTTCAATGAGCGTGACGAGCAAGCCAACCAGAACGCCTTGCGAGCGGCGCACGCCAAAGCCGCGCAGTACTATCAGCAGCAAGCCGCCAAAATCTGCCTTCCCCGTCCGCAAACGCAAACGCATCAGCGACGTATATCCCTTCATTGAGGCTGTCTGGCATTTATGCCAGGCCGCCCAATGGCAAGCGGCATACGATACTCTAGAACAAGAGAATCTTTTCAATGACCTGACATCGTTGGGGAGGCAATGCAATCTTGCTTGAAATATATCAGTTGCTGGAGCCATCAGACGAATGGCATCCTCAGCCTGCTCAAGAAGCGTATATTTATGGCTACCTGGGTAAAGTCTATGATGCTCTGGGCACAGAAGGAAGAGGCACTCAAGTACTATGAGCAGGCATTGAGCCATCTACGAGAGGTAGGCAACCGTAGCGGGGAAGGCACCACGCTCAACAATCTGGGTGTAGTCTATAATGCTCTGGGCCAGAAGGAAGAGGCGCTCAAGTACTATGAACAGGCGTTAGGCATCTGACGAGAAGTAGGGGACCGAAACGGGAAGACACGACTCTCAACAATCTGGATGCGTCTATAATGATTTGGGTCAGAAGGAGGCACTAAGTACTATGAGCAGGCGTTGAGTAAAATCGAGAGGTAGGAAACCGGTGAGGAAGGTAGAGCCCTCCATGGTCTAGGTATAGTCTATAGCACATTAGGAATGGAGAATGAGGCACGAAAGCTTTATGAGGAAGCATTGAGCGTTTTAAGAAATCTTAGAGATCGGCTGAAGCGGGCAAAGTACTTAACGGCTTAGGGTTACTGTATAACGCATCAGGAAAGGTCGAAGAGGCTTTATATTATTTTAAACAAGCTCTGCAAATACATAGAGAGGTAGGAATCGAGTGGGGAAGGAATGACATTGAATAATTAGGCGCACTTTATTTCAAAAGCGATTATCCTCTTGCCCTTGCTTGCTTTCTTCTTGCAAGGATATTTTTGAAGAGGTGCTGGGGCCCAATACCGTGATGGTGCAAGATGGATAGATAATTTACGTAAGGAAGTCGGCAGAAGAGCATTTGCTGCGTTGTTGGCACAGGTTGAGCCGCGAGCAGCACAAATTGTGGAACAATCTTTGCATAAGGGTGATGATGAAAGTTCGTAAGGCACACTACACTTTTACCTGCACCAGCACAGGTGTGCTACCCCATCAAATGTTGCTCGGAAATATTGTACACTGGCGGAGAAACAAAACTTTATTTTAAGAAGACAAGCGAGGTTTGTATAGAATGTTCCCCTATCTCCCACAAGACACACAAAACGAACTTGCGCAACTATTCCAGATGTATAACCAGCCACTGGTGCGCACCGCCGACCTGGGCGAAACGAACCAGTTTGACCCGTTGAACAAGACAGACCGTTACGGTGAAGTCTGTATGGTTGTGCGCCGTCCCAACGGTCAACTGCTAACAATGCTCAAGACATTCTATCCAAAGGAAGCATATAGATTACCCACCGGCGGCATCAACCACGGCGAATCTATCGCTGATGCATTGTTGCGCGAAACGCTGGAAGAGACCGGCCTGGATGTTGAGGTGCGGCAATTTCTGGCGGCTGTAGCCTACACAACGGCAAAAACGGGTGAACAGCCCATCTTCTATACTTTTGCCTTCTTGCTCGACGAAGTCGGCGGCAAGCTCAACCCACTGGATTTGAGTGAACGTATTGAGAGTTTTCGCTTGATTCAACCAGGCGACCTCCCTACTTTAGTAGAGCGGCTGAGTCACTTAGAACAGAAATACGACCCGCAGGTCGCGGGCAACTGGCACGATTGGGGACAATTTCGCGCCGTGATTCACCGTCTCGTGTGGGAAGCGTTACAGGGAATGTGATATACTATCCTTATGGAAGCTCGCTACAGCTATCTTAGCCACCTGGAATGCAGCGTGTGCCACAGGCATTTTGACGCCGACCAGATTCAAACTATTAGTCCGTGCTGCGCTCGACCGTTGCTCGCCCAATATAATTTAGCAGACATTGCGCGTCATATTACACGAGATGATATTGCGCGACGAGGCGCGACGATGTGGCGATATCATGAATTGCTGCCGGTACGAGAAGAACAACATGTATTGACGCTGGGCGAGGGCATGACGCCGTTGCTGGCAGCACCACGATTGGCCCCGGTAGGATTGGAACACGAGGCACGACTGCTCGTAAAAGACGAGGGACAGAACCCGACAGGTAGTTTTAAGGCGCGAGGCATGGCCGCGGCCGTCTCGCGAGCGGTTGAACTGGGCGTCAACGGGCTGGCAACACCTACCGCCGGTAACGCGGGGGCAGCGATGGCGGCCTATGCTGCTCGCGCCGGGAAACCAGCCTATGTCGTGGCACCAGATGATGCTCCTGTAGCGTGTATACAACAGGCACGGCTCTATGGGGCCGAAGTTGAACTTATTGCCGGGCTGATTAGCGATGCCGGGCGCATCGCCAACGAGATTGTGCGGCAACGAGGATGGTTCAACGTGGCGACGTTGCGTGAGCCGTATCGCGCCGAGGGCAAGAAGACGATGGGACTGGAACTGGCGGAGCAACTCGGCTGGCGGCTGCCCGATGCCATTATTTATCCGGCTGGCGGCGGCACCGGCATCGTCGGCATGTGGAAAGCCTTTGCCGAATTGCGCCAACTGGGCTGGCTAGCTAAAGATGAGCGATTGCCGAAAATGATTATTGTGCAGGCACAAGGGTGCGCCCCACTGGTACAGGCTTTTCAAGCAGGACAAGATGAGGCCCAGCCGTGGTCTGCGGACGCGGCACACACAATGGCGGCGGGACTGCGCGTTCCTTCTGCCATTGGCGACAGACTTATTTTGCGAGCTGTCCGCGAAAGCGGCGGTACCGCCCTCAGCGTCAGCGACGACGCGATGATGCGCATGGTGTCTTATGCCGCCCAACGAGAGGGCATGTTAATTGCGATTGAAGCGGCGGCCACGCTTGCCGCCTATTTCGCTTTGCTGGCAACACATTTTTTAACGCCGGACGACGAGACTGTGTTGTTCTTTACTGGTAGCGGCCTACCAGATGTAGGAACATTGGCTAAAAATGGTGCTTAAATGTCTCATAGTTCACAGCGTTTTTTAGATAAATGTGCTATGCTACCAGTAAGTAATAAAAAAGTTCAATGTATTATGAGTTAAAGCACTGAAAGAGTATAAGGCTGATGTAACCAATGGACACCTCTATCCGTTTTTACAATACGAATAGCAGTTTACGCCCGGCCACAGGTGCCGAACGTAAAGGCCGTCCCACCGCCCCATTGTCAGTGGATGAGGATAATAACGCGAAACCAGTCAATTTGCACAACGAAATGGCTGATGCACGCCCTCACAATGCTGAATTAGCTGTCAATGAGCAGGTACAGCGAGTAGATGTGGCGGATTTCGAGGCGATTTTTCTGCGCTTCCAGGGACCTATTACCAATTTCATCTATCGTCTTATCGGTAATCGTGAGCAGGCATATGACCTGACACAGGATGTTTTCGTCAAGGCGTATAAAGCGTTGCTCAACGGCACCGTGGTACAACCAGGCGCGTTATCCGCGTGGCTCTACCGCATCGCCGCCAATACAACGACCGATTTATTGCGCCGAAGGCGTCTCATCTCGTGGGTTCCGCTCTCGCTGTTTAACGACGATCGCGGTATTGGCGCAGGCGTCGTCTCCGAATCCGGTGGTGCTGTCTCTGACAGTTTCAACAACACGGATGAAGAGGGTACGAGCAGTGGGCGTTCCAGTAACGTGAGCTCAATGTATGAGCGCGGCGGATACGATGGTGGAAGATTTGAAGGCAAAGTAGCAGACCGTGAAATTGTTGAGCGTGTGCTAAAACAGATGCCGCCAAAATACGCAGTCTGTTTGTGGCTATACGAAAACGATGGGCTATCCTGCGCGGAGATTGCCGGCGTGCTGAATATCAGCTCCTCGGCGGTCAAAATGCGCTTGATGCGGGCACGAGAACGGTTTATTACCTTATACAAACAAGAAGTGAGCGAAGAGTGAACTGTACTGAGGCACAGGTGTTGCTAACCGCACACCGCGATTTGAAGAACGAGCAAATAGATACGACCGAACTGGATGTCCATCTGGAACAATGTGCATCTTGTAGACAGGTACTTGCTCGCTACAGCTTGATTGGCGAGCAAATACGTACATTGCCACCGCTAGCACCATCGCCGGACATGTATACGAAGCTGATGAGAGCGCTGGCAAATGAACATACGCAGTTTTTACAAAGGTCTCCCTCAACTACACCGCCAGCCCCAGAGTTCCTAAAACCATATCTGCGAGAACATGCCACGGCTACACAAAAAACGGATACTCTCGCCGCTTTCTCAACCGCCGATACCGGCCCAATTCCTATTATCCGCACCGCCCGCAAAAAGCCGCACCGTCCACGCATGGGTCAATTCGCCGTGCTTGGCCTCGTCGCGGCATTCCTGATGGTATTTATGATGGGCGGCATTACATCATTACTCGTTCTTGGGCAGGGACATCTGCAAACAGGTTCAATTTCCGACACCGTCAACCCCCCTACAAATATCGTTAGCTTGTCGTATACGACCATGGCACCATTTCAGCATGTGGTTAGCGCGGTGGCCAATAGCGATGCAATCTATTACACGGCCTTTGGCAATAGCTCCAGCGACAATTGGATGCTTGAAGAGTTAGACCGCAAAACGAATATCAGCACGCCGTTGCTTCCCTCAGCCAGCGCAAGCCCCTTGATCGTATTGGGCAGTGATAGCAATTGGCTGGTCTGGTTGCAGTTCGATCAGCCCAATCCAGTAGCACATGGAAAGCTTATCCAGCCAAATACGCACGTACCGCTGCGTACATGGAGCTTGCATTATCTTTCCCTTGCTTCTCAGCAATTGACTACTGGCGCGACCGGCATACCCATAACACTCCTGTCCGGGATATTCAATCAAGAAACCGTCCCCAGCTGGGTACATACACCGGTTCAGGGCATATGGCTCCAGAACGACACACTGCTGGTTGCCACCACGGACGAAAATGGCACCTCACACCTGCTGAGTTATATGCTGACAGCAACTGACAAGTCCACGCCAACTGTGATTGCCACCGCCAGTGCCAATCATGTCTTTACATCGCCAACGGCAACCAGCGATAGTAGCCAGCTATTCTGGGCCGACGAATGGCGCACAGGCGATAACATATTGCATAGCAACATCTGGACGCAATTGACATTTTATGCGCCTGCTACTTATGGCCAGGCACTACGGCACACCGATATCATACAGCAAATGTTCCTTGCCGACGGCATGTCATACCACCCGGTAATCGCTAACAATATGCTGTTCCTGGTGAGTACAGCCAACATAACCGATACATCACTGCCCGCACCAACGACCACGACAACCAGCACACCAGTAGCAGTTGCAACGCCCACTACCCTTGTTCCTGATGCATCATGGGCAGATGTAAGTACTCATTCACTACAACTTGAGGACGCAACCGCCGGCTCGCTGATGATGTATCCATTAGATAGCAACCCGAATAGCCTACCAGAACGCATAGCTATAGATGCAACATCGTTGCAAGCTGGCACAACCTTTGTTCTCTGGCAGACGAAAGACGGCTATGGCATGTATAATACCGTTACCCATGGCTTTGTGACCACCAACGACGTATTGAGCGGAGCGCAATTCCTTTCAGTCAACGGCAGCACCGCCGTCTGGATACAGAACAATGCCATCAGCACAAACAACGCCAACAACCCGACGACCGTCACGTTAATGGCCTTTAACTGGCCCAGACCGCCAGCATAGAAGAGTGGAGAACAAAAAAGACTTCTACCAGGCGGTTACCTGGTAGAAGTCTTTTTTGTTCTCCACTCTTCTATGAATTGCCGCTCACATCGTCGGTGTTCTCTATATCGGCACCATTCACAGGATGCAGTTCATTCTCAATACCCTTCATTTCCTCTGGGAACAAGCGTTTGAAATGCCCTATTATCTCATCATGCTGGGTCTCAAGCCGTTTCACGACTTCGTAAATCAACTTATCCTGATGATCAAGGTGCTCCATGATAAAACGAATTTCTTCTTCACCTTTACAATCGGTCGAGTAGTCGTTCTGCGCCGTCAAACGATCCTTCTCCGCTTGCCTATTTTGAGACATCATCACAAACGGGGCACTATAAGCTGCCTGGAAAGAGAGGGCCAGGTTGAGTAAAATGAAAGGGTAAGGATCCCAGTGATACACTCCCAGGGCAAGGATATTAAAGACTAACCAGGCAAGTAAAACGATACTTTGAATGATGATAAAACGCCAACTTCCAACAGTGGCAGCAACCTTATCAGCAACCCTCTGCCCCACCGTTAACTGGTCATCGGCAACCTTATTCACATCAATGACGGGCGGGTGGTCATGCTTGTAGTTGGTAAAGCCGAAATGCATACCCGAAAACATGCGCTTAAAGCTCTCGCCATAGGTGGCGGACCGCTTCACATTTTCGGTACTCTGACCGGGGGTAATATCCATTGTGTTTGCTCCTCTGCACTATACGGTGGTTAGCACCCGAGGAGTTTCGCAATCAATATGCGCTGCACTTCACTGGTACCTTCACCAATTTCATTGATTTTTACGCTACGCCAGTAGCGCGATACCGGGTATTCATCCATGAATCCATAGCCGCCGTGAATCTGCACGGCCTGATCGGCGGCGCGTTTGGCTGTCTCGGAGGCAAAAAGCTTTGCCATCGAGGCCTCGCGTGTATATGGCTTGCCCTGCATATGCAACCATGCCGCCTTATAATACATTAAACGCGCCAACTCTATTTCTGTATCCATATCGGCAAGTTTAAACTGAACGGCCTGGAATTTGCTGATGGGTTTGTGAAACTGCTTACGTTCCTTCGCATAACTCAACGCCTCATCCAGACATGCCTGCGCCAACCCGACCGAGAGCGCGGCAATCGCAACACGCCCGGCGTCGAGAATCCGCATAAATTGCTTCAAACCTTCTCCCCGTTGCCCCAGCATATTCTCTTCCGGCACCTGACAATCCTCAAATGAGAGCGGGCGCGTATCCGAGGCTTTCCAGCCCATTTTCTTGTAGGGGTTGCCGATGATATAGCCCGGCGTATCTTTGGGAACGATGATATTGGTAATCTCCCCACGCCCATCAGGACGAGTTCCCGTCACAGCAGTAATGGTCACACCACCTGTCATATCGGTACCGGCGTTGGTAATAAACGCTTTGGAGCCATTGATATGCCAGGAGCCATCATGTAATGTAGCGCGTGTCTGTGTGCCGCCAGAGTCCGAGCCAGCCCCCGGTTCGGTCAAGCCAAAAGCCCACAATTGTTCGCCGCTTGCCAGTGGCGGCAAGAAACGCTCTTTCTGTTCTTTGCTGCCAAAAAGATAGAACGGGCTGGCACCCAGCGATGTGTGCGCCTCCATCGTAATACCAACCGAGACATCGCCACGCGAAATCTCTTCTATCGCGATACAATACGAGAGAAAATCCGCTCCCGCGCCGCCATATTCTTCTGGGAACGGCAAACCAAGCAAGCCCAATTCTCCCATTTTGCGCACCAATGCATAGGGAAACTTCCCCGTGCGGTCCATTTCTTCCGCCAAAGGCTTAATCTCTTGCTCCGCGAATTCACGGCAAGTATCCCGTATCGCCAACTGCTCTTCATTGAGCGTAAAGTCCATATCGTTATGCTCCTTCTTTCAGGCGTATAGAATACCCGTAGGAGCCGGTTTACCGTGCTCACCGCCGATTTATCGGCTCCAGCCCCCTTGCCGATAAATCGGCGGTGAGCACGGTAAACCGGCTCCTACGGGTTCTTTGCTTGCTTACGATTTTTCATCTTACACAACTATTATAAAGGATAGCAAAAGAAAATAGTAGGGGAATCTTTGTGCAGGAAAAAAAGAGCAAAAGGTTGCCTGCAGGCAACCTTTTGCTCTTTTTTTCCTGCACAAAGACTCATTTATGCCATTAATGCACCGAATCCAATTCAACAAGCTCCTGCTCTACCTGTTGTGCCTCTTTAGCCATAACAGGACGTAGTACCAACAACACGCAGATACCGGCCAGTACATACATGCCACCTTGCGTATTCAGCACCGTTATCACGCCAAGCGGGTCGCCTAAAAAACCTGCCAACATTATTCCCAACAACATCAGCAATGCCGAAGTTGTACCCATCGCACCGAAGATGCGTCCCCTGTATTCATCCTCGACAGAAGTTTGCAACAGCGTCGTTACGCCAGTCGAAAAGCCTACTCCGGGAATACCTACCAGCACGAAGAGCGCAAGTCCGATTACAATGCCGGGAAAGAATGTTGGATAGTTGAATATCAGCAGATCAATGACACCAAAAGCGATGGCACCGAAACCAATAAGATGGGGTAGCGAAACTTTTTTAACGACAAAGCCAATCAGTAAACCACCTATCAGACCGCCTACCGCCTGCGCACCTTGTAGCCAGCCAAGTTGGAGCGCACCACCATGTAACACCCTGCTCACGTACACAATGAACAGCACAGAGAAGACACCCTCACCTAATGATGTTATGGCTATTAACGCGAACATAGCGGCAACATTGCGCTCCTGTTTCACTAACCGCAGCCCCTCAAGCCATTCATGCCAGACCTTGCGCCAGGGATTCGCCTGCACAGTCGTTTCTACGGAAGTTTGCTTTTTTACAGGTTGAGCATTCACTGTAATCAGTGTGATCAGTACGGCTGCGATAATAAACGAAGCGGCATCGAGCAACGCCACGCCTGTCAGTCCCAGCAACCCCGCAACAATACCACCGAGAGGTGGGCCAATCAGACGAGCAAGATTTCCATTCAATGAACTGACCGAATTCGCTGCTGCCAGGTGTTCCTCATCGACAAGACGCGGTAACAGAGCACTTTCGGCGGGTGTAAAAAATTGAGAAATCAGCGACTCAAGGAAGGCAACGATATAGACGACCCATAACAGGCTCACCGAGTGGAAGAAAAGCAAGGGCAACAGGCACAGTGCAAGCAACACATTCGTAATGATCATGACACGCTTACGGTCCCACCTGTCCACAAAGACCCCGGCGACAGAGCCAAGCACAATTTGTGGGAGGATGCCCGCTATAAACATAAGACTGGTGGCTAGAGCCGAATGGGTCAGGATATATACATAGATAGGCAATCCTATCATCAACATCCAATCGCCAACGAGAGAGATGAAACCGGCGAACCATAAAAGAGCGAAGTTGCGCTGTCGTAGAAGAGTAAGCATGAGAGAACTCCTTTTCTTCACAGATGAATAGCTGAATATTTATGGGTAGACAATAAATGCCATTTACAAGCTATTTATTACCATTTTCATACCAAATATTACCAGCACAAATGTGAAAAGTCAAGTCATTCTGGCAATAAATACCAGATTTTCGGCAATAAATGTGAAATTTGGTAGCAATAATTGCGAATGGAACAGATAACGGGATGAGCAGCCAGAATTCTGGCTGCTCATCCCGTTATCTGTTCCATTCGCAATTATTGCTACCACTGCTCCCAATGCACAATTGGCTCCAGGGGAATGCGCGCTGCGGGCTTAAAATCAGTGCCGAGGGTATAGGCGACGGGGATAAGTGCGGCTTGCATGATCTTCTCGTAAGGAATATCAAGTACTTGCGCCGCTTCCTTCTCAAACATAAGGTGCAGCGTTGTCCATGTTGTTCCCAGGCCACGAGCGCGGGCGGCTAGCATAAAGCTCCACGCGGCAGGCAGTATTGATCCCCAGATACTGGCTTGTTGAAAGGCTTGTGTATTATCAGCACGCCCTTGAATGCAAGGAATAAGCATGACAGGAATTTCGTGCATTCTGTCCGCGAGATACTGAGACGAGCTTATAACTTTGCTTATGGTTGAAGCCGAAATAGAAGCACCACTGGGCAGAGAAACGTTACCGGCACTTCGTTGTTGGCGATACAAAGTATACGCCCTGCTGTACATTTCGCCAATCGCCTGTTTCTTTTGCGCATCGGTCACTACTACAAAATGCCAGCCCTGCGAATTCGAGCCAGTCGGAGCCTGGACTGCCAGTTCCAGGCATTCGCGAATCAGCTCCGGTTCCACTGGACGCGAGAAATCCAGCCGTTTGCGTACCGAGCGCGTCGTCGCCAATAGTTCATCGGGTGAAAGGTTGAGTGGGGACATCGTTTTCCTCCTTGATTATGCTAAGCCGGCCTTGCGGGCAATCGCCAGTTTACGCCACTCGACGCGCAAGAGGGCTGCATCTACCATTTGATCATCAATAACGATGGCGCCGAGGCCACCCTGCACATCGGCTTTTTCATATTCTTCCACAATACGTTTGGCGTTGGCTATCTCTTCGGTCGAGGGGGTGTATGCCTCGTGGATGATGTCTATCTGGGCCGGGTGAATGGCCCATTTGCCATCGAAGCCCATCCGTGCGCCCATTTTCGCGTCGCGCCGGCACGCCTCGTTGTCGCGAATTGCCAGCGTGACACCATCTACCACAGTAATGCCAGCGGCACGGGCGGCGGTGATGCATTTGGCTTTCGCATAATTGTAATAGAAAAATTGCTCGCCGCCCAACTCTTGCGCACCGATATCCCCGGCAAAATCCACCAGCCCGAATATCAGCCCCCCCATACGCGGCGTACACTTCGCTATCTGCTCGGCGTGCAGGACAGCATCGGCGGATTCGATCAGCACCTCTAATTGAATGCGTCCGATCTCTAAGCCCATGTTCTCTTCGATTTGCGTCAGGAAGCGATCCAC
Source organism: uncultured Chloroflexia bacterium (assembly GCA_963717105.1). GTDB lineage: Bacteria > Chloroflexota > Ktedonobacteria > Ktedonobacterales > Ktedonobacteraceae > DATGJV01. Next base: position 95,834 of record CAVQVL010000014.1, read on the forward strand.
AAATAAAATATCTTCTGGTCCATAACTTTTGGGAATCACCACGACATCGATATTAGGGCCAGCCTCCTCGACGACTTCGATCAGGTCGCGGTAAAAGAAACGGGTGCGAATATTGTTGGGGCGGAATGCCCGAATCTTGCTCCCGAAGTCGAGTGTATTGAGTGCCTCGACAATGGTCTTACGTGCCTCAACCTTCTGGGAGACCGCACACGCATCCTCTAAATCAAGCATTACCTGGTCGGCGTTGGAGGCAGCCGCCTTCGCCATCATCTTCAAGCTATGTCCCGGCACAGTCAGTTCTGAGCGGCGCACCACGAAATCACGCGCCATCACCATCTGTGCGTTGGGGGGAAGGATGTTGCCGCTCGTCATTCTTGAATACAACCTTTCATTATCGCCTTTTTGGATGTCGTAAAGCATGAATTGCACTTCGCGCTGTTGTTTTTTTCAGGTCTTTTATTATATCACGAGGAACTATAATGGTTTCCTGGTTTATTGTAAACCGCGCTAAAATAGCGGAGGGCAAGCAAACGGTAGAAAGGCAAGTAGGAGCCGGTTATTACCTCTCTGGTAGAGAGGTAATAACCGGCTCCTACTTGCCTACAACGATTTCAAACCTCTACAGCAGGAGGATATGATGGTACAAAGTCGTGTGAAGTCTGGTGTTTTCGGGGCATAACGCTGCTATCGCTGGATTTTTTCAGCATACCGCCTATTCCCCTCTGAAGCGAACGCCATCCCATCATGAAGAATGGGGCAGGATCATCCCAGGCAAACCACGAGACCTCTTCAAGGCCTTTGTACGAACGAAGCCATTGCAGGATACTCATGTTGTCATTGCGCATATACGTGGGTGAGCTAACGATATCAAAATACTCTACCAACCACTTGCGTCCTTCACGTTCTTCACCGGTTACAACCGGCTGACCGGTCATGTCGCAGTAGAGCGCACGCGCCACATCCATTCCCAGTGTATCCACCAGGAGGCGGAACGTCACGCCGATACGCGGATTGACATCAATCGCTTTATATTGCCCGGTGCGCCCATCGTATTTGTAGCCGATATCCAATGCCCCGCGATAACCGATAGCCTTCATAAATTTTTTGGTCTGTATTGCTACAACATCGTTTGTCAGACATTCGCCGAGGCTGGTTACACCTGTGTAGGCGGGATACTGACGTACCATATTTGCGGTGAGACCGAATAGACACTCAGATTCAGCATTGAAATAGCCATCGAACATCCAGACCGTCCTCGAACCACCCGGCAGGTATTCTTGCAACATGATATTCGGGCTTTCTGGCGTCTCCATCTCGTCGTACAGCCTTAATAAGGTCTGTGCGTCCTCGACTACAACCATTTTGACGCCGCTTCTACGCTTCAGGGCCACCGTGTCAATGCCTTTCAGCAAGATAGGAAATTGCGCGTTTTTACTCAACTCAACTACATCCGCACGCGAGTCAGGAAAAGCGGTCTCGGCAGCCGGAATACCATGCTGCTTACAGAGGAAATACATCTGCTTCTTGTTGGAAAGCGAGCGCACAAGTCCCTGCGGTTGTTCAGGAAAGAGAAAGCCCTCTTTCAACGCGGAGGTATGGTCGGCGATAAAAACACAACTGTCATCATCGGTCGCCAGCAAGAGAGGACGCGCGCCAATCTTGCGTCCCAGTTTGAGAAGCCATGCAACCGATTCCTCTTCGTCTACCTTCGCGAAATCCCAGCTGAATGTTTTCTTCCAGTAGTGCGAGTGTTTTGCGGGAGCTTGCGGATCAGCGTAGACCCCATAAAGAGGTGTACCCAGGCGGCCAAGGCTCCGTGCAATAGAGTGACCATGATAGCCTGGACAAAGCACAACCACAGGCAATGCTGTATTTATTTGCTTTGCCTCAAGACCGGGACGTGCAGGTACCATAATGACATCCTATCGCTTTCTGCTACAAAAGGAGCAATTCTGCCGCATGCTTCATCACCTGACCTCGCTCGTAGCGGTAGATGTCGTGAATATCATTCACATGTTGCAATATAAAATCAATGTCCCTGCTTTGTCCGCTTTTACGCAGATAATCAGCACTTGGACTTTCCGTGATGACATCAACAGAAACACCGCTCCATTGTTCGATGATTGAGATTGTTCTGGCATCCTGCGGCTCGTAGCCGACATTCACCAGAAGTTCGGCAATCCATGCGCAACACAGCTGGTCTTCCAGACGAAACTCACCACGCGAACCAGCACCGATGACAGCGACCAGAGGGTGATTCTCGATGAGATGAGGCACCAGAGCAGTGTAGTTCCTGAGACAGGCGGCATACATTGCCTGTGAGTCATTCGCGCCACACAGTAGACGTGTGCCGGCAGTTGAAAGAATGATCATTGGGCGATGAATATCCGTGCGATATTCAAGATCGGCGGGACTATTGTTCATATCAAAGCCATAGGGCATACTGCCACCAAGTTCTCCTACCAGGAGCGGATTGGTTAGCTTCGCCGCAAGCGGCACTGCTGCCTCAATCGAAGGGACGGGAAAACACCTGCGCCCCAGAGCAACAGCAGTGACAACAGTAGTCGTAGCCCGCATCACATCAACAGCGACAAGGGCATAACCATTGCGGTAAAGGTCCAGGCATTCTGGAAAGCAATCTATTACCACCGTTTTTTGCATCGCAGGCTCCTTCCACTCCAGGGGCAACCGGGTGGCCCCTGGTTGCCCCAGTTGCCTCCGTTAGCCACTGTAAGCGCATACTTATACATGATGGTGAGCGGGATACGCGGGTCGCAGGTTAGGCATAGCGAAGGCATCGGAATGAAGGCCGCGGCGGAATATTTCGACGCGTAGCACCTCTTCCAGACGCACATTACAGAGATGAACCCGCGGACCAAAGTGTTCAAGGAAGGCGAATTGACTTGGTTTATTGGGAGCTTCAAAAATGGCGATATCGAGGCCAAATTCGTCGGCCAGCCTGTCCGCGTATGCCGCATTGAATGATCCATCGTCAGCGAATGCGCCTACCCCTTTCGCACTCTCACGTGCCTCCACTACAAGCTGCACGGCTCCCGCGTCAAGCCATTCATGTCCACTGGTAATCGCCTCTTCCAGTGAAGCATCGGTAAAAGGACCCTCATGCTTTTTGCCCATCTCATACTGAACTTCAAGCCCACGCTCATGCGCCATATTAACGATAGATCGTGGCTTGAGCATCAAGTCGGTAAAACCTTCTCCGCATTCGATGCGAGAGACGCCGATATTCGCGCACAGATCGAGATAGGCTTCCAACTGTCCCTGCGCCACAGCGACCTCAAACGGGCCTCCGCCTGTCACAGTCGGCACGTTATGCGCCCTTGCCGCGGCTATCTTACGCCGGGTTGCCGTCTCATCGGCAATTTGCCAGCACGCCATAGAAATTTTTAATGTCTCCATAAGATGGAAACTTTGCGCAAGATGACTTTCGAGCGTAACCGGATCATAGCCAGGGTCAAAGGGATTGGTCAAAGGCGGCAAATCTGGCACGCCTATCAAGCGTAAATATTCTCTTGTGCTGAGGTTTGTTTGAACCTGATTCATCGGTAAACCCTCCATTGCTGATGCGAATCAATGTGCTACGATAGATCGTGCCACGTCGGAAACAAGTTTCTCGGCTTGAGCGGCTTGAGTAGCCTGCGTGGCTCGTGCGTGAAGTGGTGCCTCCTGCTTTCTTGCCATCACGAGGTAGTGCGAACCACAGGAGCGTAGTCCCACGGTGTTTTTATTCGCCAGAGATTGCAGACGATGGTGGAGCGAGGTTCCCCATGGCTCTGGAATAATGGGGTGGCGGAAGAGGGAGAACGGGCCAAACCCTAACGTCATACTCCTCGTTTTCACAAGCGCATGGCTCATGAGTACTGCATCAATATAGCGACAGCGATGCAGTGATGAGTCAATATCATTTGACGATTGCTTACGCAGTCCGGACTGCTGTAATGCCTTCTTCACCTGTTGCTTCAGAGGTTTAAGTGCAGGATTGAGCCAGGGATCAAGCAGAATATTCAAGCGGGACCGGTTATCTGCTGTGAGGACGACATAGCCATTGGGTCGGCAGACACGGGACATTTCCTGCATCGCCAGTTCCGGCCTGTCAAGCCAGGGAATGACGCCGATAGCAATGACCAGATCATGGCTATTATCCGCGAACTGCAGAGAGCAGGCATCACCTACATGGAATGAGAGTTGCTCGGAAACACCTGATTCTTCGCCATGCTGTCTCGCCAGCTCAATCATCGCCGCACTGGGATCAATGGCGTGAACATGGAATCCCCTCTGGGCCAGCGCAACCGACATATATCCTGCTCCACATCCAACCTCCAGCACGTTGGTCCCGCGCGCATAGGAAAGGTTATCAATCCATGCCAGCACGGCGGAATGGCGATCCCGGTGTATTTCGGCATAGACGCCCTTACTGGCATAGATGTCATTCCAGAACGAAGACTGAGACTGAAAGTAGGCAGTCACCTTTCCTTGCTCTTGAAGTGGTAGGGCGGCAATCTTTTTCACGTTGAAAACTCCCAATGGTGCTTTCCACAACAGCTTATATATGTCTACATCTATTCATGCCTGTCTATTCGCCTGTAGATTATCCACTTCAGCACATAATACCTGGCTCTCCCACTACCAGAATCCTTCAAGGCGATACCTGTGTGGCTACACTGAAAGGATAGCAGAGCATAGTGACAAATAGGTTCAGAAGCAGGTGTCAATTTAGTTACCTGAGATGTTACTGGTTGAGATAGGAACCTGTATAACGGTGCACAATATCCCCTTGCGGATACCCTCCGTTATTACAAACCAGCTTAATAACCCAGGGCCTTGTCCACCACATTGAAAAGCGGTTGGCCAGCCAGGTAACAGCGCAGGTTTTCAGCGAAGAGTGCAGCGGCACGTTCACCATACTGCGCGGTGAGGCCGGAAATATGGGGAGTGATAAAGACGTTCGGCAAATGCCAGAGTGGACTATTTGACTGCAACGGCTCATGTTGAAAGACATCCAGGGCCGCTCCCGCGATCTGCTTCTCTGCGAGGGCGCGAATCAAGTCGCTTTCGTTACAAACTTCTCCACGAGCAATATTCACCAGGAAAGCGGACGGTTTCATTGCTTCAAAGGCGGCTTCATTGAACATACCTTGAGTATTGGACGTCAGGGGTACAGCAATAACCACCACATCACATGCAGCGAGCATAGTATACAGTTGTGCCGGCGTAAAATAACGGTCGGGGAAGGTTCCTTCGGGGTCACCCACAGTGACAGTGGCCATCTGATACCCCTTATCGCGATGACTGGTGCCGCGTTGCATCGCTAAAATGCGCATACCAAAGGCGTTAGCAAGTCGTGCAATCTGGCGACCAATACTGCCATAGCCGACAATGCCAATGGTTTGCCCGCTCAACTCCTCGGGCACCAGCAAAGTAGAACGCTCGTTACGTTGGGGCCATTGCCCTTGCTTTTGTAGATCGAGCAGGTTGGGAAGCCGGTGAAACCAGGCCAACACCATCGTAAAGGTGTATTCAGCCATAGTAATTGCGTGAATCCCACTGGTCGTCGTAAAGGTAACAGCCGATGTTTGAAAGAGAGGACTCTGGGAAATAGCGTCAGCACCCGCGGAGTAAAGCTGCACCCAGCGCAACTGGGGAGTCTTATCAGGTGTGGGCAAGGAAGTGGCAAATGACATATAGAGGATTTCAGCCTCGCGCCACAGTTCATCAGAGACGATTTCTTTACTGCGGGCGTCACGTTGCACAAACTGTAAATCGGGCCAAAGGCCCCGCAACCTCTGTAACCAATTTTCTGAGACAGGGGCAGTTATGAGAACAACGTGCGCTGGCCTGTTGCTCTTTGTCATAGGAGAACTCCACAGGGTAATGATGATCGCACAAGGTGATATTTTCCGAGCGTAACTGCTCAGGGTAGCTTCACCAGAGAACGATTGATGCTCGCGATAGTGGGAAGGCCGGCGAGTATCATATCCTGTTCAAGCTCCGCACGCAGAAGCTCCAATACACGGTATGCGCCGTCCGCGCCATTGACAGCCAATCCCCACAGAATGGGACGGCCCACGAGAACAGCTCTGGCCCCGAGGGCAATTGCCTTTAAGACATCTGTACCACGACGTATCCCACTATCCAGATAAATTTCACAGCGTTGACCAGCTGCTTCAACAACTTCAGGCAAAGCCTCAATACTTGCCTGCACGCTATCCAGTTGACGGCCACCGTGATTTGATACAATTATACCATCTACGCCGTGTTCAACAGCCAGTACAGCATCTTCAGCCGTGAGTATTCCTTTGAGAAGCAGTGGGAGCGAGGTGATTGAGCGTAGCCAGGCTACTGAGTCCCATGTAAGCGGCATTGGCTCTTCGGCCATATCTTCGGTGGTGAAGTTCGCCTTGCTGAGATGTAGAGGCAAATTGAAACCGCTACGTATGGCTCGCTCCTTGCGTCCCCAACGCGGAGAATCAATGGTCAAAGCAATCGCACGATAGCCTGCCTCTTCGGCGCGGTGTACCAGCTTCTCAGTACTCCTCTGCCCTTGCACGTAGAGTTGGAACCAAAGTGGGCCAGTTGTTTGCCGGGCTATCTCTTCAAGGCTGCGCGTGGATGAGGTGCTTGCCACCATCAATGTACCCGCCTTGCCAGCAGCCCGTGCAGTCGCGCACTCCCCTTCTGGATAGGCCAGACAGTGAAACGCTGTGGGAGCAATGAAAATAGGCATACTAACAGAGGAGCCAAGAGCGGTTGTCCGCAGATCGCAGGTGGAGGTATTCACCAGCATTCGCGGTCGCAGTCGAATGCGCTCAAAAGCTGCGCGATTGTTTCGTCGGGTCACCTCGTCATCACTACCACTTTGATAGTACTTCCAGGCCGAGGATTCGATATAGTCTCTGGCAAGCTTTTTGTAATCCCGAATGTTGATTGGTTCCATACAACCCCTGCTTTCTCTGCCTGTCATGTCCGCATCTACAACTCACTGCTTATCAACGGTTGCTCTTGCGCATGCTCTTCCCTGATCGGCGCATAGCTCAACCTTGCCAGTAATTGCTGATAGCTTTCAGCGGCAAGTTCCCAGCGATAGGGTATGTAGTCTTTAGCGGCGTTGGCAATCATACTCGCTCGCTTCTCTGGATGCTGGTAGAGGTCGATCATCGCTTCCGCGAAGGTTTCTGGTTTTGCCGGGTCACAAAGGATAATTGACTCAGGTCGAAACATCGAACGAATGGCATACGTGTCTGACGCAATCATCGGACGCCCCATCCAGGCAAATTCATAGGCTTTTGTCGGTAACACGAGATTGGCGAAACCGTCACAGCGGTATGGAATAATGCCGACATCGCCGTGCATCACAAAATCTACTAACTTCTCGGAATCTTCCAGAATCTGTAAAGATGACACTGTCGCTTAGCCCCAATTCACCTGTCAGTTGCTTTAAATATGCTAGCTGGTCACCACCTCCCTGGATATCCAGGCGCAATTGTGGCACCACACGCCGTGCCAGTACCAATGCATGAAGGGCAATATCCAGGCCATTCCTTTCACACAGCGTACCGTGATACATCAAGATAAACGGCTGCTTTTCTTTGTCCTGCGCTACATCAAAAGGAGGAGGACATTGACGCGCAAGTGGGAAAAGGTGAGTATCTGCACTGTTAAGAATACTTGTGATCTTCTCTCGCGCTATGCCACGCTTTACCAGTATGTCCTCAAAAGGTTTACCGGTTGTTACGACATGGTGCGCGAACATAGTAGAAATATGCTCCTGCCAGGTAGCCAGACGCACAGCAATCAACCGCTTGAGACCACTCGCTTTCGCCGCCATCAATTCTGGGCTGACATCCTGAATATCCAATACGATCCTTGTACCCAGTAACCTGGGAAAGAGAGCGGAGAAAACCAAAAAATCCGGCATGTTATGCACATGAACAACCTTATAGGGACGCTTCAAGTGAAACCAGGTGACGACAATTCCTGCAAACAAGAGAAACCAACACCAGTAAAGGATTTTTAAAGACAGTGCGTGAGCAACCCTTTTTACTGGCAAACGGTGGATATGGACGCCATTTATTACTTCGTAGCGACTTTCGCCCGGCTTACATAGACAAATCACATCCACATCGTACCCGGCATCCGCTGCCGCCTCAGCCATACGCAACGCCCGTACTTCAAAGGGATACCAATCGAAGGTGATTGTACAAACACGAAGTGATACCACAGCAATAATAGTTCCTTTCCTGATTGCTTGTTATCACAAGAGTATCCCTTCTCCACTGGCAAATTGGTATTTACTCATGTTAAGAAACCATTGCGAATGCTCAGGAAAGTGCATATTGCGTTACCATTGCACTGTAAAAAAAGACAATGGGTTAAGATTTCTCAATGATCTTTGCGTGCTGAATCCATTTTCTCCTGCCATGCACGTTGCCGTGCCTCATCATGTTCTCTGGTCGGCACCAGAACGCGCCGTTTGAAAGACAGCACATTTTCGCCACGCTGGTTGTAGGCGATGGTCTCTACGGTCACAATGCCACGGTCGGGTTTGCTGCGCGAAAGTTGCCTGTCCAGCACTTTCGTTTCGGCGTAGATGGTATCGCCGTGAAATGTGGGGGCGAGATGCCGGACGTTCTCAAATTCGAGGTTCGCAATGGCTTTGCCGCTCACATCCGGCACGGACATGCCCAGCGCGATACTGAAAATAAGCGGCCCCACCACCAGACGCTGCCCATGCTGGGTATTCTCGGCATAGTTGGCATCAATATGCAAAGGATTGTGGTTCATGGTGAGCATAGAAAAAAGTGTGTCGTCGTATTCCGTGATTGTGCGTCCGGGCCAGTGTTTATATACGTCGCCGACCTCGAACTCCTCGTAGCAGCGTCCAAATTGCATGACTCTCTATCTCCCATCAAATTTTGTACTTTTCCAGCAGTTGGCGAGCAATCACCAGCCGCTGAATCTCACTCGTTCCCTCACCTACCAGCATGAAGGGGGCATCGCGATAATAGCGTTCCACATTGAATTCTTTGGTATAGCCGAAGCCGCCGTGAATGCGCATGGCGTCCAGTGCCACTTCCTGACACATCTCGGAGGCGAACAATTTCGCCATACCGGCTTCAAGGTCGCAGCGTTCGCCGCTATCCTTCTTGCGAGCTGCCTTTTGCAGTAGCAGACGGGCCGCCTCAATCTTTGTCGCCATATCCGCCAGTTTGAGTTGGATCGCCTGGTGCTGCGCGATTGGCTTGCCAAAGGTGACGCGCTGCTGCGCGTACTTGATGGCATCGTTGAAGGCAGCCTGAGCAATACCAATGGCACGTGCCGCGACATTGATACGCCCGACCTCCAATCCGCTCATAGCGTGCTTGAAACCTTCACCTTCAACGCCGCCCAACAGTTGAGCGGCAGGAACGCGCACATGCTCAAACAGCAGTTCAGCCGTATCCACACCTTTATAGCCAAGTTTATCAAATGTGCGTCCGACCTGAAAACCAGGTATGCCTTTCTCAACGAGAAAAACACTCATTCCTTTATATGGCGGGCGGGCAGTGATATCGGTACGCGCCAATACGGCAAAAATACTGGCATTGACGCCATTAGTGACCCACAACTTCGCGCCGTTGAGGATGTAGTGCTCTCCATCACGCACAGCCGTCATGGTGATGGCTTGCACATCGCTGCCCGCGTCTGCCTCGGAGATACACAGGCCACCGCGCCTGTCTCCTTCCGCCATGACGGGCAAAAAGCGTTGTCGTTGCTCCTCCGTGCCATGTGCGACAATCATATAGGAAACCAGGATATGCGTATTTACGATACCGCTCAGGCTCATCCAGCCGCGTGCAAGCTCCTCGACGATCTGGACATAGGTGCCGAAATCAAAACCGAGGCCGCCGTACTCTTCGGGAATGGTCGCCGCGAAGACACCCATTGCCTTAAGTTTGTCAATCAACGCGACTGGATAACTATCGCTTTGCTCCAAATCATGCGCAACGGGTATCACTTCACGATCTACGAAACGCCGCACCTCATCAATGATCAGCTGTTTCTCGGCATCGGTGGGAATGCTCATGATCCCACCTCCTTACGCCGCACACGTCTGTCCGCGTGTTGCAAAAGGAATAATTTGAAAGCGCGAGTTGTGGCCGACAGATGTTTATCTTTCAGGTGAACGAGCCGCCATTGACGCATGATCGGGAAGCCTTCAACATCAAGAATCACCAGCCGCTTTGTTTCTAATTCCATATCGAGTGCCACCCGCGAGATAAGCGCGATACCAAGACCAGCGGCGACCCCCTGCTTAATAGCACTATTATTGCCCACCTGCATACTCACGAGTAATGGCATATCCTCCTTCTGAAAATGCACCTCCAGGGCGGCGCGAGTGCCTGAGCCAACCTCACGCAGCAAAAAATGTTCCTGGGCCAGCTCAGCAAGGGGAATCTGGGTACGCCCGGCTAAACGATGCGATGGCGCCGCGACCAGCACCAGTTCGTTGGGCGCGAACGGCTCTATCTCTACAGGAATATCATCTGGAACGCGACCTACAATTGCCATATCAATGCGATTGCTCACCAGCGCATCAACCAATGCGGCGCGATTCACCACATCCAGTGTGATCTCCACGTCGGGGTATATCTGGTGAAATTTGCCCAGTAGTCCTGGAATAACGTAAGTACCAACCGTCGTATCGGCTCCCACGCTCAAACGCCCGGTATGTGGACTGCGTAGCGCATCCATCGTATCTAACGTTTCGTCAATCACAGCGAAGATTTTCTGGCTGTAGGCAAACAATTCCTCGCCCGCGTGGGTCAGGTGTGTCTTGCGACCTATCTGGTCAAACAGCTTGACTCCCAGTGACTCCTCAAGCTGGCGTATCTGTGCGGACACGGCAGGTTGGCTAAAATGCAACTCTTCAGCCGCACGAACAAAACTACTATGTTTTGCGACACATTGAAACGTCGTCAGCTGGTGTAGATTGAGTACACGCATGTTATTATCCGGCTTCCTGAAGAACAATGACAGCAGTGATGCGATATAGGTAAGTATATCATCATAGAGCTTTGCCTGGCTCTCGTTTTCTATGGACATTCTGTGTGAGTGATTGTTGGAACAGCATCAACGCAAGGTTGAGTTCTTGACAATTATGCTATTCTTGAATTACATATCTAAATACAGAAATGGAGAGAACCTTATGCTTTCTCAGAGAGCAGACCGCACGAGGGGAGTGCGGCAAGCAAGGTTTCTTGAGTTTAGCACCATTGGGTGCATCATGCTCGTATGTGCTTTCCTGTTGAACGCACCCATGCTTGCCTTCCCTCGAACCCCAACTATAGCCGCGCACGGCAGCAATCCCATCAAGCATATTGTGTTTTTTATCAAAGAGAACCGCACCTTTGATAACTATTTTGGCACATATCCCGGTGCTGATGGGGCCACAACCGCCATGGACTCTCAAGGGAAGATAGTGCCACTTCTGCATGAAAAGGATCAGGTACCAGATATTCCTCATACCTATAATGATGCCAGACTGGCATGGGATAATGGAAAAATGGACAAATTTGATCTGATTTCTACAAAGAGCCTATCTACTCAGGCATACAATCCGTATGCCAATAACAGCCTGACCCAACTTCACCAGTCCGACATTCCCAATTACTGGCAGTATGCTCAGAACTTCGTACTGGGCGACCATATGTTCTCGTCGCTGATCGGGCCAAGCTTTCCCAACCATCTCTATACGATTGCGGCTCAATCAGGTGGTGTCATTGCGAACCCGAAAAACGTCCACGGGCCAGGTATCGGTTGGGGGTGCGACGTTCCCAATCAGAAGGTCGAGGTAATGAACCAGCAAGGCCACACCTCACTGGTAGATGCCTGCTTCAACTTTCAAACGCTGGCTGATGAACTGGACGCGAAGGGCGATAGCTGGCGGTATTACGCACCTAACGCGGGTCAAAACGGCTATGAGTGGTCCGTCTACAATGCCGTCAAACACATTCGCTATGGTCCTGACTGGAAAAAGATTGTGCCAGTTTCACAATTTCTCACCGATGCTAAGCAGGGAAATTTGCCCACTGTCTCGTGGATTGTAACTCCTGAGGCGGTTAGTGAACACGCGCCGGCCAGTGTTTGCGTTGGTGAGAACTGGACGGTACAGATGCTCAATGCGCTGATGAAAGGTGGAGATTGGTCTTCGACTGCCGTCTTTCTTACCTGGGATGATTTTGGTGGCTTCTACGACCATGTTCCTCCACAGCAGATCGATGGGTATGGCCTGGGATTCCGCGTCCCACTATTGGTCATTTCTCCTTATGCTAAAAAAGGATACATCGATCACACCACTTACGAGCTTTCTTCGATGCTCAGTTTTACTGAAAAAGAATTGGGGTTGTCCTCACTAACGGCACGGGACCGGCAAGCCAACGATATGATGGACGCCTTCAATTTCAGCCAACAACCACTTCCACCGCTTTTTCTGACCCAGCGGCAATGCAAAGTAACAATACAGGTTACCAATATGAACTACGACGACTAAGGAAAAGTACTGGAAAGATCAATAATCCTACAGGAGCCAGTCAACTGGCTCCTGTAGGATTATTGATCTTTCCAGTACTATATTGGATACATATGCCAGCGTTTCTGCTATACTAAAGCAGGTTTATTGCAAAATTCAGAAAGAGCTAGAGCCATGCCCGAAGAGCAGGAGCCAGTTTCGCTCTCCGATGATACCGCCGACGATACTATTAAAATAAAACGAGTCAAGTTACCCATCAACGGGCCTGGCGTGCTTAAAGAGTTTGATACCCATAGCACCAATGGCAACGGCAATGGGCACCATGCCAATGGGGATACTCCCATGCCCTCGTCCCCCACACCTTCTTCCCCTGCTCAAACGCAACCTATACAGCACGCTCGCAGTTTACCGCTTCCCTTGCAACCGATTGCTCATCTGTGGAAATTCTCACGCCTGCTTTGCATCGCCATAGTGCTTATTCCAATTCTCGCGGGCTGCTTTTACGCCTACGTTCAGTTAAACCAGTCTCAGAGCAACCTCTATACGGTGGATGCACATACAGGTTCGGTATTGTGGCAACAACCTGCTTCTGGCTCTGCCTCGACAGATCTTGTGGATGCACAGGGAAGCGTACAGATTGCTGCTGTTGCAAACAACGAGCAGCAACTCATCGGACTTGACGCGCATGGGACGGAGCAATGGCAATCGTTCACCAGCGACGGGACGTTCGCTTTGCCCCTCGTTCATTCGGCAGATGGAACGGTGCTGGCGACACTGAGCGAGCAAACGGCAACGGGACATTCGCTGACACTCTACTCGTTCAATCGTGCGACGGGTCATAGCAACTGGCAATACACAATAGGGCAACCAGCCCTGGCGCAAAGTGCGGATATTCTCGGTGCCGATACCAATTTCATCTACGCGGTCAGCACGCAGCCACTCAATGGGCGGCAGACGCAGGTGCAACTTCTAGCAATCAACCAGTATACCGGCTACATTGGATGGCGCATGAACAGCCCGGCAGAACCCGATGGCCCTCCACTCGATAGGGGAACGCTGCTTCTGTCGGGGCATGAGCTTTTCTGGCAGGTAGAAGCGACCATTCTAATGATAGATGCTACGCAAGGCACCATGTTATGGACAAATTCTCTCTCATACAACAACATCACCACCTTCCAGCAAGAAGAGGCTCAGATGGCTGTACTGCACGGTCAGTTAATAGTAGAACGCAATGAGACCCTGCACGCCTTCGATCTGACAACGGGCAAACAACTCTGGAATCTTTCTGTGTTTGAATTCTCGACAGGCACAACACCCGCCAGTATAGCCGTTGCCGGTCAAACGCTCCTCGTCTATGGCAACGGACAGCTTGAGGCTGTCGCCCCCAGCGATCGGCACGTTATCTGGCAACAACGGGAAATGGGAAACATTCTCAGCTTCCATGTCTCCGACGATGGCACGCTTATTTATACTATCCTGCTCGATAGTGTCGAGAACAGTACCCCGGCCGAGGCACTGGTGGCCTTCAACGCACAAAATGGTGCCGCTCGTTGGACATTCCAACCCTATAATCAGGTTGTCTTCCTCGATTCTCAATCCGGGCAAGCTGGTGGCTTCCAATACCATCGTGGCATTATTCTCACTGCTCTCTGTCTCTCCACTCCACCCACCACTTCCACGCTGAATACATGCGACCATCCTCACCTCTACGCGCTCAACGCAGTCACCGGCGATACGCTCTGGAAATTCGAGGGCAATGGCGTCTCAAACCCGTTGTTAAGTCTCGACGGCAAGGTAGTTGCCTATGAGGGAAACACCAATGCATGGCAACAGTTTATGGATGGATTGAGGGGATAATTATGGAGTAACAGAATATCCACAAAGATCTGTCTCGCTGAAATTTTCTTCCTTCTCTTGCACTCACCTTGTTTCACGTTGTACCATGAATGAACTCAATCAATTACGGCCTATCAGCAACATAAGGATGAACGCATGGCGATCTTCTTTCGTGGGAATAACAGGCAAAAGGCGCGGCGTGGCGACAAAGAGCCAGGAGCGACTCAGGTGCTTCCTGAAACAACGTGGGCCAATGACCCTTTGCCATCAGGGGTGCCACCGGAAGGGAAAGTGGTTATCACTATCTCCCGCCAGTTTGGGAGTGGCGGCGCGGAGATTGGGCGTATTGTGGCACGCGAATGCGAACTTGACTACGTTGACCATGAGATTATTGACGCGGTAGCCCGACGTCTGGGCGTACACAGGGGAGAGGCCGCGCGACAGGACGAGCAAACGTCGGGAACGATAGGGCATATTCTTGAAGCTATGCGCTCCAGCAATCCCTTTACATTCAACTATAGCACACTCTTTGATCCTTCTTTGCCTTCGGGAGCATCAAAAGAAGGCGCATACCTTCATTTAACGCAAAAAGTTGTGCTGGAACTGGCAACACGGGGAAATAGCGTCATCCTTGGGCGCGGAGGACAATTCCTCCTGCACAGTTCACCGCGCACACTGCACATCTATGTCTTCGCGCCAATGGCCTATCGCATTGAGAATGTCATGCAGCACTTTCAGCTCAACCACGAACAGGCGGTACAACTGATCGAACGACGCGATTACGAAATTGATACCTACTTACGGCGCAACTATGGCTCCGATGGACACCATCCCAACCTGTACCATCTTCTCATCAATACCAGTCTCTTCTCGTTTGAGTTGGCCGCCAAACTGGTATCTGATGCTCTGTCGCTGGCAAAAACCATCAGTTAAATCAGTTAGCTCGCTTGCAATCGCTGTAGAGTTTCTGTATACTGGATATAGGGCCTGGCGTCCTCGACCCGCTCAGCCAACAATGGCGTTGGTCGGTGGGTTCGTATGTCGAAAGGTAGCTTCTAGCGGTTCAAGAAACTGCCTGTTCCCTCGAAAATACATTATCTGCGGCTTGCCAGCTTTACCGCAACATCAGAATTATTGGGAGATTTGCGACGTTCGAGCATCTCTCGAATAAGTTTGTTGACGGAGATACCCCAGGCGTCCCAATTCAGACGCTGCTCGAATTCAGTGCGACTGGATAAGATAAGGTTGGCATAAAGTTGATCGTCGCGGTAGATTCTGGCAATTAACCTGGCATATTCCACCCCATGCGCCTCTAAGGGAAGCATAAAACCGTTGATACCCTCACGCACGGCTCCCGAAACACCGCCGGTATTAGTGGTAATAGAGGGTAAACCGAAGGAACTGGCCTCACAAAATACCATACCATAAGCCTCACTTCGAGTCGGTAGGAAGAGAAAGTCCGAGGTCTCAAATAAGCGTTCCATCTCCCGCCGCTCACTCTCAATCTTTTTATTGAGGAAAGGAATCACTTTCATGCGTTCATGGGTAAACTGGCTCGGCGGCACGCAGCCACAAACAATAAGTGTAGCCCGCACACCTAGCTCCTCAAGCTTGACCAGTGTTTCAAAGGCAATCTCGCCGCCCTTACGTTCCCAATCGGTCCCAATAAAAAATAAGCTGCACTGGTCGGATTTCTTGCGCTTCTGCACAACTTCGATGGGCGGAATGGTATCCACATTCGCACCGTAGGCCACTGTATGCACCTTCTTGGACTCCACATCGTAGTTCTCGCAGGCGGAACGCGATCCCCATTCGGAAGGATAGAGGGCGAGGCTGGCATTCTTGAGGCCCATCCCTTCCAGCGTATTAGCCTCGTAATAGGAACGCTTGAGCAGGTGCGAGAACTGCGCGTAATAATCGAGCAGCGAGGCAACGTTGGCATCTTCAGTTAGCACAATGGGAATATCGGTCTCTAAAAAAGCTACCTCCGTGGCACAGGAAGGGCCAAAGATGAAATCGAACGATTGACCCGCCAACTTTTTTGACAGGAGTTTCGCGTATCTACGGGCGATATAAAAACTGTGATAATACATGTACCCCTTTTTGAAGAGCAGCTGCGAAGCTTTATTCACAACCTTGCCAATCAGTAACTCTTTGAGATCAATAGGGTCAATAAAGGTAATATCACCACAATATTTTTCAAGTGCCTGCGACATATAGCCATTCGTAATTCTCCACGAGGAGCGTTTGTCCTGTAGAGTTAGCGCAGTCAAAAAGGCTATTTTCAGGCGCGTTTGATTTGTTTCCATCATATGCTCTCTCCCCCGTTCAAGCACTGGCATAAACGCCAAGGCTGGAAAACCAGAGAAAGCTGAGGAATCAGGACACCCACAAGGGGATGTCTCTACTATACACGTCGCGCATGTATAGTAGAGACATCCCCTTGTGGGTGTCCTGATTTCTCAGCTTCCACAATGTAACCTGGCAATACTTCATTGCCACTTGCCCGTTCGTAAGCGGCATCAAGTGGTCGGAGCGCAATCTTCGCGTCATAACGGTCCAATATCAGTTGACGGGCATTCTTTGCTAACCTTCTGGCAAGCTCTTCATCCTGAAGCACTTTCGCACAGGCACGAGCGAAATCTTCGGGTATATCCGCAATCAGCAGGTGAACGCCGTTCTGCACCTCCAGTCCCTCACAGCCGAGCGTGGTTGAGACAACCGGCAAGCCCATGGCCATCGCCTCTAAGATTTTGACGCGCACTCCACCGCCTGAAAGCAACGGCACGGCTAATGGCGTCGCGTGTCTCCAGAAAGGCGCGGCATCGGCCACATAGCCATGCACATGCACACCCTCGCACTGCTCAGCGAGCGTCTGCAGCGACTGGCGGCGGACGCGCACCCACCATATCATAGGTCACGGCAGGGCAAAGTTCCCGCAGGTGTTCGTAGCCTTCGCGCAGCCACCATGCCACCCCTTCGCTATTGGGAGGCCAGAACATGGTCCCAATGGTGAAAAGACGGTTGGGCCGTGGATCGCGTGCTTCCCAGATGGCTGTAAATTGCGCTGGCGTCAACAGTGATCGGCACAACTTCTATTCTGCACTTCTTTGCCCGCCACCTCGCGTAGCGCCTGCGGATCGTGTTCGCTCACCGCCAGCACAACCTGCGCCCGGCGGCACGCTTTCCCTTCTAGTTTGCGTATCAGCCGCACTTCGCGGCCCAGCAACAGACGCGAGAGGGGATTACTCGCGCCCTGTTTGCAGACGTTCAACCACCTGCCAGACAGCATTATGTTCATCAAGAATGACCGTTCCTTGCCAGTCGGCAGGGACAAAACGCATCATATTGAGCTGGTCGACATGCAGGACATCGATGCGCTCTTCCCGCAACAGCCGGCGCACCAACTGCCTGCATCGCCGGCGCGATCATCGCGCCGCAAGCAGAAAAGAATCGCCCCTCAACAGACTTTCCAGCATGAACCGCGCATCGCTGAGCCGCGAGCGCTCTATTGGCACTGTTTCAACACGCTTGACAAATATCGCGCAAGTTTCTGGGCATCCTGCACCTCCTGCTCGCTCGCGCACAAAGGTACAGTACACAACTTCATGGTGCGCTGCGAGATGGCGCAGCACCTGTAGCGTCTTCACCTTTGGCCCGGCGTCGGCAGGATAGACAACAACTTGAGTCAAGACCAGCACGCGCATCGGTACCCCCCATTATGTTCTTTCGCTTTCCCTGGCGCCGCCCCAGCATCACAAGGTACTGAACACCTTTGCCAGGGTGATCCAGGGATGAATAAGATAGAACATAAAAAAATTGGAGCGGTAGGCGCGAATGTTCCATATAGCGCTGGCCCATGGCGGCCGTGTGAGGGAAAGAGCGTCGCAGGCCCACCTTGAGCAATCCGGCGGTCGTGTCAACCATCGCACGATGCGCAAGCACGCGCTGCGTGTGCCCTTGCCGGTCGCCAGCGCCTGGCGGCATCGGGCATCGCAAGCGCTCAACGATCAGACGCACAGCCGGCGGCGGCCGCAATGCTGGAC
Source organism: uncultured Chloroflexia bacterium (assembly GCA_963717105.1). Classification (GTDB taxonomy): domain Bacteria; phylum Chloroflexota; class Ktedonobacteria; order Ktedonobacterales; family Ktedonobacteraceae; genus DATGJV01. Next base: position 114,242 of record CAVQVL010000014.1, read on the forward strand.
AAACACGCTTGAGGGAATTGCCACCTCGAATATGTCGCGGCACCATGATCAGACAATAATAGAGCGTCGTCGCTAAACGCTGGCCGGCGCGCCTTACGTACAATAGCATAGCCCAGTCATCATCGGTAAAGGTACGGGCAAATACACCAGGTCATAAAGCCAGAGCAGACCGTGAAAAGCCATGAAAGCGATAATGCCAGCAGAGATACAGCAGATGATCGATGGGATGCATCGTCAGCGTTGGCTCACCTAACACGGTGATAGCTTGCGCATTTGCCCATAGAGCATCTACATCAAAGTCCATGCCAATCTCGCTGTCGTGCGGCGCGGTATGTAGCTCGATCAGAACCCCTAACCAGGAATCTTCCTCTTCCAGAATATAGTTATAGCCAGTGCGTTTATTGTTAATAACATTTGCCCTAAACTCCTCATAAAAGGAATAGCCCATTTCCGTCAAGAGGTCATGAGCGCGGGCAAGGTCGGCTGGCTGGAGCAGGCCATCTATATCATGATAGGTACGTATATGGGAAGGTATATGAGCTTTCGGATAGGCACTATACGCCAACGCGGGGCCTTTAAATAACATCAATGGAATATGTGCTTCATTAAATGCATGAAGTATTTTCTGGAGTTCGCCCTCTAAAAAGAGATTTTGCAGCACTTCCGTGTGTTAAATCTCTCCCATTTTGGCGGCCATTTCCTCACCGATCAGACACACCAGTTCCTCTCGAGAAAAATGCGCGAAGAGAACAGGAATGAGACGCGGTAACTCTTCATTGGTCTCTAAATTGAGCGGTTGCCCCTGCGCAAGCGCATCAACAACTCCCAGTTTAAGAAAACGCTCAAGTGCCTGTCTATCATCTTGAGCATACTGCTGCTCAACATCCAAACTCTTCACCACCGATGCCCTTCTAGTTACGGACGCGGACACAATGGACATAATGGACATGTCCCTGTCCAATGGCACTTGAAGTTGAGGCGAAGATCTATCAATCACAGAGTATAAGTCCTTCATCGCATCGCTGGCATGATTGCATGCTGGCATGACTGTCATAACCGGTGCGTACCGCATGATCATTTATCGCTTGTTGATAAACATCCACCAACCGGGCAGCGACGTTGTGCCATTCGTGCTGCTGTTCCACATATGCTCTACCATTCTGGCTCAGTGTTATGCGTAATTTCTCGTCGTTCATCAGGCGCAATGTCGCACTGGCAAATTCCGAGGCTGATTCCGCGATGAGCAGATCGCGCTCAGGCATTGTTCCCAGTGCCAACGCTGCCTGTGCCGCAACCACCACGGGCGTACCCAACGCCATTGCCTCCAAAACCTTATTTTGAATGCCGACACTATACACCATTGGGCTGAGCATCACCTCGGCCCTGCCAACGTATGGACGCATATCATCCACGTAGCCTGTCACCTCGACGCGAGCATCCGAGGCCAACTGCTGAATGGCTTTGGGCGGGTTGCTGCCGACAATCGTCAAGCTTGCACCCGGCTGCTGCTCCCAGATAAGCGGCATGATCTGCTGGTACAGGTACAGGGCCGTCGCGATATTCGCATGATAACTCATCTTACCAGAAAAGACGACATTCAGGCGACGACGCTCCTGTTCCAAAGGACAAAAGTACTGTAGGTCTACACCATTGGGCAGCACCATGATACCCGCACCCAACACTTCATCGCTGTTCACAAGATCGTTTAACTCCGTGCGATGGAGTTCAATCATTGCCCGTTTGTCACGTTCAGAGGTCACGATGATATGATGCAATTTGCCCAGCATCTTTGCCTCGTAGCGGCGCGTGCGTTTGTGTTCAAGTCGAGCTACAGTGCGCACAGCACGGCTCGGCCCGGAGGACATCGTGTGCTTACTCAACAAACTGATACAATCCACGGCATCCCAGACAAGCGGTTGCGTTTCAGCGAGGCGTTCCAGCGAAGCAATACCACGTAGATGCTCAACATGTACTACATCAAAGCGTCGTTGACGACACAATTGCTCCACGGCCTCACTAAAGCGAGCAGAGCGGGCATAAGCAACCTGCATTGGCGTGGTACTCAACAATGCGAGACCGCTACGAAGCATCGCCTGTTTCTTCGATTCTTGCACTACCAGCACCTCAAAGCCCTGGCTGCGCAGTTTCTCCACATCCGTCATTTCCTGATCCGACGAACATTGCGTCATAATGGTGATTTCATGGAGACGTTTCAACTGCATCAAAAAACCGTAGCCGCGCACGCGGATGCGTGATGGTGGATAAGGCATTACAAACAGGATATGCATAGTACCTCTTTACCTCACTGTATTCCCAGTACTTATTTGATTACTTCCGACAAAGTGTTACTCAGTACGAAAAATACCGATATATCAATAAAGACTATTGTCCAGAGTGTACCAGTATGCAAGCGTTGAAAGTGCATAGCAATGGTTAAGACCGGGTTACGAAATAACCGAATTTGTAACGGTTTCTTAACCACTTCTCACTTGTACCTTCACCGGCAGTCAGGTACACTGGCATAGAAACACGGGCAGCAATCCCGCTTGCCCACTTACTTATTATGTTCGACAGAATTTGACCCAACCGGTAGGGACTGATTTATCACGTCCGCTCCGGAAAGAATACAGGCCACTGTGCCATAAAAAAGAGGAATTGTATGCGTATTGTGTTACTCAGTAATCTCTACCCGCCGCATGTGCTTGGTGGAGCAGAGATCGTAGCGCGAGATTTTGCGGCTGGTCTCGCAGAACTTGGTCACGAGGTGACTGTCCTTACCAGCACGTATGGGGTTGCCAAACCGCAACAGGAGGGACATATCTGGCGCACGTTGCAATATACCTTCCCAGCCCATTTTGATCGCCAGCGTCCAGTTCGGCAACAACTTCATTTGATACGCGATTACTATCGCTATTTTCATGACGCCACAAATGTGAAAGAGTTGCGCCGCGTCATTGCTGAGGTCAAACCGGACGTCTTATATGTCTGGGAAATAACCGGCATTGGCGTTAATACAATGCTCACGGCACTTGGTATGGTGAATATTCCGGTCGTTTTTCACCTGGAAAGCTACTGGTGGCAATATGCACGTTCGCCGCAGACCGAGCAGACGCGCCTGCGCACGCGCAAACTGAAACAGGCACTGATTGGCACGGTACCCGCCCTGCCATATACCTCATTGATAGCCGCCAGTCAGGCCGTTAAGCAAGAATACATAGCGGTGGGCTGCGACCCTGAGCGTGTCGAGGTAATCTACAACTGCATTGATGCACGCTTCGTGAACACTCCACGAGCAATACATAATTACGAAGATGGTTCGGAGCTACAGGGACAACAGACACAGTTGACTTACGTCGGGCGGCTCTGCCTTGAAAAAGGCGTCCTTGTTATCCTTAAAGCACTCGATCTACTGATTCACCGGCAAGGCAAACGCCAGCTTCACCTCAACATTTTCGGCGATGGGGAAGGTGGCTATATGAAAGAATTACATGAGTATATCCACGAGAATGAGCTTACCGCTTTTGTCACCTTTCACGGCAAAGTACCGCAGGATGTCCTCATCGCACAGTATGACCGCTCGGATATTATGCTTATCCCTTCGTTATGGAAAGAGCCCTTTGGGCTGGTGGTCGCGGAAGCGATGGCACGCGGATTGCCCATCATCACCTCAAATATCGGGGGGCCAGCCGAAATCATCACCCATGAAGTGGATGGTCTTTTGATTGAGCCAGGCGATGAGCACCTGCTGGCAACGGCCATTACGCGCCTGCTGGACAACCCGGATGAATGCAAGCGATTCTCACAAGCGGCTCGCGCAGCTGTGCAGCAACGCTTCATGGTCGTCGAGAACGCTAAACGAGTTGAGCAACACCTGCAACGAGTGATAGAGAGCCGTACAAGACAAGCCGATACGGTAGTATTGAGCGGTTCTTAACATGAATATGAATAGAAACAACAATTCCGGTCCGAAACGGTCCGCATTACCACTGGTATATATTTTGCTTTTTACTGGCATAGCTTTACTGATTGGCGTCATTGTCTTCGCCGTGACACTCGGCTTTTTAGAGCACTCACAATCCTCACCATCCACGAATAACTCGAACAACACGACAACAACGACACCGGGTATAGCAGTACCCGTTGGAACGGTACAAGCGTCAAAAACAGGCCCTTATGGCTTTAGCATCTTTCGAACCCTTACGCCAGACACCGTTTCCTACTTTAAAGAGTTGGGTGTTACATGGGTACGTTTCCAGTTGAACTGGAACGTTATCGAACCCCAAAAAGGTCAATTTGATTGGAGTACGCTGGATTCCGCTGTTGCGCTCGCCAATTCAAGCGGGATACATATTGACTTTCCGCTCCAACTTGCGCCCGATTGGGCCAAATCGCAAAAGTGCGGCAACACGCCGATACTGCCTGGGCCACAGGAGATGGCCCAGTATGCCACGGCGGTCGCACAGCGTTACAATGGTCAAAGTGGTCATGGTTATATTGATAGTTACGAAATCGGCAACGAGGAATTTGACGCTCACCTGCCACGCAATAAAAGCATCGTGGCGCAAAACTGTGCGCAGGTCAATTTCATCGGTTTCTATGGGCCGGTGCTAAAAGCGGGTTACCAGGCGATTAAGGCGCAATCTCCTGATGCGACGGTCGGCATGTTCGCCATCTGGTGGTCAAATTTGCCGCATATCCGCTCCTATATGACATGGCTTTACCAGAACGGCTATGGGAAATACTTCGACTACGGTAATTTCCACTATTACCCATGCGAGGGCAATCCGAATATCCAGGGCGGCGACCCCTCGCTAAATGTGGGTGACGTGCCATCGTTTAATAACGAGTGGCAAACGATGTACAGCATTATGGCGCAAAACGGCGATGCCGGTAAAGCCATATGGGTTACAGAGACAGGCTGGACCATTAGTGGCGTCAATCAGAGCAAACGCTGCATCGTCAGCCAGCAACAACAGGCTCAGTACATGCAGTATGTGCTAACGCAGTCGGCAAACTCGCATGTTATCGAACACCTCTTCTGGTATACCATTAACGCGAAAGACGATGGGATGAGCATCACGCAGTTTAGCAGTAAACTGCCAAGTTTTGCTACCTTGCAACAATTTATCCAACAAAAGCCACGCTGGAATTGAACTGGATAGTACTATTCGATAGACGTAGTGGATAAACAGATATTTCGCGGCGCGAAATATCTGTTTATCCACTACGTCTATCGAATAGTATTATACTTCAAGCAACTTCTTGAGTTTGCGTCGTGCCAGACCGCCTTCAGCGTTTTTATCAGCAGTTGTAGATGTCTGGACAGTCTGTTGGCTCTCCTCAAACAGGGTTTCCAGCACCTTTCCATCGAATTCATACGGTAGAGGTAAACCCATGCTTTTCAGTACGGTCGGCACAAGGTCATACACTTCGGCGTTCGGGGCTTTGAAACCATGTTTGAAGCTCCGCCCGTAGGCATATAATACGCCGTCCTTTTGATGTGAGCCGCGCCGCTTTTTGGCGTCTCTGCCTGTATTGACATCTTTCCACAGCCATTTGTTACCCAGGCTCGTAAAAAAAGTGATGCCATCGGTTGGCAGAAGCAACAGGTGCCGCTCTTTAGGAGCATAAGGGCCTTCCCCGTACACTTCCGTTGTATAGATTTCATCTATCAATGGCTGCTTTGTAACCGGATCAACCTGGCGTTTAAGGTCTGCAACCAGTTCGGCAACGCGCTCAGGCTTTAAATTATCATGTAAGAAAACATCGGCATAGCCGCCGCCAAAGCCCGACAAAGAAGGAACATAGGCAAGAGTATGCTCCCAATCCACATCGGCGAGAACAGGTTTATAGACACCGCCATGCTTTTTCTTGATTATTCCCGCACCCTTGAGAGCATTTCGAATTGCCTGAGCCAGCGAAAGCAAACCAATTTGTTTCAACCAGTACCTCATATTGGCAACTCTACTCAATTTGCTTCGTACCGCCGTAGAACGCAGTTTCAACAATCCTTGACCAAACAGATATTCATTGATATCAAACAGGCGACTCACTCCCTGGAAACCGTGGTCCGAGACCACAAAAAGTGCATCCTCCGGCCCCAGTTGCTCCAGAAATAAACCGAGTGCCGCATCGAGCATCCGAAAATATTCGATGGTACGCGGTTCAAGAGCGACAATTTCATCCCACAGAGAATGCTGCAAGCGGTCGGGTCCGACAAACGCGACATAACAGAAATCCCACGGCTTCTCTCTCAACATATAAGAGATAAGCTTGATACGCTGCTCAGTCATCTCCAACGTCGCATCCACCAGCCGATCAACCCGCGTCTCCACCTTGCCCTTAAAAATCTCACGCATGGGAATATCAATTTTATAATTCGGTACTTCGTGAAATAGTTCCTCTTTGAAAGATGGTGGATAGGTGAAATCTACCTCAGCACTGGGTGTCAGGTAGCCGCTCACCATGTAGCCATTGACGGTATCCGGTGGGTAGGTCGCCGGTACGTTGAGTACCAGTACTTGCTTACCGTATTCACTGAGAATATTCCAGATGGCTTTGCCAGCTTTGCGCCGTGATTGCACATGAGCTTTGCGCGGCTTGTCTACCTCCTGCTGCTCATCATAGGTCCAGAAATCGTAGACACCATGGCGGGCGGGTTTGAGGCCAGTTGAAAGGGATGTCCAGGCCGGCGGCGTGAGCGGTGGATATTTCGATTCCAACACCGCCTCGCAGCCCTCATCTTGCAATTTCTTGAAATTGGGCATCTCTCCCCGCTCCATAAGCGGGTGTATGATGCGAAAGGCCAGGCCATCAACACCAAAGATGACGGTACGCACTATCTATCTCCTTTTATGCGCCGATCAATCTCGCGTATAATCTGGGCAGCACACGCGGATTATATGCGAGATTGGTTATGTTAGTCGTCAAGCAGCTTTTTAAGTTTGCGGCGTGCCAGGCTACCATCAGCATTTTTACCCGCCGCGACTAAGCCCTGATCTGCCTGTGTAGGCTCCACAAACAAATCCTCCAACACACGCCCATCGAAGTTGTAGGGGAATGGCAGTTTCATAGCAGTCAACAGGGTTGGTACAATATCAAATACCTCCGCATTGGGAGCTTTGAAGCCCTGCTTAAAACCGGCACCGTAGGCGAACAAGACCCCATCTTTATGGTGCGATCCGAAGGTCTTGCCAATATCTTCCCAGATGCGCTTGTTCCCTAATTCCATACGGAACGTGACCCCTTCGTGCGCCAGTAGCAACAGGCGCGGCTCGCGTGGGGCAAATTGACCACTACCGAATACCTCTGTTGTGTAGATTGCATCGATCAAAGGTTTCCCATTCTTGGGGTCTTTCTGGCGTTTCAGGTCCTCACACAGATCGGCTACCTGCCGTTCTGTCATGCCGGGACTCAAGAAAACATCGGCATAACCACCCTGGAAACCGGAGAACGATGGCACATAGGCTAACGTCTTATCCCAGTCAATATCCTCAATCAATGGTCGGCTAGCGTCAATACCTGAGTTTTCCCAGACACCTGCCGCCTTGAGCGAGCGTTTCAGTTTGCGTGCCAGTGGACGTAGCCCCAACCGATTGGCAACACGCTTGAGCATACTTGCCATCCCGGCCTTCTTACGTGCCGCCTGGACTTTCTCTCCCAGCGTAAGCAAGCCCTTGCTAGCAAGATACTCGTTGATATCGAAGTAGCTATTGTGACCACGGAAACCATGATCGGAGACAACAAAAAGACAATCGTCCGGGCCAAGTAGCGCGAGAATTTGCCCAAGGGCATCATCAAGCATCTTGTAATAAGCATTGGTACGCGGATCAAGCGCAATTGCTTCTTCCCACAGCTGGTGTTGGAGACGGTCCGAGCAAACGTAGGCAAGGTAACAGAAATCCCACGGCTTCTCTTTCAGCATGTGCATGATCAGTTTGGTACGCTGCTCCGTCATGCGCATGAGAACATCTACCATTGACCCCACCTGCAATTTCAAGCGCAGGCTTTCATATTCTTCACCGGGAACAATCTGGTAATTGGGAGCGATCTTGAACAACTCCTCCTTAAACTCAGCCGGATATGTAAATTCCAGATCTGTGCTGGGCGTCAGATACCCACTGACCATAATGCCATTCACCGTTTCCGGGGGATAGGTTGCTGGGACGTTAATCACCAATACCTGCTTGCCATATTCACTGAGAATATTCCAGATGGCTTTTTCCGCCCGCCGCTGCGTCTGCACATGCACACTGCGGGTCACACCGCGCTTTTCTTCGTCGGCGTAAACCCAGTAGTCATACACGCCATGCCGTGCTGGCTTGAGGCCAGTTGAAAGTGAAGTCCAGGCTGGTGGTGTGAGTGGTGGATATTTCGACTCTAATATTGCCTCACAGCCCTGGTCACGTAGCTTCTTGAAATTGGGAAGTTCGCCACGTTCGATCAATGGACCAATAATACGAAATGTCAGCCCATCAACGCCAAAGATGACTGCACGCATTGTTCTCTCCTTATGTAAATCAATTCTCACAGAATCTCATTCATCAAGTAATTTTTTAAGTTTGCGTCGGGCCAGTCCGCCCTCTACGCCCTTTCCAGTCTCCACCAATCCCGGTTCCGTTTGCTTTTGCTCTACAAACAGCTCATCCAGCACCCGCCCATCAAATTCACACGGGAAGGGAAGATTCATACCACGCAACAAGGTTGGAACGAGGTCGTATATCTGTGCGTTGGGCGCTTTGAATCCGCGCTTGAAACTGCCGCCATAGGCATACAGCACGCCATCTTTATGATGCGAACCAAACGCTTTGCCTAAATTTTCCCATAATTTCTCGTTGCCTAGTTCCACGCGGAACGTGATACCATTGCCCGGCAGCAGTAGCAGGTGCGGCTCGTGTGGCGCAAAGGGGCCAGAGCCGTAGACCTCGGTCGTAAAGATTTCATCAAGCAGGGGCTGCCCGTTTTTGGGGTTTTTCTTGCTCTTGAGATCAGCAATAAGGTCAGCGACGACAGCAGGGTCGATATCGGGACTCAGGAAGATATCCGCGTAGCCGGAAGGAAAACCAGAGAACGACGGCACATAAGCAACCGTTTTCTCCCAATCGACATCGTCAAGTACAGGACGATCCAGGCCAGCCTCAAAGTTGGGTGGCACCCACATTCCCATTGTCTTGAGCGAGCGTTTCACTTTGCGGGCTATTGAGCGCAGGCCCAGCCGCGTCACAATCTGCCGGAACTGTGTGGCTCGACTCGATTTACGGCGGTTGGCCGCAAACGCGGCACCGAGTTTTAGCAAGCCTTTACTATAGAGGTATTCGTTGATATCAAAATAGGTGTTATGTCCACCGAAGCCGTGGTCGGATACCAGAAACAAATTGTCATCCGGTGCAAGCATGTTCAACACCTGCCCCAAGGCCTCATCCATCATAATGAAATACTCGTTCATGCGCGGATGCAGTGCGCTCACTTCTTCCCAGAGTGGATGCTGCAGACGGTCTGCACCGATAAAGGCGAGGTAGCAGAAGTCCCAGGGCTTCTCCTTCAGCATATGCATCATGAGTTTGATGCGCTCCGCGGTCATGGCGAGAATGGCATCAGCCAATGGGTCAACTTTGCCCATCGTTTTCAAGCGTTCGTAGGCATTCGTCTCCAGATCGATCTGGTATTTCGGCGCAACCGAGAAAAGCTCTTCCTTAAAGGCCGCCGGGTAGGTGAAATCCACCGAGGTGCCTGGGGTCATATAGCCACTGATCATAATACCATTGACCGGCTCCGGCGGATACGTCGCAGGGACATTCACCACCAACACCTGTTTGCCATATTCGCTGAGCATATTCCAGATGGCCTTGCCACCACGGCGGCGGGTGAGAACATGCGCTTTACGCGGCTTCCCTGGCTCATGCTGCTCATCGTATCGCCAGAAGTCGAAGACGCCGTGATTGGCGGGCTTGAGTCCGGTCGAGAGCGAAGTCCAGGCCGGCGGCGTCAAGGGCGGGTACTTTAATTCCAGTATTGCCTCACAGCCCTCGTCGCGCAACTTCTTAAAATTCGGCAACATGCCCTTTTCAATCAAAGGGCTAATCACCCGAAATGTCAACCCATCGATACCAAAGATAACACTACGCATAGGTAACCTCTTTTTGCTCTTTCTTATTTTGATTGCCGTTCCCGCCGTTTTTATGGCTATTATTCTTCCCTTTACCTTTTCCTTTACCACGCAAAAACTTTTTACGCATTGCTTTCAGAACTACTTCATCCTCTGGGCTGCTTTTGAACCGGGAGAGTATGCCAATATAGAGGACGAAGAAGACTGGTATCAATAACAATTGCGCAGACACAATTGCATGACCTACTATTATGAACAACTTGAGGTGGCTAACGGCAAGCAGATAGAAGAGTACACCAATAATACCACTACTGACCAGCCCTGCACCGAGTGGTTTGAGGACATCCCACCGGTATGGATGCATTTTGAGCAGTATACCCACCTGGAGCAATCGCATCAGATTTACAATACAGACAGACACTCCTGTACCAATAGCTGTCCCCATTGCCCCATAGCGGGGGATTAAGAGCGAACCCAACGCTACATTGGCAATCACCGCCACCAGCGAGTTGAGGAACGAGAGCTTATTGTAGCCAGTCATCACCAACATATAGCCAACCGGCCCTGTTCCAACGTTGAGCAGCGCACCAATAGACAAGGCGATCACCAGCACCCATGCTGGAATAAATGGTGCGCCCGATAAACCAAGCAGGAATGGCGCGAAGAGCGCGCTCAGCAGAAATATAGGTAAGCTAAAGGTAATCGTCCACTTGGTGATCACCTTAAACATTGCCTCCAACTTCTCTCGTTCTCCCTTGCTATGCAATTCTGCAATTGTGGGCGCGAAGATATTGTTCAAACTCAGTAAGGGCAAAGCAATAAAATTACTGATCCGCATGGCCGCCCCGTATTGTCCAATTTGACTCGCAGGAACACTGAATATCGCCAGCAATACCGCATCCATAAAGAATAGCAAATTATCGGTCACCGTCGTCAAAAAGTTCAGGGAAGCGAAAACAAGCCACTCCCGCAATTCAAATTGTTCGAGCCGGGCAATCGTGACACGCGCTACCTGTTTGAACAGGAAATAGAGGTTTAGCACCGTACTGAAGAGCGTACTGATAAGCAAAGCAAGCACGATTCCCGTCATATTCTGAAAGAAAAGAATGACGAGAATCATCAATAAAACCTGTATCAGGGGTTGTAGCACATTTGAGACCAGGATACGAAATTTGAACGCCTTGAAGCCGCGCAATCCGCTTTGCCAGACCAGCTGCATACCAAATAAAGGAATGAGCGGTGACATCATCTGAAGAACCGGACCGACCTCTACAAGCGAATTGTTCTTATTGGCTGCTCCTCCATGCTTCGCTGCAATGAACGCGACAAAGACGGGCGTATAATAAAGCAGAAGGAATGCACCAAGCAGACCGGCAAGCCCGGCTACAGCCGTACAAAAAAGCGTGATGCCGAGCAACAGGCGAGGCTTCTGTTTACTGCGATAGATCGCGACATAACGCAGCATTGCATCGCCCATGCCCAGGCTAAAAATAGAAGAAATCAAATTTATGAGTGAAGTACCAAGTACGTAGAGCCCATAAATCTCGGGGCCAAAGCTATATTGAATCAGAAATGTGCTGACATATAACAGTACTTTTCCAAACACATTACTCACACCCATCAGGCCCGCTGCACTGGCCGCTCCCGACACCTCGGACTTCATTTCGTCCTGCTGCTTGCCCTGTTCCTTCGCGATCCCTTTGAGAACCATCATAGGGATGGTCGTTTGCTTCTCTAATTCAGGATCGGCAATATCAAAACCGAAGGTTTCCACTTCGAAAGGGTTACGCGCTCCCGGTGTCACTGGTGCTACCTTTACGACAGCCTGTTGATTGGGAATTGAAATAAATTGCCCACCGGGTGATGAAACAGGTTCCTTCCATTTCCCATTTCCCATGGTAGTGGTTCGCATAAACGGGAAAACGGGAAGAGGTGCCGTCTGTATCATCTCAGTATCAATCCCACCGATCAGGTGAAATTGAAGATCAAACTCCGGCGACTCTTCTACGATCCGTATGGGAGAAAGTGCAGCATTTTGCCCTGGAACCATCACCTTGGCATCGGTCTGCGCAGAAGCAGGAGTATGTACCTGCTGCGTGGTGACCGCCTCTATTTGTGGTGGTACGGGAATCTTGTCCTGGTTATTTCCATTGATTCTACCGGCAGGAAGTAGCCCTGACCGGGCCTGTTCCTGTTGTCGGGCAGGCAAAAATTCGCCACGTTGTTTTCCCCTGTCAGGTGTCGCCACCGGCATCTTTAACGTCGCTTGCTTCTCCGGCTCGTCTGGCTCGTCTGTAATCGATCGAAATTGCAATCGTCGCAGACGCCGTTCTGAAGGACTCGCAGTGGGTCTGACAAAATGGTTACTCATTAAACATGCTACTGCTTTCAAAAACAAACAAAGCAAACAAAACAAACAACAAACTGGCTAAGCTAGCGTTTGCCTCCCCATATATTCATGGGCGCAATGAATTGCGCCCCTACCATCATGCAGATTGATGAAAAACCATACAGCTCATACGACCAATTAGACGTACCCAAGATCGCGCAAATGGCTGATTATGAGTTCTTCATCCTCTTCCGAAAGTTCCTGCTCCTGCATACCAGAACGGATGGGATGCGTCTCCAGGTAATCAGGCAAGAACAGCGTACCGACGGCAACACCTTCCATATCGGTATATTCCACACCAAGTGCGTGTAACAGCGTGGGAGCCAGCGCAGTCAACGGCGCGTGCTGGTATTCCGTCACTCGCGTATCCAATGTCGGTGCGGATGCCATGAAGAAACCCGTTACCTGCGTTGGATTGACACCAGCAAATGTCACTTCATCAGAGGCGGCAGGCGTAAAGATAGCCTTATCCAACTCAATGCGCGTACTTTTTGGTGAAGGTGCATAGCCCGGCTCAAAAACGATTACCATGTCGGGTGCGCAGAAGAGATACTCACCGGAGTATAACTCCTCTTTGCGATAGACACGCTCGACCACCTTAGAGCCGTTCTCCGGGTTGCGCAATTTGTTTGGCAGAGCTTTAACGAGCGAGTCGCGTACTTCTTCGTATTCATCCTGCGGATGTATCGCGCCTTGCGCGTCACGACCAAGCAAGTTGACCATCAGTTGTCCATTACCAGCATAGTATGCCAGGGAATTTTCCCAGCTGATAGCGCCGCTCTGTTCGTCCAGCTCAATCACTCCCATCTCGGCCAGGAAATTGTTGATGTTCACAAAATACTCAACTGTTGCCGGGCGCGTATCAGAGCAGAGCGCAACCAGGCCAGTCTTGCCCGTCCACTCACGAGCAACACGCAATGCTTGTTCAACTGCCTGGGCATCGGTCCCTTCAATACTATGCGAGACGACGCATTTCACGATAAGGGTCACTGGGGTAGCTGTAGTAGTCTGGGTCATCGCTTGTACTGTGGAAGCTAGCTTTGCAAGCTGCGTCTCTTCGTAAGAGACTGTCCAACCAACGGTACGCAGTACATCAGGCAATAGCCGTGGGGCTGTTCCGCGACCGCTGATCTCCTCTGTCACTTGATATTTGCGTGGAACCAGTGTATCAAAAAAACCAAAACCGGCTGGCTCCTTGCCGCTGGACAATTGATAGAATTGTGATTGGCGACCGCTAATCGGCGCCGGGTCGAGTTCAACCAAAGCACCGTCATCCAGCAAGGTTTTCACTTCAGCAAGTCCACGTATATCCTCCAGTTTCGCACCGCTCAACCAGAGAACAATGGCACGTTGCGGAAGCTGTTCTGCATAACTCATGTGCACTCACTCCTTTTCTCATGTTTCATCATCTAATGAACTAAAGACTGAATAATCTAATCGTTTGATTGCGCCGGTACAACAATACCGGAATTCTTCGTTTTACCGAACGCCACTCGTTTACGAGCCAGTCTCCATAACCCATCTTTATAAAGGACAAAGCCAACAATCATCCATGTCACAACAACCTGCGGCGTCTCCACAAACTGGTTTAATTGGCGCGGTGGCAGAAAGAAAGAACTGGAGGTGAAATCGCCGCAAGCAGACCCGATAATCAAACCGAAACAGACCAGCCCCAGCATACAATTCCGGCGTTTTTCGATCTCTTCATCCGTCTTGACCCCCCAGGTCAGGTACCATAGACGTACAATAAAGTCCAGGAAATAGTCAAAAGTCTCTTTCGTCAGGCGTGGTTGAGACTTGAAGCCTTCTTCAGTTCCCTTAACACCCTTCAATGTGTTTTTGAAGCGTACTATGAAATCTACTTTCACCTGGCGTCCCTTGTTCTCCACCGTCTCATTTGGATCAATCGCCAATCCCAGATCAGAAAAGCCAACAATGCCTCCGACAGGCTTCTTTCGCGGGATGAGATAACGTTTATACAACCTGTAGCCTGCGATAGCAATCATCACGGTGGAGGCAATGTAGCAAAATTCACCGGCGGGACCAAGTTCTACCAGCACCTGGAGATAGCCATTGTGAGCAAGGCCGAGGCCAGTCACGGCGAAATCGCGCAGGTTTCGTGCTAACGTCGTGTAAAATTGGTCAAACACCCAGTAGTTGCCAGGGCCAAAGCCAAATATAGGGCGGTGTGTCCACCAGGACAAAATAGCGTCGTGCCAGATGGTAAGACGGTTCAGATCGTCCTTCTTCGCGCTTGCCAGTTTACCCGCCTCAAGAACGGCCACCGGGCTAAGGGGAATAATGCACAGGATACAGAAAAACAAGAAGCGGCGTGAGTAAACAATGGTCATCACGATCATGCCTGCTCCAACCTCCAGCCACCAGCTATTTTGGAGCGAAACAAAGATGCCTATCAGCAAAATAGCCATGATCGCGAGATAAAAGAGACGCCAGGACGCACGGGTGGCATAGAGAAATCTCGCATACGCGACGATACAGCCCTGCACCAACAGTTGTGATAGACATCGCAAGGTCATCCAGAGGATACTTGGCTCGGCGGTGCGGAACGTTGCAACATTGCCGCCTTGGCGCTTGAACTCGTAGATGATAACCAATGCACCTATGAAACCCAGTATCATCAACATACGCTGCGTATACTCAATCCACTTGTCTTTGCCAGCAATCGCCACCGTCGTCAACACAATAATTGTCAGCGGAATAGTGTACATCCACACGCCCAGGAGTTCATCATCGATAACCGGGTTTGAGATAATGGTTGACAGGTATTTGTGCGCGATCTCATGCGAGACCCCAACAATCCAGGTAAACTGGATCATGATCTCCGATACGACAGCCAGAAAAATCAAGCCTACCTGCGGCCAGACAGCACGAATTGAGGGCAGAATTGGCTGACGCCTGTCTACTCGGAAAGCCACACGCGCCACCGCCATCCAGAACAGGATGATGATCAGGAACATACTCGGATAGATGTCCAGCGTGCCGAAATTCGTCACTTTGGGCATCCAGGCAGTGGATACTACTGCTGTGAGAAAAAAACCAACCTCGAAATATTTGAATGCGATCAGCACAACCGCCGCCATGATGACAGTCGTTAAAAGCGTTCGCGTGTTGCCAGAAACGTATGGGGCGACGAGCGCGGCACTGACTATTGCGGCGGCGAATAGCAGCACACGAGGCCACCAGTACTTGACGAGCTGCTCTCGGCGCACACGCCTGTGGTACTTACGCTGCTCTTGCAGTTCGCTCTCTATATTGTATGGAGATGCGCTCCCCAGTGAAGGGGAAAGCGCACCATTGGGAGATTTCGCTATTTGCATAGGACCAGTTCTCTCTTAACCTTTCACTACGACTGTGGAGGCGTCATATCGCCCCGGCGCGTTGTAGGAAAGGGGGACGGAAGATTGGGCTGCATCGTCGGATAATCCATCGGCATTGTGCCTGGGTCCGGCTGCATATTCCGAGTTGAAGCCATCGTGCGGCCTGGAGACAACGGGACTGATGCCGCCGGGAAGAAGCCCGCAGACGAGATCGGGTTTCGATTCACTGTACCAGTATCATCGTAGGCATGCCCATTTGAGCCATTCCCGTTATGACCATTGCTGGTGGCGGGAGCCAGTGTTTCAACCTTATGAGCAGCATACGCGGTGACATAGTAGGCGTTGCGCTTCTGGCGTGGCAAGCGATTCAGTATGACACCGGCAGGGGCCTTCGCCAGGGAGTGCAGGACATCTTTGGCACGCAGCAATACTTTTAGTTTGTCTTTTCTGGCGTCAATAACCATCGCCACGCCATCTACGGAATCGGCGATAATGGAGGCATCCGCGCTACTCAGGAGAGCAGGGCCATCAATAATGACGAGATCAGTCTTCTTGCGCAGTTGCGTCAGGATGCCGGAGAACTTCTGCTCGATCAAAAGCGCACCATCATCGGTCGCCGCACCAGCAGGCATTAACCAGACGTTGGGAAGGTTGCTACGCTGTACGGCGGCGTCAATATTTTCAGCACCGTTCGCTTTGAGCAGTCCGCTCAGGCCGAAGGTACCAGCACTCATGCCAAGCGCAAGATGGGTGCCAGGATTGCGCAGGTTCGCATCAATAATCAGCACTGAACGTCCGCCACGTGCCACGCTCGCCGCCAGACCGGTAGCGACTGTTGTTTTCCCTTCGCCTACCTGTGCGCTCGTTACCAGCAACACAGCTCCTTGCGGCGCACGCCACTGACCAGGGAGAACTTTGGTGAGATGGAGATTGACGGCAATATCCGCGAGTTGTTGCGCCGGTACGCCAGAAGTCGGCGCTGTTCCCGGTTCGACTTCTTTATTATTGAACAGACTGCCAACATATGCCAGACCCAGTTTGTCTTTGATCTGATCTTCTCCGCGCAGACGTTCGTCCGCGAAAATCAGAATAAGCATGAACAGCAGCCCAAGAACGAAACCAATGCCCCCGCCAGCCTCCAGATAAAACGAGGTCCTGGACGAGTCCGTCACCGTCTCCGGGTCGGCAAAACCCGTCACATAGATGTCACTGTGCATCGTCGTTGGCAATGCTTGCAACGCTGTATTTGCCGCGTCAATGTTGTGAATCTGTTCCTGAATATCGGTATTCAATATACCGATCTCGGGGCTGGAGGCACTTCCATATGAATTTAACTTGGCAGCATCTGCATTTTTTTGATTATCGGCGGCGGTAATTTGCGCTTGATAGGCTGCACGTTGAGCATTTAACAACGTCTGTGATTGAGTTGTCACATACGCCTGGACGCCCTTCGCGGTATCATTTGCCAACAGCATGGAATCTTCCGGGTTGCTGGTTGTAGCAACTATCAGGACGCTAGCGGTGGTCACCGATGGTGTGGCCACGACATCAGACATCAGGTCGTCAACAGTATAGCCACGCTGTTTGATTAATGGATCGGAATTATAGACATATGTCATGTACAGGCGAGAAGTAATCTCGGAAGCATAGTTTGTCGCACGAATGAGACTATCGGCGGGCGGCGCACCATGCCCTGGAATGTAGACATCGGGAGCGTTGACATCCACAAACATCGTGGAATCCGCAATATACGTTACAGGTAAAGATTTTCCTACGGCGAAGCCACCCAATAAGCCAATCAATAGGCAAATTGGTACCGCCCAGAAAAACCGTTTTATGCTTGAATAGTAACGTTTCAAAGAAAATTCCTCCTCAAAATATTTTGGCTAGCCAGCTTCGCTCTACTATATACACTGTTCAACATCGTAGGTTCTCGCTGCGGCGCATACTTATTTCCCCATTTTACCCATCCATACAACGCAGGTTTTAGTATACTTGACCTTCGCTGCGAACAACCCGGTAAATATGTTGCGTTTCGGTAATGATTGTCGCCTTGCGGTTAAGATTTCATAACCAGCTTTCACCCCTCGCCTGACAACTCAGCCGACGAAAAAGACTTTGACCATCACTACCTCATTCGTATAAACTATGTTACTCTGGTTAGTGGTGAAGAATACCACAACCCCTTCTTGCATACCTGCCGCGTTCAATCGATAGCTAACAGGTAGACTGAATGTTCCAGTCGAGCCTGAGGCACCGGAGCTGGGAATTGGGTTCGAGCTACCAACAATAGTATAGGTATCGTCAAAGAGTTCCACTTTGCCCAGCACTGAACCATTGATCACCGAACTGCCGCTGACGGTCACCGGGCTGGTCACCTGCGTATTAGCGGCAGGTGCCGTCACTTGCGCACTGCCATCAGTGGAATAGACATGCGTCACTTCGAAAATGTTGCTGATGTTATTATCCAGGCGCATCAGCTCGACAGTGAATCCACCACCACCCAATCCTAAATTCGTAACTTGAAAGATGTAGGTTTGCTTCGGATCGCTATACGTCACTACCTTCATTGATACAGCTGGCCAACGGAAAACCTTTGTCGCGAGAAAGTTCACGACCTGTGACGCATTCAGTTTCCATAGATTAATTGCCTGCTTGACACCGGACTCACTTTGCTCGGCCTGAAAATGGGTCATATCGGGATAAAAACCGGGGAATATAATCTGGGCAAAGGTGGAACCGTTCCACTGATATTCCTTATAGAGATCAGGTACGTTCGGGATGAGGCTATTCGGGCCGGCTTCCGCCGTCATTATTGTATTGCTCGGACTGATTTGCGCAATACCCTCGAGCAGGTTGGAGACACCAAAGCGGCGCGTCGGCGTCCCACCCAAATTATCATAGATATAGAAATCCAGGCGAAGATTGGATGTGTAGTAGCGCACACTGACCACTGCAGCCGTGGCACCGTTTTCGATAGGGCCGCAGGTGACGTTCTGCACTTTATTTACACCAGCATGAGTACCAACCAGCGCATCCCAGTTGACCGTGAGAGCGGGACAATTATTGATTGTGAAGTTTATCACCGGCGTCGCGCTGGCCTGCGGAGTGACCGTACCTCCACTTCCTGCTGGCGGCGAACTGGTTTCCGTGCCAAAAAAGGATGTGTCCGTCGCATTGGGCGTTCCTGATCCGTGCGCTGGAGCCGTAAACGGGCTGGTACACGCGCTTACTAGCAGCGCAAGACCACATATAAGAATGAGCATAATGGCAGCGTATGATACAGGACGCAAGCTAAGCTTGCGCTGAAACTGATAAGATGTTTGATTATGAGCATTCACGAATTGGGATTTCATCGCTGGACTCCTCCACGCATTGTTCGTCTACTGGCTAACTGGCTGGTTGGAAGTTTTTTCGGCTCGTATCTTCCCCGTTGGTTCTTATCAATACTATCTATCGGCATTGCAACCGGTATTATGTAGATTGGATATGTATCTCCACGTATCTCTACACTGAACGTGACGTGACGCATTGCACTTTGTAACATCAGTCCGCCTCAATAGTACCTCTTCGCTAAATGGGGAAACGATGGGAGAGAATCCTGGTAATATTAGCTCCCCATTCGCCCAAATACTTTGTCTATTCTCAAGTTGGTTATCATTTCGTAACCATAATCTCTTGAAATTAACCAATCCATTACCATCAACATAGTTCCTTCTTTACAGAAAGCCTTTATGCTAAATCCGTTATCACTGGAAGAGGAAGATATGCAAAGGTATAGTTAGGAATATATACAGGAGCATTGGCACATGGCAATGATTGAAACAGCAAAACAATGGTACCGCAATTCGCGGCACTTCTATAGAATGACCACCAGCCAGGTACGATTGCTGCCAGACTTTATTATTATCGGCGCACAGCGCGGGGGAACGACCTCCCTCTATTACTCTTTAACCGAGCATCCAGGTATTGCTCCCGCCCTCATCAAAGAGGTGCATTTTTTTGATGATCACTATAAGGAAGGGCTGGACTGGTACCGGGCGCAATTCCCTCCGACGTTGCAAAAGTACTACGCGGAAAATATTCGCAAGGAACATTTTCTTACCGGCGAATCCACTCCGTATTATCTCTTCTATCCACCGGCTCCCCGACGTATCGCCCAGGTGGTGCCAAATGCAAAACTCATCGTACTACTGAGAAATCCCGTTGACCGCGCCTATTCGCACCACTGGCTCGCCACCCTGGAAGGCAATGAGAAGTTGCCCTTCGCCGAGGGCATCCAGCGCGAAGAGGAGCGATTGGCGGGTGAGCATGAAAAGATTCTCGCCGACGAACACTATGAAAGTTTCAACCACCGCCATTTCTCCTACCTTGCACGCGGTATTTACGTTGATCAGCTACAACACTGGATGAACTTCTACCCGAAGGAACAATTCCTGATTCTGAAAAGCGAGGATTTCTACAAAAACACGGCGGATATCTTCCAACAGACGCTGGATTTTCTGGGTGTGCCGAACAATGAACAGAACAGGCAAGAGTTCAAACAGTACCGGGAACCTATCAAAAAGGGCTATCAGAACGAGGAAAAGCCCCCTAAGATGGACCCAGAGATGCGAGAATACCTTGTCAATTACTTCAAACCTCACAATGCCCGCCTCTACGAGTTTTTAGGACGCGATTTCGGCTGGGACAAATAAAGGAGACAAAAGACTATGACAACAATTGACCAGAATGTGCTGAAGAAGATGTTCCGGGCAAGCACCAATTCGTTACGCATGACGCCCGATTTCATTATTATTGGCGCACAAAAAGGTGGTACGACATCACTATATAAATATCTCATCCAACACCCATGCGTGGCACCCATCTATGTGAAAGAGCCGCATTTTTTCGATATCCTCTTTCATAAAGGTATAGGCTGGTATCGTGCGCATTTCCCGACCGCAGTTGAGAAATATTATGTCGAACGAACCCGAAAACACGATTTCATCACCGGCGAGGCCAGTCCCTACTACCTGTATCACCCGCTCGCCGCCAAACGGGTAGCAAAGACACTGCCACACGCAAAACTCATTGCCGTGCTAAGAAATCCCGCCGACCGCGCCTATTCACAGTATCAGCATCAACGCCGCCAGCCGGGCGTGGAGCCATTATCATTTGAAGAGGCAATAGAAGCCGAGGCAAAACGTCTCGCGGGAGAAGAAGAAAAAATCCTGCGTGATGAGAAATATATCAGTTTCAACCATCGCCATTACAGCTATCTCGCTCGTGGCACCTACATTCACCAGTTACCGGCGTGGATGGACCTCTTCCCAAAGGAACAAATTTTGATCATCAAAAGTGAAGACCTGTACACAAATCCTGCTATCGTTGTTCAGCAAACGTTGGACTTCTTACATATTCCCAACGGCATTTCGGGTCAGCAAAGAGATTACAAACCATTTAACGAAGCGAAATACGAACCTATTCAGCCAGAGACGAGAGCACACCTGATCGAGTATTTCAAGCCACTCAATGCCCGCCTCTACGAGTACCTGGGACGCGATTTTGGTTGGGAATAATAAAGAGGAAGATTCATAATGGTAACTCTTCATCAACATACTTTGCGGAAAGCATTCCGGGCAAGCACTCATTCCCTACGATTGATGCCCGATTTCATTATCATTGGCGCGATGAGAGGTGGCACCACGTCGCTTTATAGCTATCTGACGGAACATCCCAGCATCGGCTCCGCCTACATGAAAGAGATCCATTTTTTCGATGTGTTCTTCAACAAAGGGCTATACTGGTACCGCTCGCAGTTTCCATCTTCTGTCCAAAAGTACTATGCCGAACATGTGCAAAAACGTAGTTTCATCACTGGCGAAGCCAGCCCCTATTATCTGTTTCATCCACACGCGCCAAAACGCATTGCGAAAACGCTGCCGCAGGTCAAGCTCATCGTCCTGCTTCGCAATCCGGTGAATTGAGCTTATTCGCACTATTATCATGAAGTCGCCGGTGGTCACGAAAAGCTCTCCTTCGCGGAGGCTATTGAGCGCGAGGAAGAGCGCATTGGTAAAGAAGCTGAGAAGGTAGCGCAGGACGAACGCTACAATAGCTTCGATCATCGTCATTTCTCCTATCTCGCACGAGGAATTTATGTTGACCAACTGAAAGTATGGATGAACCTCTTCCCACGAGAGCAGTTTTTGATTCTGAAAAGCGAAGATTTCTACGCAGACCCGGCGGGAACCCTGGCACAAACACTGGAATTCATACAGCTACCAGGCGCAGGCATTCAGCAACAGAAGAAAGAATACGAGCAACTAAATGTGACAAAACCCCCAAAAATGGACGCTGCTATGCGCAAACGTCTGATCGAGTATTTTGAGCCGCATAATGCTCGCCTCTACGAGTACCTCGGCGTAAACTTTGATTGGGATAAATAATCCTGGTGGATATCAGAAGAAACCTTAACCAAATCCACATATTCACAATCATATCTTAACTCGTTCGCTACCGACATGCTCATGTTTATCTGATACACTTAGAACGTCGAGGGGACAAGACAAAAACTTAGTACAGAGAGACATGTTATGGAACAACTAATCGCGACATTGCCGAAACGTTCTGAGGAAGGGCCAGTTTCTCATAGACAAATGAGTATTCAAGCCGGTATAATTAGCACTACTATCGTTCGCGAACCTTCACTAACCTATCACTTTGTGAAACGTTTTATAGATGTGGTGTTATCGTTTTTCGGTATTCTTGCGCTGATGCCGGTCTTCCTGGTCATTGCCATTTGTATCAAATTAGATGACAGAGGCCCGATCTTCCATTTCCGCGAAATTATTGGTCAGCACGGTCGCCGTTTCTTCGCATTAAAGTTTCGCACAATGCGACCCGATGCGGATGAGTATCTCGCAAAACACCCGGAACTGATGCGGAAGTTTCAGCAGAATATGAAGCTGGAACGCGACCCCCGCATTACAAGGCTCGGTGGGTTTCTGCGTAAGACAAGTTTGGATGAATTACCGCAATTGTTCAACGTTCTCGTTGGGCAGATGTCTCTCGTTGGTCCACGCATTATTCATCCAAGCGAACTGCCACGCTATGGCGAGTACGCACAGAAGCGGCTCTCGACACGGCCTGGCATTACTGGATTGTGGCAAATCAGCGGGCGCCAGCACATCTCCTATGATGAGCGGGTACTGCTTGATATGCGTTATATTGACCATCGATCAGTCGTCGTTGATCTGACTATCCTTGTAAAGACGTTGAAAGTATTCATCGTCCATACCGGGGCATAGACAGTGAAACTAGTAAGAGGATTTGCAAAATGACTCAGAGCACCCGTGCCAAATACCAGGCACCGAAACTCGAGGTACAGCGCCTTCGTGACTTGCCTTCGGCACTCGCAACTTCCGGTTGCCGCGTGACCCCCAGCAAGAACACACTGAGCTGCTCGACTTCAGGTACTGGTGGCAACCCTGCCACTCACATGCTGAGCAGCTAATCAGCTCGCGCCATAGACAGACCGGTATATTCCAGTTTGTCTATGGCGCTGCTTTCCCTATTTACAACTTTCCTGCATACTCTAGAGATTTTTCATATCCATATACTTCCTCTTCTGGTTATTGACAAAACAAACATATGAATGACACCTCACCACAAGCATCCACCATTGCTTCCCTCTATATAGAAGCACTCCGCCAAAAAGAGCCCCTCTGGTTTCGCGTCGCCAGCAACAGTATGTTCCCTCTCTTACGCAAAGATGATAGTGTGTATATTGAACCTGCACAGGCACAAGATATTCGCATTGGTGACATCGCCGCTTTTGAAACTTCCAGCGGACTGGTGATCCATCGCATTATTTCTATTCAACAAACACAGGAACTCATCCGATTATTACAAATGTCCGACGTCGAAGTTCAGCCAACCTGGATCAAGGAACAGGCAGTGGTAGGGCGAGTCGTTACTATTCGCACCGCTCGCACCATTCGGCAAAAAAGTTGTTCGCTTGACTTACGGCCCCCGATAGCCAAATGGTGTGGAAAGGTTACTGCGATTATTCGCTATCGGTTATATACGTACAGAAACAATATGCCTTTAAGAACAGTGATGCGTATTGCCTCTCGACTGGCAATCCATCTGAGTTACTGGTGCATACGATGCTGTTTTGCATCACCACAGAAATAAGACAGAAAACAGGAAATTTATATTAGTTCCAGGAGTTACAGATGCAACAGATGCTACAACGAAATACTAAGGTTCTCTGGCGCGAACTTGATGGAGAGGCGGTCTTACTCAATCCTAAAGCAGGTTGCTCATACAACCTGAATCATATAGGTACGGTTATTTGGAAATTGTTGGACGGGGACCATACTTCCGCACAAATTGCTGCTGCCATCTGTAAATCGTATGAGGTGGAATACGAGCAGGCACTACAAGACGTTGAAGGGATCATCGCTGAGCTTACCGAGCATGAACTACTTCACGAATGCCTGTCGCCATCATCATCTACAATCGCTTAACGCGGCATACCATGCATGATTTACCTACCGCGTATACTATACAGAACAAAATGCTCAACAACACGCCATCGGCCCAACTGGATACCATTGAGGCAGCCATCCAAGCCAGTTCTACTCAGTTGCCACGCAAGGACTATTACTTTCACGATATCCGCGTGATGTGTCAGACCAATCATCCGGCAATCATGGTCATCCTGGAGGGTATGCTTGGCTCGTTTTCAGAGCCAGCTACACTGCGAGGGGCCGCGAGCTATACCGTACTGTGCGAAGAGCAAGCGATGCATTTCCCTATGCCATTGCCGCACAAACGCATTCGCATAGACACCGTGCGGCTGCTTACCGATACACGGCTGAAGTACTATACCAGCCTTGACCGGGCTACTGAGTTTCATAGCTACGTTCCGTTGCCACCAGTCAATGCTGAGGCACTCAGTGTCATTGACACGGCACAGAACAGAGCGTTGACGCAGATTAAAGCACCGGAATGTTACCAGACGGGCTTCTTGCGTCGCTATGCCTTCCTGTTGGCACTCGGCCGGCTTATGCAGGCGTATGGATTTCAACCTTGCCACGCGGCTGCTATCACCGCACCCTGGGATACCCAACAAGGGGCACTCATTCTCGGCGATTCCGGCAGTGGCAAGACGACGTTGAGCCTGGGTTGCGCAACTACTGGCTGTGGACTGCTTGGCGATGACCTTATTATGCTGCGTGAGAGCTATACAGATGGGAGAGTTGATGCTTGCCGCATTTCGGATGAGGTCTCGGTTCGTTCCGGTTCGCTCACCCTCTGGCCAACATTGTCGTTTCTGCAACAGATGCCAGTGGATCAGCGCGACAAGCGGTATTGCACAATTGAACAGCTGCAACCAGGTGCAAAGAGACAACAAACATCTATACGTCTCCTGCTGTTTCCATCATTGACAACAGCAACGAAGAGTGTCGTTACTCGTCTCAGTAAAGCTGCCCTGTTTCAGGAACTGGTTGACCAATGCGTGAGTAAAAGAAATATGTCCGCGCAGACACAGCAACAGGTCTTTTCGTTGCTCGGTAAACTGGTCGAACAGGCAGCAGGATATCGCATTGCAATTGCCCGTGGTACCAATGATGGGCCAGAGATTGTTCGCTCACTATTCGCGGAGGCTGCTATATGACAGACAAACTATCTGTACCGAATATGCCAAACATGCCAAATATGCCGACCAGTCATCCAAAACCAGTACGCCTTCTGCGCGAGAATGGGAAATCGTTATCCGCGACAGAAACACCTCCCAGAACGCCAAAGTTTGTTGATAGTGATCCAGTAAGTACACTTTCAGAGCCAATACCCGAGGTCAATGGAAAAATTGGCGACATTGGCGGCATTGCCACCATGAAATTGCAAGTGGCAAAACCGGCGACATCTGTTCCGGCAAAGACGAACAATGCTCCACAAACCAGCCAGGCCATTTACGGCAATACTTCCTACGATAGAAGATTGGCAAAGAAGCGGCGCATCGAGGAAAAAAAGCTCAGTTGGCGCGATTTAGGCCAGTTCGCACAATTCATCACACCTTTCAAATGGCAAATTTCTGTCGCCTTTATACTCACGGTTGCCATCGGTTTAACAGCGTTGCCGATGCCATTTATTTTTCACGCCATGCTGGATCAGGTTTTCCCGGCGCGTGATGTTCCGCTTTTCGTCTGGTTGCTGGCAATGTTGCTGGGTGTATTTTTCCTTACGGAACTGCTCAGCTATCTGAACCGCAATGTACTTGGTTCTTTGAGTCGTGACGCGAATCTGAAAATCATTTATCGCTTCTATCACCATATGTTACGCCTGCCACTCTCTTTCTATCAGGGCCTCAGTAGTACCGGACAGGTATTGAGCCGCCTCAACGAGGTTACATCGGCACAACAGACGGTTATTCAGGTATTGATTGATACAACAGTCAACGGCGTATTAACGATCATCTATATCGGCGTTCTCTTCTTTACCGACTGGCGGCTGACTCTCGCCGTGATAGCGGTAGCGCCGTTCTATGTCGGCATCAGCCTTTATTTTAACCGGCGCATTCGTCAATTGAGCCGCCGGGTATTAGAGAGCTATGCAGTGATGAATGGAGCGATGTACGAAGGTCTGACCGGCTTGAAAACGGTGAAGGCCCTTGCCGCGGAACACCGCTTCGGGCGCAAAATTAAAAAATTGGTGATGATCACCAACCAGTTTTCGTTTCGGCGTACCATCTTCCAATCCGAGGCCAATCTGGCAATTGGGATTGTCCAGGACCTGTGCGCTATAATTATCCTGAGCTTTGGGGGCTATCTTGTCCTGACAGGCAACATGACAGCAGGTGAATTAGCAGCCTATGTACTTATTTTACGCCAGCTCTCAGGTCCAGTCGCAACGCTTAACGGCGTCAATCAACAAATTCAGGCTTCTGCCGTCGCGATAGACCGCCTCTTTGAAATCCTGAACTACCCGGAAGAGGCCGACGCGGAGAAGGGTGTGGTATTGCCCAATGTGAGTGGACATATCGCTATGCACAACGTCCACTTCTCCTATACGCCAGGCATCGAGGTGCTACACAATATCAGCCTGGACATCCCGGCAGGAACAACCATCGCCTTTGTCGGTCGCAGTGGCGCTGGTAAAACAACTATCGCCAATCTTTTGATGCGCTTCTACAATCCCGAAAGCGGCAGCGTCAGCATTGATGGTCACGATTTACGCGATTTGAAAATCGAGAACCTGCGCACGCAATTTGGCGTTATTTTGCAGGATGACTCCCTCTTTAGCGGCACTATCGAGGATAACCTGACCTTCGGGCTGCTGCGCAAAATTTCTTATGCCGAAATGGAAGAGGCCGCACGCAACGCCAATATCCTGGATTTTATTCAATCGCAACCGCTTGGCTTCAAAACAGTGCTACACGAGCGCGGTCAAAGCCTCTCTGGCGGTCAACGCCAACGCATCTCCATTGCGCGTATGTTCTTGCGCCAACCTAAAATCTTAATCATGGATGAACCCTCGTCCGCTCTCGACAACGAATCTGAGCAACAAATTCAACAGGCTCTGAAACGGCTGACGCAGGGACGCACGACATTCATCATCGCCCATCGTCTCAGCACCATCCGCAATGCCGACCGCATCATCGTCATTGATGGCGGCCATACCGTTGAACAAGGCACACACGATGAACTATTAGAGCAACGAGGCGTCTACTGGCACCTCTATAACAGTTATGGACGTGTCTAAATCGGATAAGAAGCAAGTAGCCTGCCATCTAGTTTCGCTAGATGGCAGGCTACTTGCTTCTTATCCGATTTAGACATTTTCAAGATGCTTTGCCAGTAAGGCGCGAACCTGCTCAGCATTCTCTCCGGGATCGGGTGAGAGCAGCAAGCGATAGGAGGGAGCCTGAGCGGCGGTATCACTGAAGATATCGAACATGTAATCGGCTTCACCTTCTTTAGCCTTCTGATGAGAAATGTATTCCTGCATCAGCCACGTCACCGCTTGCGTAGCCGTGATACGCTCGGCTCGGAAAGCAGGCCCTCGATTGGCCGCGTGCAGGAATATCATCAAACGGATGGGGCATGAACCAACAACTTGACCATGAAAGTACTGCTGGATATCTACAAAACGCTTCTGCCGGTTATCTTCAGACAATGATTGCATGAAATCGTACTCGCCCAATACATTGAAGGCTCCTTCGCGCACGCCGATATCTTCGGGAAAGGAGTAGGCATGCACAACACCATCGTCTTTGGCGAGAAACAGCACATCATCGGCAAGATGCAACATGCCTGCTTTGAGGCATGAGAGAACGAGTGTACTCTTTCCACTACCGGGAGAGCCAACGATCAGAATGCCGGCATTATTTTCAGCGACAGCCGCCGCGTGGACGATCTCAAAATCATCGCAGCCAAACATAGCCCCGATGACCATATAGAAGACAAAGCGCATGACGAACCAGGGAGCGCACCGATCCATATCCTCGATATAAAGCGTGGCAAACAGATCACTTTTATCCAGCACCGAGACAATGCGGCTGGAGACGCCTGGATAGGGCTGATACTCACGAAAACGCTGGGAACCGCTCTTCCAACGCGCCCGCAAAGGGCCATCAACGCCGGTAATCTCTTCCCATACAATATCATCGGGCTTTGCCTCGGCAGGCGGCGGTGGAAATGCCTCCCCCGGCTGCGTGGTGAATAGATAACAGGTGAGCGCAACAGGCTTATAAAGCCGTTCGCCTACTTGCCAGAGCAGCTCAACGGGAATCTCTATTGGAAGCTGCGAGGGATGCTCGTAGGTATATTCCGCCTGCAATTCCGCGTAGTACAAAAAGTGGCGCACATGCTCAGCAAGTACCGGGGAATTTGTCACAATGCGAATCATGCGATGATGCAACAAATACCATTGCTCAAAGACCGGGCCAGTAATTTTATCCAGATAAGGCTGTGCCCTTTGACGCTCAGCCGTGAACATACGCTGTATCTCCTCTCAAAATCCTGGGAAATAGCATTCCTCTCCATCTAGTCTAATAGAGACTGTCAAATTTCAGCAATAGGCATAGTACTGCTTTCTTAGTGGCTGTTTAGTATAGCGTGCTTTCAGGATTTTCCCCATCTATGCGCAAAATCCTGAAAGCACGCTATATAAAGTGTTATAATATCATTTGGAACAGTCCTCTTCTACACGGGAGTCAGGTTATGAGCATTCAAACAATTCAACCGGCAACTGGCGAAGTGCTGGAAACTTTTGAGCCGTATAGTGCGGCACAGGTCAATGAGATACTTGATGAGGCCCGGAACGCTTTTGTGCGTTGGCGCGATACGGCGTTTGCTGAGCGTAGTACAGTACTGCATAGTGTGGCCGCCCACTTGCGCGAGCATAAGGCGGAACTTGCCTCTATCGCGACGCAAGAGATGGGCAAGCCCATTGTCGAAGCGGAGGCCGAGGTTGAGAAATGTGCATGGAACTGCGATTTCTACGCGGATAACGCCGAGAAATTTCTCTCCAATGAATACATTACTTCCAACGCGACCGAGAGTTATGTCTCGTTTCAACCCCTCGGCGTTATTCTGGCATTGATGCCCTGGAACTTCCCCTACTGGCAGGTCTTTCGCTTTGCCGCTCCGGCGCTGATGGCAGGCAATACGGCAGTACTCAAACATGCCTCCAATGTCTCACGTTGTGCGCTGCAAATCGAGCGTATTTTTCATGAAAGTGGTCTGCCACATGGAGCGTTTAGAACCGTACTGGTCCCCGGTGCTGAGACGGGAGCCCTCATTGCGGACCGGCGTATCGCGGCGGTCACGCTAACTGGCAGTGAGGAGGCAGGCATTGCGGTCGCCTCAGCCAGTGGACATGCCTTGAAAAAGAACGTCCTTGAACTTGGTGGCTCCGATGCCTTCATTGTACTGGAAGACGCCGATCTCGACGCAGCCGCGCAAATGGCAGTACGCGCCCGCTACCAGAACACCGGTCAAAGCTGCATCGCTGCCAAACGCTTTATCGTCGTCGAAGCAGTCGCGGACGCTTTCGAGCGCAAGTTTGTGGAAGCGGCCACGAAGCTGAATATCGGGGACCCATTTGATCGGCAAACACAAATTGGCCCAATGGCGCGTGGCGACCTGCGCGATGCTTTGGAGAAACAGGTCGAAGCATCGGTGAAGATGGGAGCCCACGTCCTGCTGGGTGGCAAGTCACTGGAAGGCGATGGATACTTCTATGCACCAACTATTCTGACCAATGTCACTCCAGATATGCCTGTCTTCCGCGAAGAGACGTTTGGACCGGTCGCGGCAGTTATCCGCGCACGCGATGCCGACCATGCCGTAGCACTGGCAAACGACTCCGATTTTGGCTTGGGCGGCAATCTCTGGACAAGTAACATCGAGCGTGGACGTACCCTTGCTCGTCACCTGGAATCCGGCGGCGTCTTCATCAACGGCATGACTGCCTCTGACCCGCGCCTACCATTCGGCGGCATCAAGCATAGCGGCTACGGGCGGGAACTCTCCTCGTTCGGCATCCACGAGTTCGTCAATATTCAGACCGTCTGGATTGGCCCGGCAGTAAATGCTGCCCCGGTTAAGACGCCAAGCGAGTAAGCAAATACGCAAACGTGTAACGGAAGCGAGTAGCACGATGTCGTCTTGCGTCGCAAGACGACATCGTGCTACTCGCTTCCGTTACACGTTTGCGCACTTTCCCGCGTGTTCTCCTTAGAGGATTGTCAGAACAGCAATAGAATGCTACAATCAAACACTGTTAAAGGCTTTGTAAGCAAACATTTGTAGGAGATGATCAAAATGTCTTCAATTGACGAGCAATATCAAAAGAACTGGTGGGCCGAAGGAGACACGCCGGTACACCACGATTCCCGCGTTACCTACTTTATCGATGGGCGCATGACGATGCTCTCCATGTGTTACCACTTTATGAAAGCACGCCAATACATCTTTCTCGCGAACTGGGGCATGACGCCTGGGCTGGAAATTGTGCGCGGTAACGATCACCGGGCAGGCCCCGATGGCAGCCCCGAACAGGAGCAATTACTGGCAACATTGCGTGCCAACGGGCTTCAGCAGGCCGATATCGAGTTCTGGCTCACCCACGATCTCTCAGTCAAAGCGGTCTTAGGCTATGCCGTGAGTAAGGGAGTCGAGGTAAAGGTACTGCTCTGGGATTGTTTAGAGATACCAGAATTTGCCCATTACGATCCCGCGGAATCACGCCAGGAACTAACCGAGGTTGGCGTCACCTGCTTGCTGGATGATAGCGCACGCGGTCTCCTGCACCACCCTGTTAAATCGTTGCATCAAAAAGTATCGGTCGTGGATGGTACGCACGCCTTCGTGGGCGGCATTGATCCTCTGATTGAAGCACATGGTGATTTTGATCGCTGGGATGCACAGGTACATCCCTTTGCATCGCAGTTTCGACACACACCTGGCGATACCAGTCCGCATCCCTGGCACGACGCTCACGCGCATATTGAAGGACCGGCTGCCAGCGACGTTGAACTTAACATCCGCCAACGCTGGAATGATGTCGTGCAACGCCATCATCTGGACGAAACGATACTGATACAAGAACATCCAGAGCACCCTGAGCACCCTGAGCACCCTGAGCACCTGAGCAGCCCGGGTATCAGACGCCGCCTATGGAAAGTAGCACTCTTGTACAAATTGCCCGTACCATTCCGCAACATACCTACAAATTTGGTCCAGACAAAGGGATCCAGGGCATCGCGCAACTCTACGAACACGCCTTTAGTAACGCTGAACATTTCATTTATCTAGAAAACCAATATTTCTGGATACATAACTATATCGGCATAAATGTTGCATTGCTTGAAATCAACAGCCCTGACATGGACACGAACATTCGCCTGCTCGGCGAGGCACTCAACCGTGGAGCAGCAATGGCACTCGTCCTGCCCGACCATCCCAATGTGGGACGCACTTTCACCGATGATGGCGTGGCACGCCTGCGCAACGAGGCACCTGAAGCGGTACAAGATGGTCGCCTACAGGTTTTTTGTCTGGCGACCTCTACCACGAAAGAAGATGGCGAACACTACCGCCCCGTTTATGTCCATGCCAAAGTAGCCGTCATTGATGATATCTGGGCAACGGTGGGTTCGGGCAACCTTAATAACCGGGGTATGCGCGACGATACGGAGATGAATGTGGCAACGCTCGATCCCAAACTGGCTCTTGGTTTGCGCTTGCGACTCTGGGCAGAACACCTCGGCCTACTTACAGAACAAGAGTTATGGGACCTCGCTCTTCATTTGGGCTACCAGCAGGAAACAGAGCAGGAAAACGAGCGGGGAGCGCAGTTGTGGCGCAAATTGCATGAAACACTCGGAGATCCAGCTAAAGGTTCGCGTATGATGATGGATCAGGCGTGGGACAATCTCCGCCGCTATAAAGCCAGACAGCCTCTGATGGGTCAGCTCTTGCCCTACCTGACAGAGGCTGAAGCAAGAGACCAGGGGCTGAATTTCCGCGAGGACCATGGATGGCTTGAAGAACCATCGTAGTAGTCTGTCAATTTTCATTTGACTGGCATACAATGGCTCTCTGAGCCATTGTATGCCAGTCAAATGAAAATTGATAGACTACTACAGGATTAAATCAATTCAAGGTAACGACGGCGGTCCCAGTTGGTGACCGCTTTTTCGTACTCTTTTACTTCCCAACGGCGTGTCGCGACAAAATGTTCAACGAAATCGGCACCCAGGTATTCCCTGGCAACCTCGCTCTGCTCCAACAAATTGGTTGCGGTGGTCAGATTGCGTGCCAGTGGCTGAATCTGTCCGCGCTCAATGGCGGCTGTGACGGTAGCGGGATCATAGGCATTGCCTTCCAGGCGAGCGGGCAATGCCAGTTGTTGATCGATACCATACAGGCCGCTTGCCAGCATGGCGGAAAACACAAGGTAGAAGTTTGCATCGGCACCGGGTACGCGGTTCTCAAGACGAATAGCACGTTTGCCATTATTGATGATGCGCACGGAGCAGGTGCGGTTATCCATACCCCAGGTGGTGTTCAACGGTGCCCACGTTCCTTCGATGTACCGCTTATAGGAGTTGATGACCGGGGCATAGAGAGCCATAAACTCTGGCAATTTATCCAGTATACCAGCCAGGAATTGCCGCATGAGAGGGGACATATGGCCCTCCGCATCTTCATCCCAGAACAGGTTCCGCTCCATATTGCGATCCCAGAGGCTCATATGCGAATGTCCGCTACTGCCATCCTCCTGGTCGTTCCACTTTGCCATGAAAGAAGCGGTCAAACCCATCTGGTGACAAATTTCCTTGACGCCCGTCTTGAAGAGCATGGTTCTATCGGCGGCTGTGAGCGCATTGGCATAGTGAATATTCATCTCGTACATACCGGGGCCATGCTCGCGATTATAGCCTTCAATCTCCACGCCGTGATCACGCATCATGCGGGCAATACGGCCTAACAGGTGATCGTCGGCACTGGCCTGACTGATAGCGTAGCAATTCATGCCGGGGTTTAGCGGCGTCAAATCTGGTCCAAAATCTTTATCGCGCAAGGACATCTGGTTCTCACGAAAGAAGCGGAACTCCAACTCAGAGGCCGCCATCGGCTCAAACCCAAGCGAACGTGCCCGCTCAACCAGATTGTTAAGGACATAACGTGGGGAAATCGTGACCGGATCGCCATGCTCCGACCACAGGTCACAGATACAGGAAGCAACATTGTCTTCCCAGGGAACATTCGCGAAGGTGGAGAGGTCGGGTTTCATGACAACATCGGCGAAGCCGCGCTCCCAGTTGCTGAATTTCAGGTTGGGCAACACATTCTCGGCAATGTCCCAGCCAAAAAGTACATCGCACTGCGCAAACCCATCCTCCAGTGAGCCCAGGAAGAATTTTGAAGCAACGCGCTTCCCGCGAAACACGCCCTCCATATCTGGTGCGCCAACTTTGATGTACTCAACCTTCCCTTCCTTGATCTGGTCCTCGATCTTAGCAATGTCCATACCTACTGTTCGTCCTTTCTTGTAAAGCGTAAAAATACATGTATCCTGGCTCGCTGCATCGTTACAGATAGACTTCTGGTCGGCGATGCTCTAAACATGGTATCTGCGCACGCGCTCGCTCAATCTGCTCAAGGTCAACCTCAGACATGATAACACCTGGCATATCTTGTGCCTGCGCGACTACCAATCCCCAGGGATCAACAATCATGGAGCGACCAAAACAGTGCTTATTCGGAGGATAGGTGCCAACCTGCCCAGGCGCGACCACATAACACTGATTCTCGATGGCTCGCGCTCGCAATAACACCTCCCAATGATCACGCCCCGTGTGCAATGTGAAACCGGCAGGCACCAGCAGCACCTGCGCTCCTTGCAGTACAAGCGAACGGTACAGCTCCGGGAAGCGCAGATCATAGCAGACTGTCAGGCCAAAGGTGATGCCATCCACTTCAGCCGTAACAATCCTGTCCCCCGGCATGATGCGCTCAGACTCTAAATGCTTCTCACCATTGGCCAGTTGTACATCGAAAAGATGTATTTTGCGATACTGAGCCACTATCTCGCCGCTTCGGTTGATCAGCACGGAAGTATTGTAGAATTTGCCAGGTAGCGTCTGGTGACGCTCAACAATACTTCCCCCATGCACAATCATGTTGTGTTTCCGTGCTTTCGCCTGGAGCAGTTCAATCGCGGGACCCGGGATCGTCTGCGCCGCATTCTCGTACCCGTCATATGGCCCTAGATACGTCCATAATTCGGGCAAACCGACAAACTGCGCACCCATAGCGGCAGCGCGATCCAGCAATTGCTCAACGGCAGTCAGATTTTCGGAGAGAATGTTACGCGAGTTAAGTTGAATAACAGCCATTCTCACATGCATGGTGGAGACTCCTCGCTCTTTGCAACACAATGCGGTTCCTGTTAATATAAGCAGAGTAGCATGAGAATAGCTCATAAGTCAAGGACGCGGACGTGCTGAAGCGATGCTTACACCCATATATTGTCCTGACAATAAAAATGATGAGCTTATGGACTCGACAGAATAATGCCACTATGCTACACTACAAACAGAATAGATATTCAGGAAGGTGCAAACGTTGTACGACATACTGCAAAATGAGGAGATATGCATAACGAAAAGTGAGCATTTTCCCATAAATGAGATTTCGGATCAGGTATCATAGTAGTATAGCAATATACCTGACAGCCCAGAGACATATATCAACGTGAAATGGAAGGGATTGGCGCATGTATCGAACGCCGCCAAGAGATGATCAACAGCCGGAGGAGCTCGACCAACTGCAAACACGCCCACGATCTCAACAAAAGCAACGTCCCACCGACGCACGGCGCCCACAAAAGCTGCAGACGCCACAGACGCCACAGACACGCCAGACACCACAAACACTGCAAACGCCACAGACACCCTATCATTATGATGAGCGTCCTGAAGTTCCCAGAATTCGGCGAGCCTCGTTACATCGTCAAGAGGTACAAAAGCAAGCTCCGGCCAGTTCGAGTAGCCGAAGCCAAAGATATTATGACGAACCTGATACTGAGGCAACGAATGTTCCCAACACACCTCGAAAGCAAGGTGGCACCCGACGCCCTTATCAATATGAGGCGAGTGAGAGTGGCAACACAACATCGCTGCAACGCAGGCATTCGTCAAGAGTAGCGCCACCACCACGAGTGCATCGTCCGCAACGCCCACATGTTAAACGCACGCTGCAAGAGCAACTACAGCATCTAGGACATAACCAGGGATTTATTATCATCGCCAGCGTTGTGCTGGTAGCGATCCTTATTCTCATTCCTGTCATTTTCAATGCCAGCCATTCACAATCGCATAATACAGTAGTCAATACACCGGCACAGGGTACTCCTGCGATAGGCGCAGCGGGGCCTGTCAATCCGCACGAAATCGTCATCATGCCAGAGGACTCCAACCATCCGGCCCCGCCAGTGTTTGCCACATCCGCATACCTGCTGGATGCAGATACGGGTGCGACGCTCTATGCCCACAATCCGTTTGTGCATCTGCCGATGCTGAGTACAACCAAACTGATGACGGCACTACTTGCAGTTGAGCAAGGCAAACCCGATCAATCCATCACCATCACTAACCAGATTGCAAATGATGTCAGCAAATTAAGCGCGGATAGTACCGTCTTCGGCTTCAAAAAGGGTGAAACCTATTCACTGCGCGACATGCTCTACGCCCTCATACTCGATTCGGGCAACGATGCCGCCATCGCCATCGCCGATACGTTGTCAGGCAGCATACCCATTTTTGTACAGGAAATGAACCTGCGTGCGCACCAGCTTGGCCTGTATGATACCCATTATGTAAACCCACACGGTCTACTGGACCCAGGACAATATTCGAGCGCACACGACCTCGCTATTCTGGCACGCTTTGTTTTTAAAAATCCACTGATCCACTCGATAGCGGGTACTAAAACCTATACCATGCCTGCGACGAGTAAGCATCCCCTGCGCGTGCTGATCAACGGCGACCAGTTCCTCTGGTGGTATCCGGGCGTTGACGCCGGGAAGCCCGGTTACGACGGCGGCAGCAATTTTGTTCAGGTTATCTCAGCCGTGCGCAACGGCAAACATCTTATCGGGGTCGTCATGCACACCGTGAACTGGTGGACGGATATGCGCGACTTGCTGAACTGGGGCTTCGACAATTTTAGCTGGGTCTCACCCTATGACGCGGATATCCAGCATCCGCCCATACCCTATGATGCCCTGTGGAACTACTTCGCCAGCGACAAAAAGGACAATACGATACGAACCGCCGATGGTGGCCGTTACTACATCTACACCGGCTATAGCATCAATGGCATGATTATGAGCTACTTCGACGCGGCAGGGAGCCTGAAAAGATTTGGCTACCCCACGGCTGCACTCACCGTAACCAGTACCGGTGTTGAGAGCCAGAAATTCCAGCAAGGCACGATCCAATGCAATCTGGTCAGGAAACAATGCTCATCGACTTGAAAAAGATAGCTACAGAGAGTTATGAACGATTTCAGCGACGCAACCTCCATTACAATGAATGCCTACCAGCATATTGCCGGCCTTTACGCGGAGACACATTCGGCATTTGTCGTCCCGCCATTCTGGCAAGAGCGTATACAACACTTCGCCGGTGTGGTACGCAATAGTCCTGCCTATCAGCAAAACCCATCGCTACCCATCGTTGATATTGGATGTGGGCCGGGGAGAGATGCGCTCCTCCTGGCAGGCATGGGCTTTGATGTACTGGCAACCGATCTTTCGGCTGCTATGCTCGATGAGGCAAAAAAACGAACTCTTGATCAACCAGAGGCAAAGCGTATCACTTTTCGTCGTATGGATATGCGCCACCTTGAGCTAGCCGAGGCATCTTGTGCCGGACTCTGGGTCTCCGCTTCATTCCTGCACATTCCAAAAAGAGAAAATCTGGCGGTACTACAAGAATTTGTGCGCGTTCTTCCAACTGGCGGCCCTCTCACGCTGCTGGTCAAAGAACAAGATGCCGGGGAAACCGAACGATACGAGGTACAGCAAAAGACAGGGACAACTCGCTTTTTCGCTCGCTATAACGGGGCAGAACTCTGGGCATTGTTGGAGCAAGCAGGACTTCAGGTATGGGATATCATCGCAGCACGAGATACCCGCTTTACTGACGAGGCACGCTGGCTCGGTGCGCTGGCAATAATGAGGTAAGGCATACTGATAAGGCTATACAACTTGCCCAAGGTACTAGTGTTTGTTATACTGCACGTATCAGACATAGCATACATAGCATATACAGCATACACAGGGATAATCAGTTTTGTGAGGTCTTATGGCAACTGAGGATACAACTAACACGAACGGAACGGTAATGACACCTTCCGGTCTGGGCAAGGCTCGTCTCGCACTCGCGATATCGGCGGGCAAACTTGCCGGTGCTTCGGGCCGCTTCTTCCGCATCGGCGGTGGCACCAGCTTACCTGGCATGATTGCGCGGCGCATTGACCCGAATGTCTTAAAATCGGTGGTGGGCGCGAGTAAAGCTCGGAAAATTGTGATTACCGGCAGCAATGGCAAAACAACAACGGCCCGCATGACCGCCGCTATCGCGGATTTCAGCGGCCAGCGCGTCTCGCATAACCGCACCGGCTCCAATATGTTACAGGGCGTGACATCCGTGGCCGTCAACTTCGCCGACATGTTTGGCCGTCTGGATAGTGATGTGCTGCTCTTCGAGATCGACGAAGGTACCATCCCTCTGGCAGTACCGGAGATTCAGCCCGATGTGGTACTGATTACCAATATTTTCCGCGACCAGCTCGACCGATACGGGGAACTCTACTCTGTTGCCAATGCTCTCAACAAAATGCTCGAGGGGTTGCCGGAAAACTCAACCATTCTTCTCAACGGCAATGACCCGCAAGTTGCTAGCTTTGGCCTCAATGCGAAGGCCAAACGCCTCTTCTTTGGCCTGGAGACAAAAGAGGTCGGCACACCGGTACCAGAACAATCGGCGGATATTATTCGCTGCATCAATTGCCAGGAAGATTTGCAGTACGAAGTTGCCTACATGTCGCACCTGGGCATCTACCATTGCCCAAACTGTGGCTACACACTACCGAAACTCGATTTTGCCGCCACGTCGGTCAAGCTTGCCGCAGACGGCCAGGGACCATCACAGGTGAAATTGCGCACGCCGCAAGGAGAAATTGAGTTAGAGATACCTATCCCCGGCCTGCACAATGTCTACAACGCCGCGGCAGCCATAGGCGCAACCATGTCCGCCGGTTTCTCGATGGAAAAAGCTCCTGCCGCCATTGCCAGCATTCGTCCGGCCTTCGGTCGCCTGGAAAAGATACAGGCGGGCGACCAGACCATCTACCTGGCCTTCGTGAAAAATCCCACCTCGTTCAACCTCATGCTGCGCCTGATAGCCCAGCACAATACCGAGAAACACATGATGGTCGTTGCCAGCAACACCGTAGTTGATGGTGAAGACTTTGCCTGGCTCTGGGACGTTGATATCGAAAATATCGCAAGTGATATCCGCGATGTCGTCTGCAGCGGCACTAAAGCAGAAGAACTGGCGATGCGCCTGAAATACGCCGAGATACCCGTTGACAAGATCAGCATCGTACATGAACGTGAAGGCGCACTGGATGCCGCACTGAGAAACGCTGGCCCCGGCGGCACACTTTATATTATGTCAAGCTATACCCCTACCCACGAACTGCGGCGCATCATGCAGAGGCGTGGCTGGGTTAAGCACTTTTGGGAAGAGTAATAGTCTATGAGCGAAACAGTCAAAGATACCGGCATGGTACTTAAAATAGGCCACCTCTACCCCTCCCTGATGAGTGTGGCGGCGGACCGTGGCAACCTGTTCTCGATAGAGAGACGCTGCAAGTGGCGCGGCATTGCGACCGAAGTCGAGCCGATCTTCGTCAAACAGACGCCCGATTTCACCAAATATGACCTGATCCTCTTCCACGGCGGTGCTGACCGCGAGATGGAACTGGCCGCACGCGATATCCAGGCCAAAGCCCCTTCACTGCGCGAAGCTGTCGAGTCCAATACGGTTATCCTGAGCGTCTGCGCGGGCTATCAACTGCTCGGGCATTACTACAAACCATTTAAGGGACCCACCCTTGAAGGCGTCGGCATTCTTGACCTGCATACAGAAGGCGGCTCAACACGCTTCATGACGCATATGGCCCTCGAATGCAACTTCAAGCATACGGGCAAGCAGATTCTCGTCGGCTATGAAAACCATAGTGGGCGCACCTACCTCGGCGAGAATGCACAACCGCTCGGTAAAGTTCTGGCAGGCTGGGGCAACAACGGCAAGGACAATTACGAAGGAGCCATTTACAAGAACGTCTTCGGCACGTACCTGCATGGGCCAATATTGCCCAAAAATCCCTGGTTCACCGACCTCATCATCCGGCTTGCCCTGGAACGCCGCTACGGCCCCATCGAACTGTCTTCCCTCGACGACTCCACGGAAGAGGCCGCACACGCCGCCGCCCTCAAACTGGCAATGGAGTTCAAAGGCACCATGTCGGCCATCGAAGCCACACCCTGGAAACGCTAATAAGACATAGCTCACAGAATACAGGCCGCAAGGTTGCGGCCTGTATTCTGTGAGCTATCTCATTTTTCTCATGACTACTAAATGCTATACTACCTGTAAAATATATGTGTTAATCTGGATAGGAATGTATGTATGCCATTCAAAAACCATCTGAAATTATACCTGCCACTGATTTTTGTCGCTTTTACCCTACTTTCATGCGGTCTCTCATTCCCTGTAAGCGGCACACCCACATCTACAACTACGCCCAGCGACCAGAGCAATTCTCAATTAAACACATGGTATAACACCGCTCCTGGCGTAGGCATACGCTATGAAGACTGGAAGGACCCGGCAGGCGACGAGGATATCGTCACCATCGTGCGTTTCGATTTACATTATGTCAAATTAAGTGTCGCTTACCAGCCAACGCAGCCTTTGCTGATGGGGCAGTGGATGAGTAAAGAACATGCCACAGCCATTATCAATGGGGGCTACTTCGACCAGCAGGAGAACGCGGAGGCTCTGGTAGTCGCCAACGGACAGACGTTCGGCACGTCTTACAATGGCTTCGGTGGTATGCTCTCAGTCAATGCGCAAGGAGAGACCACTCTGCGTGCGCTGAGCCAACAGCCGTATAATCCGAATAGTGATCAGTTGCTACAGGCCACACAGTCCGCGCCCATGCTCATATTGCCAGGAGGAAAACGTGCCCAATTCGACGCCGACGCGGCCAGTTCGCGCCGCAGTATTGTGGCAATGGACAGGCAAGGACACCTTCTTTTCATTAGCAGCCCCGATATGGCCTTCTCGCTCGACGAATTTGCCGATTTGCTGGTCTCATCCGATCTTTCGATCAATGACGCGCTCAACCTCGATGGCGGCTCATCCACCGGCCTCTACGTAAACGCCGGCACCCAGCACGTTGCCATTGATTCATACGTGCCACTACCAATTGTGGTAATTGTGCGGGAAAAGTAACGAGGCATTGTCTCTCAATGACAGGCATTTTGCAACGGTTTATCTCATTCGAACCAGCCTGACCAGTTGTCCCAATCCCGGTCTCTGCCCATACATCAGGATGCCGAAGCGGTAAATGCGGCCTGCAATGAAGGAGCAGACGAAGATGGCAACAATCATCAACGCAATCGTGAATGCGATCTCCCACCATGCTACTGCACCCGCGGCGACACGCACGAGCATTGTCGTTGGCGTCCAGAAAGGAACATACGAGATCACTTTAAACCATGTTGCATCGGGCATATAGACGCCGAAGAAGCTTGCAAGGTAGCCAGTGACAAGCAGCCAGGTGAGGGGTTGTACGGCATTCTGCACCTCGTCCTGCCGTTTCACCAGCGCACCAAACGCGGCGTAGAGCGTGGCATAGAGCAAGAAACCCAGAATGAAGTAAACCAGCAGCAACAACAGCAGCGAAATGGAAGCACCTGCGATATTCAGGTTCAATACACCCGCGTTGCTGCCAAACAGGGCGGATTGTAAAGGAAGTTGGAGCAGTAGTGCGCCAATGCCTACAACGACAAAGAGCGCCATCTGCGCCAAACCTGCCGCTCCAATGCCGAGAATCTTCCCGGTGAGCAATTGGAACGGAGTTGCCGCGTTCACAAGAATCTCCATGATGCGGCTGCTTTTCTCTTCGGCGACTCCCATTGCCACACCCATGCCGTAGAGAACTACCGCCATGTAGATCAGGATATTACCAATATAGGCGAGAACGTATCCGGCCACTATCTCGCTCTGCGAACGAGTACTTTGCGCCTGGCTCAGGTTCACGTCCGAAAACTGGGGCTGCGCGAACAGGCTGCCTGTTTGAGCAGGCGTCAAACCCAGGCGGGAAGACCTGTCGAGTACAGTGAGCTGGTTCGCCAGTGCCTGCACCTGTGATATATGCGCATCGGTCGTTGGATTGGAGGTTGTATAGTAGGTAAAGCGTACATCCTGGTTCGGTGCGCGGTCAAGTACCAGCAGAATGTCCAGCGAGCCATTTTTCACCTGATTTTTCAGGTTGTCTACACTGGCCGAGGGCGTCATCTGGAGAACAAATTGCGCTTTCCCTGATGAACTTTGCCCTGCTGTCGTGTTCGTTGTTCCATTGAGCGCAGTATTGAGATAGTTGGATAGTGCACTATCGTTCAATCCGGCAATAGTTCCCGCGTTATTTACTACCGTTATCTTCGTTTGTGCGTTCGTCGTGTGAGCGATGATGTACTGAACGACGGTGGGTACGAACGCGGCAATCACGATCAGCACCAGCATCACAATGGTACTGATGATGAAACTGCGCTGGCTCACACGTTTCTTAAACTCATACCTCGTAATCAGATTGACATTGCGCACAGTACTATGTTGAGCTGCTCCACCAGTAGTAATAGCTACGGCACTTTGTTGTTCAGGTATATTCTGCTCTAATGCGGTTTGTTCTGGCATTGTTTCGATCCTTTTATGCTGTAAGTGAAGATTGAGCATCCGGTAGTGCGGTTTTGCCGACCGCTTCAATGAAGATGTCGGTCAGTGATGGTTCGGTCAGCTCAAAGCGGCTAATGATGCCGCCGTTGCGCAACGCCGCCTCGACGATCAAATTGGGATTGAGATTGGCCTGCAACTGCATCTCGATATAGTCTTGCCGGCGTTTTGTAACCTGCACACCCTCGAGCGTATCCAGCCAGCGTGCCTCCGCGTCGTTATCGAGCTTCAGGCGGGCCACATTGCGCCCATGCTGGCGTTTGACATCGCGCACGCTACCTGCGATAACGGTCTCGCCTTTGTTAATAATAAGTACATCCTCGCACATCTCCTCGACTTGCTCCAACTGGTGGGTTGAGAAGATGATGGTTTTGCCTCGCTTGCGCATCTCTAAAAACGCCTCTTTCAGGATAATGGCGTTGACCGGGTCCAGTCCGCTGAATGGCTCATCCATAATCAGGATCAAGGGATCATGCACAATGGCGGCCAGAAACTGTATTTTCTGCTGATTGCCCTTAGAAAGCTCTTCAACCTTCTTTTTGCGGTACTCGGTGATCTGAAATCGTTCAAGCCACTCATTTAACTGTTTGATAGCAGCGAACTTTGATAATCCTTGCAGGCGTGCCAGAAAGAGCAACTGCTCTTCTACGCCGACCTTCGGGTACAGTCCTCGCTCTTCTGGCAGATAACCCCAACTGCGGCGCGATACTTCGCGCACATCTAAGCCATTCCATGTGATGCGACCTGTATCAGGCCGAATAATGTCGAGGATCATGCGCATTGTGGTAGTTTTGCCCGCACCGTTCGCTCCAAGAAAGCCAAAGATCGAGCTTTCCCGCACCTCCATCGAAAGGTCCTTGATCACATGAAATTGAGCAAACGACTTATTGACATGTTCGATAAGCAATCCCATGATGAAAACTCCTTCTTCATAAACTTTGTGATATATAGCATGAACCATCGCTTGTTACAACTATAGCATGACGAACTCCTCCTTGCTATAAAAAACGGCCAGGTGGTGCAGGATAAACGATAACAGGCGCATATTGAGGCATGAATGGATGACGAACACGCCGAATGAAGCAAACGCACGCAACGCAACGGCTAAATCCAACACGAAATTTATGAAACGCGAGCGTCTATATGTGCAGAGACACCCGGAAAGGTACAAGACTTATCAAAATATAAAAATGTAAAAAGGAGATATAAGATGTATTACCGTGTAGCAATACAAACAAATATGTTACCTGTGTGGAAGTGGAAATCAACAGTTTTGAGTTCATTGGATTGCCTGTTACAATTTCTGCGACTCTATCGCGCTCTGCCAACGAATAGTCTGCGAATATTCGTTTCTCCCGCACGCGATAACCTGGATGAGATGCTTTTGCGCGAGAATAATGGTTTTGACAATTATTCAGTTACAGTGGAACAATTTTTGCGTGTAAGACACTTACATGTATGGGAAACTGAAAAAGCAGAACAAACCTTACCGGAAACACAAACGACTACAAAGGTTGAAGC
Source organism: uncultured Chloroflexia bacterium (assembly GCA_963717105.1). Taxonomy (GTDB): domain Bacteria; phylum Chloroflexota; class Ktedonobacteria; order Ktedonobacterales; family Ktedonobacteraceae; genus DATGJV01. The sequence continues at coordinate 158,191 of CAVQVL010000014.1, forward strand.
CGCTGTATCACCACAGCCAGCACAGATCGAACGCAGCACGAAATTGGACTACATACTCGCGTATGCCACAGATCCTCTTGATAGGAAACGACAAGAGATAGAGTCTGGGCCAGGGGGCGACCATGACTGTCCTTATACCTTTACACTGCCGCAATCTATTCCAGAGATGATTGCCTGGATTAAGCTCCTTGAGAGGGTACAGGGTAGTTCAGTTGCACTCTAATGATCAGCAAGCAGAACGATGCGGTCTGACGCCCACAATGAAACCTGGCGACCATAGGGTGCGCCAGGTTTCATTCTAGTCATCAGACCTTATCGCAATAGCCCAACAGTGAAAGCTAGCTCACAGGAGTCAATGCTAGCATCCCACGTTCGATCTCATCACGCATCACCTGTACTGCATCCGCCAGAGGCACGATGCGGCTTTCTTGTTGCGAGCGCAATTTGAGTTCGATACCGCCGTTTTTGAGCGAGCGTTTACTGACAACAGCACGCAATGGCATACCGAGCAGGTCTGCATCGTTGAACTTGACACCGGCAGTCTCGGAACGGTCGTCGTAGAGAACTTCGACACCAACTGCCATCAGGTCGGCGTAGAGTTGCTCGGCTACCTGCCGATTATCTCCCTTGTCGAGATCGAGGCCGACGAACGAGACGTGGTAAGGCGCGATGCTGAAAGGCCAGATAATGCCCTTCTCGTCGCTACTCTGTTCCACCACAGTTGCCATCGTACGACCAACGCCGATACCGTAACAACCCATCAGCATGGGATGTTCTACACCTTCCGCGTCCAGGAAGTTCGCGTTGAAGAGATCGCTATACTTCGTACCCAGCTTGAAAATGTGACCTATCTCGCTGCCACGGATAGTATGGAGTATCCCGCCATCGCGGATACAGGTTGCGCCATCGTAGGCCGAAGCAACGTCTTCCCAGATGTCCACGCGAAAATCTCGCGGATAGTTCACATTCTTGACGTGATAGTCAGTCTTGTTGGCACCCGCGATAAAGTTATTGCCCAGCTTGAGCGATATGTCGGCAATGATCAAAACCTGCTCACCTTTAGCGAGCGGCGAGGTATAGCCAGCAACGATGCCAGCCTCTTGCAACTCCTCCGCTGAGGCAAGATGCAGGTTAGCGGCGTTGATACCGGCGCGATTGATTGTGTTGCTCAGCTTCACTTCATTAATTTCCAGGTCGCCACGCACGATAGCCAGCACAAGCTTGCCACTGGCAACGTAGGCAACGGACTTGAGCGTCTTCGCCTCTGGAATACCAAAGAATGCGGCAAGCTCGGCAATGGATGTAGTATTGGGCGTATACACCTCTTCCAGTGCCTTCTCCGGCTCTCTGAGCAACTCGGTGCGCACAAATTCAGCGCGTTCGCGGTTGGCAGCGTAGCCACACGTATCGCAAATCATGGCATCATCTTCGCCCGCCCCGGTAATGGCGATGAACTCCTGCGAATCCTTGCCACCGATAGGTCCGCTATCGGCCTGAATGACGACAAAGCGCAAGCCACAGCGCGTGAAGATGTTGCGATAGGCAGTCTCCATTTTGCGATAGCTCACGTCCATACCTTCATAATTGGCGTCAAAGCTATAGAGGTCCTTCATAATGAATTCACGCACGCGCAGTAGACCGCCGCGAGGACGTGGCTCGTCGCGCAACTTCGTTTGTATCTGGTAAATCATCTGTGGCAAGTCGCGATAACTGCGCACGAAATCGGCAACCAGATTGGTCACGACCTCTTCATGCGTTGGGCCAAGCACCATGTCGCGTCCCTTGCGATCCTTTAATTTGAATAGCACATCGCCCATTGACTCAGCGCGCGTTGGGCCGCCATTGGTAGGACGTTTATCCCACAGGTCTTTGGGTTGAATGACCGGCATGGACACTTCCTGTCCACCGGCCTGGTCCATCTCCTCACGAATAATCTGTGAAATTTTGCGAATCACGCGATTGCCGAGCGGCAAGTAACTATAGACACCCGACGTGAGCTGGCGCACGAAACCACCGCGTACCAGCAGTTCTTGATTGCCACCTTCCGAGTCGCGAGACACCTCGCGCAACGTTTTTGATAGAAGTTGTGACATGCGCATAGACTTGTTTTCTCCTCAATTTATTAATAAGCGCGTGCGAAAATCGCTTCACATGTGGCCGGTTTGCCAGTGTAAATGCTCGTTCCATACACGCCGCCTTCCGGCTGGTCAAAAGGAATCACGCGCAACGTGGCTTTTGTCTCTTCCTTGATTGCCAATTCAGCTGCGCTATCCTCGGCCCATTTCACACGAGCAAAGCCGCGCCTCTCAATAATCGCCTTAAACTCGTCGTAGCTCTCGGTGTAAAAGGTGTTCTGCTCACGGAATTCGAGCGCACGCTGGAATAATGCTTGCTGCACCTCTTCGAGCATTTCAGGTAGGCGTGCTTCCAACGCATCCACGGAGACGCTCTCTTTGACGCGGTCGTGACGGCGCACTAATACGACGCTATTATTCTGTACATCGCGTGGGCCAATTTCCATGCGCACTGGTACCCCACGCATTTCCCATTCATTAAACTTCCATCCAGGTGTATTCTCACTCATATCCACCTTCACACGCGTCTTCCCTTTAAGCATCTTCTCAATACGTGCAACCATTTCGTTAACGGCAACCTTATCGGCCTCTTTGCGCCAGATCGGAACAATCACGACTTGATACGGCGCAATACGTGGAGGCAGAATGAGACCGGATGCATCACCATGCACCATAATCACGCCTCCAATCGTGCGCGTGCTAAGACCCCAACTGGTCGTGGCACAATATTTGCGCTGTCCAGCGGAATCCAGGTACTGGATAGCGAAACTTTTGGCGAAGTTCGTGCCGAGATTGTGGCTCGTTCCTGATTGCAGTGCTTTTCCGTCACCCATCATTGCCTCAATCGAGTAGGTTCGCAGCGCACCCGCGAACTTCTCGTTTTCGCTCTTGCGCCCCGCAATCACCGGTATAGCCAGGTCTTCTTCTGCAAAGGAGCGATATACCTCGAGCATCAATCGTGTGCGTTCTTCTGCCTCCTCGACATTGCGATGAGCGGTGTGTCCTTCTTGCCAGAGAAACTCGGCGGTACGCAGAAACAGTGTGGTGCGTTTCTCCCAGCGCATCACGTTGTTCCACTGGTTAATCAAAACTGGCAGATCGCGATAGCTCTGTATCCATTTCGCATAGCTGTGACCAATAATCGTCTCACTGGTCGGGCGAATCGCCAGTGGCTCTTCCAGTTCCTCACCACCGCCTCGGGTCACCCAGGCAACTTCCGGGGCGAATCCCTTCACATGCTCGGCCTCGCGCTCTAAAAAACTGCGCGGAATGAGCAGAGGAAAGTAGGCATTGACTACATCTGTCTCTTTAAAGCGGGCATCCAAAATGTGCTGGATGTTCTCCCAGATAGCATAACCATACGGGCGAATAATCATGCAGCCGCGCACAGGAGCATAATCGGCCAATTCCGCTTTACGCACAACCTGATTATACCACTGTGAAAAATTGTCACTCTGATCGGTAATTTCCTCTACATACTTTTCTTCGCCACCCATTGCTTTCCCTTTCTCTCATGTATTTGATAGGCATAAAAAAACTCGCCCTTCCAAAGGACGAGATAAAACCCGTGATGCCACCTTATTTGAAATGCGTCTCACGACACACTTCCACTCATACGGTCAAGTGATATATTCAATATTCTCTTAACCGCACCTCATGATAACGGTGAGGCTCCGGCCAGCTTTTTCCTGTTTTCACTGACGCTCGCAGGTGGGTTCGACGCGGCCTCATCTACCGGCTTGCACTCTCCCGGCTCGCTCTTTGACTCCGCCATCGCCTACTAGTCCTGTTCGGCACTTTGCCTGTCTTCTATTGATTGGGTACAGGATACATCACCCGTTATGAGTTGTCAAGCATAAAATCACGAATTTGTGAACTATTGCATAATTCCTGGCTCTTACAACACCTCAACCACTAAAAAGGGACGCTTGCTACGTCTAACCATTAGCAAATTCAATGAAAAAGTATGAGCTAGCTCATAGTCTTCTACCGCATTAGCGGTTATGCTTATGTCAAATAGTTCTAAACGTTGTTAAAACACTTAACTATCCTTCATGAGAGGAAAATATCATGCGAAAAACCCAAATATATCGTATAGCGTTCGCTCTTATTGGATGTTGCCTCATGCTCTTCATGACCGCCTGCGGCTCTGCCAGTACCACAACGGCAACCGGCACACCTGTAGCGCACAAGACAGCCACACCAACGGGAACGCAAATTACTCCTACACCAAGCGGTAGCACCGTTCCCGTACCACCTACCTCGACCAGTTGTCCGGCGGCGGGTACGGCACGAGCGGGCGTCTTCGCCCATCTTGCCCTCGGCAACCAGGCCAATATTGTCTATATCGTCAATTCAAGCCCCACGGGACCGCCAACCGGTACGTTGAAACGCTATAATGTGGCGACCGGGGCTAAGACAGTAATCGTCAACCTGCCAAATGTGTTGATCACTGAGGCCCAGCTTTCGGCAGATGGACAGTGGATTCTGTTTATCGCACAGAGTGCCGGAGCAAGTAAATTGCAACTCGTGCGTATGGACGGGCAGGGTCTGCAAACGCTCACCTGTAGTACAAAGCAGGGAAGCATTTTCAATGCACAATGGTCTACCAACCAGCACTTGATTGTGTTTGCCGCTGGAGGAACTCCTGGCGTCTCAACAGTGGACTTGCTCAATGTGGCCACTGGCGCATTACAAGTTGAGGTAACACATATATCATCCATCGCTCTGGAGCCGCGCACATGGCTTGATAACACACGGGTCTACCTCGTCAATCAACCGACAGATGCGCCGCTTGATGGGCTGTACATTCTTGATACGAGTCGTGGCCCCAATCAAAGTGCCAGCAGCTTGCAAAAAGTGTTCGATGCCACTTCGCCGAGCATTGGGTTCGGTTGTTGGAGCTTCGATAGCAGCTATGATGGTAAGTACCTGTTCACCAGTCAGTGCATTGCCAGCGACCCACGCAGCGGCAAGACGACGCAACTTGGCCCCGGTGCCATACTGGTTCATCCTGCCAGCGGCGGTTCTCCTGTTAACACTGTTTATTCAAGTTCCACGCTCGCCATAACCAGTGTGCGCGCTATGGCCAATGGCACCCTGCTCTACACCGTCAATACCATTGGCGGCAACAGCAGCCAGAATGGTCTCTGGAAAATAAACCCGGATGGCTCGTACCGCACCCAGCTGACCAATACCGCAGGTTCGCTCAACCAGTACTCGCAGTACCCCTGGTCGAACATCTCACGTGACGGCAGCGACTATGTGCTGCAGACCAATAGCGGCAATACCTATAGCTTGCTTTACGGCTCATTGAGTGGCGGTTCTACATTCACCTTTGCCTCCATCTCCGATGGTACGTTTTTGTCAATCGTGGGATGGACAACCATGTAACATGAGCCTTTGAGGACATTGATAGGCGGCGGCATCAAGATGATGTCGTCGTCTATCAATGTCCTCGATACAAAAAAGTGATATACTCTGCAAAGAGATATCTGCATGCAACTGCCAGGTAGGCCGGGAGAGAACACAATGCAGTCACATAATTTAGTGGGTCAATTATTAGGACATTACCGCATCAAACGTCCGGTTGGCTATGGCGGCATGGCGACCGTTTTTCTGGCGGAAGATATCAATCTGCGACGTGATGTCGCAGTGAAAGTATTTGAGCCGGGGTCGGGCGACAGTGCGGATTTCTTTCGACGCTTTGAGCGAGAGGCGCAGGTTCTCGCGCAACTCGATCATCCCAATATTTTGCCAGTTTATGACTTCGGTCAACAAAATGGCGTTGCCTATCTGATCACACCCTATATCGCGGGAGGCTCCTTGCGTGAGTTGCTCCACGCACGCGGCACATTGCCTGTATCTGAAACGATACGTTTGATGAGCCAAATTTTAAGTGCCTTGCAATACGCGCACGAACGAGGCCTCATTCATCGCGATATCAAACCTGGCAATATGCTGCTCAAGCAGGATGGAACCATTTTGCTCTCGGACTTTGGCCTGGTCAAAATAGTCTCGTCGAATAGTCTAACCGGTCTGGAAAGTTTGGCGACGCTCACAGGCCATATGATTGCTGGTACGCCCGATTACATGGCACCGGAACAGATCGCGGCACAAACAATGCCCGCCAGCGATATCTACGCGGTAGGCGTTGTGATATACGAAATGCTCACCGGAGCGCACCTCTTCACCGCCAGTGATAGCAGTATGGGCGTTTTAATGAAGCAACTCTACGAGCAACCGCGCCCTTTACGCGATCTCAATCCCAGTATTTCGCCACAGCTTGAGGCCGCTATCATGCGTGCGCTGGAGAAAGACCCCGCGCATCGCTATAAAAGCCCAGCCGATTTCTTACATGCCCTGATCGCGGCAAGTTCCATGATGACGCCATTTCTGGGCATGGATATAACCGGCCCAACTATTGGAAACACATGGCAACCACAGACATCGCCGCCTTCCGTCCAATTGCACCCACCCGTTAGTGCGCCAATAACGCCTCGCCGTTCAGGTGGGTACAGCGATCCTGCCCCGATGGAAACCTTCGCAAATACTTCCCAGACTAATCCGGCTAACCCGGCAACTCCCACGCCTGTAGTACCCCCGACAGTAGTCGCATCTACACCGCACACACCATCCGGCGGTCAGCCCATGCATATTGCCACTACGTTTCCTGACCGGCAACGCCCTCACACAGCCTACCCACAACAGCCATCACAACCTGCACAACCACAGCGTTCGCGCCGTCCCATCGTCTTCGCGGCAATCATCGTTGTACTTCTCGTGCTTATCGCTGGCATCTCAATACCACTTCTCGCTTCCAACCTATTTGGCACGCATAGCACCCAGCACGGCGTGACGGCCAGTGTCACCTCAAGTCTCGGTGGGAAAGGTGGGAAAGGCAGTACCGTCACAACTGTAGTAACTCGCACTACCGGGCAATTCCTCACAACTTGCCCCGCAGCGGGCACAGCACGGGCCGCTATCTTGCCAACATCTACTCCCGGCAATGATGCAAACGTCGTCTACATTGTGAATGAAAACACAAACGGCACCCCTACCTTTGGCACCGTGAAACGCCATGATGTTATCACAGGAAAAAGCACGGAGATTATCAAAACGCCCAATACAATCGTGACCGAAGCACAAATCTCCAACGATGGGCAATGGATACTCTACAACGCTATTATCGCCGGTCAGGATGAGTTACGCCTCATTCGCATAGATGGACAAGATGGACAAACCTTGCTCTGCGCACCGGCAGGACAGTTTATCAGTGGCTCACAGTGGTCGCTCAACAAGCAGTACATCGTTTTTGATCAGGGTGGCCAAACAGGCATTCACATCACTTACCTCCTCAATATGACAAACGGCTCATTGCAAAAAGAGCTGGTGCCAGTAGGAAGCCAGGGCTATCTACCGCGTACCTGGCTCGACAGTTCGCATGTCGTATTAACGCAAGGTTCACCCTACTCAGTCACAACGCAGCAGGGGCTGTACCTGCTCGATATTACTAAAGGATCCAACCAATCGGATACCAGCTTGCAGCAGATCGCTACCCTTACCACTTGCTGGAACTTCGATACTGGCTTCGATACCAGAACAATTTTCACCAGCCAATGCACAGGTGATTCTACACAGCAGAACGGCCCCAGTACCATCAGCAGACAAACAATCAACGGCGGCCCATCAAACACAATCTATAGCGATCCAAACGCTGCCATCACCGTAGTACGAGACATTACGCCGACAAAGCTTCTGCTGCTCATCGAGAATTCCAGTACCTCTGGCACCCTGGATAGCAGCCAGAACGGCCTCTGGAGCATCAATACCGACGGCTCTGGCCTTACTCGTCTTACAACAGACGCCGACAGTTCGCAGTCACTCTGCCCATTCAGTCAATACTTCTGGTCGAATATTTCGCAGGACGGCAGCCGGTACGCCATGCAAGGATACAATGCGAACAAAAACGAGTACAAAATACTCTTCGGCTCGCTCAATGGCGGCACTCCCACTGTGTTCGCCGATATCACCGATGGCACACAAATGTACCTTGTTGGATGGGCATTAGCATAGCAATCAGGCTTTTCCCCACGCTCCTCTCAGGATTTTATCTGACGGCGGCTCAGGTAGATTCCTGAATATACAATATGAAAGAAAGATACACGGTTCAGATTTTATAAAAGGGGAGCATTTTTAACAATGAAAAAGCTTTTGCTGGCTTTTGTTTTATTCGGTCTTCTATCAATGTTGTTCGTAGCCTGTGCTGACATTTATGGTAGCAATAGTACTGGCGATAGTGGTAGTGGCAACACCAACACTGTCCATATGAACGAGACCACTTTCGTGCAGCCAAGCATCACGATCAGCAAGGGAAGCAGCATCAATCTGATTGATGATGTAGCTGTCGTTCACATTATCATGAATGGCTCGTGGGTAAACGGCAATGCCCAATCTGCAAAAGAGAGCGGTGCGCCAACCATCAACGTGCAATTCGGCGGCAACGATAGCCATACCGTCGGCCCATTCAATACGGTTGGCACCTATCACCTGTATTGCGTCATTCACCAGAACATGAATTTGACTGTGATTGTCCATTGATATAACATAGCTCAGCAATAAATAGGGGACAACCAATGGTTGTCCCCTATTTATTGCTGAGCTATGTTATAAATCCGCTACCTTCAATATAACCGTCTTCTCTTCCGTAAAAAACTCTATTGCTCGCGGCCCAAGTGTGCGCCCGATGCCGCTCTGTTTGTAACCCCCAAAAGGCATCTCGCAGTAAACCTTGTTGTAGGTATTGACCCAGACGATACCGGCTCGAATTTGCTTCGACATACGCAAGGCCTGTTGCGTATCGCTTGTCCAGACAGCCGCCGCCAGACCATAGATGGTGTCATTCGCCAGTGCTAACGCTTCGGCCTCGGTCGCGAATTTCTGTACAGTCACAACTGGCCCGAAAATTTCTTCTTGCGCCACACACATGTTGTTCTGAACATCGGTGAGAATGGTTGGCAACATCCAGTTACCGCCCCTTGCCTGCAGTTCCTGCGGAGCCTCACCACCGTAGAGCAATGTCGCGCCTTCGGCAATGCCCTTCTTGACGTACCCCAACACCTTCTCAAGATGGCCCTTTGAGATAATCGGCCCCATTTCGCTGCTATGGTCGCTCCCCGGCCCGACTTTGATTTGCTTGACGCGCTCAAGATACCGACTCATGAACTCGTCATAGATGCCTTCCTGCACAAAGAGCCGCGAACCCGCGCAACAATTCTCGCCCTGATTGCGGAAAATCGCGCCCACGCAACCTTCCACCGCCTCGTCCATCGTGGCGGCATCCATCACAATATTGGGAGCCTTGCCGCCCAGTTCGAGCGAGAGACGCTGCATATTGTACGCTCCAGCCTCCATCAACAGCCGCCCGGTGGTGGTTTCGCCCGTGAAAGAGACACGCTGGATACGTGGGTGTCTGGCAAGATGAAAGCCAATCTGCGCTCCTGGACCGGTCACGACATTGAGAACGCCCGCCGGAAAACCGGCCTCCAGTGCCAGTTTGCCCAGTTCGATCGCCGTCAATGGCGTCCACGATGCCGGTTTCAGCACGGCGGTATTGCCCACAGCAAGAGCAGGCGCGATCTTCCACGCCGCGATACCAATCGGGTAGTTCCACGGCACAATCAAGGCACACGGCCCCACCGACTCGCGCAACGTATACCCCAGGTGCTGATTAAAAGCCGCGCTGCTCTGCCCGTAGATTTTTCCAGGCCACCCACTGTAGTACTCAAACGTCTCCGCACAGTCGTCCACATCGCCAAACGCCTGTGACCAGGTTTTGCCCGTGTGCAGCATCTCGATTGTCGCCAGCCGTTCATGGTCGCGTCGCACCAGAGCCGCCAGAGCATGGAGCAAACGCCCGCGCTTATTAGCACTCATCTTCTGCCACCCCTCGCTCTCATACGCGGCCTGTGCGCTGGCAACCGCTCGATCCACATCGTCAGTCGTCCCTTTCGGCACATTCGCTAGCACCTCACTGGTAGCGGGATCGCAGACAGGGAAGGTTTCGCCGTTACTGGCATCGGCAAGTTGCCCATCAATAACCATTTTTGCTTCTTGAGGACGTACAATGGTCGCGATATCGTCAGTATGTTCTGTGGTGGTCATGGTTCTTTTTCCTTTGTGTAGGTCAGCTAATAAATAACACGTCAATACAATTCTATGAGGTTGTGCTTGCTAGCGTCAAGGTATCGCTTGTCTGTGGGTGCGGTTCTTTTTTTGCACTCGCCTCACGTGGAACCGCAGGGGTGGAAGGAGGACGCCTGAGAAAAGGTTTGCGCCAAAGACACCGCTGTTCTGCATCGCCACGTCACTCGACGTGTTGATCGATGAGAATCGGGTTGCCGTCGGGATCGAGCAGAGTCAGGCTTGCCGGGCCGGTGGTTGATTCATCAGCCTCGGAAGTGAGGGCCAAGCCGTTGGCTTTCAGATGCCGCTGAATTTCCCGCACGTCTGGGAATTCGTCGAGCGGCTTCGCCTGGCTCGTCCAGCCTGGGTTGAAGGTGAGCATGTTGCGTTCAAACATCCCTTGGAACAGGCCGATCGTCGTTTCCCCGTTACGAAGGATCAGCCAGTTCTGTGTCGGGTCTCCGCCGATTTGGTGGAAGCCCAGCTTTTCGTAGAAAGCGCGAGATGCGGCGAGATCTCTGACCGCGAGGCTAATCGAGAATGCTCCGAGGTTCATCTTGTTGGTTTCCTTTCGGTTCAGAATTCTGTTCAGGGAATTCCAGCATGTAGAGCTAGATTGATGTCCCCTCAGCGAGTGGACCCATCAGTCTAGCTCTACATGCTGCACGAGACAATGAAAAACGGAAATGAATCGTCAGGCTTGTGCCATACCTACCATAGGCAAAGGGTCTACGTATCACCATAGTTGTCTGGTACAGACACCATCTTCCTTTCTGGCATCGCTTACAAAACAATCCCAAACCTCTCTGCCAACACCTCTCGATACTCCTCCTCCGACTCTAACATCCTCTCCTCCCTTTTCCCGTGTATCGTCGTAATCAGACACAAATCACTAAGGGAGATGCGCCCCACTGGTGTCGCTAATGAACAGATGCGTTTCTGTGTAAAATGCGACTCGGGCGAGGTCTGCTGATAGTGGCACATCTCAGTAAAATCGGCCAATGTGCGTGGCTGGAGAGGGAAACTATATTGTGATTCCCACTTTTCACCGTTGAGTTGCTGCAAAATCCAATACTCGCGCTCTGTATTTTCCCCGCTCTTCTCATACTTCCTCCGCAGGCGATACTTTCGTCCATCTGCTTCCTCCTGCTCCAATTCTGCCTCAAAGCGTATTGGCTGACGGAACGAATTGCCGAAACCAACATCGGCCAGCCAATCAGCACCAGAGAGCTGGTGAACCAGTAACGTCAGATGGTCAAAATCGGGACCGAAGCTGCCATCATCATTGGCAACTCTAGCAGAGAGCAATGTCACCTGGAAACCAAGCCGGTGCAACAACCACGCGAAGAGACCATTGAGTTCATAGCAAAAACCGCCACGCTGCTGGCGCACAATTTTGTTGAAGAGCAATTCTTCCTGCAGGATGATTGGCTGCCCATAGTGAATGGAGAGATTCTCAAATGGCACAGCCAGAAGATGGGCCTCATGTAAGGCTTGTAGTGTCTGCAAGGATGGATCGAGAGAATCCGAGCCTACCGGAGCCGGAAAATGGATACGGTCCAAATAGTCTAAATAGGCGGTTGTATTCAAAGTACTCATAGCGTTCAATTCTGTCTTTCCTTGTTTTCCATAGTATACGCTATCAGGTTGATACTTTCCCGTTTTTGGCGTAAAATCAAGTAACTGAACAGTGTTCTTGTTTTTTTCTGTCCATTATCAAAATGGAGAGTACAATTATGATTTCGCGTTCACTTAGTAGTAATCAACAATCCCTCGTTGTTCATCAGGTGAAACGGTTTCTCCGCAAAATACTTCGCTGGTATTGGCGATCTTCAAAAATTATTGCCGGTTTGATTGTAGCTGCGATTTTAGGCTGGCTTGTTCCGTCCTGGATTCAGGATATGTCGAAGCAAAACCATATTACTACGCCAGATGTTGAGCCACTTGTAAGAGTCCTTTTCTTTATCATTCCATGGCCTGTGACGGTCACTGTTTTAATTTTGATAGGTGTTGTTACTGTGGTAGCGAGGCAAACTGAGCAGGATAGCGACTATCACGATCTACTCGATAGATCCGAGAGAATCTACCATCAAGTAAGAAGCGCTTCCGCAAATATCGGCGCACAACTTGATATCGATCGAGAAACGATGATTAAACGTTTCGACACGGAGATATATACAGAGCGAGTCGATATCGTCAACGCATTTGAGACATTTTTGGGCCAACGAGAAAAACGTATCTTTCTTGTCATCGGACCGGGCGGTACAGGAAAAAGCACGTTTCTGCAACATCGTCTGGGTGAGTTGTCCGGTGTACTCCCCTTACACAACAAAGGTGTCCATCGTCATGTCTGTGTTTATGTCGATTGTAAGTCTGAACGTGTTGCTGAAGATCATCCACTGATGGATATCGTAGCAAGCCAGATTGGATGTAATCTTCGTGAACTGGAGAAAATTCTTACGAAGCCAGGCCATCAACCACTGATTATCTTCATTGATGCTATTAATGAGAACAATGCCCAGGAAGACATTACTCACTACCTGACACGCTTTGCGAGTACGTATCTAGATGGCAAGTACCCCATTTACCTCTGTGTCAGTGTTCGACAAACTTATTGGGATGAACATCGCCGCCGCTATGATGCATCGAGCGAGGCTGTAGGTTGGCTTGATTATGTCTATCGGCCAGGAGGGAAATTAGCGATTGGAGACAATGCAGCGTCAAAAGCGACTGCCGCCGGAATACTGATGCAAGATTTTGATGACGAAGAGTTTGAGAAAGCATTTGACCATTACGCCAAATTGTACAACGTAGAAGGCTATATCCAGGACCCTCGTATGCGGAAGATTTGCTGTAATCCCTTAATGCTCCGTATGCTTTGCATGGCACTCCGCAACCAGAATATCAGCAAGCGAATCATACTTCGTGATCTCGACATCTTTGATGAGTACGCTAAGAGTACTTTCGAAGGAACCATAAAGCGGATTGGCATGATCGGTGAGAAACCGATCATTCATTATGAAACCTTACCAGAAAGAGCTATTCGTGGCCCCGTACTTGAACTCGCACTGGGAATGGTTGAACGCGAACGCTCATTCCTTTCTGATGAGGAAGTGCTTGAGATACTTCAAAGAAAAGTAAGAGATGCTCTGACAGTAGGCCGACCGGTGAAAACAGTCAATGATCTGTATGTTCACGGAACGGTATTAGAGGCTATTCTTACTGAAGGTGAAGGCATCGTTCTCGAAACGGGCTGGGTCAACATACCAGGTAAAAGAGGCTCCAGTATCATTCGTTTTGTCCATGAACGCTATTTAGAGTATTCTATTGGGCGTGGACTTGTTCGCCGCTGGCGACAACAGGAGTTAGATAGAGAAGGCATCCTGAGAGATTTTGAAAAATGGATGCTAACACATGATGGGCTTCTCACACACGGCTTTGCCAATCTCCGGCAAGGATTAGGTATAGCAGTGCTTGTAGCTGAAAATCTGCGCGGACTGCAACAAGGCATCCACTATGATTTACTGGAAAAACTTGCTCAGGATAAGAATTTCGCCTGGAATCAGCTTGCCTGTCAAAAAATATTACAACTGAAATTATTTAATAACCCCGCTACTTCTCATACCGAAAAGCCCCTTGAGGAAGTGGAACGGGTGTTAAGTATTGTAAATATTATGGGCGGCAAAAATGATTTCGTCCTGCGCTGGGATATCGAACGAGTTTTGCGTTATATCATAGATGAACACGAAGGACAGGCTGTACTACAACAACTGGAAAACTGGTGCAAGCAAGAAGCTTCTTTCTCCCAGAGGCTTTTCGGATCCGAATGTCTGGGATATCTCTTCACACAAAGTAGTGATGATTATCGGGTAAACGTTATTCGAGTACTCAAGAAAGTGGTCGATTTGTCCGAACTAGACTTCTGGATTCGACGCAGTTTAATGTTCTCGATAAGAACGATGCTAGATACCCTTGACGATAGTACCTCTGTAGAGCCAGATACCATTAGAAACAAACGAGATATTCTTGCTTTAGTTGAAAAGCTCCTGCATACTGGCCAAAATCAGTGGGACCGCAGCGCAATCATCTCTGTTCGCGTGGCACGCGACGCTCTCCATAATGAACTCGAACACTGGCTAAAGTGGGACTGGGGACGCGAGGAAATCTGGACCTGCACAAATGCAGTGCTGGCTCTAGAACAAGCGTGTAGAAATGGTCTCTGCACAGAAAAACTTATGCAGCTTTTGAACTCCCTTTGGAACGCTCAGGAATATAGCCCCCATTTAAATTGGGCTTTGACGGAGGTTCTTCAACAGGCAATTGATTGCTCTCGCACACCCAGATTCATCTGCGAGCAGGCGACAAAATTGCAGAAAGCGATTGTAAACTTCTCTCAGGGCAATCTTCGCGATGACGAACGGGCCATCTGGGTCCTACCAGGAGCTAAACCGGAAGAGATTTGTAATACGCCAGTAGCCCTTGTTTACCACCCGCAGTACGCACATACAGATTTACACAATCATCCTGAGTCCAAAGAACGTGTGGAGGCTATCATCAATTTCCTGGACACGTTCCCGGCTCTCAATCATCTAGACCGTCGCCAGATGTTTCGCTATGTATCTCCCTATCACTTCCATGAAAGTACCTGGGAAAGCGAAATAGAAGACTTTTTGCGCCTCGTTCATGAAGAAGATTGGATTCATCGCGTTCGTGACCTCAGTGAGCAACTAAAACTGGCACCTGAGACGAACCTCGTTGTGGAAAGTGATCTCGAGGTGCGTGCCGGTTCTTACGAAGGTGCCTGCCTCGCAGTGCGCGGAACTCTCAATGCTGTTGATCTTGTAATCTCGAACTCGGACATAAAATTAGCTATTGCTCTCGTGAGACCACCGGGACATCTGGCCGGAAATAAAATTTGCATTTTCAATAACATTGCCATCGCCGCCAGATATGGACAACAACGAGGAAAACGGAGAGTACTGATCGTCGATTGTGATGCTCATCACGGAAAAAGTACGCATGACATTTTCTATAAAGATGATGCCGTAGTATACTTCTCTACTCACCAGGCCGATGTCCACCCCGGTACTGGAAGTTTTACAGAACGCGGCGATGTCCCAGCTACTGGGTGTACAGTGAATGTCCCAATTCCTGCTCTCTCAGGTGATCGTGTTTACGAGGAAGTGTTGAACCGCATTTTAAAACCTCTTCTCGACGGTTTCGAACCAAACCTCATCCTTATAAGCATGGGGTTAGATGCTTATTACCAGGACAATTTCTCACAATTAGAGTTCAGCGAATTGAGTTATCTTGCACTCGCACAACAGCTTTTCAGCTACTGCCAACAGCACAAAGGTACCGCGATAATCGCGGCATTGGAAGGTGGTTACGATTTACAAGGGATGGGACCTTGCGTTCTTCAATTCATGAAAGTGTTCGGCGAATGGACGCTACCAGCAGATAATATTCCTGTTGAGCGCAAAGGATCATCAACACTGGATCACTATCTTTCAATGTCTGATAAAAACGGAGCTACCATCAAGCCGACAGACAGCGATAAAAAATGGTTCGAGGATATCGAGGAGCTAGAAACCTCCATTAGACGACAACACTGGAAGAAATAAGGGCGATAGTTGGATTTTGTAGACACCACAATCTATTCGTTGAGTAATGGGCTTTTGACGTTTCTGGTTGTACCAGTTTTTGAAAAGGAGTGTCACAGGTAATGATGAATAAGGCCGAGAGTACTCGCGTTGTTATACGACCAGATGATGCACCCACAACTCTTCGCATTCGAGGCGATGTAGGCTCTATCCTCCGTGCTACCTGCACCTGGAAGTCCGCTAGCCATCCAAATTCAGAAAGCGGGAATATTTCTACTCAGGTATTACCAGACCCACAGATACGCTTTGGTCTTGGAGCATCAGCATTCGGTTCACCACCTGTGGTTGCCATTCAACAACTTGGTGAAAGCCTCCTGATTGATGGCATACCCTGGTGGACTCCCGCAGAGAAGCCCATGACCTCACATTGTGAATGCGGGCAAACAGAGATGCTGACTCCATTTCTCATCACATGGGATAAGCTAGATTCAGCATGGGCGTCGCTAGATTCTTCATCTAGCCTGCCACTAGTCAATTGGTATGAGAGCCTTTTAGAACATCCCAGTCTCAAGAAAAACGGTGCCATAACTGTAGAGATCGTGACCCAGGTTCCTACTAAACAAGTAGTTGATAAATATATGTGTCGTGCGCCCCTCGCCCAAAATAACAATCTGTCCAATGGGCAATTGATCACCGACCCTGATTTGATCGATACGTATTTTCAACGTAACGCAATACGTCGTACAGTTCCAACGGACATGCTATGTACAATGGTAATGATAGGAGTAGTCATCGATCCCGTTACCTTCACTGCAAGATGGGGTAATGGTATATTGCAACGCGGTTTCTATGTCACTCCTGGAATGAAGTCACATGCAAAGGTGATCCAGCATACCCATGCGGCAGTAATTCCTAACTCAAGACCGATTGATCGCATCTTACAGTTACCATTACAGTCTATTGACAGCGAAATTGCAGCAATCACCCAGGAGACGCTACAGGGAAAACATCGAGTGTATATTACCCATATTGAGAATGATACCCGGCTAAGCCAGGCCATAGCACGAGTCGGTATCGTCAACAACATAGAAGTCTAACCTCTATGTGAATCAGGCTAAATCTATGGAAATAAGCCATACAACCGGCAAGGTGGCGGTGCCACCTGCCGGTTGTATGGCTTATTTCCATAGATTTACAAACACCCTACGACGCATTTACCGCGACATCATCTACAAAGAACGCTGTGGTTACAGAGTAGGCAGACGACGTTGTGCCCGTGAAGGAGAGCGTCACCGTTTGACCGGCGTATTGCGAGAGGAGGCTCGTCGCATCATATGTGACCTGTACCCATCCTTGCTTCGCATCGAAATTGCAAGCATGTTGCATCTTGCCGATCACGCTACCGTTGCTGTCCAGCAGCGCCACGTTCAGGGAATCTTTGCAGGAACGGGCGGTGCGTGAGGTATCGCCATACCACCAGTAGGTAATGGTGATGTTGTTCACGCTATCCGGCACAGTGAAATCCTGGCTGATGTTGTCGGTACAACTGCTATAGCCACACAGGTAGGCACTGTATTGCCCGCTGTGCGGATTGGTCGAATCCACAATTTCATAGCCAGCCGCCGAAGACTCTTGCCAGGGATCAACACCATTCTCGAAACCACCGTTCTGTAGCAGAGAACTTCCCGGAGGCGGAGGTACTGGCGTACCGGTTGGCACGGGCGTTGGCGGAATGGGAGTATTCGTCGGGGCCGGTGTCGGCGGAACAGGTGTATCCGTTGGACCGGGCGTTGGTGTATCCGTTGGCGTGTTGGTCGGATTTGGTGTTGGTGATGGCGTATTGGTCGGGTTCGGTGTTGGCGTCGGCGGTGGAACGCTACCACCGGCGATATCGCGAGCGATATTGTAGACATCAGGCGAACCCCAGCCGCTTGCCTCGTCATAACCTGTCGTGGCAGGATAGTACAGGTTATTGCCACTCGTCACATCGTGGAACGGCGCGTACTGCTGCGTCGCATTATTCAGTCCATAGATGGCGGGATTCGCGAAACCAACACGCGATTTCCCTTGCTGTTGCAGGTAAGAATCGATCGTCGCGGTACTGCCAGCCCACAGCGGAGCCGCCGCGCTGGTGCCGCCAACCTCAATCCAGCCGCTGGATGTGCAGCCAGCCGCCGAGACAGTG
The DNA here is from genome assembly GCA_963717105.1 of uncultured Chloroflexia bacterium. GTDB lineage: Bacteria > Chloroflexota > Ktedonobacteria > Ktedonobacterales > Ktedonobacteraceae > DATGJV01. Next base: position 176,238 of record CAVQVL010000014.1, read on the forward strand.
CAATAAACCGCGTAGCCTGTCGCGGGGTCGGCATCGGCTGAGACATCCGGCACCTCGCGATTGCCGTTGCTATACTGGTTACTTACGCCGGGGCCCGCCTGCCAGCTCGGCTGCGGAAAGGTGTTGCTGATGCCGCCACCGCCGCCTGAACCTTGCGGGCTGCGTTGCGTATCAGATGGATTGCTCCACACCGACTCACTGCCATAGGCGGTGCCGTTCAATTGCAGACTGGTACCACCCACGCCGGTAATATAGGGATCGCTGGCAGGCAAATCGACGGCGAGGTTGGTATCGTCGCAGTCATAGGCACCGGAATCTCCGGCAGCCGCATACATAGAAATACCCTGTGCGGCACCTTGCTTGAAGATACCATCAAGCGTCTGTAGCTCGGCGGCACCAGTAGCGGTTTCGCACTCGCCCCAACTGACCGTCATGACTTGCGCTTTGTTATCGGTGACGATTTTATTGTAAGTATCATTGACACCCTGTGTTGTGTTCGGCCCCTCGTAAACAAGCTGATTCGCTTTGGGAGCCATTGCCGCAACCACTTCCATGTCCAGTTCGACCTCAATCGCGCCCGCGCCCGCCGCGCCGTTATACCCGTCCACCAGCACATTGCTAATACTGGGCGAACCAAGATTGTAGTTCTGGAGATACTGCGTGACATCGGAACTCTGGTAGCCATCCAGTTCAAAGACGGCAACCGTCTGATTGTTGCCTGCGTCTCCAGCCTGCTGTAATGGTGCGGCATCGTAGGCGTTCACAAGGTCGGGGGGTCCAAAGCCAGCCACTGTCGCGTTAGGCGCGGCATGGGCTACCCGCGTACTCAAGCCCGGCTTGCCACTTTCTCCACCCGTGCCGCCTTTACCTCTTTGCGGACTCATACGGTGCAACAAGGGATGCATATGCACACTATTATCCAACCCTCCGATAGAGGCGATTAACGATGAGAGCGCAGACGGGATAACCGGCGCACTGCTATTGGCATAGAACGTATTCGCACCCAGCTGGTAATTGTTGATGGCGACGTTGAAGGCGGACTCAGCCTGGCTCACGGTCGCGCTGGCATCAATCAGCAATCCATTGGGCGAAATGCTATTTACCATCAATCCCTGACTGCGCAAATAATCTGCCACCTGTTGTTGCTGGTCGGCGGTCGGGCCAAACTCATCGTTGAATTCCTGCGGGGTAAGAAATTGATGAAATAGAGATGAGCGTGGATTATACATATCGCTCAGCAGGTTATCCAGTTCCTGCTGGTTACGCAATTGCAGTCCTATAGAGAGGTTCAATTGCTGTTGACCGTTGGCTGCTCCGATCAGTTGAGCATGAGCGGTCAAGGGGACATTCTGACCACTCAAAACAAAGTGTTGGTCCTGTTTGGCCTGTGCAATCAGCTTGATACTGACAAAACTCATGCTGACAACAATCAGGACCGTAACGACCACGGCAAGTCGATGAACAAATTTCCGCTGCATGTGGCTCTCCGTACAAATTAAACGCAATACAAAAGACAGAATGATATACAAAGATAAACGGAGGTACAGCAGTGGTTTGGGTTAATGTAGAAACCTTTACATCTAACAGGTTTGTCGCTTATAATTTGGAAGAGTTGTATCGCGAACAGCGAGTTATCTTATAGGGAAAGGCAACAGTATGGCGAAGATAGCGTTTCACGAGATTACGAAGGTCTATCCAGGGGCAAGTGCGGAGACGCCGCCTGCTGTTGATGCCGTCACCTTCGATGTGCCGGAGGGTAGCACCTGTATGCTGGTGGGAACATCCGGCTCCGGCAAAACAACGCTTTTGCGCATGGTCAATCGGTTGATTGAGCCAACCTCCGGTGAGATTGTGATTGACGGTAAAAATGTGCTGGAGGAGAACCCGATTACATTGCGCCGCCGCATTGGCTATGTAATCCAGCAAGTCGGCCTGTTCCCGCATATGAACATCGCTGAGAATATTCGCGTGACCGCCGAAATCGCTGGTGGCTGGTCTAAACAGCGTCTCGCCGAACGGGTTGACGAACTACTGGAACTGGTTGGACTGCCACCCAACGAGTATCGCAAACGCTTCCCGCGTCAACTCTCCGGCGGACAGCAACAGCGTGTAGGTCTGGCGCGTGCGCTGGCAACCGATCCGGCAATTCTGCTGATGGATGAACCCTTTGGCGCACTTGACGCTATCACCCGCGCTCGCATGCAGGATGAATTACTACGTGTCCAGCGCGATGTACACAAAACGATCCTCTTTGTCTCGCACGATATTGAAGAAGCTTTTAAGCTAGGCAATCAGATAGCAGTGTTGCACAACGGGAAGCTGATACAGCTTGGGACTCCGGTAGAATTGCTTGCCCATCCCGCCGATGAATTTGTCAGCAAGCTTGTCGGGGCCGAGAACATCCTGCGCCAGTTGGAGTACCTGCCCGTCACCGATGCCTTAGCCGAGGAACCAGAAGTTGTCTCATCAGCTCATTGGGGCGATGTACCGATCTGTTCTTCCGCGACCACATTGTTACAGGCCATGCTACAATTGCTTCAGACCACCGCTCCCGCACTTGCCATAGAGGACAAAGACACGCAGGAATCCTCTGGGCTTTATCACTCTTACCAGTATCAACCGCGCAATTTCCCGCACACGCCAGGAAATAGAAAGCACAGCAACAACGAGTATATGATGTGTTTGACATTTAACATCTGCTGTATTAGAATTCCATTAGAATATTTTTTAGCTGGTTATGGGATGGATAAATTTGGGAATATTTGCCTGTGAGGAGACGCCAGCATGGATGGCATACCTGCATCAGTGAACGTATCAGCAATTCATGATGTATTTTCGGGTGGCGGAGAGATGGGGGAGATCATGCGTGCGCTCGATTGGTCACAGACGCCGCTCGGCCCCGTTGAGGAGTGGCCACAGAGTTTACGTACCGCTGTCAGCATCTGTTTAGCTTCTCGCTTCCCCATGCTTATCTGGTGGGGGCCAGAGCTTGTCATGCTATATAACGATGCATACCGCCTGATACTTGGTTCCACTAAGCATCCTAAAGCAATGGGACAACGCGGGCGCGAGTGCTGGCCCGAAATCTGGGATATCATTGGCCCCATGCTCGATGGTGTTCTCTTCAGAGGTGAATCTACGTGGTCCGATAACCAGATGTTGCCACTGGACCGCAACGGTTACGTAGAGGAATGCTATTTTACTTTTTCTTACAGCCCCATTCGAGACGAAACAGGGGGTATTGGCGGCATCTTTACTGCCGTCACCGAGACAACTGGTCAGGTACTGGGTGAACGCAGGCTCCATACCTTACACGAACTGGCGGAACGCTCGGCAGAGGCACAAAGTGCCGCGGAAGTCTGTTTCATCGCAGCCGAAACCCTCGCCGAAAATGTTGCTGATATTCCTTTCGCACTATTTTATCTTCTACAACAGCAAGGGTTACAGGCAGTACGGGCCGGTATGTTTGGCCTGACTCCCAATACTGAAACCTGTCCACCAGTCGTTGATATACCACAGTCAGGAGATTGCTCAGGGCCGTGGTCAATGGCTTCTGTTATCCGTACAGGTGAACCGGCATTTGTCTCTCCATTGCCAGAACAGTTAAATTTCATCACGGCACAGGCAAGCAATATCCTTCCTCATGCCGCACTGGTACTGCCGATGTTGCGTGCCGGTCAGTCCACTCCCTATGGATTGCTGGTAGCAGGCATCAGCCCGTTACGAGACCTCGACAACGATTATCGCAATTTCTTCGGCCTGGTGGCGGGGCAGGTTGCCAATTCTATCGCGAAAGCACGCGCATATCAGGAAGCAACCGAGCGAGCGGAAGCACTGGCTGAATTAGACCGCGCCAAAACCACATTCTTTAGCAACGTCAGCCACGAATTTCGCACACCTCTGACGCTCTTACTCGGCCCAGTAGAAGAAATACTTGCCGACAGTGAGCATCCTTTGCAGCCATATCAGCGTGAACGCATTGAGGTCGTGCGTCGCAATGGATTACGACTGCTCAAACTGGTAAACACGCTGCTCGATTTCTCGCGCATTGAGGCAAATCGTACACAGGCCGTATACGAACCGACCGAGCTGGCATCTTTTACTGCTGAATTAGCCAGCATTTTCCGCTCGGCGGTAGAACGAGCTGGTCTACAACTCGTGATAGATTGCCCTCCGCTTGAGAAAAAGGTCTATGTAGACCGCGACATGTGGGAAAAAATTGTCCTCAACCTGCTCTCCAATGCCTTTAAGTTTACATTCTCAGGGCAAATTGCGGTCACATTACGTGCATTAGACAATACTGCTGAACTGATAGTGAGCGATACCGGCATCGGCATACCAGAGGGAGAGCTACCACATCTCTTTGAACAATTTCATCAAGTTAGAGGCGCACGCTCGCGTACATACGAAGGCTCCGGCATTGGTCTGGCACTCGTGAACGAACTCGTTCATTTCCACGGTGGCACAGTGCGAGTAGACAGCACCGTGGACGAAGGAACAACGTTTACCGTGTCCATTCCTCTGGGATCGACACACCTGCCGCTTGAGCGTATTCAAGAGACAGTACAGTCCAGCTTCGCTCCTGTTATCCAACATGCATCTCCCTATATCGAGGAAGCAACAAGCTGGCTACCAACCGAACCAAACAAACAAGAAGGTAATGGGATAGATGTAGCCACACTACTAGCTTTACCTCACGGCGAAATCAGCGAACCTATTCAAGCATCTACCGCTCGTATCCTCCTTGCCGACGACAATGCCGACATGCGTGATTATGTCAGGCGGCTACTAAGCAAATACTGGTCGGTTGAAGCGGTAGCCAATGGTAATGCTGCCCTCGCCGCTATACAGCAACGCAGACCAGACCTCGTTCTTAGTGATGTGATGATGCCGGAACTGGACGGTTTCCAGTTGCTCAAAGTTTTGCGTGCTAATCCTGAAACAAACAATATTCCCGTTGTACTGCTTTCTGCTCGCGCCGGTGAAGAAGCCGCTATCGAGGGACTGGAAGCAGGAGCGGATGATTACCTCACCAAGCCCTTTTCCGCACGTGAATTGCAGGCCCGTGTAAACACTCACCTCAAAATGGCACAGATGCGCCAGCAGATGGCAAAGCACGAACGAGAACACGCAGATAAACTGCAAAAACTTGCACAGGCGTCGCTCGTGATTATGTCAACGAACTCGTTTGAAGAGCGGTTGATGTTAATTACTGATCAAGCACGCGCCGTTATTGGGGCGCACGAGGCAATTACCACACGAACGATCAATAGCCAGAAACAGCAAAATATCAACGCCGTTTCCCTCTCGGAGAAGTATGCACAGTGGCGCGATTATGATACACAGCCCGACGGTTCCGGTATTTACTCCCTTGTCTGCGATACCAATAAGCCTATGCGTATGACCCAGGAAGAACTCGAACAGCATCCCGCATGGCGTGGTTTCGGTTCGGAGGCAGAGCATCATCCCCCCATGCGCGGCTGGCTCGCCGTGCCGCTGATTGGACGCGACGGACAAAATCTCGGCGTGATCCAGCTTTCGGATAAGTACGAAGGTGAATTTACCACCGAAGACGAGACCGTTCTGGTACAATTCGCCCAGCTGGCCTCGGTCGCCATCGAAAATGCGGAACTCTATCATGAGACGCAAGCAGCGATCCGTGGGCGCGACGAAATGCTCTCCATTGTCACGCACGATTTGAAGAATCCGCTGAGTACCATTAAAGGCTTCGCGCAGTTGCTCAAACGACAGGTCTTGAAGGGAAGCGAACTGGACAGGGAGCAACTGGCGAATGGATTAACAAAAATCGATACAACCACGAGAAATATGGTCACGCTCATTAACGAGTTGCTCAGTATCACACGCCTGCAAATGGGTCAGCCCCTCGAACTCGACCGGGAGCCAACAGATCTTGTTGAACTTGCCCGCAGAACAACGACGGAATACCAGCGAACAACCGAAAAACACACCTTACGTGTCGAGTACCCTGAACAAGACATCATTGGTGAATGGGACGCAATGCAGTTAGAGCGCGTCCTGGGAAACCTGCTCTCCAATGCCATCAAGTACAGCCCTGATGGCGGTGAAATTATTGTCAAAGTAGGCGTTGAGCCGGGCAGAGAGCGGTCGAGACCATATGGCGACGCTCACCGTGCGTGATCACGGCATTGGTATCCCCGCCGAAGATATTCCCCACATCTTTGAGCAGTTCCGCCGTGCAGGCAACGTCGCCGGTCAATTTAGCGGTACCGGTCTCGGCCTTGCCAGTGCCCACCAGATCATTGAGCAACACGGCGGCACCCTCACCGTCACCAGCGAAGAAGGCAGCGGTTCCAAGTTTATCATACGTTTGCCGCTCTCTGCTGAACAAGGATAATTTCGCTCACGAAATTTGTATAATCTTTGCAATTCTCAAAACTATCACGTATAATTATCTGGTAACTTGTAACGTCGTGTTTTCTAGAACAAAGGAACGTCAACGATATGGTACTGTATTTTAACGACCTGGATAATAGACCAGATGCCGTATCTTCGGCACATTGGCGAGATACTAGAGCGTGTTCTTCTGATGCTCCTCGCCTCAAAGCCATGGGCTATCTCCTCATCCCTGATAACATCGCACTGCCATTGCTCCATAAAGCTACCCGCAACTTCCCCCATCTGATATTCACCGAGTGATAAACGTAGAGGAATGCAGACTAGATACGAAGATTTTAGCTATTTACCATTCCTTCAGGGATGCTTTTTGCTAAAAGGCGAGGAGAATATATGAGCTTCCTACTTGATCCGACAAATTATGACCTGACAGATCCGGAAAGTATCCCAAATCTGCTTGTCACCCATATGACAATTGTTGGCATTAGCATGCTTATTTCAATCATTATTGCCATTCCGATCGGATTGTTTGTAGCACGCTACAAATGGCTCGATCTGCCCGTTATCACATTTGCGGATATCCTTTACACCATTCCTGCCCTCGTCCTGTTGGGATTTCTGGTACCCGTGACAGGACTGACACAAACAACCATGATTATTCCGCTTATTCTTTATGCACAACTCGTTCTCATTCGTAATACTGTGGCAGGCGTGAATAACGTGGATCCGCTGATGCTTGAAGTTGGACGCGCAATGGGTATGAATCGCTTTCAACTGCTCATACGGGTTACTCTCCCGTTATCACTACCTATCATCATTGCGGGAATACGGGTTGCGACGGTAACAAGCATTGGTATCGCATCGCTCGGTACGCTGGTTGCGGCGGGCGGATTGGGCGATCTGATTTTCACCGGCCTCGAAAATCTCAACACCGAAGAGGTACTGGCCGGCGTGATACTAGTCAGTGCGCTGGCAATCGTTGCGGATCTGCTTTTACTTGCTCTACAAGTGGCTCTAAATCGTGGTCGGAGCGCCGTATCACTCGCATAAATATCACTGTGGAAGGGGAAAAATCATGCAGGCTATAATACAAACCATACAGGCCCTGTTACAATTCATTGCCGACCCAGCAAATGACTACCTGGGACATACTGAAGATTACTTAAAGCTTTGTATTGTAGCTATCGTGCTGGCTATTGTGATTAGCGTGCCATTGGGCATAGTAGTATCGCGCAGTCCAATAGCATCTTTTATTGCCGTCAATACGAGTGGTTTGCTGCGGGCTATTCCAGTGCTGGCATTCCTTGCCGCGGCCTATCCCTATCTTGGCTTCGGCTTCAAACCGTCGGTGGTCGCACTCATTATCCTGGGCATTCCTCCCATTCTGCTCAACACCTATACAGGCATTCATGGCATTGATCCCGCTATGATTGACGCCGCTCGCGGCATGGGTATGACTACCCGCCAGATCATCACACGCATACAAACGCCGCTTGTGTTGCCCATTATCGCTTCCGGTGTACGCACATCAGCGGTACAGATCATCGCAACCGCGACGCTTGCTGCCATTATCGGCGGCGGTGGATATGGAGAATATATCTATCTTGGCTTACGTGAGTTCGATAATATACAGTTGCTTGCCGGCTCACTGCCGGTTGTAATTCTTGCCCTCCTGATGGAGTTTTCTCTTGGTTGGGTACAACGTACTATAACGCCTGCCGGGTTGCGAGTGCAAAGTCAAGCGCAAGCCCAGCCACAGACACAACGACAGGCACAGGCGCAGGTACAAGTCAGTACTGGAACAACTAGAAGATGAGAGAAATCCACCATTTTCATACGTAATTGGATTGTTGTTCACATTCACAGTGTTCATCTTTTGTAAGGAGAAAAACATGTCATCCATTTTAGGCTCATTGCGAGCAAAATCCGTTGCCTTACTCGTCCTCATCTCGCTTTTAGTACTGGCGGGATGCGGCAGTACCACGACAACCGGTGGGGGTTCATCAAATTCCTCGATTACTATCGTAGTTGGTGGAAAACTTGATACCGAGGCCCAGTTGCTCACGGAGATGTATGTATTGTTGCTGCAAAAGGCAGGGTATCATGTTATCCCTCGGCTTGCACTCGGCACTAATAGCATCGTGTTTAACGCTATCAACAGTGGACAGATCGACCTGTATCCAGAGTTCACCGCTACCGGACTGGCCAAATTAGGTTTGAATTCAACCGGTAATTCACAACAAGACTACCAGGCCGTGAAACAGGGCTACGAGTCGAAATATCACATCACCTGGCTTGATCCGGCTCCGCTCAACGACACCTATGGCATCTGTACCACACAGTCCGAGGCGACGAAGCTCAATGCCACAAAGATTTCTGATCTCGCATCACAGGCGTCAAATCTGACCATCGCAACTCCTCCAGATGGTGTACAATATGGCGTGGATGTCGTAAAGTCAGTCTATAAAATCACCTTTAAGGGTGTAAGCACCTATACTGAGGAAGGTTTGACCTTCCCCGCCGTCGTTGCCGGTGCGCAAAACCTGAACGTCTGTTACACCACTGCGGCACTGATTGCCAAAGACAACTTTGTGTTGTTGCAGGATGACAAGAACGCCTTCCCAGCCTACAACCCGGCTCCAATTGTGCGTGACGACATCCTGAAGAAGGCACCCGGCATCGCCACCGCGCTCAACCCGCTTGCACCCCTGCTGACTACCCAGGTGAGCCAGCAATTACAGGCAAAAGTTGTCGGCGGTCAAACCGTCCAGGCAGTTGCTAAAGCTTTCCTCATGAGCAACAATCTGTTATAGTTGTAAGGAGTAACGAAAGCACAGAGAGGAACAGGTCGCCATTTCGCGAAATGGCGACCTGTTCCTCTCTGTGCTTTCGTTACTCCTTATTTGACAGAAGTGCCAGCTAACGCCTTTTCCATCGAGTGGGCATCGTGGCCACGCAGGTGTTCGCGAATAGCCAGCGCGGCAGCCGCGCCTTCACCCGCCGCACTTACCAGTTGTTTGGTGCTGCCAGAACGCACATCGCCCGCCGCGAAGATACCTTCAGTACTGGTCTGAAAATCAATGCCGGTCAGAATAAAGCCCTGGGCATCAACTTTGACGATATCGGTAAATGGCTTACTGTTGGGCGATAGACCGACAAAAACGAAGACGCCCGCCGGGTGCAACTCTTCTACCTCACCGCTTTGACTATTCTTCACCACCAACGTATCCAGGTGATGATTCTGCCCCTTGAACTCGACAACTCCCGTGTTGAAACGCACCTCGATGTTCGGGGATTCCATTGCCTTATCCACCGCAACCTTGTTGGCCGTGAGTGCGGAGCCGCGTACCAGAATCGTCACCTTTGGGCTGAAGCGCGTCAGGAACGCCGCCTCTTCCACGGCACTATTGCCGCCGCCAATTACCGCTACCTTGCGCCCTTTATAAAATGGGCCATCGCAGGTCGCGCAGAAGTGGACACCCGCGCCGATGAAGTCCTCTTCGCCAGGCGCACCCAGCCGTTTGTACGTCGAACCGGTGGCAAGCAACACGGCATGACTGCGGTACATATGTCCCGCGTCAGTTTTGACAACGTGATCGCCCATATCATTACCAACACTGACAACATTTTGCGCCGAGAGCAATTCTACTCCATATCGCTTTGCCTGAGCAATGATTCGCTCGGCAAATTCGGCTCCTGTCACACCCTCCGGGAAGCCGGGATAATTGTCAAGCCGCTCGGTAATACCTGCCTGCCCTCCCAGGCCGCTGCGCTCGATCACCAGCACATCATAGCCGTCGCGGGCCGCATAAATCGCGGTCGTCAAAGCGGTCGGACCGCCACCGACGGTAATGAGGTCATAAAACTCGCACTTGGCCTTCGTCTCCATCCCCAATTTCGTCGCCAGTTCCGCGTTCGACGGCTCGATCAACACCGACCCATCCTCAAAAACAATTGTGGGAATGCTCATGCCGCCATTCTGCAGTTTCTGCACAAACGCCTGACCTTCCGTATCCTCTTCAATGTTGATATAGTCATAACGAACGCGCTGCTCGCCCAAAAACTTTTTGCTACGCTTGCAATCGCTGCACCAGTTGGTACCATAAAGGGTAATATTCGTTTGAGGCATAACGTTGCTTCCTTCCTTAGCATGAAACTATTGCTATTGTATTATGCCGTAACACAGCCGTACAGTCAATTGAACATACCAAAGATAAGGGAGATATGTTATAATCTCGGCGGAATGCTTATGAGAAATGTACCGTTTGGAGGCCGATCATGACAACAACAGCCTACCAGGGAACCTATTTCGCTATTCGCCTGGATAAAGATGGCACCGAGTTTATTGATACACGCGAGAACGAAGTCTTGATCATCCCTCTCACCGCAGAAGATGAAGTGATTCTGACCAACGAACCTTCACCAGCCTTTAACGAGCCAACGCTTATTCTACCCGGTGGTGCGATTGAAGCCGGTGAAGCGCAGGAGGAAACGGCGGCTCGCGAACTACAGGAGGAGATTGGCTACGCCCCCGGTCAGCTCACCTACCTGGGTGAACTTCGACCGTATTCTAAATATTTCACCACGCGCAGCTTTGTCTATCTAGCATATGACCTCACTCCCAGCTCATTACAAGGCGACGAGGATTACGACATCCAGCAAAAGCGTGTCCCTCTCGCAACATTCGAACAACTGATCGCAGCAGGACACCTCACAGATGCGCGTGTCATCGCCGCCATCTACATGGCAAGAAGCTTCCTGCAACAGTCGGAACCGTTGTAGCAACAGTGATAATTTTCAGTTATTTTCCTTCCACAGTCTCGATCATCTTCACAATATCATCCAGCCCCGGCATAGGCTGCGGGGCTTTTTGCAAGAGATGCAGATTATCCAGCACCGCCTCAAACTGCAATTTGCCTGGCGTCTCATTGATGGCTATCGCATAAGTCTTTTGCGCCTCGGCTGTCTTGCCCAGAGCCAGTTGCGCAAGGGCAAGGTCGTAGTAATCCCAGTATATTTCTCCCTGTCCTTTCTTAAGACGGTCAATGGCTACCACTTCGGTGAAACCGAAATACCTGTGGGCGTCGTCCAGCTTTCCTTCGTACCAGGCCAGGCTGGCAAGATTGCCCAGTGCATATGCAGAACCAGGATTCAAACGCCACGCTTGCTCATAACTGCTAAATGCCAACCCATATTCATGCTTTCGCCGGTACAGGCCGCCAAGAATTGCCAGTGTGTCGCTATCGGCGGGATTCAAGACGGTTGCCTTCTTCAGATGTTGAATCGCCGTATCATAATCGGCCTCCTGGTTATTGGCCCGGCCACGGCGGCGATAGGCTAATCCTAGCTCTTTTTCTACATTCCCCAAGCTTACTGTGTCCAGTGGGTGAGTTGCCTCAAGCGTGCTAATGGCGGTTTTAAGTGTGCTGATGGCAGCTTCATAATCACCTGCGCCGCTGTAAATGCGCCCTAACATAGACTGCACCTGAACATCGTGCGGTAACAACCTACCCGCTTCTTTATAATTCTTAATAGCCTCTTCGGTGTTCTTCTGATTCAGGAGCCGATCACCCAGAATAATATAGACAAGCGCGGAACGGGTGTTATACGCATCCATCTGTGCCTTCTCCAATTTGGTACGTATATCATTCACCAATGTGCGGAACTCGCCGTAACTCCTGAAACCCAGAAAGCCTATCACAATTGCGAACACACTAAAAAGAGTCAGCACCACTGCAAAAATTCCCGCGAATACGCCCATAATGTTGAGCAGGTTTTGTGCCTGGGAAACCGCGTTATTTGCTGCGTTCACGGCCGCTGTCGTATCGGGAGTCGGGGCAGCTATAGGAACAGAGGAAACTGAGGAAACCACTCCAATGTTAGCGGCGAATACATGGGAACCGGGAAAGATGAACAGCAACGCCACTGCTATTGGCAACAATGCGCTGCTACCCGCAAATAGTTTTCTTCGCATATTTCTCTCCACATAAGTGCATTACGATAAACAAACCGATGTATGCTGCATGAGTTTGTCTATCATAGCACAACATGGGTAGGTTCGCCATATTGCCAGCTATTGAGTCCTGACTGTTTATCTAAACAGCGAACTATGGAGAGAACATCTCTTATAACTCTTCATAACAAAGCATGAATCGAATAAACTCATATCCTTCTTGCATATGAGTATAATGCTGTAACCCGTAATAAGAAATGATAGTAATGCAGAATGCGCAGGGCAGCAAACGACATGTTATGAGAGACACCCTGGCAAATCAAGTGGATTCGATCAGTACAGGATAAAACCAGGAGCATGAGTGGAAAAGCAAACAAGGGCTGAGAAGATCGGTTCAGTCTTCAAGCCACTCTGTGATGAACCGTGGGCTTTGGTGGATATCCACCTGCCTGAGCCGTCCTTCGCCGGTATTGATAAATTTATGAGGCACGCCTGCCGGGACAATCGCGATCTGCCCTGCCTTTGCTTCAAGGATAGCCGTGCCAATCGTAAAGGTAGCCACGCCTTCCTGTATGATAAAGACCTCTTCATAAGGATGTTTATGCAATCGCGGGCCATCTCCTGGCGGTACATCAACCAGGATAAAAGAAACACTGGTATCTCCATGCTGGTATCCCTGAAACTCACAGTAGTTCCCATAGCAATGGAGTTCATCCCTGTGCAGAATGGTGTAGTTCATCTTCGTTCCCTTCTAAAAACACTGGTCAAAACGAGCTTCTTCTCCTTCCACCGGAAGTATACCATGAGAATGGACTTGTTCAAAGAGCCATTTTTGGCTTTTGTGTCCATGCCAGTTTTTCTTTACAATGGGAAAAACCAACACAGAGAAGAGGTCAGAGAGAGGTGACTAACCTCTCTCTGACCTCCCATGAACCACGATGGATAGAGGATTACCCGCCCAGCGGGATAACTTCCGCTACACGCGTTGCCCAGTTTGAGGCCGAGTTCGGTCCTGGAGGGCCGGCAATGTATGCCGAAGCCATCCAGATATAGGGCTGTCGCGTACCTGACATTTGGGTACTCCAAACTGCCGCCGAGTAATCGCCCCAACGACAGGGTGAGCAGGTAAAACCCATGTCAAAGGTTGATCCCGACCTGACGGTCGTCAGCGTGGAGAAAGTCGATCCGCTCGCATAGACCACGCTGGGAAAGATCGTCGAACCTGAGTACGACATGACCATTGCAGGATTGTGGATATCGTTGACGGCAATAGCGGGGTAAAGCAGGTAATTGCCTTTGACGCTTACGATGCCTTGCGCTGTGATGGTTGCCCCGGTGATCGTCGGCGGCTTTTTCGTACTCAACGTAGGCACGACCTCGAACCAGGCCGCTCCGGCACGGTTCGTGGTATCACCGGTTGGCCGCACTACTGTGGTGAGCGATGACCATAGTGTGCCACCCACGTTCTGCACTTGCAACATCCGGTCGTCATCAGCATTGAGCAGGTTGCTTGTTCCCTTCTGGGCCGCGTTTGGCGGCAGGCCATACGTTTCGCTGGAAATGACGATGCCACTCAGCGTGGGGGTACCCATCGTGTCGAGCGCAATGTCGTTGGTGATGGCCCAGGCACCGAGCCGATTATCGGTCGTGCCAGTGGGATCGAGCGAATCGAGGAAGTACTCGGCTGGGGTGGTACCGGAGTTGATTGCTGGCTCCATCGACGCGGCCATCACCCCACCATTCATCATGTCGGCATAATGCACAAAGTAGACCGTCTTAGCACCAGCCACAAGCTGCTTCTTGTCCAATGCGTAGAGTTGGGCACCTTGAAACACCGATGTCGCGAAGGTATACTCATTGGTGCTGAGAAAGAGGCCGTGCGCATCCACACCCAGCAAGGGCTGATCACCATAGCAGGGGCAACCTTGTTTCTGCGAGTCAGTCGTGTCGATCTGATAGATGTTCCAGGAATAGACGTTCAGGGGATCGGTGAACACCGCTAGATCGAGATGCGACTCACCGACTGGGAACGTGTTGAACGCCAGCAGAGAGAGAAACCAGGTCTTCGTCGTGGAGTCATAGTAGCAACGTGGATCAGTGGGCGTATCTCCCGATAAGGGTTCAAAGGTGGTAATCAAACTGCCTCCATTAAGATACAGACCCTTGCTGTTGTATACAGTGAACACGGCGTTCACTGCTTCCAGCACATCGCTTGAGTTAGCGCATAGACCTTGATCAGGTGGCTCGAAGTCAGTTAAGTTGTAATTGAACTGATCGGCAGCGGTGATGCCTTCAAAGTTATGCACAATGCCGGTGGAGGCTTCAAGAGGGGTAATACCACGTACATGGGGAGCATCCATAGTAAAGGTGGCTGCGCTGGCCTCTGCCGCATGCTGTTGAGGTGTCGCGTAAGGGTAGTGGATGGGCAGAGCGTGGTGCCTGGAAGCGGGGGGTACCTGGACCCGCAGGTGCCTGGGTCTGGCAAGCGTGACCCTGGTCAGCATGCCCGTAGTAACCGCGCCAGGACTGGTAGAAAGGTCCGTTGTTTTGGCTGCAGCACTGGCTTGAGGCAATGACGGCATGAACAGGGTAAACAGAGCAGCGATGACTAGCCAGGTACCCAGTGTACGTGGCCGGAACATCTCACGATGCCGAGAGGTATCGAACTGATGAAAAAACGACATGGTTTATGTTTCCTTTCTGAACATGTACAAACATGTTCTATCGCCTTGAGTGATGTCCTGACTTCCCACTAATCACCATTGAGACGATGAGAGGCTGAATTTTTTAGTCGTGGATTTCTAGAATGCCCGCATATCAAAACATCAGCAATTATTTAACACTGATATGCTATACTGGTCACCAACAAGACATGGAGGAAACGAATGGCTCAAGTTTACGTACCCGATAATCCACGCGAGCGCGAACAACTCCAGGGAGCCACTGGTACTCGTGAAGGAAAGTCTCCTTCACGTCGTCGCACACGTACCGAACAAACAGCTCAAAGAGTACATCAGCCACGACGTTTTGGTTTTATTGATCTGCTTGTGTTTCTTGCACTCATCTCCGCTATAGCTTTCCTGGTAACAGCCGCCGCTCGTTGGGCCGCACCGCTCAAGCCCGCTGTTTCGATAAATCTTTCACCGACGGTCCTACCATTATATGCAGGCTATTCCCTATTGCGTATGATCCTGGGCTATCTGCTTTCTCTGATTTTCACCCTCATTTATGGGCAAATCGCCGCCACAAATCGCCGGGCTGGAACAGTAATGGTGCCTGTGCTGGATATTCTGCAAAGTATCCCCATTCTCTCGTTTCTGCCCCTGGTCATTCTCGCTCTGGTGGCGGCGTTTCCACACTCAAATGTCGGCCTTGAACTTGCCAGTATCATTTTCATTTTTACCAGCCAGGCCTGGAATATGACGTTCAGCTTTTATCATTCGGTACGCACCTTGCCTACCGATTTACAAGAAGTTGCTACCGTTATACGCTTGCGTCCCTGGCGACGATTTATGACGTTAGAAGTGCCATCTTCGATGATTGGCCTCATCTGGAACAGTATGATGAGCTGGGCCGGTGGCTGGTTCTTCCTGATGGCATCCGAGCAGTTCACGCTTGGCTCACAATCCTTCCAATTACCGGGGCTGGGTTCCTATTTGCAAGCTGCCGCAAATGCTGGCAATAACGTCGCTATTATTCTTGGCTTGTTGACCCTGATCGTCCTGATCGTCCTGATCGACCTACTCTTCTGGCGACCTCTGGTTGCATGGGCTGATAAATTCAAAGTGGAGTTGAGTAGTGGGGCCGATACACCACATTCGCCCGTGCTGGATGCTTTGCGTCGCTCCGCGCTGCTGGCTACCCTTTCCAGTCGTGTCTTCGCACCTATCGGAAGATGGATAGCTCGCCTGCTGGACCGTTTACAACCCTTGCCTGGTGCCACAACCTTGCCAGATACAGGCGAGCGTCCACAACCCTCTGCATCATTTTCAGTACGCCGTGTTGTGTATTGGATAGTTGTTGTACTGCTAGCAGCAGTTGTGCTGACTGGACTCTGGTTCATGCTGCGCCTGCTCATTCAGGTGCCACTCGCAACATGGGGAACACTGATCGTAGCTACCCTGCTCACATGGCTAAGAACACTGGCGGCTCTCGCCATTGGCATTGTCTGGACGGTGCCGCTTGGCGTGGCAATTGGACTCTCGCCGCGCTGGTCACGGCGTTTGCAGCCTGTTGTACAGGTGATAGCGTCAATTCCCGCGACAGCAGTGTTTCCTATCCTCTTGCTGGCACTAGTTGGTCTGCCGGGCGGCTTATCCATCGCAGCGATTTTGCTTATGCTTTTAGGCACGCAATGGTACATTCTTTTTAATGTCATCGCCGGAGCAATGGCTATTCCGTCCGACTTACGCGAGGCAACCTCCGTCTACCATGTCACCGGTTGGCGACGATGGCGCACACTTATTCTGCCCGCCATCTTTCCCTATCTGATCACCGGTATGTTGACCGCGAGTGGTGGGGCATGGAATGCCAGCATCGTTTCAGAATACGTCCAGTTCCACAGTCAAACGATCAGCACTCCAGGGCTTGGCGCCAGTATCGCAGCCGCGGCCGCAGCCGCCAATTATCCAGTGCTGACGGCAGGAACACTGCTCATGGCCATCGTCGTCGTCTTCATTAATCGCATGCTCTGGAAACGATTGTACGCACTCGCGGAACGCCGCTACACGCTGGCATAGAAGAGGAGAAACGAAAAGCATATGGCTCAATCTGATCAAAACGCTCTGGCACAAAGCAGCACGCCAAATCCCGCGGAAATTCTTTTGGAAGCACGTATGTGCAGCAAAACCTACGCAGTGGAGGGAAAACATGCACAGGTACAAAAAGCTCCATTAGTGTTGGATTGTGTGCAGGTACAGATTCATGCCGACGAATTTGTGGCGTTGCTTGGGCCATCGGGCTCAGGCAAATCTACGCTCCTGCGCATCCTGGCAGGGCTGATTCCACCTTCATCGGGGCAGGTATTTTTCAAAGGGCAACCGCAACAGGGGCCGAATGCACATATCGCCATTGTCTTTCAATCGTTTGCACTCTTTCCCTGGTTGACCGTCTTGCAAAATGTAGAACTCGGCCTTGAGGCGCAGCCATTGACGCCGACGCAACGCCTCAAACGGGCATTGGCCGCCATTGATGTCATTGGACTTGATGGCTTTGAAGACGCTTATCCCAAAGAGCTTTCAGGCGGGATGCGCCAACGAGTAGGCTTTGCTCGCGCCCTCGTGGTGGAACCGGAAATTCTATTCATGGATGAACCTTTCAGTGCGCTCGATGTGCTGACAGCCGCCAATCTGCGTAAAGAGTTACTGGGGTTGTGGCGCGAACAACGCATGCCGACTCGTGCAATTCTCATGGTCACACATAATATTGATGAAGCAGTCAGCATGGCGAATCGTATTCTCGTGCTGGGAGCCAATCCTGGACGTGTACGTGTTGAACTGCCAGGTCTCCCTATTGAGCAACGCGACATCCAAAACGAGGCACATACCGCTCTGGTAGACCTCATTTATCGCATCATGACCAGTCCGCACGAGGATATATCTTCCTTGTTGCAAACCCATGCTCCCCAGGCACAAACCGGGCTGCTCACTCCACCCACCCATCGCCCCTACCAGGTCTTGCCTCATGTCGCTATCGGCGATATTACGGGGCTGGTTGAATTAGTCTACGCTCGCGGCGGACGCGAAGATATCTACCAGATTGGGCGTCACTTACAACTGGAATTAGATGATCTCCTGCCTCTTGTTGAGGCCGCCGACCTACTTGATCTGGCAGATACGCAAGAAGGAGATCTTGTGTTGACCCCACAGGGAAAACGCTTCGCCGAGGCTGGCGTGCTGGAGGAAAAAAATATCTTCCGTGAACAGGCTCTTGCTCATGTCAGCATCTTGCGCAAGATCGTTCATGATTTAGAGGAAGCACCAGGCCATGTGCTGCCAGAAGAACACGTAGTGAGCATGCTGGAAGAACACTTTGGCACAGAAGAGGCACAGGCACAACTGGAGACAGCCATTAACTGGGGTCGCTACGCGGAACTCTTCGCCTTCCAGGACGACCGTGGCATGTTCCGGCTGGAGGAAACGGAACCCCCTCAAGGTTCGTGATGTGGATTACCACTGCCGTCGGCTAATGTAGGGGCCCGCTAAAGCGGGCCCCTACATTAGCCGACGGTCACCAAAACCTCGTGGTAGCCGGTCGAACCGTTTGGTACTGTTCCTTGCTTGTGGCTGGTCTGCACCATGCTGGTGCCATCGGTTGCACGCACGGCAAGCATGTATTTCCCGCGTGCCGCTGGTTTCCACAAGTAAGTCCAGAAAACCCATGAGTCTTGTGACAAGGCCGGTTGTAGCGTCGCCACATTCCAGGTAGTGGCTCCGTCCGTACTGACCTCTACCATCTGGATACCCCTGTCTCCGGCAAAGGCAATGCCGCCGACTTCAATGGTTGGACCAAACGGAACACGACCAAACGGGCGATCAATGCGGCTCATTGTGCGTAACGGGCCGTTATACCAGCCCTGGTCGGAATAGAGACCACCCACAAAATGGTCGGTCAGTTCGACTCGCGTCAGCCATTTGGGATTCTCTTCACCGTAGCGTCCGGGTATCAACACGCGCATAGGGTAGCCGTGCCGCGTGGGTAGTTCCGCACCATTCATGCGCCATGCCAGCAGAGCATCCGCCGCTAATACCTCATCAAGAGGCAAACTTATGTTATAGCCATCTACACCGTAGAATGAAACATATGTGGCGGTCGGCTGTGCGCCACCATGTTGTGCCAGCAGGGTGCTTAATGTCACGCCCTGCCATATAGCATTACTGATCAGATGTCCCCCTGGGCCGTTGGCGATGCATTCCAGCGTAATGGCCCGCGAGGTCGAAGGTAACTTTTGCACCTCATCGTAGGTATAGCTGCCAGCATTGCCCACGAGGCCCGTCACTTCTAGCCGCCATATAGCAGGATTGACCGTTGGATCAATAGGGTTCTGCGTCACAACGTAGTGTTCACTATTGGGAGTAATGGGCGGTAGGAAGCCGTTCTGTGTGAACGTTTCCATACCGTCATAGCCGCTATAATCATCCAGAAAACTGCGAATAAGTCCCAGCGATCCTGCGGTTGCTCCAATACCGACGACCGCGACACCCGCACGCGCTAATAATTGCCGCCGTCCCTGCGCTACCACCGCATCACCATCACCACCAGTTATCCGTTGTTTGGGCAACAACGCCCGGTAGGCGATAGCGAGAGTTGCGCCATAGAGAACGAAGTTCACAATCAATCCACAGGCAGTAACAATGGTAGCCAAATCAACAGGTAAACCCAGGAAGTTTTGCCGTAGTTCATTTCTGAAAAGCACAATCGCCGCCACCGCCATGACAACGGCAAATATCCCTGCTATTAGCCACTCACGTCTTCGCGGCCTGTATCCTTTAGTGGGTAGCTTAACCCATGCAAGGGCGGCATAAACCAGTCCCAGCGCAGTGCCAACACCAATCATTCCCAGTAACGCCAGGCCCAGCGGAGCCGTTTTCGGATTCGCTTTGAATGTTTCTAACAGTTGTAAAAAGGTAAAAACGGAAATGTGTTTCAGCACATAGTCGCCGAATAACTCAACCGGCGTCGGAATACCGGCCGCCAGGCGCAACACCAACATCGTGACGACCGCCATTAAGCTCGCCACAAAACCAGCAATCAGTGCGAGTACACCGCTAATCAACACAAATTTTACAAGCTTTACACGCGATGGCTTTTGCGGAGGCGCGGTTTCTACAACTTCGGATGAAGTTTGATCGGTATCTTGCATAGGACATCCTTTCTAGTATAGTTTTTATTGTTTCCAAGCATATCACGTACTATATAGTCACGTTTTTCAAGGATTCCTTACAATCATCCGTCTTTCAAAGAGATGCATACTTTCTATGAACGCCGCTATCGCCAGAAAGGCAATAACGACACAGTAGACGATAAGATAATACCCTTGCCAGTCCACTGTGTAAGCAAAGAAATAGCCAATCAGGGAGATACAGGTAAAGTACCAGGCCGTAGCAACAGCGATACCCTTGCCGGACAATTCGCGACCTCTCCATACAGGTCCAATCATCATAGCTATCCACGGTAAAAGTGTGGTAGTGTACCAGGGGAATACACGGGAAGAAATCGCGAAAATCACGCCTATCAGTACCATTGTCGCGGCCTCCATACTGATACGCTCGCGCGCACGCAAGAGGAACACAATAAGCGAGGCAATAGCCACGACTATCACATCTACTACATGCTCAACAGTGATGATCGTTGCCAGTTGGGCATTATGAAAGGAATATATTTTGAATATTACAATGGGAATGATGCCGCCATTGCCCCCCTGCTCGCTCGCAAACGAAGAGAAAAAGCCAAAAATTTGCCCATTGCCCAGTATATAATATGGGATGTAGCCAATGACAATCGTCGCGAGACAGGTACTAACTAATGCCCAATCGCGCCTTCGCACAACGACAATCAGGAGAAAAATAGGATAGAGTTTGGTGAGCGTGGCTATGCCTATAAGAAAGCCGGTCAGAACACGCGATCCTCGCCGCGTACTGAGGGCGCAAAGCACGGTAAGCACCATAAAAGGCAGCGTAATCGCATCCACATGTCCTTGAATGGCGAATTCGACAATCGGCAGAGGACACCATGCGTAAATAATCACGCGGCGCGGGTCAAGTCCTCTCTTTTTCAGCAGGAAAGCCAGACCCACACACGTTGCCATATCAAAAAGGATGAATAGCCCCTTCATGAAATAGAGGTTGCTCGGTGCCAATAGATAGCTCAGCAGGTAGACCGCCTGCGCCCCCGGCGGGTAGAGAGTTGGCACATTGCGAAAGCGCATATTGGCAAATATCGAGTCCACCAGTGGCGCAAAGGCTTTCGTGTTGGGCGGGTAAACATAGGGACTGTAACCAAGCAAGGTCACCCGTGCATCCCACAGATACCGCCACGAATCGGGCGATAGCCCCGGCGGCAATGGCAACAATATAGCGCGAAAAACGATGGCCGCACCAAAAATGATACCCAACTCGATCCAGTACCAACGGCCCTTTGCTGATTTCCTCGCTAAGATAAGTCCACAGGCTGCAAAATAGGGCAGGAAACAGACCATCCATACTATTACGAACGGGTCTATCTGCACATCATTGGGTGGAGCAGCCATGATAAGCACCCCGTAGAGGGCAAGTGAGGCCAGAAACAACAACAATAATACAACTGGACGCAACCAGGGACGCTTTTCCACGTGCGTCTCTGCCATCTCAAATGGTATCTTCAATGCCTTTAGCACATGAATCGTTGGCATAACTGGAACATTACCTTTCCCGTGACACATTCATCCTTGCCTGTTACACGCCGAACATGTCTGTTCATTTTCAAAATACCATGCCCTCCTATACACCATCAACTTTTGGGTATTGACAAACGTGTCTTTAGTACAGGCAATTGTCGTTGAAACAAAGGAGGAGTATCTATGCCAGAGAAAAAGAAGAAAAAGCCTCTTAGCGGCGTAAGCAACAAAGAGGAACGAATGTATGAACATATCAAGGATTTAGCGGAAAAAAGTGGACGCTACGGCGATAGGGCCGAGGAAGTCGCGGCTCGCACAGTGCTGAAACATCACAAAGAAGAAGGTCATAACAAGGGCCAGTAAGAAGAGGCCATGAGCAGTCTCACCCGGCGAGACTGCTCATGGCCTCTTCTTACTGGCCCTTGTTTCCTGAAAGTTTGCATTCGTATAATATCTTATCGTGAAGTCGTCACGAATAACGATACAAGAGAATACTTTGAAGGAGCAACTAAATGCGTCTGGGCTTACAAGTTCCCAGTTTCACCTGGCCCAACGGACAGAGCCAGCTTGGGCAAACCTTTGGCAGTATCGCGGAGCGCGCTGATAAGGCAGGTCTCTATAGTATGTGGGTCATGGATCATTTCTTTCAGATTCGCGTGGCTGGACCGCCAGAAAACGAGATGCTTGAGGGCTATACCGCCCTGGCTTTCGCGGCTGGCCACACAAGTCGTATCAAGCTCGGTACGATGGTAACAGGCGTCACTTATCGCCATCCAGGCTTGCTTGTCAAAACTGTCACCACTCTAGACGTTCTTTCACAGGGACGCGCTTATCTCGGCATCGGCGCGGCCTGGAACGAGGAGGAACACAGAGGTCTGGGCGTTCCATTCCCCTCAACGGGAGAGCGCTTCGAGCGGCTTGAGGAAACGCTTCAGATCGCCCTCCAGATGTGGGCAGGCGATGAGAAACCATATGAGGGAAAGTATTATCACCTCGAACGCCCACTCAACTCGCCGCAATCCGTCCAGCGTCCCCACCCGCCCATCCTGATCGGTGGTACCGGCGAACGCAAAACGCTGCGCCTCGTCGCACAGTACGCCAACGCCTGCAACCTCTTCGCACGTATGGGCGATGATGTGCTGAAACATAAACTGGAGGTTCTGCGCGATCATTGCCAGTCGGTAGGTCGCCCCTATGAGCAAATTGAGAAGACCACACTTGATACCTTGAGGCTCAGCCGCGACGGTCGCGATGGTACAATGACACCATCAGCCGCCATTGACTACTTTGCGCATCTCGCCGCTATGGGCATTGATCAGGCGATCTTCAATATGCCCAATGTCTCCGATCCGGCAGTCTTCGATCTGCTCGGCAGTGAGATTGTCCCACAGGTGGAAAAGATTGCCGTCGCCGGTCGCTAATTGAAAAGTCGTGAGAGTATGCGTGATACGTTGCAGTGGATATGGAACCGGCATGCCGGTTCCATATCCACTGCAACGTATCACGCATACTCTCATATAAGAAACAGATAGTATGGCAAACCGAACAACACTTACCCAGGCGGAAATCGCCTTTGTGCTTTCACAGCGGGTTGCTCATCTTGCTACCGCCGACGCGGAAGGCAGTCCACATGTCATCCCTGTGTGCTATGCCTTCGACGGGCAGCGTTTTTACACCCCACTCGACGAAAAACCCAAGCGCGTGACAGGCAGTCAGTTGCGACGAGTACGCAATATCGAAGCACGTCACGAAGCATCGCTGGTCATTGACCAGTACGACGACGATTGGACGCGCCTGGGCTACGTCCTCATCCATGGCCACGCCGACCTGCTAGCCCCGACAGAGGATATGCACGCACATGCGCTCCACCTTTTGCGCGAACGCTACATGCAATACCACACGATGTCGTTAGAACGCTATCCCGTAATCAGAATTACGCCGGACAGAGTGACATCCTGGGGACCAGCAATTGCCCAACACTTACCATGAGCGTTCCAGCAAGGATTACCTTACCTGTCAAGGAGAAAGTACTTAAACTATGGCAAATTTGCTCTAAATGTGTTATGCTTCATATGAACATACGTTCTATAAAAATATGTTTGAGAGAAGGCGAGGACTCATATGCAATCCTACCAGCACGAAGAAGAGTTAGAAATTACCTTGCACAGAGAAGACATAGCATATCAGGATTTAACAGAAGAAGGAGCATCTCTGCAGTACCAACGTTCACAACTAAACGATCAGCGTGCCTTGCTCGACCTGCAACGGGCAGAGTTGGAACAGCAACTCGCGGAGCTAGAGTTACAATACGCCATTCTAGACGCCCATTATGTGCGCTTAGACCGACTCGAAGAGATTTCTCGCCTCCGAGTATGAGATAGTCAAGATGATCGGGAAACGGCGGTGACTGCATAATCGCGCCGGATTTATCTTGCGCAATCCGCGACGAGCGCAGCATTCGGCTATCCCAGCTTGTCGCATCGTGCCTGGGTGCGCTAAAGCGGTCCCCTACAGTTGACGTTCTTGCATCAGTTTCGCGGTAGCGTGACTCAGGATATCTTCACTATCTTGTAATTTGGCAATTACTCGTTCCTGATCATCGGTGGAGCGATTCTGGCTAAGTTTCAATTTTCCTGCGAGGCGCGTGATAGGTAGTTCAAAGCCAACAATTGCTCGCATCTTTTTGCGTATGAAGTCGCCGCGTTCCTGTATTGTCCAGGGCTGTGCAAAACCCGCTTCAAATGTGTCTACACTATCTTTGAGCAAGGCATAAAGAACTTCCTCATCATGCACGATGCGTGGTATACAATAGGCGTGAATAGCGGCATAATTCCAGGTTGGGACGCTGGTTTCTGGTTCGGTCACATACCAGGAGGGCGAAATGTAGGCGTGTGGCCCAGGGAATATCGCCAAAGCTTCTTTTGTCTCGTCAAAGGTACGCCATTGCGTATTGGCGCGTGCCATATGGCCTCTCAATGTGCCAAACGGCCCTCTTTCTCGATCAAGGATCAGTGGCAGGTGTGTCGCAAGGGGAACGCCGTCTTGCAATGTGACAAGGATCGCAAAATTATTTTCTTGTATGAAGGCATGTAGAACACCAATATCATCCTCACGGAAAGCCTTTGGAATATACATCTATTTCTCCCTTGCTCACAATATATCGCCTCATGGCGTATACTGTACGTTATCGTTATCTATGCAAAGTATACGGGAGAGAACGGCTGATTGCTACGGCCAATTACCCTGACAACAACAAATATGGCTTATCTACAGGCAAGGACAGTTTTTCAGGAGGAATATATACATGAGCAACTTCTTCTGGCAAGGCAATCTCGTCAAATTGCGTGCTATCGAGCCGTCCGATTGGGAACATCATTTTATCTGGGATAAAGATAGCGAGATGCTACGTCTGGTAGACCGCTTATACGCCCCACGGTCGCAGGAGGCCACGAAGCAGTGGGCAGAAAAAATGTCTTTACGCGAAGTGAATGATGATGCATACTTTTTCGAGATAGAAAATCTCGCGAGCGAACATGTTGGTAGTATCAGTACGCATGTCTGTGACGCACGCAACGGCACATTTCAGTACGGAGTCGCCATTCGCCGCGAACACTGGCGCAAAGGCTATGCCTCCGAGGCAATCACGATTGTCTTGCGCTACTTTTTTGAGGAACTTCGCTACCAGAAAGTCACTACACCCGTCTACAGCTTCAATGATGCCTCGATACACATGCATGAACGCCTCGGCTTCCAACTGGAAGGCCGCTTACGTCGCATGATTTACACGCAAGGGCAGTTTTTCGATGAACTCTTCTTTGGCATGACAAAAGAAGAGTTTTGTAAAACATGAGATATTCATGAGAAGCAGCACCATGTGCATGGTGCTGCTTCTCATGAATATCTCATGTTTTACTCTACCTCTAGCAACACATCGCCGTCATCTACGAAATCGCCCTCGTTGACCTTGAGCGATTTAACGGTTCCCTTCACCGTTGACTGGATGGGAATCTGCATTTCATAGATTCCAGCATCACTACATCCTGATCAACGGTTATCTGCTCGCCCGGTTTAACAAGAAACTCCAGGACGACACCTGCCATATTAGAAACAACTTTTTTCATACCCGTACAATTTCTTCCTCTCTGACCCTGCTTTAGATATCCCTTCATATCCATGCCACCCTTGCCACCGCCTCTTTACGACTCTAGGTCATCTTCGGTGTTCTCAAATGCTATCACATTTTTCCCCGCTTGCACCAGCTTTACCAGTAAATACTTATCGCCGTTTTGCTAAACAGGCTACCGTGGTAGCTGTCCAGGGGATGAATGTTATCAACCTGTGTGATGTTCGTCAATAGATGAAGGTAAGATTAATTTTGTTGATGAGGTATAGATGAGACTGCCCGAAGATAACCTTCCAGTACACCCCGAGATCCGTCCCATACGGCTCATTAAACATCCTCATCAATTCTTTCAAACCGATAAATGGTGGCGATACAGTGCGCCTACAAAGGAAGATGTTGCGGCACTTCCGACTGCCCCGTTGCCAACGATTTCAGCGCTCCCCCAGACGCCTCTGCCCCTGTGGGATATGCCTCCACAGAATGACCGGGATGCTGACATTGCCGACATTCCAGATGAGATGTTCGACCTCAGTTCCATGAATACCATGCGTCTGATGGCACTCAGTGGCACCATCATGGCCGTGCGTTCTCCCACTCGACGAGGTGAAAGCAACAAATCAGCTACGCTCGTTGACCGTATGCCGATCCCTTATGAGTCGCTACAGACCATTTCCCTTCCCATAAGCAACGCCTACAACGGTGCCGCGCAAGTAGTGGTACAGAAGCCCACCATAGCGAAACCAGCGTGGAGAGCGGTACTGGATTCCCCGCGAGTGAGGGCGGTGCTTGGTCTGATCGTTGGCATTGGCATACTCTTGCTCATCTCCAGGTTTGTTAATATTCCCAAGACGATAGCCGTGCTGCAACAACACCTGACCACTACACAGGGAGCAATCTATGCCTCGCTCGCCGCTGTTTCATTTATTGCCGCCTTCAGCATTCGGGGCGCACGCTGGCGATTGTTTTTAAGCCGTATCTGCGATATCAGTATATTCAAATCCATCCAAATCTTCTGGGTCGCGGTCTTCCTCAACTTTTTGCTGCCCGTGCAGGGGGGCGAACTCGGCAAATGCCTGCTCCTGAAACGTATCAAGCAGATTCCGATCAGCCAGTCGTTACCAACTGTGGCAATGGATAAGGCACTTGACTTGATGCCCGCGCTTTTTATTATGGCCGTGGTTCCTTTCATACCATCAATTCACATGAGTACCCCACTCTGGATCATCCTGATTCTAGTCAGTAGTATCCTCGTCGGAATTATTGTCACCGTTGTCCTGATGGCCTGGAACCGTACTTCCACTACGAAGCTTATGCACCTGCTCCTTCAAATTCTCCCAAAGGGAATCGGAGGGAAAATAGAGGGTTTTGCGCTGGGCTTCGTTGACTCGTTACTGGCGAGTGCGAGTAGGCCAAAGACATTCATTCCCGCAATATTCCTCACCTGCCTGGCTATCTTGTGTGATGGCCTCTTTGCCTGGTTTTCCTTCATGGCGGTTGGCGTCACTTCGATGAACTTTGGAACAGCTATCTTTGGCTACACGACCTATAACATGTTCTGCATTCTCCCAACCCCGCCGGGGCAAGTAGGAAGTAACGAACTGGTGGGCGTGCTGGTCTTTAGCGAACTGCTCCATTTTCCTGAGCCCAGTGTCCTCGCCATGTTCGTATTCTCCCATCCGCTCGCCGCTCTGATTATGACCACGATGTGCCTGCTTTGTCTAAGCAGTCTGGGTATTTCCCTCAAAAGCGTGATGAAAACACAGACGCAGAAATAACCATATCACACCGGATATATCGGGTTGCGGCACTCGGAAAATCGTGCCGACCTGGTCTGATAGACACTGTAACGGGCGATCAGTTCGTCGCGCAAAAACTCAAAGGGCGTAATGGTATCTACGATCAGTTCGGAGGCGAGTCGGAAAATATCAATATCTTCAGCATATTTGGCCTCCATCGTTTTGCGAAATGGCTCGCGCTCCTCTTCGGGCAAACGGGCTATCTGGTTAGCATAGACAGCGTTAACGGCAGCCTCCGGCCCCATGACAGCTATCTGCGCCGTAGGCAGCGCGATCACGGCATCCGTGCCAAAGGCGGGACCGGCCATCGCATAGAGTCCGGCACCATAGCACTTGCGTACCACAACACAAACTTTCGGCACAACCGCCTGCGAAACTGCCGCAATAAACTTGGCACCGTGGCGAATGATGCCGCCGCGCTCAACTGCGGAGCCGATCATAAAACCAGATACGTCGGCCAGGAATAGCAAAGGAATGTTGAAGGCATTGCAAGTGTTGATGAAGCGCGTCCCCTTGTCCGACGAATCGGTAAAGATGACGCCGCCCTTGACACGCGGCTGATTGGCAACGATGCCGATCACTTTTCCATTCAGGCGAGCATAACCAGTAATCAGTTCGGGCGCAAAGAGTTTCTTGATTTCAAAAAAGCTGTCACCATCCACCAGTGAGTTGAGAAAATCGTACATGTTGAAGGCTTTGTTCTGCATCTCTGGCACAATATCCTTTAACGGCCGCTCGCTGGCAGGAGGAACAGGTGCGGCATCCTCTGGCTTGCCGAGATAATTCTGGGGCATGTAACGGAAATATTCACGAGCGAATCGAATGGCATCCTCTTCACTTTCAGCCAGGTAATCGCCGAGACCGGAGACGGTACAGTGCATACGCGCTCCACCCATCTCTTCCAGTGTGACCTTCTCGCGTGTGACCATCTCCGCCATGCGCGGAGAGCCAAGATAGGCACTCGCATTACCCTCGACCATGATCGCGATATCGGCAAAAGCGGGCGCATAGGCGGCACCAGCGGGCGAAGGGCCAAACATCATGGCAATCTGCGGCACCACACCGGACATCTTTATCTGGTTATAGAACGTGCGCCCACCTTGATTGCGCCCTGGGAAGAGCCGTATCTGATCTGTTATACGCGCACCAGCAGAATCAATCAACGAGAACAGGGGAATACGCATCTGCATCGCCATCTCTTGAATACGCAAACTTTTCTGTACCGATTTTTCGCCTGATGCCCCCGCCTTGACCGTCGAGTCCGAGGCGCTAAAAGCCACTGGACGCCCATGAATACGCCCGACGCCAGTAATGAGCGCATCAGCTGGCAACTCTGGATTCTGGCATTCGGCGAACATACCATCCTCAAACTCAATCTTGCCATCATCGAGCAAAAGTCGCAAGCGATCGCGAGCGAATAAGCGTTTCTGCTCGCGATTGCGCTCATGATATTTCTCCGGTCCACCCTTTTTAATGCGCTCAATCTCCGCGAGCAATCGTTCCTCATTATCTGTCATATGTTTGTTATCCCCTTTGCGTTCTCGATTGGTCGGTCCATTTCCAGTAAGGACGGGCTGAAGCGCGTCCCTACTGGAAATCGCCGCTGACAATCAATCTGTGCAATTTAGTGTACCACACATTGCCCCCTTCCACCCTCTTGACAAAATTTCATTTCCTCATTATAATAAGTCTATTAGACCTATCTAAGAGACAGGTCTAGCAAACTGTTCTTTTGGACATACTCAGGACACCATTTAAGAAGTACAATCAGTGCATCGTATACTGCTGAGAAGAAAGGAGACTGCTTGTACGAACTGATTATTCTCTCATTGCTCATGTGCGGACCGTTACATGGGTATCTCATTGCAAGAATTACCAATGATATCATCGGCCCCTGGGCAAAAGTCAGCAACGGTACGCTTTACCCACTACTAACAAAATTGGAGAAAAGCGGGTACATCGCAGTTGCAACGGAGGGGAGCGAACAACGGCAAGGGGAGCGAATAGCACGTACATTTGAGATTACTGATGATGGGCGCAAGCGTTTTCACCAGTTAATGATGGATACATCTTCGAATCCTGGCGAGTATCAAAAATTCTTTCAATTGAAGGTGCCGTATCTTTACTTGCTACAACCAATGGAGCGTCTGCACCTGCTCGACCATTATATAAACTATTGTCAGACGCACATTTTGTATTCCCAGTCTGAAGCCAAAGAAACCTATGAGGATACATCCGGTCGTGATTACATGCCGCCTCCACGACTGGAAGGAATAATGGACATATTCCAACACATCATTGAGCAGTGGCAGGCTGAGTTAAAGTGGGTACAACATCTGCGCGAAAAAGAGGTTGCGCGCATTGAAAGTGATGGCGAACAGCATATCACGGAAATAACACATTCATAAATCAAGAACAATTATGTGAAACACACTATCAGGAGGAACATATTATGGCACCTACTCCCGCAAAGGAGCAGCAATCGTCCTTGCCACAGGGTGGCGGACGTCGTATTCGCGGTTTCGCGCTCGCCAGTGTACTGGCAGCGTTGTTGTTGACTTTACTCTTAGAAGCACTCGATCAGACCATCGTGGGTACCGCGTTACCCAGGATCGTCGGGCAACTACAAGGTTTCGACCGCTATACATGGGTCGTGACGGCATACTTGCTGGGATCAACAACGATGATCCCTATTGTCGGCAAACTCTCGGATCAGTTTGGGCGTAAATGGTTTTTCATCGCAGGCGTCCTGCTCTTTTTAGCCGGATCGGCTCTTTCCGGTGCAGCGCAGACGATGGATCAGTTGATCATCTTCCGCGCCATTCAGGGACTGGGTGCCGGTACTGGCATTGCGCTCGTCTTTACCGTTGTTGGCGACATTTTCCCACCGGCAGAACGCGCTCGCTGGCAGGGCATCTTTGCCAGTGTCTACGGCTTCTCCAGCGTTGTCGGCCCCACTATCGGCGGCTGGCTGACCGATAATGGCCCTATTGTCGGCAATCTTATCACGAACGAGACGCGCTGGCGTTGGGTGTTCTATGTCAACATTCCTATCGGTATTCTCGCACTGGCAGTATTGCTCATCTACCTGCCCGCCAACATCTCCACGCGCAGCAACCAGTTGCGGGGATGGGCCGCTCTCCGCCGTGTTGATTTTATCGGCGCTATTCTGGCTTCGGGTGCTACCATCTGCCTCCTGCTCGGACTCACATGGGGTGGCAACCAGACCTACGATTGGACTTCATTGCAAGTTATCGGCGTCTTAGTTGCCGCTGGCGCTCTTTATATTGCTTTCTTCATCACAGAACGGTTTGTGGCTGAGCCAATTCTACCGCTCGACCTATTCCGCAACCGGGTTTTCGCCGCTGATATATTGCTCGGACTGGCAGCAGGCATGACCTTGCTGGGTCTGGTCATTTACCTGCCGCTCTTCTTGCAGGGCGTGTTAGGAGAATCGGCAACCAACTCAGGCATAGTCATTACTCCCATGACCGTCAGTATCACCGTTGGTTCGGCAGCAGCCGGTATCATTATCGCGAAAATGCAACGCTATCAGTTGATCACGATTCTTGGGGCCATTATCACGACCATCGGCGTGTTTCTGATGACCCTGATGACGCCCTCAACCAGCCTGCTCGAAACGTGGCGCAACATGATCATCTCCGGTGTCGGTATCGGCATCTTCTTTTCAGTCATGACGCTGGCAGTGCAAAACGCGCTACCTCGCACACGTATGGGCGTTGGGACAGGCGCGATAACCTATATCCGTGCGCTTGGTCAGACGCTGGGCGTCGCCATCGTTGGTTCCGTCGTCAACAACACGATTGCCAGTGATATTCTGACGCGTATCCCCGCCAGTACAGTCAAGCAGCTGACACCCGCCGGGCTCAAGTTCGCGACTGACCCGCAGGTGTTGACTAATCCAGTATATAAGGATACCGTCGTCAAACAGGCCGAGAGCTATGCGTCGAGTGCCGCGGCAAAAGCAGCCACAGCGCACATCCCACCTGGACCGCAGCATGATGCCGTTGCGCATCATGCAGCCGCGCAAGCAATCCTGCAAGTGCAGCACATGCTCAACCAGGTCTTCGATGCGCTCCGGCTCTCGCTCGCCGTCGCCATCCAGCACGGCTTCGTGGCAGTCCTCATCTTCAGTGGCGGCATCCTGCTAGCATCGTTCTTCCTGAAAGATGTTCCGCTCTCGAAACAGTTCCGCGACGAACCAGGCCCGCAGAAACCGAGCGAAGAGAACACAGCAGAAGCTTCTGCACCGGCGACAATGTTGTAATTCATTAAGTACAGGCAAATAAACACTGCGGCTTTGCGTGCGTCTGTTGAACAGACGCACGCAAAGCCGCAGTGTTTATTTGCCTGTACTTAGCAATGGTAATTTTCGGCCAGTGTGTTGCCATCAGCAACACCCACAGCCCAGACATCGTTGGCTGAGACCGCCGCCACTCCCAAAAGTTGGGTGTTAAACGAACCGGGACTGGGGCTCTTCACCACGCTCCATTGTGTGCCGTTCCACTGCTCGGTGAGCGTCACATTGAATTCAGTGTTGGTACCATAGCTCCCCACCGCCCAGACATCAGTAGCTGAGACCGCGGTGATTGCCCAGAAGGAGGGATGTTGCCCGACGTTGGGGTTCTTCACAACCTGCCAGCTCGTGCCGTTCCAGTTCTCGATCAGGGTCTGGATGGTGCTACCAATTAATGTGTAGCCCGCCGCCCAGACATCGCTGGCTGAAACCGCCGCCACACCGGAAAGGGAACCACCTGAGCCAGGGCTGGGGCTCTTCACGGCACTCCAACTTGTGCCGTTCCAGTGTTCGATCAGCGTCCCACCGCTATTGTTGTTACTATAGTTTCCCACCGCCCACACGTTGTTGGCCGAGACCGCCGCCACACCGGCAAGGTGAGCGTTAGTAGAGCCAGGGTTGGCGCTCTTCACTACACTCCAGCTCGTGCCGTTCCAGTGCTCGATCAGCGTCTGATCAATTGGACCAGTTGCCGTCGTGGTTGAAATGAAGCCCACCGCCCAGACATCGCTGGCCGAGACCGCCGACACACTGAACAGCTCGTTGTTGATTGAGGCAGGACTGGGACTGGGCACGACACTCCAGCTCGTGCCGTTCCAGTGCTCGACCAGCGTCTGCGTGACACTATTGCCGTTGACGTAATATCCCACGGCCCAGACATCACTGGCCGAGACCGCGGTGACGCCATTGAGGTGGTTGTACTGCGAGCCTGGGTTGGGGCTCGTCACGACACTCCAACTCGTGCCGTTCCAGTTCTCGATCAGGGTCAGTCCGATACCAAGCTGGCTGCCAGAGCCGCCCACGGCCCAGACATCATTGGCTGAGACCGTCGCCACACCGCTCAGGCCACTGCTACTGCTGCCATTCGGGCTGGGCACCACGCTCCACTTACAGGAAGTGGCATTCAACCGGTTCTGGACAAGCTGCCGACTCGCGGTCGCAGCCTGTGCCCCACCCGTGTTGAGCGAGAGGACGCTGAGTAAAACCGCCACCACACCCAGCAGGATGGCAACATTGCTAAAACGCTTCATCGTGTGTTCTCCTAACTGTTATTGACATGTTCCGCTTGGCCCCACCATGGGGGAAATCAGTTGATTGGGACTGGTGACAGCGATACCGCCCGGCTCTGGATACGTATGATCCAGCGGCAAGACACCGCTCCACGTAAAGGCATAACTTTGACTGGTCTGCCCTGGAGCAAAGGTGACACTGGCCGTGTTCTGGCTGCGACCATTATTGACCGTGTACCCGAACTGCACCGTTCCACCGGGACTGTTTGCTGCCACATGGATGGTGGCCGTATAGGTGACCACAAGGGAGGTGCCACAGCTCAGTCCTGCAATGGAGGTGGGACTCACCGCCATCGTTACACCGGTAACGACGAATGCCGACTGTGCGACACACGTCCCGCTCGGCCCCAGCAGGGGGGAAAGCAAGTGATTGGGACTGGTCACCTCGATACCGCCCGGCTCTGGGAAGGTATGATCCGCAGGTAGCGCACCACGCCAGGTAAAGGCATAGCTTTGACTGGTCTGCCCTGGAGCAAACGTGACACTGGCCATGTTCTGGCTACGACCATTATTAACCGTATACCCGAACTGCACCGTCCCACCGGGGCCGTGAGGCGTGACATGGATGGTGGCAGTATATGTCACCGTCACGTCCGTCCCGCAGGCGAGGCCCGCAATTGAGCCAGGCATGACCGCTATCGTGACAGAGGTCACCGTAAATGGTATAGGTTTGGTTGCCGTCGTTGCCGTCGGCGTTAGTCTCGGCGTCGCTGTCCCCGTCGGCTTCGGCTTCGCTGTCGGTATTGGCGTCAGCGTCGGCATGGCGGGGACAGGCGTGATGATCGGATGGGGTTTCGGGCTACCAGCGTTATGGCGAATGGAGGAGAACAGGATCGCCATACTGCCGACCAGGGCCACCAGGAAAAGGGTCGCCGCCAGCACACCCAGTCGCTGCATAAAGATCGTCCTCCGTCTATGTATAGCCTGGTTGCTTCCCAGGGCTTGTTGATTTTGTAGGGCTATTCCTCCCTCTCTCGCTTGCTGTGATTGCAGGGTGCGCGGTAAAGAAGGAGCGGCATGCTCAATGCGACGCCAGACCCGATCGAGCATTGCTTGCTCCTGTTGAGTCTCTAGTCCGTACAAGCTGCGCAGCGCCGCTAGTGCTTCGGCATCCGCCCGCTCACCTTCCTTTCGCTGGCTCACTTGCTCGATTTGCCGGTCAATGTCTTCAGGGGTAAAGAAATCATCCTGAGTGTTCATTTCACGCTTCCTCCCTTCTACTTCGATAAATTTTGCGCAAACGATTGAGGCTACGTGCAAGCGTGACGCGCACAACGCCTTCTTGCTTGCTCAACACCCGCGCGATCTCACCGCAGGACAAATTTTGACCAAAACGCAAGCGTAATATCTCCTGTTGCTGCGCCGGTAAACGCTGCAACTGCGCATACAAATCTATATAATCTTCTTGCCGTAAGGCGGCATGTTCAGGGCCGAATTGCTCATCCTCAAAGAGAAACGCGGCCGCATGTTCGAGGTCTACGCTCTGGCGCACTTTGGCACGCCGGTAAGCATCGATCACTTTGTTGCGCGTCACGCGCCAGAGCCAGGACTGTTTGGCCTTTTCCGATAATGAAGCGAACGGTGCACTCTCAATAGCCGCCAGGAAGACTTCCACGACCAGATCCTCCGCGTCTTCTTGCGAGTTGATATGCAGACGCACATAGGCCAGAATCCCCGGCGCGTATTTCCTGTACAAGAGAGCTATTTCAGGCTCCGCCTGTGTCGTATACATATCTGTTTGCATGCATTCCCTCGTCTTGTTCGAGTACTCATCATCACTATCGTTTGGCAAGACGGAATATTAACAACAATTCGCACCAATTTCGCACCTGTAAGAATACTGCTGGCGAACCCCTTTTTACGCTTGTCTCAACGAAGAAAACGTGCCTGGCTCATGCGCAGACAAAGGGTTCACCAGCAGTATCTTTAATACCTGGGATCCTTCGGCCTTCAAGTCTATCCCTTATAGCCGTACATCCGACCTTCCTCATAGGCTTTTTGCGCTTCCGCAGTCCTGCCAAGCTGCTCCAATGTCCTACCCTTCGCGTTGTAGGCATCGGCAACATTGGGGGCCAGTTGAATGGCGCGATCATAGGCACGTAGCGCCTCCTCATAGCTCCTTAGAGCAGATAGCGCATTCCCTTTAAAGAAATAGGCAGCCGCGTTGTTCGGAGCAAAGCGAATGGCCTGATCATAGGCAGCCACTGCCTCCACATAACGCCTGGCATTGTAGTGACTGCTACCCTCATCCATCAACTGCTTTGGAGTCCGTTGGGATTGCTGGGGTTGCTGAGGTTGTTGAGGTACAGCAAAAGCGTTTACCGCCGCTTGATTGGGTGCTACATCTTGCTGTTGCGGATTTGGCGCATTTACCACACCTGCTTGTCCCTCTGGGAACCATGCATCGGCCTGCTCATTATTAACCAGTGATTGAAAGCCACAGAGATTGCACCGTATAGTCGTCGTCTTTGCCATTGGAATAACCGGAATGAAGTAGAGCGCAAACCAACTACGCGAGCGTACAACGGCGTGATAAGACGAACGTTTGCAACTAGAACAGATAATTTGTTTCTGTCCCATAACTCTGTTTCTTCGACGAGTGCCAAAGATGATAGACATGGACAATACAAGAAAATAGATAACAATCATGATGTACTAATCTCCATTCTCAATAATGCTGACGATAACGATTTGCCAAGCGTATCACTGCGCAATGAGCGCGAGGCACCGCCATTTAAGGCTCCATGCAACACAAAGTTGAGGGCCAGGACATTTGGCACCTCAAAACGCTCGACCTTACCGGTAACGATGCTCTCAAAATGGGTACGCACGCGCTCCGGCGTCACTTCGCGTACCAGCAGATCATAGGTAGCGCGATCGGGCGCGAAAAGAGCAATATTAGCTTTATCTCCCTTATCGCCGGAACGCGCATGGACAAGATGGACAAGTTGCACCAGTTGTGTCTTCATAATCCCACCTTCTCGACACTGACATGGATATATTCTTCGATAATTGAACGTGGTGCCAGCGTGGGCCAGATACCCAGCAGACTCCGCGGCTCCGTCATGCCTCCCGCTCCACCAATGAACGGTGGTCCGCTTAGCCCCAACGGCGTGAGCAAACGCCCCAACTTTGCCGCCTCGCGCTTATCTGTGCAGCGTATCGCGATACGCAAGTAGACCTCATTCAAATCCGCGGTATGGGTTGCATCCGCCAATGGACCATGAATTGAATTATAGCCGATATACTCAACTATAGTCTCTTCCGGTTTGAGCCCAACTTCCGCCATCTGCTGCTGGACAATCTGCGCGGCAAGCTGCGCCTTCGCCAGCGCATCGGGCCACGCATAGCCAATCGTCGCCTGTCCCATATAGCCATCCTCATAGCCTGCGACAATCTTCAACGTTTCCGGTGCGGGCCGCCCGGTCGCGCCCGTCACACGTACCTCGTCCGGCCCAATCTCTTCCATGTGCAGCGTCGTCATATCCACATCAACATCGGGCGTCAAATAGTGGGCTGGATCATGTACCTCATAGAGAAGCTGTTCCCGCAACGTATCAAAACTGACACGCCCACCTGTTGCCGGTGCTTTACTAATCACCGCATCGCCGTTCTCCCATACTTCGGCGATGGGATAGCCAATATGCGCGAGGTCAGGGATGGAACGCCAATCGCCGCCGAAATTACCGCCCGTGGCCTGTCCGCTACATTCCAGCAGGTGTCCAACAACCATGCCCTGTGCCAGCTTATCCCATTCGTCCCAATGCCATCCTAGCTCATGTACCATTGGCGCAAGAAAGAGTGCGGCATCGGCAACACGACCCGTCAATACGATATCAGCACCAGCATCCAGTGCCTCCACCAGTGGACGCGCACCCAGATAAGCACTGGCAAACAGGAGGCGTTCGCGCACCGTGGCAATATTCTCTCCCGTATCCATGTGTGCCAGCGAAACACCGGCCTCCTGCAACTCATCCAATCGTTCCAGCACAGAATCGCCCAGCACAACGCCAACTTTGAGCTTGAAGCCAAATTTCTGAAGTGCCGCCAGCAAGACTTCACGCGCCGCCAGCGGGTTCAGCCCACCCGCGTTGAGAATGAATTTCACTCCACGCGGTACGGCTATAGGAAGCAATTCGGCCAGCATCGGCACGAGATCGCGGGTATAGCCCAGCTTGGGATCGCGCTGGCGGTCCTTTTGCAGTATTGCCAGCGTCAATTCCGCGAGGTGGTCTGAGGCAACATACTGAACATTCCCCCGCTCGATACTTGCCTTAATCGGTCGCCACGAGTCGCCGTAAAAGCCAAGTCCTCCGGCGATGCGCACAGATTTCATGCTAGACTACCTCATTCCTAACAATTCTCGCGCAATGAGCAGCTGGCGAATCTCGTTGGTACCCGCGCCTATCTCGCCCAGGCGAGCATCGCGCCACATTCGCTCGACCTCGAAATCGGTGGTGTAGCCCCAGCCGCCATGAATTTGCAACGTCTCGTTCGCCGCCCGCGAGGATGCACGCGCAGTGAAAAGCAGAGCCGCCGCCGCCTCTTTGCTCACACGCTTGCCCTGTTGTGCCAACCACAAAGCGCGATGCGCCATCTGTCGCGCCGCCTCCAGGTCAGTATATATATCGGCAATTTTCGCCTGTACCAACTGGAAATTCGCGATGGGTTGCCCGAATTGTTCGCGCTCTTTCGCGTATTTGATGGACATCTCCAGTGCCGCCTCCAGCCCACCAACCGCGCTGACAGCGTAATAGGCACGTTCGATATCCAGCCCACTCATGACCACCTTGTACCCTTCATTGACCTTGCCAAGCACATTCTCTTCCGGCACAAAGGCATTCTCGAAAACGAGTTCACCCGTTGGCGAGCCATGCATGCCCAACTTTTGTATTTTCCGCGCTACATGGAATCCCGGTGTCTTTGTCTCAAAAATGAACGCCGTGATACCGCGACTGCCCGCCTCCGGGCGCGTCTTCGTATAAACAATCAGCACATCGGCAATCGGCCCGTTGGTGATGAATACCTTCGTGCCGTTGAGCAAATAGCCTCCTTCGGTCTGCCGCGCCGATGTCTGAATACCCATCGCGTCGGAGCCAGCATTCGGCTCGGTCAGGGCCAATCCACCGATCATCTCGGTACTGGCAAGTTTCGGCAGGTACTTACTCTTCTGCTCTTCCGTGCCATTGCGCAAAATATTATGGGCGCACAAATTTAAATGGGCTCCATATGACATCGAAATGGCACCATTGGCTCGCCCAATGCCACGAGCAACGAGAGCCGCCATCAAGAAATCGCCCTCGCTCCCGCCGTACTCTTCGGGAATGGCAATCCCTGTGTAGCCCTGCTCCGCCAGGCGCGTCCAGAGCCAGCGTGGAAAATCGTCGCTGCGCTCTATTTCCGCGTTGTGCGGTCGAATCTCGTCTCGCGCAAAAGCAAACGCGCTCTCATACGCCAGTTGATGCTCTTCAGAGAGTTCAAAGTCCATAAAACCTTCCAGTCCTTTCTGGCATTGTGCTTTCAAAATTGTGGATGAACGGTTATCATGAGTTAAAGATAGTGTACGGTTTACGTGGTAATATTACAAGGAAAATGGCAAAGGAATAGAAAAATCTATGCGTAACACGCGCTTCATCTTTGTCGAAGGCATCATGGGATCGGGCAAATCAACCACTGCCGAATTCCTCACAGCACAAATCAGGCAACATGGAATTGCT
The DNA here is from genome assembly GCA_963717105.1 of uncultured Chloroflexia bacterium. Taxonomy (GTDB): domain Bacteria; phylum Chloroflexota; class Ktedonobacteria; order Ktedonobacterales; family Ktedonobacteraceae; genus DATGJV01. The sequence continues at coordinate 215,182 of CAVQVL010000014.1, forward strand.
GCTCGCTTTCTGGCAGAAGGACCAACAATAGAGGAGCTGGAACATCCGCTGCGCATTGCGACCGAGTTTCCACATCCGAATGGCATCTGGCTTGATCTGACCGTTGACGAATTTATTGAGCGAAGCTTGCAAAAATGGCACAATTTTGTGCAAGAGGCTCAACAAAGTGCGACGGTCACAATCTGCGATGGACTGCTTTTTCATGGCAATATGACGGATCTGCTACTCATGAATGCTGAACTGCCAGTGCTGCATCAGTATGTTTCTCAGGTGATCGAGTGCCTTCTTGACCTTCATCCGGTAGTTATCTATTTCTATCATAACGATATTGCCAGAGCCATCCGTACAATCTGTGATGAACGTGGGAACACATGGGAAGCGTATCAAGTGAACTGGAAAGTCGCCAGCCCTTACGGCGTGCAACGATCATTGCAAGGATTTGACGGGTTAGTCCAACTCTATCAGAACTATCGTGAGCTCTGTGACGATATCTTCGCACAGCTTGCACTCCCAAAGCTCGCGATTTGCAATGAAGGCAACTGGGCAACCTACTACCACGATATTCTTACATTTCTGCAACTGTCTTAACACAAAAAGAGGGCAAATTAGATGAGTAAGAACAAACAAACGTCAAAGGCTTCCCAACAGTCCTGGCAAACCAATTCCCTGAGTTGCGAACTCACGTTTGAGAACCAGACTTATCCTGTTCATATGGAAACAAATATAGCGGAAGAACCCTACCAGAGCCACACGCCTCAGCGAGAGTTTGTGCCATTAACCGTCCCAGGAGGAATGCGCACGAAAGTAGCGGCTCGCTTTTCTATCTCTTTACCGGATTCTATCACAGGCAATACAGTATCAACGCATTGGTGAGGGTCAGGCGTGGCTCTACCATGAAGATAACATCTTGCTGTTCTGGCGTTGCAATTTACTTGCACCCTACAAAGTTGCCAACCCTGTTGAGGATCAGAACCTCCATGCGCTCTGGCAGAGATTTGAACGCTATTTGCTTCAAATGTTTCCCAGTACAGTACTGTTTCTCACGCCTTCGTGGAATCGTCCCTATGAACAGCCGCTCTGGCTCGCATTCATCCAGCTATATGGGTACACTCAGCCATCACCTGCCGGAATACCGGATGCGGCATTCATTAAGAGTGTTTCAACGACATCTTGACCACAAAAGTTCCCATCCCTACTATACTCCCTGATGCCGCTTCTGCTCGTATATAGTAGGGACGGGAGTGGTGCGGCGGACGGGTGGGGACCCTTGTGGTCGTCCGTCCTGTTCCGCTATCAATCAAACATTTTCCTTATTTTAACAGTCTTGTGGTCGTCCGTTAACTCTTTGGTCGTGTATCTGCTACTCGCTCAACATAGGAACCGGGGGCTGATCCTCAACCGTCTCACCGCGCTTTTTGGCTTGCTTAGCAGCCTCAATAGCAGGGTCGCGGCCAACGAAGAAGGCCAGCACTACGCAGATGATACAGCCGATCAACGAGACGAAAAAGGTATCATTCAGGCCCATTGTCACCGCGTGCTGCGCGACACAGGCTTGAAGGGCCGAGGCATTCCGCCCTGCCTGTTGTACGCAGGTAGCGGCCACACCGCTGAGCGGGTGCGTTGCGAAACCAGCGGCAATATCCTTCGCGTGCGTGGTTCCCTGTTGCGTCAGGTAGGTCGTCAGGATAGCGACACCGACTGCGCCAGAGACGAGTTTGGTCGAACTCATCAGCGATGAGGCTTTTGCCATCAGCTTATTGCTTACTACCGATACTGCCAGCGTTTGTAATGGTTGTGCGACGAGGCCCAGCCCAATGCCACGCAGGATCAGCCAGATTTGCAACGATGCTCCTGTTGTTGTCACATCCAGATTGATAAAGCCAATCATGGAGACGGCAACAAGTGCAAGACCAATAACTGACAGGATACGCGGCCCGACATTGTTATATAATTTTCCACCAATCGCCAATCCGACAGCCATTGCCAGACCCTGGGAGATCAAAATCTCGCCTGTGGTGAACGAGGATAACCCTTGCACTTTCTCGAAAAAGAAGGGCAAGAGAAAGAGGCTGCCGAACAGTACTGCTGTTGTGGCCCATATGAGAATGTTCGAGATCGTGAACGTGTAGCTGAGGAACAACCGGACATCTATCACCGGGTCTTTCACCAACAGTTCCACAATAACACAAGCAATGAGCAGCACACCACCGGCAATAAGGAAGGCGATAACCGTGGCATCACCCCAGCCACGTGAACCTGCCTCGTTGATGCCGTAAACGAAGGCGGTAAAACCAGCCATCGAAAGCAGCAGACCTGGCAGATCAAATCCTTTCGCGAACACTCCATCACTGCCATTCGCCTCACGTTCGGCTGCATTGCTCCGCAGGACAAGTAAGGCCAGGATGAATGCTACGACGCCAATTGGCAGGTTGATCGTGAAAATTGCATTCCAGCTAAAGTTCGTCGCAAGGTAGCCTCCAAGTGTGGGACCAAAAGCTGGCGCAAGCAGCAACGGAACCATCAGCACCACCATGACGCCCGCACGCTCCGTTGGCCCGAAGAGGCGAAAAATGATCGCCATAGCGATTGGCAATAATGCCCCACCGCCAACACCCTGTAGGAGGCGAAAGGCAATTAACCATTGCTCATTGGGAGCGATTACGCAGAGACCAGAGCCAAGAGTAAAGATGCCCAACGAGAAGAGAAACACCGTTTTCGTGCCGATGCGATCACTGAGGTAGCCGACGATGGGAATAACCGCCGCATTCGCCAGGAAGTAGCCGGTACCGACCCAGGTAATCGTCTGGAAATCTGTATGGAACGCTGTCGCTATTTGCGGCAGCACGACGCTGACAATAGTGCTATCAAGTACCGCCATCAACAAGCCTATCGCAATCACAAGCGTGGCCTGCCATCTGTAAGTGAGATGCATATCTAACCTCCTGATTTCGTTGCTTTATTTCTTTTTTCTACAGCTTTTGTCTCCGGCAGATCGACCATCATCCCGGCGACGACAAATTTAACAAGTTGTTCCCGTGCGCGTTCAAGCGCAGCGGCAGAAGAAAAATCTTTATCTGGTAACAGCATCTGGTACAACGGAAGAAAGGCGAGATAGGACTGGCAAAATTGCAAAACAATCATAAGCTGTATCGCCGGATGCAAAATCAGATCGGAGCAGTCCAGCTTTTCGGGCTGTGCCGAAAGAGTACCTCGAATTGCTCAATATCCTCCGTTTGAAATTGTGAGGCGATCTTTGCGTAAGTCTGCCAGCCTTCAGCCTGTTCCCACAGCAAAATGCGTGCAAGGCGCGGATGCTCTATCAGATAATCAAAAAGTACTGTAACAGTTGTTTCGAGCAATGACCTGAACCGCTGAGCATCGGATGCAATAGCTCTCATCCTCAAGCAAAGGGACAAGTACTCGCGCCTGTAGTTCAGTCGTTTCTCTGTCTGAACGCTTGAGTACTTCCGCGTAGAGACCAAGCTTATCGCCAAAGTAGTGAAAGATCAGGCTTTTGTTGTAGCCCGATTTTGCCGCAATGGCATCAATGCGCGCTCCATCAAAACCATGTTCCGCGAATACCTCTTCCGCCGCATCGAGGATCGCTTTGCGCGTTCCTTCTGCATCATGTACCCTTCCTTGACTACTTCGTCTACTTCCAGGTTCAGACATTTTTTCCTTCATCTCCTTTAATTTATCTAACCAGTTGGTTAATTAACCAACTGGTTAGATTATAACCGGTAATTTTGCAGAAGTCAAGAGGAAATGGTAATTCACATCAAGGTTCGGAATTTTACGCCGGGGTTCGGAAATCTTCTCGAAGAAACACTTCAAAAGAGAAGATGATAGTCCTTTTCCATATCTTTTCTGCTCCTCTTTCGGTATAATTGGAAAAGAATAAACGTCATTGCCCTTTTGTTTTGAGAAAGGCAACGGCATATTGGCGATGGGAGACTTCTGATGATCAATGCCCTGGGTTACGAGCAGCAAGGCCAGCACCAGCGTTTTGAACCACGTTCACAGCAACACGGTGAGCGTGAGGAGCAGGACAGGCATATCCACCTGCACTTCCATCTCCACCTCACGTTCCGGGCGCGTCAGGGGCGTTCCACATCTCTCAACGCACGTCGAGTCAAGAGCATACTCGCTGCTCTCGCCGCTGCAACGGTGATACCTCTCTGGCTCTTCCCCTGGGCAATATTCCCAACAGACGGCCCTCCTCCTCCCGCATGGGAGAATCTGCTGGTGGTCAGTAGTTTCGTTATTATGGTCACGGGCCTTGCACTTGCCTGGGGTGCCGTTGGAACACTCCTCCGTCAGACCTGGCGAGCGAATCCGCGGGAGCGCCTGGGCCTGGTTCTCCCGTTAGCCTTACTGCTCCTGATCGTCCTTCTTACCGCAGCCTCCTTCTGGTCGCCCAATCCGGGTCCCCTGCCGGGTTTTTTGATGCTGCTTGGCGCGATCCCGTTTATGGGGGTGTTCCTTGCCCACCCTCTTTTTACTGCCCTCTTGCTTAAGCGGGTGAGTCACGAGACGCGTGCTCTGAGCCAGCAAGCCCTCACGCACAGGAAGCTTGGCTTCGTCGCGGTAGCTGGAATGGCGCTCCTGCTGCTCGGTGGACTCCTCTTCAACATCTCTATCCTGCTGAGCGGAGGGATAGCACCGCTGATTATCTTCCTCCCGGCAACCTGTATGGCCGTCATCGTTGCTATTTACACTCTCCTCGCGTCACGTAAGAGTACGCAGGCCCGTCCTAAGGACACCTCTGCTTCTGACGTTGACTCGCCTGAAGAGCCGCGAGGATACCGGGGCTGATCGCTGAGATGAAGTCTGGAAGGCAAAGTATTGGACGCATCAAACGCATTCCCCGATCCGAAAACCCGGATACCGGTACCAACTGACATATTGCCGTGGCATCCGCCGCCCGATATGGCGCATCCCCTCTCAGTATTTCAAGAGGCGTTGGTTCTCTCTGTTTGCCCGGTGGGAACGAGCATCGTGTCGGCACATTTTCACAGGCTGGTTCGCTTGCCCGGCCCCGTATGGGTGCAGGTGGCATTGCCCGATGGAACTGAGCAAAAGCTCATTCTGCGCATGGATCAGCGCATTTCCGGCGTTGGAAGGGAAGCGGCGGTGTTGCCTGTTCTTGCCCGCCTTGGTCTGCCAGTGCCAACCGTGCTAGCAGGGCCGGTCATTGATCCGACACAACCGACGATGGGAATGATGACTGTATTAAAGGTCTTGCCGGGTCAAGATTTGCTGGCATGGTCATGGGATGCCCCGCCAGAAGCGGTGGCACTGGCTATGCGTCTTGTGCTAGAAGGAGTGCAGCGACTACATGAGTTGACGGAACCACTGAACCATGAACCGGTGGCAGCTCAACTCCCACATATTACGTTGCAATCAGAACTGCAAGACATTATCGCTCTCGGTGGTCCCTGGTTAGATGAGCCAGTATTTTCACAGACGATTGAGAAGCTGTTCCTTGTTGTAGAAACTATCCATACGCCGCTCGTATTTTCCAGTAGCGATTACAACCAGGGAAACTTCCTTTTTGACGGCGAAAAGTTGACCGGCTTTATTGACTTCACGGGTCCCTGTTTCGAGGACCCACACATTGGTATGGCCAAATACTGGACGTGTAGCTGGTATCCACTCGATAGAGCCGGTATCGTTGAACGCTATCTTGAGCAGGAACACCTCTCGTTTGCGGAATTCGCTCCGCGCCTGGCACTACGCTGTCTCTCGACTCTGCAACGTGAAATCGCAGTCACCGGTGGAGAAGATGTGCTGGTCGAAGACGAATTCGAGAGCCATGCGGACTACAGGAGACGCATCCTGGCATTGTTGGAGCGTGCTATGACTGCGTTCTAAAGTAGTGCAAGTTGTAAACGATCATTGCCTGGTGCGCTACAATATGATCGATGGGCAAAGCTATACGGAGGTCGTTTGTTAAAGAAGGGCATGGCAGATGATATCCTTGTTGTATTGTCAGGAGTGCGGCGCAGCCAATGAAAGCCATCATACATATTGTTTTGCTTGCCAGCAGCAGTTGCAGGTTTCCGCTGCATCCTTGCCTGCGCAATCTGTCCCTGTACCCGTTAATGCGGCTCGCCTTGCTGCTAATGCAGCCGCAGCAACAGCAGCTACTTCGTCCACATCTAGCACTCTACTCACCCATGGGTATCATCTTATTAGTCAGGTCGGACAGGGAGGGTTCGGCGAAGTCTATAAGGCACGCGATACCCGGCGCAATCGTTTCGTAGCTATTAAGCAGATTAGTCTCCAGAAACTCAGTCCAAAAGATATCATTCAGGCAACTGACTCCTATAACCGCGAAGTCATGCTCATGAAAGGGCTAAAGCATACCAACATTCCCAGAATGTATGATCATTTCACCGATCCCGAACACTGGTATATCGTGCTGGAATATATCGAGGGTGAGACGTTGGAGGAATACCTGAGCCGTAAAAAAGAAGGACGATTGCCCATTAAAGAAGTGTTGAATATCGGTATCGCGCTCTGTAATGTGCTTGACTACCTGCATGGACAGAAGGCACCGGTTATTTTCCGCGATGTCAAACCCGCCAATGTTATGCGCACACCTAAAGGACATCTCTACCTGATTGATTTCGGCATTGCTCGCCAGTACAAATCAGGGCAAAAGAGAGATACCGGCGTGCTTGGTTCCCCCGGTTATGCCGCACCCGAACAATACGGCATAGCCCAGACTACCGAGCAATCTGATATCTATAGTCTGGGAGCAACACTGCAAACCCTGCTCACCGGCGTTGATCGCTCGGAAACAACCAACATGGACGCCTGCCAGCAGGCAAATACAACAAAGATTCCGCGCAACCTGCAGATCCTGTTGGACCGTATGTTGGAACGAAACACGCACAAAAGACCCCATACGATGAATGAAGTCCAGGAAGAGCTTACAAGGATCAAAGAAGGCAAATTTACCCGGCTCTTCAAGTATTTTCTCTCGTTTGGGCGCGGTAGCCTGCTTGGTTTGATACCATTTGCTTTCTGGATATTGATATCAATCAACACTTTACCGCCCTTTTCCGCAATCGCGTTGTATTTGAGCCAGTTTATCGCAATCCTTCAAACTGGCATCCTGTGCATTTCACCTTTCTTGTTTATAGGTACCATCACTACTGCCATAACATGCCTGCTCTCGCCTGGTAAACGCTTAGTGGGGTTGGGTATCCTCACAACAATAGTCTTCATTGGTATAGCATTGATTATTGGTTGGATACCATTGCCGTTGCTACAATTTGATGGGACATAGGCTTCACTTTGAGTGATATACTTTCTCTAATAAGGTTGAATACAAACTGCCTTGTACACAGACGCCAGGTAGGAAGCAGGGACAGTCATGCAAAATTCGGCTTCTCTTCACGCGGTGCAACATTCGCGGTTCTCGCCACGCTTTGTCAAACCTCTTTATGATTCGTACTGTTTCTCAAATATTCCTCAGACGACCGAATTTCTGCTGACGGGCGAAGGAGAGAGCGCATTGCCGCTTGATGTCTTTGGCAGCTTGCCAACGCGCTATGACAAAGTAATTGTCTTCTTCGTCGATGCCTTCGGCTGGCGTTTTCTCGAACGTTACGCAGATAGCTTCGACTTCTTCAAAATGGCATTCAGGGAGGGCATTGTTTCAAAAATGACCTCGCAATTTCCCTCAACGACCGCCGCGCACACCACCTGCATCCACACAGGCTTACCGGTTGGGCAGAGCGGCGTCTACGAGTGGGACTATTATGAGCCACTGGTCGATGAAGTTATCACGCCGCTACTCTTTTCCTATGGCGGCGATAAAGTGCGCGATACCCTCAAACAATCGGGCGTTCCCGCGTCAAAATTTTTCCCGACGCGCTCTGTCTATTCGGCCCTCAAAGCAAAAGGTATCGTCTCGTACATCTTTCAGAGCGAGAGCTTTACCCCCTCCACGTTCTCGAATATCGTCTTTCAGGGTGCCAACGTCGTCCCGTTCAAAACATCCCAGGATGCGCTAATCCGCCTGGCTGCGACGATACTGGCTCATAGAGCACCGCCCTATTACTACTTTCTCTACTATGACCGCATAGATGCCATCTGTCATAAATATGGGCCTGATTCCACGCGGTTCGAGCAAGAAGTCGCTACCTTTTTCACGCAGCTTGACCAACTTTTTTATCAGAAGTTGGCGGGCAAAGTTCAGAACACGCTCTTCATTCTGACCGCCGACCACGGGCAGGTCGAGGTAGACCCCCAACGAACGTTCTACATCAACAAACAACTGAGCGGCTTCGAACACTACGTGCGCACCAATCAACATGGAAAACCCATCGTTCCGGCAGGCTCGCCCCGCGACATGTTCCTGTACATCAAAGATGAATTTGTGGATGAAGCCATGTCGCTCTTACGCAAAGCACTGGATGGCAAAGCAGAAGTATATCCCACAAAAGAGCTTATAGCGCACCATTTCTTCGGTTCGCAAGAGCCATCAGAGACCTTCTTGAACCGTGTGGGCAATGTCGTCATCCTACCCTACCAAAACGAAACCGTCTGGTGGTTTGAAGAAAACAAATATGATATGCACTTCTTCGGTCACCACGGCGGCCTGACTCCTGAAGAGATGGAGATTCCTTTGATTGTCTTGCCGTTGTAATTGTGCAATATATCTATTGGACACCATTAGCAAGTGCCAACGTTGCTCATCGGTTAACATGCTACTGGAAACGATGCCACACCGAAAGTTGTGTAATAGAGCGGAAGCACCCCGTTTCTTTTCACCTTGTCCTTCTTCCGAAACTATTCTGTGAGACTCGACGTAAAAAAGACATAATCCGTGATGAGAAAGGTAATGAGAACTCGTATGCTCCAAGATCAAGAACAAAAACAAATACAAGCGAATACTATTCTTGCGGTAGAAGATGATCCCGACATTGCTGCCTTCCTGCTTCAGGCTATTTCTCTGGAAACTCCCCATCAGCTTCTGCTCGTAACCGACAGCTTGCAAGCGTTACAAGTAGTCCAAGAAGTCAAGCCTGTCCTCTTTATTCTGAACTATCATCTCCCTCACATGAATGGCATTGAACTCTATGACCGCCTTCACTCGATGGAAGAGTTAGCCCATGTGCCGACCATTATGGTCAGTGCTGCCTTACCAGAGCATGAATTGAAACAGCGCCAGATCGTGAGCATCACAAAACCATTTGACCTCAGCAGATTGTTAGATACTATTGACCAGCTCATAGCTTGATATGAGATATTACCCTTTTCCTGATTTCTTCACTTTGCTCGAGACGCCCTTTAGAAGCCTACGGATCATTAATATGCCTTATCAGATAATTTGGACAGACTATATCTGTCTCGGATCTCTGCCTGCCTGCTTACTTGCTTACTGATCGTCGTTACGCAACAATCGGGATGGCATCACAGGAAACTGTTGATCGTTATTCTTCCTCTGCATCAACACTTTCGTCTTCCTGAACTTCAATAACAGTGCTGGGAACAACTGTAGAGATCCAGGCGACTTTCTCTTTTCCGCTATTGTAGCGTAGGAGTTGTTCCCAATTAATACTGCCATCGGGGTTGCCAAAGTTGATCAAGAAATCATATTCAAACCTGTTGAGTGCGTTACTCCATTCTTCCTCAAATTTAAGGCGGTGCTGCTTTGGATAATCGCGCATGAGAGAAATGATTTTCAAATAGAAATCGGGGTCCCCGGTTAATTCCTCTCTCAAAATTTCTAAGATATCATCAAAGATTGTTTCGTCTGACGGCATATATGGTAAAAGTATTCGGGTAACGATTGTGGATACGTTGCGGATGCCAATTGCGTAAAACAGATACAGGTTCTTTTTTCTAAGAATCTCCCGTAATTTGAGTTCACCAAGTTTCTTCAATCTTCCCTGATAAAAAGTATCCAAACGCTGATATATTAATTTCTCAAGATCAAGCTGATTTATAATAGCCATTACCTTTCGTTTGAATTTCGTTAAGACTCGTATCAGTATCGATCTCCCCAAATATTTATTGCGGCTCACACTGTTATCATAATTATCTCAAACACATCACAAAATATGGAAAAAAGTATTTTCAGGCGGATAACGATATAGTCGCTCTCATCCCTTGTTCCACTATCTAATCTATGGTACAGTATTACGCAGTCTATATCAACGTAATCTGTCCTCATTCAGCTCAAAGGAGATTTTTTATGGGCATGACCAACGACGGCCTGTCCTACTGGCAGGCCGAAAGCGATAGCGAGCCTCAGCTTGAAACTACGATTGGCAACCTCTTAGATCAACGCGCCCAGCAGTTCCCGGAGCGGGAAGCCGTGGTGTATTCCTGCTACCCAGAATTTGGCGGCGCGCTCGATATTCGCTGGACGTATCGCGAGTATCATGCGCGTGCCAACGCGGTTGCCAAAGCACTCATGGCTCTGGGACTTTCCAAAGGCGACCATATCGCGGTCTGGGCCGCCAATGTGCCGGAATGGTTGCTGATCCAGATGGGTGCGGCAAAGGCTGGTCTCGTACTGGTCACCATCAATCCCCTGTTGCGCGGTGCTGAACTTGAATATATTTTGAAGCAAGGAGATATTCGCGTACTCTTCTTTATGGCTCGTATCCGCGATCACGATTGCATTGAAACCATTCGTTCCATGACGGACTCCGGCGCGAACAATGGCGAGGTTCATGGCGAGCGACTACCCATGTTGCGCTACATAAGCCTCGTCGGCGGCCCTCCCGCCGGTTTAGCGGGACAGGAGGGTTGGCGTCCCACGCTTTTCTCCGAAATGGTCGCGGGAGGCGCACAGGTTAGCGACGAGGCACTGCGCGAACGCCAGGCGGAGATCGCACCGTCCGACCCTGCCATGATACTCTATACATCCGGTACCACCGGCTTCCCAAAGGGTGCACTACTAACTCATCGCGGACTCCTCAATGATGCTTCGTTCTTTTTCCTGCGCATGAAGCTTCAAACAACCTTCCGCTCCTGCGTACTTGTTCCCTTCTTTCACGTCTTTGGCTGCATGGGGTACAATCTCGGTGCCTTATATGGTGCCGGCACGCTTCATCCTTTGCTGGCTTTCGACCCTTTGAAGGCACTGCAAGTCGTCAGCACTGAACGCTGCAACTTTACCGGCGGCGTTCCCACCATGCTTATCGCTATGTTGCAGCACCCCGACTTTGCCAGGTATGATCTTTCATCGTTGGAAAGGGTGGTGTGCGCCGGTGCGCCCGTTCCCGTCTCCCTGATGGAACAGGTGAAGGAGCGCATGGGAGCGGATGTGGTGATTGCCTTCGGACAAACGGAAAACTCCGGTGCCATCACGCTGACACTACCAGACGATCCGTTTGAACTCAAAGCGGCAACCGTGGGCATTCCTTATCCCTATACCGATGTCAAAATCATTGATCCCGCGACCAGCGAGGTCGTACCGGTTGGCGAACGCGGCGAAATATGCTGCCGGGGCGTGATTGTCATGCAGGGCTACTACAATATGCCGGAGAAAACAGCACAGACCGTTGATAGCGATGGCTGGCTGCACACCGGCGACCTCGCGACAATGGATGCACGCGGTTACATCAATATCGTGGGCCGTTTGAAAGAAATGGTCATTCGCGGCGGCGAGAATCTCTTCCCACGCGAAATCGAGGAGTTCCTGATCCGTCATCCGAAAGTAGCCGATGTGCAGGTACTCGGCGTCCCTGATACCTTCTTCGGCGAAGAACTCCTCGCCGTCGTCCTGCCAGTCGAAGGCCAGCAGCTCACAGAGGAAGAGCTGCGTGCGTATAGCAAGGGACAAATTAGCCCGCAGAAAATCCCCCGCTATTTCCAGTTCGTCGAATCCTATCCCTTGACGGGCAGCGGGAAAGTGCAAAAGTTTGTCTTACGCGAGCGAGCCATTAAGGAACTTGGCCTGGAAGAGGCAGCTCAAATGAGGACAGCATAAATAACAATGTACCAGGCTTACAAGGCGGTAATGCCGCCTTGTAAGCCTGGTACATTGTTATTTATGCTGTCCTCATGATTGTGCTGGCAGCATTGCGACTGCGCGACGAGCATTGAGATAGCCAATACACATACCGCCCAGCACGGCTATCCACATACCGACGATCAGCAATGAGAGCGCGGCAGGTTGTAACCACAACACCTGGCCCCAGAAAATGTGCCAGCCATCCCCCGGATATTGCCAATCGCGACCCCAATGCGGAATAGTCAGAGCTATTGCCGTCCATGCCCAGCAGAGAACCCCTGAAAACAGCGTGTTCAGCGTCCCAAACAACAATCCCCAGCATATGCCCCATGCCGCAGAGTACAGGGGCAGAGCGCGAAAGAAACTTGCCAGCATTGGGCCAACCAGCAGAGCAGGCCAGAGCGTCAATAATAGATTGATCGCAGGCGTCAGTTCCTTGCTTGACACCCATTCCTGTATCGCCAACACCAGGCAGATGACTACATTCAAGGCAAACCCACCCCAGATCCATTCGTTATCGTTTGCAGCATACGTTTCCGAAGCTCTCTTTCCCTTCATCTCTACAGGTTCAGTATTTACCTCAGCAGTAGGAGCAATTCCCCCGGTATGCTGCGAACGAACTTCCGCCACACCCACACTTGACCGGTTTGACCCATAATTCAACGCATTAACCGACATCTCAGCTTTGACTGGTACAGGCATAAGAATAGCTATTTCTTGCGTATCTTCTTGTATAGCTTCGCGCAGGTCTGCCGCGAACTCCCGCACGCCGCTATAACGAGTATGTGGATCTTTCGCCAGTGCCTTCTGCACAACAATATCTACCGCCCGCGGTACATCTGGACGATATTCGTGCAGCAAGCGGGGAGCAATGGAACTATGGATTTGCGCCCAGCTGTGCGAGCCAGTCTGGCCATGTTCTTGCCAGGGCAACTTGCCCGTCAACAGTTGAAAACACGTCACCGCCAATGCGTACTGATCGGAGTAACGACCGGGGCAGAAACTCCATACCTCTGGGGCCATGAATGCGGGTGAACCCGCCCAGGACACATTGAGGTGCGAGATATCCGGCGAAATCAACGACGCAACCCCGAAATCGGCAAGCATAATATGCGAACCCATTAACAGAATATTCGCCGGTTTTACGTCACGATGCAACACCCCTCGCTCATGGGCATAGGCCAGGGCATCCGCTACCTCTTCCATAAATGACACTACTCGTCGTAACGGCAACGGCCCTGCTTTCGTGTAGAGATCGCTCAGCGAACCATATTCAGCATAAGGCAAGACAAGGTAGGGAACATACGCAGAGTTCGTTTTCGCACGCGCATGAATCATGCCATAGCCATAGACCGGCAATATGTACGGGTGCGATACTGACGCCAGTAAGGCTGCCTCCTGCCGAAACTGGTAGATATGCGACTGCGCCCACGTCGATTGCAAAACCTTGATCACCACACTGCGATTATTGAGCGACAGTTGTTGCGCACGGTACACCGCTCCATAACTACCCTTGCCCACGAACGAAACAATCCTGTAATCATCAATGATCGCACCGGAAACCAGACTCTCACACGCAACGCACCAGGTGTTACCGGGTATATTAATATGAAAATTGATACAACAGTACGGCATTATGCATTTCCTCAAAATCTAGACATGCCCTGAAACAAGCATTCGCTATGTATACGTAGCATATCTCCGCTTTTGGAATAGCAAATTGATAATCTCTCCTGCGGATGGGCCCGGCCTTGCCTTCGCCCAACATCTCGGTTTTCGACCATACAGGCATCTTCCCAGCCGCCTTTCAGGTGGCTTGCAGGAATTTGTCCTGCTGGAAATTTCTTTGTAATGGGAAACATGAGACATCCTACATTTTTCGCGTGCGAAAAATGTAGGATGTCTCATGTTTCCCATTTACAATCACTCATACCGCAGCACCTCCAAAGGCCGAACGCGCACGGCTCTCCAGGCGACGAGGGCAGAGGTGAACATTGCCAGCAAGGCGGAACCAGCGATCAAGGTGATAACTATGAAACCGTTGACACCAAAGTCGGGAGTGAAGACGAAGCGACCTAGTAGATTTACTGCCAGTGTGACGAGCAGCATTGCCAGCACGGCACTGGTCGCGCCCACGATACCGTTCTCAATGAGTACTTCGCTGAGAATGATATTGCTGGTGTAGCCAACGGATTTCAAGATGCCCAGTTCGCGCCGTCGTTCGAGCATAGCCAGGGCAACGGCGTTGGCGATAATAATGACGCCAGCCAGCAGCGAGAGCGAGGCAACGACGGTTAGTGCCAGCACCATATCGTTGAGAATTTGATCAACGAGGCTGGTGATGCTCGACAGGTTAAAGACAAAGGCATCGGGAACAATGCCGGTAATCGTGCCAACGGCTTTATTGGCCTGCGCCGGATCGATTTTCATGTAGAAAATGGTCTGCTCAAAACCGGCGATGCTGAGCGATTGCACCACCGCGGTCGAAGTCAGCACCGGAGGGCCCAGAAAGCCACTCAGATCAGTGGGCGTGTACATGCCTACAACAGTCACGGTTCGCACACTGAGGCCATCAATGCTTGCCAGTGTAATTGTATCGCCTACTTTGATATGAAATGGGCTATCTGCCAGAAACTGGTTGACAAGGATATGATTGGTACCCGCGTCGTTCAAACCCAGGTTGCGCCCGGCGGTGATGCGCAACAATGAGGTATCCGGTAGCTGGTTATTGCCCAGATCATACCCTTCGACGCCGCTCAGAAAGAAGGCAGCACTTTGCGCGGTCCGCTGTGTACTACTCGTCAGGTAGCTCCGCAACGGTCGCCCGTTAATGGCTTGGGGCGAGGTTGACGCAAACGTTGTGTGGCGTGACGCATTCAAACCCCCAATTGAGCCGAGATTGGCTTGCAGTGTCTGCGCCTGCTGGCTGGAAGTCAAGGTAATGACGTTGTACGTCACGATATTAGAAAGCACGTTATTGATCTGATCGCGCAAATCCTGCCCCAGTACGAGTATCAGGCCGATGCTGAAAACGCCGACAAAAAGAGCCAGCATGGTGGTTGTGGTACGAGTGCGCTGCCGACCCAGATTGCGCAAGGCCATCTTCATGCTCGATTTCCACGCACGCGGCAACAAGACTACCACGATACCCAGCAGCGATACCACAAATAGGAGACCGCCAAATGCAGGTAATATCCGATAGAGCAATACCGACAGCACTACGCCGCAGAAAATGAGTAGCACGAAACGTATATCGAACCGTTCCGGTACTGGCAATACACTTATACCAAAAATGGTGAGGCCGCAGAAGACACTTAAAATTGCCAGAAAAATGAACGTGCCGTAGACAGCTTCGATGCCCAGCAGGATATTATTATTCAGAATAATGATGGAGAGGATGCAGAACAGCACCGAGAGAACCACTAACAGTGCAGCCGTTATCAACATATTGCTCACTTGTGCGGTCGGCAGTTCGCGCAAGACATTCAGAGGGCGAATGTTCGCGGCCTGCACAATAGGCAAAAGACCGAAAATCAACGCTGTGGCAATGCCAATAACCACACCACCACCTATCGTCAACGGATCAAGCGTAAACGGGATGCTCAAACCAAAAAGCTGTTGTATGAAATTGCGAATCAGGTAACTGACCCCTACCGCTATAGCGGCACCTACTGCGCCACCGGCAAAGCCAAGCATGGCGGCCTCCAAACCAAACAGCATGTAGAGGTCGAAGCGACGATAACCGGTCGTTTTGAGCATGGCAATCTCGACACGTCGCCGCGAAAGCAGGACCTGCATGGTATTGACGATACCCACGCCGCCAATCAAGAGCGCCATCAACCCGGCAATCTCCAGAAACTTCTTGAGATTATCTACAAACCTCTGCCGCGACCGCAGCAAATCAGACGCGGTAGTGACGTTTGCGAGGGGAAAACGGTTCTGAAGCGCAGTCACAGCAGCATCGGTATGCGCTAAATCGACTGTCGTAATATCAATAGTACTGTATAACAGGGGAACTTTGGGAGCCGCTCTCGCATAGTCGCTCACGGCGATGAGCATGATGGTATTTGCCTGGATAAAGACGCCGGAGTCCGCGATGCTACCGGCAATCTTCACATGCAATGTGCGTCCGCCGACATTGCGCGAACCAGCGTGAACATCCAGAACGTCGCCCACCTTCTTATTGTATTGGTCTGCAAACGCCTGCGTCACTACCACCTGATCGTTCTTGAGCAAAGCCTTCAATGTGCCATCGCCTGGCGATGTAAAGGTCGGCGGTGTTACCACGGGATAATTCGCGGAGTCAACCGCTTCGATGCTAAAGGTCGAGCGCGATGGCTCGCCGGAGGTTGAGGAGATCAGCGACCCATTGGCACTGACAATGGCGGTAAAATTGGAGATGGTTCCGTTACTTTTCAATGTCGCAAAAAAAGCAATATCGCTCGGCTTGAAAGGTGCAACGCCCGCACCGACGGAGATATCGCCGCCATTGGCATCGCGCACATTGCTGGTAAGCGCGTTGTTGATCATCGAGCCCACCAGTTGCAGCGCAACTATCGCCATGACCCCTACAGCCACGCAAAGTATCGCCAGCATCGTGCGTTGCCCACCACGAACCAGCGAGCGCGAAGTATAGTTCAGGTACATTGAAGTCTTCACAGTTCAACCCTTTTAATCAGATTGTAAGGAAGTCGAAAAGATATGCGCAAGATGAGGCTAGCCTCATCTTGCGCATATCTTTTCGACTTCCTTACAATCTGATTAAACCTATTCGTAGCGCAGCACTTCGAGCGGACGGACACGCACGGCACCCCACGCGACAAGTGCCGAGGTGATCATCGCCAGAAGCGCGATACCAGCAATCAGGATGAGGACAAGGACACCGTTGACGCCAAAACCCGCCGATTTGAAGACGAACTGGCTCAGAAGACTGGTCGCCAGTGTCACCAGCAACATTGCTAGCAAAGCTCCTGTCGCACCAACGACGCCATTCTCAATCAATACTTCGCCGAGGATGGACTGGCTGGTGTAGCCCACTGACTTGAGAATACCCAGTTCACGCCGCCGCTCCAGCATCGCCAGTGCCACCGCGTTCGCTATGATGATGATGCCCGCCAGTAGCGATAACGAGGCGATGGTGATCAGCACCAGCAGGATATCATTGATAAACTGGTTGATGAAGTCCCCTATACTCGCCAGATTGAAAACATTGGCAGTAGGTGCCGCCGACCCAATCACGTTTAACGCCTTGCCTATCTGGTTGGGATCAACCTTCAGGTAGAAAATCTCCTGGGCCTGTCCCGGCGGTGTGAATGTAGTAACGGCATCCGTCGTCGCCAGCATTGGCTCATAATTTGTGCTGAGGAAGCCGCTCTTACTCCCGTAAAAACCGACAACAGTGACCGTCTTGATAATCTTCCCATCAAGTGAGGCAAACGTAACAATGCTACCAACATGAACATGCCCCTTGAGCGGTTTAAGTTGTGCCAGGAAGTAACTAAGTAGCACATCATTCTTTCCCGCGTCACTGGCATTCAGATTGCGACCCTGTTTGATGTCAAATGTTTGTTGCGTATCCGGCACCTGATTATTTGCGACGTTGTAGCCTTCCATACCACTCAAGTAATAGAAGGTACCTCCAGTACCCAGATCGCCCGCACCCGATTGCTCGTTACGTGACAGCAGGTTTTGCAATGGCACACCGTCAATACTGACCGGCACAACCGATACTATCGATCGCTGCTCGGAATGCGTAAGGCCAGGAATACTACTCACCTTGCTCTGTAATGCACTCGTATCGTTGCCCCGCGTAATCGCTACGAGATTGAAGGTGAGCGATTTCGCCAGGGCGTTATTGATATTGTCGCGCAAGTCCAGACCCAGCACAAGGATCAGGCCGATGGTGAAGACGCCAACGAAGAGAGCCAGCAGCGTTGTCGTCGTGCGGGCGCGTTGCCGTCCGATGTTGCGCAGGGCCATCTTCGTACTGACTTTCCACGAACGCGGCAATAGCACTATCACAATACCAAGCAACGAGACAACAAACAACAGGCCGGCAAATGTCGCGAAAGCAGGCAACAGCAGGAAGATTGCTACGGAGACCACCACGCCTGCGAGAATCAGTGCCAGATAGAGAAAGCTGAAACGCTCCGGCACTGGTAGTGAACTGATGGCCAACACAACAAGCACAAAAAGTAAACTCAGTAGCAACAAGAATACGAACGTGCCATAGACGGCACTAATCGCCAGCACAGTATCGTTCAGGATGACACTCGCCATGATACAGAACAACACCGACAGCAGGAGCAAAAGAGCTATCGTCAAGAATATGCTGCCGAAGCGATGGCTGCCTGGCAATTCACGAATGACGTTTAATGGACGAATATTTGCTGCCTGCACAATTGGCAACAGGCCAAAGATCAGCGCAGTGAACAATCCTATCAGGATACCGCCGCCGATAATCACCGGATCAAGCAGAAATGGGATGCTAATCTGGAACACCTGAATGACAAGATTGCGCACCAGGTAGCTGACACCTATGGCAGCAGCAGCACCGACAACACCACCGACGAGACCTAACAGACCCGCCTCTAAACCAAAGAGCAGGTAGAGATCAATGCGCCGGTAGCCCGTCGTCTTGAGCATAGCGATCTCTATTCTGCGGCGCGAGAGCAAGACCTGCATAGTATTGACGATACCTACGCCGCCGATCAACAATGCCAGCAAACCCGCGATATCCAGAAACTTTTTAATGAAATCAACCTGCGTCTGATTGTTCTTCAATGCGTCAACAGCAGTCGTTGTCGTCGCATTCGGGAAATGATCCTGAATGGCCTTATTGGCTTTATCCGTAAGTGCCGAGTTCTGATTTGTGGAAACATAAACGGCATTATACAGCAACGGCGTACCGGGGGGAACCACAGCCTGGTAGTCAGTCAGCGAAATGACCATAAAGTCATTCGATTGCGCGAACACGCCGGAGTCGCTGACAATACCGGCAATCTTGACATTCACAATGATTGCAGCCGAGTTCTGTGAACTCACATGCACAGCGATGCTGTCACCAACTTTTTTGTTATATTGGTCCGCCAGATTCTGGTCAATGATCACCTGATCATTTGTTAGCAACGACGACAGGGAACCATTGGATGGGTTCGAGAACGTGGGCGGCGTCACAAGTGGAAAGGTATTCGGATCGACGACAATCACACTGAAGGCGTTGGTCGCCGAAGCCGCCACACCCGTTGAGCCATTCGTGTTGATCACCGCCGTGTAATTGGCAATCGTCCCCTGACTCTTGAGATTGTCAAAGAACGATAGATCGCTCTGTTTGAACGGCTGGTTAAAGGAACTGACCGATATATCGCCGCCATTGGCATCGCGCACATTGCTCGTAAAGGAGTTGTTGATCATCTGCCCTACCAGTTGCAGAGCCACAATCGCCATCACGCCAACGGCAACACAGAATACCGCCAGCACAGTGCGCTGCCCACCTCGAATCAGCGACCTTGAGGTGTAATTAAAGTACATCGAGGCTTTCATTGTGTAATTCGTCCCCCCGCCGTATCAAGTTCCGCAATCTTGCCGTCCACAATACGAATAGTACGGCCGGCGTGAGAGGCAATTTCGGGATCGTGCGTTGCAATGATAAAGGTCTTACCGGTCTGGGCACGCAAGTAGGCAATCAGTTCCAGCACATTCTCGCCGTTCTTGGCGTCCAGGTTACCCGTCGGCTCGTCGGCAATCACAAAGGCCGGGTCGGTCGCCAGCGCACGAGCGATGGCCACGCGCTGCTGCTCACCACCGGAAAGCTGATTGGGACGGTGGCCAAGACGATGAGAGAGTCCCACCAGACCGAGCAACTCTTTGGCACGAGCGGAGGGGGCACCCTTGTGCTTCCCTACATACAGCGGCACTTCAACATTCTCCTGCGCCGTCAACGTCGGTATCAGGTTAAATGCCTGGAAAACCATGCCGATTTTGTGGTTGCGCACCTCGGCAAGCTTCCCTTCCGTCATCCGCGTAATATCTACGCCATCAATCAACACCTGCCCGGTCGTCGGATTATCCAGTCCCGCGATAATGCCGAGCAGCGTACTTTTGCCCGAACCCGATGGCCCTACGATAGAGACAAATTCACCACTCTTAATCTGGAAGCTAATTCCTCTCAGTATTTCTATCTTCTCGCGACCCAGCGGGAGGCTCTTCGTGATATCGCGCACGTCCATCACGATATGACCATCGCCCATTTGCGGCGGCATATTTGTTTGGGAACCCTCTACAGCCTGTGCCTGTACATCATCCATGTTGTATACTCCTTCTCTCGTTCGAAAAAACAGACATGATAAACAAAAAATGATCCCTGAGTAGTGTCCAATGTCTTCCTTCTATACGCATAGTACGAAAAGAAAACGAAAATCTCCAATGTATGTATGATATGAGAAACCTCGCTGTTCCCCGGCACCCGTAAAACATGCTCCTCTAGAGCTACGCTAGAAGCTCTAAAATGTTGTATTTTTCTCCACCATAGCCCACGCAAGTTAGAGAATTTTACAGGAATATAACAATAAGCTATATTCCTCAGGCAATTAAACCACATAGCAGGATATTTGTCAACCATCATCGTTCGGTAACATTTTCATTTGACTTGACACGCCATCCTAAAGGCTTAGTACAGGGTTGTTGCAAGGCATGTTTTATGAGTGACTAAAGTCATGGATAGCTACTCGTGTAAAAATTTAGGGATATGCAACGTGGCATAACTATGCTATACTGCACGGGAATACATAAGCGAAGGCGCATATTGCGTCCTGAATCAGCAGCAAGGTAGCGTTTAACGTTCTATCCAAAATAAGATAGAGTGAGGGGAAATAAAAGTTATGCGTCGAGGAACACTCACACTCCTCCTATTTATTGTTCTACTGGCACTTGGTGCCGGATTCGTTGACTTCTGGCCTAACACCTCCTGGCACGGTATCAGCAATCCCTGGTCAATCCACGAGGGGCTTGATTTGCAAGGCGGCGTCAGTGTCCTGCTGGCACCAGACCCGAAAAAATACAGCCAGGCAACTATAGACAGTCAAATTGGCAATGTCGAGAATCACATCGCCCAGCGCGTCAGCGGGAGCTTTGGTGTTATTGAGCCAAGTATTAGCATTCTGAGCGATAGCAACGGCAACAAGAGCATTGATGTCGAACTGCCCGGCCTGAATAGCGGCAACCAGCTTGCCCAGATTCAAACGCTGCTCCAGACGGGCGTACTCGAATTTTGGAATACCGGCCCTACATCAAGTACTACGTCGAGTCCCCCGGCCATTTTGCAGCAAGGTGCCGCATTCGACCCGACGCAATACGCACAGTACAATCCTGGCAATCCACCGCAGCCAGCGTTCACCGGTAAAGACCTCGATCCTTCACAGGTAAGTGTCGGTACAGATCAATCAACAGGTGCTATCCAGATCAATTTTGAGATGCAAGGCGACGCCATTGCAAAATTCGGTGCTTTCACACAAAAGTACGTCAACTATGGGCTGACCATTACGCTCGATCGTAAAGTTGTCTCTTCCGCCAATATTCAGCAGGCCATTAATGGTCCCGGTGTTATTACCGGCCAATTTACGTCGGCACAAGCGCAGCAAATAGTCACCGTCTTGCAGTACGGTGCCTTGCCTCTGTCGCTCAATATCATAAGCTCGGAGACGGTTAGCGCGACGCTTGGTCAGGACTCTATCCAGAAGAGCTACATTGCCGGTGCCATTGGCCTCGGCATCGTGATGCTCTTTATGCTACTGTACTACCGCTTGCCTGGGCTACTGGCAGACTGCGCACTGGTACTCTACTCGCTGTTCACACTCGCCGTCTTCAAATTGATCGGCGCGACGTTGACTCTGGCGGGTATCGCGGGTTTCATTCTCTCTATTGGTATGGCGGTAGACGCGAACGTGCTGATCTTTGAACGTGTCAAAGAGGAGCTACGAGCGGGCAGATTGCTGTCCTCGGCGATTGATATCGGGTGGAAGCGTGCCTGGCCCTCTATTCGCGACTCAAACATCTCGACGCTGATCACCTGCGCCGTGCTGTTCTACTTTGGTAGTAACTACGGTGCCGCCACTATTGCTGGTTTCGCGACAACCCTGTTCCTGGGTGTTTTGATCAGTATGTTTACCGCAGTCGTCGTCACACGCACCTTCCTGAATCTGCTGGTGCCGACAGGCGTGATCAGCCATCCGGCCCTGTTTGGACTACCTGCCAGCGCACTCGCCACGGCATCTGCTTCCCTGGCGCGGCGCAATGGCACATTATAGAGGAGCATGTCGTGTTCAACCTTGTAAAAAGACGTTATCTATTCTTGCTGATATCGCTGGTAGTCATTGTCCCAGGCACGATATCGCTCATTTTCTTCCACCTCAATGTCGGTATTGACTTCGCCGGCGGTTCAACCATCGAGGTGCGCCCAAATATACCAGTCTCGCCTGCCAATGTGCGCACGGCCGTCAAGTCACTCAACTTGCAAGACTTAGAGGTCCAGACAGGTGATACTGGCAATACGCCAGCGATGAAGGCCACGCAATTCATTTGGGTACGCTTGAATACCCATGTTGATAGCAATGTCGAACAAGCAATCATCACCGATTTGCAGAATTACTATGGAAAGAGCCTCTCTGTTGATCCTGAAGCTCTGACATATAATGGAAAAGTAGTGACAGTCGTCACTATCACTAACTTTCCTTCAAACAAAGCGCCTTCGACTACCGAAGTTCAACAGTTACTCAAGAGCTTGCCCAATACAACCGATCTGAGCAAAACAGGTTCTTCCAGCGCCGCTGCTACTCCTACCACTGGTCCCGCAGTCGGCATAACGCCAACCCCGAATGCCACAGCTACGGCTACCGCAAAAGCACATGCGAATGCTACGGCCACAGCTACCGCAAAGGCAAATGCCAAAGCTACGGCTACCGCAACAAGCGGCAAAGGTGCAGCAGGCACACCAACGGCTACAACTACACCAACCACGACCACAACGCCAGCGACGAACCCCCAGGCCACCATTAAGGTATCTATCGCTGACATCCAGCAAGGCCAAACGACCGGTACAATCAGCTTGCGCACCAGTACAGCCCTGACACCGGCTGGCATTGTTGCCATTCGGTCAGTTTTCCTGAGTTCGCAGAACGCTTATACTGCCGTCACCCAGAACTCGGTGGTAACTGCTACGGTCGCTTCCGATACAACGAACAAAGCGTTCCTCGCAGTGCTGGCAGCCTCGGTCCTTATCCTGCTTTACATCTGGTTCTCGTTCCGCAAAGTAGCAAGGCCCTGGCGTTACGGTGTCTGTGCTATCATCGCTCTATTGCACGACGTGCTGGTGGTACTCGGCGTCTTTTCTATTCTGGGCTGGCTATTCGGCGTCCAGGTAGACACGCTTTTCATCACCGCCGTATTAACCGTCTGCGGTTTCTCAGTGCATGATACTATCGTGGTGTTCGACCGTATCCGCGAAAATTCGCAACGACGCACCACCGAAACGTTTGAGCAGATCGTGAATGCCAGTCTCGTGCAAACGATGGCGCGTTCGCTCAATACATCACTCACCGTCCTCTTCACGTTGAGCGCGTTGACACTCTTCGGCGGCGTTACCATTCGCACCTTCACCGGTGCGCTACTGATCGGTATCTTCAGTGGTACCTATTCGTCCATCTTCAATGCCAGTATGCTGCTGGTCATCTGGGACAAAGGCGAGCTTGGCCTGAACCGCTTGAACCGCAACCGCGACCGCACCCCTGACGGACGCGATGTACGCGAACTGGCCCGCTCTCGCGGCTAATGTTTTTTAGCATAGAATAGGACGAGCAAAGCAGCAAATTCGGTATCTGGCGACGCCAGATACCGAATTTGCTGCTTTGCTCGTCCTATTCTATGCTATACTATTCCATAGCAAGACAAAAAACTGGTAATTATCACGGAGCGAACAATGCTAACCTCATTAGACCATATCATTATTGGCGTTCACGATCTGGAGCAAGCCACGATGATTTTCGCTGAAAAGCTGGGGTTGCTGGCAAGCGGCGGCGGCATTCATCCAACCGGTGGTACAGCGAATCGCATTATCGTCATTGGTGATACTTATCTTGAGCTGATTACCGTGAATAAACCAGCCGAGGCACAACAAAGTATACTCGACAGGCTGGCAAATGGTGATGGCTATCTCAATTTTGTCCTCACCTGCGATGATATTGAGGCCGATAGCGAGGCGATGCGCCAGCGTGGAGTCGCTATCATCGGCCCTAATCCGGGCGAACTGAAGGCATCCGATGGTCGTTCCCGCGCATGGTCGCGCACTGATATCGAACAACCCGACCTGACGCAGCACTACCCGTTCCTTATCCAGCATGATAGCACCGGTGAGGAACGCCGCTTCCGCCTTGCAGGCTGGACGGAACCACCAGAACATCCACTTGGAGCCAGCAAAGTTCTCAGCACCACCATCGCCGTAGAGAATCTGGCGGAAGCCACTCCGCGCTTTCAAGGCATTTATGGCCTGCAGCCATCCGAAGCCTTCACCGGCGATGTAGACGATTGGGAAGCTATGCTTACTGCCTTCCTCATTCCAGCCAGCCAGCAAAGCTTTGAGCTTGCCGAACCCTTGCCACTTTCTAGCAGCACAGATGAAAGCCAATTAAGCCAGCCGAATACCGAACTCTTGCCAGAGCCAGGGTCGCTCACTCGCTATCTCAGCACATTTGGCGAAAGCCTCTGCCGCATCACCCTCGGCGTTCAAGACATCGTACAAGCACGTCGCTACCTCGACGCACATGGTGCAACCTATACCTACAAAGAATCCACTCATCCCGTACTATGGATTCACCCATCCTCCGCCTGCGGAGCGGCGATAGTGCTGCACCAGATAAGCGAATAGTCTGGTGGTAAACATCAGGCAAGGGCGGGCACATTGCTTCACTCGTGCTTGGGCGCGATAAATCGGGCACCTACTGATGTAAGAGAAAATTTAGTTTGCGCTTAAACACTTTCTCGAAGAGGTCAGCCTTTTCATCGGCCTGCTCCAGTTCGGCGTCAAGGTCGGCGAGAGAGCGCAACCAGAGACCGATTGTATAGACAGTATTCGTGCATAGCTCCGGCTCGGCGGCCAACGACAAGACACGCCCATCATGGCTATAATCGAGGGCATCCGCTATACGCAAGAGAGCGGAAAGAGCAGAAACACGCTTACGGGCAGAATGGCGTAAGGCGGCGTACTCTTCGTGCGAAGTGCTGGGCAAAGCACGACGGTGGTAACGCGCTATACAGGCGATTTCATGACGCTCTTCATTGGTGAAGCCAGGCAGTGCGGTTTCCTTGATTAAGCGAAACGAGTGTTTATGGTGACGGCGCAATTCAATCATCATCCCCGTATTGTGCAAAAACGCCGCACGTTCAAGCAGCAGGCGCGCATGTTTATTGAGCTTATGTAAAGGTTGTGTCGCATCAAACAATTGCAGAGAAAGGCGTGTTACCTGGCGAGCGTGAGGCCAATCTTCAACGAGCAAGCCGCCACTCAAACGGAGTTCTTCGGCGGCTGGCTCAGAAAGTTGCCGCCACCCCAATTCTTCATCCTCAATCGGAAACGGTATGATCATCTGCTATACCACCTTCGTATGCCTGTATACCTGTACAGAACTACTCGAAAACCGTCGTTCAAAAACAGCGCGTACTCCCCGTCAGCATTATTCAGCATTATCAGCACTATCAAATACGCGCCAGCATATTATATGTCACCTATCCCACATGTCTTACATGTCTTACATGTTTCACACGTTACATATCTAATGCACTCAGCATCTCATGCTTGAAGTCCCGCTCCTGCAAGGAGTACCAGTGTTGACGAAACGTGCGATAGCGTTCTTCGCGGCGTTGCTGTTGTTGGAGCAAAAGTTGCTCCAGGCCATAACGCTCCTCCACGCCTGGTACTACCGCCAGGTCAACAAGGTCGCGCACCAGTTCCGGTTGCAGCAGTATCTTCACACCCTTTGCACTTTTTTTGCTCCCTTCACTTTCTTTTTCGCACCGTTCGCATGTGCAAGAGCCTGCTCATAGATTGCCCCGCTGTCCTGACTGCCCATGCACAGACGCAGGAGTGCAATCATCACGTCACTATCGTGCAGGTTGCCCAATTCTTCCTGAATTTGCTCTAACTCCTTGATCACCAATGCGCACGCCTCCGGCAACACATCTTCGAACACTTCTAGTGTGTAGCGCAGGCGTTTTGCCGCGATACGCAGGTCGTGCAATTCGCGCACATAGTAGGGGTTTCCCACGTATTGTTCCCAGCTAAAGAACTCCTCCATGCGCACTTTCGCGATAACTCGCGCATTCTTTCCGGTGGACGCATGAATATCCAGTCCCGTAATGGGTTTAGCTTTTGCCATTGTGTACCGTCCCTTCCTTAATACACGCCTGAATATCCCGTTCTAGAGCATTTTCGTCCAGTGCCTTCAAAAGTGCAGCCAATTCGTCTTGCGTCTGTTGGCGATACATACCCAGTCGCTTCACCAACCATGCCACACCAGCCTGCTCCTCGCTTGCCACCTGTGCAAGCTGCTGCTGCAATCCCTGCAACATGACATCCGTATCGCGGGCGCGGCCCAACATGTCCGCGATATACTGCACCTGGCGATATACTTTCTTAAACTGTTTCGGCTCGCAACATGGCTCATAGGCATCAAGTGTTGCCCGCAAGCGACGCGAGGCCACGCGCATCTTATGCACCGCCTCAATATCCTCATCCTGAAGTACATCGTCACGCCACTCAAGCACCTTCTTCACTCGCTCGCGCAGGAGACGATTCCCCGATTGCACAAACGTTTCGCCGACCTCAGTATTGCCAGCATCGAACTGGACACCTGCGCCACCGCCACCGTTCTGCTTCTCGGCCTCGACCCTCTGCAACCACTGCTCGCCGAAGCGTGTACGCGCCAGCAACGCGCCTTCACGTATGCCATGTGGGCTAACCGCGATTTCTCGCAACCCCAGGCGCACCATCACCTCACGGATAATCAACGCCCCCGCGGGCAAAATACGCGCTCGACTGACCGGCTGCCCGTAGCGTTGGGCGATCTCTTCCGCCGGAAGAGCGGTGAGCAGCCCTTCGCAATGCATCAAGTTATCGAGCGTCAGGTGAGGTGTCCGCCCATTCAAGCGGAATGCCTGCTGTGCCAGATAAAAAAGCGAATTGGCACTGCCGCCGGTCACAATCAGCATTGGCGGCTGCTGTTTCATGCGCATCCCTTGCAAATACGTCTGGAGAAACGTCTCAGCAACCGCCAATTCGTCCTCCGCCGGCGGGTTGGATGGCAAATAGCGATCATGCAGCCAGCCCGACCCAACGGGAATCGAGATACGCCAGGAAATGTGCATATTTTTCGCCGTCACGAACTCTGTGCTGCCGCCGCCGAGGTCCATCACGCCAATCTCTGCCGGGGCATTCGGCTTTTTCGCCTCTTCATATGTTGCGCCAAAAAATGTCAACGTCGCCTCGACATTGCCGCTCACCAGATGAACGATGAGCCCGGTTTCTTTTCGCACATCTTCCACAAACTCGGCACTATTCTTCGCCTGGCGAATAGCCTCCGTTGCCACCACCAGCACTTCCTCGGCCCCATGTTTCTCTGCCAGCGATTGGTACTCGCGTAAAACAGCCAGAGCGGCATCGCGTTTCTCACTAGAAATCTCTCCAGCTGGCAGTCACGCTCTCGCCAATGCGCACCATCTCCACCTCATCCGCCACGATATCCAGATCATTGGGCATACAGCGAGCCACCACCACATGAATAGTATTACTGCCAATATCAATCGCCGCCCGCATAGGAGATTGCGCTCTCTGATGTTGCATAAAAGGCTCCTCAAGAAATATCCAGAAATACCCTCGAATGGTTTCACAATTACACCGTTACAGGGTATGTACGCTTCAGCTCCTCACAAAAAATGAGACAGAAAGACACCACGACATGCTACACAAATCAGGATTTTCCACCGCATTATACCATAATCTCTCATCTTATTGCCGGGTCGCTAGCGTTTACTAGATGTTTGCCAGAAAGAGGAAACGAAATAGAAAAGTGAAAAGCCCAAAAGCTCTGAAATAGCGCAAAAACCCTCAAAAATCCTCTTGACAAGTCACAAGAGATACAGTAATATAGTGCCAGCCCACCATCCGACCAAACAATCAGGTAGGGCAAGGTAAACCAAGCAACCAACCAGCCGAAGTGGTGAAACTGGTAGACACGCAACGTTCAGGGCGTTGTACTCGAAAGGGTGTGGGGGTTCGAGTCCCCCCTTCGGCATATCGAAGTCTTCTGTTCGGCATCCCCACTGATGAAGCCCCATGGCAAGCGGCCCGAGGCGAGAGCAGCGCGGGGTAGTGGAGTGAATGACAGGGAAGCTTGACAGGAACCAGGATTGCCAAACCTTCGCACCCTCGCTTGCATGCCCCACCAACTTTGCACGCGGGGTCCCAGTCGACGCAGCGCGTTCTGGCACCTCCTCGGCAGTCCATGCGAGGCCGCATCCCCGGCCCTATCGATGGTACCCTGATCACCAGGCGCTTGCACCAGGTTCACATGCCCTCCCTGGCTCGGTTACACCGTGGCCGCACGCTGATGCTAGTCTTGAAAGCGCTGGAATGGCTCCTGCGTCCACCCGTTCTCACACATTGCACGCTTGAACTTTTCCTCTCCTTCCCTCTTTTCAGATTGCATGATGCTCAACCAAGAAGGACGCAAGAACGGTTTTTTGTACGAGAGGAAAGCTCTCCTCTTCTTCACGCTACCGTCATGACAGCTTTTTGGAGGGAGAAAGAAATGAGCATTTTTTCCATTTCAACGGCACGCTTCAAGTGGCTCAGCTCTCTGGTCGCAGGCGCAATGTGTACGCGGTCTCTGCTGTCAGAGCATCTCCCCTCTGCTTCTCATTTCCCCTGGGCGTAGTGTAGCCCTACGTGAGTGCCTCGCGGGAACGACACTATGAAGGGCTCTTCCCTGAAGCGGTATTGGTGGAGAAATCGGGTCCTTCATCAAACGAACAAAGTACGGGAGAGGGGGAATGCGCGAGGAAATGCTCTCTCACCAGTCATGCAAGCAAATCCCCTATTGGTGCGAGAGAACGAACAAGCTCGTTCGTGAAGGGTCCTTATTTTGCAGCACGCCGGTGAGGTAGAACCACACGGGCGGGTGCGGCGTATTGTCAGATCGCTTTCATTCTGGTATCATCTTTTTCGATCATATTGCTGAGTCTGACCTGAAGGGATACCCGGTCAGCCATGAAACGTAGTGATCATACAGTATCAAGGAGATGCTTCGATGATGCCCATGCAATGTCCATCCTGTGGAGCCCGTTCTACTGGCCAGGGGCCATTCTGTCCTGCCTGCGGCGCTGCGCGACCCACGTTGCTCACTGCGTCTCACCCACAACAGTCCATGTTTGCCTCTGCCCCCTCAACGTTCCCTCGCCGCCGTCCCGGGCGGAAAGTCCTTCTCGTCGGACTGGCGCTGAGCCTGGGTGTCCTTGGCACGCTGGCCGCTGTTCTGGCGGGATTCGGCCTGTTCAGTTGGCCAGGGAACGCCGCGCTGCAGAGCACAACCGGACCCGGCTGGTGGAAAGCGACGGCTCCTGGATTAGGCACCTTTGAGTTTCATCTCACCAACGACCGAACGGTCATCACCGATTTTGCCTTCCAGATCCCTCAGATAAGCTGTGCGAGCATCACCTACAGTGTGAGCGATGTGCAGGTAAGCAATGATCCTCCCTGGAGGGTAACACAAGGGCGCTTCGATGCCGACGTGGTGCTCGAAGACGACCAGGGAGGCGTGGGGTCGCAAATCGATGTTGAGGTGAGCGGGGTCATTGCAGCGACAGGCCAGCAGGGCTCAGGCACCTGGGTGTTCGATGGCGAGCCTTCCCCCTGTCAAGGTGCGTGGACTGGCAGTCCAACGACGGCACGATGACAGGATCCAGAGGAGGTAACCGCTCTACTCCGCGAACGCTTCCACCTGCCACCGGCGCAACAGTAGCGCCTGATCCGCTATCTCCAGAAGCACACGGCTGGGAACGCGCTCTATATCGAGGAATTGCTTCACTCCCTGGAAGAACAGAGGCTGTGCCAGCAGCAGAGAGAAGGCTGGAAGCTGCTTGATCTTCCAGGCGAGCAACTCCCTCCCTTGCTTCACCAGCTCATCGTCGAGCGTTTCTGCACTTTCCTCCAGCTTGTTGCGACGCGTTCCTCTCCTCGACCCTGTCTCGCACTGGTCAGCCGGGGGCTGCGCCTGGCACAAGCCATTGGTGAGCAAGCACTCCTCATGCAGGCGCTGGCGTGTCGTGCCTTTCTCCATTTCATCCTGCGCGAAGAGCAAGCCGCCTGGTCGATATCCAGGCGGCCTTGGCAATCTGGGAGGCCATGACCCCACACGAACGAACCTCTGGGGGGCTGCCTTGCCCAATCCCCCCCAGCCACCTTTGAGCCCTTCGCTCTCTTCGGCTGCGTCATGTACTTGTTTGCCCACAGTGGGTTTTATCAGCAAGTACTCACCTCTGCCGAACCCCCGATGCACAACCTCGCTGCCTCCGAACAACCGCAGTTCTCTTCACCGCGCCACGATCTCGGGTATGCCCTGCTCTCTGGCGCTCTGGCGCTGACCTACACGGCTCTTGGCCGGATCGGGGAAGCTGGAGAGGCGTACGGGCTCTTACGGCAGCACCGTGTTCACTGCGGAGCGGTGTTCAACGACCGCAGGTCCACACGATCATCCGCCAGGGCGGTTTCCGAGAGTCGGATGCGGCCGCGAATCAGGTCCTGACACACGCGCAGCTCGGCATCAGCCTCGAGTTCCGGGTCACCCCCACGGTTCAGTCCGCAAGCCGCCTGCAGGATGCCCCGCGTCAGGTAGAAGGCCAGGAACTCTCTGCTTTCGGAGCTGCCGCGCAGAACCATGCGCTCCCAGCTCCTGGCAAACCCCACGTATTCCAGCTTGTGGTCGTACTGGTCAGACCAGAAGCTGTAGATATACTCATACGCCTGCAGCGTGCCGAGCACGGCGTGGGCCACCGCACGGCCTTGCTTTTCGGCGTTGTTGAAATGCTCCACCCGCACCCTGCCGAAGACCGGGTGCAGCAGGTTGGCCACATCCCCTGCGGCAAAGACATCGGGCACGCTCGTTTGACAGCGCGCATTCACGAGGATCCCGTTGTCCAGGGCGATCGCACTGCCAGCGAGCGCGTCGGTGGCCGGCGCGATCCCGATAGCGACGACGGCCAGGTCGCACGCGAACTGTGCTCCCTTCGCCGTCAACACGCGCTCCACCCGGTTGCCACCCTCGAAGCCGATCACCTGGTCGTTCGTCACGAGATGAACCCCATGCTCGCGGTGAATCGCTGCGAGCACGGCGGCGACCTCGTTGCCCAGGACCGTGGCAAGCGGTGCCGCTCCGGGGAGCACCACGCTGACCTCCAGGCCCATCTGGCGCAGCGAGGCGGCCACCTCAGAGCCGATAAAGCCCATGCCGATCACCACAGCGCGTGCACCAGGCTGGGCGACCTGACGGATCGCATCACACTGCGCGACCGTGCGCAGCTGATAGACGCCCGGCAAGTTCGCTCCGGGCACCGCCAAATTCCGGTTTCTGCCGCCAGTGCAGAGCACCAGCTTGTCGTAGTCCACCGTGGCTCCACTGGCGAGTCGTAGCTGCTTGAGGGCGGTATCCACCTGCCGCACGGTGGAGCCGGTGCGCAGCTCAATGTCGTGCTCGCCATACCAGTCGGCGGGCTTGACGTACCAGGCACCGAGGTCTTCCTCACCCCGCAGATACGTTTTGGACAGCGGCGGACGGCCGAAGGGAATGCCCGGCTCCGCGCCCAGGAGCACGATGCGACCCTGCCATCCCTCTTCTCGGAGGGTCACAGCCGCATTGCCGCCGGCGAGCCCGGCACCGACAATGACCACGATCTGCTCTCGTGTTGCGTCAGCGTTCATCGTAAAAATCCTCCTGTGAGAGCTTGCCGTCTCTGCTCGGATACTTGCTCGACCTCGAGCGTATGAGTGAGATCGTCTCACAAAACCTGTGATAGACTGGAGGCATGGGTACACCTCTGGTCGGCGACGCGTGATGAGCAGTGGACGCGCCGCTCCTGCCCTGGGGGTATGTCTGGGTGACGCCCACTTCCAGAGAAGGAAAGATGATTCGTCCAGTCCGAGTCCTTTTCATCCGAACTGTGCTCAAGAAGAAGCTTTGCCTTAGGGATGTCCCCGATTTGAATAGCAATAAGCCAAGCTGTTCTTTCCCAATAGTCGCGCTCTTCCAAATCTACGCCACTCTCGATGACAGCTTCAACGTCAGTAAGTGAACCAAACGCGACAGCCTCAATAAGCGGGGTTAATTTCAAATCGTTCGCATTTGCCCCGGCTTTGAGCAGGAACTGGACGGCATCGAACCGCCCAATACGCGACAATACACGAACCCCTGATTCCCCATACGTGGTCATGCCAGTCAGGGACACGCCGTTCGCAATCAGCAGATTCAAGAGTTCGATCAAATGCGGGTCATGCAACACATCCCGTCCATGAACGGCATTCACCAGAGCATCATAGCCGTGCTCGCTTTGGTAACGAATATCTGCTCCCGCTTCTATAAGCACTGCAATTTTCCTGGGATCGCCAGTGCCGAGGGCAAAGGAGACAAAATTGCCCTGGTCAATACGTGCACCATGATGAAGAAGGGTGCGCAACAGTTTGACATCGGCTTTAGGGTCGGAAACTGCGTACATCAG
Organism: uncultured Chloroflexia bacterium; assembly: GCA_963717105.1. Classification (GTDB taxonomy): domain Bacteria; phylum Chloroflexota; class Ktedonobacteria; order Ktedonobacterales; family Ktedonobacteraceae; genus DATGJV01. The sequence continues at coordinate 247,976 of CAVQVL010000014.1, forward strand.
AGGCGTCCACCCCCTACGATCGCGCTCGTTTAAAGCAATTTCCGGGCGTGCTGTACTCAAAAGCTCACTGACGTGACGCAGATCTCCCTTTTTGACTGCCTGATGAAGTTCATATGGTGTCATGAGACCCCTTCATTACAATGGAAGACATAGGGTTGCTCGCCAGAAATTGTCACTATCAGTGTCACCTTTCGTTTCAACGGCCACCCACTCTTAGAGAATAATACCATAAAATTGTCTTTCGTTAGGAGTCACCGCGAGAGTGGGTTGTACCGATCAGCAGAATAAGCCCAGGTTTACAGGGTCGCCATCATTTTTGCAACATAACCATCACCCAGTTTCGAGAGGTGTGCGCAATCTCACAGTCATATACACGACTTTTCGTGTATGATAGAGCTATCCTGATAGGGACAGGTGTCTCGTGTATGCGATACCATACGATAGTCGCGAAGGTGAACGCCTATCAGTAGGAGAGATGTTATGCTGCGCCGCGTACGCTATAGCTGCTTTTTGCTCCTGTTTACTCTGAGCTTTTTACTACCCGTTTGCACCTCTGCTGCTCTTCGTCCTCCCTTCAATGCCTACCAGCCATCCGCTCTCGCAGACTTTCCGGTCGTTGACCCTACCTATATTTATAACCAGCTGGTGTACACGACCACCAATTTTCAGAGGCGTGAGGCGGGCTTTGTGTCCAACCAGGGACATGATCAATTTGCCGCCTATTGGACACAGGAGATGGTCAAGAATCTCCTGGGCTTTGGGCCACAGATGCGCAGAGACGCATTTCCCATTCAAGGGTGGAGAGAACGTGCGGCAATCCTCCCGGCATTCAATATGGAGGTCACCGTTCCCGGCGTGACTCATCCTGAGCAGGAGGTTGTGCTTGGCTGTCACTATGATGGGAAAGCCAATTCAACTCAGTCGGCTTATGACGATACCAGCGGTTGTGCCTATGAACTGGGTGTAGGCAAAGCTATGGGCGACTACTGGCACAGCCACAACGTCTATCCAGCACGTACCGTGCGCTTCGTGATCTTTGATGCTGAAGAACAGGGGCTCTTCGGCTCATTTCACTACCTCAATAGCACCATCAATGGCGATCTCTCAAACGTCATCGCCATGTTCAATGAAGAGCAGAGCGGCATCAACTATCCGGCACGTTACCTTGGCAAACTCTCCAACCCGTTTTTGCCTGACTACATTGACGTCACACCCTTGCAGAATACTGCCGCCTATCCTGGTCGCGTCCATCTGACTCCAACACAACGTGAGCGCGTCATTCGCTTTCGCTCGCTCTGGCAGCAAGCCATTTCCGCCGTCTTTGCTCAGCTTCAGGCAGTTGGCTATCAAACTCTCTCTACTATGACAGTAATAACCAGAACGCCTCCCAGCCCATCTTTAGCGCAAACCAGGAGAACAATATCCACATCCAGGATGACCCCTCAAGTAACAGCGACCAGGTGCCATTTATTTATGCAGGTCTGCCTGTCGTCACGCTCACAGGCGACCAGACATACTATGACGCGAACCCGCCTGCATGGGCCTATCCGTATGATCTGCCCGTGGACACGCTGCAAATGATGAATACCTATGTCAGCGGCACGACACGTCCCGCTTCAGCCGTAGCTCTAGCTCTAGCTTTGCCTGCTATGCTCACCACTTGGATGCTTAACCAGCCGGACATGCTTGGGCAAGCTGCCCCCGACGGTAATCCAATTGCCGCTATCAGCGATGTGGGTCAGACGCAAGTTGGGCAGGGTATTTCCCTCGATGCGAAGGCTTCCTTTGACCTCACCCATGATAGCAATGCTTTACGCTACACATGGAGCTTCGGCGATGGCACGACCGCCAGTGGTGTCTCCGTCACTCATACCTATACCTCAACAGGCGCCTACACCCTGAAGCTGACTGTCAATTCACCTGTCGGCAAGCGCAGCATCACCAAGACCCTCAACGTCGGTACAAAGCCAACTATCTACGATAATCCGTATTCACCGCTGCCTGGTAAGAACAGCCCCAATCCGGCGGTGATGCTGCCAGTAGCCAATAACAGCCTGCCGGTGCAGCCCATGCTGCCACCACTGCTGACACCAACCCTGGCCGTAACCCCACCACTACCGACCACCATACCTTTAATAGCAACTCCAACCCATTCGCCTACCACCACGCCGTCATCTGCGAGGAGAGTGGATGGTATTCTTCTCGTGCTTATCGGCATTGGAATCGTCATCATTGTCATTGGTGGCCTGGTATATGTCATCTTGAGGATACGGCGTCGTCCATAGGATGGCTCAGCAAAGAATGCAATCATCGCCTGGCTTGCTTTTGGCTGATTCGGGTCGGTGTACGACCTTGATGGTGTCCGCTTTTGGCTCTGTCCTTTAGGCTACTGGTAGCGAAGTGACACTCCGCTGGGGCTAAAAGCTCCGCAGCTTCTGACACTCCTGCATAGTCGGTTCCCCGAGTTGATCTTGACCCGCTTTCGTAGCGTATGAGAACGTGGAAACGTACGTCAATTGTTGTTCAAAGGTGAGAGGACTGACAGAGCCGAGCGACTTCAATCGTCATTGAAAAACCAGAGTCATCCTCTTTCCGCCCACGAGCCTATAACAAATTGTTCCATCGGCGCTGACAGGAATCTTGACAGGAACGCCGAAAACCAGCAGCGAACACCCACGAACGTGGCTGAACGCGAACCCGCTCTAGAAGCCACAGGAGGGATACCCACGAACGTCAGCGAACGACATTTTGCGTATCCCCTTTCGGCATTCTTCGGCACCCCATGCGTCTCAATCGGCCTGTAGAGCCACTTGAGACGCTTTTGTCTGGAGGGGGATTTGCTGTCTGACAGGAATCAGCTCTGCTTGCACATCCTGTATGCCTCCCGTTGATCGGTTCCCGGGACGGTATCCAGACAGAGAATCGGCTCCCGGTATACCTTGTAGGACATATGAGTACACATCCATGCTTAAACTGATATTGTTGTGACCGGGGAGTTCCTGGATAATGTGGGAAACACTCGACTTGCCTCACCCAAATAGGTTCGACGCTGCATCTGGCGTATCGATTTGCTCATGGGGCAATGCGGCGAGAGAACGCTCTTGACCCACTTATCGAGAGCGGCCAGAGAACGGGAAGGGCGGCACTGGTACGTCAGTCACTTCACCTGTGATGTGGAACAAGCCCCGGTCTCTCGTCCTGGCGAAGCAGTGGTGGGAGTTGACGAGTGTTGCTGTGCTTTGCGACCCTTTCCGACGGGTTAAACCATTGACAATCCCCGCAATCTGCGCAGGGGCGAACGCAAACTGAAACGGGTGCAAGAGGCATCGTCACGCAACTAGCGGCGCGGCGCTCCCCGCTTTTCTGCGGCGCAGGTGGTTGGGAAGAACCATCGCCACATCCGCAACCAGCGTGCGATTTTCATCACAAACAGGCACGCAAGCCGGTGAATCGCTATCAAAGGTATCTCTGATGCCGGCTGGCCAGTTCTAACAGTTATGCCAGAGCAAAGCAGGAAGGGCCGGTTCTCGTGTGATATTGGTCAACCCCGGCTATACCAGACAGAGGTATAGCGGTTGTGGAACCATCGTCAAAAAAGACCTCTCGGAACGCTGACATCGCTGTGTGTGGCGGTGAACTGGACCGGGACCACAACGCTACCCTCAACATCCTGCAACGCGGGATGCAAACCGTTGCTAAAATATGCAGCTATCCTCTACCATATTAAGCTATCCACACAATCGAAGAAAAACGGACTTTTTCTGAGACGACTGGAGGAAAGCAGAACCAGGCCAACCAGGATAGAAACAGACCTTTCCCGAAACAGTCGGGCGGGCATGGGAACCCGTCGGCGGCAACAGCAACGCCGAGCCTGCACCAGTATATGACACAGGCTTGACCCGCGGGTCAGTCATCGAGCAAGAGCGCGCCTTGCTCGTCGTCTTCATTTGGGTGAGGTACGCCACGCCCAGACGGGCGATGTTCACCGAGGCGCAATAATCCCGATCCCCATGGTAGTGACAGACATCACAATACATCCACCGCCCCCACCTGACTGCCTCGTTGCGCTCACTGGGGGACCGATATGTTTTGGCGGGTTGACCACAATGCGGGCAAGTATGAGAGGTTCCTCGGGGCTGTTCGGTGTGGAAGCGCAAGCCAATGAGATGGCATTTGTACCGCAAGAGACGCCAGATTTCCCCACGTATAGTCGATTGTTGCGGTAGTTACGCCACCGCCCGCGCACACCTTTGCCCCGACCAGTCGATTTCAGTGTTTTCAAGGACTCCATCGAAAGCAAGGAGCAGCCATGCACCTGGCATAACAAGAGCAACACATTGCTGGCCAGATGAGCGAGCGCTCGATTCCGGCGTTCATACTTGCGCCAGCACTGCTCGATTTCCCGACGGTAGAGCGCAAGCCTCCGGTTATACCATGCTCGTTTGGGGTGGTCAGAGGCAAAGCATCTCGTTGCTTTCATAGGTGGCCACCTTCTTCTTGAGTTCATCAATTTGTCGGCGCGTGCGTGCCTGTCTGCCATCAAAACCACCCGTATTGAGGAAAAATGGCCTGCCGACTTGCTCGCTACGCCCATCGACGGCTGTCGCCGTCAGTAACGTATGCACTCCCCAATCTGCCCCCAGCACGCGTTCGACGTTCTCCCAGGCGGCGCGCCTGCTTTCTCCACCTCGATGATGAAGTCCAGCACCGCGAATCGCGAGCCATCCGCTCGGTGCTCTTCGCGCAGGGTGGAGCCATCAATTCCCCCTGCGTGAGGCGCTCGCGGACAGCAGTCTGGCAAAGCAATGAGGGTGTCCACTTTGCGCCAGTGCCAGACTCCTATCTCGTCGGGATAGCGGAAGCGGAACCGCGCCACACCCTTCTCCAGATCAAGAGCCAGTCGATAGGCTTGGCCTTTTGCGCCGCCGTCGTCGCCTGCATACGTCAGCATGCCGACTTTCAGGAGTGGAAGTGGTTGGAGCTCTTCATAAGTGGTGGGAAAGCGATCGTGTTGCAAAGAAGAAGTTGCAGGCTTGTTCCATGACATTTTGCAACGCAACAAAGCTGGTCTCATCCTCTTGCAGGCTCTTTTGCAAGGTGGCAATGGCTTCCCTAATGGCTGGGCGGTTCTTGCCCGCTGGTTGTTTCTCTGTTCTGCGGACGAATGAAGCCATCCGAGAGAACGGGCAACACCAGGAGAAACGCGCGTTTGCGCTCTGCTTGAGCGCGCAGTATTCTGCCAACCACTTCACTTTCGCAGCGCCATTGGCGATCCCCGTGCGGGGCTGGGCTTGCGATGTACTTGCCGACCTGTTTCCAGGCCGGGCCTACGGCGATCGGTGGCAAATTCGTCGAGATGGGGCCAAAGGATCGCAAGTGCAGCATTGACCACGCCACGGCTGGCATCAAGTAAGCGGAGGGCGTCCGCCTGGGCCTCATCGGGCAAACGCACATCATAGGTTAAGGGCTGGTGAGTACGGCTGGTCGCGCATATTCCTTCCTTCCACGAACATCTGTCCTCATGAAGGGAGTATAGCAGGAAAAACACCGGTTAGCAACTGGATGTGACTCTTTGAAACCAGTGCAGATAGCGCAAGATACCATCTGATAGGTGTAGCTTTTGGCAACTGTCAGCAACCCTTGAAACCGAGTTCCAGGCTCGAATGGAGCCTTCAGGGGGCGCGCCTCTAGAAGCCTCCGGCTTTAGCCATGGGGAGTTGTCACAAAGTAGGAAGTGGTGATATTCCACGCACGGAACGCTGGTTACGTACTTTTGCCGCCAGATCATACTTGTTGGCAAAGACCCGGCTACCACAGAAGACGTTGCGCCGGGCAAATGGCTCCGGAGTGTCCTGGCGCAAGCGTGTCTGCACCTGGGGTTTCTCTGCACCGAGCGCCTCAAACCAGGGAGCAGGCAGAGGCCCATAGGCGGCATCATGAACCCAGGACGGGCAGACAATAGCGTAGGTGGAACAGAGGTATTCGACGGCGGCTGCACAGAAGACGGCCCACCGGTGCTGCTCTGGCGAAGGGTGCTCCGGCTCCTGGATCGGTGCCTGAACCAGTTCCTCGCGCCGATCCGGTGTATAGCCGAAGAAGTAGTTCATGAAATCGCCCAGAGCATTCCAGGGCCGTATTCCTTCCGTGATGTCCTGATAGGCATGTTGTATCGTGTACAATTCGGGCCACATGATGCAGCATCCCTCCTTCCAGTCTTCTTCTGACCATTATAGCATAATATGAAGCGGAGTGCTGGTGTGCGGTATGAGATACTTCGCTAGAACAGAGCATCGAGCGTCGCGTCCAACCGGCATTCCTGCTGCCAACCGCGGTCGGCATAGCGATCTACCAGCGCCTGGGCCTGCGCACGGGTACGGACATCCAGACGTTGGCACAGGGCCGCGATATCTTCTGCATCCTTTGGCCGACCTGACAGGAGTTTCAGCGCGAAGATGTATTCGGCTTCCGGCACGTAGATGTGCAGGTTGGGATAGGGCCGCCAGAGGGTGAGTGGACCGAGTTCGGGCGTAAAGGAGGCGACCACGTCATTCATCCAGTCGCGCTTGAGCCGGTAGGTCTTTGCCACAGCAGTGATGGCAGCGCGGAAGGTCTTCGTATCCCGATTGGGCTGCATCGAATTCGGGAAAGTCCAGGGGGATAATATCGACGTCGTGTGTGGAGGTGCGATTGTGGAGAAAATAGAGCATGTAGACGCCGCCAACCACGACGAGGCGGACGGGTCTGGGCAGGCGGCGGCGGGCGATTTCGCCATCGAGGGCCTGCAATAGCTGATCAATATCTTGTTGTTCCATCGTTCTTCCTTCTTTCACGTGCAAGGCAGATGAGAAAGATGTATCGAGAGTGCCGTGTCTGGTCACGCTTCAAAAGTGGAGGCATAGACTTTTGTCATCCGTTGTCGCTGTGGCAATTGCCGGAATGTGGCAACCGTCATCGGCTGGAGCCGGGCTTTCGGATCGATGTGTTGTGATTTTCCCCGCATATGCACGTAGCGTTCATGGCGGTAGGTGCGTTCGTAATCGCGTGGCTCGATCTGCACATAAATGATGGCGTGCGGGTTGACATCATATGCGCTCTCAGCCAGCGGCCTGCCACTCATCCATGACCCGCGGCGTATCTGTGGATCAGTGCCGCGCCGCACACACGCATCGTAATAGCGGATCACGCGGAAGCGGTGCAGTATCGTTTTCTCTTTTGTCTCGCCAGTGCGCTCGTCCCGGACCGTCCGTTTCGAGGTTTCGAGTACCTCTTCTGGCTGTCGCATCTCCACCTGTTCCTGGAAATCGCCCGCCAGCATGCGCAAGGCAACGGTAAGCCAGCCCGTGACGTGATCTATCCACTGCTGACATGCCGGACAGACGGTGAAAAGTCTGCCGCGGGAGACGTTTTGTCGCGGTGGCATTGATGCTCCGGACAGGCATAGTCAGACGGAAGCGACCACCTTCCCTGCTGTTTCCTGCCATCAAAGGCGTAGAAGAGCGTCCGGGCAGTGTGTTCCATCGTCGGCAATGAGGGTATACCGCCAACGCGACTGCACCGTCCGTTCATCGGCGCTCAGGCAGAGGAACGAGCAGGCGCCCACCTGCATCCCTGCAAACGGGTGCGGTTGCTCGAATTCAATATAGACCGGGTTTTTCGGCAGGCGGAGCAGCGCATCATCGCCTACTCCTGGGAGCAACTCCTCGGTCATGGCCCACGCGCTGTGCATCCAGAGGAACTTCTGCGCCTGTTCGATCTGGTCCTGCTGCTGTGGCGTTGGCTGCTTGCGGATATACCTGTCGATGAGCAGCGCATGGGTCACAATGACTGGTTTGCGTGCTGCTGAAGCAGGAGCAGGAGGAACGGGTGACTGCTCCCGAGATCGAGCGGAGCTGCTCGTTGCTCCTCCCGGCCGGTTCTGCCCGGGCGCGGTGGTATCAGCCAGGCTGCGTGCATCGTTTTCTGTAAATCCGGTGCACCGAGCGGTGACGCTATCGGTGCTGCTGGCGCCGGCCGGGGTGCCGTGCTGACAGGCGGCTGGTGCAGCGCTAGCGCCAGCAACGTGTTGCTCCACCTTTGCCAGAATGCCAGCTCCTGTGCGCACACCTCACAGCAGCTCGGAGGCGAACGCCGGGCAGAGGGTGGGTCATTACCTGCCCGACACTGACCCGTCGGGCAGAGGTGTGAGGGGTCAAGGTGCCAGAACGTCTCGTCGGCCGAAGAGGGTGAGGAAAGGAGCCGCAACAGCAAAGTGCCCTGTGTATCCACAAAATCGAGACGCCACTGGCCCTTGCGGTCATACACCCGGTAATAGGCTCCGCCTTTGCGCTGACTGAGGGGCCGCGATTCATAGGTCGCCCGAAAACATACCGCTCCAGCGATCATCCGGTGCACCCCTGGAATCGGCACCCGGCATTCAACCCAGAACGGGAAGTTGGGAAAGTCTATCCGCGCAACCGGGTCATGACCGAGACAGGTGACAAACTGCCGTGCCCGTGGCTTCGTGACGTCGAAACAGTGGGCGGCAGCCAGGGCCTGCTCCTCGAAGGTATGGACGGACTGCACCAGTGGAACAGCGGACCTTTGCCTGGCAGGTTCAGCAGCCTCATGCTCTATGAGCGCCCTGAGTTCCTCGTGGTGGAGGTGCTGGAGCGTGCGCTGGTACGCTGTATGCAGCGAAGAAATGGGGTCAGGAGGAGCTTTGATTGCACGCAGCGTCAGCAGGTCATGCGCAAGCCGTGCAAGCTGTCGGCGCATCTCGTTCGGCCAGGGAAGCTGCTGCGTCCCGAGAAAGGCCAGCCGGGGAGTGATCGCATACACTTCCACCTGCGTCGCCGCAAGGAGCGCCTGCACAACCTGCATTTCATCCGGGGCACGCTGTGAAAACCGGCACTCCACCGGTATCGTCCGATGCCCCCCCTGTTGGAGTTGTACCGTGAGCGAAAAGGTTGAGATGGTTTCGCGGCACACACGGTCAAAGCTCAAGGGGACGAGTGAATAGGGGAGGTTGGCAGGGAGTTTGATGATAATCCCTGGCTCTCCATCGCGTTGCCAGACGATACCGGTATACAGAGCCAGTCGGCGCAGAGCATGCCGAACGTCCGGGGGAAACCCTTTGCGCATAGTGAATATGACTCCCTTCTACGCGATGCATCCGAAGAAGCTTCCTTCTCGTGCGCCGAACCATTCTCCTGTTTTACTTTTATTCTTTTGAAAGGCAAGAAAATCGGAAGCGAGACATTGTGCATCCGTTTTCCTCAGACACGCATCATCGGTGTCAACTAGCCGTGCCAGGAGTCCCCGGCTCTTTAGACATGGGGAGGAATGGCGCGTTCCTTATTCGGGGCGCAGGGTGCGGCGGTCCTACTGCCCTTCCTCTGCATTTCGGCTTCTCTGGCCAACCAGGAGCGGAATGCGACGCTCATGAGCACCACACAATCCCCTGGTTTGCCGCTCTGGGTGAGACGCTTGTTCGTGCGATAGGCATGCAAGCTGATCGTCTTTTTCTCCCGATCAAAGCCGCCGATGGCACAGCGCCCGTACCCGGGATGGAAGACCAGCGTGCCCCGCTTGAAACCCAGGGAGCGCATGCCGCCCCTGGGTTTGCGTACCCCCCACTTTGCCGGCTGCAAGGTGTGCAACTGGCGACGCATGAGCCGGGTGCACACCAGGTACCACACCCTCCTGCAGGTGGGCTTCCCTGCTCCACTGACCGGTGCTGCCATGACCCACGCGTCTACCGCATGAGAGGCGAAGGATTGTTCCGATTTGCTCCTGGTCTTCTTAAGACCGTACTGTTCGCGCAGTTCTTTGGTCTGGTATCCCTGTCACAAGCGGACAGTCAGGCCCATCTCGCGCAAGAGGCGGTACAAGTGCTCTTTGCCGACTTGCACCGGACTAAATGACCCGTTCCACTTCCCTCCCTTGCCAGGACGGGTGACAGCCTGGACATCCTCGACGACCACATCGGTGAGTGGCAGGATCTGTTGCAACAGCACGACCACTCGCGCTTTCGTCTCCCGACGACTGCGCGCCGGGGGCGCAATGCGCTGCTTCCTCCCCGGTCGATTGTCGAAACGCTTCGGGCGCCGCCACCTGCAGAAGCGCCGAGCGCGGCGCATCGTCCTGCGTGTTTCGACCGCATCCTTGACGTGATGCGGGGCTTCCACCATGAGGTTGACTACCGTCTCTTTTGTCCCCACCACGCTGAAGCCCTCGAATTTGCTGCTGGGATCGATCCCAGCGACAGGCGGCTGATTATCCGGGTACTTTTCGTGACGACTCCCCACGGCTAAAAGCCTGTCTTTTATACACATTTAACAAACTGATAAAATAGGAAGATGAACACGCAAGAAATCCTCGACCCAGAACGCTGGGCCACCAAGACCTTTGGAGCGAGTAAGCTCAAAGATATTCGACGAACGGGACGAGCGGTGAAAGCGGCGACCCGTCTGGCCGAAAATCCCGCGCCGTCCTTGCCCGCCCAAATGCAGAGATGGAAAGAGACGATGGGTTTGTACCGACTGCTGGATGAAGAGGATGTGACCTTTGAGGCGCTGATGCAGCCTCATTGGCAACAAACGTGCGAACAGATTGAGACCAGACGCCTCGTGTTGCGGGTTCCGGACACCACCGAAGTGGACCTTCCATCATCCCAAAACCAGGGGGTTGGGCCAGGTGGGCAATGAGCGAGGGCGAGGGCTGTACCTGCAAACGGTGCTGGCCATCTTGCCGGAGAATGGTGAGGTCCTGGGCTGTGCCATGCAAGAACCTTTTGTGCGCAAGCCCTCCCCGAAAGGCGCGGCGCGGAGCGGGCGTTCGGCAACGAAGCGAACGGGAAACGGATGTGTGGATGCGCCGGGTGACGCGCCTGGGAAGCTTTCCTGCTGCGAGCACGATTGTGCAAGTCGGAGATCGGGGGCCGATATGTTTCCGTTCTTTCAGGCTGTCGAGCCACGCAGACCCATTTTCTGGTGCGAGCGTTTGAGAATCGACAGCAATTCTCTGCCGCCTCGCTAACGAGAAACGCTGCGGCAAAGATCCGGTGCGGGTGTGGGCCATCGGCGGTCTGGGAAGAGCAGACTCCTGCCGGAGAAGAGCCGCTGGAATGGATTCTGAGGACCTCGGTCCCACGACGACGCTTGAGCAAGCCTGGCAACACGTCGGGTGGTATGCGCACCGCTGGATCGCGGAAGACTGTCATCAATGTCTCAAAACGGGGTGCCGTCTGGAAGACCGCCAGGTGCAGAGTGCTGACCGTCTGATCCGTTTGCCGGGCTTGTGGTCGCCAGTTGGCCGTCCGTTTGCTGCACCTGCGTGATCTGGCCCGCAGCGCCCCGGAGCGTCCTGCTCACGAGGGTCCTCGATGCGGATCTGCTCATCATTGTGGCAGCACAGGTCGGTCAAGCTCCCGCGCTGATGACCACAGGAGCCTTCTGGAAGGCCGTGGCACAAATGGGCGGCTATGTGGCCCGCTCTGGGGACGGCCCTCCCGGTTGGAAAACCCTCTGGAAAGGGGGGCTTCGCGTCCAAACGCTGCTGGAGGGCGCTCATCTGGCTGTTCATCTCCGTTTGCAATTTGTGTATAAAAGACAGGCTTGTAGCCGTGGGAGTCGTCACCACAAGCAATGGTATCAAGAAAATGCCGCAAAGGCTAAAGCGCGTGCTCTGTAAAAGAGAGCAAGAAATAAGAGAGTTTATTCGTCAACAAAAAGCTGGCTTGTCTTGTAGCCGTTGCGGTATAGCTGATATTCGTGTTCTTAACTTCCATCATACCCCATAAGGATGAGAAGGAGATAAGTTTAGCCAGGTGTATTTATCGAGGTTGGAGCAAAGAGCGTATTTTGCAAGAAATAGCAAATGTGAAGTGCTTTGTGCTAATTGTCACAGAATACTACACCGGGGAGACAAGACGCCTGGAAAATAGCGGGGTTAGAAGCAGTGCTTAAGAGTAAGTACCGAAGCAGAACTGAGCAATGGGCCCCTTACTTTCGTGCGGGGACGGACTGCAAGAATGATGCAGTCAAACCGAAAGGGACACGCCGCACTTCGTTTCCTTTCTTTCCACAGCTCGAAGCCGGGAGTCTCCAGAAAGGATGTTTGATTTCATGAGAAAGCCGTCTTACTTGACACACGAGGAGTACGCATTGACGAAAGTGGCACTTGCCCGCGAAGAAGTTCCCGCCGAGCCTTGCTCTCCTCTCTGCCTGGATCGAAGGGGAGCGCCTGCTGGTGGATGACCGGGAAGACGCGAGAGGAATCACCTTTTGCCGGATGGATGCAAAGGTCATGGCGCCGCTTCCTCACATCGTCGCTTTTTTTCGCTCGCCGTCCCTACAGGCGCAAAGCTGGCCATACCCGGGGTGGAATGGCTACTCCATGCTCCTGTATCGGGATGCGGAGGAGGGCTGGAAGCTGCTGCGGATACGGAGGGTATTCTCCCGAGGGACAGTTTGTCCCGGTGTTCGCAGCGAGAATCAAGGCGGTGAGGAGATCAACAAGCGGCTCGACAACGATCTGGGGAACATTAAAGAGTCAACAACTCCTCAAGTGAACGTGGAGCATGCTGCCGCGTTTACGCTGCTTCCGCCTCGCAGTCGGGCTTTCGCCTTCGTACAGGGGATCAAGGCGTGCCCACAAACAAAATGAACACTGGCGCAACGGATCGGGCATCGAGGACATCCACGCGGGCGGCATTGCTCCCCCACGGCCACTGACGCAATGCCGCCTCACGAAAGCTGCAGGAAACGGCGGAGCTGTTTGTGCCGACCCTGCACGCCCTCTATCATGTCGTCAGCGAACCGAGCGAGGAAACCTGGCCGGAACAGGCGCTCCCGTACGCGATTGTCTTCAAGCCCCCCACGGATTGGCCGCTGGATGAGCAGACGCGTGAGATCGCCTTACCAGGTAGGGAGCCACAGTAGTCTTGCAGGCGCGCTTATTCCAGGGGTGAGGGGTGTTTGCTGCGATGCTCGCTCCCACCCAGAGACCTGCTCCTGGCTCAACCAGCGGGGAGCGCCGCCCGTCTGCGGGACCGGCGGCGTGGTGGGCGGTACCGGTAGGGGGATGGCGTTTGGCCTCCGCACCGAGCAGCGTTGGTGGTCAGCCCGGCTCGCTGCGCGCCGAAGCCGTCCCCGTGGTCTCTCGACACCACATCCCGCCCCGCCAGGAACAGCGTCTGCACCCTCACCGCGGCGTAACGCTCTCCACGCTCCCGCAAGACCAGCCCCTGCCGGATGCGCCGTGCGAGTTCGCGGGTATAGACGGCGGGCTCCGCCTGCTCCTCCTGGAGCACGTCCTGGGCGTACTGGTAGAGGTGGAGCGCCTCCTGCCGCCTCCCCTGCTCCACCAGCAGGACCATCAGGCGGCACAGGCAGTCTTCGTCGGTCGGGTCCTCCTCCAGCGCGGCGAAGAGCAGCTCCTCGGCCAGGCCCACGCGCTCGCCCTCGAGGGAGAGAGCGACCAGCTTGAAGAGGACGCGCTGCCGTGTGCCGTTGATGGTGTGCCGCCGTGGCTGTGCCCACGCAGCGTACCGGTCGTCCGCGAGAAACTCGCCCCTGGCGAGAGCGTACGCCTGCTCGAGCAGGGGAAGCGGGTTCTGCCCCTGGCACTCCGCCCGTATCGCCTGCGACGCGAGCGAGAGAAACGCATCGGCGTCGAGCCAGAGGCGCTGCTGCCCGGCCAGCTTGAAGATCGTTTCCCCGCCGCCGCGCAGCGTGAGCAGCAGGCTTCCCGCCTCGCCCGAGCGCAGGACGTGCCGCCGCAGGACGGAGGCCGCCGAGTCGAGCGCGTGGGCGGCGTTGATCGCCCCGTGGTCGGGCCAGATGGCCTCGATGAGTTCATCCCGCGATGCCCGGCGGTTCGCACGGCACAGGAGTACTTTCAGCAGGGCCATTGCCGGTCCCCGGTTGCTCCACTCGCTCCGTGCCACGCGTGCGTAACGCGGCGGCTCCTCCTGTGCCCGTGAGGGAGTCGCGAACGAGCCGCTCGAGGGCGAATTCCCCCATGGTGGTGATCCGCACCAGCGGATGCTCCGTGCGATTGTCCTCACCCGCTTCATGCATCGCCTCTGCATCTGCTACCTTCCTGGCCAAGTGTTGGCTTGCCGGAAATGTCGTTTCGGCCAGCGTATGTCCACCGTGCTATGAATACCAATGTCCCGTGGATGCAGTCACGACTGGACCTTGCACACAGGTACCTGTTTCGTGGCCGTAACGTATGTCCACCCCTCTCCCCGAATAGCAGACTGGTCCTGTTCGGCTTGCTATGCAGAAAGCCGTGCTTCTTCGTGAGCAGTCCGTGAAACGCAGCTTCCTGCCCTCGCTCCTCGCAAGACGGACTCTTTCTTCCCTCCTCCGGCGGCCTTTCGCTCACAGCCATTGCAACTGCGCCTTCAGGCTCGCATAGCGGCCCGCGCCGATGATGAGGTGGTCGACCAGTTCGATGTCGAGGATCGCGCCCGCCTCGACCAGCTGCCGCGTGGCGTGGATGTCGTCCTCCGAGGGAGTCGGATCGCCGCTGGGGTGGTTGTGGCAGACGATGATGCCGGGGCAGTTGGTGGTGATGGCGGGGCGGAAGACCTCCGCGACGCGCAGGACGGAGCTGTTGACGGTTCCCTGGTAGCGCAGCACGTTGCCCATCACCTGGTTCTTGCCGTCGAGGAGCAGGATGCGCAGCTGCTCGTGGTCCAGGGAGGCCATCTCCACCATCACCAGGTTCGCCGCGTCGGCGGGCGAGGAGATGCGGTACTTCTCTTCGGCTGCAGCACGCCCAGGCGCCGCCCGATCTCCAGGGCGGCCTTGAGCTGCGCCGTCTTGGCCTTCCCCATGCCGTATTCGGAGCACAGTTCGCCGAAGTCGGCCCGCACCAGCCCGGAGAGGCCGCCGTACCTGGCCAGGAGCTTGCCCGCCAGCTCGAGGGCGTTGTCGCGGCTGGTGCCCGTGCGCAGGGCGATGGCGAGCAGTTCCGCCGCCGAGAGGGCCCCTGGCCCCGCGTGCTGGAGGCGCTCGCGGGGCTGCTCGTGCGTGGGCAGGTCGCGCACGGTCGCGTGGTATGTAGTCTGCCGCGTGCGGCGTGGGCGTACGCTCTCGTTCTGGCTGGTCATCGTGCAAAGTCCCTCCTTGCAACCAGGAGTGCCTGCATGACGGGTCGTACTCCTGTTCCGAAACAGCGGGGGGCAAACAGGAAATTCCGGTGTCCGCGCATCACGGCCCGGCAGCGTTGGCGAAAAATGCGCACCTGCGGCGCAGGGGACACTCCTCGCAGAGCGGGCGGCGCGGACGGCAGACGAGCGCCCCGCAATCGAGGATGGCCCAGCTGACCGACAGGCTCATCTCGCCGCGTACCGCCTGTCGTGCGAGTGCGTGCAGGGAGGGGTCACGTCCGAGCAGTGGCAGACACTCGCGGTCCGAAAAAGCGTCCCAGGACCCTGGCCGTGTTTCCATCGACGAGCGGCTCGGCACGGCCGTACACGACGGCCAGTATTGCGCTGGCCGTATACTGGCCGATGCCCCTGAGCCGCTCCAACTCCTGACGCGATGCGGGAACCCGTCCTCCTCCCTCTTCGATCGAGCGTGCCAGCGACCCGAGCGCGAACGCCTTCTGCCGCCAGAGCCCGAGCGGTCTCAGGTCTTCCTGCAGGCGTGCCGGCGGAGCGCGGGACAGGGCCTCCCAGGAGGGGTAGCGCTCGATGAACGCGGGGAACGCACGTGCGACGCAGGCCGCCGTTGTGCGCTGGAGCAGGACCTCCGCGACGACGACCTCGTAGGGCGTCCTTGAGGGGTCGCGCCAGGGAAAGGTGCGACCGCTGCTCTCGAACCAGGCAAGGAGATGCCCCCGCAACCAGCGGGTGCGCGTGGCGGCAGCAGCGTTAGACGCGTTCCCCCAACAGTGTACTCCGTTCGTCTCCCCCCATCTGTTACCGCCTTTCCCACGTCAGCAGGTTTCGCTGTTCAACACCCACAGATAGACAGCACATGCGACGGACTCCGCACCGGTTTCTCCCAGCAACTCGGCCAGCCGCTCGTAGACAGCGCCTATGCGGCTGTGGGCGGCGCGGGCCAGGTCCAGCATCTCGGGTTCCAGCGCGGGACGGTTGACGATCCGCCGTAGCTCCTCGTACTCCACCTGAAGCTGGTGGAAGAGGGTCGCGACCTCCCGCTGGCGCTTCCGGCGAAATTCAAGAAAAGGCGTTTTTTCCACGTTCCCTCCGCGAGCGCCGTTTCCGTGCGACCCGCTGCCCTCAGCCCGGAGGACGGGCCAGGCTCGTCGTTTGTACTCCTTGAACGGTTCCTCTGCGACGGAGGAGGCCGGAATCGGTTCAGCCTTTTCAAAGGGCAACCGTGCAGGTTGCCGGGAACTCCTGCAGGCGGTGTCCCGCTTCCTGCCTCGACCCATCGTCAATGTCAGGGTAACATGGATACCTCATACATCGCTCGCAGGTCCTCACGAAGACCTCACGGTTTTCATGGGGAACCAGACAGGTATGCCTGGAAGGGCGGGGCGGGCGATGGAATGCGCAACGACCATCAATCGCCCGGGTCGGACGGTAGTCCCGCGCCTCTCGTTCTGCGAGACGAGCTTGCAGACAAGGGCGATCCCCATGCGAGTTTGATTCTCTCTTCTCGTGAATGCAAGGTAACATACAACGGGAGGACCATCCGTCCACTCTCTGAAGGTCTCCGGGGCCAGGGTGGGAATTGACGTGGCGAAGCGCAAGCTGGATGTGCTGCCCGGGCTTGTGGAGCGACACATCCCGCACGTCTTTGCCAACCCGGCGGAAGGATGTGCCGCGCCGCATAGCTGGCACCGGGAACAGGGGACGCTTGAGTTGTCTGCCTGTCTGGAGTCAACTGGCAGCCACGACATGCCGCAGCGGGCCAGGAGCGCCCGTTCGTCCTGACAGGTGGAGTGACGTTCCTGATCGAAACGACGGCAGCCCGTTCCGGGGTAACAACGGGCCAAGCCGGCCGGGCCTCGCGTTTTCCGCCAGAACGGCTTCCCGGTGCGCTTCTATAGCCCTCCCACTACCATGCGCGCGAAGACAGTGAGTACGCCGGAAAGACCAGAGCCGCACCTCTTTCTGCCCATCTGCATACAACGAATGCTTCCATTTAATGCTGACAGGAACGCCGAAAACCCGCAGCGACCATCTCCGAACGTGGATGGACGCGAAGCCGCTCCAGAGGTCACAGGAGGGACACCCACGAACGTCGTCGAACAACATTCGAGCGTATCCCCCCTTCGGCATTTTCAAGCGTCTCAATCGGCCCATAGAGCCACTTGAGACGCTTTTTCCTAGCAAATGACAGCAAAATTGACAGCAATATGATGATGAGGAAATATGCGTAGTTTATTTCCGGGCTTTTATCCTCGCACAGATGAAGAAATTTCTAAACTATGGCAAGATGGAATGTTTGTTTTTGACACAAACATGCTTCTCAATGTTTACCGTTACACAGAAAAAACAAGAGAAAGATATTTCGAAATACTCCAACGGCTAAAAGTGCAAATCAGCTTTGGATACCTTATCAAGTTGCATATGAATACCAAGATAGAAGGATAGATGTTATACAGGGACAGTTAGAAGCATATACAGAAGTTTCCAATATTTTGCGGACCACATCCCAGAAATTGACAAATTCATTAGAACCATATAAGAAAAAACACGGGTTCATTGACACTACGACAATGATAGATGATATAGGCAAAGTAATTGATACAGCTACTACTAATGTTACCAAAAGCAAGGAAAAAGATAAAAAGGTATATGAAGCCATCAAAAAAGATGATAAACTTCAAATAAAGTTGGAAGAGTTATTTCAAGATAATATTGGGAAACCATATGATAATAGTAAATTAGATGAGAAATACAGGCAAGCACAATTACGGATAGAATTAAAAATACCACCGGGATGGGAAGATACAGGAAAGAAAAGCTATAAAATGTTTGGAGATGTTATTCTCTTGGTTCCAACTGCTTGAATATGCTCATCTACAAAATAAATCCATTGTTTTCGTGACGGATGATGGTAAGAAAGATTGGTGGTTATCAGAAGCAAAAAGTCGAGGACAAAAAAGACCTTTACCAGAATTAGTACAAGAAATGTTTGTTGAAGCCGGAGTTTTATTTCATATGTATGAAGGCTATGAATTTCTTGAAAAGGCTGAAACTTTTCTAAAGTTTGAAAAGCAACCTGCTATTATCGAAGAGGCTAAAGAAGTAACACAACAAAACACTTTAAAATCAAATCAAGCCCGTAGGAATTTGATACCTGATAGAAGCTTGGAAGACCGTGTGACATTCACTGTAGGAGAGTGGTTAGAAAATCAATTTTCTGAGTCCGAAATAAAAAAGGGAATATAGAGGATCAGACTTTCTGGATAATAGAACCGAGCGGGAAAACAACAGATATTGAAGTGAAATTTTGTTCCCGACCCATCTATTCTCAAAGTAACTTCGCGAGATTATTTGGCGACGCTTCAGGCACATGAGAGTGATATCCTTCTGATAAACAAATGTTTATTCTTGTTTTTTCTAATATACTCCAAGCGGCATGGACTAATACTACACTAGAAGGTCTTGCTATACCAGATAACATTCCTCTTGGGTTATTGGATATTTAGATGACAGATGGATTTGCGATTTTCCAGTTTTCAGAACACTTCCGTAAGCAACTTGAGTTAACTATTTAATAAGATTGCAGGTAAACTAGCCAAATTCACCTGCAACCTCAAAGGTATCGAGAAACACTAGAACTTTAGTCTGCGATTACTTCCAAAGCACATCCTCTAATTTCTGAATTGTTTCCTTGTGGATAGTCGGTAATACCTGGCTATAGGTGTCTACCGTCTCCTGAATGCGATTATGTCCGAGCAACTCTTGCACCACTTTCGGATGTGTCCCCATACTCAACAGGATTGTTGCGATGCTATGCCGTAGGTCATGAAACCGCATATCAGGAAGGCCAGCCTTTTGTAGAAGCTTCTTAAATCGTTCCAGTACCCAATTTGGATTAAGCGGAGTGCCAACCGAGGTAAAGAACACAAGGTCATGCTCTATCCATGCAGTCCCAGCCTGTAACCTTGCTTCTAACTGGTGAATACGATGTCGTTTCAACGTTTCCAGAGCAACAGTCGTCAGCATGATACTCCGTCTGCTTTTCTCTGTCTTCGGTTCAGCTTCGATATACCAGATCACCTTTCAGGCGAGTAAAAATGCGCCGCACTTGCAGCATACTTTGCGCAAAATTAATGTCTTGTCATTTGAGAGCCAGTATTTCACCGCGCCGCATACCCGTGGTTAGCGCCAGCACAAACAGAGCCTCCATATTATGCCCATGTAAAGCCGCTTGTATTTACGTGAGTCTCCTCTCCCTCTTTAAGGTAAACCTCTGAAAGAATTCAAAACCATATATCTCGGCGCGACTAAAATGAAGTCATTCGCTGAGACTGCGAATCGGGATGCCGCTCCATGCCTCGCGTAATGCGCCGCCGGGATCGTCCTCGACGCGGCAAATTGTGTCAAAGATCATCGTGTGGCGCTGCTCCGGCGTATAGGTGGGCCAGGGTGGTAGTTCGCGAGCGGAGGGAACGCCAGTACGAGCGAATGCTATCCATGCCTCGCTCATCTTTTCGGCAAGCGGGAAACGTTCAGGACTGGTGCCAGTAAAGCGGTCTGTACGGTCAACATTGTCGAACACGAACGGGATTTCCAGCGCGTGGCACGATTTCAAGCGTCCATCGTGGACGGGCGTCTCATAGGTGAACAGATACATGTACACCGGAGCCGCTCTCTGCGCATCTTTGCGTTCAGCCAGCGTAATCGAGTTCATACGCATCGAGTGATCGCTCATCATCGCGGCAAAAAGATCAGCCGTTGAAAATTGTGGATAGACATGATGATACACAGCAATGAGCCTGTCGGCTGCGTCTCCTACCAAAGCCTGTATTCGCACACGCAGTCCCGCCTCGTCTAGCGTAGCAAGCCCGCTGTCGGCCAGCAGGAAAAGCGTGGCTTCGTCCTTGTTTGTGCCGATAATGAGCGGTACATGTGCTGAAATAGCGGGCGCAACCGGATCGAAGGGATGATGCGGCAACACCTGCCCATCCAATACCGGACTCCAGCCGCGCAGAGTGTTTCTATTGACCCGTGCGTTGGCGGCAAAAATCTGTTCAACCGGCACAGCATTCAACTGCTCAATGTTGCCGGGGGCGATTTCGAGCGCCTTGAGCAGTTTCTCGGCATGTTCGGTCGCCTTCTCGCGAGACATCACACGCAAACCCGGCCCGCTTTGCACGATAGCGCGATGAAAGAGACCCTGCGCGGCAGGCATAGCGAGGAGCGTGCTGACTTTCGCACCGCCACCGGATTCGCCGAAGATGGTCACATTGCCAGGATCGCCACCGAACGCCGCGATATTATCACGCACCCATTCCAGCGCCGCGACCAGATCGAGCATGCCAACATTACCAGAAAGGGCATACTCATCGCCTACGATGTCCCCCAGATAGAGGTAGCCGAGCGGCCCCAGGCGATGGTTCACGGTGACGACAACGACATCTCCCTTACGAGCAAGGTTGGTGCCGCGATAAAATCCCGACGAACCCGAACCCATCGTAAAGCCGCCGCCATGACACCAGAACATGACCGGGCGTTTTCCACCATCATTTACCGCGGGCGTCCAGACATTCAAGTACAGGCAGTCTTCGCTTTCCGGCTCGCGTTCGGTTGAGCCGGTGATAGCATACAGGCCAGCCATACCCGCCGCTGGTTGCGGGCTGCTGGCGCCAAACTGCAAGGCGTCGCGCACACCCGTCCAGGGTGCAGGTGGTGTTGGTGGGCGGAAGCGATTGCTTCCGCCCGTCGGCGCACCATAAGGAATGCCTTTGAAAACGTGAATGTCGTTCCGCGTATATCCCTGAACTTTGCCCGCCGTCGTTGCGACAATACTCTCCGTCATGACGTGTTTCATCCTCTCTCTAATCCTGCTATCCCTGGAACTCAGGCTGTTTCGGCCTCAGCCATCTCATCGCTCTCGGCGGACGTGTTGACCTGCTCCACGGTCTGTTCGCGGGCGCGTCCGATACGCGTTAGCCGCTTTTCAAACTGTTGGCGTGCATAGGTGCGCACAGATTAGGGCTGCCGTTTTGCTCCTGATTGCGGGCTATGGCATTGAACAGCTCGTGCATACGGTCCTCGACAACGGGCCAGAGCGATTTATCCGCCGCGACCAGCCGCGAAATCAGGAACACGCCATAGGCAATATGCCGTGATTCATCGCGCTTGATATATTGGATTCCTTGCTGAAGTCCAGGCATCACTCCTGCTGACCAAGCAGCCGTGAGAAGCTGTAATAGCCCGTCTCCGCCAGCACACCTTCGATGATCATGTTGTAGAGGACCGAGGCCCTCACCTGATTGACCGGCGAGGGATCGGTCAACAACCAATTCATCTCGCGTGGCAGGTCGTCCGCGAACAGGTCACGATCATTGTCGGAGTCGGGAGACCTGACGACATGCATATCTTCTTTTTCCTGCAACACCTCGTCGAGGACGCGCCGGAAAAACTCGGTATGCTTGCCTTCCTCCACAGAAAGGTCGTCAGGAACAGTTCCTCTTCCAGCCGACCTTCGCGTGCGATGGTCAGGATGAGCGGCAGCAAATCTAGCGTCACCGCCTCCTCACCGGCCTGAAAGCCAAAAATGAGCAGGCGCAGTCGCTCCCGGTAATTGTCGGGGATGCTCAGATAATCCTCGCGATCCCGCGACAGGTCAATGTCGCGGGGGTCCCAGATACCGAGCTTTTTTGCCTTGTGATAGAGTCGCATGGGAAACGTGTCATGACGCAGCCCACGACGGGTTAAGGTTGTATAGGTTCGACGAGGAACCGTTGCCATAAAACACTCCTTATTATATCGTCACACCGCTTCAACGCCTGGATGCTCCTGCTGTGCCTGCCGGCGCAAGGCGGCACGCACCTGTGCAGGTCTCCAGTACCCGGAAACCACAAAAATCGTCGGAATAAAGACGACCAGCCCGCCGATGCACACCCACCACCATGTCGCCCACTGCTGACCATCCAACTGATTTGTCACAACAAACGAGAAGGCGAGCGTGGACAGCACGACCACCAGACGCAAAATGAAGCCCTCGACAGCCATGCCGGTGGCGACAAGGGCGGGGTTGATATCTTCGATAGTTTCCGTGTAGGCCGCCATCCACGTGACATAGCCAACAGCCAGCGTGAGGCCGAACAGGCTAAGGAAGATTGTCATCAACGAGGCGCTGGTGGGGACACCGATACGGCTGATGAAAAGGATTGTTACCACAATCGTGGCAAGGCAGCCAAGCAGCATATACGGCTTGCGCACTTTTGTGAGGTCAGAGATGAAGCCGATGACGATGGCCGCGACAACATTGACGATCCAGAACACGCTGACCAGACCGTTGGCCTGAGCAACAGTGAATTTGAAAATGCTGTTCAGATAAATGGGAAGTAGCCGACGGCGGCGTAATACATCAGCAGGTAGAGGCTGATGCCGAGCGCACTGACAATCAGGCGGGGATGCAGCATCTGCCGCCAGGGGTGTTGAGTTGCTTTTTCCACATCAATCGTGGCGGCGCGTTGCTCAACCTGTTCTCGCTCCTTCACAGTGTTCATCACCTGATCGCGCATCCCAGGCGATAGTTCGCGCAGAAACAGGAAACACAGCAGGAAAATGACCAGTCCGACAATACCGGCAATGACATACTGAGACTGCCACGTACCATAGAGCGTGAGGGTCTGGCTCGCCACGCCAGTTGCCAGGACGCTGCCACCCACCGGGCCGACCGTCCAGAACCCCATTGCCAGCGCACGCCCGAAGCGCGGCGAGAAGTCGCGCACCAGCGCGGGCGTAACCACCAGGATGATGCCTTCAATAAACCCCAGCACAAAAATGAGCGCCAGAAAGAAGCCCAGCGAACTGGCGACCGAGATCAGTAGCGTACCGATGCCTGTCACTAGCAATCCGTACACAATCAGCGTGCTACGCCCGATGCGGTCTGACAGGCTGCCGAAAATCGCCGACAACGCACCGATGAGGTTGCTCGCCAGCAGTAGTAGCGCGTAATTTGAGACGGTAAGACCAAAGTAATGCAGGACATATGGCGCTACAGAGGGAAGGACATACGACTCGTAATAGAGCATGATCGTGGCGATGACCGCCAGTGCGAGATACCAGATGCGTCGGCCGTTGCTGGGATAGTGTTCAAGGTTGCGGTGGCCGACTCCAATGTTCAGAGTACTCATTGTAAACCTCCTGAATGCTTCGTTGCAAAAACAACCATGGTATGCTAACGGGTCCGCACTACGAGCCAATACTAAAAGGGACGTACCAATAGCATTGTTCATTGGATGTTGCTTCCTTATGATGCGGATTTCTGGTCAGATGGTGCTTTATTGCTGGCTCCGGTAGTAATTGCGCGTGAAAGTAATCGAGTTGCGCGGAGATATAGATTTCCAGATCAATATCAGGGGCAAAATGCCACGTTTTATGCAACCCCCACAGATGTCCCAGGCCAAGTACGTTCGCCGCTAACACACGCGGCTCTGGAATATCCGCCCTGAACACACCCGCCCGTTGTCCTTCTTCAAATAGCATGAGAAAGCGGTGATCCAGGTTTTTAATCATGGCAAGCATACGCTGGCGCGTCTCACGCGGCAAGGTTGAGCTATCACGATACATAATAATCAAACGCTTTGAGCCTTCGTCCAGCGACCTGTAAAGTTCGCGCACGATATAATCAAAACGTTCAAGTGGGTTGGTGATGTGATTGGCCTGACTGAAAAGGTCGAGGTGTGAGGTAGCGACTTCCTCACAACATGCCAGCAGAATGTCTTCTTTGCTGGAGAAAATATAGTAGATGAGTCCGGTGCTGATGCCGGCCGCGTGGGCGATATCCGGCATTGACGTTCCATAAAAGCCCTTGCGACTGAAGAGATCGCGGGCAGCACCAATAATTTCCTCGCGACGTGTATCGCGAATAGTTTTCGCGCTCATGTCTGTCTTCTACTCCTATCCTTCAGTGGACATTGTACGTCCCTGCCATCTTATCAGGAGTTTTGGCGTTCATCTTGAGGAGAGCATACCATATTTTGAATGAACATTCAATAGAATTTCTGCCAAATTTGGGGGTTCACGCATTATTCTGTGTGTGCATACCATACATTTTTGCATGCCAATTGCCGGATGAACTCAGTGTACTGAACCTAGCTGGATAACGATGATAGCCATGCAGCACTAGGAGAGTCTCGACCCGTTTGAAATAGGCAAATGTCCAATCTTCCGTCAACTGTCCTGCCCCGCCTACCACGAAAATATCCCAGGTGTAGAGCCCCCATTGTACCGCAAAACCACCGCAAATACCTATCTTCTTGCAAAGGATGTACAGAAGCTCAAGCGATTTCGCAAGTACGCAGTTTCTCTTCTACCTCAATATACCATTTCAGCAGTGCTTCTTTCTCATCCCTTTCACTTACAAGTAATTAGGGGATAAGAAGGCAAGCACAGAAAAAAATATCACTCCTTTTGTGAGAAGAACCTTACTGTAAAAAGTACTACAATGGAAACTAAAGGTTATCTCAATGAGAAGTTGAATTTAATCCCCCCGATACAAGTCTCGTGTCTCTGCGATGCGTGCCTGTGAATGCTCTTTGAACCAGCGTTGACTAGGATAGGCATACTCAACGGATTCGTCAGGCGGCCATTGCCAGATGCGGTGAAGTTGGCTTAACGCAGGTAGCGACTGAAACGATGCCATGCTGCATTAATCTGTGGATCGATCGAAGCCATTTGATCGTCAAGCAATTTGATGAGAGTTTCACCTTGATAGTTGGAGATACCGCGACCTGTACGAATTTCCTTATAGCGATTGGCGTAATCTACCAGTTGCAAGTTAGTGGCAGTAAGTTGGACGCTACCCAGGCCAAGTGGTTTGCCATAGCCAATTTTGTGGCGCATATCTGGCTGTAACTGTATAGCAAACAGCAAAGCTGCGAACTCGTCAGCCTCAAGATTGGTAAAATCTATACGAGCAGAAAAGTCCGTTCCGACTGGCGAGTGGCTCAATATACTGATTTCGGTATGTATCTTTATTCGGTATCGGTATCAGTCGTTTCTCTGTCAGCAACTTCTCATTATGAAAATAGAATTTTCGGCCCGCGATAAAGCGGCCTTGCTCGTCAAGATAGAAGGCACGGTGGCGTGGTTTAGGGGCATCCAGCACGGCTGTATAGAGCGGATCGTGATGGTCGGGATCATGATCATAGGCTATTGCATCTCCAATGTTGACCTTGCCAAGAAATACCTCGGCCTGTTTCTGCCTCTGCATCATGCCAAAGAGACGACAGGCGATGCAAAGCGACATATTGTTATCACAAGGTGCAAAGCCGTGCTGTACCGGGCTGTCTCCGGCTGGATAACTGTCAGACAGCCGCGACAGAGCGTCTCGACAACATTGCGCAACAATCCCTTGATGGATGACCCCGGCAGAATATAATCTCCATCCTTATTGTAGATATGTTCCCCTGGCTTGTCAGGATTTTGCGTAGAAGAATCAGCATAACGAATGAAAATGGGTGTCTCGGCTTTGATGTACAGGTAAAGATGTCCGGAGTAAAGTTTATCAGGATGCGCCTTATCGGGTACCAGAACGTTATGCCATATGGGTTTACGCCGCTCTGGTGGGTGCGTAGTGTCTAGTGGTACAAAATCATAGGGATTCATGTTCTATTTTGCTCCTATTGTCTCTGATGCTGATTACTTCGAAAAACGTACAAGGCTCCGAAAACGATAGGCAAAGTTGTGTCCGGTCATCGGATCAATATATTCGCGCATAACCAGTTGTACTCGTTCGGCATTTGATAACGAGGGTAACTGCGGATAGCGCAACAGGCGCGGAATACGGACCTCTGCAAAGTCTCCAGACGCGCAACCGGACCAATTCGAGTGAGCTGTGTTTCATCCAACCTTTTCCCGAACAGGAGATATGCACTATCTCTGGGAATGTAGGCAGCTAACATGATCTCTCTGGCTTTTTGTAGTGCTGGTTTATATTCCTTGTGACCTGTATAGACAATATGTACTTCTGAATGCTGTTGCTCCCAGCGTAGTTCGCCCAGTGCATGAAAGACTCGTCCCGACGTGTAGGGAATGAAATCGAAGGTGGGATCGAAGAACGCGAAGCACAGCAATTCCTGTTGCGCTTCCTGTTCGATGACATAACGTGGCTGTGACTCTAACAGCATAAGCGCGGGAGCATCATGCGACATACTCTGTGGAATGGAGTAGTTTCGGAGAAACGCTGCGAATTCCTCTCCTGGTATTATCCCCGCGAGCAGTAGTTCGTCTGTTGCGCGTGCGGTTCGTACTTCCTGTACCATAGTTAGCTCCTTTGTGACCCGCCTGTTATTATCTCCGTTGTAGGAGGCCATTCTTGCATTTGTGTGACAAAGGCTTCGATACTCTCTTTTTTTAGGCTATTCAGTGCCTTATCTTTGAAAATGCGCGTGTTCCGAATACCGCTTGAAGTATGTACCACTGGTAATGACAATTTGAGCAAGTCATCGCGTCGCATACCATAAATTGTTGCCTCTACATCCAACCAGCTTCCAATCCCACGGAGTTCGTCAGCCTGTTCTTCGTTCTTTCTGGTGCGTGCCGTACTCAGCATTACGCCGCCTTGCTTTGCTCCCTCATCTTGTTCTCTGATACTGGCCTTAACCTTACCCAACCCGCGTGAACGACCAGAGCCGATGCGCAGCAATTCATCTTCCATATCCTGGATAACGACGAAGAGCAAGCCAAGTTGCCAGATTTCAAAATTGCGCAGGTGAATTAGCGGTGAACGTCGTTCCTTCTGTCACCACTTCCATGTCGAATTTCGCGCCTCCGCCTGTACCACCGGTGAGCCTGTCAATGGCGATACCATCACGGTGTTCGATAAAAGTTTGCATTCCTACAGACCCGGCAGGCAAATACGCATCCGCTACAGCGATGCGACTACCGAACGAGGTTGAGCCAAAGAGACGGCAAGTCGGGCATGAATGGGTGTATACTTCATGAGGCAATTTATCTTTGAAGGTGGTACCGCACGAAACGCGGTAGAGGTGCCTATCATCTCTCATGTCTCGATCATTTGATCGCGAAAGCGGGTTACATGCTACCTGTGATTGGATACTATTGATGACCTTTTCGCTGTGGCTACGGAAGATACCTTTAAGTGAACTGCCAGGGAGATAGACTTCTTGTTGCCCATTGCGATAAGTTTGTACGGGAGCCATATCCGCGCCAATCACAGTTGCATAACCGGTCTTGATGAGTAGGGGCCCCATTGTGGTGATATCCAGCCGCAGACGCGCCTCGTTTAACAGTGCTTTTAACATATGATCGCTCCTCTACAAATTGGATGCTGTGTATTCAAACAACGAATTAATATGTTGCGCGAAGAAGGCCGGTACATCCTCGACGGGTGTAAGACTCTTTTCTCGCAACAATAGATAGCGTTGCAAGCGTCTTTTGCGCTCCGCATCGTCTATATCTTTACCTGTAAGCTCCAGGTAGTGGACCTCTACATCCTTGAGGATACATGCTCCCAGGCCACGTGAACGAAAACCGCCGACACCAGCGAAACCACTTACGAACTCGCCGATTCCGATACTGATAAGCTGCAAGTCCTGCGATGTGGCATTCTCGATCACCAGGTGCAGACCAAAAACCGTTGTAGATGGCACAACCTCGAAATCGTATTTTGCGCCACTTTTCGCCGTCTCGCTATCTCGGTCAATGGCGACACCATCACGTATCTGTGTTCTCCCACTCCATTTATCATTGATGAGGTAGAGGTCTTTGACAGTAATGCGCGCCGCCGCGAAAGGAGAACCGAAAAGCTGACAAGTATGGCACAGATGTTTTCGTGCGTCCTCGAGAACTTGCACACTGTTGTTGAGGGCGTCCTGGCGCATATTGGTAATCTGCTTCTGATGTGCCGTAGGACATGGCTCGTCTGGCATTTCTTTCGTGGGTAGCCCACACGAGCGCAAACCGAGGTCAGAGGGGAAACCGACTACTATCTTTTCTATCGTACTGCGTAATGTTCCTTTAAAACTGGAACCGGGAATGAAGGGTAAACCGTCAAGCGTCTGTACGATGGGGCTATCGGTATAACTGAGAGTCTCTTTGCCGCCACCTATATGCAGACCTGTCATCATCTCTAGCTTGCCATCGAAAACGTAGCGATTACGCAACTCATAGCGCTTGTTGATGCCGATTGTGTGTCCTGTGTCATTTGCTTATACTCTCCCCTGTCGTGATGCCGGACCCCGATTATAACCTTGAGGCCTGACCTGATTCCTCGTATTGTCGTAGTCTACATTCTGAAAGGCTCTTGTTGCTCCCATGTAGGCATTCTCCGCCAGAACATGCTGGATAAACTCGCGTGCGAGAAGCATCTGGAGCGCTAACATATCGTCTTGCGAAGGTTGACCTATTCTCGATTTCATGATTGATAGCGCGTATGCCTCTAATTGTTTGAGCTTCTGCGTCAGTCT
Source organism: uncultured Chloroflexia bacterium (assembly GCA_963717105.1). GTDB lineage: Bacteria > Chloroflexota > Ktedonobacteria > Ktedonobacterales > Ktedonobacteraceae > DATGJV01. Next base: position 276,560 of record CAVQVL010000014.1, read on the forward strand.
TTTGTAGAAATCGGGAATATGGCGTCTTCTCGACGCCAAGTTGTTCGTTTCTGTTGATGGTCTATGAAGTCCTCTAGCTGATTATACGTGCTCGCCAACGAGACGTTGAGCAAGCCATTAATTTGCGTCTGTGGAAGCTGTCTGGCAACGCCGTGCATGAACTCAACCGCTTGCGGATAGAGTTCTGTATCACTCAGGAGCCGCATCTTCTCTTGCTCTTGCTCAGTTATCATATTCTGGTACTTTCCTCTATCTGGCTCACCTGGTATTCATACTGCACGACGACCTGTCGAATCAATTGACGAACGAGTTCTAAGTATGCCTTCCTGTCGCTCTTGCTTGCCCTCAGCTGTCGTGCTATTAATGAAATCGAGACATATCTTGTTTACAAACGGTTCAAGTCCACTTTCAATATAAGTTTTCAAACTTTCACCGAAACGTTCTCCATGCGAACCTACTTCCTTCTGCCATCCTTTTTGACGCGCTGTCTGCTTCTTGATATAGTCCAGAACGTCGGTCACTTTGAGCGTCGTTTCTGCGACATTTTCTAGCCCTGTCAACTGCGCTCGGTGCCGCTGTTGCCTCTCGTGTCCTTGCTCTCCTCTGAAAGACTGAGCAGCCAGCAACCCTAATTCCTGAGATTTCTTGTAGAATTCTTCTGAGCCAGCCTGCTTATTGACTCGTATAATGAGTTCGATGCGGTTTTTCATGCTTGCTCTCTTTCTAAGTGAAAGGGGTCAGAGATCGAGATGCGTCCGAACCCCTCTGAACGGCGGCGTCCAATACCCGACTCCTCCAATGTGTGCAATGCCTGTATTAAATCGTTGTCCAGTGGCTGATGACAGGCGAACAAAAACGTAGACCCCATCTCTAGCGCGTAATCATTGGGACGGGGTGTTCCCCACAATTCATTCCAACCTGTAATGCGTTGTATCCCGACAGACTGATACACACGCCGGAATGTATCAGACGCGGAGATAGATGCGGAAAGCCCTAACAATTCAGACAGCAATGTCGGATCGATCGTTTTTTGATAGCGGAGGAAAGCATCACAGAGAATAGTTGACGATTGCAACGTAATAGCGAAGTAGAATGGTTCGACTTGCCGCACACCTACTGCCTGCGCTTGCTGCTTCACGGCTGCATCAAACACAAGCAGCTTATCCGCGAAATCAGTTGGTTTACTCTCCCTGGCCTCCCACATGTCAATTTCGATACTACCCAGACCTCGTGTGCGTCCGTTGCCTATACGAATAACCTCTTCTCTGGTAGCTTCTTCGACAAATCGCTTGAAGAGGTCGGTGAGTTCGTCTGGAAGAATCACATCGCCCCAGAAGGTCATACCATTATCGAATACCTGGCGGTTGTAAAGAATACGATCCTCGACAACACCCCACTCGCGATTAATTCCGGTGCGCGTCTGTAATCTTGTATCAACTTTCGCCTTCATACGCAGTTTTGCATCGAATCTCCCACGTCTATAGTAACCGTTGATGTGATCCATCACTTGATTACATGGAGCGTTACTGCACTTGCCTTTCGCATAGGTACAGGCGTCATGATGCTCGAGAGGGGCCAGTAAAGCAGGAAGCGAGGACTGCCTGTCGTCCAAAAAGAGAGAAGACAGCCCAATCTAATAAGCTATCACGTACTCCATGCCGCTCAGTATCGTCATTTTCGCCTTGTATCGGTAGAAAGCCCGGAAAGCGTTTACATGACTGAGCCGTTTTGGGCAAGGGCATCACAGGCAAATTCGATTTGTGAAAACTTCTCAGGCTGAACTGAGCAGGATAGAGGTGAGGAAAGTACACCTGTTCATTGAGGAAGAATTTCACGAACTCGTCCTCTCGTTCCGGGCGTAATATGCGATGGCCGACAGCAAGGCTTCCGAGGAGCGTTGTTCCGGGAATATATTGCGTTGTCTTGACACCCCCCTCCGCATGATCGGAACGTATCGCCAACGGGGAGAGAGCAGTTGCTCGAAGAGAGAAACGCTTCACACATGACCTCCTCTCTCAGCAGTTGGATAGTCTTGCAAAACATCCAGGTGCTCTATCCAGGACTGCCACTGCTCCTCTGTACACCTGTGCCGGTCGAGTTGCATGTTCGTGATGGAGCAGCTACATTGTCCCTTACCCGTCGATTTGTTGCCGCCAATCCGCTCGATCATTAACAGGCCAGCGAGCAGGAGAAGGAGCGAGTAAGTTGGTGTAAGTATGTGCGTTGTATCCGCTTTTGCCCTGCACTATCACGCGAGGGCCTCAATCGGTGTACAGTTGAGTAAACCCTTGATTGTCCCCTCAAAAACAAGGTAACGGGTGCCAAACTCGCTGATGTAGAGAGCCTTATCCACAGCGGTACGTGTCACGCGATCTATCCGCACCTGTGTTGAATTGCTCGTTTGCATTTCCCTATACAGATTATGGCTCTCCTGTTCCTGTTTTGCATCATTAAAGCGTAGACTTCCTGCATAGAGCGGCGAACCAAAGATACGGCTGATAAGCGTTGGTGCTGCCCCAAATTGGGCTAGCGCAGCGTAAGCATCGTGGGGGCTGGCGATCTGTGCGTTCGGCAGGTAGAAGCGGCACAATTGCTCACAATGTTCACGCAGGACGCCCTTGAATGTCGAGGCTGGCACATAGAGATCGCGACCAGCATCACGGATGACGGTGCGATCAATCAAGCCTGAAGCGATGCCAGTTCCAAGATGAAACGGCGCGGTAAAATGGAGTTCGTAGTCTATTTGTACAAGCATTGCCGTAACATCCTTTCTATGATAAGACAAAATCGTACAGTTCAATAAAATCAAGTAGAGGTGTACGATATACGGTAAGACCGTCGTTGCTCTCCACACCATCAAGAGACCAGGGGAAAAGCGTTCCCATCTGCTGTTGCTGGGATGTCAGACGTGTATCAAATCTCTGTGCCAATTGCTTCATGAAATCGCGCTCATCTTTTTCCCAATTGCGCATCAACGCAAGAGATTCGAGGATAGAGGTAGTACGATCTAATTTCAGGATAGCTTCGCGCAACTGATGGAGCTTCGTGCGCCCCAATCGCTTCTCACTCCCCTGTTTGAGTTGATCCAGAAGCCATTCAAGGTCTGAAAGTGTATAGGGACGCATTGTTGCGTAGAAATCATTTTTATACCTGGGCGTATTTTTGCTGATGCATCTCCTCATATTGTTTATGGTAGCTCAGGCTGGTATTGCCTGTAACCACAACGAAGTTGACGCGGGACTGTTCTGGCCTATGTGTTGCTATGGTTGCATCTGTTTCGCGCCAGCCTCCTTGGCCGCTTTGATTGTTTCTTCGACAAGCATACGTTGCAGGCTAAAGGGATACTTTACCGGTGCAAGTACGACTCCAATGGAGAGTGTATACTGCTCTGTAGAGATGATGAAAGTGTTCAGCAAGCGTATATGCGATCTGTATAGCTTTATCAGCAGGAGTCACTAGCACGATGTCGTCGCCACCTACAAGTAGAACATCGAAAGGGAATGTGTTTCCTTGCAAGGGAAGATGTGTTCTGATAGCTCTTCCCATCGCCTCAAACACTGCGTTATCAATCCTCTGTGCGAGGTCTTGCACTTCCTCGAAGCGTTTCCAGCTTCTCAAACGCTTTCCCCATACTGTTCGCATCCGCATAAATCAGACCCAGGTACTCTTTCCCATGACTGAAATCACGAAAAACGTTGAAGTCTTTTGGGAGTTGTGGTAGTGGTAATGAAGGAGAAAGATAGTCGTTGCCCAGAGATTGCAGAATGCGGTTCCAGAGTGTTCTGACCAACAAAGGTGTTTTCCGCGTGCTGCTAAGGTCATTTTTAACATTCTTGGCCTCTCTGCGCTTGCCGATACACACACGGCAATAGCGTCTTTCGCCATCAATTGGATCATCAGGGTCTGGCTCGAGACCCTCAGCATAGGCGATGCCACACGATTCGCAAGTGCAGAGCAGAGAATGGGAAGGGAGCGAGATATGTCCCAGCACATCATCCTGTGGTGTAGCATCTCCCGGCAACATATGCATTTGCAGGCTATCTTTTGCCAGACGTAGACGCAGACGCAATAGTTTCAGCACATCTGCCATAGTAATGTTCCCATTCAATTTCCTGGCTGTCATGACGTCCTGTGTATCAGAGTCTGGAATGGCCTGTATAGCATAGGTTATCGAGGCTCCTCCTCCAGTCTCCTCGTGATAAAGCCTTTGCGCTGCTGTCCCCAGTGCTTCTGCATGCTTCGTGTCAACAATAAACAGAGCCGAGCCGCCATTTGCATAGATTTTGCTCGCTCCAAAGGCGTTCGCTATCTTTACAGTTTCTTCACGATTTAGTTTATCAAGGAGAGAGCTTGCACCGCGAATTTCTTTGAGTCTGTTAGTGCCAAAAACATAACCTTTAATATGATCGGTATCGAACGCTATCAATGACTGGGACACTATTGTTCCCCTTTCTACTTATATTTTCTCTACCTTTTTCCTATGATGTTCACAATAGTAGCATGCCTCTTTTGAAAATACATTCAAACTACTTGCCAATTTTTCGAACCAGGTCTCGGTGACTTTTTCTCGCGGACGGAGTATACTTCACGCATTGGAGAAAAAGTCAGCAAACTTGGCCTGAACAAAATGGTAGTCCAGACGTATATCTTCTGGCACATTCCAGATGTTGCGACACTCTCGATATATCTTGCCTGTATAATAGCTGATCGTTGATAAATCGAGACATAACATACCTGCAACGTCGCGGGGATGAAGTCCTTGCGCCAGAGCCTGCAAAATTGTTTTGGACCGGTCTGTGAGCGCACTCACAACCTGCCGACAACGTTGTTGCTCCTCTTCTCTCTGTTGCTCGCGTTGTGTCTTAATCGTGTCAGAAGGCGTGTGGTTGAGCATCAAAGCGAGAAATGGCTGGGCGGCACGTGCAAACGGTACTTCGATAAGCCGTCTTTCATCTTCCGCTGTGATGTGCATAGCACCACTCCTATCAATACGCTCCTTCACGGTTTCAGGCGTGTAGAGATGCAAGAGCTCATCGGGGGTCTCAAAATAGAGTAAGGCCGCCGAGAAAGAGAGGAAAGTCATCAGGCGTCGCCCGCCAGAGATGGAAAAATGAATGATGCGCTGTTCTCGCTTGAGATCGAATCAATTCACCGATGGTATCGAGCGCACCGCTTGCTGTCGTCTCATCAACGATATCGTCAATAACAATATCATAGTGGCTGAGATTTGCTGGCGAAAGTGAATGGTTAGATCGCGTCCCTCGAAGGTGTAGTGGTCCCCGACAAATTCGGCGTTGAGTCGCTCAAGTGATTGTTGGATATGCGGCGAGGCTGCTGGATGCACAACGATGACTTCATAAATAGGAATGCCGCGTTTGAGGAGCAGATCGAGTGTGAAGGTCACGACCTGGGGCTGACCACCAAGCGTCGCCACAAGCGTATGTTTATACCCTTTGTACCCTTGCATCACATTTTCTCGTTTCCCTATTCTACTGTCAAACAATATTCATTAGGAGAATGCACATGATCAATACTGATAGCACAAACAGTAACATAATTACCTCAGATTTGCTTCCCGCTATCCTTATGGGCGGACCACCCAAAGCGGGCAAATCCACCTTGACCTATAACCTGACCCGAGAGTTACGTCGTCGTGAAATTCCTCACTACGTGTTTCGTGCTAACCCAGATATCGAAGGTGACTCGTTCCTTAAAGGCGATGTAGAAACAGTGCGTCAGATTCAGCTAAAGGTATTGGATTTTCGCCACTGGTCCGACATATTCAGAGAATTTGTATGCCGCGATCTCTCACAGCGTTATTTACCGCTGATTGTCGATCTTGGCGGTCTTCCAGTAGAGGCAGATAATTGCATCTTTCATATCTGCACACACTCTATTTTGCTTATTAAGGGCGAAGCCGAGCAAGCTACTCGGGACTGGCATCGTTTTTGTTCAACCAATAACCTCGAACCACTTGCAGAGCTTCACTCTCAACAGGAAGGAAAGTCTATACTCACAGCAAAGAAACCAACTATCACCGGAACTATCACTACTGGATTAGAGCAGGGAGAGCGCATGAACGATACGGTTTTTAGAACACTGCTTGAACAAGTTAGTCAGCTTTTTCGTTCATTTACACTTGATAAACCTATCCAACTGGAAAATTTACATCTGAATAAAGCCCCAAAGGTGTCCGTAGTTCACCTTCCTCAACGACTTCATGCATTGGATCCTGGGAACCAATGAATGGACTCCAGATATGCTTCAACCCTTGCTCAAAGTGTTACCTTCGCAGACCGCTATGGCGGTGTACGGACGAGCGCCGAACTGGGTATATGCGGCACTGGGACTCCACGCCGGAGCGCAAGCATACCATCAATTCGATGCACGGCTTGGTTGGGTAACGCCACCCACACTGCAAGCCAGTATATCTGGACAATTATCACATTCACTCATATACATCAAGGAAGAAAAGTTACAACGATGCGTATGTTATTCTCCTTCATCCAGTTCACAACTACCTCGACTATAGAGAGGCAGATCAATTACTTTTTCCAGAGCCACCGACCTAACCTTGGGGTAATCGTGACCGGTCAGCTTCCACTCTGGTTGTTCACGGCCCTTGCCCGCTTCTACGCAGAAAGAAACGTTCCTTGGATTGCCTTAAATGATGCACATGACAACAAGCCCGTCGTCATCTACTCACAAGTAACCTCCCATCCTATTGGCACTATACTTCCAGCAATGTAGTATGATACACTCAATATCTTCTGTACGAAGTATAACACAACGCAAGTTAAGATATGAGCAATTGTAGCTAGAAATTGCTAGTTAATTATTACAAAACGGGTGATATTCGCTTTGAATAATCAATTAAGTTCTTCACCTGCACTCTTTAACAGAATTTATGGCTAATCAACCCTCGTCCTCCCCATCCCCATCGCCGTCTTATACCCCACACCGCAGTAGAATGCCAGTTGTGCTAGCAACAACAATTGCTGGCGCACCGTTAATGGCGATTCTTCGGTTGGGAGGATCATCAGGGCCACGGAGAGCATATTTGCAGGTGCCGACGAAGCCGGTCTGAACGTGCGTGGTGAACTTCACTGAATGGGGCTTGAGGTTGTAATCGGTGATGATGATGCCATCATCCTGGATGTATTGATTGATAGCGTTTATATCAACAAGGTTGGCATATTCCGGGGGGGCTAATTCTTGCCAGCGTTTCGCGAGGCCGGGGAAAACGTACTGCGGCAAAGGTAGGAGCGCGTGATGGCTGCCATAGGCTTTGCTTTTCGCGTTGCCTCGACTGAACGTCGTCAGTGAGTCGAATTCCAGCTTGAGCGTTTCGACTTTGCCCAGTTTGAGCGTCTTTGCCTTCTCAGCAAAATTGCTGAAGGAGGTAAAACCTGTCCAGCCGGAGAGGTCGTCATTGCCAATCAGCACCTCTTCGAGCAGAAATGTTTGCTTGCCCAGCCGCATGAAGGGGGGTTTTCTATCGCCGGACTCGCGCTGGTTATAATGCATGAGAGCTTCATGGAACAGGGGGAAAAGCTCTCCGAGCAGCAACGTGACGCGAATGGTGTACGTTTTCTCCGGCTCTACGGGCAGGTGAACGTTGTCTATCTCGGCATTGCGCATGCGCGGCGCGGGAATGGGAAATTGCAGACTGGAGCAGGTGAAAAGGCGGCGTTTGTTGCCCTCGTGCAGCCAGGTAGCGACATCGGGCGCGGCTGAACGCAGCCAGTCGAGCCACGCCGCATGCACCAGTTCGCCGGAAAAGGGCATCAGCGTGCCATATTGCAACGGGCGCAGTTTCAACAGGAACGCATAGAGTTTTGTCGGGGTCGTGTTTAGAACAAGGAGTGTTGCACCACATCGCTGTACATTCATCTCTATCTCGTGTATTCCAATGTTATCCATATCCATCGCTACGTCTATCCTTTCTTTGCGTATTATAGAATATTCTCGCATATTTCGATAGCCGTGTAGTATTTTTACCCTATAGCCCCAATTTTCTCCCCGTTTTTGTGATACATTTACAATGTATTCATGTAAGGATGCCTGTCGCTATGAAGTATACTTTTTCCGGCATGCAAACACATCAGAGAAAGTTCTGATATTTTTCCGCTCATTTCTGATGTATCGCAAAAAAGATGATGTATGCTTGAGACAACGAACTTATCACCAACGTTCAGGAGTTTCTACATGCTTGTACTCAACTTCTCTCACCCTTTCACTGACGGAGCAGCGAACGCAAATTGAGGCGCTCGCTGGCACAGCAATAGAAGAAGTTCGCACAATCCCGGTACAAATCAATCAGGCTGAGCCGCTGGAACCACAAATTGTGGCGACCGTGGATGCAGCAGGTATATCGCCAGAGGAATGGCAAACGCGCCAGTTGCTCATCAATCCACCTGGCTACGCGCCCGCCGCCTTCGTCTTGCTGGCGGAATTGCATGGACGCATGGGGCATTTCCCGACGCTGGTACGATTGCGCCCGAAATCCGCGCCAGTCACACTCTATGAAGTCGCGGAACTCCTCAACCTGCAAACCATTCGTGAGCAAGCCCGCCATAGACGCTTTTAGCAATAGCGAACATGTGCTGAAAAAAATGAGAGGTTCCTCTGATGCAAACTGTACAGGAATGGGTTACAATCTACTGTCACTGTGAAAGTGGTCGGCGAATTTGGCGCGTAAAAAGTGGTAGTCGAGTTGTTCATTGAGAGGAATGTTCCAGGCGTTGTGACAGTAGCTGAGTAATGCCGTCTTATGCGTGTTCACGGTGGTGAGCGCAATGCTCAATTCGTCTGCCACCTGTTGCGGTCGCAGTCCTTTGGCGAAGGCTTGCAGAACTCGTCGTTGCGCGGGGGTCGCCTGTCTTTCGACCTGCACGCAGCACGCACGCTCCTGAGCCTCTCGCTGCAAACGCTCGGTCTCCTGCGCATTGCGGAACGATTGCAGAGGATTGTACATGTATGCACCGAGCGTGGGAAAGGGACTGCGCAGGAGCTTTATGCCAGCATTGGCTGGCGCATGCATCATTCTCCCTTCGTTCGCCTGCTCTTTGAGCGCGTCCGGTGTATAGAGATGCCAGATGTGGTCGTGGTGATCGAGGTTGAACGACGCGACAGAAATAGCAAGCAGGGACATGAGGCGACGACCACCGGAGACAGAAAGATGCACGCGGTACTCTTGCCGCTTTAAGTCACCGATAAGCCGGTGAATGGTGTTGAGCGTGCCATCAACACGGGCATCATCGTTGATATCATCAATGGAGGTTCCGTCAAGTTCGAGGAGCTGCGAATGAAATTGAATTGTACGGCCTGCCGACTGATAGGAGTTTCCTGCAAACTCGGCTCTCAGGAGTTGCAGCGAGCGCTGTAACCGGGGATGTGATGTTGCGGGATGCAGGACAATCACTTTCGCGATGGGATAGCCTGCCTGTAACAAGAGATCGAGCGTGAAGGTGACTATCTGCGGCTGCCCGCCGAGTGTCGCAAGCAGGATATGTGTATGCTTTGACAAAACAGAACTCCTCTCAAACACCTGTAACATTGTTCACAATACTTTTCAGGAGAATACTCATGATTGATCCACTTGATCCACTGCCCGCCATCCTGATTGGTGGGCCACCAAACGCGGGAAAATCCGTCTTGCTCTACAACCTCACGCAGGCTCTCTATGAACGTGGAGTGCGTCATCACATTCTTCGAGCTTGCCCTGATGGCGAAGGAAACTACTTTCAAGAAGGGCATCCCGTAACGGTCAGCTCTCTGCGCGAAAGTAATAAAAGAGCGTGGTCCGAGTGAGTTTATCCGCAAAATAAGCTATAACCTGGAACATCGTTGCTTGCCATTCCTCGTTGACATGGGAGGCAATCCCCGCGTGACCGAGCTACCTCTCTTTCAACAATGCACGCATGCCGTTTTGCTGCTCCGCGCTGACAAACCCGACTCAACACAGGTATGGCAGCACATGGTGAAAGAGGCAAAGCTGCGCTACTCTTGCTCAACTGTTCTCCTGGGAAAATGGCGTTTCCGCTGTCACCGACCGTGCTCCTTTCCTTACAGGCAATATTACCGGATTGGTACGACAATCGCAAGCGGTTCGTCAAGACCCGGTGTTCAACGAGTTGCTTGAAAGCATCGCAACAGCTTTTCACAGACACATTCCCAGGACAGAGAGCGTGATTGCTCTGGCACAGGCACCGACAAAGACCGTCATCAATCTGCCAGATGCATTGCGAGCTTTCACCACTACCTCCATCTACTGGCAACCTGAGATGCTTGCCCCATTTTTACAGAGCGTACCAGAACACACGCCCCTTTCTGTGCATGGCTGGGGACCAAGCTGGCTCTATGCCGCTCTGATTGCACATGCCGGGCAACAGGAGTTTCACCAGTTTGATCCCAAACTGCCCTTTGGCTGGATACAACCCCTACAGGTGACTATTGGCGAAGGAACTTCCGATGAAATTGCTGTCGAGAAACGCTCCTATGATGATATAACCGTCCTCTCGTATTGCGTTTCCTGTTGGGGCGCATTGATTACCTCCAACCCGACCCGCTCGCCTTTCCTCCTGTGCCACCGGAACACGGACTCATTCTTGATGGACCGCTTCCCCAATGGCTACTCACCGCCTTAGTACGTCTCTATCAACAAGCCGGAGTTGCCTGGATCGCGCCGCATTATGCTCAGCAGAACGTTCATGAACAACGAAAAACCGCGATTGTTATCTACTCGCGCACGACAACACACAGTATTGGCGATCTTATTGATCTGCCCGTTTGATATACTACAGAAGTATCACACGCATGGGCTAAAATAGCAATTGCCGGTAGTAATTACAGGCATGTGAAAGTAACAGTGGATGGTACTCCTTATGCATAATTCAGAACATGCTTCAGAGTACGCAGCGCAATCGTCTCAGTACACGCCCGTCATGGCGTACAGAGCCAGAGATTGATGGCAAACGCCAGCAATTTTTACGCCAGCGTTTGACGATTGTTCCCGATATCCAGCAGGGCATCTACCCCTTCAAAGATGTCGCGCTCACTCGTGCCGATATCGAGTGGTTGTTGATCACTCATGAAGATGGGCGTGGGCCTATCGAGTGGAGCGATCCCGCACAGCGCGAACGGCAGGGTCTCGACTTGCGGGGTGCCAATCTACAGCATGTCAATTTGCGCGGTCTCCCTCTCGCGTGTCTGCAGGGTGGTCTGACGAGAGAGGAGTGGGTGGCAACGACGCTGGAACAACGTGCGCTGGCAGGGGTACACCTGGAACGAGCCGAACTCAGCGAGGCACATCTCGAAGGGGCTTTGTTGCGCGGCGCGTTTCTGCAAGAGGCATCGCTCCGTGCGACGCAGATGGAGCAGGCGGTACTTTTCCAGGCTCATCTCGAACAGGCATATCTGCGCATGGCGCATCTGGAAGGCGCGAACATGATGTATGCGCATCTGGAAGGCGCGTACTTACGGAAAGCCTGGCTGACAGGAGCAGACTTGCGCCATGCCGTCTGTGACAACACGACAAATCTCGAAAAGGTCACATTGATTGACCGGAAGTGGGGTTGTGCATTGTTCGCTGATGTTCACTGGGGCGATTGCAACCTCGCGGTCATTGACTGGCGGCGCGTGATGCCGCTGGGCGACGAGGTGTTCGCCCATACAGTCACCTTGCATCAATGAACGTGCGAGCAGCGTCAAGGAAAAACAGTATCATCTTGATATCTATCAGGCGGCAGTGCGTGCCTACCGCCAGCTTGCCAATGCCATGCGCGGACAGGGCATGAACGAGGAAGCCATCCCCTTCGCCTATCGCGCCCAGCTACTCGCAACGCGAAGTTCACTGGCGCTATATTCGCTGGGGACAACTGGCACCATCACAGACCGGCCCCTTGCCAGAAGGGAGATCATCAACTGCTGCGCAACCTGTGGCGCAAGACCCGCAGCTTTGAAGCCTACATGTTCTCGTGGTTCCTCGATATCTTAGCGGGCTATGGCTACAAGCCGGGGCGTAGCCTCTCTATCTACCTGCTCATGATCGCGTGCTTCACCGTCTGCTACCTTGTACTTGGACACCTCGGATTGCGAGAGGCGTTGATCTTCAGCGTCACCGCCTTTCACGGGCGAGGCTTCTTCCCCGGCCAGTTTAAGCTCGGCGATCCCGTCACGGCCATCGCCGCCCTGGAAGCGGTCGTGGGCCTCTTCATCGAAATCAGCTTCATCGCCACATTTACCCAGCGATTCTTCGGCAGGTGATCTGAAGCCAGAGGCGCTCAAGACATTTTATGCTCGCTTTGAGGAACGCCTCCAGAATGAGATTCAACATCCCCATTTTAACTACCATACCAGCTACCGCCATTGTATAGAGTTGCAAGTGCCGACTGCTCGGCAAATGGTTTACAGACGAGATACCCCCTACCAGCCTTATTGCTGCACTCGTCAAGGGGGGCGTGCTAAAGCTGATTAACAAAATAACCCGCCAATGTAGCCTGCGTTTCGTCAAACTGCTCATTATCGCGCCCTCTGGCACGAGCGGAGCAATGTGCCAGTCTTGTTCTCGCGCTATTTTGCCGCTTACGATCAGACAAAAAAGAATAGCTCTGTGAAGAAAACTCTGTTGGAGAAGGATAGACACTATGCAAACCGTACAAACAACATTACCTGTTTTCTGCGAAGACACAGTAGGTGACGTGACCCTTGCCGCTCAGACGTGGGCCGTTGAACGCGCTATCCAGGCGATGCATACGCATCTGCATGAACTGCTGACCCTCGAAAACTTGGCCGACGGTTGCCTGTTTCAGCCCTTATCATTTCAATCGCGTCTTTCGCCGTCTGATTGGCATTCCCCCTGGCGAATTTCTCTCGGCTCTGCGCTTCCAGGCGGCCCGGCGTTTGCTGTTGACCACTCCGCTCAGCGTGACCGATATTTGCTTCGAGGTTGGCTTTACCAGCATAGGTTCTTTCACCAGCCGTTTCACGCAACGAGTTGGCCTGTCGCCACGCCTGTTACGCCAACGGGCGCATGCATTCGAGCCACTTCCAGCAGAGTCTGCCGAACTCTATCCCACGACATCCTCTTACATGCCACTGAAACATGCTCTGCTGGGCCAGATTCATGCGCCCGCGACCTTTCAGGGTACAATCTATATTGGCCTGTTCAGCAGTCCCATTCCCCAGGGAGCGCCTGTGCGTTGTACCAGGCTCAACTCGCCGGGTATGTACCTGTTGCATGGCATTCCTGATGGTACCTACCATCTACGAGCGGCCGCGTTTCCTGTGACCGCGGACCTCCACTCGTCTCTGCTGCCCGGCGAGAAGATGTTGCTGGGCAACAACGCGAGTCCGCTTATCATCCGTCATGGACATGTGTCTGGCGACCCCAACCTCGTCCTGCACCCACCACGTCTGACCGACCCGCCGCTCGTGATGGGATTGCCCTTGCTGTGAATAGAAGAGCGCATAGTCATTCAAACAAAGGCTCAAACTTACCCGCGTCATTCCACTCGCCGCTCTATCGAAGGTCGCGCCCCTGTACTTTTTTCCCTGTCATGTACAGCTTGACGGGGCGATCCCTGAGTCGTCCGTAGGGATCAATTTCATAGGGCGCATAAGACCCACTGGCATCGGTATTGATGCCTGGTCCGTGTGGCCCATAGTGATAATGGCCCGTCTCAGCCGGTGTTGGCGGGTGCTTTCCCAGCCATGCAGCATCGCTGATGTCTGGGAACACTGTCCCTCCTGATGACCTGGGAACATGATAAAGGCCAGCGGGAGCAGTAGCAAAGCCCCTTTCGGCGAGCGTTGCCTCACTCTCTTCGAGATAGACGCGCTGCTCCTCAACCCGCTGTACCAGCAAGAGCGGAACATAATACGATTGGCGGAAAATCAACCCGCGCTCAACCAGAATATGGAGAGGGTAGCAGACCGTAATTTTCCCCATGCGCCTTCCCTGTGCATCGTATACACGTTGCCCTGCCATCACCCGACTTGCCTGACTTGTCAGAGGATGGTGACGGACAGGTTGCGTTGCTGGAACGGCAGTACAGGGGACACCGCGTTCTTGGTCATAGCATTCGTAGACCATCTGATCGGTGCGCGTTGCATGCGGTTTCATATCCGGCACTGCTGGTGTAGCCTGTGGCCCTGGCGCGGAAGTCGGCCATGATGGATAGCGTACCTGCTGACGGTCACGGCGAGATGGCACAATTGTGCTTGCCGCTTCCCGTTTGCCCTGCTCTTGTACCGCGTCATGAACAATACGCTCCGCTGTTTCCACGTACTCCTGTGTAGGGAACGTTTTTGCGTCATCCACAGGTAATAGCGTGCTTTGTTGAGTTGACATAGATGTATCTTTTCCTTTCACTCATTGTATCTTACAGTTATAGTATACGATGCTCAGATGAATTGAAACTGTGAATTGTCTGAGATGGAACTGAGTTTTGCCCTCTTTTCTAAAAGAGCAGGTAATCCTGTTCATCGTCAACTATAGAGTGTCTCTTTGAATTGGATCTGTGGGAACGCTGAAATGGGAATGAGCTTCGCTCTCAGCTTCGGCTCAGGTCTGTCTCAGCATCGCTTCATTCAGCTATGCTATACTCTCCTTAGAAATAGAAGGAACACGTGTTTGGAGTGTATGGAGAATCACCGGGGAAGCAGAGGAAGCAGGAGAGTCTCTACAGAAAGCACTCCTGTCCCTGGAGATTGGAGGAAAATCAATGAAAGCACACATTCTCGTCGTGGATGACGATCCACGTATCACAGACCTGTTACGGCGGGTTCTCGCCTATGAAGGATACAGCGTCGCCATCGCTGCCAGCGGCAACGAGGCCCTCACTCGTACACTGGAACGTCCACCCGATCTCATCGTTCTCGATATCATGTTGCCCGGCATTGATGGGCTGGAGGTAGCGCGACGGCTCCGTGCCGCAGGCGACAACGTACCCATCCTTATGTTAACGGCCCGTGACGCCGTAACTGATCGCGTCCAGGGATTCAAGACGGGTGCCGACGACTATCTCGTGAAGCCATTTGCGCCTGAAGAGTTGGTGGCACGAGTGATGGCACTATTGCGCCGGAACCAGGAAGAGCGTCAGGAGGTGCTGCGTTATGCCAACGTCGAACTGGATACCGGCACCCGTGTGGCGCATCGGGGGACACGCGAGATTGAATTGTCACCGACTGAGTATGAGTTACTCGCTCTCCTCATGAAACGTCCACGGCAGGTCCTCACCCGCGATATCATCCTGGACCGCGTCTGGGGGCTGGATTTCGAAGGCTCCTCCAATGTCATGGAAGTCTACATTGGCTATCTGCGTGCCAAGCTGGAAGCCGAGGGTGAGTCCCGACTCATCCACACGGTGCGCGGAGTAGGGTACGTGTTTAAAGAGTGAGACATGGTGCAAACAACCTGTACAGGCGGTGAACAACCGCGGGAACAACGCTCACGAACAGTCAGCATACCCGCAACGTTGAATGGTAAGCGACTATGAACAAGAGTACAAGAAATCCGTTGGGGGCCGACCACAGCAGGCCCCGTTCCTTGCGTCTGCGCTTGATGCTCTGGTACAGCATACTCTTGATTATTGCGCTTGGTTTCTTTGCCTCACTTGTTTTGCTGTTGACGGCCAATGCCATCAACCAGAGCATAGATAGCGCAGTACAGGCAGAGGCCAGACTTGCATCACTGGCTGTGAACCGCGAACTATCGTCTACCCCTCCGTACTGGCCTACGCAACTCTCTCTTCCTGCCATTGATACGTATCGTGAACCTGGGGTGACAATCGAGGTGGTTGATACACACGACCATGTACGCTATCCCCTCTCCACTGGTACAGTGAAGAGTATTCCGCTCAGTAATGAAACCACACAGGCGGTACTCGCAGGTCAGCCTCCCGTCTGGTATACCACCACTGTTAATGGAGAGCAAGTGCGCGTGGAAGCGTTGCCCATTCGTGCCCCGCTAGCTGAGTCAGGTGGAAATGGCGAGAATACCGACGGAACTTTGCCGGGGTCTGGCCCGGTTGTTGGCCTGTTGCTGGTTGCCAAATCGCTCAGCGACGTGAATGATACATTATTCTTGTTGCAGACATTGCTCCTGCTCACCGGAGTGGCAACGCTAGCAGGAACGCTTATAGGCAGTTGGATCATCGGCACTCGTGTACTACGACCACTGGCGGGAATTGTCGCAACTGCACGAACTATCGCCGCCTCCACGGCACATGGTACGCGCCTGGGTAACTTGAGCAAGCGGGTGCCTCGGCCTCGCGGACACGACGAGATGGGGCAGGTAGTGGATACGTTCAACGAAATGCTTGCTTCTCTCGAAAGTGCGACGCAAACCCAGCGCCGCTTTGTCGCCGACGCTTCGCACGAACTGCGTGCCCCGCTCACCACAATCCAGGGCAACCTGGCCTTCTTGCAACGGCATCTGGATGAACTACCGCCAGAGGAGTCCCACACTATGCTCTCCGATGCGCATGAGGAAACCTTGCGGCTGGCAGAACTGGTCGAGGAGTTGCTCCTGTTAGCCCGTGCCGATGCCAGCGCGGATACCCCATCTGAAGCAGATACGTTGGACGCACCGCAAGAAGGAGACATCCCCCAGACGCCGCCTGTCGAACTGGATCATGCCGCGCTCCAATTAGTGCGTCAATTGCGCCGCCGATTGAGCGTAGAAGGTTCGCCATTGAAGCTGGAGCTTGGTCACATCGAACCTGTGCGCGTACACGGCGATGAGGAAAGTCTGCGACGAGTTATGCTCATCCTGCTCGATAATGCGCTGAAATATACCCCTGGTAGCAGCGAAAATGGGTCAGGTCGCGTGATTGTCTCTCTAGAGCGAGCCGATGGACAGGCCGTGCTACATGTGCGGGATACGGGCATCGGTATTGATCCTGCTGACCTGCCACACCTCTTTCGAGCGTTTCTACCGCACCGACCGCGCCCGCTCCCGCCATGGTACCGGTCTTGGACTCGCGATTGCCCAGACGCTGGTGGAGCAGCTCGGTGGGCATATTACAGCCGAGAGTATTCCTGGTCAAGGAAGTACGTTCAGTATCTGGCTTCCTCTCGCTTAAAAAACCGTTCCTCGTTCTCAGCCCCATCTTAGCTCACTCACAGAACCAACTCATACAGGTGCCGTATGCTGTGAATGAGGCCATGAGAGGCCAACAACAATGCCATTCCGAATTTTACACAAAACCAAAAAAGGAGCATCACTATGTCCCTGTACCCTTTCGCGCTGTTCTTGCACATTGTAGCCGTTCTCGGCCTGTTCATAGCTACAGGCATTGAATGGACGACCCTGTTCGGTGTGCGCTCCGCGAAGAACGTTGCGCAAGTACGTCAGTTTATGAAAGTCAACACTGCATTTGAGTTGGTATTCCCGGTTGCGGCCTTGCTTATCCTGCTGGCAGGTCTCTATATGACCTTTACCGTGTGGGGATGGAGCCAGGCGTGGATCAATGTTTCGCTGCTCGCGCTCGTCTCGATGGGCATACTGGGGCCAACGATCAACGCCCGGCGTTTGAAAGCCATCCATGTTAGCGCCGATGCGACTCCTGATGGCCCGGTGCCAGCTTCACTCAAAAAGCTGATCAACAATCGCGTCCTGTGGACATGTGTACAGGCAATGAGCTTCGTTGATCTCGGTATCATCTACCTGATGACGCTCAAGCCTGGATGGATTGAGTCAATTGTGGTGATAATTATAGCAGCAGCAACTGGCGCCATCGCGGCGCAACGGATGTGCGCCACACCCATGCCGCACAGCCTGAGATAGAAGCAGCGACTGCCTATACGGTGTTGGCGGATACGACGCCAGAGGCGGACTCAGCGGTTTCCTATAGCTGTGCTGGAAGAGGAGAACAGCCCGCTAATCGCTACAAGCATTTGCAACAATTATACCTCGATAGTGAAAGCTAGCCTCTCCATTGAGCATTGATAGCTCAATGGAGAGGCTCGCTTATTTCTTTGTTCTTCCTATTCAGGCTCTCGTTAGAGACGCGGGATACCTTGATTGGCATAGCGTTCAGCGTAATCGCCGATCACTGGCAGCTTAAAGTACTTGCCTTGAAACCCATTGATCAGCAGCACGATCCAGCCGACGAAGCCGACAAGGCCAAGTACACCTGAAACGCAGCTAAATGCCAGGGCAAGGAAGCTCGGTGAAAACCACGAAGCCATACTGAGTACAATGCTCAGCACACTCAGTCCTCCAAAGAAGAGGATGGACTGCATGGCGTGAAAGCGCACAAAAGGATTGCGCTTTTCCAGCAGGAAGAAAATGATGCCGGTAACCCAACCGGCCACGTAACTCAAGCCAGCCGCCATATTAGGCTGCATACCCATTGAACTTGCGCCTGGGCCAGACCCGGGCTATATGGGCTATATGCACCACTATTTCCCACAGGGGGAACGCCGCCGCCATATGGTTGTTGCGAGCCATATCCTTGCTGCCCATTATATGGTTGTTGCGAGCCATATCCTTGCTGTTCATTATATGGATCGTTTGGCGATGATACCGGAGGGTAATCGCCATAGGGATTTGACGGATTGGGAATTTGCTGTTGATCTGGATTCCAACTCATGTTGTATGCTCCTCTTTATTCCAAAGATGGTAAACGCTCATGCCCTTACTATAAAGTATCTTCGTGAGATAACTCTGTGAGCAGTCTGAGACGAAACTGAGAATGCAGCTATCCACAACTACAAGTGTGACGCCTTGATTCCTTCGTGCAAGATCAGGAATGGGTTCTTGTGGTCGTCCGTCGTCCTCACCGCTACCCAGGATGGCTACAGCAACGGGCGCAAGGGGAGCAGCAGTATTTCGGCGAACTTCTCGAATAACGAACGACGTTGCCACTCCTTCAGAGTCAACTCGCGGGTGTTCGAGGTGTCCTTCAGAAAGAGGGCTTCCATCTGTTGGGCCAGCGTTTCGTCGTAGAACTCCACGTTCACCTCGAAATTGCCCACGAGGCTCAGACGATCAAGGTTCGCCGTCCCGATGGTTGACCAGATGCCATCTATGGTCGCGGTCTTCGCGTGTACCATTGCATTCTGATAGAGCAACAGGCGAATGCCGCTTTGCAGGCACTGCGTGTAGTAGCCACGTGCTAACCAGTCAGCAAAGGTATGGTTGGAGGTCTCCGGTAACAGGATGCGCACGTCAACACCGCGTGCGGCGGCGGCAAGCAGTGCCTGCAATATCGCCCGGTCGGGGATGAAGTACGCATGTGTCAGGTAAATGTGCTGTTGCGCCCGGTCAATCGCTTCAAGATAGCTTGCACGAATAGGGAAAATCATCAGGTGCGGATCGTTGCGATGGATGATGGTGCGCGGGTCCCAGTCCCGCTTTCCGAGATCAGGAAGCCTGGACAACCGCCGTCCGCGATGCACATTCCAGAAGTCAATGAACACATTTTCCACTTCCCAGGCCGCGGGTCCAGTGATGCGGACATGCGTGTCGCGCCACTCGGTCGCATAGCGCGTCCCAATGTTGTAGCCACCCACAAAAGCCGTCTGGCCGTCTACCACCAGAATCTTGCGGTGGTCGCGTGCATAACTGCGCAGGTGCAGTGGATGCCACGGCCAGGTCAGGAGTGGATACTCCAGTACATGGAGATTTGGAGATGGCGCAAAACGTTTGAATGAGCGCGGAACAACAAGGTTCGCAAAACCATCGAAAATGATAGAGACCTGGACGCCACGACTGGCGGCACGTTGTAGTTCCTGCTTGAACCGCTGCCCAATCTCGTCGCCCTTCCAAATGAAGGTTTCAAAGACAATGCGCTCCTGTGCCTGTCCGATGGCACGGAGCATCGCTTCGTACAGGTCTTCACCATACGTGTAGATTTGTATCTCCGAATCGCCTATCGCCAGAGGTTCAGCATAGGCGCGTGGAAAGTGTCCCTGGAAAAAGGTACGTCTGCGCCGCGTTTCGGCCATAACGATTGTGCCAGTCAACGTCAGTACCATCGTGAGAAATGCCAGCACGCTCCAGAGCAACAGTTGATAGATCATATAAACGCTCCTTTTGCCCCATAGCTATAGAAATTCCATCTCGAGGTACTGCACGCTAAAAGCGCACCAGGGCAAGCTGTTACGCTCTCGCTGGTGCGCTCTCAGGTTACGTTGAATCGCTACTCGGAGCGCACAATTTCAATTGAACATTGAGCTATCAAAGCGCCGATAGCTCCAATCGCGGCTAATTCGGGAGCCAGAAGCGTTCCTACTACTCCGACAGTCAATGGAATCTCCAGCATAATGCGCCCGTCTTGCTTAATAATGATACGGCGCACATTGCCCTCGTGAATTAGCTCTTTTACTCTCGTGAGCAAGTTTTCGCCCGCAACTGTGACTTCTTCGCTGTATCCCTGCTTGCGCTCGATATTTGGATCAACCTGGGTCATATGTGTTATGTCCTTTCTTTTCATCTGGAGCAGTCAGAACAACCATATTCTGCTCCTCTCTTCACCTTACAATGAACAGGGAACGTAGATTCACCTCTGCACTCCCGCACCCAGCGAATCATTCCCTGTCCCTGCTAGAAGCATAGCATGGCTGCCTGAGTTGACACTGTGGAGTAACTGAATCGGACCTGAGAATAAGTCTAGCCGAGCGTGTAGGGGCGCAATTCATAGCGCCCAGGACACGAGCCGAGCCGAGCGCGTAGGGGCGCAATTCATAGCGCCCAGGTACGAGCCGAGCGCCCAGCCAGCCTATCAACCTACTCCCAAATAGTAGGCAAAAACAATCAAGACCACGATCATCACCGAGGTTAAGATACCAATGGTCATGAGATCATGCTTTACATACCTGTAGTCTTCTGCCGTTATTAGGACAGAAGGGTTTCGTTGCTGCATTTTCCGGGTTGCGCGATAGGGGGGCTTACGCGCATAAGTACTGCCTTTGCTGGTTGTAAGCTGATCCTGTTCTTCATCCTCCCGTGTGATCACGGCTATGGAGGCATTGGCATGAGCCGACTCGAAAGATTCTTCGTTCAGCACGTGTCCTTGTTGCCCTTCTCCAGACGCTAGACGTTCTGAACGCACCAGCTCGATCCTCTTCTGCGGCTTCGTTTTGCCCCGTTGCGCTCCGTTGTATCCAACTCTTGTTCTCTTCGACATTGTTATGTTCTCCGTTCGGGTACTGGTCAAACGCCCAGCCCTTCAAACCTTTCTCTTCTCTTGTATCGAAACACCGTACCAGCGAGCAGCTTCGTTTCCTGCTCACTGGTGGTGATATCTCTGGAACTATAGAATAGTTCTCTGAACTGGACCTGTGAATACACTGAATTAGACCTGAGAAGAGATATTGGAGCGCATTGTCTGATAGAGAAAGTGGACAACAGGATAAGATCGTTTTTTAGACTCCGCTATAGGCTGAGAAACCACCATCTACGGGAACCACAATGCCGGTCACGAACGATGAAGCAGGGCTGACCAACCACAGCAGCGTGCCAACAAGATCGTCTGGCTCGCCTAATCGCCCCATGGGTGTCTGGCTCAGGATAGATGCGCCACGTGGGGTTGGCTTGCCGCTCGCGGCATCAATCAGCAGAAAGTGATTCTGTTCGGTCAGAAAGAAGCCGGGAGCAATAGCATTCACGCGAATTGCCGGGCTATATTCCTGCGCCATATGGACGGCGAGCCACTGCGTGAAGTTGGCGACGGCGGCTTTGGCGGCGCTGTATGCCGGGATGCGCGTAAGCGGGCGCAGCGCGTTCATAGAGGTGATGTTGACGATCACGCCCTCTTTGCGCTCGGCCATATCGCGCCCGAAGACCTGGCAACTCTGAAACGTCCCGGTAAAATTCAAATCAAGGACAGATGCAACAGCCTGCACATCCAGATCAAAAAATGAGGTGTTGTCTGAGGTTGTCGCGTGCGGCGAGTTTCCGCCAGCCGCGTTGATCAGCATATCAATGTGGCCGAAGCTGCCCAGAACGTCAGTACGCGCACGTTCAAGGTCAGTTCTCTCTTTCACATCACAGGCAATACCAAGAGCTTCGCCGCCATCCGCTCGTATACTCTCAACCACCTTCGCCGCTGAAGCGGCGTGCAAACCGAGAATGGCAACACGTACTCCGACCTTCGCCAGAGCATGTGCCATGACACTACCCAGTACACCACTACCGCCCGTGATAACGGCTGTACGACCGCGCACATCAAATCTCGTATCTAGCATATCTCCTCCTCTCGTTGCTGCGTACCAACCAGCACTTATTTTTTATATCCAAAGTCCGGAATCGCCATCCAGCGTTCCTTCAGATAATGCGCCGCCATTTTCGGCTTGCGTTCTCTGGTGAACACTCCCTTTTTGTTGCCCTGGACGCGCATAATTCCTTGACTGGTCTGGAAATCCGCGAAGTTCCACACCTGCTCACCGATAAAGGTAGGGAACTCATCCACCACTTCATGGTTGGCTTTCAAACATGCCACCTGGTATTCTTCGGAAAACATCACAGGCGTCGTATCATGGAAGCCCGCAATGGTGTCAGCGCCATACTCGGTGAACATCATGGGTTTGCCCGGCTGCACCTGTGTCCAGCGTGTCAACTCGGCACGCAAGTTGGCTCTGGCAACCTCTAATTGCCCACCCTGAACATACCAGCCATAGTAGCGGTTCAGCGCCAGCACATCCACCAGGTCCGAAACTCTATTCGTGTCGGGAGTTGCCATCATGTGTATCACAATGGTGATGGGACGTTTCTGTGGGTCGAGTTCTCGCGCAAGCTCGACTAAGGGTTGAAAGTAGCCATGAGCGCCTTCCTCTTCAGAAGCTGGTTCATTGGCAATAGACCACATCACCACACACGGATGATTTTTATCGCGTGCGATCAATTCGTGAATCACCTGCGCATGATGCTCTTTCGTTCCAAGCTCTTCCCACGTTTTATGGCGTGGGCCTCCCCTCACCTAGCATGGTTCCAAAGTTCAAATGCAATCCGACCGCCGGTACCTCATCAATCACCACAAACCCTTCACGGTCCGCGAGACGCATCAGTTCTTCAGAATAGGGATAGTGGGAGGTGCGGAAGGAATTGGCGCCAACCCATTGCAGCAGATTCAGGTCCTTCACATTGAGTACTTCATCAAATCCGCGTCCGTGAATCTGAGAGTCCTCGTGTCTGCCAAAGCCCTTAAAATAGAAGGGCTTCCCATTGATGAGGAATTTTCCGTCCTTGATCGCTATCGTCCGCACGCCGAACGGTTCCTCATACATATCAAGTCGCTGCCCATCCTTCCACAATTCTACCACACAGGTATACAAATAGGCATGCAGCGGCTGCCAGAGATGCACATGTTCGAGAGCGAGTTGGCCGGTCGCTCCCGTGCCACTGGCAACTCTTTCCCCTGTCTCGTCGTGAATGGAGACGCGAACCTCCGCATCTCCCCCGGTCTCGATGGTGTATCCTACCCGTGCATTCGTTCCCTGAACCTCCGTCGTCAAGGTGATATCGCGGATGTAGGTGGTCGGAGTAGTATAAAGTTTGACCGGGCGTTGGATACCCGCGTAGTTAAAAAAGTCAAAGTTCGGGGTATCCGTGACCACTTTGCCCATGCCGGGAACGTCTTCTTCTTGATAATTGCCCACGGGAAGCGTGGTGTGGTCCAGGATATTGTTGACCGCGACCGTCAGGCGATTGTTGCCGCTTTTGACAAACGCATTGATTTCTGCCTCGAACGGCGTAAATCCCCCTGTGTGTTCTACGACAAGCTGCCCGTTGATATAGACTTTTGCTGCATGAGTCACCGAGCCAAAACGAAGCACCATTCGTTGCGTAAAGAAATGGTCTGGGACGACGATCTCCCGTTCATACCAGACCCAGCCAATGTGGTCGCGGAATTCCACTCCCTCATACAGGTCGTTGTACGAAGCAGGAACCGGCATCGGGATCACCCCCTGCAACGGGCGCTGATACCATTTCTCCGCAAACCCTGTGCCGGAATCAAGCTTAAAATTCCAGACCCCGTTTAAATCAATGAGTTCTCTTGAAGTTGTCATGATTGGATATAACATGTTTTCTCTCCTCTTGTGAATATGTCTTCATCGAGCAGTATACGATACCTGCCCTGTCTATGCGGCCATCGGCCGTTCCTTCATCCAGTTCCCATCGCCACATTCAGTGCGGGGAACTGGATGATCTGTTGCGTTATCGTACAGCCTTGATCGGCATCACCGTGAAAATGCCAAGCAGGACGAAGAACGTCGCAGCGATGTACAAAAGTGAATAATTATGCGTCATTGCAAGGATGAAACCGGCCAGCACAGGCGCCAGCGAGTGGGGCAGCGTGTTGGCGATATTGATGATGCCCATATCCTTTGCCCGGTCCTTTGCCGAGGGCAACACCAGGGTAACGATCGCAACATCAACGGCCAGGTAAGCTCCCAGGCCAAATCCCAGCACGGCGGAAGCAACCACTACGGCGAGCCAGGTTTGGAAGAGGGCGAGCATGAGCATAGAGACGGCCATTATAATCATACCAACGATCACAAACAGCTTGCGCCGCTTCAAGCGATCAGAGAGGAAGCCGCCCAGGACGGTGGAAACAAGCGACACGACTGCCGCGACGATGCTGAACGTCGAAGCCCCTTGCAGCGCAGCCGGATATTTCACGACATCCTCAAGGTAATAGAAGATATACGTGATCCCCAGAAAATAGCCAACAAACGGAATGAAACGGGTCAACCATGCCCATGCGAAATCTGGGTGCTTACGCGGATTAATCCAGAAATTCTTGAGAAACGCCCCAATGTGGAAAGCAGGCATATAGCCCCTGGGGAGAACCTTGTCCTTGAGCAAGAGCGCAAATGGAATGGTGGTCACGAGTACGATCAGGAGCATGACTACGTAGGCGTCCGTCGGCGCGGACTTGAATATCTGGCCGGCAAGAATTGCTCCCAGGATGCCGCCAAGTCCGGTAGCAAGTCCAAAGATGCCGGAAACCGTCCCACGCTGGTTCTCCGGGACCTGATCGGGGATCGTCGCGATGAGCGTCGCCAGGACAATGTTGGAGAAAAGCTCGACCAAACAATAGCCAATGAACAAGAGCGGGATACTGCTCGCTCGCCACATGAAGAGCAAGCCCACTATCGTCAGCAGACCACCCACGAAGATCCACGGACGCCTGCGGCCAAAGCGCGAGGTGGTGCGGTCACTGAAGGCACCGGCGAGGGGGTTGGCAAAAAGCGCGATCAGCACTGTGATACTCGTGAAAAAACTGAGTATCACAACTTTGCTTCCTGGGGCAAGCAAACCAATCTGGTAGGGCAACAACAAGGCTCCGATACCCGCGTACAGGATATAGAGAGAGATGGCAGCGGCAGTCAACGCGAGCATGAAGCCGCGGCCTACCTGCCGTGTCGGGGCTTGCAGTGCTTCTGGCGTGTCGAGAGATGCTTCGGCGGACAATGCAACGTCAATAGTTTGAAAGTCTTCCATTAGAAGACACTCCTTTCGTTTTAAAAATCTTCGCTCAGTGGTCTGAACTACTTGCTCTAAATTTATCTTCTTTAGATAGTATAGTTGCCCAAACCGCTTTTTTCTCGTATAATTTTAACTGGAAAGAGGATTTATTTGACTTCTCAGGAGAACACATATGCAATCCGCTTATGAGCAATACCGCTCAGGTTGCCTGACGATTTCGCTACTCACGAACCTCGAGGTACAATTGTTCGACAACGAGAAGGGTTCGCAACTCCATTTCGCACGCTATGATCTGCCCACTGTGCTTGAGCGTTTGAAACAAGAAGCAATTGTACTCGTTCTTCAGCAACCACTGGCGAGAGATCACGTCTACATATTTCGCGATCCCTATCAGTTGCTGTTTCTGGCGACAGGCATCTGGAATGAAGCAGAATACCGGGGGACTATTGTGATTGGTCCCTGTATCAGCAAAGCATATCACCCGCAATTGCTCCATGAAGTCGGCCAAAAAGAACGATTACCCCTTCGCATGCAGCAACAATTACAGCAGTACTATAACACTTTGACGATGGTTGATGAGGCAAAACAGCAGGCTATAAGCTACTTACTCATCAACATATGTTTGCTAGAAATGAGGCCACCTCAACTGATCGAAATTGCCTTGCCTCTCTCAGATGGTTCTGCAATGAAATTCAAATATGAGCTGGAACAGAATCGGGAGCTGGTAGAGAGACGATACGAGGTTGAAAACAAGATACTGCATGCCATTGCTAAAGGAGACCCGCACATGTTGAAAAAATCAACGCAGGAATTTAAGGGAATCTCCTGGCCGTACCGCCATCCCAATGCGCCGGTGCGATCAATGAAAAATCTTACGCTTTCGCATAATACGTTATTCAGGAAAGCGGCGGAAAGTGCAGGAGTTCATCCCCTTTATCTTGATGGTATCTCGGGGAAATTTGCCATACAGATAGAAAAAGCACAGAGCATCGGCGAGTTAGAGGCCCTCTATGAAGAGATGCCTCCCGCCTATTGCGCCCTCGTGAAAGATTTGGCGGTAGCCGCACTGCCTTCACCAGTCAAGGAAGCTGTCACCTCTATTCGTTTTAATATTGATCAGCCTTTAAGCTTGAACCGGATCGCTGCTACACTTAACGTCCATCCATCCTATCTCTCCCGCACCTTCAAAAAAGCACTGGGGATGACCCTCACTGACTATATCAATAAGCTCAGAATTGAGGAAGCCAGATACATGTTGGCTTCCAGTAACGAATTTATCGCCAGGATTGCTTCAAGCGTCGGCTATAACGACTCCAATTATTTCTCAAAGGTGTTTCAAAAGCTGGAGCATGTGACTCCGCATGACTATCGAAAACGAAATAAAGAGAACGCTACCTCATCTCCAGCAGAGGCGTTCCCTGGGGAATGACAGTGGTAGTAGCACTTGGTAAGCACGATACTAGCGATGCTGCCAATAAATCCATGCTACTTGCTCTCTATTCCTACCAGTTCGCGGATCGCGTGGACGCCTGTTTTTCCCATGTAGGCAACGAGTCCTTGATTGATACGACCAGCTATCGTCGTTCCTTCTCCGCGAATGCCGGTGACTACCTGTACCAGTGAGGCGCCTGCCTGGATTTTTTCCAGGGCGGTGGCAGCATCCTTCACACCGCCTACACCGATGATGGTGATTGCGCCGTGTGTTGCTCGATAAATATGCGCCACTTTTGCCGTTGCCATCGCACGAAACGCTGGGTCATCTCCACTTATTCCACCGTCTTCGTTGCGCCAACGCTCCCCGTAGGTTGCTTTGATCTCCGGGTTGTTCGTTGTATTAGTGGCGATAATGCCCGTCAGACCATGCGTCAGCGCCACCTCGATCACGTCGTCAACAGCTGCCAGAGATAATTCTGGCGCAATCTTCACAAAGAGCGGTTTTCTGCCACCCATGCTCTCCATCACGTCATTGACCGCCTGTACAATATCTGTGAGCGGCCCCTTCTCTTGCAGTGCGCGAAGTCCAGGCGTATTGGGTGATGATACATTGATGGCAAAATAAGCTGCGTGGGCATACAATTGCCTGGCTACCACCGCGTGAGCTTCCGG
Organism: uncultured Chloroflexia bacterium; assembly: GCA_963717105.1. GTDB lineage: Bacteria > Chloroflexota > Ktedonobacteria > Ktedonobacterales > Ktedonobacteraceae > DATGJV01. Next base: position 304,107 of record CAVQVL010000014.1, read on the forward strand.
TGCGTCTTTCGCTTGCACCTCTTTATTTTTCCCCAGACTGATACCAATCGGGATGCCGCTTTTAACATATCTCTCAAGGTTTGCCGCAACCACATGCATACCCGGACTATTGAAGCCGAGCCGATTTAAAGCGACACCTGGACTGAGCATAAACTGACGCGGTTTCGGATTACCGTCCTGCGGCCTGGCAAGTACCGAGCCAACCTCAACCCCCGCGAAGCCCAGCGTGTAGAGCGCCTGTATCGCCCGGCCGGCCTTATCCCAACCCGCTCCAACCACGACAGGATTGTCAAACGTCACATCTCCGACCACTACTCGCAGCCGCTCGTCATACAACCGTTTCCGTTGGTACGTGCTTTGTTCGAGCAGTTTGAGCGTTAATGGAGTGGACTCGGCAATATGGAGCGCCTCTCGCGCTCTCACATGCCACGTTTCCGAGTCGAGTTTTCCCAGCAGAGGTCGAATAATTTGTTGATACATCTCAATCTTCTCTCTCCACACAACAGGAAGTCAAGAGACTATTATGATTGATACATATGCTGGATATATTCAAGCACGGTATCCACCGATAAATCCGCCAATGGCTCGTGCTGGATAACTTTCACAGCTGGTCCCACAGGACGCCATATAGCGGGGTTACTTGGCCCGAACAACACCAGCGTGGGAATGCCAAGCAACCCCGCCAAATGGCTCGTACCTGTGTCATGCCCAACAAAGCAGCCACATTGTTTCAACTGGCGTGCCACCTCCAATAGCGGCGCATTAGCAAGCACTGTCAGCATGCCTTTCTCTGGCGAGATCGTCAGTTGCTGCTGTACCGTTTTGAGCAATTCGGCTTCGTTTGGCCCACTCAGCAAAAGCACCGGGTACCGCAAACGCAACAGAGCATCAACCAGGGCTGCATAAGAAGCAACCGGCCAACGTCTATATTCCATACAACCAGGGTGCAACGCAACAGGAGCCTTGTACGTGTGGAACCCTGCCGAGCCTGTATAAGGAAGGACAATCTTTTCAGGCTGAACTGGTTGCACACCCGCTAACTCCGCGATATGTTCCATTACATGGGTGCTGCCTTCATCAGGTGGCTTCAGGATAATAACGTTTCTGGCTCCTGTCTCAAGCAGATTCTGCCTCAACATCGTAGCAGACAGAGTAGGCCAGCACAGCGCAAGATCAGTCTGCTGAAGCAATTTACGTAATTTCGACCGGTGAACAAGCTCATCCGAAAAGAGCTTGCTCCAGTGCTTATCAAATTCGCGTACTACTTCCGCGATATGCCACGCTTGAGCAAGCGGCAAGACAGCGGGACTGCCTACAAAGGTAATATGAACGTTTGTATATTTCGCACGCAACGCTACAAGAAGAGGAAATGTGAGCAGTGCATCCCCCAGTTTATAGGGACAGGCCATAACTATATTCATACCAACTGTTCTACTCGTTTCTCTACTTTTCTATGTGATTTGGATCGTTCATTGATAGGCATTGACGTTTATTAACGAGCATTAGTCATGCGCAGCATGCTCGTGAGAACTTTCTCCACGGGCAATCGCTTCATTGGCATCGCTTGTAGTGTCTCAACAAACGGCCCGCTTGCGTGCTTGGTCTCTGGATTACTTGGTCCGAATAGCACAAGCGTAGGAATGCCGAGCATACCCGCCAAGTGACTGATACCAGAGTCATTACCCAGATAGCTTTTGCTGTGTTGAAGGCTCTTTGCCAACTCCAGCAAGGGCGCGTTTTGCAATAGAGAGAGCAAACCCGATTTTGGTGGTGGCGCAAGATGCCTTCGTACTTCTTTGAGAACATCAACGTCAGATGGCCCGGCGAGCAAAAGTACTGGATAGCCCCGGCGCATTAATTCATTGGTAACGGCGGCAAATGAAGCCGCAGGCCAACGTCTGTTCTCTTCACTGCAACCGGGATGAATGGCTACCGGGGGATTGTACGAGCAGAATCCGTTGTTCCAGCCATTCGCAGGCACGACAAATTTCGTCCCAATGGGTGGCAGACCCAGTGGCTCCGCCAGTACTTCCACGATATGCCTCGTATTGTTGAGAGGCTCGCTCTCAGGCGCAATGATAAACCGCTCGACCCCTATCCCTCGTAACCCTCCGCTTACCCAACCGTCACTATCATCGAGCCAGCAAATAACAAGATCCGCCCCCTGCAACAGCTCTCGCAAATTGGCGCTACGAATTCCCTTCGGTGAAACCAACTCGCTCCAGTTAAGTTGCGCAGGGTTGAGTGCCTCGTCCGCGACACCCCATGCCTTCGCCAGCGGCAATACGGCCGGATGGCCCAGAAAAGTGATGTGGGCATTCGTGTACTTCGCTCTCAGTGCTGCCAGAATAGGAAAAACAAGCAAACTATCCCCAAGAGGCGCTGGACGAATGGCAACAATCTTCATTCTTTGTCCTCTACTATGCAAACATGCTACATACGTCTAGATAACTCATCATTTTAGGACCTCGTAGTCCTATGGTTTCATCGTTACTCGCAAAAAAAATGTGCTTCAAGCATAAGGCAAAGCGTATGATAGACCGGCAAATGCATTTCCTGGATATCCTCTACCGTACTCCGTGGCACACAAATAGCAACATCACATAATGTTGCCAGCAAGCCACCATCACGCCCTGTCAGGCCAATTGTGTGCAGCCCCAGCGTTTGAGCTACTCGTGCAGCCTGGCAGACATTGCTTGAACGACCTGATGTACTGATGCATAAAAGAACATCACCCGGCTCGCCATACCCGTACACCTGCTGAGCGAATATGAGATCAGCCGCGACATCATTAGCATACGCGGTAGCGAATGCCGTGTGTGCAGCCAGTGAAATCGCGGGCAATGCGCCCTGTAAATGCTCGCTGATGTAAGCTCCTTCATGCGGCCACTCGGCAATCAAGCGTTCGCGAGTAGCATCGGGTATGGGACGACGTGAACGGAAACTTTTCATCAGCTCGCCAACAATATGCTCGCTATCTGCCGCGCTCCCCCCATTACCGCAAATGAGCAACTTTCGATGCTGCTGAAATGCTTTCACCAGTAGAGTATACGCCTGCTCAATTGCTGCTACGCAATCAGCAAGATCAGGGTAACGCTCTACCAGTCGCTGAATATATGCGTCCACATACTCCTTCTTTCAAAAATTATGGAATGATGTTCATGTTCTCGTTATTCTCGCCAGGTGACCTTCATGAACTCTTTATTGCGAAAACAATGGTTGGTACGGATGCTTGCTGACATTTTAAAGCCATTCGCAGCCAGTGTTTCTAATACCTGAGTCACACCGGCTTCTTTGTAGGGAGTGTCTTCATGAGTCTCCATGAGTAACGTACCTACATGTTCGCGAATAAAGGCCATCTCGTTTTCAAGCATGCCTATTTCGCTGCCTTCGATATCACATATTAAGGTAAAACGATCAAAATGTGCCTCTTCGGCAATTGATTGTAGTGTCCTCGTTCGCACTTCCCATTTTTCCCCGCCGCCGAGATAAATACTGCCAACCAGACTCAAACCATTGGAGAAAAACGTCACGGTATCACTCCCATAGCCTATCGCTGCTTCTATGATAGCAAATTTACATCTATTGATGTCACGATTCTTTGTCAGTGTGCGAATTAACTCAGGATTCGCTTCTACCACTATGTGTTTGTCCGGCGCTTTCAATCTGCGATTGACCATACAGGAAACGACGCCAATACTGGCACCCAGTTCAATCACGGGTTCATCTATGGGAAGGTAGTCCTCAATAACTTGACGCTCATCTTTCTCATATAAGTCTACTACTATCAAGCCCTTGAAAAACTCCGGCAATAACGGGTTATCCAGATCAATGGAAATCCCATTTAAGCGTGTTCTGTTGCCAAACCGTACTGCCCACCTGCCTGCTAAATCATAGTTCAGTACCCTAGCGTTGTATAATCTGCGAATAAGATTGCTTGTTATTCTATCATTGCGTACTGCTACTGCCTTTACAACGTTGGTGAATTTCAAAGTATTCACTGCCTTTCAATACAGGTACGATTTAACGCATCTCTCATCCAGTCAGCAACCAGTCGGATGGCGCAATCAAAACGGGCTATACATGCTTCCGCACACTATCGAATACACGCTCCACTATAAACCTTCTGTGAAAAACTCCGGTATTCGCCCCTTTTCAACGAGCATACCCCCCACTCGTTGACCAGTATAACATACATTGCTCTGTTATTGAGGATTTCTGTATGAGACCATGCTTCATTTCACGAGACGCTCCGCAGCATACGATCAAGAACTCTATCGGGTGACAGCCTCTTCAATGGCTTTTCCTGTATCACCTCCACATGTGGGCCTGCGGGATGCATAACAATAGGCGACATAGCGGATGGACTGGTTGGCCCAAACAAAATAAGCGTGGGAACTCCAAGCATTCCCGCTAAGTGGCCGATACCTGAATCATTGCCGAGGTAGTACCGGCACGTCTGAAGATGTCGTGCCACTTCTATTAGAGGTGTATTTTGCAGAACAGAAAACAATTCCGGCTTCGGCGGACGCGAGATATGCTTGCTCAACTCTTTCAGAAGTCTGTCTTCCGATGGCCCAAGCAGCAAGAGGACCGGGTAGTTCAGGCGCAAAAGCTTGTTGATAACTGCGGCAAACGAAGCCACCGGCCAGCATCTTACCGGGGCCATGCTGCCCGGATGAATGGCGACGGGAGGATTATAAGGGTGGAATCCATCAGTCCAGCCAGTCGAAGGCACCACATATTCCGTCGCATTGACCTGTAAACCTAACGGCTCCGCCAGGTAGTCCACCATATGCCTTGTGGCATCTACAGTCGCACACCACGGCCCGATGATCACTTCCTTGACGCCCGCCCTCAGCAAATTCGGCCTTACCACATTACCACGGTCCGTTGCCCAGCAAACAACGAGGTCGGTACAGTGGAATAGCTCGCACAAATTGGAGCTATGAATACCTTCCGACGAAAATACCTCGTCCCACAGCCTGTCCTCATAGTTGAACACTTCTTCCGCGATACCCCATGCTTTTGCGAGAGGTAATGTGTTGGGGTTGCCTATGAATGTGACATGAGGATGGGTATACCGCGCACGCAGTGCTGCAATAACGGGAAATGAGAGCAGCGAGTCGCCGATAGCCCCTTGACGAATGACAACGATGTTCATAACGCTGCGAGAAGCTCCTCTAATTCCACACAGGCGGTGCCCACCTTACCAACGACAATCCCGGCGGCATAGTTCGCCATGCGTGCCGCCGCCTCCATATCCATGCCGATGGATAGCAGGAGTGCGAGAACGGCAACAACTGTGTCTCCCGCCCCTGTGACATCGTAGACAGTACGCGCCTGTGCGGGAATATGCATCACACACGTGTTCTGCCGAAATAGGGCCATACCCTCTGCTCCACGTGTGATTAACAGTGTTCCATCGCCAATTTCACCCTGGAGACGGTCCGCAACCTGCTCTAAAGTCATGTCCCCCTCGTAGTTTCCTGCCGCCAGGTTTGCTTCTATGGTATTAGGTGTGACAACAGTTGCGCCTCGATAGCGGGAATAGCGATGTCCCTTCGGGTCAACAATCACCGGAATACTCGCTTGCTTGCAAAGCGAAATGATTGAATGAAGCAAGTTCTCAGTGAGAACCCCCTTCGCATAATCAGAAAGAACGCAAGCATGGATGGTATCTAAATGGCTCTGAACGCACGTGAGAATGTCGTCTTCTGTTTCCTGTGGAATGGGATGCCGCTCTTCACGGTCGGTGCGCAACATCTGTTGACTATGGGCAAGAATACGTGTCTTCGTTGTGGTCGGACGATCCTGGCACGAGAACAGGTGTGGAGAGATGCGCGGCGCCATCGATAAAAGTTCAAGTAACTTCGTGGCCTGTGTATCAACACCAACCACTCCCACAAGCTCGACATTACCACCGAGACTCGCTATATTCGCGGCGACATTGCTAGCCCCACCGGGCGAGTGCGTTTGTTGGCGTATCTCTACAACTGGCACCGGCCCTTCCGGTGAAATACCGCGCACACTTCCCCACAGATATTCATCCAGAATGACATCCCCCACCACCAGAATGTTTCGCGTTGGGATGCCTTTCAACAGAGGTTCGACGCGCATGACAAACTCCATACATGTTCCGCACAACGATGAATACCCGTAGGGGCCAGGGGCCGGTTTTTTGCACCGCCCTACCGCCGATATTCATCGGTGCACGCGGAAAATCATCTTGGTACTATGCACGATTATTGCGCTGGCACTGCACGAATGACACGGCGAGGAATCGGGCGGTGCAAAAACCTACCCCTGAAAGCCCCTACGGGCTCCGTCAGGCAACCTGATCTAGGCGGTTGCTACTTTGGTCTTATTACGCAAAGGCTTTGTCAGTTCCATCACTTCAACAGCGCCTTCCGCCAGCTTGGAACTAACGATGCCGTTTTCGTCGAGGAGTATGCCCATAGGAGTTCCACCTGCTTTAAACCAGCGAGCCGCGCTATAGCTGCTGTAGGTGTCGTCAAGTATCACTGTTGACTTAAAGCCCATCTGGTTGTCCGTTTTCGTCCCACCAGTTGAGATGACCAGCAACTTCGGTGTACCTTTGACTGGCTTCCTCTCCTGTTCCTTTTCCCAGAGCAACAAATCTTTCAACATTCCTTGACAGAATGAGCAGCCTGGATTCCAGAAGAGCAGGAGGGTCGGCGTTCCTCGGTAATCGGAGAGCTTGATCATATTGTCATCAACGTCCAACAACGCCAGATCAGGAGCAGCTTCACCAACCTTTGGCGGGACTGGAAACGTCATACCATTGTTCGGGCTGTTGACTTCCAGAAGTGGGTTAGGAAATCTCGGCTCAACACTGCCAGTAAATTCCTGCAGGAGAGCTTTAATATTATCCTCGCCCTCGGCCATCTTACCATAAATACCGCCATCGTAACTAACGGCTACCCCGGATGGAGTTCCTCGCACTTTGAATGAATCAGCTACTTCTTTATCCTTCTGCAAGAGCAAATGCGTAACGCCATATCCCTTGACCTTTGCACGATTCTCTTCAACAGTACCCTGGCTGATCATGATTAATGTCAGCTTATCAGCATATTTTTCCTGCCATTCCACGTAATTCGGCATCATTGCCTGGCATGGACCACAATTTGGGCTGGTGAAAATCAGAAAAGCAGCTTTTTTCATGTCCGCGGTTTGCGCGAGTATTCCACTGAGCGAGACCATATTGCCATTGACATCAGGAAGTTCAAAATCAGGAGCAGGTGTATCTTCAGGCAAGCCAATGAGTGGCTTGTTCTCGTCTTCGGAAGCCGCAACCCCATTTTCTTCCAGCGTCTCAAGGCGTATCAGCAGTCGTCCCTGTTGCGTCATCGTCTGCAACAACAGCCAGGTTTCAACAGCAACCAGTGCCACCAGAATCACACCGACGACAAGTGCGACACCCTGAAAAGCCGTCAGCGTGGTAATCCAGTTCACAGCACTTGAACCAACGTTACTGTACGCAGCCCCTTGCCAGATCACAAAACCAGCAATTACAGCCAGTATCACGTTACGAATAAGTGTGGACGCGCCGACGGGTTCTGAATGGAGTTGACCAAAGCAATGGCAGTCCGGCTGGCGTCCTACAGACAGATTCGCACCGATGCCAACGATGAAGGCGAGCAGTAAAACAGCAGCCCCAATAGCTCCATAGAACGCCCATGCGGTGGGAATGAGAGCTACCGCTACGGCAAGTTCAGCGAAGGGAAGGATAGTGCCAAGTGGGATGGCGAGAAACGAAGGAACGCCAAAGCCTTTCACTGCCTTTTGCGATCCTTTGAGATCGGCGATCTTTGCCAACCCTGCGACAACAAAAACCACGGCGAGCAGCAATCGCGCTACTAGGAGCAAAATGCTCATATCGAAACCTCCTGACGGTGGCGAAAAACCGGCTGGCTGATAATAGACCACAATGAGACAGGATCACTGGTCGTAGCCTCCGGGCCAGATAAAATATTACTCGCTGGATACCTTTTACACCTGTCGGCTCGACTCCCTTAGTAACATGCAAGAGTCTTCAATCAAAGGTCTCCACTATTTCGTCCATCTACAAGGAGTGCGGGAGTGCTGGCTAGCACTCCCGCACTCCTTGTTAGGACTCAGGGTATTCGTTGTACGAAGCCTGAAAACCCGAAGACTAGGCGGCAGTGCGGCCAGCGCCATTCGCCTGGAGGACGCAGGTGCTGGTACACTTCGGGACACAAACGCCAGTGGTGCATCCACAACCGGTGTTGCTAATGCAGGCATAACCAGAAGCACAGTCGGACTGGCTGCTACATACTGGAGAGCTTGAGCAGTAGGAATTACAACCACAAACACCAGTGGTTTTGCCAATATGCTGGAAGCAGAAGCAGTTGAGATTGTGATACTTCCCCTGATAACAGTTGTTGAATGGAGCGCCGGAGCAGGTACCAGGTGCTTTGCAAGTATACTTCCCTGCATCGGGGGTAGCTGCAAAAGCTTCGCCTGCCGGAATCGCGGCAGCCATTGCCACAGCTGCCGTAATGCCAGCTGCTTTTTTCATCGCCTGGCGACGTGACAGTTTATCGTCGGCCAGAGTCTTCGTGATCGTTTCGAACCAGTTTGCCATTGTCATCTCCTTGTGTGTTAACTGTGTGGCGCATATAGCGTATGTAACTCCATGACGTATTTAGTATCAAGGAGTAGCTCTAATGCGCTTGAAGACGTAATCCCGCACAGCGCGGAACCCGTTTCAACAAATACGACAGTGATGAACTTCGCTCTATCACATGCAAAACCTATGGAACTGCGAAGGAAACGTTATTCCTCCCGTTCGTAAGGTCTTACACCGTAGAGGATGTAGACGCACTACAAGTACAAAACCACTGGATAGAATGACGTACTTGACGAGACAACAGTCGGAACCAGCAGCTGGTTCATAGGACTCTCTCAAGTAATGAGCATAGTCACGCAAGAATCGCTATTCTAACCATATACAAACAAACCACAATGCGGTTGTTGCATATCAACTTGTCGAATACGAACGATGCAAGCTAGCACAAAAAGGGATTTGCCATGAAAAAGAGGGTTCGTTTTGTTAGCTGCGCATCGTACCATTCCCCCAAATGTACGGATAGCTACAAACATTTTAGCTCTGGTAGAAGCATAACTCATGTAGTGAGAAGTTATCGCCTCATTGAAAAAAGTATAACATGTATGTTCTTCAATTGTCAAGGTTTTGTCAAAGTTTTTTGCAGATTTCGGCTTTTCCACTATCAGGAATTATACCTACTACTATATACGATGAATTACGATGGCGCTTATATTATCTTTGCCCCCGCCTTCCAATGCCGCCTGTACAAGTAACTGAGCAGCAAGAGCGGCGTCAGGTAATGTATTGCGCAAGATTTCTTGAATACGCACATCCCTCACCATTTCCCAGAGACCGTCAGAGCAAAGTAAGAGGGCATCGCCCGGTTGGTAAGCAAGTGAAAAAGCGTCTACCTGCACAGAAGCATTTTCCCCCAGGCAGCGATAAATCTGGTTGCGTTGCGGGTGCGTGTAGATTTCATCCGCGCCAATGATGCCCTTCTCAACCATGCGTGCGACCATCGAGTGATCGTGTGTCACCTGGGTCAATCCCTTTTGTGCATTGTACAGGTAAGTACGACTATCGCCGACATTGGCAACTGTGAGCATCGAGCCAACAAGGATGGCGGCAGTAATGGTGGAACCCATATCGCATCCCTGCTGCCGATTCTGCTGGTAAATTGCCAGGTTGGCGTGCTGAATGCCCTCAAGCAACAACTCTTTGCCATCCTTGCTATCCAGATCAACATTGCTCAGCAGTGTGGGAATAATCGCGTTGCGGATATGCTGGATCACCAGCCGACTGGCCTCCTGCCCATTGGCATGCCCCCCCATGCCATCTGCCACAACGAACAGGCCATAAGGACGATAATCAGCATTGTATGTGTGCGTGCCATGTACCGCTAGCAGGTGATCTTCGTTCGGCTTCTCCTTGCGCGTGATACCAACATCCAGTCCGGTGCCAACACGCAAGGCAACAGAGCCATCAGTAGCTTTCTGTTGTGGTTCTGTTACCGGTGTCCATGCCAAAAATGGCTGTGTCAGCGGCCCCGTCACCATTTGAGAAGCAGCCCTGACTGTTGCTTGTATTTGAGTTTGCTGAGTCTGTTGGGTTTGTAGTGCCTGTTCCAATAACGGAGAAAGTGGTGGATGCAGGTTGACAGTCCGCATCGTTCGTGTTATTGGAACAACTGGCAAAGTCCCAATCTGTTGAGATGGCACTGAGGATGGCTTTTGAGAAAACGGGTCGGACAACCCACTCTCTTCATTCATCCATTTCACCGATGATGATGGACGCCCGCAAGGGGCAATACCGGTCACATAAGAAGAATGTCAGAAAAGTCGGCGTGTTTTGAGATACAGATTGACATGCTCAGGACGCTTGCGCCGTAGTTTACGTACAGATACGTTTGACCACCCGGCAATTGAAGCGCAGATGATGTGGTTCAACGAAAGGAGCCTGGAACACGAGGGCGGCGTATACCTGGTGGACCACGTTTTCCTGCAAGCGGGGTGGCGTCTGGGTGGCCAGGATCACGACATCACGCAAGGTCTGGACCGTGAGCGTAAAACTGAGGCGGTCGGTCCAGATGCTCGTGCGCGGGCGGCATGAAACATGACTGCCCGTATGGCATAATGGGTTAAGAGGAGGGCATACAGTTCTTGCAGAGCCAGGATGGGGAGGTGGCTGAGTAACGGACTCTGGCTGATGCGGCAGATGATTTTCTGATTCCATCGATGCTCAACTCAATCTCCCGAGCGTTCATGGGTTAGCGCAGACAGAGGTCCAGGGCAGGAGCTTGCAGGGGATCAAAGAGGGTCGTGACCAGGCGATGCAGCTTGGCGATAGCTGGATTTGGTGCCGTCACTATGAGAATAGTGGCGTGATGGTGGTTGGTTTGACCAGCACCGCAGCCACCTCTGGCTTAATGGAATATTCAATGACGCGCACCAGCATCGGTCGTTGCAGCCCGCGGCACATCTGTGGGGTGACCGGGGTCAACAGGAACTGCCGTCGGCCAGTTTCCTGCTCGCGTCGCAGAAACAGACCCCTAGACAGGCGGGCCAGCACGTGCGCCCCGACGCTTGTGCGGATGGCCTCAAAAAAAGGGCCAGAGACAAAGCCACGATCAAGCAGGACAAGCATTCTTCGGCGGTAATGCTTCGTAAGAGGCCCCAGCATAGTTCGTTCGTGGGCCTTACAAGGCGCAATGATGGCATCGAAGATGAGATGGGTCGCCACCTTTGGCGAGGTAGAGACAGGGGGCTGGTTTGCGGATAGGGACTGGCGGTCGCCCCGGTGGAGAGGCGCCCAAAGAAGCGGGCATTGGCCGGGCTATCGGCGACATCTTCCAGCGTGCCATCAATGGCAACCAGGCGGGAGCGAAAAGGAACCGACGCGCCGGGGGTCTGGCGAGTGGCCAGGGGCTGGCACACGCGCTGCATGAGGAGGCGAAAGAAGCGCACGCCCAGTTGCTCTCGCTGTTTGAAAAAGGCATTTTTGGTGGGTACTTTAGCCGCAGAGAGGAGGCCACTCAGCCGCAGACCCGCACTCAGATGCACAAAAAGACCGAGCGGAGGCTCTCGTGGCAAAACAGATGCCAGGCCAGCAGGAGATAGACCATCACCAACTGACTGAGTTTGCGTTCGCGCTGTTCCCAGCGATTTAATTCGCTTAGCAGCTCACCAATCACCTCGCGGGGATAAATCCTTTTTCCAGCAAGGATAATTAGGTTGCTGGGAAAACTTGTTATTAGCGGACAGGTGCGGTATTCGGAGGGACATAAGAAGGTTCCTTTCGACATCTCTGCACGACGTGTTTTTTACAGTATGTCAGATTTGAACCTTCTTTTCTTCTTATGTGACTGGTATTGCCCGCAAGGG
>CAVQVL010000015.1:0-130620 GCA_963717105.1 uncultured Chloroflexia bacterium
TTAAGTTTTTCTTAGAAACATCTTTATCCCAAAAAGCCCAAAAATCATCTTCATTCCATAGACCTTGCTGAGCCCTTTCAAGAAACCATTTTAAATTCTCCTCTATATCATCCACGCTCATTTGTTGTGATGATTTTACCTTTTGATGCAGTCACCCAGTTTTTCCAAAGTAGCATCAGCAATTGACTCCGCATCTTCAGGTGGCCATCTCAAGTAAGCAATAGTCGGTAAGATACCAGGGATGTCAGTATCATCTAAGCGGATTGGGAGGATATACTCTTTGTGCTCTTTAAACGCATGAGCTTGTGATGCTTTACGTTCATGGGTTGTCCACAACTTTGCTGCATAATGCTTTGAATAGAAGAAACATGACGCAATAACGTGCCTTATTCTGATAGAGGTCATCAAGATAGTCATAGAGGTTCTTTCCCCAGAGAGTTGACTTCTCATGTTTATCAAAAAAAACCTTCACATTTCGACGTTTCAGCGCAACTGCAAGCTGATCTGCAAAGATGCTATCCTCTCCTGCATAAGAGAGAGCTACATCATACTCCTCAGTATTTGGCATTGCATCATCTCCCTTACTTAGCCTACCTGGATACTGTTTCACCCAATAATCACAAAGCAGTGATATTGCTCACTTTTATATTATCACAAAACTTATCACCTGACGTGCTAAGTACATCAAGCAACTTTTTTGGCTTTGGAGCCAATGACGGACAAAATGTTCTGTGGGGGCGGGTTGAACGCTCAAAGCACTTTGGGCCGCTTCAAGCAGCGCTGGCTTGGTTTCAAAGAGTTCACCGTGGGTCACTTCCCGCCGAAAATGTCGCCACAACATTTCGATGGGAGTGAGCCACGGGCTGGAGGTTGGCAAGGAGAGCAAAACGAAACGTCCTGCGGCTGCTCGTACAACCGCTTCCACTCGCATTATCTTCATGCGTACAGGCGTTATCCTCGGCGACATAGACGGTCCTGTCGGATGCTTCTCCACCAAGGCTTCAAGCAACTGCGCAATCTCCTGTGCGGCGCTTGCGGCGATGGAACAGCACGACCGTTTCGCCGGTGTGATAGTCACCGCTCCAATGCCATAGGACTTGTCCGGCTGCCCGGGCGTTGGGATCATCACTTGTTGTCCTTTCGGACTCCACATGGCTCGCAGGGTCGGAAACCAACTGAGATTGAATTCATCTGCATAATAAAACACATCTTCTGCCTTTAAGCCATCTCTTGCCTCTTCAATCGTCTTTTTTTTACCAGATATTCTGGATCAGGGCTGCTGATCTTGTGCTGGGGACGGGAAAGCACGATCTCCCCAGCTTTGAGCACCTGGCGAACCGTTTCATACTGGCGCGAATGCCTGTTTGCTCGGCCATGTAATCGGCCAGACGTTACAGCGTCCACATCGAATACGGCTGCTCCAGGCTGCGAGGCCGCCGCCGGACCACAAAGAGCAACTGCTCTTCATACCCCTTCGTGATTTTGGATGGGGCACCTGGCATGGGTCGATCTTTGAGTCCTTCGATTCCTTCAGCCATCCAGCGTTTGAGCCAGTTGCGCACGGTTTGATCATTTTCTCTCACAATTTTGGCAATGGCTGGCGCAGTCATCCGCTGCTCTCCGGCCAATAAGATGATTTGTGCTCGTGTGCGCAACCGCACCTCTTTTGTGGTTCGATACAGCGTTTCTAAAGCATCCAACTCTTCAGCTGTCGGGATGGGGATCTCTAACGGTTTTCTCATGCTGGTTCCCTCCTTCTCCCAACAGTATACCTCATTTCCTAAAACATTGCTTGAATGTACTTAGTACATGAAGGTCTAAATAGCTCCATGATAAAATGAGCTTCGCTCGGCTTCCCAAGCAGCTTCTTATCGTGGACATTTCTCGACCTCAGTGTACTAGTTATTCATATCGAATTAATGTGTGCCAAATTTGCTTAGAAAAAAGGGTCATTTAAGATTATAATATCCCCCAGAACCTGGCTCTTCCGCACTTTTGTGCTAAGCTCTAGCATAAGTGTAGCCTCATTCCTCTGAGCTTGCTCTGGAAGCGAATTTTATAAGGTTATTTTGCCAGTTGGTTCTCGTAGCACGCAAAGTGCGGAAGAGCCCAACTCGGCATGGTGTCGATAATATATACATTTCTCAGATGAACACAGCCATTGTAAGAATTGAAAGATAAGAACACGGGTTAAAAAACCAGCCTCAAGTCAAGCTCCTTTATGGTCGCTTTGGCTGCGATCTGCCTTTATTCCTTTTGACTCGCGGCTTGTGCTGCATTTTAAGATTAGCTTTTAGGATTTCTTTGTCATTGCCGTACATTCTCAAATGGAGGCGGTAAAAGCGATGAAGGGAAATGTCAGGAGTTTCATTTAAAACCCGTATTTTACAACTTACAGTTACTCACACTATTCTCCTATCGTCGTTGATTACGCTACAATGTTTTACAGAATGTGCTATACTAGAAATCTAGAATACTTGTTCTATATACATGGGAACAAGAAATTTCTTGGTAAACAGATAGGCAGCCCACAAATCTTTCGCAGAGCATCTATAAAGAAGGGTGAATTCGGATGATTGATTTTTCAAATCTCTCTTGATAAAGACTGAGGAACCAATAAGACAAATTGGAAGAACTTCTGCCGGTCGCCCCATTGACTGGTTCACTACTGAGCAAGTTGATAAAGGCGTTTGGAGAGAAGAAGAAATTGCCCCAGAAGTAACAGGTCTTAGCCGTCCTCTCACCGTCTATCGAGGGTCCCGAAAAACAAATTTAATCGTCTATGATTGGCATGGAGATAAACAGACTTTTTGTCCTCCTATGTGGTGGGATTTAGCAATTGGATCAGGGGCTTGCGGTTTAGGATGCAGAGCTTGTTTCTTAATGCTTACTCATCGGATTAAAAGAGATCCTTCGCGCCATCTACTGCATGATAATCTCGATGATTTCTTACATGCTTCTGAGAAGTGGCTTATCCATCCAACTCGACGCAGACAGCATACTCTTGGTGTTGGGATTGATAGATCAGACTCATTACTTTATGAAGGGGTTATTCAGCATGTGAGAAACTTGGCTCCACTCTTCTCTGATCCATATCATAATCCCTGCGGCAATAAACTTATTCTCTTAACGAAAACCGCAAATACCCATTACCTTGCTGATATTGCTCCTGCTCACCGGGCGAATATAGTAGCTAGTTTTAGCCTCAATCCAGAACCAATCGCTGACCTGTGGGAAGGAAAATGGCCGGATACCTATGAGCGTATTACTCCTTCAATTTCAAGACGCTTAAATGCGGTCAAATATGCTCAAGACTTAGGATTTGAAGTTCGGGTACGAGTCGATCCATTTTAACCCCGAGGGATGGGAAGAACATTATGCAGCATTCGTAGCTGACGTAAGAAATATCGGGTATCAATTTCCGCTACTGGACAGTTAGGTACATATCGCGAAAAGAATGCACAGTTAGATGCCTGGAGAGAGCGTTGGGGGCTTCCTCCAATGGAGTGGCAACTTCCAGAGGATGAATTAGTCAAGGATGGGACTCATCGTCATCTACCAGAAGAGCGTAGAGTTGATATCTACAGGAAAACGACTGCTATAATTCGGCGAGAGTTTCCCAAGGCACGGATTAGCCTTTGCAAGGAAACACATACAGTCAGAAAGGCATTAGCGTTATGTAATGCAGAATGTAACTGTTTAACTTAAATTTCCCCAAAGGTAATTCGAGTATAAATTCCTTGCTTATCATCATAAGAGGCGAAGTTTTTGCCTTTTCAAAACGTTAAGTGCCTGATTCTATTTCATTTGCAAAGAATGATTTATTTGCTAATGCCTTATAAACAGCCTTTTTGGTAGCCATCTGGCGTTTAAAAAGTTGTAGGATATGCTTTGCAATCTGCTCTTTTGATGTTTGGTCAAGGACCCTCCTAATTCTGGAGCAGGCATTTCAAACAAAGCCATCTGGCCTTCTCTTCCTCTTTTCTTTGCGTTCTCTTAGATATTCCCATCTAAATTCATGTTCTTGCAGCCAAGCTTCTGAAAGCACTTTGTTCATCTGTCGAGCTCCTGAAGGATCATGAGTTGTTAGATAGAGATAATACATGGCACGATTTCTATCCGGGAAATGAAGCTTCATAGATTTAACTGTTATATCAGGATCAGCAGATTGGAGAGCATCCCTATAATAGTTAATAAGTTCTTGCTCCAAACTCCTCGCCTCCTCCGCTTTTGATACAGTTAAGGCGCTGGGATTTGGAGTTTCTTCTTCCTCTAAAATAGCATTGGGATTCCAAACTTTCTAGCAATATCTTGCCAGAGTTGATTACCCAACATTTCATCATAGTTTCTCACAATTTCCCTCTCAGCAGGAAGCAATTTCGACTTTGTAACTATTCCGCTTTTCTTATGAAGATTTCTATAGGGCATGTTAATAATAACATCATGTTTCTGTTGGCTGATGATCTGCCTGACAAAACTTAAAGGGATACCAGTCGGGCCATATGGATTTAAAAAGAAAAAAGGAAAACTTTGATCCAGACTGGGTATAACTGATGAGCTTGGTAGCCATCAAGCTTGATCTTTGCAAATAATTGCTATTTCATCATTCTTCAAAGCTGAAAAAGTGTCTGTTTCTCTAACTCTTTGAGTCAGTCCTGCTAGAGATAGAGACTTCTTCAACTCATTAAATATACCTTGATTTTTCTCAATAAGGATAGTATTTGTGCGAATAACTATATCGTACTTTTCTTTAGCCCAAGCAGTAAGTTCATCTAATGTCTTTACTCCAATTATTGGAGAACCAAAAACTGGCTGTATTTCCTGTCTTGTCTAGTTCTCTTTTTAGCTCCCCTGCATATCTGCCATAAGAGGCATTGCAATCAATATAGACGAAATGTAAATTCCTTGACTGACTTTTTAAGCCATGAATAATAATGCTTCCCCAAGCCCTCAGATATTTCTCCAAAATTATGTGTTTTACTCTTGTCTGCGGTGGCCGGGGCTTTATAGGTTTCATTCTTCACTCTTCCTAGCCAATACTGTTCCCAAGGTCCTGACGGTGATTTTATTTAGGCTGTACTTCTCCTATCAATAGCATTAAGGATGCAATATTAGGTCAGTAGTATGTAAAACATCATGCAATGAAATGATAGGAATATTTGTACTCGCACTCCTGAAAGCCTTCACTCTAACACAAGTATAACATAATAAGGAGAGAGAATACATAGTTTTCTATATTTGCAGGGATTTATGGATGAATAGACCAAAATCAAAACCTATTTGATGCCCTCAACTTTAGGCAAGAAATGAAAGTTAAAAAAATAGACAAGCGAGGGAATTATATTTTTCTGGCTCGGTGTCGATCACACCTGCCAGAAGCAGCCTTTAAGGATAGACTAATCCATAACCGTCTGAAACACTCAAGCGGCCTTGCTTCCTGGTCTTCTTCTTCAGATATCATAAGCCTGCTTTAGCCAGGTGGGTGTGAAATATAAATTACGCTCAATCCTCCATCCCAAACTTTGTAGTTCAGAGAGTGAAAAGTAACCTAATTCCTGCTCGAAGGTGTACAAGCCCGAAAAAGATATCAGTTCCATCAAACTCTATTGCATACCACGTCCAGTCACTTAAAAGGGTCAAAGAATTTGACATAGGCTATCGTATTCATGCCTTTTCCATCCTGAGCGTACAGTTTAGGAAGTTTTTTTTAAGCTCCTTTGTGAGTAGTTTCATGGGTATCACCTCCTCTCAATAGCGGAGGGAGATCAAAGAAGTGTGGGATGTTCGAGCTATTCAACTATGACCGATTTCATCAAACAGCCGGTTTTTCCCTCCTCCTTGAGACGAGCAGAGAAAAAATTCGTTTATTTATCTTGAGATAGCATACCACGAAAAAAAGGCCTCTGTTACAAGGCTTATAGGAATTAGAGTACATATTTGTGAGCAAAGCTACGCTTCTTTAAAATGCCAAATAGACTTCCTCCCATACAATTTAAAGATCACCCACATACGCCAGTAGACAACAATGATACAATAAAACCACGGGCGTAGCGCATGGCTTCTTCCTCGGTAACATTCTTATTGGTTTAAGTGGTGAACTATGCCCTGTCAATTCTCATTTGATATCAGGATTTTCTTTGGACGAGAGAACACTACAGATTTTACGGGACACTGCCCACTATTTTGGTGAGCAGCATCAGCAGGCGTACCTTGTGGGGGGATCGCTGCGCAATTTACTGCTGGGGGAACCGTGCGTTGATTGGGATATTGCGACACATGGCGACATTCCGATGATTACGCGCCACCTTGCCGATCGGTTGGGAGGCCATTATGCACATCTGAATGCAAAGGCCAGCCGTGTTGTCGTTCCCTTGACACCAGGTGAACGCAACTCACAGGTTGCACAGAATGGGCGGAGCGGTCAGGACAATGGGCAAAAACATGAGTTGATCATTGATATCTCGCCTCTTAAAGGAAAGACTATTGAGCTTGACTTGCGGCAACGAGACTTCACCATCAACGCCATCGGTGCACCGCTTAAAGATATCGTCCAATTACTCGCTACCTCTCAAAATGGCATGGCAACCCTTACGGGTAACAAGATATTCATAGACCCATTGCACGGCATTGCTGACCTCAAGGCGCGTCGTCTCAAGGCGGTGGATAGCGAGGTGTTTCGGCATGATCCGTTGCGCATGTTGCGGGCTGTGCGCTTGATGGCACACTATTCTCTGAAGATTGATAGTTGGACGGAGGGGTTGATGATGCGCGACGCTCCATTGATTACGCAAGTGGCAGCGGAACGCATCCGTGAAGAATTGTATGCCATCCTGGCAATGGATGGCGCGACCGACCGGCTGTACTTTCTTGATGCACACGGCTTGTTTACGACACTGATACCAGAATTCATACCTGCTCGCGGTATGCGCCAGCCCAGCCCACACTATTGGGACGTGCTGGAGCATTCCATAGAGACGGTTGGGATGCTTGAGCGATTGACCAGCCTATTATGCGGCTCACCGGAGGAGATACAACAATCGCCCATTGAGCGGATCGGACAGGGGAACCTGGCTGAGATACAGGGGCTACTGCAAGAGGCAGAGCAACAGGGCATCTTTGAACGTGCCATGCTCTCATCGCCACGTATGAAATTGGCGACGCTCTTACACGACATCGGCAAGCCGCCGACATACACGACCGACATGAACGGAGCGATCCATTTTTATGGGCATCCACAGGCTGGGGTACCTGTAGCGCAACACATTCTGCGCCGCCTCAGTACCAGCACGCAAGACCGCCGTCTCGTACAGCAAGTGGTCGCGCAGCATATGCGCCCAGGCCAGCTTGGGCAGGATGGTGACTTGACACTCCGCGCCACTCGCCGTTACTTCGTTGAACTCGGCCCAACCGGTATACTCATCGCGCTCCTATCGCTGGCCGACCATCTCGCCACTTGCGGACCGCAGCCACTGACTTCGGCATGGGATCGGCATCTCGCGGTCGTCTGCCAACTACTAGAACAGTATATCCGGCATCGGGAAAGTATTCTGCCCACGCTGCTCATTACGTCAGATGAACTGATACGCCGCCTCAAGCTGGAACCGGGACCAATTGTCGGCACCCTGCTCGAAGCCATTGCCGAAGCCCAGACCGAAGGCAAGGTTCATTCTAAAGATGAAGCGTTCTGGGTCGCCGAAGAGAAATTACAACAGAGAAAGAATTAAAGGAGTACAGGAAGCGCAAAACCTGTACTCCTTTAATTCTTTCTCTGTTGCTCACGGCGTGCCAAACGGTCCCATATCACCGGCACCACAACCGAGATGGCGGTGAACGCACCAACAATGGAATAAGACAATAGGATTGCCTTGCGCACCGCTGATTTGTTGTCACTCATTTTTCTATCGCTCCTTCTGTCGTTCCCTCTATATACAATAACTACGCATGGCTGATGTCCAGGTTGTAGAGCGGAATAGAAACCGAAAGGGCTGGATACGACGAATACGACGAATTGTACGTCTTCCCAACCGTAAAAAAATTGGGTATACTCTTAGAGAGATTGGAAGAGGGGAGGCAAGGGAAAGCAGAATTCACCTTCTGCCACTCAATAATGGGATGTCATTAAGGCAGCCCTATTCTCTACGATTGGGAGCGTTCCTTGATGATTATCGAAGCACAACAGGTCACGAAGATTTATCGCAGCGGACGGCTGCGGGTTGAGGCATTGTCCGGTATTGATATGGCGGTTGAGCAGGGAGAAATGGTGGCCATCATGGGGCCGAGCGGTTGCGGCAAAACGACGCTGCTGAACTGCCTCTCCGGTCTGGATACAATTGACGAAGGCAATGTTTTCATCAAAGGTGATAACTTGCGCGACCTGAGCGACAATGAGCGCACCGCCTACCGTGCCAACAATATGGGCTTTATCTTCCAGGATTTCAACTTGCTCCCTGTCCTCTCAGCGGTAGAGAACGTGGAATTGCCGATGCTTGTCTCAAAGATAAATGGCAAAAAGGCTCGCAAACGGGCCCTTGAAATGCTCGACATCGTTGGTCTCGCCGACCGCGCATGGCATCGCCCGGCGGAACTCTCCGGCGGTCAGCGACAACGTGTCACCGTCGCACGCGCCCTCACCAATGATCCCGCCATCGTCTGGGCCGACGAGCCCACTGGCAACCTCGATAGCGACACAGCCCAGGAGATTCTCGACCTGCTCTACCGCCTCAATCGCGAAAACAAGCAAACCTTCATCATCGTCACCCACGACATCGAGGTCGGCAAATTAACCAACCGCATTCTCACTATGCGCAACGGACGGATTGTCTCAACACAGGATACGATTAGCGGTGCGGCACATGGTTAAAAAGGAAGGTTTCCCCATGAGTAGTTCTCGTGAACCGCAAAATCAGTCACCCGATGAAACAAACACTGCCGAAGGGGCTTTCAGCCAGACTGATGCGGCAAGTACGGTGAATGCAGTGAGTACAGAGCGTCTCGGCGGAGTTTTCGTCGTTACCATCAATCGTCCCGAGGTGCGTAATGCGATTGATAGAGGAGTGGCTAACGCTCTGATGCAAGCTTTTCAAGCATTCGGCGCCGATGACTCACTGGCCGTGGCGGTCCTCACTGGAGCAAACAACACATTCTGCTCAGGTTTTGATCTGAAAGCGATGTTTGATCAAGAACGGGCTTTGAGCGTTACACTGGAAGGGAATGGACCTCTGGGTATCACTCGGATGCTATTGAGCAAACCTGTGATAGCAGCAGTAGAGGGATATGCGGTGGCTGGTGGATTTGAACTGGCACTCTGGTGCGATCTGCGCGTCGCTGCTGAAGATGCGGTCTTCGGCGTCTACAACCGCCGCTGGGGAGTTCCGCTCGTTGATGGAGGAACCATTCGTCTTCCACGGCTCATTGGTCACAGTCACGCGCTTGATTTGATTCTCACAGGCCGCAGTGTCTCAGGTCAGGAAGCTCTACTTATGGGCCTGGCCAATCGTCTCGTTCCGCCAGGAGAGGCATTGTCTGCCGCTCTCGCTCTGGCAAACGATCTTGCCCAGATGCCGCAGCAATGCCTGCGTTCCGATCGTCTCTCATCCTACGAACAATGGTCACTCTCACTGGTAGAGGCGCTTCGTTGCGAAACCAGACATGGGCTTGAGGTATTGAGATCAGGTGAAGCATTGACAGGAGCCCGTCGCTTTGTCGAAGGGCATGGACGACATGGTAGTATGAGCGATCTTTGAAATAGAGGTAGCACTATCCCAACCATTAGAGAATCCACGCAAAAAAGGATACGAGCAGATTTTGCGGTGCAAAATCTGCTCGTATCCTTTTTTGCGTGGAATTCTCTAATGAGCCAGCTCATATCCCTTCGACCCGGTGCGTACCATGTCACGGACCACTTCTTTGATGTGGGCAGACGAGATACCGACCAGTTCGCGGAGAATGGAGGGAGCGCCATGTTCAATGGGTTTGTCAGGGCAACCGATGAGACGCACGTCTATGTTGCGCACACCACGCGCCTCCAGTAGTTCGAGGACTGCGCTGCCGAAACCTCCGGCGATAACATGGTCTTCGACGGTCACGACACGGCGCGTTCCCCTGGCAAGGCTCAAAACCATCTCTTCATCGAGCGGCTTGGCCCAGCGTGCATTGACGACAGCCACGTCAATACCCTCGTCCGCCAGCTCTTTCGCCGCGGCCTCAGCATAGGCGACCGTTGAACCATAGGCCAGGATCGCGCATTCCTGCCGCTCCGCCTGTTCAAGCGTGGTGGGGCTGAGCAGTTCCGCTTTGCCAACTTCCAGTGCATGTACCCCATCCTCCAACGGGACACCAACGCCTTTGCCGCGGGGATAACGGAAGCTCACCGGCCCATCCATATAGAGAGCGGTATAAAGCATGTGGCGTAGCTCGTTCTCGTCTTTCGGTGCCATCACCTTCATATTGGGAATCATGCGCATAAAAGCGATATCGAAAAGGCCGTGCTGCGTATGCCCATCCTCGCCAACGATACCGGCCCGATCCAGCGCGAACACCACATGCAAATCTTGCACGCAGATATCGTGAATGATCTGATCGAAAGCTCGCTGCATAAATGTGGAATAGATGGCAACCACCGGGCGCAAACCAGACACCGCCATACCGCCCGCGAACGTCACCGCATGCTGCTCGGCGATCCCCACGTCAAAGTAACGTTCCGGGAAACGCTGCCGCAATTTCTTGAGACCGGTTCCCTCCGCCATTGCCGCCGTGACACCAACAATCGAGCTATCCTTCTCTGCCAGTTGTACCAACGTATCGGCGAATACATCAGTATATGTTGGCGGGTCGCCAGCATTTTTCTTGATCGTGCCGGTCGTGAAATCAAACGCGCCGGGACCATGCCACTTGGTCGAGTCTTCTTCCGCGAACTCGTAGCCCTTGCCCTTTTTCGTCACAACCTGCACGATCACCGGCCCCTCAATGTGCTTGATATTCTCGAAAACATCCAACATCAAAGGAACATCGTGTCCATCGAAAGGGCCGAAGAATTTGAAACCTAGCTCTTCAAAGATGGCACCGCTCTTGCTGTGCATTACAAATTGCTTAAAACTCGTCTCCGCTCGCCCGGCAGCTTCACGCGCCTTATCGCCCACTACCGGCAGCTTTTCAATCGAGCCTTTCGCCATTTCGCGCAGACGCCGATAGCTCTTCGATGTTTGCACCTGGCGTACCTTCCCCAGATAGGAATGCAACGCACCCACGTTATCTGAGATGGATTTGTCATTATCATTCAGCACAACGATGAGATTTTTCTTCAAACTGCCCGCGTTATTGAGTGCCTCCAGCGCCATACCGCCAGTCAATGCCCCATCGCCGATAATGGCAACAACTTTGAAGTTTTCCCCTTTCAGGTCACGCGCCACCGCGAGGCCAAGAGCCGCGGAAATGGACGTACTGGCATGGCTCGCACCAAAAACATCATACGGACTTTCATCGCGCCTCAAGTAACCGGAAAGCCCTCCGAACTGACGAATGGTATGAAAACGATCCCGTCTCCCTGTCAATAATTTATGTACATAAGCCTGATGCCCAATATCCCAGACTAATAAATCGTGAGGTGTATCAAAAACAGTATGCAGCGCAATGGTCAACTCCACAACGCCAAGATTGGGCGCGACATGTCCACCCTTCACCGAGACTTTTTCGATAATTTCGCGCCGAATCTCCTCCGCTAATTGCTGCATCTGGGGAATCGTCAAAGAACGCAACTGCTCAGGATCATCAATACTATCCAGAATTTTTGCCAATGGTTTCCTCCAACCGTCTGAATGCAATAATGGAATGCTCTATACTTCGATCTTGCATCTCTTTTTTCGTAAGCACAACGCAAGAAGCTATTACACGGAATGCCCCCGCGTTCCTAATATATATACCCTTACACATCGCTGAAAATAAGACGCATCAATGACACGTATAGGGTCTATCTGATACTGTCTATCGTATTATAGAAGCGTTCACGGTATCGCGCAAACATCTGCGAACAGAAAATTCATGCACATGGGGGCTTGACAACCCTTCGACCCTCTCTGCAAGCCACTTCATAGCATTCTGAGGCATCTTGACAGCGTTGTACTTTCTCTTTATTATGTCACAGAGAGGGTAAACGTTGCAAAGATACGTAACCTTGACCATGAGAAGACGTTGAAAAATGTTCAATGTACACGACAAAGATTAACATGTTAATACGAAAGGAGTAGCGACGCCCTTTTGCTCTGGCATATTCGAGAGCGCATGAGAGTTCATGAGAGCTCATGTGATATCGTGACCTCTCATGAACACGCGGCCCGAGCAAGCGCGTCGAGCATCCCATGACAAAAAAAGATAGCGAGAAAGATGCAGACCGTCCCCATTACTACTCACAGTTCTGGTTGGACGTAGCGGCGGGACGCAGGGTAATTGGCACTCCGAGAACCGATGAAGGCGAGGCCGATGAAAGTCTCGAACCGATGGTGCCGCATAGACCTGTGCGCTCTACAATTGCCGATATCGATGGATATCACGGAGCGGTCGTTCATCCACAGGTTGAGCCGGAATTCGAAGAAGACGCCGACGAATATAGCACGCCCGATCTAGAGACATTCGATGACGTGGATGAAATTAGCGATGAGGATGAGGGTATCCCTGTTTTCGGTGCCAATGAGGACGATATCCCGGATGTAGATATCGCGCCCACACAAGAGGAGGAGATCGTGCCAGCCGAGGTGATCGAGGAACTTGAGGTGCCGGAACCGGAAAATGAGGAAGAAGAATTCTTCGAGGATGAGGAAGAGAGGAGGAGGAGGATGATAGCTGGACTGCACGCGGACGTAAAAAGCCCAAGCCCGGTCGCCAGGTGAAGCTTCCCTCCAAAACGCCAGCCAAGCGTGCCAAACGCGAGCCTCGTCGCGGATTCTCAGGAGGATAGAACAGGCAACCGGCAAGAGGGCTATCGGCGGTGCCGATAGCCCTCTTGCCGGTTGCCTGTTCTATCCTCAAAGGACCTACGGGTATATACCACGAATTTGCGTTGCCTCCGCGACACGCGAAATAGCCAGCATGTTAGCGGCTAAGCGCAAATCACAGGAAGTTTGATCGGCTATTCCCGCGACAGCGGCAAATGCGCGATTCATAATCACTTCCAGCTTCTGTGTAATCTCTTCGACGCCCCAGAAGAAGCTCTGCAGGTCCTGCACCCACTCGAAGTAACTGACGGTCACACCGCCCGCGTTGGCCAGAATGTCGGGAATGACAACGATGCCCTTATCATAGAGAATCTTGTCAGCTTCCGGCGTCGTGGGGCCGTTCGCAGCCTCTGCGACAATACGCGCCTGTACGCGGTCGGCATTCGCGGCCGTAATCACACCTTCGGTCGCGGCTGGTATCAAAATGTCGCAAGGCACTTCAAGCACGTCCTGGACACGAACATTCTGGGCACGCGGGAAATCAGTCACGCTGCCATGCTCCTGTTTATGACGAAGCACCGCAGCAGGATCAAGGCCGGACTCATTATAGATGCCGCCGCGAGTATCGCTCACCGCGACTATTTTACACCCTTCGTTGTGGAAGAGGCGAGCCGCGATAGAGCCAGCATTACCATACCCCTGGATACTGACACGCGCTCCTTGCAGTGGCATACCCATGCGTTTCGCGGCCTGGCGCGTCACAAACAGCACGCCGGTTGCCGTGGCATCGTTCCGTCCTTCGCTACCGCCGATGGAGAGTGGTTTGCCAGTCACAACAGCGGGAATAGAATAGCCTTCGTGCATGGAAAAGGTATCCATGATCCAGGCCATGACCTGTGAGTTCGTGTTGACATCAGGCGCGGGAATGTCACTGTGTGGGCCAATAATCATAGAAATTTCAGTGGCATAGCGGCGGGTCAAACGCTCCAACTCCGCCGGACTCATGTGCTTGGGGTCGCAAATGACCCCACCCTTCGCACCACCGTAGGGAATGCCAACAACGGCACATTTCCAGGCCATCCACATTGCCAGAGCCTTGACCTCGTCAAGCGTTACCTCTGGACTGTAGCGGATACCGCCTTTGGCCGGCCCGCGATTGACATTGTGCTGGACACGGTAGCCGGTAAATGTTTTGATACGCCCGTTATCGAGGCGCACCGGGAAATGGACGGTCAACTCACGTTTGGGCTGGCGTAGAATTTCCCGCATATCTTCCGAGAGTTCCAATTTGTCGGCGGCTAACTCAAACTGCTGTACCGCCATCTGATAGGGATTGATCGGGGCAGACGACACTTCGTCGTGCATGGTCTGCATTCTCCTTCTCTATGTCTGAGGACACCCGCTAAGATGACGGAGCCTCATCTAATTTCGATTTCAAAAGTTTTTGTACGCTATCGGCCTTCGCCTGGCCGCGAGTCTGTTTCATAACCTGACCTACCAGGGCTTGCAAAGCATTCGTCTTGCCTCCACGGTAGTCATTTGCTATCTTGGGATTCTTCTCAATCACCTCCTCAATAATTCGCTCTAACTCACTCGAATCGCTGATAGGCGGCTTAATACCCTTTCTAGCAACAATTGCTTCCGGCATCTCGCCAGTTGTAAAAGCCTCGTCCAGCACATCCTTCGCTTGCTTGCCCGTAATGCGCTCTTTTTCGAGCAGATCGAGCAAATTCGCCAGGGCTGCTGGCATAATTGGGCAAGCTTGTATAGACATGGATTTTAGCTTGAGCAGGCGCACAACTTCGCTGGTTAGCCAGTTGCTGGCAGCTTTAGCGCGTGCCCTACGGTCACTCGCCGCTGAAACAGCCATCACCTGCTCAAAGTAATCACCCAGTGCTTTGTCTTCAGTCAACACGTTCGCATCTTGCTCCGACAGCCCGTAATCCATCATATAGCGCGTGCGACGTACATCTGGCAATTCTGGCAACTGCGCACGCAACTCCTCCACCCATTGCCGGCTAATAATCAACGGCGGCAGATCAGGCTCCGGAAAGTAGCGATAATCGTCTGCTTCCTCTTTACTGCGTTGCGGTACCGTAACACCTTTTGTTTCAACCCAGCCGCGCGTCTCTTGATGAATCGTTTCGCCCGCCAACGCCATTTCAATTTGACGCCGCGCCTCGTATTCTAACGCACGCTCTACCGAACGGAAGCTATTCATATTCTTAATCTCGGTTTTTACCCCCAGTTGCTGTTGCCCACGCGGGCGAATCGAGATATTAGCATCACAGCGCAGGCTTCCCTCTTCCATACGCCCGGAGGATACACCCAGGTAGACCAGTATCTCGCGCAACGTCTGCATATATAGACGGGCCTCTTCCGGGCTTCGCATATCCGGCTCGCTCACAATCTCCATTAACGGCGTGCCGGAGCGGTTGATATCCACCAGGCTATAGCTACCGTGATGCAGAAGCCGGGCTGTATCTTCCTCCAGATGCACGCGGGTAATACCGACGCGCTTCATCTCACCGTTATGCTCAATCGTCAGGTAGCCAGCGCGGCTCAGCGGAATATCATACTGCGAGATTTGGTAGCCCTTCATCAGATCAGGATACGGATAGTTTTTGCGGTCGAACTTCGAGTACTCTGGAATGGAGCAATGCAATGCCAGAGCCGTCATAATTGTATATGCCACCGCCTGCTGGTTAATCACTGGCAAAACACCGGGCATTCCCATGCAGATAGGACAGACATGCGTATTGGGGGCCGCGTTCGCATAATCGGTACTACACAAGCAGAACATTTTACTGTGCGTCAGCAATTGCGAGTGAACTTCGAGGCCAATCACAACCTCAAAATCCGTCGCAACACGAGTATCTATAGCCATTATTTCCTACCTCACCATCGTGTTTGTCATCTTATCGCTTAGATATTGCCGTTAGTCTAGTACTTTTATGAGTATTCGTCAATAGGAAAAAGCCCAGGGGCCTCCATCCTTGTCAGGGAAAGTTGGGGAAGGTAGGAGGCGCATACTGGCATATGCGCAATTTTCGTGCGCTAGTAGCGTTAGTATATATGGTAGAGATATGCGGGTCAAGGGAAAATATCGTCGAGTTTTGCATGGCTCAACCAATTGGCAATTTCCGTAAAATACTGTATACTATTGGATAGTCAGAAACAGCTTTTTCGTTGCTGGTACGCAGCGGTACCCAAAGCAAACATCGTAGCATGTTCACACGTCAAGCTTTCAGAAAGTGGCGCGTTCGACCGGGCAGGAGTGCAAGGATATATGTCTTTAATTAATATGGCAAAGCGAGAAATTAATTGTAAGATCGTTTACTACGGCATTGGTTTGTGTGGCAAAACAACCAACCTGCACTATATACATCAAGCAGTCAATCCCCAGGATGTCGGCGATATGGTCTCGATTGATACGGAGACAGAGCGAACTCTTTACTTCGACCTGCTCCCTCTGGACCTCGGCAAAATCCACGGCTTCAATATTCGTTTCCAGTTGTACACTGTACCCGGCCAGGTCCTCTACCAACAGACGCGCATCTCCGTTCTCAAAGGGGCCGATTGTGTCATTTTCGTCGCCAATTCACAGACAAGCAAGTTACAGGAAAACATCGAGAGCTGGAACGAACTTCAGGAACAATTACGCCGCATGAACAAAAATGTCGCGGACTTCCCACTAGTGATGCAATGGAATAAGCGCGACCTGCAGGATATTCTCCCCGTCTCCGTAATGGAACAATACCTGAACCCATACCGCATGAGAAGCTATGAATCGGTCGCTGTAACCGGCGTTGGTGTCATTGAGTGCCTGCGCGAAGGGATTAACGCGACGCTCCGTCGTCTGGAACGCATTCAATAGACATAAGCGTAGTAGTTCATCAATCTTCATTGACTGGTATAAAATGGCTCTGAGAGCCATTTTATACCAGTCAATGAAGATTGATGAACTACTACGCTTGTTACGAATCCATACCATTGTGTTCAATGCCGTTATTGTGTATAATGTAGCAACAGTCTATTGTCGCATGTTTCCAAATCTCACTCCGAAAGCAAAAGATGGCTATACGCATTTGCATGTTTGGAGTATACTGGCAAATGGGCAAACAAAGCACCGTATTTTGAGCTGTACTGGCTCTATTGATACACTAGCGAGGCAAGGCGTTCACGCACCCTTACCTCCTCATGACTTGAGCTTAGAGAAGGAGGCGCGGCGCATTTTCCCCATGCGTCATGACGCGGGGATTAGACACCGCATAGCATATTTAACATGGAAACAATACGAGTGATCGTTGTTGACGAGCAACCGATGTTCCGTCAAGGCATTCTCTGTACCCTCGAAAAAATGGGCGATTGCACAATTATCGGGGTATCGACCGACATTGCTCACGTTCTGGATTTGACACGAACAGAATCTCCCGACGTTGCCATTATTGACGCTGGCCTCACCACAGACGACTCATTAGAACTGGCCCGGCAGATGCGCCACCTTGCCCCACGTATGGCTGTCGTTATTCTCACCCCCACCGAAGATGAAGAACGCCTCTTTCAGGCTATTAAGGCCGGTGCCGCCGCTTACTATAATCGCAACATCACACCGGATGAACTTTCCGAGGCCATCCGCAAAGTCAGCCAGGGCGAATACCTTATCAACGATGACGTGCTACTTTCTAAGCCACAACTCGCCTCCCGCGTCCTTAAATCTTTCCGCGAACTGACCATTGAAGAGGCAGACCCTGAGACCAAAGAACTTTATTCCCCGCTCTCTACGCGCGAAGTCGAGATTCTGGACTACATCGCACGCGGCAATAGCAACAAAGAGATTGCCAAGTCACTCAAAATCAGCGACCAGACGGTAAAAAACCACATCACCTCTATTCTCAAAAAGCTGTCCGTCAATGACCGCACGGCAGCAGTCGTCCATGCCCTTCGCCACGGCTGGATCAAAATGCACGATAAGTAGAGGCAACATGTCCATCTGTGCAAGAGGAATTGATAGAGCCATGCTTGCGCGGTGCGCAAGCATGGCTCTATCAATTCCTCTTGCACGGACTGAGCAGAAAATGATCTAGACGCGGACAGACAATAGTTCTTTGCCGCTACTGGCGTCCAGAAACACATACAGGTCATACGTTGCCTGTGAAGAGGATTGTTGGGGAATTTGTGAATAGATGATCATCCAGGCTGGCACTCCGTTGAAATTGGGATGAACCGGGGGCGTACTGGTATTTGGATAGGTGAGTAGCACATATTTCGCGCCCGTCACTTTCGCGTGAGAGGCCGCCTCCGGTTCAAGCTCACTCGCAAGTAATAATGCCTGTTGCTGGTTCAGCACCGGGGTCTGGTCAGTCTGCCCAAGGGTGATACCTTCGGCAACCAGCGGTGTAATCTGGATAACCGGTGATTGGGAAGAAGATGATCCGATACCTGGGAACGCCGGTACGCTGACGCCCACATGCTGCAATAACAGCGCACCAAGCCATATCACCGCGATTCCAAGTAATATAGCTCCCACCAATCCGCTTATCACATGTGAGAGCGGACGCGGCTCGCGTCTCCTCGTTGTCTTTCTTGTATAGTTTTCAGACATTCTCAGTTTCTCTTTATTGTCGGGCTTATAGTATCTGCAATGCCAGTATAGAGCATATTGTTGGTGAAGGCAACATGCTATCAATTTGACCTTTGTATCTCGCAAGCTACGATGATGATTCTTTACAGGATCAAATTCTGTCATAAAACGCTATACTTTCAAACACTGGTATCATATACTTATAGTCAGACACATACATGTCTTGCCTCATAAGAAGAAAGGAATCTAGACCCTGTGAAAGTTTATGGCCGCATGACGGTCTTCCCCATAATGCCTGCTCGCATCAGCCGACTCTATGAGCTAGCCTACAACCTGTGGTGGAGCTGGCACCCTGAGGCTCGCGCCCTTTACAGCACCCTTGACCCCCACCTGTGGGAAAAAGTCGGCCACAATCCCGTCCATTTCCTGAGTGATGTGCAGCCACAGCGACTCGAAGAGGCTGCCAATGATACCGATTACTTGCAACGTTATGACAGCATCCTCGCCAATTTTGATCGCTATATGTTGCCACGCGCAGGCGAAACGTGGTTCTCGCATACCTATCCCGAATTTACCGATACAACCATCGCGTATTTCTCAGCCGAGTTCGGTTTAAGTGAAGCTTTGCCTATCTACTCCGGTGGTCTCGGCATCCTGTCCGGCGACCACTGCAAAGAGGCCAGCGATCTCGGTCTGCCTTTTGTCGGCATTGGCTTCCTCTATCCACAGGGCTATTTCCGCCAGCGCATCACCCGCGAGGGTGTGCAGGAAGCCTCATATGACAAGCTGCATTTCTCGGAAGCACCGGCGGTACCGGCACTTGACCCAAATGGTAACGAAGTCATGATTAGTGTAGACCTGCCCGGACGCACCATCTTCGCCAAAGTCTGGAAAGTGCAGGTTGGGCGTATTCCTCTCTACCTTATGGATACCGATGTAGAACCCAACGCGCCCAACGACCGCGAACTCTCGGCCCGTCTCTACGGCGGTGACCGCGAAATCCGCATTTCACAAGAAATCGTGCTGGGGATCGGGGGTGTGCGTACCCTCCGCGCCCTGGGCGTTGATCCTTCAGTCTGGCACATCAACGAGGGACACGCTGCTTTCTTGAACCTGGAACGGTGCCGAGAGCGCGTCAATGCCGGTCTTACATTCAACGAAGCTCGCGAAGCCATTGCCGCCAACTCACTCTTCACGACGCATACGCCTGTTCCCGCCGGCAACGATACCTTCAGCTATGAACTCATAGATAGATACTTCGGCTCCTTCTGGCCTCAGCTCGGCCTGACCCGCGACCAGTTTCTGGAAGTTGCCCGCGAAGACCACGGCTGGGGTCCCACTTACGGCATGACCGACCTTGCTCTGACCTTGACGGGACGGCATAACGGCGTCAGCAAATTGCACGGCGATGTCTCGCGCCGCATGTGGCAATTCCTCTGGCCCGGCATTGACGTTGACGAGGTGCCGATAGAATCCATCACCAACGGCGTGCATACTCCTTCGTGGATTGCGCCGGAGATAGACGCGCTTTTCAAACGCTACCTCGGAGAAGATTGGCAAAACCACGTTGACGAACCTTCCATGTGGAACAATATTAGCGAGATACCTGATGAAGAACTGTGGCACATCCACCGGCAACGCAAAGAGGCACTCATCGAGTACTCGCGCCGCCGCCTGATCCAGCAACATACGCGCCTGGGTGAAGGTTCCGTGCAACTAGACGAATTCGGGCAAATGCTCGATCCCAACGCGCTCACCATCGGCTTTGCGCGTCGCTTCGCCACCTACAAACGCGCCACGCTCATTTTCCGCGACCTTGACCGTCTCATCCGCATTGTCAACAATGCAGAGCGGCCCGTCCAGATCATCTTTGCCGGCAAAGCGCATCCCGCCGATGAGCCCGCCAAGTCCTTGATCGAACAGGTCTACCGCCTCTCGCGCAGCGACACCTTTAAGGGCAAGGTCATTTTCCTGGAAAACTACGATATTGATATGGCCCGCTACCTTGTCGCAGGGACAGACCTCTGGCTGAACAATCCCATTCGCCCGCACGAGGCCAGCGGCACCAGCGGTCAGAAAGCCGCCCTCAACGGTCAGCCCAATTGCAGCATTCTCGATGGTTGGTGGGCCGAGGGTTACAACGGCAGAAACGGCTGGGCCATCGGCGAGGAGCGCGATTACCACGACGCCGATGTGCAGGCCGAAGCCGATAGCCTCTCGCTCTACCGCTTACTCGAAGAGGATATCGTGCCAGCCTACTACAACCATCGCAGTCCTGATGGCATCCCGCCTCGTTGGATTGCTCTCATGAAAGAGGCCATTCGCACCTGCGCCCCGCAGTTCAGTATGCGCCGCATGGTAAAAGAGTACACCACGCGCTACTATATCCCCGGAATCCAGCAAGGCCAACAAATCGAGCAGAGCCGCTTCGAGAAGGCGCGAACGCTGGCAGCCTGGAAGAATAAAATCCGCCAGCACTGGGATGGCGTAAATCTTTACGTAGAAGGTCGCCGTGAGGGTCAACTCAGCCTTGGTGAGGGGTTTGAGGTCCGGGCCTGGGTACATGGCAATCAGCTACGCCCCGAAGACCTCTGCGTCGAACTCGTCTACGGCGAAGCCTCCGACGACCATGTCGTTCCACAACACACCCTGCCAATGGAGTACACCCGCCAGGAATCCGACGGGGCCTACCGCTACGACATCCGCCTCAAACCAAACGATAGCGGCAGTATTGCCTACGGCATCCGCGTGTTGCCCAATCACCCGTTACAGGCTGGCAAACACGATATGGGCCTCGTGCGATGGGCATAGTATGCTAAAAAATCAAAGTGTTTGTAAGTTTCATGTGTAACACATGAAACTTACAAATACTTTGATTTTTTAGCATACTACCAACTACCTGGAAGGAGCGAACGCGAAGAGTGTGCCGTCGAGATTGCCAATGTAGAGTACCCCATGTGCTATCGTTGCTGCTCCATCGAACGTGGAATCTTTGCTAGTATCTTGATATGTGAACAGCGTGGTTCCATCAGACTCATTCAGCACGAAAAACGACGGCCCTGCGGCGGCGACCACGAGGCCGGGTACGATAATCAGCGGGGCCATGACGCGGTACGCGGTCGAAAGACAGTGCTGCCAGAGATAAGCACCCGTTGCTGGGTCCACTTCCCGCACACTGCCATAGCAAAACTTGCCGTTAATTGTGGTGCTGGTACTGCCCACATAGAGTCGCGACCCATCCCAGGCTGCAGTCGCAACATCTCCGCTCGGACAGCGGCTGCACCCGGCGAGTGGTGTCGAGATATGGTCGCGCCAGAGCGGCCCTTCACCGATCTTCCCACGTTCAAATGCATAGAAGATGCCATTCTTATTTACCGTACCCACCAACTTACGCACGGCATTTTGCACACGCGCCGTAAAGAGGACAGGGGTGGAGCCGAAGTCGCCATCGTAGGCCGCCTCGGAGGCTGGCACCTGCCAGAACCCGGAGATAGTCAAGGTGGCGGCATGCACTTCGACCATCGCCATAGCATATGGTTCAGTAACTCCGCAGGTACTGATATTGCTTGTGGCGAAGTAGAGTTCGCCACTATCTGGATCGAGGGTGGGCGAACCCCAGACGCCAGCGCCCAGGCATCCAGATGGCACGAGAGCGAGGTCGCGCTCGATGGCCCCCGTCGTACTGTTCAACTGGAAGAAGTGTCCCGCTGTGCCGGGACATTCACCAACGGATGCAGTGCCGATATAGAGATGCCCCTGGTAGAGAACGGGCGAGTCCCAGATGAAGGTGCCGTTCGCGGAACCGAGAGAGGTACTCCACAGGACGCTGCCCGTCGCTGCATTCAGAGCAAAGACGCGGCCATTGCCTCCACCAACAAAATCCACCAGCGTGGTCTTTCCGTTGCGCGTGACCGGCATGACGGTGGCAGTACTCGCCACTCCTGCCGTCGGCGGATAGCACTGAGAACTGCTCATGCTGCCAAGAGAGGTGGACCAACGCGCCTGCCCGGTGACGCTCGTCGCATGCTCATACCCGTCCCACGAACCCCAGTAAACGGTCCCATCCACGACCACCGGCTCACTAGAGATACCTCCCCCGGCATGAGCGGCCCAGGAACGTGTAAGCGAAGAGGCGGTTGCTGTGGTGATCGCAGTCTCGCTACTGTTAAATCCACCCTTTCCTAACAGAAAGCTCGGCCAATCTCCGGGGAGAATGGAAGAGGCAGTCGCTACGGTTGGTGGTATAGCGGTGGGAAGAGATATTGTCGGGGTTGCCACCTGTTGAGATGTCACAGTGGGGGAAGGCGTCACGGCAGGAGCATGGTCTGTGTTTGAGCTACAGGCCGTCACGATTCCAGCAAGGAAGACTGTCACCATCCAGAGGCAGAGAATGGGTGTCACCACTTTTTTCTGTCGATACTTATGCATCCAATGCATGTGTCCCTTCATCCTTTTCTTCTCTCGACCAGGCAAACGTTTCATGCTATTAAAGGCAACCCCAGCACGAAGAAAATCATACAGATCGTCATTACCGGCGCAAACAGGCTAATAATCGAGAAGTTCCGCTCGGTGGATTTCCCACGGCTGCTCCACAAGGCCAGCAGTATGAAGGCGGGGAAAATAATGAGATAATACCGGCTGATACTCTTAATGCTACCTGTGGAAAGCGGCATCACCATCATGACAAATGTATACAGAGCATAAATGATTGGTAACGAGCGAAATGCCCAGAGAGTGAAACCGATAAATACGCAAATCATGATCATATTCAATGCCCAAAAATTCCATTCCATCGCACTGGGTGCCAGCGGATGAATAATTGAGCTAAGGACGAGTTTTACAGGATTACTTACCTGTCGGCCCCAACCAACACTGTGGTTATGGATACTGGCTAAGAAATCGCCCGTTTTTATTTGCGAATAGATCAAAAAAGGAACTAACCCGAAAGGGATCAGGGATATCGCCACCAGATTCAGCCAGTTAGAGAAGCCCTTCGCTGCCAGTAGCACGCCAAATATGCGCGAGTGTAGCCATGCCTGTCCTTTCTCCCTTACTGTCATCCCACGCATATCAGGTAAGGGTGCATAACGAACACTGAGAACCTGCCAGTATTCCCAGATAACCGGGATAAGCAGTGCAAGCCCCTGAATGCGTGCCAGCGAGCCTAAACCACCGCAGATACCGGCAAGCCACCAGCGATGTTGACGGGCATAATAGATGCACATCACAGCACATGCTAAAAAAACTGACTCAGAAAAGGCTGCCGAAAGATAAAAGCTTGTAGGAAAGAGCGCGAGATAAAATATAGTGCGCGAAGCAATCTGTGAGTTGAACTCACGACGCGCTAATAAATAGAGATATGTTATGGCAATCAACCCGGCTACATTAGAGACAAGGACAGCACCAATATCAAACGCGGCATCACTTCCTCCAAAGAGATGCCCAAAGGGGAAAATTAACAGAGGATAAAGCGGATGAAATATCCAGTTTGAGGCGGTGCCCAGAGTGCTGGCGGCCCAATATCCGTGTTCTGCAATGTCAATATAAAAGCCGGCATCAAAGCGTCGCCACATCAACCACAGGAGTTGGGGAAATTGTGTGTTCAGTTGTACTGAAGGCTCTATCGGGTTGCTTTTCATCACAGGAAGCAGGTAAAAATCCGTCATGATACCTATTAGCACAAGCGCCAGGCGCGTTCCCAGGTATGGGAGCAAGACATCGCGCATAATAATGGATATATTCCTTCGCCTGGGCCTTATCGTTGTATCAATTGATAGAGCTACTGTTGCAGCTTCTTCTTTTGTGGTGGACATACGTTCGCTCCCTGATTTGTTTGTTAGCATTTGCTTACAGTGACGTGCCGAGAAAACGATGGTAACGAGTTCAAACCCCTTTCAGTAGAATTACTGATGCACTTAAAGTGCACTTTTAACCATGATGAAACGTGCGAAAGCCGAAAATGGTTATCGTATCAACTCGAAGAAGAACATAAAGGAGAGTTTAGATGTAGTAGCTCATGCGAAACAGATGGCCCAGCCTTCATGGCCTGCTACACTGAAAATATGCGAGCGGAAAGTCGATCAGTATTTCTGCCTGATTTCATGAAATAAAGGGGAAGTAGCAGCTGATTCCTCAGAGAAATGCGTAGGAGCAAGCGGCAGAATCAGCTCAACGTGACACCCATTGCCGATAGACGAGCTAATCGTCAGGGTAGCTCCGATGAGTGCAGCGCGTTCGCGCATGCCGAGGAGGCCCAGGCCACTCTGTAGATTATGCAAGGTATCAGGAGTGTTTTGGAGAACAAATCCTTTGCCATTATCATGAATAGCTATCTGCAACCTCTCCGGTAGGTATGTGACTTCGACCGCCGCTTGAGTTGCCCTGGAGTGTCGCCAGATGTTCGATAATGCTTCCTGAACAATGCGGAAGATGGCGATCTCATCTTCCGCAGTTGTTGGTACAGCGGTTCCCCGACAGGTAAAGGTGCAAGGAACACCACGCGAGGAAGAACTATCACTTAACCACTCCAGCGCTGCACGTAATCCCAGGTCGTCAAGTATGGATGGACGCAGATCACGACAGGCGCGACGCACTCCTTCCAGGGTATGAGCGGCAAGATTTTGCAAGCTTGCGAACCACTGCCTATCTTTTTCTGGCAGGTCGAGTTGTCCTATAGCCCGCCCCAGGCCATCCAGACCCAGAGCAAGTGCGATCAAGGCCTGTGCCGTATCGTCGTGTAATTCGCGTGCCAGACGGCGGCGTTCTTCTTCCTGCACGCGGGTAATCAGCGTGGCATAGTCGCGTAGTTCGTTCTGACGACGCCGTGCGCTGCTCAAATCTGTCAGGGTCTCTTGCAGGGTATCCGTGCGAATACTGAGGCGGGTACTCGCCAGAGCAAGGTAATAAATTGCGAAGAGTGGAATCAGAAAGAAGAGCCATGCTACTTCGGCCACAACATTATCGAAGATATCTACAACCGGCAATAGAGGCCCAACACTCAGAACGAGTACCTGGAAAAGCAGCACCGGAGAACGCAGATAGAGTTTCCAACGTGTGATGATCGTGGTAAGAAACGCCCTTGATAGGGAGAAAAGATCTCCCCATAAGCTGCGCGATGGGATCAGAGCAGGGAATGAGACCAGCGCTAAGCAGAGCATCATGACGACTGCAGCGACAATACAGCCAAGCAGTTCCCTGGATTCAGACAGCTGGGTATAACCATTCGCTGCCAGTTGTTGTTGCGTACCAGCAATCAACGTAAAAAGTGCATCTGCAATCAGGACGACCACAGCAGTGCTGGCGATGCGATAACTTGCTTCCATCAACGAGACGAAACGATATTTGAAGGTGTATAGTTGGAGGGCTGTTTGTGTAATCAGCGCGGTCAGCACTCCGGCAGAAACACCTACCAGTACACCAGCGGCAAGATAAATTGGGGCGGTGATATCAAAGAGAAACAGCATTTGCCAGGCGTAGGGCAACTGATGATACAGGATAGGAGTGACGCCCGCTTCTCGTTTAATGATGCGTAGCAGTAAGTAGCGCCCCAGCACAGCAAGTATAATTGACAGCACCATTACGCTATAGATAGCACGAGGGCCATAAATGGTGGGTGCGGGCCGGTAGTTGTAAAGTGACCAGATGAGTAGACATACAGCAACAATCAGCGAGCATATGGTCACTCCTAACCAAATGGAGTGATGTGTTTTGGACTTAAGCACAGTATCAGGTGTCATACGTATCCTGCAAAGAGATCATCCCCTGACGCAAAGCCAGCAAAACCGCTTCTGTGCGCGAACCAACGTGCATCTTCATAAAAATATTGGCCAGATGACTATGCACGGTGCGAATACTCAAACCCATACGAGCAGCAATTTCCTTGTTCAGTAATCCGCGTGCCGCCAAACGCAGAACAGCAAATTCGCGTTCGCTGAGCAGATTAGCGGGATGAGGTGCCATATCTGGTTGGGCAGAGAGTCGCCGCATCATTTTTTCAGCAAGGGACGGCTGCAACACCAATTCGCCGCGTGCGACTGCGCGAATAGCCTGAAGAAGTTCGTCCCCATGCACATTTTTGAGCAAAAAACCAGCCGCGCCCGCATCAAGCAAAGCCAGCAGATAGGGTTCATCGTCATAGGCTGAGAGAATCAAAACCGCTGTCTCAGCGCAATCCTTTTTCATCGCACGCGTTGCCTCAATGCCGCCCATACCTGGCATGGCGATATCCATAACGGCAATGTCGGGCTGCAATTTTCTGGCTATTTCAATCGCTTCTTCGCCGCTGGATGCTTCCGCCACGACAATAACATCGCTCTCCATCTCTATCAAACGGCGCATTCCCTCGCGCACAAGCGCATGGTCGTCCACCAGCAGAATACGAATGACATGTTCCTGCTCTTGCTCGCCGCCGCCTATCCGTTGCAATCTGTCTATATGCATGAGGTGATACTACTTTCTCCCAGACAAATATCCACACATCAACCAGCTTCCAGGTGCCAACTACACTATACTACAAAATCTATAGAGATACCACCGCATATCTACCGACGAAAGTGACCCTTTCAATAACAATTTCCCCTCACTTTCCGCAATTTGGCATCCGCACTAGGTATTTTTACCGTTCTGTTTATCTACTCGCTTTGATACAATGAAGCCATCTGCGAAAACAAGGAGAAATTCATGTGTAGACGTCCAACACCTTCTACCAGGAGACAAACATGAGAAAGGCCTTTACCTGGCTTACAGGCATCGTGTGCTTCGGTCTCCTTCTGCTCATTCTGGGGCAATTCACTGTGCAGATTTTCGCCAGACACCCCGCTTCTCAATTCATCTTCGTTGAAGACATACCCTTACCAACCGCCTTGCCTATACAGTTTGTTCCAAACGCAAGAGACCTGCCGCCACAGGAGACTCCACTTACCCCAGGAGTTGCAATACCTTTTGACTCTTTTGATTTCCAGGCACTCGACCCACAGACAAAGTTGCTCTTTATTGCGCATACGGGACCCGGTACAGATGTCTATCATCTCGTTGATCATGCATTCGATGCAGACAAAGATAGCCAGCTTGATGGCTACATCGCGGTGATTGATACCACGCGCAACGTCCTTATCGGGCGTGTGAATATCCCGCAGGTGGCCGGTATGGTGGCTGCGCCAGATCTGGGTCTGGTCTTTGCTGCCGATTCCAACGATAATATTGTGTATGCCATTGATGAACATACATTGAAAGCCACCGCGATTCCACTTGCTGACCTTGAAGGTCCCGATGCTATCGAATACGACCCCGACGATCACAAAGTCTTCGTCTCTGACCCCGGAAGTCCGCCGGCCAGTAATCCCAACGGGAACGTCAGTCTCGATAATCAGAATCTCTCTGTGATTGATCTGCTACATCACAATACCGTTACTAAAATCAACCTGGGTCATATGCCCAAACTGCCGACCGAAAGTTCCGCTCTGGTGCAGTTCGGCTACGATGTCGGACACAATCACTATGACCCCGTACTGCGGCGCATCTTCGTCTCAGTGCAACAGCTCACCGATCAGAGCGTCGTCACGCCAGCAACTCCTCCCGGAGGAACGGGCGAATTCGTCGCTATTGATCCGGTAACACAGAAGATAGTCGCACGCTTACAACTTCCCACGACGTGCGGCACACCCCATGGCATGAATATTGATATGCAAGAACAAATTGCCTTTATTGCCTGTACTGATGTAGATCCCACACAACACCTGGTGCAGAATCTCGTGCGTGTAAATCTACGCACGATGACGGTTATTCATGATCCTCTCATGCTTTTAGCACCCAATCCAGATATGGTTTTTTTGGACCATCCCCTTCACGTGCTCATAGTTGCCTGTGCAGGTGGCGTTTCTGTGTTTGATGAGAGCAATAGCAAGCTCACCAAACTTGGAGATTACATAGTGGGGAAGCAAACGCATTCGGTCGCCATTGACGAGGCAACACAAAACTTTTACTTCCCGCAAGTAAACATTGGTGGTAGACCTGTTCTGCGTATTGTTCACTACAATCCCTCTGGCAGCTAAAAAGGAGTGGCTCAATGGACTTATTCAAATTCCTGTTTCGTAACTTAAAGGGGTACCGCCTGCTGGTGTTACTTGCGATCGTGGTCACCGTTGCACAGGTCGGTGCGGACGTACTCACCGCCTTACCATTGAAATATATTCCGAGCAAGATTGCCAACGCAGGCAACGATCCTGCCTGTACCGCTCCTTTCCTCAACCCCATCCTTAATTGGTTTGATACTCCGCAAATTGACCCATCATTGATTGACCCTATCACTGGTAAGGCAGTGCCGCCAACCCCGACGCTCTGTCCCGTCAACCCAACGGATTTGGCAGCAGCAGCCAATCCGGTGTTGACCCATCATACCGTATTAGGTGTGGTGGTCTTTTCGGTTGTCATGCTGGTGGTCTTTGGCATCTTGAGTGCGTTGCTCGCCTACCTGGACCTGTTTCTTGCCGCCTATATCGCGCAAAATCTGACAGCACGCTTGCGCAATCAGCTTTTTGACCATCTACAACGCCTCTCGCTGGACTGGCACGGCAAGCAGAA
This sequence comes from uncultured Chloroflexia bacterium, assembly GCA_963717105.1. Classification (GTDB taxonomy): domain Bacteria; phylum Chloroflexota; class Ktedonobacteria; order Ktedonobacterales; family Ktedonobacteraceae; genus DATGJV01. Next base: position 29,089 of record CAVQVL010000015.1, read on the forward strand.
AAAAGGCGACCTGGTACAGCGCGTCACGGGTAATATCGCGGATATTGAGAAATTCGTGACCGATGGACTGGTAGACCTGCTCTCAGGTATTCTGACCCTCGCCGGTGTTGCGGTGGTGATGATTGTCATCAGTCCTGCCTTCACGTTCATTTCGCTTGCCATCGCGCCGGCACTCTTTATCCTCGTGCTGATCTACACGAGATTAATCAAAGCTGAGGCTAGAAAGGCTGCCAGGGCGGCGGGGCAGGTTGCCGATGTCGCAACCGAGGACATCAATGCCTTGACCGTCATCAAGGTCTTCACACGTGAAGAACGCGAGGCGCTCCGCTTCGGAGGCTATGTTGACAAGAATCGCAAAGCGGGATTGAGGGCAACTGGCCTTCAGGCACAGTTTGCCCCTCTGGCAGAATTTCTGGTGATCATCGGCACCGCGATTGTGCTTGGCGTGGGAGGCTATGTTGCGGCAGACAAGACGCTCATCTTTGGACCACTGGCTATTGGAGCGGGGACCATTGATATTGGCACACTGGTTCTGTTCCTCACATTCCTTAAAATGCTCTATCAGCCGATGCGCGACCTGTCGAAGCTATCAAACCTCGCGAGTAGCGCAGGATCAGGAGCGGAACGTATTCAGGAAGTGCTGGACCAGGCCCCAGAGGTGATTGATCACCAGACACCCTACTACGGGCCACAAAAATTGCACGGTGACATCTCCTTCGATAATGTTGTCTTTGGCTACACCAAGGAGACACCAGTCCTCAAAGGCATTAACCTGCATATTGCTGCAGGACGGAAGGTCGCCCTGGTAGGACTCTCCGGCGGCGGCAAAACCACGCTGGTCAAGTTGATACCGCGCTTCTACGAACTCGAGCAAAACGGTGGGTCTGTCCGTATTGATGGCGTTGATAATCGAATGTACCCCTTGCGTGTACTGCGCCAAAATATCAGCATGGTCTTACAGGATTCGGTGCTCTTCGAGGGAACGATTCGCGATAACATAGAGGTCGGCAAACCCGGAGCGAGTGAGCAGGAGATTATTGAAGCCGCGAAAAAAGCGGACATTCACACCATGATTCTACAGACGTTGGGCGGCTATGACAGAATGCTGCGTGAGCAAGGCAAAGACTTATCCGGTGGACAACGACAACGCATGGCAATCGCACGAGCAATTCTGCGCGATGCCCCAATTCTGATTCTGGACGAGCCAACGGCTTCGCTTGATGTTGAGTCCGAAGCCGAGGTCATGAATGCATTGAACAAACTTGTCGCCGGACGGACGGTGATTACCATTTCGCATCGCTTGAGTACCCTGGGCAATGTCGAAGAGATTATTGTCCTCAAAGACGGGATTGTTGTGGAGCGTGGCAGCTTCAGGGAACTGAAGCGTCAGGGTGGCGTCTTTGCCAGATTGCTTGAAGAGCAGAACCGCTACAGCGCAGAGAAGCCTGGCGAACAATCGGTCATTCGTTCAGCATTTGTGCAACGCCCGGCCGATCAAGAGCCACTTCCCGTTGCTGCGCCACGCCAGACCAATCATGTGCCTTACAGGCCAACACAGCCCGCAACAGGAATACCACCCATGCAACAACTGCCACAGGCCCGGCCCTTCGTGGAAATGCCACCTATCCAACAACCGCCTGTGGCGATTCAACCCCCAGCGGCAGTAATTCAGGTCGAAATGGATGGGCAGATCATCAGTGAGCATAAGTTGGAGAAGCCATTACTGACCATTGGGCGTATCACTGGCAATGACATCCTCGTCCCCAATCAGCGTGTCTCACGCCTGCACGCCAGGCTCCGCCTCGAGCAGGGAACGTGGGTGATTGAGGACGCGGAGAGTGTCAACGGCATCGTATATCAAGGCAACCGGGTTGAGCGCGTTTCCCTCAACAACGGAGATCGCATCTCCCTTGCAAAGGCCGCTACTCTGATCTATAAAACTGCGTCATTCGCTGGCAGGTAACGACCGTATTCCATCACATCAAATGTTACTGATATTAAAACAGGACGGGCGATCGTGATTACCCGTCCTGCTTCTCTTTTCACGCCCCACGCTCTATATCTGCGCATGTAAACTGCACAACGCTAAGAACCAGCTACACTATGGCAATGCCGATCAGCGTGAAGATCTATTATCGTCCAATATCCTTGCGCACAAAGCGTACTGAGGCAAGCACCAGTGCCAGTACACCGACAGCCAGCACGCCCAGCATATCCCCCAGGGGCAGACCATTCAGCAGTGGCGTACCATAATAGTAGAAGGCGGACAGCCGCAACGCCGCATCCGACCAGTTCAAATCTGGGCCAACAAAGGTGATGAAGAACCAGATCACCAGCAAAAAGCTCAAGAGGCCGGTATCCACCGCGGTGCGCAGCCAACCTGAAAGCAGATAGCCGATGGCCGCCACCAGCAGCCCCAGTGGAATCATCGAGAGCGTAGCCGCGGCCAGGTTGCCTCCGTCGAGCTGCAAGCCGGTGGCCGCCGAGGCGACTGCCGAGGCTGCCAGGGTCAGCACCGCAATAATGACCGTTGCGGTGGTGAGCGCGGCAAAGCGCCCCAACAGCACCTGCAAGCGTGGCTGCGGCGTGGACAGCACCAACTCCAACCGTCCATCCTCTTCATCGGCGGACCAGCGGTTGGCCTGGGTGACAGCGAAAGCCATCAACAACAGCGGCAAGAAAACAAAGAGAAAACTCAGGATGGAAGCATTCATTGAGATGCTGCCCCCGCCGACCTTGGTAATCAAATCCTTCAGGAGTGGTGAGCTTTGGACCAGGCTGGATAGACTGGTCTCAATTTGCTTGACGACGACGACCATCCACGCGGCAAAGCCCGCGATGCCCAGCGTCCACCAGAACGTGGGAACCGCGATCATCCCCAGGCTGCGCAGATAGACCGAGCGCAGCGACCAGGCGTTGACGGGCAACGCGTACTCAGGTCGTTGCGCCCGCTCAGGCAGCTGCAACCAGGCAACCGTCCCACCAACGTCGCGACGCGCAAAAAGCCAGATAGCGGCTCCGCTCAAGATGACGCTCAACGCTAACAGGACCAGCATAGCACCGGCGTTGGCTCCATATGTTGAACTGGGTACGCCGTAACTTGAAGCCGGTACAAGAGGTTTGCTCAAATTGTAGTAGTAGATCGGGGAAAGGCGCGATATCCATTCGGTATTGGGAACGACGCGGTGAACCATGTCCAGAACGATAAAGAACACGAGCAAGCCGCCCGTTATGCCGGAGGCCGTGCCGCGCTCCTGCGTGAATTGGGAGATGAGCAGGGCAATGCTGCCAAAGACGCCGCAGATGAGGACGATATTCAGGCCGAAGAGCAGTGCGTTGGCGAAACTCAGATCCGCGTTCGCGCTTTTGCCAGCCGCGAAGGTCAATAGCCCGATCAGCAGTCCCATGCCCAGCAGGGCAGTCCACACCGCTGCCAGCTTCTCCAGCGCCACACGCCCGCGCCCATGCGGCAGCGAAAGCAGAGCATCCAACGAGCCGCGCTCCTCCTCGCCGCGCAGCATACGGCTGCACGCCAGCAGGGGCCAGAGAGCGATGATGAGAATCGTTAAGCCGTATTTCCAGGTGGTGTAGCCGCCGGGAGAGGTGATCGCTATCGGGTCAGCCAGCCAGGTGAACGTGCTGGCAAGGCTGACCAGCGAGGCGCGAGCCTGCGGCGTTGTCACCAGCGAGGTTACGGAAGCCATCACCACGTATGTGAGCAGACCCATGCCTATGCCCCAGCCGAGAATGGCAACACGGAAATCACGCAAGGTTTTGAGGTAGACACTCTTAAACCACATGGCTCGCCTCCTTGAGGGCCTGTCCATCGCCCTCGTAGTAGCGCAAGAAGATATCCTCCAGGCTCGGCTCGTGACTGGTCAGAGAGACGACCGGGTATTGTGCCGCCGCCTTGATTACCGCGTCCGCCTCGCCCTGAATGGTCAGGCGCAGTGAATGTCCATCGGTCAGGGTCTCCACCTGCACCACGTCGGCCAGCGTCTTGAATGTGTCGGCGGGAACGGCACTGGCGAATGTGATGGTAATTTCGTGGCGCTTGATGTCCATCAGTTCTGTCACGCCGCCGGTACGCACCAGTTGCCCTTCGCGAATGATGCCTACGCGGGTGCAGGTCTGTTCGACCTCGCTCAAAATGTGTGAGGAGAGAAAGACAGTGCGGCCCTCGTCGCGCACTTCTTTGACCATGCGGTCGAACTCCTGCTGGTTGAGCGGGTCCAGGCCGTTGGTCGGCTCGTCGAGGATGAGCAGGCGCGGACGGTGCATGAAGGCTTGAATAAGCGTCACTTTGCGCTTATTGCCGCTCGAATACTGGCGAAACTTGCGGCCTGGGTCCAGGTCCAGTCGCTTGATAAGCTGTTTGAGATAGGCTTGATCAACGCCCCCGCGCAGGTGCGCGAAGTATTCCAGTATTTGGCCTCCGGTCAGTCTTGGATCGAGCGAAGGCTCGCCAGGCGAATAGCCTATTAGCCGCTTGATCTCCACCGATTGCTGCCAGCAGTCCAGCCCGGCGATACGTGCTGTGCCTGAGTTGGCGTGCAATAACGCCATGAGCAGGCGAATCGTAGTGGTTTTGCCCGCGCCGTTAGGGCCAAGGAAGCCAAACACCTCGCCCTCCTCCACCTGGAATGAAACATTGCTAATGCCACGCTTGCTGCCGTAGCTCTTGGCCAGACCCTCTACCTCTATGATCGCTGTCATCTTGCTGTTCTCCTCTTCATTGCGCTCATGACTCCAACTCCTTTTTCGCCTGTTCTCTTACATGCTCTAAAATGTGGTCGTATGTCGTAGCAACTTCATCTTGTTCCGCCGGCGTAGGATTGCGTAGCTCAAATGTTCGCTGCACAGCCTCCGCCGCCTGTTGCGCCATTTCTTCGTCAGAAATGTGATACTCATCCGGTAAAAACTGGTTTATCATCAGGAAGCCGCTAGTAATGGCACTGAGCATTTGTAGTTGCTCACGCACACCGATATCTGTGCGTACCAGGTTTTTGCCACGAAAAAATCCAAGCAATGCCTCCACCGTACGGAAACGCTGCTCGGCGTCTTGCATTCCAAAATCGCTCTTTACTAACTCTCCAAGCACCTCGGTATCGCGAAGCAGTGCAGCTTTTAAGAGCGGATTACTCATCGTAGCGAGCAGCACATGCTTTATCACCCCATGCAACGTCATACCTTCCGGGTCCTGTGCCAGGCGTTGCTCCATGCCATTAGTCGCCCGCAACCGCTCACGTATCAACATCGCGAGAAAAAGATCTTCCCTCGTTTTCCAATGCAAATAGATAGTTCCCTTCCCCACGCCCGCGAGTTTCGCAATGTCATCAATCGTCGTCTTGCGATATCCCCAGCGCATTACCAGTTCAGCGGTAGCATCCAGGATACGTTCCGCCCGTTCCTGCCGCTTCGAAGGTTCCTCCTCTGCGATGCTCTTTCTCCTGCCATTCCGATTCGTCAAAGTAATCCTCATTTATCATTTGCTTGACCAATTTAGAATATTGGTCAGATGTTACTTAGTCATAATAGTAGCATGAAGATGAGATAAAGTCAAGGGATTTTGGGGTTATGCCAGCCATTTGGAGAAGATAAATAAACTATGTCGCCTTAAAAAATCAATCCCTTACCATCGCAATAAAATACGATATCGTCAGAAGAAACAGTACTAAGAAGGATGCCAGTTCCCACCATAGCCACCCAAAAGAGCGATGAGCTTGTAACAAGCAAAAATCTCTGTGACAATAGGAACCAACGAAATGAAGCCAAAAATGGATATGTTCACGATCCTATCAATGAACCTTACCGTCTTGAATTCTCGAAATAGCTGAACTTCTATCAAAAAAATCATCATGTTCGGAACTTCAAGCGCGCTCGTCCCCCCGTATTTCATGCTCCCATTTTCGTACCCGATAGATTTATATAATTGCATGATTTCGTCTCTCAGTATTGCTCTATGATTATCCAGACTCATGTAATAAATAGATAATATCCCTGTCGCCCAGGCCCCACTCATTATGATAATCCAGTACGAGATGACGAAGTTAAGCCCTCCAATTGAGTAATTATGATTTGCAGAAACCAAACCCACGGAAAGAGCAATGGTAAAAATAGATAACAACGTCAGAAGAATTCCAATACAATTCAACACCTGTACTGTTTCGGTAAGCGCGTTGTGAACTTTGTCAATGTAATGAAGGACAACATCTTTGTCAGGCTCATTTTCCATATGTATTTCATCCTCATTAGCACCTGTAATAATACAACTTATATAATAAAGACGCTGGAATATAGGCAGGTTCAAAAAGGATGAAGTATCCAACACCTTGTGGTACAATATCCCCTCATAACACCGGCAACCCTCAACCCCCTCCAGACCTTACCTCACGAAGCCCGGCACAGCAACATACAGCAAAATTGACAGCAAAAACACCGTCTCCAGAGGATACAGGTGTATGAAAAAGATGTAGGCAAGCAGGCTAAAAGAGAGTATCCTAAGCTCAACCCATATGCGAACGCACCCGGTGTGGACACTCTGGAGGCATGATATTGCACGCCCAACTTGCGTCCAGAGTGTCCACACCAGACGATTTCCTGCAACAGCGCACAGCCGTAGCGAGCCACACTCCAACCTTACTACAGCCCACCTACTGCTGATTGAGAGGGGAACGCTGAACAGTCAAAGACCACCAGCTAACAGTAGTGCATGATTGACTGTCCCACTGCCCAGATATCGTGCGTGTTGAGCGCCTCGATACTGTCCAGGCCGCCTCCGCCATCGGGGCTGGGAACCTGACGCCATTGATAACCATCCCAGTGTAGGATAAGAGAGACACCTGCGGCGTAGCCCACGGCCCACACGTCGCTGGTTGCCAGCGCGGCTACTCCGCTCAGGACGTTGTCTCCTCCCGGCGGATTGGGACTGGCGACCACGCTCCAGCTGGAACCGTTCCAGTGTTCCGTCAGGGTGTTGAGGATATCTCCAGGGTACGACCAGTACAACCCCACCGTCCAGACATCATCAGGCGCTACCCCCGCTACTTCCCTGAGAAGGTTTTGGTAAGAGCCGATACTTGGACTTGGCACGACGCTCCACTGCTGGCCGTTCCACTGCTCGACCAGCGTCCGAGCTCCTCCTTTCCCATCGGAGGACTCACCCACCGCCCAGATATCATCAGGGGACAGCGCGGTCACCCCTTGCAGGGTGTTGTCATACGACCCGACATTTGGGCTCTTCACGATGCTCCAGTGCGTGCCGTCCCAATGCTCGATCAGTGTCTTTGACAATCCTGACAGGCTACCTTGCGAGCCGACGGCCCAGATATCGTTGGATGCCAGCGCAGCCACGCCATTGAGGGTATTGAAGAACGCTTTTGCATTGGGGCTGGCGATCACCTTCCAGTGTGTGCCGTCCCAGTGCTCGACCAGCGTCTTCTGTGGCTCCAAAAGCCCGTTTTCGGCGTTTTCGTACGAGCCGACCGCCCAGACATCGCTCGGTGCCAGCGCGGCCACAGCGTAGAGATCGTTCTCATAGTTGGCCGGTTGCGGACTGGGGATGGTGTTCCAGCGCGTGCCATCCCAATGCTCGACAAACCCTACGTTGATAGGATAGATCGTTGGGAGGGATAGATTGCCGACGCCCACCGCCCAGGCATCAGTGTGTGAACTGATGGCAACGCCATACAGCCCGCCAGGTTGAGGAGGACTGTGTACTACCCGCCAGGAGCCGCACAGCGGTGCGGCGGCACTGGCACGCGGCATCATCAGTGAAATATTCCCAACAAGGAGGGCAGCCAGCAGGATGGACATCAGGACTCCGCGTAGATAGAAGCGTCTCATACAAACTTCTCCTTTTCAATAGCTCAACGAGTACGATAAACAGGAGTATTGTATCCCGTTATCACAAAATTGACAAGAAGAAAGTACCACTTATTGGTACGAGGATCAGGGCAATCGCATCTAATTTTTGAAACTGGGTCTACAGGCTATGTCACAACAAGCCAACTTTCAAAACTCTGCTATGCAGATGCGATCTACAAGCCGCTTGAAAAATCAGATGCGATTACCCTGGCCAGAGAATACTTTCCCTTGAAAAGTGAAGACGTATATGTTATGATAGTTTATGGCTTTTGTAGCTACAGAATGAAGTACCACAAAGAAAGGCAGACCTCATGCAAAAGAACGCCGACCTCTACAAACAACTTGTCTCAGCACTAGCTTTAATCGGTGTCTTTGTCTTATGTAGTGCTTTTACGAATGTGCAGGCAAGCACACGACATGAGGCATCTAGACGGAGTGTTTCTCAACGGGTCTATGTCGTACAAGCCGTGCCTTTCAGTGAACTTCACAGCGTTCACCCCGTGGTACGAGTCTTTCCTACCATGCAGCAGGCTCGTGCGGCTCTCTCTCCCAACAGTATTATATTAGGCACACTGTATGCAGATGCAAACTACGGCGGCAACAGCCTGCTCATTTATGGCTCAAGTTGCAATAACGAGGGACTAAGCAACCTCGTTAAGCACAACTTCAATGACATTACCTCATCGTTGTTCGACGGATGTCACTCGGTTACCCTGTATTTCAACACGGGCTACAAGGGGCCACAACAAACCTACGGGAATGGGGGCACTAAGTATGTCGGAAGTTCGATGAACGATCAGGCTTCGTCAGTGTTATTCCACTCTTAATGAGAGTTTTTCATAAAGGGGACTATCCTGTGTGATAGTCCCCTGTGGCGGCGTGATAAACACCCAGTAGGACGCCACCCCCATTGTCGTAAAATATTCCCGCATATCACCAGTAACGCTCAATCCACTCTATACCTTACTGCACGAAGCGCTTCCCACCGTGTACAACAATCCCCACAGGAGAGTTATCGAAAATCGAAAATAGCTTGTATTCAAAACAGACATCACTCACAACACAGGATAATGGTATACTGATAACGGGCAATAGAAAGATAGCGAAACGATATCCTTATGCTAGAGAGCTGGAGAAGCCGAAGAGACTGGAAGAAGCCTTTAAAGAAGTAGCGCAACTGTCCGAAGACGAGCAGCGATACATTGCCGAGATTATACGGCAGGAGATTGCTTCAGAACATCACTGGCAACCCTCTTTCACGACCCCAGATCAGAACGTCTTCTTGAGAAACTGGTCAATGAGGCACTTGCAGAGGATGCATTCGGAGAAACGGAAGAGATCACCGGAGACGATTTTCTCTCATGAAGTCGAAGCGCACGAAGCAATTCCATGCTCTTTTTGCAGAACTACTAGAGCCGGTACAACGGCAAGCCAATGCCGCCTATAAACTCTTTAAAGCCAACCCTTCACATCCAAGCCTATCCTTCAAGCAAGTCAGTCCTCGCGGCCCCGTCTACTCAGCACATGTCGGCCTTCATTATCGCGCCATTGCCATCCGCAAACCGGATGAGATAATCCGTCTCTAGCTAGATCGGTTCCCACGCCGCGTACGATAAGATGCTTTCTCGTCTATAGAGAGTAATTTTATGTATAGGAAGTGATACAATATCCCCATGCAACACAAACTCTTCCAACCCTTACAAATCGGGCCTCGTGAAGCACGTAACCGCATTATTTTTGGCAGCCATACGACCAACTTTGCTCGACACAATATGCTGAGCGAGCTGCACGCCGATTACTACGCGGCACGAGCGGAGGGCGGCGCGGGCATTGTTGTATTGGAAGAGCATATCGTCCATCCCTCCGATTTGCCCTATGAGTATGCTTTACTGGGCTATTTGCCTGAGACACCGACCGCGATTGCTAAGTCAGCGAACGGATTCATCAGTATGGGTCGCTGGCAATCGCGCAATTGAACCACAACGGGCAACAGTCGGTGAGCGACCACCGGCAACGGGAAATCTGGGCACCCTCTGCCGTGCCAGATGTCTCTTCGCGTGAGGTGCCGAAAGCGATGGAATTGGCTGATATTACTCGCGTTATCGAGGGATTTGCGTTGACAGCACGACATGTCCGGCAAGGCGGCGCGGATGGCGTGGAGCTACAGATTTCCGACCGTTCACTGTTGCGACAATTCCTCTCGCCACTCACTAATCAGCGCACAGATCAGTATGGTGGCGCATTGGAAAACAGGTTGCGTTTCGTACAGGAAACCATTGAGGCTGTAGCCGATGCATTAGGTAGTGATCAGTATTTGGTATACGATTGTGTGCTGACGAGCTGGCGCCGTGGGCGGGTTTGACACCAGAACAGGGCGTCGAGTTAGCGCGGTTACTGGCGGAGACCGGACGCGTGCATTATATGACCATCACAATGGGCAGCATCTTCAGCACGCAGATGTTCCCGTTCCATGCCTCAATGCATACGCCGCATGGCTATACCGCCCATCTTGCGGCAGCAATTAAAGCGAATGTATCTGTACCAGTTTTCGCGGCTGGACGCATCATGAATACAGCAGTAGCCGAGCGCATTCTTGCAGAGGAGCAAGCTGACGGTATAGAGATGATTCGCGCATTGATTGCCGACCCGTCATTACCTGAACTCTCGCAAGAGGGACATGCTGATGAGGTACGCCCCTGCCTCTCCTGCAATCAAGGATGTCAGGTACGCACAGTGATGAATGTACCTATCGGCTGCAATGTCAATCCAGACGTTCTACATATTCAGCCAACACTACTGACAACCATCAAAGATCGGCGCACTCGCCCGACACGAACACCCACAGTCATCATTATCGGCGGCGGCCCTGCTGGCATGGAGGCGGCCCGAACGGCGGCGTTGCGTGGAAAACATGTCATGCTATACGAACGCGCATCAACACTGGGGGGCATAGTTGCACTGGCAGCGAAAGGCCCAGGACGCGGCGAACTACAATTGATTACCGGTTATTTACAGGCACAACTTGAGCAACTGGACGTTGAACTACATCTGGACACAGAAGTGACTGCCGAAATGGTATTGTCACAACACCCTGAAGCAGTGATCGTGGCGACCGGCGCACATACTGGCACTGGATTGCTCCCTATTCCAGGTCATGATTTGCCGCACGTGACGGATGTACGCCGTATTTTACGTGGCGAACCGATGGAAGGCCAGCGCGTCGTTATCATAGACGAGTCCTCATCACATGGCGTCTACTCGGTAGCGGAACTGCTCGCGTCTCAGGGTCACGCTGTCGAGATTGTCACAGAAGAATTCTTTGCCGGGCGTGATCTCGTAGGCACACACGACATGGTTTCCTGGATGCAACGTACAATGGCGTCAGGTGTCGAGACAACGCCTCATACAACGGTAGTGCGTATCGAACCGGGCCAGGTCATCGTTGCCGACCGCTTCGTAGCCGGTGAACGGGCCATTCCCGCCGATAGCGTCGTACTTGGCACGTATGACCGTCCATCACAAACGTTATACTATACACTGAAAGGTCACGTCCCGCATCTGTTCCGCGCCGGTGACTGCGTCGCTCCACGCCGTATTGGACACGCCATTGCCGAGGGACGGTACGCGGGCGAACACTGTTAAAGGACATATCATGGCAGGTCAGTACCAATATCTCTTCACACCTATACGCATCGGGCAGACCGTTATTCCGAATCGTGTGGTTTTTGCCGCGCACCTGACCAATCTGTCTGAGGATAACCTTCCGGGGCCGCGCCTGACCGCCTATTATGCCGAACGCGCTAAGGGTGGCTGTGGCCTGATTATCACGGAAGAGCAATCGGTACATCCGAGCGATTGGGCTTATCAGCCGCTCATTCACGGCTTCGACCCGCGTGTCGTTCCTTGCTATCGCCGCATGACCCGCGCAGTGCATGAACATGGCACGCGCATGTTCGCGCAGATAAACCACAACGGGATGCAATCCAGCAGCATCTATTCCCATCGTCCCGTGCTTGGTCCTTCGCCCATGGTTGATCCCATCCATCACGAAATGTGCAAGGAAATAGAGCAGGAGGAGATTGCTGAGATTGTGCGCGGCTATGCGCTCGTCGCCCGTCATGTGCGCGATGGCGGCTTTGATGGCGCGGAACTGCAATCATCGCATAGCTCGCTCATGCGCCAGTTTTTCTCGCCCTACTACAATCGTCGCAGCGACCAGTACGGCGGCTCGCTCGAAAACCGCATGCGCTTCGCCCTCGAAGTGATTGCCGCCGTGCGTGCCGAAATCGGGCGTGATTTTACGCTGGGCATCCGTCTCTGCGGCGACGAACTCATTCCGGCGGGGCTTACCCTCGACGATGTAACCGAGATTGCTCGTCGTCTGGAGGCTACAGGACAGCTTGACTTCATCAATACCAGCATCGGCGAATTTCATAACCTCTACATGGTCGAGGGCTCCATGCACACGCCTCCCGGCTACCAACTCTTCGTCTCGGCCAGCATTCGCGAGGCCGTCAAACTGCCCGTCTTCTGCACCGGGCGTATCAAAGACCCCGTACAGGCGGAACGCATCCTGCGCGAAGGTTTAGCTGATATGGTGGATGTCGTGCGTGGGCAAATCTGCGATCCACATTTCACGCGCAAGGCTCGCGAGGGTCGCACCGAAGCCATCCGCCTCTGCATCTCGTGCAATCAATACTGCATCGGGCGCATGGGCCTCAACATGACGCTTGGCTGCATCCAGATCACCCGCCACAGGCAACGAGCTACGTTTCCCACCGCTTACCTTCAGCAACATAAAGAAAGCGACGCGCAAACCTCGCTCTCATCGTCGTTGGCGGCGGACCAGCCGGAATGCAGGCGGCAAAGGTCGCCGCACAGGGTGGATGCCATGTCACGCTTTACGAGCAACAAGCGGAACTCGGCGGGCAAATCAACCTGATCGTGCGCGTCCCCAGCCGCGTGGAGTTCGGTGATGCTTCACGCAACCTGCAACGCGAACTGCTCGAAACTGGCGTCAATATCCGTACAGGCGTCACAGTCACAGCAGAAATGATTGAGCGCGAACAGCCTGACGCCGTAATTATCGCCACCGGTTCACGCCCAGTGCTGCCACCTGTTCCAGGTGCCGACCTGCCACATGTCGCGACGGTCTGGCAAGTCTTGCAGGGCGAAAAGGACGCACAGCCGGGAGAAAATGTCCTCGTTTTCGATCAAATCGGCTTTCACCAGGCCACCAGCATTGCTGAATTACTGGCGGAACGCGGCTGTCACGTTGAAGTCGTCACCGGTCAATTCTATGTCGGCGGCGACCTCAGCATCACGCTCGACATCGAACTCTGGTATCGGCGCGCCCTCGCGAAAGGCGTTCGCCTGACCGCCAACCATTTCCTGGCCGGTCTCGGCCCCAACAGTGCCACTATTATCAACAACTATACAGGTCAGCCGCGCCAGCTTGAAAACCTCGCCCTTGCGGTTATGGCAACCCCACAAGTAGCTAACGATAGCCTGTATTTTCAATTGCAAGGTAAAGTTCAATCATCTCCACCGGATCGGTGATTGCGTGGCTCCAAGGCGAGTTGAACATGCCATTCTGGATGGTGAGCGAGCGGCACGAGCAATCATCGCGGAATGCAGTGTAACATAAAGCATTGAAAGAAAGTGAGGTCACGATGCGTGTTCCACCCTTAGAAACTGAACGACTGCTGATCCGGCCTTTTATCATGGATGATCTGGATGCCATTCACCAGCTTCTCGACATCGATCTCATGACTGCCGAATTTGGCAACGAGGGAGCCAGCACACGCGACCAGCGAGAGCAATGGTTGCGGTGGACAATTGCGAGCTACGAAGAGTTAGCCCGGCTAAATCAACCACCTTACGGAGATCGCGCCGTCGTGCTGAAACAAACGCAGCAATTCATCGGAGCATGTGGGTTTGTGCCTTCTTTTGGGCCATTTGGGCAATTGCCTTCGTTATCCTCTGCTGGACAAGGAGGCAAGTGATCACTTCAACTCGCCTGAATTCGGCCTGTTTTACGCCTTCTCGCCAACCCATCAGCGTCAGGGATACGCCACAGAAGCCGCCAAGGCACTGCTCGACTTTGCTTTCACGCAGCTTGGTCTGCAGCGGATTATCGCGACGACCACGTATGACAATCTGGCCTCCATTGGCGTGATGCGCAAAGTGGGCATGCGCATCGAAAAGAACCCTTACCCGAATCCGCCCTGGTTTCAGGTGGTAGGCATTCTTGAAAATAGAGCGACCAAAACCCAGACTTGATTTATTTATGGGCATCAAGGTCGAATAATAACGGTCCATCGCCTCGTTTTAATTGCATGCGTTTGCTTGCAAAAAGCAGAGTACGGTTGATCTTGGCAAGAAGCGCAGGATAGCCTACTGTTGCTTCCTCATGTAACTGTTCGGCGATACGAATAGCCTCTTCAGGATCAAGCCAGATGAGACATTGGGCCTCTGAAATCCGTGTAAGCATATGATGAGCCCTTGGATACCACGCCGTTTTGGAGTGCGACCGAGTCAGGAAATGCAAAGCACGTCGAGCATACTCGATACGCATCTGCTCAGAGGGTATCCTATGGATATTGAAAGCTAACCGCTTGTATCCTTCTCCTTCCACATAATCCAGCAAACCCATGAGTTCCTCATAAAAGACATTTCCCGTTTGCAAAGCATCTCTTCGCGCCTCTTCAAGTTCACGCATCCACTGCAAAGCATCCCCTTGTATTGCTCTCACATGGATACGACTGCGAAAGAGATTGGCGCGTAGCAAGGGTATCACTACTCATTAACGAGTAGATACCATCCTCAAATTGCCTGGCACTTTCTTCAAATTGCCCGATCTCGCGATATAAGGGTGCCCGATGAGACAGCAGATTGGCATAGAGTTGCCGAAATGTATTCAGATTAAACCGACAAATTACATTGTTCTCAATATGATTGTAGGTGCGAATGCAGACTGCCCTCTTTGATACCACGGAAAGACAAATTCTTGACTTGCACCAAACATTATACCAAACCGTAATTGAGTTTCTGCAAGACGAGTATCCTTTGCATATGGTGGCTCTTGCAATAATTGTATGATACCAGTGTTGTGCTTTTTCCATAACATACTGAACCTGACCTTTGTTCATCAGATGATAGAGTGGAAACAGCATGAATAGTTGAGCAAGTCCAGGTCAACCTTATACTTTGTTGTCTTGAAACGTCTGCGCCAGTTGGAAGAGCAAAAGTATCGGCACCTGCGGCACCAATAATTTTAAGAAAATCACGTCGCTGCATGTCATCAAGCCCCAACACTTCACAGATGGCTTCAGCACTGATACGCTGAACTACTCTGGTATCTCCATTGAGTAATCGCCTATAGTTGAAGAGGATACCCCCAATCTCTTCGCCAGAACACGCCGGGTCAATCCAAGCTCATCGAGTCTTTTTTGCAGAAAAACGCCCAGTTGTGTCGTTGGGGTAATGGTAGGACGACCACGTCGGTTTGTTTTAGCTGATACCACGCGATCTCTGGTTGACATATTTGCCCTCTTAATACACGCTTATACGCGGTATCAGCCATACTCTCTTCAGGTTGTCAGAGGGAATGCATCACCGCTCTCATCCTGCAATGGTGAATACTTTACGTTGACGCAATCCACAAGTACAGTTCCAAAAAGTTCAAGCAACGCTAAGCCTATTCGCTCTTCAATGACACATTCAGCATCATCAAGCGAACTGGCATAAATCTCAGATTGTTCATCAGGGCAACGAAGCATTACCTGGATTGTGTACATTTTTTACTCCTATCGCCGGCCTGGTTCAATTGATAGCACGGCTCTCAGCAGTAAATGTAGACAATTTCCCTTTTTTGCATTCGTGAAAATATTCTTCGCTGAAATCCCTTTCGTTCTATTTTTATGATATCCATTTACATGGACATTTTCAACTTCTGCAATTTGCCAAACGATGTGAGCAAAGTAACAGTACAATTCATACACCTGAGTTTAGCATCAGCTACACTCAAGGACCAATGATCAGGTACTCAAGAGCATTGACCCATTTGCTTTCCCCATATATATTACTGACAGTAACTACAACTTTTGGAGAATATTATGGAAAGCAATAAACGTACCCTACCAGATCACAAAGGCGTGTCTCGCAGCATCTATTACAGCACCGTATGGATGCTTATCGCTGCAATCTTCTTCTGCGTCTTTGTGGAGATATCAAAGCAGGTGAGTTGCAGCAGAAACAATCAGCCCTTTTCGCGATGATCCGTTTGATGCCGTCGTATCATTCACTTTCCAGATCGTCCTGCTTGTTGGTGTTTTGACATTCGCACGAACCGTCTCCTATTGGCTCGGAAAACACGCTTCCCTCAATCAATTGCATTTCATTTTGCGGGGAAATCAACTCATCTTTGCTTCCATCGTCGTCACACTGCTGACCGATACCGTCGCGGAAGTGCAAAACTCCTCCTGGGGCGTATCTTCATGGGGACCTTCCTGGTAATTAGCCTTGCCGTGGTAGCTGTACCAACCTTGATTGCGGGAGTGGCACTCTTACAGCCGGGCAGAAAGCTTAACATTGCCCGCGCTCAGACCAACGAGACCACCAGCCAACACCAGTCTCTCGACGCTGGGTTATGCGCTGGATGATCTTCTATTCCTGTTACAAATAGTCGGCACATGGCTCGTCCGTCTCCTGCCCTGGCTCTCTTCTATAGCGAGGTGGATCGGAAATCTCTTCCGACAAATTGGCCTTGCCGCGGTCTCGCAAAGCTTCTGGAACATGATTCGTACCCACGCCTGGAGGTTTTGCTTCCTGGTTGCGCTGGTAAGCGGGCTAGGACTATCCGCGGCCCATGGCCTGTTAGAAGGTCCTCCACCTGAACTTATCAAAGTATTTACAGTGGGACTCTTCTTTTTCACAGTAGAAACTATAGCCGTCATCCTCGGCTTCCTCCTGCTGGGTGGTTTTCTCGGCTTGCGACCACCACTGCTACCACGAAAAATGAGTGGACAAACTGCCTGAGAAGCGAAGAGTGCAAAAGTACCCACAGGGATACGCTGTGCCGCCTTTCATTCACATACCATGCTATAATGTGCAAAAGATGATAGTTTCCAGGAGAAATGAGCATGGTCGACAGGTTTTCTTCCACGTCAATGAGACGATCTTCTGTGCAATCGGAACTTTTCCGTCCGCCACTTCAATATCCTTCTCATCCCTATGGCGAACTGCTGTCACGCACGGCTGAGCGTTTTCCTGAGCAGGAAGCCCTTATCTTTAAGGATATCAATCTGACATATCGGGAACTGGATGCACTGGTGAACGCCTTTGCCAACGCTTTGCTCGAACTGGGAGTGGGCAAGGGCCAGAAAGTATGCCTGTTCATGACGAACCGGGCGGAATACCTGATAAGCTGGTTCGCCGCCGCACGCATTGGCGCAATCGTCAGCCCCATCAATCCCTCGTATAAGGAGCGCGAAGTCGCCTATCAGTTGAGCAATAGCGAGGCAGTAGCAATTGTGGTACAGCAAGAGTTGCTCCCACTAGTTGAGGCAGTACGTTCCGAAACGCCAGCACTGAAATATGTAATCACCATTGGTTCTGACCCGTCAATCTCCTCGGGGAATACGCTTTCCTTCAGCAACCTGGTGCGAAGCCATCCAACAATGCCTCCTACAGGCGTAGAACGGGCGTGGGAAGAGGTAATCGCACTTCCCTACAGCAGTGGCACAACAGGATTGCCCAAAGGCGTCCTGCTCAGCCACAAGAATCTCGTCTGTAACGCCTATCAGTCGGTCGCTACCGCCCGCATCACGTTTCAGGATCGTATGCTTGTCTTCGTGCCGCTCTATCATATCTATGGCATTATGCTGATGGGCTGTGCTGCTCTATCCGGTGCGACTATTGTACTCATGGAACGTTTCGAGGCGAGCGAGTGTTTAAGACTTATTCAAGAGCATGGCATTACGCTCCTGTACACCGTCCCGAATGTGCTGGCAGCACTAAGTGAGTGGCCGCAGTTGCATGAATACAATCTGCATACTGTGCGTTTTACCCAGTGTGGTGCGGCTCCCGTGCCTCCCGCCCTGGCACGTCGCTTCGAGGAGCGCACACACATCACCGTCATGACTTCCTACGGCTTGACCGAGGCAGCACCAGGAACGCATTCCAATCCGGTATATAATCCGAAGCTTATCAAGGTAGAGACCATTGGCCTGCCCATTCACGATACAAAGCAGAAAATCGTTGATATTGAGACCGGTCAGATCGAGCTGGGCGCGGGCGAAGAGGGCGAGTTGATCGTTCAAGGTCCACAGGTGATGCAGGGCTACTGGAAAGCTCCCGAAGCGACCGCAGAGGCGTTGCGCAATGGCTGGCTCTACACGGGAGATATCGGCTATCGAGACGAAGAGGGGTATGTGACGATCACCGACCGCAAAAAGGAAATGATCAAGTACAAAGCGTTCAGCGTGGCTCCCGCGCAGCTTGAAGCCCTGTTGTTAGAGCATCCCGCGGTTGCCGATGTGGCAGTCATCGCGAAACCAGATACGGCAGCGGGAGAAATTCCCAAAGCCTTTGTAATTCTCAGAGCAGGCTACGAACAGGTGAGCGCGGACGAGTTGATGACATGGGCCAATGGGAAGCTCGCTACCTTCAAGAATGTGCGCGAAATCGAGTTCATTGATGCCATTCCCAGGAATCCTTCTGGCAAGATATTGCGCCGCGTCCTCAAAGATATGGAACGGCAGCGCATGGGCTTATCGTAAGACATTCATAAGACATTCAATAGAGCGGTAACAGGAAAGGTGTGAACATGGACACAAAAAACTTAGTAGCAATAGACGTGCATACCCACGCGCACGTATCGGAACGAATTCCTGATGATCCACTGTGGCAGGAGATACAGGAAGCAGCGTCGGGCTACTTCAAGAAGGAAGGCTCCGAACCGACCATCTCGGAGGTCGCGGCCTACTACCGGGAGCGCAAAATGGCCTGTGTCATATTTCCAGTTGACATGGAATCAACAACCGGCCTCATACGCATCCCCAACGAGGAAGTGGCCGAAGTCGCGGCACAAAACGCCGATGTACTCATTCCCTTCGCCAGTATTGACCCGGCCAAAGGAAAGATGGGTGTGCAGGAGGCGCGTCGCCTTATCAAACATTTCGGCGTGCGCGGCTTCAAATTTCATCCCACCTTACAGGAATTCTATCCCAATGATCGCAGTGCATACCCCCTCTATGAAGTAATCGCCGAAGCCGGTCTGCCAGCCTTATTTCACACCGGTCATTCTGGCATCGGAACGGGTATGCGTGGCGGCGGTGGTGTGCGCCTTAAATACTCCAATCCCATGTACCTGGATGACGTGGCCGTTGACTTTCCCGATATGCCGATCATCATGGCCCACCCGTCCTTCCCCTGGCAGGATGAGGCTCTCTCAGTCTGCCTCCACAAACCGCAGGTCTACATAGACCTCTCCGGTTGGTCACCGAAATACTTCCCACCCCAACTGATACACTATGCCAACACCCTGCTCAAGCACAAAATACTCTTCGGCTCCGATTACCCACTTATCACCCCCGACCGCTGGCTCGCCGACTTCGAGCAAATCGCCATTCGACCAGAGGTGAGACCTCTAATCTTGAAGGAGAATGCAATTAAACTTCTCGAGCTAGACAAATCAAGTTGATCAGCTGAATGATGAACGAGGATCAGCGGGTTCGCGTGTTGAAGAGAACTGCGCGAACTCGTTGGAGTATGTCAGCATAATCAAAACTGGAAGGAGTTGTGGTGTCGATTTCAACGATCTGACCACCAGGAGCAAGAGGCAGAAGACGTCCTTGTAAGAGTCGCTCTTTGTTTTGTTCAATCCATTCCAGATCACGAGCACGATGACCGATGTGTCGTTCTACTGTCCCCACACGCGCAAGGAAACGCTCCAGGAGAACTTTCCCATCAGCATTGCACTGAATTTGAAATGGCTCAAAATCGTAAGTGTGTTGCAGGTGGAGAAACTCAGCACTTCTTAATTCGGGGCGACCAAAAAATCCCTCAACAATCAATGATTGGCCTGCTGCTAACACTGAGCTTGCGACATAGTAGAGGAGGGTAAAAGATGCGTGACCTATCAAAGGAGGACATCCATTGCTTTGACATTCCAGCACATCGTAGAGGGTCTCATACATGCCATCTCTAGAGAAAACTGGGAGTCGAACATCTGCTGCAAGCCGTCTTGCCAGGGTTGTCTTTCCCGTGCCAGGTAGGCCGTTCACAATAATCAACACTGGTTTTCCCATATTGATCCGCTCACCTTTCTCTTTCAAAGAGTAACCCACCTTCCTTTCCGAAAAACCGTATGAATCGGCTGAAACCCTACCGACTCGTAAGCATTACGCGCAACGGTGCGTTCATTCTCTGTTTCGACGAGTACGCCATCGGCACCATGTGCCTTGAAACGCCGCAACGACTCCAGAAGGAGTGCGCGACCCAGGCCCATATGGTGGAAATTGGGATGAACGCCTAACGGCTCAACCTGTCCTAAATGACGCTCCGAATTGAGCCATCCAACACAAAATCCTGCCAGAGTGCCGTCCGGAGCGACGGCGACGATATCGAGTTCTGGCTGGTATTGAGGCATTTGGAGAGTCCGCAACCGCCAATCATACGTCATTGACGTGCTCTCAAAGGCCGCACGATGCAATTTGACGTAGGCATTCACTTCCCGTTCGCCAGCTAATGGTCGGATCGTAAAACCAGGCGGCAATGTGGGTTCCAGTAGTGGTTCAGTGAGAGGATGCAGCATATGGATGTATTGATAGTCGTCATCAATAAGAAAACCCTGTGCCTCCACTACGCGCTGTCGCTCAGCGTCATCTTCGCGGAACTCGACCCAGTATGGCAATGGTCGTCCGCGTTTCGCATCGAGTTCTTGAAAACGCTCCATAGCCCAACTAAAAATACCCGTTTCAACGGTATGCTGATGTTCGCCTGGGCGCACAAAGTAGTCAAGCACAGCCCAGTAGATTTGCCAGGCGGCAAAGCCAGCTAACCTTCCATCGGCATCTTCCCACACACAGGCATCACACCGGGTTTGCAAAGCTGGAGAACTCAGTCTCCACGGAATATCGATCAGGTGACGACTGGCCGGGTGAATACTGCGCAATAAGTCAACAATCAAAGGTAAATCGGTCTCGTCTCGCCACGGACGCATAGTGATGGGCATGAATACATTCCTCCCTCATGTGTTCCTCACCATTTTACCGCTTATTGACCTTCGATACAATTCTGCAATTTACCAACAAAGTACAACCAGCCCTCGATATGCTCCTGTCGCGTCTGCTGGTCTTCGCCGGAGTCGCTATAATCTCCATACGGCTCAATCTCAGCTTCGGAAGTCCACCATTGCGTAATCAATTGGGGAATGGTCCAATAATCAAAAAGGCGACCGGGAGAGCATGTCGGAAATGTCCCAACAACAATAGCTTTATCTGGTGCAGATGGTATCTGTGTAACCGACATATAGTCTCCTACTAATACCGCAGCCCATATTCAACATAGAATTTTAGCAGGGTCAGGGCCTCGCCCCAACCAGCCGCATGGTCCACTAACGATTTGAGGCCGACGGGAGTATTGTGGTAGCCATATTCGAGCAAGCGTACAACGGTACTTTCAGCGGTCTCTTCAAGATTGAACTCGACGGTGACTGCACGATACGGATCGTCGGAATCCCATTGGAAGACAAAACGTTCCGGGCGTTGTGCCTCTAAGACCGTGCCGCTATCCTCGGTGGTGATGTGGTCTGGCCCCCAATCTTGCCAGCGAAAAACTATGCTCCCTTGCGGCTCAGCATCAACGCTGGCACCGGTCGTAAACCAGCCATCAAGCCCATCAGCAGTGGTCAGCGCATCATAGACACGCTCGCGTTCGGCGCGAATGAGTACTGCGTGTCGCGTTTCGATATCCAATAAATCTTCCATGATTACCCGCTCCTTGCTAATATTTCAGGCGGCCAGGTATTATATTAGTATGTCATGTGTGGATACATTCATGCCGCCGTACTTACTCCCGTTTTTTTGAACAGGGAATACGCCTCCGGCGACGGCTCCAACAGAGAAAATACGTTGCCATAAGGGTCTTCAAAAATGGCTTCCATGCCGTACAGCAACTTCGTAGGAGGGCATACAAACTTGACGCCTCGTGCCAGTAGTGTTTTATACATTGTACAACAATCGTCGGTATCGAATATTCCATGCTTTACCGGATTGTTACGCCTCAACAATTCGCGAACTTTTTCTTCACCATGCAGTACGGTATCCGGGCGAGTGAGCGCAATCTCCGGTCTGCGCTGCCCTTTCGGCCCAACCGTCAGCCAGCGCATCCCTGGCGCATACGTCACATCCGCCCGCTTCTCTAAACCCAATTTCTCCGTATAAAAACACAACGCTTCGTCCTGATCCGCAACTAGAACTGGAATAACCGAAAGTGAAGTTTGTATTTTCATGATTCCCACGCATCTCTATGTTTCTATGTTCGCACAAACTAAACTACGAAAAACGCCGTCAAAAATGACAAATGGCCCTTTAGCACATGTTCATTATATAGAATTTATGTTCTAATTGCAAGCGTTTTTGGCTACAAATTTGCCCTAAATTGCCCAATTTCTCTCTTGCGCACACATCAAATTATGGTATCCTGTAAGCAGAACGGGCCTGAATACCACTCCCTACCGTGCAAACCCCCTTGAAATCCCGATGTACAGGCCCTCACTATCGGACAAACGACAGTTGACAGTGGTTTGACAGGGAAACTCGTCTATAACCACTCATCCCACTTGTTCATCGCCTCGCCTTGCATACCTGGTATCACATGCCCATAGATACCCAGCGTCATATGAATATCACTATGCCCAAGTATCTCCTGTACCACATTCGGGTTTACTCCTTGACTGAGCAGGATCGTTGCTGCACTATGCCGCAGGTCATGAAACCTCATAGGCGGTAATCCTGCTTCTTTGAGAAGCTTTGAAAAAGAGTTTCCTGAGATATGGCGCATTTTGATAGTTTCCAACGGTATTAGGAAACACAAGGTTCAAGATCTTTCCAGCTTGTACTTGCCTTTTGCTTTCATTTCATCCTGATTGATTTTGTGCTGCTTCAATGCATCAAGCACAAGCTGAGGGAGCGCGATTATTCGTTTACCACTATCCGTTTTCGGTTCATTTTCAACAAATCCATAGCTGAGGAAGCCGATACGCCGTATGACGCACATACAAGCACTTATTGGTAAAGTCTATGTCTTGCCATTTGAGAGCGGTGAATTCTCCTTTCCTCATGCCCGTTGTAACCGCAACAAGGATCAACACTTCAAAACGATGTCCTTTTGCAACTTCCATCAGCGTGTACGCTTGTTCTTTCGTCAATACCGTCTCCTCTTGCTTCGTCAACTCGTGGAGATGAAACCACATCACACACATTTCGAGTCAACAAACCACGGCGTACAGCATGACCTAACGCATTACTTAATACTTCTTGAATAATTTTGAATAGAGCTTGGCTTATATCCATCCCTGAGTTTACTGGCATATAACGCTTCAAGATGCTCCGGTTTGAGGTTTCGTAGTTTGATATGCCCCAGAGCTAGGAAGAATATGATTTTTCACAATACCCTGATGCATCACATAGGTGATAGGACGAATAAGCGGTTGATGCACATTCTCTAGCCAGTACTCAAAGTACTGCTTGACTGTTTGTTGCGGCCCCGTTACCAGCGTCCCTTGCTTCTGTTCATACAACGCTTGCTGCATTTTATCATACGCTTCTTTTTGCGTTTTGCCGTAGAACGTTCGTGTTTTGCCATCTAGCTTGATTTCGGCAGCATAGCGTCCATCCTTACGCAGGTAGACCGAACCAGCCCCACGAATTCCCGTTTTGCCATGTGTCACACTCTCTTTCTGAACTGGACAACAAAAGAAGCTTACATACGATGTTATGCAAGCTTCTTTCTCGTCGTTAGGTACACTACCCTGCTAATTGCTCTTGCTGTTCAAGCCATCGCTCTAAGGATGCTTGCCGAATACGCCGCAGTTTGCCGAGCTTGACCGTCGGTAAGACCTTGATCGAGCAGCGTGTAAAATTTAGTCCGCCCAATACCGAGCATCGTGCAAACTTGTACGACGGTTAATAATGAAGTGGTATCAGATGTTGCGCTTGTTTTTGCCTGTGTTTTCATACACCCACCTCACTTCTTCTCATCAACCCACTAATTCCAAGAACATGGATATACGCTCAATATTGAAAGCAAATGCCGGAGGCAATCCCGTTGCATCACAATCAGGATGCGCTACCACCACATCACCATACTCAGAAATGGAATACACCACACCGTAGCCCGTTCCTTGCGGTATCGTGAACTTGACCTGTTTGCCAAGCCACGTTGACCGAGCTTGCTGAATGAACGCACGACGCGCAGCCGCTTGCTCCTGCTGTTGTTTGTTTCCTTGCTTGTGTTTACCCATAAACCACCTCACTTTCTCACAAAACTCCCCGTTTAAACAGCGAGTTTATACCGACGCCTCAACACCAAACTTTGTCTGCTTACGCAACACTTCCATCCCAAAATGCAATTCTTTGCGGTCAAGATACGCTTGACCCGCTTGCGCAAACCATGTCAAGAAATCCGACAGGTCACTATCCCACAGGGCAATCCCTGAGTCAGTCACGAACTCATCACCGACCCAGGAGGCCAGCGAGGTTGCATAGCCGATCATCGCTTCAATGCCCTTGTCAATATTGCGTTCTCGCCACCGCTTGCGCACCATCTTGCCAAAGTGTTCCGGTTGCTCTGCAGGTTCAGAAAATGCCCCTTGTACCACTTGCCATGCTGGATGTGTCGGCCAGCGTGTCCGGTTCTTATCGCGTTCCTCACTCGGCACCACACAGCGTAACCAGCCATCGGGTATACCTTGTTCATCACCACCGACATGACCCGCCGCATACGCCCACAGGAGCGGCAGCCGCCCAGGCAGTTCATACACATCCTCAATACCATGAAACACCCCCTCTTGTTCCAGTTCGTGTAACACTTCTCGCTTGAATTTGAACTCGACCCGCCAGACTGAACCTTCTGTTGTGTCATCCCATCCGCGACTACGCCACAGGTCAGTAGAACCACTCCTTGCCAGAGTGCTGTATCTCGCGTGTCTTGTCATAAATGGTACAGGACATCGCCCCCCGTTTCGAGAAGTCAAAGCCTGAACTATGCAAGCCATAGGCATACTTCTCTGCTTTCGCATCAAAGCCCCAATCCGGTTCAAAATGCGTTCCCCGCTTACGCGACCGTGACACAAAATCCCGTTGTTGGTTCAACTGCTCGACACCTTGCCAGCCCACGACATCCGCACACAGATGCACCTCTGAGAGTTGCAGGAACACCTCATCTTGCAGGATATCTCGTAGAAAGGTATGCACTGCTGTAATCGCCTCAAGGGAGTTGTGACACGACCAGAGGTATTGCGCATTGAAACGCACCGACGCCACCCCGTTCCACTTGCCACCCGACAGGTAGAGCGTGATATCCGGTGTTTTGAGCAACCATTGCCATTGCCCACTGACCCGCACCATTGGGATGCATCAGCAACGCCGACCCGTTGAATGTCCAGTCCGTGACAACCGGTTCACTCACCGCTTGCGCCGCCCGTTTCCACTCATCAAGCTGTTGAGCAAGCGATGGAGCAATCTCTTGCTTTATTGGCTTGCCATTATCGGTGTAGAACGCATTGACCACCAGCGTATCTATCCCCCGATTGACCACCCACGTTGAAGGACTTCGCTGTTTCATTTTCCATAGACCCACCTCACTTTCTTCATATCAAAACAATGCAATGCAGCCAACCAAATTCACAGTGAGAACTAGAGAAGCAACAATAGCACTGTTGGTCTTGATACATTGCGCTCCAATTACTTTTCGTTTGCCAGTACCTCCTATTGCTTGCTATAAAACAGCAATACATCTCCCACCACGAGTGACGGAGTGACAGACCGCTCCGCGCACCAACACTCGCTAGGCATCCCAAGCAGTCTCACACCATCTCATAACCAAAAAGAGACGACAACCACCTCTTCCGTAAGAGAGTCACTCGCAAATGCTTACATAAACCAGCTTCCTATGCTATTGCAAAGGAGTAGCCGTCACGTCGGTCCGCTCTTCCCGTTCGGGATTTTCGTTTGGGAAATCTGTTCAGAAACTTGGCCTCTTCACAGAAGTAGAAGGATGAATTCGACAGACAAATGCCAAATACATAATGTCTTTGACGTTACTACGATTATTAAGAAACAACGGTTGGGTGAAAATCATCCCGACGTTTGCAGGTGTTAGGAGAAACGCTTCTTCATGTGGCTCAAACACTTCATTATCTGGCAGATGTGTACCGTATGCAAGGAGCCTATACGGAAGCAGAGCCATTCTGTTTAGAAGCTCTGAACATTCGAGAGTCAGCATTAGATATTGATCCTTCCTTCTTAGTAAAGAGCTATTATGGCCTGGGAAAACTGTATCATTTGCAAGAGAAGTATCAACAAGCGGAGAGATTTTGCCAGCGGGCTTTACTCATTCAGGAGCAACATCTAGGAGAAAATCATCCTATGGTTGCTTCTACGCTTTGCATGTTAGCAAAGATTTATCAGAAGAAGAATAAACTTAACCTGGCTAAGGAAATGAATATGCGTGCTTTGAATATTCGTGAAAGCATTTCCGATGAAACCCAACCACAAGTTGCTACCATTAGCAACGGTCTAATCGGGATTTATCATGCTGAAGGAAGATATTCCGAAACCACTCCATTAATTAAAAAGGCACTTAAGATTTACGAACAATTACTTAGCACAGAACATCCTTTCGTTGCTTACAGTCTCAGCAATCAGGCCGAAACTTTCTATACGAAGGCACTAGCCATTTGCCAGCAGCAACTGGGTTTGGATCATCCCCATACTGCTACTATCTGGCACCAACTTGCAAGGTCTACTTTAGAGATGTATGAGGAAGCAGCTATTATTCCTTCTTGATGGAGGACAATTATGTTTAGTCTTGAGAGAAGTAACCGTAGTATGAGCAGTAAGCCGAACAAGTCCACAGCGCACAATAAGAAAACTCAGTTAGATGCAGCACAGGTTTGCCAACCATCTATACCAAAACAGAACAGTAACAACAAAGAAGCAAGCATTTTGAACCGTCTGCAAAGTTGTGTCCCAACCGACACGAAAACTTTCTTGTTTACACTGGTAGCAATTGTTTACTTGATAGCCGCCATTCTTCACTTTTTCGGTTGGAAGGGCGATACATCTATGCTCACTACTCTTCTCGAAATTATTGGTGGTTATAGAGGATTGTCGGAAGTGACATCTGTTCTTTCAAAAGGAATAGGTGAGAAAAATGACCTATCATGATGCAATCAAAAACGCAAATGGTAAACCAGCCCGCTTTAAAATACATTGACCCTTCTTTAACTTACATCAAATACATCTCACACACGCCTTTCATACCCGTATTTCATTAGTTGCCTCTCTTCCTCTCCTCTTGTATTTTATGGGGCGCGATATACTTGTTCCGCGCCCAGGGGGTGGGTTCGGGACGTGCGGGGACCCCTGGAAGCGAAAGCCCAGCCCCACCTTCCCACATGCCACACCCCACCCCGCTTGCTAACGATGGGTGTGTGATGGAGCAGCGTGACAGCCATGCCAGGAGAGGCGAGAGATGTGCCGCCACACCCATCCCCGACCACCGCACCCCGCCCTACTCATTGTCCCTTCTCGCCTTTTCGCCAGAACGCCAATTTTGCCAGCAGAGAGCGTTCCCGCTTCATGGCACCAAACCGTGCAATGATGACCGAGGAAACCAACTGGCAATGACACGTTTCGTCATCCCCTCGACAGGCACACAACAGCAGCAGACTATAGCCCTTCCACAGTAGATCAACAGCACCCTCGACGCTGGCATCAGGAGCCATGATGGCTAATGGCTTGCCATTGTCCTTGTAATTGGCATTAGACAGCCCTCGTTCATGCGTATAGCGTGACCCCTATCGCGCTTGCAAGGCACTTTTGTTCCACTGTGGACGCCAACGCGACCGAGCCGCATAGCGAATATCAATGAGCAGCATCGATGGCAACTGCATCAATTGCTCAACATCCTCGACCGCCGAAGGCGCAGCCGTTCCCACACCGTACAGTTCTCCAAAGGTAGCACCCGTATCCCCAATCCACAGATGTCCATGTGCGAGAGCCGACCAGTGCCAGAGCGAGACCAGAAACCACGAACGCGACCCACCGTCAGCTATGCAGTATCAGCCATCAGCCGTGTGAACCAGATGAGCCAGCCAGACGCGACCCGTCAATATTTACCACTTCATAGCCATCCCCATCCTGAAATCCGTTCGTTGGAGTCAGAGGAATAAGCGAAGCCAATGGGGAGAGCAGAGCCAGAGTATTTCGTAGCACGATAAGTGTGGAAGTGCTAATATTCCGTATATTACCACAATGTACGCTTTTATTAAAAAACTAGTACTTTAAGGGATTTTTCAACGTTACTAGCCAAAGAAAAATTTTTTTGATATACTAATGGTGTCAGTATATTTAAAATATACTGAATCAGTATCACCTTTCTTTATTAAAGATGGTAATAAACGCCTTAATTTAATTGCTTAATGACTCACCGTTCGCTCAAATTGAGAGCGGTTTTAAAGAATTGCTCTCTCGAAAGGTCGGTTTTTGTACAGGTGGACATCAACCGAGCCTCACTTTGGCAAAAGCCTTTAACTTTAAGCTCAAGCATATTTGCCAGGTGGGGAAAGAACGCCGCTTTATGGGCGTTTTTTGACCAAAAGTGGGGAATGTAATTCATTTTATGCCCTAAAATATAAGCGAACGATCAGTAATGAATATTCATATAATTGGATGAGGAGAACATGAAAACAGATTTAGCATCCGAAGCCGAAAAATTCGCTGAAAAAGCTGAAAATCTTCCAGCCTTTCTTGGGATTAAATTGCTAGACATAAAACAAAAAGTAGCCGAGCTTCTTGAACACATAGGAAAAGAAGGGTTTTTCTCTCAATATACCTAAACACGATATTTCACACATTGATGCAATGTTGGAAATGCTTAGCTGGATTATCCCCTCTGAAACAAAAAATTTAATGAGTGCAGACGGATTGGCTTCTAACAATTCTATCAATCTATTTTCATGATTTGGGAATGATAATAACAGATGAAGAATATAAGAATAGAAGTCTATCTGCGATTCTACAATTTTCAGAGATAATCAATTTATTCGCAGGTGATAATGGCAAAGATTACCAGGCTAAAGTTGAGCATTTTTGTCTTACTTCTGATAAAGCTGAACAATTTTTCTATCAGGAATTCGTTCAGTCATAATCATGCTAAACGGATTGGTAATTGGCTTGTGGGTCAAGCTTCCTCTTAATATTGGGTATACTAATAACACCATGGCTGAAATACATGAACTTGTAGAGCCACTTAAGCCACTAATGCGGCGAGATCTTGCACTGAATATGTGAAAGTCACCATCTTAATGACCTCTACGATTTTCTAGATATATATTTATCTGAGCCATATCAGAGGCAGTGGCAGAGAAGAAACTGCAAATTTACAATATATCTCAGTATTGTTACGAACGACCGATATGCTCCATCTTACCTCTGATCGTGCTCCATCTATCTCTTTTAAGTTAATTAATCCAACTGACCCTACTAGCCAACTTGAATGGGCAAAGCAAGCTGCAGTAAACAGCGTTAGGCCTAAAGTCACTTATGATGAGAAAAAAAAGAAATTTCAAGTGATACAATTGAAGTTCATGCTTACTTTTTAGACCAACAAGGTTTCTTTGGTTTAACATCGTTCCTCCCATATATTGCTGAAGAATTAAATAAAAGCTATACCTGGGTAAAGGAAGCCAATGATTATCAAAATTCTCCTTATATATTCCCATGGCGATACATTTGATGAATTCCCATGTGAGATTTTAAAGGTTTCATTCGAGGAAAATTTGGATTTGAGCTTGATCAGAAAAAAATTCTTGATCTCCTTACTGGACATATG
The DNA here is from genome assembly GCA_963717105.1 of uncultured Chloroflexia bacterium. Lineage (GTDB taxonomy): Bacteria > Chloroflexota > Ktedonobacteria > Ktedonobacterales > Ktedonobacteraceae > DATGJV01. The sequence goes on from CAVQVL010000015.1 coordinate 59,077, forward strand.
CTGTATAATGATACAGATGTCAGTTATTCGAGAATTAGTACAAAATTCTTTGGATGCTATTCGTTTACAGCAAGTAATTGATAAAAAGAACAGATGAAAACCATTCTGAAGGAAAGGTTAGAAATTCATTGGGACACAAAAAAACGTGTTCTTTGCGTACAAGATAATGGTACGGGAATGACTCAGAGAGGTTATTAAAAATCCACTTTTTGAAAGTAGGGACTTCTTACTATCAGGACGAAGAGTTTAAAGAGGAATTTCCCAATTTTTCTCCCATAAGCCACTTTGGTATTGAGATATCAACTTTCATGATTGCTGATTTAGTAGAAATAACAACCCTGCCATCCGAGCGATCCAATGGTAAGAACGATTTTTTTTGATCTGTTCACGGAACATATTTGATTGAATCATTTGATAAAGAAGATAAAAAAGTTCCTAAAGGGATAACGCCACATGGAACAATCATCAAATTAAACTTAAGGCAAAGCGCAAAAGATATTGATATAGTCAACGCTGCTAAGAAATGGATTGTTTTACCTCGATGCAATGTTTCCGTTATCATTGATAATGATGTTTCTAACCCTGTTCAAATTGGATTTAATACACTTGAAGATGCTCTCCATCGAAGCTTTTCAACAAACAGAACACCCAAATCACTAACACTATAGATATTAAAGAAATCGAGAGAGATGGTATTCATTTAGTATATGCTTTGGAATGGTCTGACTACTTCCGTGAATGGACTTTCTTAAGACCCAGAGCATCAAATGACGAAACAATATTTAATTTAGGGATAAGTATTGAAGGAATACGAGTAATTTTTGGCACTCCAGGATTTCGAGGAATACCAATGCTTGCCTTAGCAAATATTGAGGTCAAAACGCACCAAAAACAAATGTTGCACGTTCAAGTTTAGATATTGAAGGAGAAGATAGATTACTCCAAACTGTTTATTCTATCTATATGGAACATATAAAGCAAGAAATTCAACAACTTTATGCAGAAAGATTTTTTTCATTAACTTGGGCAGCTAATGAATTAGTATTTTACCTTGAACCATTTATAGGCAGAAGAAATGAAGACTTAGCAAGATTAAACTATCCTTTGAATAATGAGTTGCTTACAGCAGCAATCAGAAAAGCAATAATAGTCTTGGTTGAAAAAGATGGACGGCGAGAAGCGATTTCCATTGAAGGACTACGGTCAGCGCCTTTCATTTGGACAATTTCCTGTAATCTTGTTAAACTCCGCAGAAGCTACTTTCGTGAGTCGCAAGGTAAAACTTCTCTTTTCGATATAATCTCCACTTTGCCAAAAAAATAGTTTTACGATGCCAGATGGATTTATACTAGCTAAATTCTCCTACACGAAGCCGTTTAGGAATACACGTTTTTGAAGGAAAAGAAGCAGAGTTGATCAAGGTTAGACAAAGATCAACGCGAAGGAGTTTGATATTAAATGGGTTAATCAATCTCATCCAGTTCAATGGAGGAGCATACGCGAATTAAATTATTATCCATTACAAACTGACTCTTTTTTGAAGCGTGAAGATTTTTGAGAAGAGAATCTTTTTATTTCTACTTCGAAAGGGCAAATTATCGGGCTAGCGGATGAAATTGGCGTTGTAACTGAGTATGGAACATATGTTTTGTTCTGATTCGCCAATCGCGAGGTTTGTCCAATCTCAAATCAATCAAGTCAGTAAAAATAAAGAAAATGATTCGTTACTCTTTATAAATCAAATATTTGCCCTTATAACTAGAGTGCTTAAAAACACCATTAAAAATTCCTCTATATTAGGAGCATATTTTAGAGATTATACCTCAAGTAGAAGTCCATATTTAGACAATGGAATTTTAAATGAACTTATTGAAATACTCTCTAATACAAATACAAAATGTTACACTATATCGGCTTGGGAAAGAAAAGGGTACATATTTTTTTAAAGGAGTATTTCTATGAAAAGAAAACAAAATAGATGAGGTAAGAATGGAGTACTACAAGCATATTCTTCAAGAAATTCGTACCCTCAATGAAAATATTCATAAGTTTCTTACTTTATTTCAAACATTAGCAACTTTTATTATTGGTGGAGGAATAGGAGTTTTTGTCAGTTGGAAGAGCCTGAAAATAGGTGCCGAGACAGCTAGAGTTGCAGTTCAGGGGTCACTAGGTCTTCTATTACTGCTGACATTTTTTATAATATTAGCGGTAATTGCCAATATTATCTCTTGGTTCGATTATCGAAAAGAAGAGGTTAAACTACTAGAAGATATTGCAAAACCTAACTTTCGGAAACCTCCTACATTACAAAACATTTGGCGGTGGTTTGAAACATATATATTGCTTTTTATGATAGCCATAACCATACTAGTGTTTATTTATGTAGAATACCAAATTATTCCACTCATCAAATGAGTGATGCTAATCAACCTCTGTCAGCAAAAATGTTTAAATTCGCCATATTGACATCTGACGTAGGTTATACAAATCCTCTCTCACGACGACCGAGTTCGCAATAGACACGGTAAACACCCCTTCTCAAATTCCGTAACTGGCATTCTGCTGTACAGCAACCAGTACAGCAACACCAACGAAAACCAGCGAAAAATATAACACATAGTAAACAGTAACTCATCATTCGCGTAAGGGGCGTGTCAAGTCAAATGAAAATGTTACTGAGCGGCGAGGGGTCGAAGGCGACTCGGCTCGCGAGCCGAGTCGCCTTGACCCCTCGCCGCTTGCCACTTTTCCGGCTGCTGCCAACTCCTTTCTGTGCTTAGGCTGCCGTCCCAGTTTGGACGAGTGCTCCAGCCCAGAGAACGGCTAAACCCGTAGAGATCTCTTCTCGTAACAGCAGGGGATTGGTTTGCTCATAGAGGGCCTGCAAGCGCTCCTGCTGCGCTTGACTCAGAACTCCCGTGACCAGCAGACGCTGATAGGGTGTTTGAGCCTCATCCCATTTACGCCGCACTGTGTCACCCTCGACGATTTTTTGCTCTCGATGCCTCACCGGCTGGAAGAGGTTGTAATAGAGCCACATCCGCTCATACAGCGCGGTGCCTGCTGCAATCTGCTCAGCGGTATCCAATCGTAGCTCGCCAAAATAGTGCCGCACCAACGTGTCATTTTTCTGTTCCACATTGCGGTTATCATTCTTCTGATAGGGTCGGCTGCGCGAGAGGTGCACCCCGCTCACACGCTCTTTCCAAAACCGCACCAAGTGATAATTGAAGAACTGGGTTCCATTATCAGGATGCAGCTCTTTGACCGCAAAGGGCAGCCGCTCGAGCACCTGGGTGAAGGCTCGTTCCATCGCCAGTTGCCCTCGTCCCAAGAGCATCACGCGCTCACTCCAGAAGTCGGCCACATCGATCAACTGCAAGGTATAGCCATACTCTCCTGATGCGCTCTCTCCTCCATGATGCACCAAATCGGTCTCGCAATGGCCTGGATCGGGCGTATTCCAGGGAATGCGTCCCATCGGCACTCCTTTGGTCACCTGATTGGCTCGGTGTGGACCTGGGCGCGGTAACCGCGCTTTGCGCGCGCGGTTCTTGCGTAACATCCGTTGCACCGTCGCACAACTGATCGTCGCCAGGTGGCTCTGCACTTCTGCTGTCAAGACCACTGAGCCAAAGCCAGCCAATGCTGGCATCTGAAACTGGGCGTCAATCGCTCAGCACAGATGTAGTCCAGGCTCTCCCACACTCGGAGGACGACTCGCTCGACTTCCAGCCCAGAGCTGCAAATTCGTGGCGTGCTCCGTTTTTGCGTCTAAGCTCTCCCCGTTGAGCAACCGGATCAAATGCTTGCGATGGAGTTTGCTCACCTGCTCCATTTCGCTCAACAACTGGCTCCGTTCTTTTCGTTTCGCCTTGCGATAGCGTGGTTCCATCAGCTTCACATACTTGCGTCTTTCATCAATCGTCATCTCGTCTTTTGTTGGCATCGCTTCCCTCGTTCGGTCGCATTTTCATTTGATGGAAGTGTACCAGCTTAGTAACATTTTACATGACGGAATACGCATCTGGTGGCGCACGAGCAGGATTACCTGACCCCATTGGCCCTGCTGGGCGAGACGGCCGAGCTGCTGCCCCAGTGGATTGAGGCAGGAGTGGCGCAAGGAGAGCGGTTGACGCAGGTGCTGAAGAGGAGCGCTGGCACAGGGCTATGAAGTGAGCCGGACGTGTGTGAACGGAGAGCTCAGTTGGCAGGAACGCGTGCTGGTGGTGCGCTCGGTCGCCTACGCCCAGACGCAGCGCCAGTATCTGGAAGCACGCCTCAGCAAAGCGCAAGAGGCGCTCCTCTCGTTGACCCCACCCGTGGGACGGGGCAAACGCCAGATCACCGAGAAGGGGGCGCTGCAGAGCGCAGCCGAGGCGATTTTCGTCAAGCACCGTGTGCGGGGGCTGCTGACCTACACGTATGAACGGCAGAGCGAGCAAGAGGTCAAGTTGGTGGGACGCGGACGGGCAGGGGCCAACCGTCCACAGCAGGTGATTGAGCACGTGCGCTATCAGCGCACGACAGTGATACGCAACGAGGAGGCGATAGCCCAGTTCGTCTCGACCTTGGGCTGGCGAGCGTATGCCACCAATGCGCCCCCGCCTCGCTTGTCTCTGGAAAAAGCCGTGCGGCAATATCGTGACGAGTACCACATCGAACGCGGCTTCGGCCGCCTCAAAGGAGCACCGCTCTCGATTGCGCCGCCTGTTTGTGAAACGCGACGATCAGGTGGTCGGCTTGACGCGTCTGCTGAGCGTGGCTGTGCGCATCCTCGCCCTCATGGAGTTCGTGGTGCGCCGCTCCTTGAAGCAGCAAGAGGCGACAGTGGTGGGACTCTACAAGAACCAGCCGCGCACAGCCACTGCTACGCCGACGGCAGAACGCCTCTTGCAAGCCTTTGTGCCCATCACCTTGACCCAGGTGCAGTTGTCCGAGCAGGTCGTTCGCCATGTCACGCCACTGACTCCGGTACAACAGCACATTCTCGCTTTGTTGGGCTTCCCCTCCGATCTCTACACCTCCCTCGCTCAGCGAATTCCACAAACTGCTTTCCCTTTACGCGAATGAGGAGCAGTAAAGGAGCTTTTCCAGCACAACACGATACGAAATGAACGCTCGCGAACAACTGTCTTTAAGTCCCCCCTTCGAAACCTATAAACTACTTTACCGACCATATTATGGTTTCTTGAAACAAGTTATAACCTCTTTGACAAAGATAGCTGAAGAGAGCATAATTAAAGTGGGCGCAGTTGAACAGTAAGCGGAGGTATGTCATAGCGAAGAGAAAAATAAGATTTCACTATCAATATATTGATTTTCAACCTCTCTTGAAAGAGGGAGGAGGCCATACTGTTCCTTACAACCCCGATTATGAATTTTATTCCCAGCTTCCAGGAGTCAAAGAAACTACTGAATATGTGCCTAGAATTAACTCTCCTCAAGTACATCACTATCCGGCAGATGTTTGGGTCACATTAGGAACAGCACTTCTCTCATCTGCTACAGTTGCAAAAATCATCCACGCATGGCTTCAGAGTAGGAGGCGCACTATTACTATCGAGGTTAGTAAGAGTGGCAAGAAAGTAGTATACAAAGGTCCTAATATAAGACAAGACACAGCAGCTATTCAAGCAATGATTGATAAGCTTTCAGATGAGTCAGATGAAAACGGACTGGAGATTAGCGCAGTAAATATCTCTGAAGAAATAAAACCCGCATTAGAAAAACCAAAACCGCTTGAGCAAAAACCTTAATAATGAGTAGGGCTAAGCTGGAAAAAACATACTTGATCAAAGAGTCTGCTGATAAAATAGAAACTGTGTAGTTGTTTATGTAAATGGCTTGCCAGTAGGTTTCACTCGCTGGAAGTTGTCTAATTTCATACTAGCCAACAATCCCCACTGGCTTGCCAATGCTTACACTATCCGGCCTCATCTCTGACAGGGAATTTGGTTCTCCGTCAAATTAAGTGATTTTAAATTGTTCAGATAAACCTTTAGATGTGCGAAATAGCTGATGAAGCCAACTCACTTATCATCTTCAGCAAGTTATGCTAGAACTTTCACTTAACTTGACGGAGAACCGGAATTTGACAGGAATACAGACGAACAACAACGAACAGTAGCGAACTCAGGTAAACAACATAAAGGCGCACTACCGGCCGAATTAGAGAGCCAACTATGGTTACAACATATGCCCTGTATGAGGTGATATACTTTAGGAAGAAGTGTTCTAAAAAAGAAATGGAGCGGCACTTGTCAGAAATCTGGGCAGTCCTGGAACAGCGCGATGGCATACTTGCGGAAGAGAGCGGAGAATTACTGGCGGAATTGTCAGAATTAGCACGATGCCAGCCGGAACAAGCCATATTATGTGCGGTTATCTTAAGCTCTCCAGCCCAACCATTGCATGAAAATGCTGTACCGGCATCTGGCGTCCAACATCTCTATCTTATAGAGCATCCGCAATTAGCACACTATTCGACCGCAGGTTATGTCGGTACAATGGAGTGGCTGTTGCGCGAACACTCACCGCTACTCATTGCAGCCAGCGCAACCGCGAACGGACGTGACTGGATGCCACGGCTGGCGGCACGCTTGCAACTTCCCTTTGTTCCCGGCTGCCTCGGCTTAGACCTGCACGATGATGGGCTTTTCGCGCTGCGCTCAGTTTATGAAGGACGAGCCTACATACAGACTCGTACCACTCTGCATGGCAAAACCGCCCTGACAACCATTATCCCCGGCGTGCGTGGCAACCCAACAGGCACGGCGAACCAGCAAGTAGCGCAACAACTTGCCATTACTCATCTGACACCAAACTTGCCATCATCACAAAAACAGGGAGAAATCCAGCAAATCGGCATACAGGCACCGTCACCGGAAGCGGTCGAACTTGACGCCGCCGAACGCATTGTCGCAGGTGGTCGCGGTATCGGGCGTGAAGGTTTTACCAATGTCGCAGCCTTCGCCCGCCTGCTTGGCGCTGCGGTGGGAGCAACACGAGTCGCCACTGATCGCGGCTGGATAGAACACGACCGGCAAATCGGCGCGACCGGCAAAAACGTTCACCCAAAACTCTACATCGCCTGTGGCATCTCCGGCGCGGCCCAACACACCAGTGGTATGCGCGAAGCCCAGACCGTCGTCGCCATCAATCCCGACCGCAGTGCGCCCATCTTCGCCCTCTCCGATCTCGGTTTACTCGGCGATGCCAACTCGATATTACCGTTGGCGGCGAAGTTGATTGAGTAGACATCCTGATATTTCCCCGATAAAAGGTACAACAGGTTTCAGATTTGTGGCTCTTGACAAACGACCATTTCACCGGTATATTAACTTTAATAAAGCTATTGTTAAAACCTTTGTTAGAGCTATTCCAAAATTGTGAAGTGGCTCTCTTGAACAGTAAGATGTTTTTTAGATTGGAGGTTCTCTTTTGCAAATTACGACATCGCGCATCATGACAACAAAAACCATATCATCGCGGCTACGGACCATTGCTGCTATTACCCTTATACTGCTGGCTATTCAATTTCTTGTTGGGATGGTGGTTAACCTCTACGTCCAGGTACCTTCGGTCCATCCAGGAGCAAGTGCATCAAACTACTTCGTGGGAGTCGTGCAAGGGGTTGTCTGGGCTATGGTGCATAGTGAGTTAGCATTAGTGATACATACAGTTCTGGGATTGCTTTTAGTTCTCGCCTCGTTTATCCTGATCGGGTTCGCTGTTGCCTACCGACAGCGAGCTTGGATAATCACCTCGCTGCTCGGATGGGTTGGGATCGTAGGAGCCGGCTTTAACGGAGCCAGCTTCCTGAACTATGGACACAACTTCAGCTCACTGCTGATGTCTATCGGCTTTCTAGTGGCTATGGTTTCTTATGTGATTGGCATCTACATCACGCATTGAGGAGAAGCAATGTACGAACTGATCATTCTTTCATTATTGATGCGGTGGCCTATGCACGGCTACCTCATTATGAAAATTACCAATGACCAGATCGGACCCTGGGCTAAAATCAGTAGCGGCACCTTATCTACTATGTTAAGCCGGTTGGAGAAAACAGGACTTATTGCTGTCTTCTCACAGGAACGAAAACTTTCGAGAGGAGATCGTCGTTCACGAACCTTTCTGATCACCGACGAGGGACGCAAGCGATTTCATCTATTGATGATGGATACGTCTTCCAACCTGGGGGATTACCAGAAACTTTTCTACTACAAGATGGGATACCTCGACCTGTTGCGTTCTACGGAACGCCTGCTTTTGTTGAACCATTACATAAACTACTGCCAGACTATCGTACTGCACACGCAAACAGAGATGGAAGGGCTCGTTCACGAACTCGCAGATCATCCGACTCCCGCTTATCTGAATAATCTGTTGCGGGTCATGAAGCACATCGAGCAGCAATGGCAAGCAGAGTTCGACTGGATCAAAAGTATCCGTGAGCAGGAACCAGCCTCAGGCTAAGCGAAGACACTTATAATATTATAAAGAAAGAGGATACTATGCAATTTAACGAATGTGAACTGGCTCACACTTTTTTATAGTGAGACCTCACAATTCTTGCAGTAAAATAGCAGCTTTGCAGGGCAGCGACATATCGCTACCCTGCAAAAAATGAACATCACTCTAATATTGCATTTACAACCTGATAGGCATACAATAAAGCCAGAAAAGCATGTACGCATCCCCAATACAACTGGAAGGTGGCGAGAGATACAATGAAAGCAGTACTATTCGATCACTACGGCGACCCCAATGTATTACAGGTACGCGAAGTGCCTGATCCAACGCCCGGCCCGGATGATGTGCTTGTCGAGGTAAAAGCAACGACCGTCAATCGCCTGGACATGTTTCAGCGTGATGGTAGCCGACCCGTTGGCAAATTTCCATTTACACCTGGGCTGGAGGCCGTCGGTGTCGTGCTTAACGACAATGCGGGTTTCCATAAAGGCGAGCATGTCTTAACGACTTCTGCCCTGGCGGCGAAAGGCGGTGGGGGCTATGCCAGTAAAATAGCCATTCCAGCATCGTTGCTTGCACGTATCCCTGATGGTGTTTCGTTTGAGCAAGCCGCCGCCGCGGGACTTGCCTCTTCGACTGCGTGGGCCAGTCTCTTCGACGTGGGACAACTTCAAGCGGGCGAGCGCGTCCTGATCTGGGCTGGTTCTAGCGGCGTCGGCTCGATGGCAATCCAGTTTGCCAAGCACGCTGGTGCCTGGGTTGTGACAACGGCAGGGAACAGTCAGAAAGCGGAAGAATTACGCCATCTGGGTGCTGATCTGGTGATCAACCATAAGCAAGAGAACGTGGGGCAGACTATACAGAACGCCTTGCAAGGCGTCAATCTGGTGATCGAACTGGTGGGAACGTCACTCGGCAGTAGTGTCGAAGCGTGCGCTCAGGAAGGGCGCATTATCCTCGTCGGCAACCTCGGTGGCCAAAAAGCCACCATTGATACGCAAGTCACTCGCCTCAAAAAAGTGCGTATCATTGGTGCTGGCGCATTCCATACTACGCCGAAGAATGAAGAAAAGATTCTGCAGCTCATCGCCGAAAAAGCAGTGGCTCCCATCATCGCACGCACGATGCCCGTTGAACAGGCGGCCGAAGCCCACCGTGTACAAGCGCAAGGCCAGCATCAAGGGAAAATCGTGCTGGTGCATGGATAAGCTAGCGAAGAGTTTAAGCATACAGATGATTTTCGGCGAAAATCATCTGTATGCTTAAACTCTTCGCCGATCATAATTTTATGGCTATAGGAAGTACAATATATGCAAGATACTCGTATTCCCGGCACAGAACCCATTCTATTTACTCGGGGCGTGCCCGCCGTTGAAGCTCTACCCAATATGCTTCTTGCCGAGTGTATGCAGGCCGTGCTTGGCGGCCCGGATGGTCGCAACATTCTGCAATACGGTCATAATGGCGGCTACCTGCCCTTGCGCCGTGTGCTTGCTGAGCAATATGCCGTCTCCGAGGAACAGGTATTAGTCGGTAACGGCTCGCTCCACCTGCAAGATATGTTGACGGCACTGCTCGCGAAACCAGGCGACGTTGTGCTGGTCGAGCAGCCCAGCTATGACCGTGCTATCAAAACATTTCGCCGACGTGGCGCAAAGGTAATTGGCATTCCGTTAGAAGCGGATGGTATTAACCTCGCGGCACTGGAAAAAGCTGTACAACAACGCACGCCAGCCTTCCTCTACATCATTCCCGATTTTCAGAATCCAGCGGGCATCACCATGTCCTATGAAAAAAGACAGGCTGTGGTGGATATCGCTGAACGCTATGGCTTCTGGCTGGTCGAGGATGTCCCATATCGCTCACTGCGCTACAGCGGCACATCGATCCCGTTACTGCGCAGCTTTAGTCCACGCCATGTTTGTACCATCAGTTCCTTTAGTAAACTCATCAGTCCTGCACTGCGCGTCGGCTACCTGATTGGCCCTACCAGCTTTGTTGAAAAACTGCAAGTACTTGCCGAGGATACCATCCTCGCGCCAGTACTCCCTTCGCAGGCGGCAGTGCTTGAGTTTTATAAACGCGGCTATTATACCTCCAACCTACAACACCTGAAGCAGTTGTATGCGCCTCGTTTGCAAGCAATCATCGCCGCGCTCAAACACTATCTCCCCAACATCCCGTTTGCCGAACCCGAAGGCGGCTTCTTCGTCAGCATTACGCTACCCGAGCAAGTCAATTGCAGCAACCTGCTCCAACGCGCCAAACAACATGGATTGGTTCTAACAGATGGTCGCGGCTTTTTTGCCGACCCACTTAATGAGCAACAAGCTCGCAAACGCCTGGGAGAACGATTTGTGCGCTTGCCCTTTTGCGCACTTGAGCCCGCACAAATTGATATGGGTATTCAACGTTTAGCCGAGGTGATAAGTTGAGTAGGCCAGGACACCCACCTTGCCTTGCCCCCGTCCCTATGTTACACTCTCAGCATGTGAACAAGGCACGGTTCTCTACCCGTCGGGATAAAATATGCCGTAGGGACTGGTCTGCCACGTCCGCCTGTGTAAAGTAATAATATGAATTCAGAAGAACATCAGCAACAACTTACAACTGCTCTGGCGCAGGTAACACTACCCTCCGGGATCGAAATTCGTGCGTGGACTGAAGGCGATTTCCCAACCATCCAGCGGCTCAGCAGTGCCGAAGGCTGGACCTCGTCCACACAACGTCCCGCCGATTCACTGCTCGCCTGGCAGCACTCATGGCCTGCGCTGGTAGCTGTGGAAGGTGAAATGGTCGTGGGCTTTGTGCGTGGGCTTTCAGATGGAGCGATCACCATGTTTATTGCCGACATGGCAGTAGACATGCGGCTGCGTGGTCGCGGCATCGGGCGAACACTACTTGATGTCTGCCACTATCTTTATCCGACGACGCGGCTCGATTTGCTAGCTGTCGACGACGCCCGCGCTTTCTACAAGGCTTGTGGGTTCAGGGTGATCCATGACGGGATGCGTAAAAGTTATGTGTAAAACATACCAGCAGCCTGGTTCTCTCCAGATCGCTCCCCTGGGAGCAACCTTACAGGGATTTTGAGTAGTTACAATCCATAGAAGAATTGAGGATACGACGACGGTTAAGCAACAATTCGACGCCATTGTTGTTGGCGCGGGACCGGCTGGTAGCAGCGCGGCACTTATGCTGGCACAGGCTGGCTTGCAGGTCGCGTTGATCGAGCGTGGGGAATACGCGGGGGCGAAGAATGTCTCAGGGGCGGCACTTTACGCACCGAATATCCTGGCGGCGGTCTTGCCCAATTTCTGGGAAGAGGCTCCTGTTGAACGCTACCTGACGCGGCGCGTTGTGACGTTCATGGGCAAAGATTCGGCCTTCGCGCTCGACTTTCGCACGAACCATTTTGCTGAGCCACCGTACAACGGTTTCACGCTTCTCCGCCCCAAATTTGATCGCTGGCTGGCGAGCAAGGCCGAGGCGGCTGGTACGTTGCTCATTACTTCAACAGTGGTAGATGATCTTATCTGCGAAAAGAGGCAGGTAGTCGGCGTGCGTTGTCGACGCGAGGATGGCGACCTGTACGCGCCGGTGGTGATTGCCGCCGATGGCGCGAACTCTTTTTGGCGAAGAAAGCCGGGCTGCAACACGAGTTTCGCGCCGAAGAGATGACGCTGGGTGTCAAAGAGGTATTGCGCCTGGATGAACATACCATCGCGGAACGCTTCAATCTGAATGGTGACGAGGGCATGACCAACGAGTACGTCGGATTCGCGACGGGCGATGTCAAGGGCGGGGGGTTTCTCTACACCAACCGCGATACGCTTTCCATCGGCGTCGTGACACAGATTGCCTCGCTCTCACAGAAACGCATGAAGCCCTACGAGCTGCTCGACCAGTTCAAACACCATCCCGCCGTTGCTCCGCTGGTACGCGAAAGTGTAACGCTGGAATATTCCGCGCACATGATACCCGAAGGCGGTTGGGCCATGTTGCCCCAACTCTCGAAAGGTGGATTGCTGATCGTGGGAGACGCGGCAGGCTTCGTCTTCGCGGCAGGCTTATTTTTAGAGGGCATGAATTTTGCCATTGCATCCGGTCTGGCTGCCGCCGAAACCGTTAAGCTCGCTCACACTGAACACGATTTCTCGGCGTTGAGCATGTCTCGCTACCGCAAGAAGCTTGAGGATAGTTTCGTGCTGCAAGATCTGAAAAAATTTCGTCACGCGCCGGACTTCGTGAACAACGAGCGTTTGCAAAATCTCTATCCCGAACTCTTTTGCCAGACCGCCGAAAACCTGTTTCGCTCGAATGGCACGCCGCGCCGCAAAATTGGGCGCGTCGCCTTCGATACCTTGCGCGGAAAAGTGCCTTTACGTACACTCATTCGCGATAGCTGGCAGGCTGCGCGAGCTATGTTCTTTTAGTACCGAGGAGTCAATCAAGCTATGCAGCCAATGCAGCCAATGCAACCTATCGAAGAACGCCTGGACTTAGTGCGCTTCAAAGTTGATAAGACGCCGCACATTCGTGTCAATACCGAACAATGTAGAGATTGCGATACGACCCCTTGTGTGTTCGTCTGCCCCGCAGGACTCTTCGAACTACTGGGCGACGAAATGCATTTCTCGTATGAACACTGCCTGGAATGTGGCACCTGCTACGTCGCCTGCGAGCGCAAAGCCATCGAATGGGAATATCCCCGCGGCGGCTGGGGCGTCAGCTTCCGTGCATCATAACCGTATGTACCCGATAAATCGCGCCGACCATGTATACCCGATTTATCGCAACGACTGTAGGGGCCGCTTTAGCGCGCCCAACTGCAAGAGCGTAGCAATGTGCAGTCACCGAACAGATAGAAAGGTATATTTCTCATGTCTCAGAGGCACTGGTCAAATCAACACTATCTTTTAACACAACAGTACAACAACGCGCAAAAACTGGAGGCGCGTATCAACATTCACGAGCGTTTCAGCATCAACACCTACGATTGGCAACGCTGGGTCTTCGATCACTTCAAAATGCCATCACAGGGTAATGTACTGGAAATTGGTTGCGGCCCCGGTATGTTGTGGCTCAAAAATGCTGATCGCATTCCTGAACAATGGAACATTATCCTCTCGGATTTCTCAGAAGGTATGTTGCAAGAAGCTCAAAACAACCTGCGCAACATCTCGCATCCTTTCACCTTCAAAATTATTGATGCCCAATCCATCCCCTTTGAAGACCAGCATTTTGATATAGTTGTCGCCAACCACATGCTCTACCATGTACCCGACCGTGCTAAAGCACTCGCGGAAATTCGCCGCGTCCTGAAAGCAGGCGGTCATTTCTTCGCGGCAACCAATGGCAAACATCACATGCAAGAAATCCGCGAACTCATCGTCGGCTTTGACCCCTCGCTAGCTGCCAGATGGGATATCGCCTCGCCTGCCTCTCTCAACGGATTCCGCCTCGAAAATGGCAACGGGGAACTCTCAGTTCATTTCTCAACCGTGACCCTTCATCTTTATGAAGATGGGCTTATCGTTACCGAGGCAGAACCGCTGGTCGCCTACCTCCTCTCAACCCTCGCCGGAGAAAGACTCGTCAGAGACAGGGTTGAGCAATTCACGCAGGTTCTTGAACAAGAGATAGCCAGAAATGGAGCGATACATATTACGAAAGAAACGGGGTTGTTCGAGGCATTTTAATTGTTATGGGAACTACGATCAACCACCGGTGTTGTTGCCGTATACAGCCAACACCAGTGAGCTGAAACTCAAATGTATCAAGCGTGGGTTAACTTACGTGGAGGTGGGATAGGATCGCCCCAGGCTCGACTTGCCTCAATCCAGCTTCTGATTGCATCTTTGCCCTGCTGGACGGCTTCCTCATATGTCCTTCCGTGTGTTTTACACCCAGGAAGTTCAGGAACACTCACGATATACGCCTGATCCTCATCGCTCCACATGATCTCCATTGAATACTTGTCTATATCATTATCCTTACTCACCCTTTACCTCCTTCAGGCTCCTGAGAGCATCACTAACGTCACGTACCTGATAGGGCTTCGCATCATCTCCATCATGTCCAGAAAGAACTAGCTTTATCTGAGGTACTAACGGATGTCTCCATACTGTATGACTACCTTTTCCTGGGCGAACTTCAAACCCGGCCTTACGAAGACGGCCCTTTAGTTCGCGTATCTTCAATGGCATAACGCTTTACACATCCTATATTATCTTAATCTAGTATACACTAATGCCTGGTGAAAAATCTATGGAAACCATTTTTACACCTCTGCAATAGGGTATAGGGTATAAGGAAGAATACCACGAGAAGTTATATAGTACAAGCATTTTCGTAAATCTCATAGCAAGCAAACGCCAAAACAAAAATAGAAGATAAACACCTTGATTTTTTGCCATACGATAACTCGCATGGTACACTGTAATGAATCTAAACTCATGGAGGCCGATTGAAAGGGGATAGCAAAAACTATGCATATCATCGTCTGCGTCAAACAGACGCCTGATAGCAGTTCCGTCTATGTTGACCCCATCACCGGGCAGGTGGACGCGGAACGCTTCGTGCAGGTACTTAACGCTGCTGACGCTTGCGCTATCGAGGCGGCAGTACGCTTAAAAGAACGAGTGGGTGGAACAATACAGGTTCTCACGCTGGGGCCAAAGGATGCTGAAGGTGCCTTACGGGCCGCGCTGGCTATCGGCGCGGACTCAGCAGTACGCCTCTGGAATGGTGTGGCAAATGAATGGGGGCCATTTACTGCCGCGGCATCGCTGGCAGCGTATATACAGAATACGGCAGCATTACCCGATATCATTTTTTGTGGGGATAGTGCCAGCGATTGGTCTTCCGGCATTGTTGGCCCCGCCATCGCTGAAAAGCTCGATTTCCCGCAAATTACCGCTGTCTCGCAATTAGAGGTTGTGGACTCACAAGACGAACAGGCTACAGAGGATCGCATACGATTGCGTGTCACCCGCAAACTCGAACGGGGTTACCGCGAACTGCTTGAGGCAAAACCGCCTTTACTCATGACCGTCACCAGCGAGTTGAATGAGCCGCGCTATCCTTCGCTACCAGCGCATGTTGCCGCTCTCCGTGCAACCATTCCCGTCTATGATCCCTTATCAGATACTGGCGATATCGCCTATGAGGACTTCGACGAGACAACGTTGCTCGAAATGCATACGCCGCGCCCCCGACCGCGCCGCATCGTGGCGCCCGATAGCCATCATAGTGCCTTTGAGCGTATCGGAGAAATCGTGTCTGCCGGGGCAACAGGCCGTCAGACACGCCTCGTCGAAGGCTCCAATGAAGATTTGGCGCAGGCACTCATCGCATTTCTGCGCAATAAAGGGTTTTTAGAATGAGGAATGGGTGAAAGTAGGGCCAGATGCCGCATGGCATCTGGCCCTACTTTCACCCATTCCTCACATTGATAGAGCCACTTCGCTCGGCTCCGCGACTGGACTGAAGTTCATCACCACAAATGGCACACGCAACTCCTCATCACTTTCATACGTTGCTTGCATCTCGGCAAACATTTTATTTCCACCTTGCGTGAGTCCTGCCAGCCTATCCAACAGTGCCAGGTCGTCTTCGTTCAACTCTTCCTTGAGCATCAGGCCCCAACCGTCCCAGAGCAACAACTCTTTTTTGTTCTGGGCGGCTAAATCTTGTATCAATTTATTTTGTATGAACCATGCCCCTTTCACATCACTATCCGGGTCAACGCCATAAAGATTGGGATCAGTCTGACCGGAACGGTACATCTGCCATACCAGCCCGCCAACCATAAATTGATCGCGAGGAACATCATGCACATCAAACGTTATCTTGTTCTCCCGAATATGCAGTGGACTCATCTCCGGGTCTACCAACCGCCAGCGTTGCTCATCAGCGTCCCAGCATTCCACTATCTCGTGATCATGATTAAAGGCGGGATCGAAGTATGCAGCGAAGCCAATACGTGTCCGTGTAGGGATATCACGATAGCGCGCCATTGAGCAGAAGAGCGTCGCGAAGTCTCGACAACAACCCACAAAACGCCGCTCCGGCGGTCGCTCCTCAGCCAGAGGCCGCTGATCCAACTCCTGTATACGCGCTAACATTTTCGGTATGTAGCGCGTATCAATCTCGACCTTCCTCTCATCCGGGATAGTATGGTTAAACATCTCGCCGCCCCTATAGTGGATGATCAAACCCTGTACGACTCTGCACAGACCGTCAATATCATGCGGCAAGTCGGCATAGAGATAGGCGTACTCGCCTGGGTCAGTGATGAAGCTTTGTGACGTGTAGTATGTGGCTATGTCCATGTCGTATACTCCTTTGTATTATCTCGTTCAGTACCTGAATACAGTATAGCTTACGATAACTGACATCTTCTGTCAGGAGAGACAAGTGCCAAATTCTACAAGGTGAGAGGTGAATTTCGCGTCGCGAAATTCACCTCTCACCTTGTAGAATTTGGCACTTGAAACAACCTTACGGCGTCACCCTCAGTCCCTTGTGGATGAACAACACCATGTCGTAGCTCCCGTCGGTGCTACCGATGGCTTGACGGTACCACCACCAGTTCCAGATGTGCTGGACGGCCAGGCTCAGGTTGAATTTGGCATTGGGCGGCGGGTTATCGCCATAGCTAAGCCAGAGCCAGGGTCCAACACCACCGTATTCTGATGGGTCACCACAGGTGACCGTTTTGCCAGGAATACAGGCGGGTGGTTTGTAGCCCTCATCCCACCATGAGCGCATATGGTACTGGTGGTACATGTAGGCACCGCCATAAGTCGTCTCGGCACCATAAGGGTTGTCACCACCGGCAATAATCACCGGATAGGATTTTGCTGTAGCGGCGCAGCCCGTTGGGTAGCTGAAACAGACGTTGGTGTAGTCACGCACATACCATGCAAAAGGCCACGTTGCATCATCGGTAATACCGATAGGCAACTGGCGCTTGCCACCGTCGTATTGCTGATCAAGCTGGTCAATCTTGGACATGATGATATTGACATCGGTTGTCGTCTGCACGTAGACCATCATCTCATGAGGGCCATCCGCCGCGTGTACGTATGAAACCTCGTACATGTTATGCAGCGTAGGTAGAAGCAACAGAATAGCACAGACAAAACCAAGCATTGCCATAGCACCAACTGGTATGCTCACCCGTTTCCTCGGATTCGGTGCCCAGGCTTGAGGCAGCGGCGTTGAACCGTTTCCTGCCCCGGTATCAGTATTCTCTACACTGGGAGTTTCTTTGAGATTGGTATCCTCTGCACCGGCACGTTCTTTGGGATTGGCATCCTTTACATTAACAAGTTCCTCTTTAACGGTTCCCCTTGAACGAATGAATCGCTCTTTGACAAAGTTGACCACCGTTACCACAATTGGTTGCAGAGCAATGGCCGCTAAAAGCATCATCGGCATGGTCATATGGATCATCAGCCAGGGCATTTTCTCTGCCGCCCACGAGTAGATGAAGACGTTGCCCACGAACCAGTAGGCCAGGAAGAGACGGAAGCGTGTCGGGCGCACAAGGCAAACGACCAGACCGGCCAGCCCAAAGACGACACCGATCTGCTCGTACAGAGGAATGAGCATCAGGTAGTAATACCACGGCTGACCACCACGCGCCACCTGCTGCTGCTGTATCCAGTAGTATAGTCCCTGCCAGATACCGTCGCCGATGCCGCCGCGAATATTCGTGAAGACGACGGTGAACAATACCAGGAAAACGGTCCAGCCCGCCAGGATAGCAAAGAACCAGTGCGTCCACGGCATCGTCAAGATGGTATCAAACATGCGTTGCCGCCGTGGATCGATCTTTGCCGCTAATCCACGCCGACCGGGTGATGGCAATTTGCCGAACATCTCACGCGCCAGAATGCTCAAGACATAAACACCGAGGAAGATGCCGATCCACGGCACAATTGCCACTGTCTTATCTTTCAAATTTTGCACAAAGGCATCGGACAGCGCGGTTTTGGTTGTAGTATAGACCGAGAGTGCATCGAGCCAGCCAAGGGCCAACTTCGCGAAGAGACCTCCTACGATAACGTACATCAGCAGCAAAATGGGAGCAGCGGTGCGCGGAAGGTAACGTTGTACTGCGGGGTTATGGCTATATTGTTCGCGGAATGGAATTTTCAGGCCAAGCTCCCAGAAGAGCAAACCAACGAAAAAGCTACCGAAAACAGCGATGGTTAAAAATGTCGCCTCTTTCGTCGCATAAGAGAACGCAAAACCAAGCGCGGCGATAATCAGCCAGCGCATCTTACGGTCGCGTACATAACGCAGGATACCGACGACAAGCACCAGTGTAAAACAGGCCATGTAGATATCTTCACGCGCAAAGCGAGAGAAGTAGACCATACTTGGAGAAACTGCCAACAGGAGGCAAGCCAGCCAGGCACCCCACTTACCAAGATAATCTCGTAGGAAATATGGCAGAGCCACAATCAACGTTCCCAATGTCGCCGCCGGAATACGTACAGTAAAAGTGTTGACACCATAATCAGGCGCACCCAACCATTGACTAATCTGATAGGTCAGTGCAATGGCATGGAATTGGAACGGGCCATGCAGCAAGGGATTATATTGATAGCATGAGGCACCTGGGGCAAAACAGCCAGCCCAATCTTGCAGGTTATGCAGCAATTGCAGCGAGAAATAGGCATGCAGGCTTTCGTCATGGTGCAATGGTTTATCGCCCAGACCCCAGAAACGAAGTATCGCGCCCAGCAGGATCACGCCCAGAAACGGCAACCAGTTCAGCATCTGCTCGCGAGTCGGCGGCACAAAACTACGTTTGCCCGGTTGCGCGGCCTCATCTCCGTGATACCTGCGCCCGATAACCCGCGAGTTATGCGCGGCGATCTCAGCATTAACCTCAGGCTCCTCTATAATCTCAATCGGAGCCTCCTTCTCGACAGGTGCTTCCTCGATTGCTTCCTCGATTGCTTCCTGTATATCTGGTATATCTGTTACATCCGCTCTATCTGCTAGCTGCGCTACTTCTGCTACCTCCAGATCCTGCTCGTCGCCAGCAGGTGTAGTCGCGGCAGATAGCTCTTCACGCGCATTGATCTCATAACTCTTCAAAAGTTTCCTCCTCGAATACCGGCGAGGGATTCTCCTACCCCCTCGTGGGCAAGGGCCATACCAGGACACACTCCTCTTGTTTGCGCACCCTCTCCGCACTCTGTCCAGGGGACAGGTAATGAGAGGTAATAAGGAGAGCAAAAATCTTAGCGTACTTTATATATTGTCACACCATCGGCTGAATAGGCTACCTGCATAAAAGCGGTAAAGCGATGCAAATTGACGGTTGGATATTTCGCCTGCTCTAATGCCCCAACGTACAGGTATTCCGCGTGGTAACGAGCCATCATAGACAGCACAACATCCGGGTGGGGATCTGTATAGATGGTGTCAATGTCGTTACCCTGTCGAGTGCGGTTATTGAAATCAACCGAATTGAGCGGATTATTCAGCCAGTTCACACGCCACTGGTACTCATGCCCTATCCACCCCATGGGTGTTGGCAAACCAGTAAACGCTGAAACACGTCCATAATCGCTATAATCATCCCCAATCGCCTCTATAATAACCGGATCGCCGCTTACATTGCTATTCAGCCAGTGAATAGCATAATAATCGCCAGGACTGTATGTTTGCATGTATGCGAAGC
The DNA here is from genome assembly GCA_963717105.1 of uncultured Chloroflexia bacterium. Classification (GTDB taxonomy): domain Bacteria; phylum Chloroflexota; class Ktedonobacteria; order Ktedonobacterales; family Ktedonobacteraceae; genus DATGJV01. The sequence goes on from CAVQVL010000015.1 coordinate 79,268, forward strand.
CATCCAGACTATTTGAACGTTGCGCAAATTCGTTGGTGCGTGTATACGCACCGGCTATCGGATAAGCCGCACCGGCCAGCAATAATACAATCAGACCCACTGCCCACAGACGCTCAACGCCCCATTGCAGCCAGACTTGCACATTCGATAGTACAGAGGCTGGACGGAACCCATCCAGAATGAAATAGAGTCCCGCCCCGGCGGTAATAGAGAGCAGTGCCCACGCCTGAAAGTAAAACTTAAAGACGGTATTGAAACGCGGCAAACTATCAGCGAACACGTCTTTCAAGAAAAACACTTCGCAGAGTGCGATCAAGAAAAAGGCCGTTGTCCCTAACAAGAGTGTAAATGAGTGGGCGCGGTCGCGCAAATGGTACAGCGTCAATGCCGCTCCAAATACATCAATAAGACCCGCCACTAGAAATGTTTCACTATTGCGTAAAATGGCCGCCATTATTAGAACGGCTCCCACAAGCAAAAGGACACATAGCACACCTGCATTCGGAAGGTACCGGCGAAAAACTGGCCATTTTCCCGCATTAGCGGCAGTGTCAGCAGGGTCGGCAAATTCACTGGAGGTAGAGCGACTGAAAAAGGGCAATTTGAAGAAGCTTGCGACCAACAACGAGAGAAACATGAAGGCAAAAACGCCGTAAATCAAGACCTCCTGGTTAATTGGTGAGCGGTCAGCTGCGTTAACAACGCCCAATCCTTGCGATGGTGAAATGAAATTGAGATAGAATGGCGCGAACAAAATAAATGAGAGCGCGATCAGCCCGGCACAGGCAATGAATATATCCAGTAAAAACTCCCAGCGAAAATGTGCTTCATAAGCAAACCATTGCTGGATGCCGATACACAACACGGCAAGCGTCATATACGTTGGATAGTCCCAACCATTCATCGTGAACAATCCGCCGATAATCAGCGCGGTAGTAAAGAGCGTCAGGGGCAAACGCCAACCTCGTCCAAAGGCGTACAAACCTTTCCCCTCGCCACCCATAAACAGGTTGAATGCCAGAGCAATAGCGACAATGGTAAATGCCAGCGTCAGCACATGCGCATGGAAGCAGGAAAGCAAGAAGCTGAAGGCGGGAAACTCGTTGATGGTATTGGTCACGACACGCGAAGGATTAAACCAGTTGAATTGCGTTAAATCCGTCCGTGTTTGAAACCATTCCTGTGTCCCCGCCAGATTACCCATCAGCAGTGCCATGACGATCGTTAAAACGCCATAGGGGACAGCACGCCAGAGTGGTGGAAATACGATGCTGGCTTGCTGATCCGCTGACGCAGACTGAGTGCCAGAAGCGTTTCTTTGGCGCAGGTGGCGTCCCCATGCCACAATATTGCAGGTCACGCCAAACAAACTGACGGCAGTCAGGCCAAAGAGCATACAGATGCCAGTATTGAAAGCAATCGAGGGTGGTTGGCCAATTAGCTTCGCCAGCATGGCAATTGTATAGTGTGCATAGTAGTAGTAGTTAATAGGATACCCGGAGTACCACATGTCATTGGGTGGAAAATGCGGGCTACGCATGATCGCGGCAAGAAAGCCCTCGTCCATAAACATTTCAAACGAGCGGATATCCGGTCCGTATGAACGAATCCAGCCAAGCAGGAAAGTCATGCCACCAAACACGGCTTCGGTCGCTACGATATACGGTAAATTGACTCGTATCACCTTGACAAGGGTCTGGCGCACTCGCATAAAACCGACAATGTTGAGGGCAACCAGAATCAACAATACTCCGGCGATAAAAAGCTGGCTAAAGGGCAATGCATGTAGCACCATCAACGGCAGCCAGACAAAAAAAGCGAGTACAGCTATGCCAATGGCCTTATTAAAGGCCCAACCGCGGTCGGGCAAATTATGAAAAACAGTGACGGTGAGCGGCAAAAACACAAAGCCCAACACTTCCACCAAGGCCCACATTTGAAATAGTTCCAGCATATTCTCTCTCAGAAAACCAGTTCTTAACTATAAGGCACGTTCTTACTCTAGCGATTTTACATACGACTTACAATAGTAACGACGAATGTACTACTCTCTAAGTTCCGGTTGCCCCAATCCGGGTGAAAAAAGTACTCATGCGCCTTTCATGTCACTTCGTAGATGGTTACACCACCCGCCCGGTAGACAATTCGCAACGCGCTCCCCACTATGTGGTCAAACTTGTCCAGTCCCGCCATTGATTGCTGTCCATACAGTTGCCACTCTAAAAGCCCTACATAAATATAGTGTACATGATAGTAGTGCAGTAATTCAACTGCCTGTGCCGTATCTTGCGTCGTATAGAAAGATATCCGCGATCACGCAGACCGCGGAAGGCCAGAAAGATGAGTGGGAAGGTGATCAGCCCTAACAACGTTAGCGCGAGCCACCAGACAAAAATAGGCGCGGCATTGGAAAAACTATCCGCCGGAAATTGCACACCGAAAGGGGGCGATTGTTGATCGTCCGCTATCTGCTGCGGCGTGAGCAACAGGGCACGCTGCGTGCCAGAAAGTTGCGCACCCAATGGCGGCAATTGCACCCCTTGCAACAACTTGTGGAACAATTCATCTGAGGTATACGGATAGGGATTTTCGCGCTCAAAAATCTTGACTGTAGGATGATCAAACACAGAATAGCTCTCATCAGCACCGCTATCGTCAAGCGTAATACCAAACAAACTGGGGCGATTTTGAAATTCCGCCGCCAGTTTAAATCCTAGCTGACCACTGAACAGCAACTGGTAATAATGAATCGTGAGCGGATAACGGAACGGCAGGCGGGGAATCGATTTATCCAGCCGATCGGTCGCCATCGTAATCACATTCAGGGTCGGCAACAAGTTTGCCAGCCATTGCGCCTTCACTGTTGTATCATCACCATACAAATCCAACCCCTGCGTGGGTTGCCCATTATCGTTATAGGTGGCCTGCTGGTAGATACCCGGATCATAGTTGCCAACGGCCACCGGCAAGGGGTCGTCCCATTGCTCGTAGGTCAAGACACTACCCGGCTTTACATGCTTATACATCCATAGCGAAGCCTGTACACGAGTATTTGGCACACTGTAGACATTCAAAAGAGCCAGCCCTTGAAATATCGTGCCGATAAGCACAACAGCGATAGCCACGTAGGAAAGAATAGGTAGGGCAGCCATGACGGATTTCATGGATTTGATGCGCCTGACAAACCCATTAGCCACAGGAGGTACCTCTTGATGTTCAGCAGATATAGCTTCTGGATCAGTCGTTTGGTGGCGGTAGCTTTTATGGTAGCCTGTGGCCCACCGCGCAAAGGCCACAAGGACAGCCGCCGCCATCAACGTCAGGAATGGGTAAACGGGCAACATATAGCGCATGAATTTGACATAGAAGCTGCCAGTAATGATGCTATAGACGATGACCCAGGAAAGCACGACCAGCCATGCACCCGCGTTGCGTTTCCAGACGCGCCACAGCAACCAGAGCAGACCAGCGCACGCCGCAAGTCCAAGCATGAGTCCCAGACCCCAGAGCAGCATATTCTGCCCTTCGTAGACATACGGCGTCGTACCCGCGAACTGGCGCACGTATGGGTAATCCAGTAGCCCTCGCGCCAGATCACCTTGCTCCGCAACTTGCAATTCAAAATTCTTAAAATCCAGCAGAGCATAGGGCATGGCAATGACGAATGTCAGCAGGCCGATCAGGAGAGACAATAAAAACGAGGCAAAGGCGGAGAAGAAATTGCGCCTGTACCACCGGAGCATGAGGGCAACAAACAAAGGAACAATCAATGGGGCCGCGCTAAACTTGGTAGCAAGAGCCAGTCCATAGCCAATGCCGACGACAACGGACCAGCGTATCGGCTTATCAGTATTCGCCAGCGCAACACAAGCCAGTACGGTCAATACTACAAAGAAGAGCAGCATAGTGTCTACGGCATAAAAATGTGAAAGCTGAATTTGGAACGGCGTAAATGCCACCAGTCCCGCCGCCAGTAGAGCCACATTCCAGGCGCACCTTCTCCCCGGCGTCCCGTCATCCACCAGCATTAAGGCTAACCAGCCCGTCAGCAGGATGGTGCCACTATCAAAAATAGCATTGATGACACGCCCAACCAACGTAAGATTGAAAAAGGTATCCACCTGCGGGTATAAGTGCGCCAGGACGTTGCCCACGGCCGCTAAAAGATACATTGGAAAAGAGCCATAGGCAAAGAAATGCGGATTAAGTGGCGAGTTCACCGGGTCTAAAAATTGCGCGAAGCTGGTAGGCCACGAGAGTACCGTCACATGAAACATGATTTGCCGCTCATCGGGTTGAAAGCTGTTCCCTGAATCCCAATTCAACCCGTACAGGCGCAATGCAAGACCAAGCACAGCAATACCAGATAGGGCCAGTGGACGCCATCGAATAACAATCTTCAATTTATTGCTATCTCTTCACTTCTCTTCCAGGCAGGGAAGAATTGTTGCCGTTCTCTGCGCTCTAGTATAGAGAATGTGTCAAATTGGGTCAAGAGTATGCACGCACGGGTAGGAAATGTGGCTAGCAAGAACTACAAACCGAAAGCGTACAAGTTCCCATCGAAGATTCCCTATGTACAACACACCATTATAAATAGTGGCTGCCCCCCAGAAAGGAGAATTCTGTGCTTCTATCCTGATACAAGAAGAGGGAATTTCCCGTAGATGCATCAAATACATACATATAGGGGCCAGACCCGACCACCACCAACCCTGGCACAGTTATGACAGGAGCGAGTACTGGATAGTTCAAGCAGACCTGCCAGAGAATTGTCCCGGAAGCCTGATCCAGAGCATCCACACTACCATTACAACTATTTCCATTGATCGTCGTATTGCCCGTCGCTATATACAGCTGGGTATCATCGGCAGCACTTGAGGAGATGCTGCCCAGACCTTTATCTGGCGATTTGCCTCCTATAGCTAATTTGACCTGCCAGAGAGGCCCGGCACTAAGGTTGCTGCGATCAAAGGCATAATAGTACCCATTCTTGTTTATAAGCCCAAGCATTTGGTAAGTAGTTCCTCCAATGGTCGTCGTAAAAAACGTTGGCGTCGAGCCGAAATCACCATCATCTATCTTCTCTGTAGATGGCACTTGCCAGGAACCGATGAGCGAAAGATCCTTCGTGCTTAATGCGACGACCGACTGTGCATATGATGTTTTCTGTGAACACTTAGAAGTATTACCGTTTCCGGTAGCAAAGTAGACGATATAGGTTGCTGTATCAATAGCTGGCGAACTCCACACACCGCCTCCAAGACAGCCATTGGGGACCGTCACGAAGGTGTGCTGTATTGCACCTGTCGAGGCATTGATCTGAAACATTGCCCCCTGGACAAGGGGACAATCATCGGAGGATGATACACCAATGTACACGCTGCCCGCAAATACAGCCGGTGAATCGTAGATGAAGTTATCGGGCGAAGAGCCAAGCCGTGTCTGCCAGAGAATAGCGCCCGTATTCGCATCCAGCGCATACAGTTGCGCGTCACCTCCTCCTACAATGTCCACCTTCGTTGAGACTCCACGCATCTGTACAGATGCAATCGTCGCTGTACTTTCTACCCCAACCGGATATGGTACAAGACAAGACTGTGTCTGACCAAGATCGGTACTCCAAATATCGTTTCCAGTTGATGGATCGCTTGCGTGTTCCAGGCCATCGAGGGAACCCCAGTAAACTAATCCATTAGCAAACACCGGCTCCGAGCCTATAGATCCATTTGATATGTGCATCCAATGCATCTTCATTTGCGAAACTGTATTCGGATTCAAGATCGTTTCGTTTTTATTAAAAGCTTGACGCCCGGTATTATAAAGATACGTTGGCCATCCACCTGATGCATCAGGAATACCAGGAGCATTAATAGCATGAGAAGCTAGCACCCCCGCTTTCACAAAACACCATGTCAGAATAACACTAGATAGAAGGGTAGCAAGCACAACAATGTAGGCATGACGTCGTGATGAAAGACGTTGTAGAAATAATGGCCGTGAGATCATCGTGAACTCCCCTTTCCTGGACTTAGCATCCAACCAGCATAGTTCCTCCTGCTCTTCTGCGAAAGAAGATTGAAAGCACTCACATAATATCACAAATATTATGTAAGTTATAAGCCGAAGGCATACAAGTTCCCATCAAGATTTCCATCGTATAATACGCCATTATAGATGGTGGCTGCCCCCCAGAAAAGAGCGTTTGAGTTCGTGTCTTGATACGAGAAGAGAGAATTTCCCGTAGATGCATCGAATACGTACATCTTAGGGCCAGACCCGACAACTAGTAACTTCGGTATATTGATAACAGGGGCAAGCACAGGATACTTCAAGCAGTCCCGCCAGAGAATGGTGCCAGTAGCCTGGTCCAGGGCACTTATACTACCACCACAACTTTTGCCATTGATCGTCGCATTGCCCGTCGCTACAAACAGCCGGGTGCGATCGGCAGCACTTGAGGAAATGCTACCCAGACCTTTTTCTGGCGATTGGCCTCCCAGGGCTAATTTATCCTGCCAGAGAGGCCCAGCACTAATGTTGCTGCGATCAAAAGCATAATAGTAACTATCTTTGTTTATAATCCCAAGCATAGGGTAAGTAGTTCCCCCGATGGTCGTCGTAAAAAACATTGGCGTCGAGCCGAAATCACTATCGTTCCCCCTTTCTGAAGGGGGGACTTGCCAGGAGCCGACGAGCGAAAGATCATCCGTACTTAATGCAACGACCGCCTGGGCATATGGTGTACTCTGTGAACATTGGGATTGGATACCATTTCCAGTAGCGAAGTAAACAATATGGGCTGCAGTATCAATGGCGGGTGAACCCCACACACCTCCTCCAACGCAGCCATCGGGAACTGTCACGAACGTATGCTGTATTGCTCCCGTTGAGGCATTTATCTGAAACATTGCCCCCTGAACAAGGGGACAATCATTAGCGGAAGATACACCAATGTACACGCTACCCGCAAATACAGCCGGTGAATCGTAGATGAAGTTATCGGGCGAAGAGCCAAGCCGCGTCTGCCAGAGAATAGCGCCCGTATTCGCATCCAGCGCATACAACTGCGCGTCACCTCCTCCTACGATGTCCACTTTCGTCGCAACATTATGTATCGGTACAGTTACAATTGCCGCCGTACTTTCTACACCGATTGGAGATAGTTTCAAACAAGAACTTGTCTGGCCAAGATTGGTACTCCACACATCGTTTCCAGTTGATGGATCGCTCGCGTGTTCCAGACCATCCCAGGAACCCCAGTAAACTAATCCATTGGCGAAGACTGGCTCGGAGCCTATTGATCCTTTTGCTGTGTTCATCCAATGCATTGTCATATGCTGCACCGTTTTCGGAGTCAAGATACTCTCTTGCTTATTAAAACTTTGACGGCCGACATCAAAAAGATAGGTTGACCACCCAACAAGAGCATCAGGAGCACCCGCAGCTTGAGTGACTGGCACCGCTAACTTCACAAAACACATGGCCAATAGAGCAATAGACATAAGGACAGAAATGCAGAATTGCCACCGTGATGAAAGACGTTGTAGAAAAAATGGTCGTGAGATCATAATGAACTCCCCTTTCCTGGACTTCGCGTCCAACCAGAATAGTTTTCCCCCTGCTTTTCTGAGAAAGAAGATGGTAATCGCTCACATAATATCATAAATATGAATGCTTGTATACAATTTTCTGACTATTTTTACCTCTTCAATTACATTTTATGCAACAATTTATAATATGTGGGCAAGCTATAAATAACATAACAAAATGATATTGTTGGGGTATAATTGGTATGAGGGTAACTGAAGGGGATGTGGGAAGAAATAAGGGATAAAGAGGGAAATGGAAGGTATTGCCAGATGGACTAATACATGGTAGCATACATCCCATCACGAGCAACCGTTCTACTAATGTCGTAAAAGGAAAATGAAATGGTCATGGAGCAAGTGCGAGGGAGCAAAACCTATGAACTTCCACTGCATGAAATACAACAACTCGCCCCTAATATTTCATGGAACACGCCGCCGAGCATCTCGTCTGCTCTCTCGCCGGTTGAGGTGTGCCATCTCGTCGGTGAATGGTACACATCTCATAACAATGAAGCGCATCGCCACGCAGCCGGGCAGTTTTTTACTCCTCCTATTGTTGCTCGCTATATGGCAAACATCGCCGGCACCTTGCATACTGATATACACATCCTTGACCCAGGTGCTGGTACCGGTATATTAGCAAGCGCGATTTGCGAAATGGCTATGCTTCAAAAAATTTCCGCACTCTCTATCGTAGCGTATGAGTCCGATCCTATACTCAGTACATTGTGCTCATTCACGCTCAACTATGCTCAGGATGTATTACGAGAACGCGGCATTGCGCTAACTTTTGAGGTACATCAGGAAGATTTTATTGAGGCAATAGCAGAACACATTACTTATACATCTCTCTGGTCAAGTGGGCATCAACCGCAACATGCTTTTGATCTCGCTATTCTTAACCCGCCCTATTTTAAAGTCAATCAAAAAGACGCACGTACCCGGCGAATCAAAGACGTTGTGCAAGGGCGCACAAACATGTACACAATGTTCATGTCTCTGGCCGCCTCTTCCTTACGAGCAGGAGGACGATTAGTCTCAATCACTCCCCGTTCCTTCAGTTCTGGTGCGTATTTCAAATATTTTCGCCAGCAATTTTTCACGACCATCACTCCGGAACTGATCCATATCTTCGATTCACGGCGTTCAACGTTTGAGGAGGCCAGCGTATTACAAGAAAATATCATTCTTGTCGGCACCAGAAAAAGTATCGCCTCGGCACCATCCTCAACCATCACTATTTCACAGAGCCAGGGATTACACGATCTGGCCTATCCACTTGTCCAGCAAAAACCGCGTCGCCTCATTCTCGACGATAAGCAGAAAGATCCGATACTTCATTTACCCACCAGCGACATAGACACGCACCTTTTACAGGTATTTCGACACTGGAACAATCGTTTAGCGACGTTTGGATTAGAGATTTCCACCGGGCCGGTCGTTCCCTTCCGCACTCCCGCTCTGCTCACCACTGCTCAGCACGTTTATGAAGGTGAAGCGGTTCCCTTTCTATGGTTGCAACATGTACGCCGAATGAACATCCAATGGCCTCTTGAGTCGCTTGACAAGCCACAGGGACTATTATTAAAAGCTGGCGCAAAACTGCTTGTGAAAAACACAACACAGATAATACTAAGGCGTTTCAGCGCAAAAGAAGAGCCACGCCGCATTACAGCCGCAGTCCTATCTGTTCATATGTTTAACACAGACTACATCGGACTGGAAAACCACCTGAACTATCTCTATCATCCAAAGGGAACGCTTTCTAATGAGGAGGCAACAGGTCTCGCTGCATTTCTCAACAGCACACTTGTTGACCGTTATTTCCGCATCGCTAGCGGCAATACTCAGGTAAGTGCCACCGAACTACGTCAACTACCACTCCCCTCCTGGGAACAACTCACACGCATAGGAAAACGTGTTATTGATTTACCTATACAAGATGCTGATGAAATCGAACATATCATCATGGAAGGGCTAGAGCAGGATTTGATCGTGGGCAATCAAGAGGATGATCTCCAACTTCCAATACTTACAGATTCGAGGATATCAATGGGCAAAATTCAAGAAGCTCAGCGAATTTTACGGGAATTAGGTCTCCCACCCGCTCAACAAAATGAAATTAGCGCACTCACATTGCTCGCTCTATGCAATGTAGACGAGACCATGACCTGGATACAGGCCACTCAGCAGCCAATTAGCATCCACAATATGATGGCTTTCATGAAACAGCATTACGGTAGAACATATGCAGAGAATACACGCGAAGTAGTACGCCGCCAGGTAATCCATCAATTTGAACAAGCTCGTATTGTTGACCGTAATCCCGATGACCACGCCCGACCTACAAATAGCCCAAATACCTGCTACGCACTAACAGATAGCATCCTTGAAGTATTGTCACAATATGGCAAACAAACCTGGGATAGTGCTGTTACACATTTCCTAGAACAACACGGCGCATTATGGGAACAATACCAGCGTAGTCGGCAAGCAATGGCTCTCCCCTTAAAACTTGCCGATGGCAGTCAAGTCTATTTTACTCCCGGCAAACATAACGAGTTGCAAATTGCCATCATTGAAAAGTTTGGACCACGTTTTGCACCAAACTCAACCATGCTCTACGTAGGTGATGCAGCTAATAAATTTGTCATCTACGAACAAGAATGCCTGGCACAACTTGGAGTACCAATCACTACCCATGATAAACTGCCTGATATTATTCTCTACAACGGAGAAAAGAACTGGTTATACTTGATTGAGGCAGTAACAGCACATGGACCTGTATCGCATAAACGCAAGTACGAGTTAGAGAAACTGCTGAAAAATTGCAATGCAAAACGAGTATACGTATCAGCATTTCTGCATTCGGCAGAATTTAGGCGTCATGAGGGGAACATAGCCTGGGAAACTCATGTCTGGATAGCAGACCGACCGGAACATATGATTCACTACAATGGAGACCGATTGATGGAGCCATACGAATAACATGTGGCTCCATCAATCCCTTATGTACGATTATGCCGCATCCTGACGCCCCTCTTTCACTTTCCCATCACTCTGAACCGAAGCCAATACCTGCATAGCCAGCTTCCCCTCAACAACATCAACTACAATCGTATCGCCAGCAGTCCATGTGCCTTGCAAAATTGCTTCCGCCAGCATGTCTTCAAGCATACAGGGAACAAGGCTGTGATCTGCCCTGTACAGACTCCCTCTCGTAAGGTAAGCTATCGGGCAAGCGGCGTTTTCAGGAAGGGTGCAAGGACGAATGGCGAGGAAAATGCAGAAGAAAGTCCTTCACAGAAGAAATTTAATGGAGGATAGTGCTTTCAGGAACCGCTAACAACGTTGCTGCTCCAACTATGGGCGCATTCTCTCCCAGAACGGCAAACGATAATGTAAGTTTCGTATCACAAAGCAGCGCATTCACTTGCTGTTGCAACTGGGGCAACAGGTGAGGTTTATTCAGCACGATGGCACCACTCAGCACAACAGCTTCCACGCGTGTGAGCATAGTCAGATTGACCAACCCAAGTGCCAGTTTAGCGCAAAACGTCTCCCAGAACGCTGGCTCGGTGATTTCAGCCGGAGAACGTCCCTCGCGCAAGGCGATCTGCCGACCGCCGGTATACGTTTCCAGGCATCCCACCTGTCCGCACAGGCAGAGCCGTGAATTGCTATCCAGAATCTGATGCCCTATCTCAATCGAGGAGGTCAGAGCCAACGCCTCTTTCGAGAGCCGGATAGCGGCACCTGTACCTGTAGAGACCGTTAAATACGCACATCGCTCAACATATTGTAAGTTCCCAAAACGCTTCTCCGCCAGCAACCCGCACACAGCGTCATGCGCAAGGCGTACCTCACAGGAACATTGCTCCTCAATATCCTGCGCAAAGGGTCTGCCCACATAAGTCAACAAATTCGGTGCTACAATCACGCTCCGCCCATCCTTCGCAAGGCGTCCCGCAATTGAGCAACCTATACCCGCGACCGTCACTCCCTGATTATCAACAATTGCCTTGACGATACGCTCTATCTGCTCTTCATAACGTTCTTGTGTCGGAAACTTCGCGATAATACGACATGCCGGTGAAGCGAGCGACTCGAAGAGGGCAATGCGCGTATTCGTCCCACCGATATCCACGCCAACATACAGTCCAGTAGGAGTCTGTGCCATATCTGCCATACGCGATGATCCTCTCTCGCATATAAAAGTTCCTCATGACACAACATTCTATCATGCTATAGTTTTTTGTGGTGGTGCGGCAAAGTGCTGTAGGAGGTCATGATAGTATAGAATAATTGCACAACGTCCAATCGTAGAAAGCAAATTGAGATGCCAGATCCACAGGAAGAGCCGATGGAAACAGCAGTAAAAATTGTGCAAACAAAATCACTCTGGCGCAATCGGAATTATCTGTTGTTATGGAGCGGACAAATCGTCTCCCTCACAGGTACCGGCATCTCGCAACTCGCCTTTCCTCTGCTGGTGCTGGCCCTGACAGGTTCCCCGGCGCAAGCAGGATTGGTGGGTGCGCTCCGTGGACTACCGTTTCTCCTGCTTTCATTGGTCGCCGGTGCGCTTGTTGACCGCTGGAATCGCAAAAAAGTGATGATTTTCTGTGATGTTGGACGCGCACTCGCACTGGGCAGCATTCCTTTTGCCTATGCAATTGGTCATTTGACTGTAGTGCAACTCTATATCACAGCCTTGATTGAGGGCACGCTCTTTACTTTTTTCAATTTAGCCGAAACCGCCTGCCTACCAAACGTGGTGGAGAGAGAGCAACTTTCCGCCGCCAGTGCGCAAAATGAGGCCACATACAATTTTACATTTCTCGTCAGTCCTCTACTCGGAGGCGCACTCTATAGTCTTGGAAAGGCTCTCCCTTTTCTTACCGATGCGATCTCTTACATACTCTCGGTCTGTTCGTTAGGCATGATTCGCACTTCGTTCCAGCAAGAGCGCGAGGATGCGCCGCTCACGCTATGGGCAGACATTCGTGCAGGTCTGCTTTGGATGTGGCATCAACCACTCATTCGCTATCTCTCACTCCTTACCGGCTGCATCAACCTCGTAGCAATCAGTAGCGAACTGATCGTGATCGTCATTGCGCAAGCAGAACATGCATCTCCTTTTTTCATCGGGGTCATTTTTACCGTTGGCGGCATTGGCAGCACTATCGGCGCACTCCTCAGCACGCCAATTCAGAAAAATGTTCGCTTTGGGAGTGCCACCATTGCTATATGCTGGTTGACGGTAATCCTCTGGCCTCTCTACTTCATAGCGTTCCAACCATATTTTTTAGCCATCGTCTTTGCCAGCATTACCCTCGTCGGACCCATCTACAACGTCATGCAATACAGTTACCGCGTGACACTCATTCCAGATGAATTACAGGGGCGAGTGAACAGCGTCTTCCGGCTCGTCGCCTTCGGTCTGCAATCGTTGGGACTGGCACTCACCGGCGTCCTCCTCCAGCGTTTTGGCCCAACCATTACCATAGTCATATTCTTCATCTTCCTGCTTATGCTAGCAATTGTGACAACGGTAAACCCACATGTTCGCCATGCGACTCGACACAGTGATGTCATGGCGTAGTATAGTATGGAGAGCAAAGCATGTTTCATCTACTAACGATTTGTGAAGGATAACCAATCATGAGTACACCACCATCGGGTACCGTTGCTCTTATCGGAGCAGGTGAGTATCTGCCAGCCATCGCCACAGTAGACCAGCAGCTCCTTGAGCGGGTTTCCGGCACTCCACGTGTCGTTGTGCTACCCACGGCGGCAGTACCCGACGGTCCAGTTGTTGCAGAACGTTGGATACAAATGGGCATTGACCATTTCACCCGGCTTGGCGCAACAGTTGAACCCGTCAGACTCTTCACAAGGGCCGATGCGAACAACGACGTCATCGTCACAAAACTTGCTGCCGCCAACTTCATCTACTTCTCCGGCGGCAAGCCGCGCTATTTGCTTGAGACACTCAAAGATACAGCCGTATGGCAAGCGATATACGGCGTCTATACATCTGGTGGAGTCATCGCTGGATGCTCCGCGGGGGCAATGGTACTTGGTAGCGTTCTTTTTGATTTTCCCCTCGTATGGCGCACTCTTCCCGCACTTGCGCTTGTCCCTGATATCGCCGTTATCCCACATTTCGACGAAATACCTTCATTTATCACCGCTATGATACGCTCTGTCGCCCGCAAAACAACCGTAGCAGGTATTGACGGCTCAACTGCGCTCGTCGGTACAGGAGGCCAATGGACAGTAGTGGGACAAAGAAAAGTCACTCTTTTTTCTGGGAAGAACACAACCCGCTATTTCGCGGGTGATCGTGTGCCACTACAAAAGAATGCTCTCAGCGTATAATGCTGAGAGCATTCTGGCGATCCCGAGAGGGCTCGAACCTCCGGCCTACAGTTCCGCAAACTGTCGCTCTATCCACTGAGCTACGGGATCATATTCAGTTCTCTGTGCAACACATAGTAGCACAGTTGCAGCTTTCTGTCAACACAATTGAGACGGAATTTTCAATATTTACCCGTTAATCTCCATTTCCAGTGCCTCTTTAATCTGCGACAAAAGGGAGTCTATCCATGTTACCCGCCTTTTGTCCTATTCCACTAGATACACTTATTCCTTTTCCTCCGCACGCACACGCAAATGGAGTTCTTTGAGTTGCTTTTCATCAACGAGTGAAGGGGCACCCATCAATAAATCCAACGCGCTCTGTGTCTTGGGGAACGCGATCACCTCACGGATATTATCTTCGTCGGCAAGCAGCATCACGAGTCGATCTATGCCGAGCGCGATACCGCCGTGGGGAGGTGCGCCGTACTCGAAAGCTTCGAGCATATGCCCGAATTGCTCTTTGATCTGCTCATCATCCAGACTCATCAGTGAGAAAACTTTGTGTTGCAGTTCCGCTATATTGATACGTACACTGCCACCACCAACTTCGTAGCCGTTACAAATGATGTCGTACTGCTTTGCCCGAATATTCAATGGGTCGGTGTCGAGACGCGAGATATGCGCTTCATCCATTCCAGAGAAGGGATTATGCTCAGCATCGTAACGCTGTCCCTCTTCATCATAGTGCAACAGAGGGAAATCAACCACCCAGCAGAGAGCCATCTCGTTTGGATCGATCAATTGCAGACGCTCAGCCAGTTTCACACGCAAGCGGAAGAGAACATCATTACACACTTTGGCACTATCAGCCACAAACAGCAGCAAGTCGCCGGGCTGCCCCTGCAAACGTGCAATAATGCCCTGCACCTCAGCGGAGGACATGAACTTCGTCAGCGGAGATTTTACATCGCCCGTTGTACTGGTGGCCAGCGAGACAAGCCCCTTCGCACCCAGCATCCGCGCAAATTCCGTCAGTTCCTCTATCTCTTTGCGGCTGTACCCACCAGCCCCTGGCACACGAATACCCTTCACCATGCCATTGTTCGCCAACGTATTCTGGAATACTCCGAAGTTTCCAGCCTGTGCGAGGTCCGATATATCCACAAGCGGTAGATCGAAGCGCAAATCGGGGTGGTCAGTCCCGTATTTGTCCATCACATCCTTGTAACGCAGGCGTGGGAATGGCTGTTGTCGAATGCGCTTGGCGGTCGTTTTCTCAATCAAGTAGATCAATAAGCCCTCAATGAGCGACATCACATCGTCTTCGGCGACAAACGACATCTCTAGGTCAAGCTGGGTAAATTCTGGCTGGCGGTCCGAGCGTTGGTCTTCGTCCCGGAAACAACGCGCTATCTGGAAGTAGCGATCAAATCCCGCCACCATCAACAACTGCTTGAGCTGCTGCGGCGACTGCGGCAGAGCATAAAACTCGCCTGGATAGAGGCGGCTGGGAACCAGGTAGTCACGCGCCCCCTCCGGTGTACTCTTCATCAAAATCGGTGTCTCAATTTCGAGGAAGTCGCGTTCATCCAGGTAATCGCGAATGGCTTTGACGACGCGGTGTCGCAAAACCATGTTGTCACGCATACCGGGACGCCGCAGGTCGAGATAGCGATACTTGAGTCGTAACGCCTCATCCACCTGCATGGTATCGCTAATCGGAAACGGCGTAGTACGCGAAGGGTTGAGAATCTCAATGCGGTCAGCCGCAACCTCAATCGCACCGGTACGAAGATTTGGATTTTCCGTGCCAGGCAAACGACTAACCACCGTTCCGCTCACCTGCACCACGTATTCGGAGCGTAACTCCGAGGCAACCTGATGCGCTTCTGGCGAACGCTCTGGGTCGCAAATCACCTGGGTGATACCATAGCGATCACGAATATCAAGAAAAACAAGGCCGCCATGGTCGCGTCGCCAATTCACCCAGCCTGCTAACGTGACATGTTGTCCAATATTTTCTTTATTTAATTCGCCGCACGTATGTGTGCGGTAATGCACTTCAAGTCCCACGACGTTCAAAGCTCCTTACTGTATCGTTCTAGCGAAAAATATACGTGTCAGACTATATTTCCGGGCGATGGGGACCGGTTTATCAATGCTCTCAAACCATTCGCTAGTTCAGCGTTACTGTGATGTACAAACGGCTTGAGAATTCTCCTGTGGCTGCAATGTGAGCAAATTGAGCGTCGAAGATGGCCCTTGCGAGACAATGGACCATGCTGAACCATCAGACGCGACAGCCATGCCCTTTAATTGCGGGAATAGTGTGGGAGAGATGTACTGTCCGACCAAATTGAGCGTCACGCTATTGCTACCGGTTGTGACTGTTGTCCCTGTGCCAATCGTACCTCCCCCATTGCCTGGGGTAGCCGTCCCACTCGTCACCGTGGGAGTCGTTTGTGGAACCCCGGCAGTCGGTAGGGTAGTCTCGGTAAAATCCAGCAGGCGATGTGAGTAGGCATCCATCACAAACAAATGCTGCGTCGTGCCAATGTGGCTCGCGACAAGGCTACTGGCGATACTTGCTCCGATGGATAAGGATTGCACCCCATGCTGGGAGACGGGTGAAGCGGTCGGCACGGGCGTTTGCGCGGTAAAGTTCGTCGCGTTGGCCGCACCGGTCGCCAATGGCGAAGGGATCGCACTGGATACAAACACGCTCGTAAAGGCACCAGAGCCGGGGGTAAATTGCAGACTGTGGACTGAGCCATCGGCCAACAGGAAAAACAGTTGCTGATGGGGAAGAGCCGCTACACTCACGATATTGGAAGAAGCGGTTAAGGTCTCGACCGCCGGTTTCGCACTGAGCTTTCCTTGTGGCGTGATGGTATAATCCTGGACGGAGACCGTGGTGGAGGAAGCGGTCGGCGAGGTGACAATCACGTAGACATCCGGTTCCGCTGCTGTCACGATGGTGGGCGTTTGCCCGTTTTGTGCCGTGACAACCACCGATGGAGGAGCTTTCTTCTCGCCGGGTACGTAGGCACTCAAGGCATACCTTTGCGGGGTCGTCCCGGACACCACCGAAGAGGAGAGGAGCAGCAATTGCGGCCCACTGGCCGCCATACTCAGCACCTGCGGAGCTGTGGCTGGCAGCGGAAGGTGAGGAACAGGCGTCAGAGTTGAGTCATTCACCTGATAGACAGTGCCGTTTTTCCCTTGAGCGTCGGTCCCCAGGGCGTAAAGCGTCGGAAGGTCTTTCGAGGCCGGAAGAGTCGTTAGTTGTAGCTGCGACACAGCAGGTGAGCCAGTGGTGACAGCAAGAGGAACACCTGGACAGGTCAGCATGGTAATGCCTGATTGCAGATTATACTGTGTAATCGCTGATTGAACGGCACCGGTCATGTTCCTTTGTAAACTCGCCACTTTCTGCTTCTGGGTAGTGGTTAAGGGATTACTCTGGACAGTGCGCAAAGCATTTTGTACAGTTGCCAGATCATGTAACGCTTGAGTAGGGTTGGTAGCGGCCTCTTCATTCGCTTTCGTAATCAATGTCCCTGTGGTTTGCAAGGATTGATCAATGCCTGGGCCATTCGTCGTATGGATAAAATAGTAGGCACCGGAACCAACAGCAACTACTACCAGCAATACAAGCAAAGCCAGCGTGGGATAAAAGAGGCGACCACGACTGTGACGTGCTGCAATAGCTGGCTGTGGAGCAGTGATGCTGTCATGTGAGGATAATGGGCCACTGGACAAATGTAATGGATAGCTAGAAGCAACCCCGACTCTATCGCCAACCAGCGTTGAAGCACCACCGGGCAGCGCGCCTAATACTGCTGTTTCTTCACCGACCTCGCGACTACTTGTGAAGGCTGAACGACGCATGGTCGGAGGTTCCCAACCGACTTCCTGTACGCGCACAACAATCGCAGTGATGTTATCGGGTCCTCCATTTTCGTTTGCCTGCTCTATTAAATTATAGACACTCTCCTGTGGCCCGGCTTGCTCTACCGCTCTGAGTATATTATCGTCACTTACTAAACCCGAAAGCCCATCTGTACAAAGGACTAACGCATCATTTTCCTCGAGTGGTTCAGGGAAAACGTCTATCTCCACATCGGCCTGCGTACCAAGACAACGGGTAATGACATTGCGCTGTGCGTGGGTACGCGCTTGTTCCTCGGTCAACAAACCAGCACGCACCTGCTCCGCTACCCAGGAGTGATCCTGCGATACCTGACGAACTTGACCACCGCGTACAAGATAAGCCCTACTATCCCCTACATTGGCAATGTAGGCCATACTGCCACACAGCACCGCGGCAACGCATGTTGTCCCCATGCCACTGCGCAACAGGTTTTCCGCCGCTCGCTGGTGAATCATTGCATTGGCACGTTTAATCGCATGGAGCAACGAGACAGCCACATCATCGCTATCATCTTGATAGTAGACATTGGTGACAGCATCCACCGCTATCTCACTCGCTACTTCCCCGCCGCATGACCTCCCATCCCATCAGCGACGATAAACAACGCCCCTTTTCTTGCCATCACCTGCTGATCCTTCGGTATGACATGGGCCATATTATCTTCATTGTGTTCACGTTTACGACCAACGTCTGTTAGTTGCGCAACATCAAGACGGAGTTGTTTGGGCAACGCACTTTTCTCCCGTATTTAGTAGCTATGTCTTCGCGCTGAATATTCTCTTGCTCGCGATGCTTACTATGGACTACTATGCATAACTAACTTTAGGCTATAATACACTGACCAGAGAAAAATGCAATGGACGCTATATTTTAGCACGTTTGCATAGATATATCGTTCTTCTTTATTCCGGTTGCATACCACGCACAATGTATTGCAACAGGGTATACTCTTTCGCATAATTTGGGGAAGGCAGACATACTAGACTATTTGGGGAAGACAGGAAAGATATCAACTGACACAACTTCATGAACAGATATGGATCATTCAAGGTGGGGCCAACATCGGCGTTATTGCCGCCGAAGGACGCTGCCTGATCATAGATAGCGGATTGGACAAAGATAGCGGGACGTGATATCCTGAAGCAGGTCAAGGCATTGGGATTGACGCCGACGGCACTGCTCGTCACGCATGCCCACGCCGACCATTTCGGGGGCGCGCAATATCTGGTACGTCAAACCGGCCTCAAGGTCTACGCTACCCGCGTCGAGGCCGCCGTCATGTCAGGACCAATTCTAGAGCCGCTCTATCTCTTCAGCGGGGCGCAACCGCCCCGCGATCTCCAGCATAAATTTCTGCTCGCCAAACCCTGCCTTGCCGATACCATCCTTGAAGGCAACGAACAGCAAATTGATCATCTTCCCGTGCATATTCGCTCCTTACCAGGACATAGCACTGAGCAAGTGGGCCTTGCTTTCGGCGATACACTATTCGTTGGCGATGCCTTCTTAACACCCGCTATTCTCGATAAGCATCACATTCCTTTTTATACCGATATGCAGGCAGGACTTGCGACATTCACTGCACTGAAAACGCAAACAGGCGCGTTTAAGCATATAGTTGCCGGTCATGGCGAGGTCTATAGCTCAGCAGAAGATGCCAATCGGGCCATAGAATATACGATTGAGCGTTTAGAGAATATACTTGAGAACATACGTACCTCCCTTGCTGATGGGGACTGCCCGCACGGCGGCCAGACCTGCTCAGCGTGGTTGCGTCCGCACAAGGCGCGACCATCCAAAACCTCCGCAGTACGTTCTCTATAATACGACCGTGCAATCTGCCCTCAGTACACTTTATGGGCGAGGCGAGATTCAGCCAGTATTCTCGTGAGAATGCACTTGTATGGCGCAGAGAATAGGTAGAAAACCCCAGGCTGTTACCTGACAATTTGCAAGCACGTTATAGCCTTGAGGAGTATTGTCGGTATGCATATTGGTATAAATGCTCAATTGCTCTCTTTCAGCCAGAATTATCGCAATGGCGGAGTTAGTCGCTATATTCGTTCTCTGCTGACTGGAACTGGCAAAACAACCAGGAGAACATGAATATATGGTGTTTGTGAATGGGCAGACGGTCATAGAACAGCTCTCGTGCTTTCACCTGCGTCGGCCTGTCATCCTCAGATAACATATGTTCCTGCCACCTGGTCTGAGTCACAACCAGCGGCGCGTATCGCCTGGGAGCAATTGATACTGCCGGCGCTTATCCGGCAAAAACGCATTGATGTGCTGCATTCGCCCGTCAACGTGCTGCCTGAGAGGTTGCCTGCAGCGCTGTGCGGGCGTCGTAACCTTGCATGATCTGGCATTCTTGCGCTTTCCCGAACGTGTTGACCCGCTCGAAGCGGCTCTACCATCGTACCTTTACCGTGCGCAGTCTGCAGCGTGCAAGCAGGATTATCGCGGTCTCAGAAAGCACCAAGCAGGATGCGGTCGAATTCGTCGGCATACCGGCTAATCACATCCAAACTGTCTATACATGTATCAATGAGCGATTTTCAAACGTTCTTAATGAATGAAGAGATACATGCACTACGCCAGAAATATGGGCTGACAGGAGGATTTCTGCTCTACCTGGGCACATTGGAGCCACGCAAGAACATCCCAACGCTCATTGAGGCTTATGCACGCTTGCGACAAACTTATAAAGTACGGAAAAGCTCGTGATTGCCGGTGGCAAGGGCTGGCTCTACGATACAATCTTTGAGAAGGTGCGAACGCTGGGTCTGGAGTCAGAGGTGATCTTCCCAGGCTTTGTGCCGGACGAGGAACAGGCAACCTGGTACACTGCCGCCTCTGCCTTTGTCTATCCTTCGCTGTACGAAGGCTTTGGACTACCGGTCGCAGAGGCATTCGCCTGCGGAACACCAACGGTCACATCAACTGTTTCCAGCCTACCCGAGGCGGGTGCTGGTATAGCACTGACCGGTAGATCCGCACGATGTAACAGCAATGGCCGATGCGCTCTACATGGCGATAACTGATACAGCTTTGCGTGAAAAATGCCGGACATGGCACCCACTATCGCCGAGCGTTTCTCAGCCCACACAATGGCGCAGCACACATTGCATGTGTATGAGCAGGCAGCAACACGACGTACTGGCAAAAAGCATGCTCAAGGGATGTCTTTTGTGCGTTAAAGCATATAAAATATTGTAGGATAGTAGGATATAGCTCGAATCGTGAATAAGTTATCGCAAACTGACTAAAATCAGCCCGCGATACCGATAGGACAGGAGCATTGGATATGGCTGTAGGAGCTACTGGCCCTATAATGAAAGCCATCTCGAAGCGGCGCTCGCACCGACACCAATGGCGCATCTTCGAGCGCATCGCTATGTTTCTCCTGGATGTTAATTTGGTGTATGTCTCGTTTCTGCCTTGCGTATTACATTCGTTATAATCTCCTTTTCAGAAATGACATTCTCGCCTCCCTGCGCAATAATATCGAAAACAACACGCAAACCAAAGAAGTGTTTACGACCCATCACCGGCTTTATCCCGCTGATATTCGGTATCGTCATTGGCTTGATCGTCATTTTCGCGTGTCCGTGGCCTGTATAAAATTCGCCTGACCGGCAGATGGTTTCGCCAGGTATGGACCATCGCCAGTTCCGCGACGATCGGTCTGGCTTTTCTGATTACCTACTTCTTCATTTTCCAACCGCCATCAAATTCGCGCTTACTCGTGCCATTCGTGTGGGCACGCAATTATCGTCGTGCTCTCGCTGGGACGGCTCATCGTCTCGGTCGCGATGGGTATGCTCTATCGCCTCGGTCTGGGCGAGACACGTCTGCTCGTCGTTGGTTCCGGACGCCTGGGCAAGATCATCATGCAGCATATCGCGGCGAACCCCCACCTGGGTTACTCCATTGTCGGTTTCTTACACGATATGAATGAGCCGCCCAGCGATTTCGGGCGATTCAAGATGCTCGGCACGTTGGAAGACCTTAACCTTGTCATTCGCTCAATGCACGTGGATGAGGTGATTATTGCCTTCCTTCCACCTTGCATGAACAATCCATTAAAACTGTGCGCCTCTGTGAGCGGTTCGGCACCTCATTCAAGCTGGTACCCGATTTGTACGAACTCAGCCTTTCGCGCATTGACATGGAGGCCATCGAAGGCATTCCACTGATTGGCATCAAGCAGGCTTCGTTCAATACGCTACCAACGTCTCATCACACGTGTCGTTGATATCGTCGTCGCTATCAGTGATCATTGTCATCGGTTCTCCTCTCTGGCTCTGCATCGCCCTCGCCATTCGTCTCACCTCTCCGGGAGAGGTCATTTACAAACAAACACGCATTGGCTGGAATGGGCGACCATTCAAGATGTATAAATTCCGCTCGATGTACAAAAATGCAGACCAGGTGCTGGCGGCACTGATGGCGAAAAATGAAGCCGCAGGGGCCGCTCTTCAAAATGAGAGACGATCCGCGCATCACCCCTGTCGGAAAGTTCTTGCGCCGTACCAGCCTTGACGAAATTCCACAGCTCATCAACGTGCTCAAAGGTGACATGAGCCTCGTGGGGCCACGCCCACCATTGCCTAACGAGGTCGCACAATATCAAGAATGGCAAAAGGGCCGCCTGGCAATCAAGCCCGGCCTGACTGGTCTATGGCAGGTGCGCGGACGCAGCGATATCAGCTTTGATGAAGGTGTCTTGATGGACCTCTACTACATCGAGAATTGGTCGCTACGCCTGTACTTCCAGATTCTTTTGCGCACCATTCCGGCAGTACTATTCAGTCGAGGAGCATATTAATAGTATGAAAGTAGCATTGGTTCACGACTATCTCAATCAAATGGGTGGGGCCGAGCGTGTCGTTCTGGCCTTTCACGAGATTTTCCCTGACGCGCCCATCTATACATCTATCTATGACCCGAAGCGCGTCGATCCGGCCTTCCAGAACATGGATATTCGCACATCCTTTATGCAGAAATTGCCGCTGGTCACCAAACACCACCAACCCTATTTACCTTTCTATCCGTTCGCAATGGAAAGTCTCGATTTGCGCGGCTACGATCTTGTACTCAGCAGTTCCAGTGCCTTCGGCAAAGGCGTTATCACCCGGCCCGAAACGATGCACATCTGCTATTGCCATACGCCCATGCGCTGGTGCTGGAACTATGATGAATATGTTGAGCGCGAGCAACTGGGCAAAGTGGCCCGCAAAGTCTTGCCATTGCTGATGACCGGCCTACGCATCTGGGATCAGACCAGTGCCATGCGCGTTGATCACTTCATTGCTAATTCGCCCGTCGTCGCTGAACGCATTCAGAAATACTATCGGCGCGACGCCATCGTCATTCCACCACCCGTTGAAGCCAGCCGCTTTCATTTCGATCCCGCGACACAGCCGGAGGATTATTTTCTGATCGTTAGTCGCCTGATACCCTACAAGCGCATAGACCTGGCAATTGAAGCTTGCAATCGGCTGCACCTCCCACTGGTTATCATCGGCAGTGGGCGCGACGAGGCACGGCTCAAAAAAATGGCTGGCCCGACCATTCGCTTTATGGGACGCCTCTCCGATGAAGATGTCCTTCACTATTACGCGCATTGTCGTGCTTTTTTGTTCCCAGGTGAAGAGGATTTCGGCATCACACCGCTGGAAGCCCAGGCCTCCGGTCGTCCCGTCATCGCCTATGGCGCTGGCGGAGCTTTAGCCTCCGTCATTGATGACATCACCGGCGTCTTCTTTCACGAGCAAACAGTAGATAGCCTCGCATCGTGCTGGCTACATTCGATGAACGACGCATTTGATCCGCAGAGTCATTCGGAACCATGCCCTGGAATTTGATATGCCGCGCTTCCACAGGCGTATATTACAATTTATCGAAGCAAAAATGGGCGAAGGGAAAGCCAACGAGCTACCCTCTCATCAAACAATTTAGCACAACGCAACTCTCGCCCGGAAAGGGTACATATACATGGAATTATTGACATATGGAAAAATTATCTGGCGACGCCTCTGGCTCGTCGTGCTTATCGTTGGAGTAGTAGCTCTCTACGTCGGCTACGAATATTACCACCTGTATAAAACGCCTGGTGCATTGAAAGCATATAGCTCTAATGTTACCATTCAGGTCGGTCTGCAACCTATTGACCCACAGGACCTCAGCAGTGCCGATATGGTCACTGTCTCTGAGTCTCTCGCCGATGCACTGACAACAGGGCCGATTCTCTCATCTTCGACCTTCGATACACAGATTTCGCAGCAAATTCAAGCGGATATGGGGAAGATTACGCAAAAATATGGCGCGAATCCCAATCTGGGCGATTGGCAGAACGCTGGAGCTATCGGTGGAGCCATCACGGCACAACGCGCCCATACGCTCGTCACCATCACCGTCAACTGGAATACCGTCCCCGGCGCGTGGGCGATTAGCAATGCCATCGGTGAAGTTACGACAGCCAACATCTGCACTTACCTCAATTACGATGTTCCACAGGGCAGCTCGTGTTCAGCCACAAATACCGCGGGGCAGCCTATAGTCACAGCAAAACTAATCAGTGCCGCATCTGACCCAGCAACAGTACCCGGCTCAGCCGCAAACAAACCAACCCAGTTCATTATTATATTGCTGGTCGCGCTGATTATCGCTATCGCCCTGGCATTCTTGCTTGACTACTTCGACGATCGCATCCGAAGTAAGGATGACGCAATGGAGCTGCTCCAGCTCCCAATCTATGGAACCATACCACGCCCTCCTTCTCCTGGCAAATCCAGCATTCGTGATGAAAAATCGTAACCGTAGACACTACTGTAGATAATCATACTTCGTAACTGTTCAGAGCGCGTAAGTGATACAGCAACACCTGGAATAGTTAGATTAGTGAAAGAGAGTTTTCTCCGTGAGTATTCGTTCGCAAGAGCAGGTTGCCCTGCTGACAGATTATGATCCGAACTCGGCATACAGTAGTGCCTACTATACCTTGTACGCCACTATTCGCACGCATTGGGATAGCCAGGAACACAGGCAATACACGCTCCTGCTGGCAACACCAGCCGCCTATGCTGAATATGCCACAGCAGCCGCGAATGTCGCCATTGCAGCCGCCCAAAGTGGTACGCCTACAATTCTCGTAGATGCCGATATGCGCACTCCAAGCCTGCAACAACGTTTTGGGCTGGCAAAAAACGATGGCCTATCAGAACTCTTGAGCGCGAAAACCATCACAGCGCAGCATATCGGGGCGTCTTTACAACAGACTTTTGTTCCTGGCCTGCGCATCCTCGGTACAGGCAACGCCAGTGCAGGCGTTCCCGTCTTGCTCTCAACAAAACTACACGATGTGATTGCCTGCATTCGCGAATACCTGGCAGAGTCAGAAACAGAGCCGGGCATGATCATTTTCCACTGCGCACCCGTCCTATCCAGTCCCGATGCTTCATTGCTTGGCGCAGAAGTCGCGCACATGCTGCTGATCATTGCTAATGGACGCACAACGCGCACTCAAGCAAAACAGGCGCAGGAGCAGTTACAGCTAGCACATGCCCATCTCGATGGCATAGTCGTTATAAATATGTAGTACAATACGAGAAGATATACCTGTAAAGATAGCGTTATACAGCAGCGAAAAGCATCGCATCTGTTTTTCTTGACGAGGAGGATTTCAGCATGTCAGGACGACAAGGCCGGGATAATGAACCCTGGGATACGTCTTCCAGTCAGCGTCTCGCAGCATACAATGGGAATGGTACGGGAAAACAACGCTCGATCCCCCGGCGTCCAGCAAATATGGCAAGAGTGGATCGTCCTCCCAATACACCGCGTGTCGCTCGCCCGCAGCGCGAGGAGCCCAGGCCACGCAGTACGCGAAAGCGTCTGCTCACCTGGTGCATCGTATTTATCGTCTGTGCCTTGTTAGCCTGCGGTATCGGCTATGCTGCCGTGAACTTCTTCAGCGCACTTAACGCCTCTCAGGGATCGGCAAACACGGTGACGGACTTTCTTTCGAATCTACAAAGTCAAAATTATGATAATGCTTTTAATGACCTCGCCCCTACGCTCACCATTCAAATGACACAACAACAATTTACACAACAGGCCCAGAACGATGACCACTGCTATGGGCCAGTCACCGATTACAACGAAGTAGCCAATAGCGCCACTACCAGCAGCGATGGCAAAACGCAGAGCTATACCTATAACATTACGCGCACGCTGAACACTAAACCAGGTACCTATCAGATGCACCTCACCCTTCAACAAGATACCGGCGGCAATTGGAAAATCTCCAGCTATGGCAGCGGTACCAGCAGCACTACCAGTAATAGCAGCGATCTCGGCCCGGGCCAGCCTCCGTGTAGTTAGCGGAAGTCGTATTGAAGAGCGCAAATAGGATATAATCCCCTTATAAGCTGCTCTATATCTTTCATCCTTAGCAACCTATTCAGGGGCAGCGTAGCAGGAGGATTTATGTTACATAGTCTTTACAGGGTTTACCTCTATATCGTCTATATTGCGATGCTCATTTTTGCTGCTGTCGGCCTGGGCATATTCTTACAAACGATTCTGGCGCAAACGATTTTTCAGAACACCTATAACGTACCAACCAGTGCCAGCATCATTCAATCGGGAACATTCGCCGTAGTCTCATGGCTCATTGCCGGACTGGTTGGTGGATTGCACTACTGGCTCATTCGCCGCGATATGCGCAGCGACCCGAATGATCCGACAGCAGGCGGCGGAGCTGTACGCGCATTTTTCCTGAATTTCGCGGAGATAGTGACCTTGCCGCTGGCGGTCGGCATTGGTGCGCTTACCATCTCCATGCTTGGTGAAGCGGCCAGCGATGTAAGTGGCTCAGCCGCCTTCGCCATCTCGGCACTTGCCCTCTGGGCATGGTTGGATTGGGAACGCCGCCGCACACAACCCAATGCTGGGGCCGCTCTCGTCTTCCAACGTATCCACCTTTACGGCACGCAATTGATCCTGCTCTTTATCCTTGCCACAAACTGGCTATCAAGTGTGGGTCAATTAATAGACGCCCTTTTCTACGGCGGCAGAGGGTCAGGCACGAACACATGCACCGGTTTCACACCCTGCTCGCAAGGGCCTAATCTGCTTAGCCTGATTGGCAGCACTCTCTTTATTGTCCTGTTCTGGCTCTGGTATGGCTACCTCAGCCGCAGTGATACGGCGTCGCTTTTCCGCCGTGTATTCCACTTCATTAGTTATGGCTTCGGTTTTATCTACGTCCTCGTGGGCGCGTACCGCATCTTTACCTTGCTCCTGCTCACCATTCTCAAGGTCTCAATTGCCTCCGACCAACTATCAGGCCCCTTCGCCCAATATGACTTCATATCGCCGCTTAGTCTGGGCCTGATTACCATTGGCGTCTACCTTTTCTGGTTACGCAAAATCGTCCGACTCCATCCAAGCGAAAAGACTTCGACTAACCTGACTCTCCAGGCAATTACCGCCATCCTCATGGGCCTTACATTCTGGTGGGGTTGCGGACTGCTCCTGCTCAACATATTGGAAGCGATTGCCCCTTCCAGCACAGCATTGACCGGCGAGAGCTGGGCCTTCGCCAGCGCCACAATGCTCACAGGCATTGGCTACCTTCCGCTCAACATCTTTCTAAACCGGCGCAGTACGCAGGAAGCACGCGCTATCCCATTGCGCGGCCTCGTGCTTGCCTTACTCGGCGGCGGCATCCTGGCTATCGCCATCGGCGGTGCCGTCGCCCTTTATGCCTACAGTACGGCCATCCTTGGTTCTCCGCTCGACAACTGGCAATACACCGCTCACAGTGGCCTCGCCGCATTCATTACCGGTGTTATTGTCGCTGCAATCTACCTCTGGACAAGCATACGTAGCGGAATTCTTGCAAGGCGCACTAAACCCACGCAACCTGTAACTGAATTAGCCGCAAAACAGGAGGAAACTCCTGACTCGTCCGTTACATCTACCATTTCAGCAACAGCGACAATGCCAGAAATGCAGCCATTACCAGCAGTACCTTCAACGCCTGCCACGCAAGTAAACGGCTATTCCACCGCTATAGGTGATGTTCTTGATGCATTGCTTGCTGGTAGCATCTCACGCGACGAAGCCATTGCGCGTATTGAACAGCTACTGTAGGAGCCGATGAATTGGCGGTGAGCGCGATAAATCGGCTCCTACTCGTCACTCCTGAAAGTACTAGGATATTTTCCTACAAGACTAGTTTTTTTTGCATCACCTGAGTACAATAGACATAGCAGATATGCACGCTATGCAGAACATGCAAGTCATTGAATACCACAACTAATTTGGAGTTAGATTATTATGTCCAATAGCGCAGTAACACCACCACAACGGCACATAGAATTCGAGGAGTTGGTACGCCTGCGAGCGAGGCTGCTCCCACCGTATAAGGTTGTTCTCTTTGACGACGAGTACAATGAAATGAACTACGTTGTCGCTGTATTATTGCATACTGTGAGCAGGTTGACACGGGCAGAAGCAGAACGCATCATGTTGACCGCTCATCTCACAGGAAGTGCCGTTGTCGCCGTTTGCCCCAAAGAGACTGCTGAGCTTTACCAGGAGCGGCTGCAGGAACGTGGACTGATGGCAACAATTGAGCGAGAAGAGTAATCTAACATAACTATCCTATACCCTCCACTATTCTTGTGCATTTATACCATTGACGATTCGGCTTTTACGGTATAGAATTTGTATAACCTGTGTGGAAACGCATCGAAGACGATACGCTGAAATATGCTGAAAACTGAAAATGCCCAATGATGCTAGTTATCATGCTCCACCGGGAGGGAGAAAAAATGGTTCACTTATGGCGCACAAAAACCAGAGAAGAGGCAGAAATAAGTAAATCTGCTCCAGGGGTAGGTGCGACGGGCGACATTGCCGTCATTGTCGACGGGAAAAAGCTCGATACCGAATTGGTACGCCTGGCCTGTCTCATGGCAAAGAAAGCGAAGCGCAAAGTTCACCTCGTTCACATTATCGAAGTTCCACGTACACTGCCCCTGAAAGCTGTCCTCACCAAAGAGTCCGAAAACGCCGATAGGCTGCTCAATGAGGCCCTTTCAATAGCTGAAGACGCTGGTTGTGATGCGGTAGCCGAGGTTGTCCAGGCCCGTGATGCTGGCCCAGCCATCGTTGACGAAGTAAAAGACCACGGCTGCGCTCTCGTTATGCTTGGCTTAGTACGTAATACTCATAAAACACCCAACAACGATCTGGGAAAAACAATTCCGTATGTCCTTTTAAATGCACAGTGCCGCGTCTGGATTGTGCAGGATACTGTGAGCTAGCAGCGATTTGGCGAGGCCCACAGGGATAATGAACAGAGAGAGGCAATAGTCGCGGCGCGACTATTGCCTCTCTCTGTTCATTATCCCTGTGGGCCTCGCGCTATTGCCAGCATGCAGGTGAAATATGGTATAATTACATTGAGAGAGTATGGTACCTCATCCACTTACGTTTCACCTTGTAAGGGCGTTGCTACCTCGGAAGGGATGAACCTGAACTTATGACAACAGATTCGCGATCCGCTGACTTATCAGAACGGACACACAAAGATTACTACACCGCGCTCCACCAGGCTGCGCTAACTATTTCGTCCTCCCTCGAGTTGGAACAGGTACTGCAAAGCGTTGCCGTGAGCATTGCCGAAGCGATGGAAGTAAAAGGTTGCGTTTTACGCCTGCTGGAATCGCGCACAGGTCGCCTACAAATTGCCGCCGTCTATGGATTGAGCGGAGATTACCTGGCAAAAGGGCCAGTAGATATCAAGCGCAGCCTGATTGATAGCGAGACACTCTGCGGCTCATCTGTCTATATTCCCGATGTGCGCACAGATAAACGCTTCCAGTATCAGGATGCCGCGAAAAATGAGGGCATCGTCTCCGCTCTGTGTGTTCCATTAGAGGTACACGGCAATGCCATCGGTGTCTTGCGCGTCTACACCGGAGAACCGCGCATATTCCACGAAGACGATATTCAATTCATGACTGTCCTCGCGAGCCTCTCCGCCCTTGCCATCGAAAACGCCAATTTGTACGAAAATCTGAAGCAATCGTATGACGGCGTGATGGAAGTCCTGTGGGGCACAAGCCTCAAGTAGAGGCAGAGACAAAAAAAGCAGGGGTTATTTCGCAATGCGAAATAACCCCTGCTTTTTTTGTCTCTGCCTCTACTTGATGAGAGTATTAGTGAGGTACTGCGACGTAAACGTTGTAGGCTCACCGGCCTTTTTCCCAGGCGTGGGAAAGAGTCGCGCTGAAAGCGGTTTTTGTAAACGCACAGCCAGTGTCGCCACATCCAGTAAGAGGTGCGCTATAGACTCTGGCACAATATCGCCCGCTAGCGGCACAGTATCCAGTCCGGTGCCACACACCGCCGAATAGAGCAATAATTGGTGCGTGTTGACAAAACCCTCCGCCCAGCGTTGCCCCAGCAATGCATCTTCCAATACCGGCAGCATAAGACCACAATAGCCGCATGTCGGCAATCCAGTATTTTTTAACGCTGATGTCAGTGCGGCCGCCACCGCCAACGTCCCAGGCGTACCAAATTGTCCATAGCCACACAGTTCCAGCGCATTAACGATGCTATCCTCACCCAACGGTGCAGGCGATACATCAATACCCCCGAAGCGCATCTTTTGTTCACGAGCAAGCTGCTTTCCAAGCGCAACAATAGGAGTCACCTGCTCAATAAGTGCGATTCTGATTCGCTGGCTGGCTTCCATAAGTGGTAATGGCAATTGCGTCCTATTTGCCCATGCTCTTAAAACGCCGGCAACGATACCCGCACCTTGCAGACCTATTGAGAGACTAGCGGGTCCTTCGTGATACGCCGCGGGGAAAAAAGGGCCGCCGGGCGCTACGCACGCCAGCATAGCAAATCGAAAATTACCAAAACCCTCCTCCGTTTCGTCCGCCAGACGCCGAATTACCTGAGCGACAGGCATAGCCGCTTCAGCACGCAGGCCATGCTTTCCGTCGGCCAGTTGGACGCTGGCATTCAACACGCTCGTCTCAATCAGCAGGTCGGCTAACAGGTCAATACGCTCCAGTAGGAAACCTGGACGGGCAGCCGGGGCCGGGCCAATTGAGCAAAAATCAATTGACGCATCATCCAACATGCTCTGCAACTTGTGCGCATACTCTCGCAAAGCCTGTACCGACCAATCACCACAATCCTCAAAAAGTGGGCGCGTCGAGAGCCGTACCGTCTGTACCTCGTATCCAGCACCGGTAAAACGCGCCTGAGCGGTTTGCAAGAATGCAGCGGCTCTCGCAATAATTGTTGGTGTCAGTGGATGAGCCTCAGCAATACCAAGCGTCAAAGTACGAATCGGCGGTGTGTGCATATACTCCTCTTTCCCTCGGTCAATATCTTTGTCGGGTAAGCGCCGGGACAGCAATTGACCTGAACCATGTTTCCCTGCTATTATAAAGCAACGAACAAGCAAAAGGGAGAACTTGATGGCAACGCACGATGTCGCAGGGCAAACCAGTGAAACACAGCATCACGCCTGTTTTCTTTGCGCGTTGGATGCTCATCCCTGTGCCGTGGCACAGATAGAGGGGACTATTCTGCGGGTGCACGAGGGGAACGCCAACGGCGATATCCTCCCCTTCGTGACGCTTGATACCGGCACGATGCTTGTCTCCTTGCTGCTCACAAAATATTACCATAACCTTGTGAAAGGTCTCAAAGCCGTGGGCGGCGCGATGAGAACGCTGAGACTGCGTGTCTATCACCTGCCACAGCTTCCTACCATAGAAGAGTACAGAGGACGCCCACTGCATCGCTATACCGCCAATACCTATACACTGGCAGTTTTGGAGCCAGACAGCGTCCTTAATATTACCGACCTCAACTCGGCGGAATACTGCGCCCGCCAGTATCTGCTGAACCAACTCGTGCCATCTTCCACATCAGCGGCAACCGTGCGCGGAAATCTTGTCCATAGCTGCTTCAAAGAATTGCTCAAAGAACATGATCGCGGCGAACTGATGAATGGACACACGCAGCAAGGACATGAAACACCGCTGGAGATGCTGCAACGCCACCTGCAAGAGGCATTGAAAAATAGCAGTATCGATCTAGCCGTCGCTAATATCTCCGGCGAAGCATTACGCGCAGATGTTGCGCCGCACCTTGAGAGCCTCGCGACATGGTTTCAGAATCAGCGTTCGACCTTATGGGATATGCCCGCAGGATATGAAAGTGGACTGCAAAGCAAAAATTCGGTGCGTGCCGAGACGTTTCTGCTGGCACCCGAAATTGGCTTGCGCGGACGCATGGATATCTTCTGGCAACAGGCGGGACGCCAACGCCTGCTCGAATTGAAAACCGGCGGGGCCAACGGCAACCTGCCGAAATCCGAGCATCGACGGCAGGTTCAGGGCTATCACGCACTGCTGACCGTCCGGCGCGATAGTACAATGAAAAAAGCGATGGCAACTCTCCTCTATAGCGGCACGCCCGGCGAGGCGCAAGCAGTCGGCATTCCATTCTCCGTCAAAGAACTGCACCACGTCATTGAGACACGCAACATGCTTGTTCTCAGCCATCTGACCGGTATCCCACCAGCACCGCCGGGGCCATCGCGCTGCACAAAATGTTCTGTGTTGCATCAATGCCAACAGGTTTCCGCGCTGCTGGATTGGCAAGCACCAGAACCGGCAACGGGCATCAAACTCCCTGAGACAGCGGAGAAGACGAATATTGCGGCGACAGAGGCGAACGGGCATCATTCCGAACAGTTCCCTACTGGCGATACATCGCAGCCAATCTTCCTCTATACGGCTGAAGACCGTGCGTTCTTCGCGAAATATTACGCCTTACTCCGTCTGGAAGGACTCGAAGGAGAGCGGCAACAGGCACTGCTCTGGCAAGAGACGGTGGAGCAGCGAACACAACGCGGGGCAACCATTCGCGATTTGCGCCCTCTTGGCCCGCCGGAGCCAACAGGTCAGGGAGAGTGGCTACAAACCTTCGGCTGCGAAAACACCTCGGAAATGCGCGAGGGCGATTTGATCTTGCTGAGCGATGGCGATCCCATCACTGGAGCCGTCGTCACAGGCACCATCGTCCGCATAAGCTCCACGGAAATAACTACCTGGACGCCCGAACTGATCGCACAACCCTCGCTGATTGACGCCTACGGCAGTGATATTGTGCATACGCGCACCATTCATAACCTCTTGCGCTGGCTCCATGCCGACCCTCATCTGCGTTCGCTCGTCGCGGGCAAAGTACGTCCGCGCTTTAACAATAGCAGTGTTACACAAAGGGCCGACTTCAACGATGAGCAGAACCTCGCGGTCGAACGGGCAGTGCAGATGAGCGACTATCTGCTTGTCCACGGGCCACCGGGAACGGGCAAAACAAGCGTCATTGCCGAAATCGTCAAACGGTTGACCGGGCAAGGGCAACGGGTGCTGCTGGCGGCTTTCACCAACCAGGCAGTAGATAATATGCTTCTGCGCCTCGATAAAGAAGGCTTCCATGACTACGTGCGCCTGGGCTATGACCGCAGTGTACACGCCAACGTGCAGACACATCTTTTGAAACACCTCATCAATGCAGAGGCGCAATTCCTTGCACCCAACATCGCACCCGACGCGCAACAGATTGATGAAAACCAGCACATCCGCGAACTGTTGCGCACCATCCCTGTCGTTGCTTCAACAACGGCAACATGGTCATCAGAAAAATATGCTCCAACAGTACGCGCTAGCCATACAGAAGAGGCACTTTTCCAGTTCGATGTGGCGATCATTGACGAGGCCAGCCAGCTAACCATTCCCGCTATTCTAGGTGCGTTACGTTTCGCCAGACGCTTCATCCTCGTGGGAGACGAAAAACAACTTCCCCCACTGGTGCTGAGCAAAGAAGCCGCCGCACAGGGTCTCTCCGATTCCCTTTTCAGCTTTCTTAAAGATCGGGATAATGACTATATGAAAGAACACTCCCAGGAAATCTCGGCCTGCGTCGCCTTGCGCATCCAGTACCGGATGAACCAGTGGATTTCACATTTCGCTTCACGAGTCTTTTACGATGGTGCTTTAGTGGCCGCTCCAACGATAGCGAAGCGCGTTCTGGCAAGCAATCGTGTAAATGATGCACTTACACAGGAGACTACATGGTTGACACAAACCTTGCGCCCCGAATATCCGCTCGTCTTTGTCAATGTCTCCAGTGAAACCGAGCATGATGGCAGCAAAATAAGCAATGCCGAGGCTCGCGCTGTGCGTTGCGTCGTACAAGGTTTGCTGATGCGCGATATCGCTGAGAGTGACATTGGTATCATCGCGCCTTATCGTGCGCAAGTCGCTAATATTCGCCGCCACCTCTTTAGCGACTACGAGCAGGAAGGTTGGCAAGCACTCTCGTCCACCACGCCAATGAGTATTGACACGGTAGACCGCTTCCAGGGCGGCGAACGTCCGGTGATTATTATGTCGTTCGCCACTACACAGACGCCCGATGCGACCAGTCCCTTGCGCGAATTTCTCACCAACCCCAACCGGCTCAACGTGGCACTCACCCGCGCCCAACGCAAACTCGTCGTCGTAGGCCATGCCTCCGCCCTTGAGAGGCTACCTTATTTTGAACGATTGCTTACGTATTGTAGGAGTATGAAAACGGTGGTTTCGTGTGTTGAGCCATTGTCTACTAGAGGCAGAACATGAATAAATTAACTTCCTCTTTTTCCGGAGAACAGAGCAGGCTCACAAACAGGGAGCGTCGGGCAACAGGGAAGGCCCGACGCTCTCAAGCATCCCGCACCAGCCATGCAACGTGGTCGCCAGCACCGAATCGGCCCGACCCGATTAGTTTGTTGGAAGAATCGAATCGCACCCGTATCGCGGCACTGGTGCCGATTCGCTATGGGCGTATGATTACCTCGCCCTTTGCCTTTCTACGGGGGTCGGCGGTCGTCATGGCAAACGATCTGGCGGCGACACCAACCAGTGGTATCTCAGTGCAAATCTGCGGTGATGCTCACCTGAGCAACTTCGGTACCTATGCAACGCCGGAGCGCAACCAGGTCTTCGATGTGAATGATTTCGACGAAACCCTGCCCGGCCCCTGGGAGTGGGATGTCAAGCGGCTGGCTGCCAGCATCGTGGTTGCCGGTCGGCAAAACGGTTTCTCCGCCGCGAGTAACCGGCAAGCGGTATTGAATTGCTTGCGGACATACCGTGAGCGCATGTGGGAGTTCGGAAACATGCACCATCTCGACGTGTGGTACTCCAGTGTTGACGCACAAAGCGTCCTCAAACGTGTTGGACGCTCCAATCGTGCCTTCATTGATCACACACTTGATGTGGCCCAACGGCACACGAGTTCGCAGGTATTTCCCCACGCTCACCAGTGAAACGAATGGCCGCTACGCCATTAAAGACGATCCTCCCTTGATCACGCACCTGAAGGTCGAAGAACACGCACTATGGTTGAAGACATTGCTGGAAGGATACGAGGCATCATTGCCTGATGATCGACGGGTACTCTTAAATCGTTACCATGTTGTAGACCTTGCCCAGAAAGTTGTTGGCGTGGGCAGTGTAGGAACGCATTGCTACATCGCGTTGCTATTGGGCAACGATGGCGATAAAGATAGCGATCCGCTCTTCCTGCAAATCAAGGAGGCACAGGCGTCGGTGTACGAGCGTTACATCGCCCCCAGCATTTATTCCAACCATGCCGAGCGAGTGGTCTGCGGACAACATTTGATGCAGGCAGCCACCGACATTTTTCTCGGCTGGACGAGTAGCGAAGCAACCGACTGCTACATCCGCCAACTGCGTGACAGGAATGGGACGCCAAATCTTGAACACCTGCTTGAGAACGATTTTATTCTGTATGTAGGACTTTGTGGCTGGACACTTGCGCGTGCTCATGCTCGTTCCGGTGATCCTGCGCAAATCAGTGGCTATCTGGGTACGAGCGATCTGTTTGATCGTGCCATCGCGTCTTTCGCTCAGGCATATGCAGACCAGACTGAACGCGATTACGACGCTCTTGTCGCTGCTGCCCGCTCCGGTCGGGTTCCTGTCAAAAAAGTAGCGTGAAATTCACACCTCAGTTGGCAAGCGTAGAACCTCGGCGGCGGATAATATGTCTAAATGTTTCGATACATCAAGAAGAGAATAGCAAGCATGTTCCAAGGCAGACCGCACCCCGGTTTGCGCATATAATCCTCGCAAAATACATTCTGCCGCATCCTTCAAATCCATAGAGATACCGAAAAGCCCATTGGCCTCGTGATGATGGTTGCGGAACTGATCAAAGCCGAGGCCGCTCAACACCAGTATTGAGCGCACACCGGCGGCGAGGCCCGCCTGTATATCGGTGATACTATCGCCAATAAAGATAGCATCGTGTAAATCAACACCCAGTTCGTCATGCGCCTGCAGCAACATGCCGGGACGAGGTTTACGGCAAGGACAGTTGGCATCTTTGGCATGTGGACAATAATAAACCTTTGCAACCTCTCCCCCGAATGCCGCAATCTCGGCAATCATACAGCGGTGAATATCTTCAACAACCTCAATAGAGACATGGCCGCGGGCAATCGCCGCTTGATTAGTACAAATTACAATAGTATGGCCTGCTCGTGTAAGCCGCGCAATCGCCTCCCGCGAACCAGCAATAAAATGAAACTCGTTCCAGTTTTTTACATAGTCGGCACGGTTCTCATTGATAACCCCATCTCGATCAAGAAAAATAGTAGACAACAGGCACCTCTATCAAAAATGTAAGGAAACAAAAAAGCGCACCTTGCTTATTTCCTCCATGTGTTGTAATTCCTCCACATGACAGGTATACATCCCACCCGTTGAACTTCAGTTGAGAGATGGCTATGATTAGGGTTGAGATTCGTTGATATACGCTAAGAACTCTTAACCATCCAGTAAGAAATGTATTTTTCAACGATATTGCTTCTCTACCATCCTATATCGTATGCTTTTGATAAAGGACTATGCTTGCTCGATGAGGAGGGGATAATAATGGCCAAAAGAATCATTCTCGTAGTGGGTAGCCTCAATATGGATCAGATTGTGCGCGTGTCACATCTCCCTGTGTTGGGAGAGACACTACTGGGCGCGGGATCAATCAAATTTGTACCCGGCGGAAAAGGGGCAAACCAGGCGGTGGCAATCGCCCGCCTGGGTGCTGCACCGGTCACGATGGCGGGACGAGTGGGCAACGATCCTTTCGGCACACAGCTGCTGGCTTCGTTACAAGACAATGGAGTGAGTACAGAACTGATAGTCGTTGATCAAGAAGAGGCCAGTGGAGCTGCTTTTATTTTTCTGTCGCCCGAAGGCAATAATGCCATTGTCGTTGCTTCCGGTGCAAATATGCGCGTTGGAGAAGATGCGGGGCAGAACGCGACTATTTTTGCGGGCATCGAGCAGGCCCAGGCACTTGTACTGCAACTGGAGATTCCTCTGGAGATGGTATTGACGCTCATCTCAGCCGGTCAAAACGCGGGCGTTCCCGTCGTCCTCAACCTGGCACCGGCGCAACCTGTGCCGGAAGAGGCGCTTCAGCAACTGGCCATCCTGGTCGTCAATGAAACGGAGGCCAGTCTCCTGAGTGGGCAAAAAGTTGACTCGCTCGAAGACGCACGCATCGTCGCTACCGTACTACACGAGCAAGGACCTGGCACAGTCGTCATTACCCTCGGCTCGCAAGGAGCGTTGCTCGCTACTAATGATGGCGCGGGAGCGACGCGCACAATCTATCAAGCAGCACCCAACGTGCAGGTGGTTGATACTACCGCCGCCGGTGACTGCTTTGTTGCAGCACTGACTGTTGCCCTCACGGAACAACAAGCACCGGAGGACGCTTTGCGCTTCGCCGTCTATGCCAGTACCCTTAAAGTGACAAAATTTGGAGCGCAATCCGGCCTACCCACACGCGAAGAGGTGGAGGCATTCATGCGTTCGAACCGCCTATAGTTCAAAAAGAGGTACCTATGCACAGTATCATTCTCGACACCGACCCTGGCATAGATGATGCCCTGGCACTATTCCTGGCTCTGGCCTCTCCCGAAATTCAACTTGAGGCCATCACCACAGTCAATGGCAACGTTGGTGTCGCTAGCACCACGCGCAACGCACTCGCCCTGCTGGAATTTCTAGGGAGAACGGATATTCCTGTCGCTCGTGGGAGCGACCGCCCCCTGCTGCGTCCGCATACCAACGCGGCCTACGTCCACGGTGATAATGGTCTGGGCGGCGTCCAACTACCGGAACCACACATACAGCCCATCGCACAGCACGCCGTAGATTTGATCATCGAGCGCATCATGGCTGCCCCCGGCGAGATCACGCTGGTTCCCATCGGTCCGCTCACCAATATTGCTCTGGCGGTGCGACGAGAGCCACGCATCGCCCAACGGGTACGCGAAGTCGTCATTATGGGCGGCGCATTGCGCGTTCCCGGCAATGTCACTCCCGGTGCTGAGTTCAATATCTACGTCGATCCAGAAGCCGCGCATATCGTCTTTCACGCAGGCTGGCCTATACGCCTGGTCGCGCTCGATGTTACCATGCAAGCGCGCCTGTCCCGTTTCCAGGTAGATGCACTGGCAGAGTCAACGAGTCGGGTCGGGCCGCTCATGCAGCAGATGCTCGCGTACTATTTCGATGTCTTCAGCCCACAATACAGCGTCACCGAGTTCCATATGCACGATCCGCTCTGCCTCGCCGCCGCATTCCAACCGCAACTACTCACCTGGCAATCCGTCTACGTTGACGTAGAATTAGAAGGCAAACTCACCACTGGTCAGACCGTTGCCTATTTCAGCCAACCAGACGCGCCAGCCGCCAACATGCAGGTCGCCACAGGTGTCAACGAAGCCGCGTTTATCGAGATGTTTCTGCAACGGGTGCGGGAGCTTTGACATATGAGGTATTGAGGATTCGAATACTTGCACAACGGGGGCAAATTGGGCTATATTACAGTGAGAACAAATCCTGGTAAATTATCTGGTTTAACAAGCAAAGGAGCCATAGATACATGGCGGAAATTAACGAAGCTGAAGTTTTAGATGCGTTGCGCGAATGTTACGACCCTGAAATCCCCGTCAACGTCGTGGACCTGGGCCTTATCTATAATGTCGATATCCACGATGAGACCGGTCTGGTAGATGTGAAGATGACACTTACCTCAATGGGTTGCCCTATGGCGGGCGATGTCATCTCCGAGATCGAGATGCGCGTCGGACAGGTAGAAAATGTGCGGGCCTGCAAGGTCGAGATGACCTTTGATCCACCCTGGTCGCCCGACAAGATGACCGAAGATGCTAAGTGGGAACTCGGCATGATTTAACATAATTCACATAATTCCTAATGGCGTGCAGAAAAAAGAGCGTGGGCACCAATTTCCGTGGAAATTGGTGCCCACGCTCTTTTTTCTGCACGCCATTAGGAATTATGCACCCCTTAACTATAGGCAATGTTACCATGCTATCCGATAAGAGTTATTAGAAATGACTGGCAAAAAACACAGTGAGACAAAGAGATACGATCAATAAGAGGAGGAGTTTGTAATGCAATGTCCACGGTGCCGAACGATGCTTTCACCCGGCATGAAAGACTGCCCGACGTGCGGCCTATCTTTACCGCCCAACCTTTTCAGGCCATTGCCGAAATCCTCCCGGTGCTAATGCGCCTACTGTGACGCAAGGGCAAAGTGGCTTACGCACATTTTCGGAAACTGTACCACCGTCGCCAAGAATGGCAACATTGCAAAGTCCACCAATGATGCAGAGACCACAGAGTCCACTTCCAATGATGCCTTCGCAGTCTTCACCATTGCCGCCGCAACAACAAACGATAAACAATAGCCCTTTCGCAACTGCATCCTCGCCAATACCATTATCACCCGACGAGCGAAGGCAACGCTATAAAGATAACTCCTCTACTTTACGGCTGCTCTACATTGGTTTAATCATCGTCTTTATTATTACAAGCGGTGGTCTGGGCTATTATATTTATCGCACACAATATGCCGAGCCTTCGCAGGTCAAAGCACGTTTAATCGCCACGTCAAAAGTGCAATCAAAGGTTGATGCCACCAGCACCGCCGTTGGCGGCCAGAATGCCACGGCTACAGCCCAGGCCTTCGCAAATGCCACGGCTGCCGTCAACGCAAAAGCAACCGCCGTAGTGGTTGGGACAGCTACCGCTCTCCATACTATCTTAGTCCAGGCAACAACCGGCACACCGGCAATTAACGACTCGCTCACGGCAAATACCGCCAACAACTGGGCTATCTATAATACACAATCTGGCGATACCTGTACCTTTACCGGCGGCGCGATGCACCTGACCAGCACGCGTCATGAACTCACCCTTTGTCCTGAGCTAGCGAGAAGTTATACAGACTTCGCCTTCCAGGTGAACCTCTCGTTCAACCTGGGCGATACTGCCGGCCTCGTCTATCATTACCAGGGCTCCACGCTGCAATTCTATGCTTTTATCATCTCGCCCGGCGGCACCTATTCCCTTTCGCTATTACAGCTTGATCCCACTTCAGGCGATGTGAGCAGCAGCACTGTGCTAGGCAGCGGTGCCAGCCAGGCAATCAAGCTGGGTATGGGCCAGACGAATCAAGTCAGCGTCGTGGTGCGCGGCGGCGGCATGTGGTTTTATGTCAATCAAATATACATTGCGTATGTGAATAACACATCATTAGGAGGCGGCCTGGTCGGCGTGGCAGCCGGCAGCAGTAAAGGCGCTTATTCAGATGTATCCTTCACGAAAGCGCAATTGTGGGCATTACCATGATTTCCAAACCGATTTATTTACATGAGTGATTGCTACAGGAGCCTGAGATGCCTCAATAGCCTCCAATGTCGTGCGGGGGCCGCAATATCGGCAACGGTGCGTATCTGCATAACCTGGTCGGCATGCCGCTCAAGAAAAGCATACAGGTCAGCGATCATATTTATTGTTTCCGTTAATGGATGCCACGCCGCGACGGTAGCATTGACGGCAGTCACACCACCCTGGCGAAGTTTCGTCAGTACACGCTCATCCAAAAAATAGCTGGCGTTCAGTCTATCAATGATAACGCTGTCATGGTGAAGTTGTATCGCATCGCTGTTATTCATAACGCTCATCTCCATTGACGTAATTTTCCCTCGCAGTCGCCATATTTGCAGCGTCAAACCAGATTTCGCCGCTTACTTAACTCGCAAGGGGTATGTATGCTGCTATCATATGAAATCAACCGGAACTTTTCAAGTGGGCAGGCGAGGACAAGCCGTCGCCCTGCCCACTGGTCGCAGCATGATATAATCATTGTGATGGTCTAACCCCCTGAATACGCATCAATGAGGTGTTCTATGGCAATACAACCTGCGCGGCAGCATATGACGTTTGAGCAGTATCTGCTGCTCGTCAACAATTCCGACCGTCACTACGAATACTATGATGGTGAGGTACGCCTCATGGCGGGTGGAACATCAAATCATGCAACGATCTCGCTCAACTGTGGTATAGCTCTTGACCAGGCTCTGGGTGATGACGCGGTTTGCCGCCCATATGTTACTGATAAGCTGGTACGGCTAGCCTCCACAAAGATGCTGATCCCCGACGTCGTTGTCTCCTGTGATACCGCAGATCATGGGGAATCGCAAATCATCAATTCGCCCATTCTCGTCGTTGAGGTGCTTTCACGATCAACAGAGATGACCGATCGCTTTGTGAAGTTGCCACTCTACCAGGCAAAAGAGAGTATCCAGGAAATCATCTTTATTAGCCAGATCATCCAGCGCGTCGAGGTCTTTTCTCGCTCTACTACCGGCTGGCTCTACCATCAATATGGGGCCGGGCAAAGCTTTCTCCTCACAAGTCTGGACATTGAAATCGAGGTACGCCAATTGTACCGGCATTTATCTATCCCCGCCGTGGTTGAAGAGGTTGAGAAAGAGGATATGCCGGCATCTGAGCCCGGTAACAATGAATGAGTGGACATCCTTTCTTACCTTGCGCGAGTACGAGTACAAAATAAAATATCGTTATTAGCATAACCAGCATCACACTAGACGAGGAGACGCCCATCCATGCCCGATCTGCCCAATGGAACGGTCACATTGCTCTTCACCGATATGGAAGGCTCCACGCGCCTCTCGCAAAAGTTGGGCGAGCGTTACGCTACTGTACTCGCCGATTGTCGGCGTCTGTTGCGAACAGCATTCGCGCAATATAACGGTCACGAGGTTGACACCCAGGGCGATGCGTTCTTCGTTGCCTTTGCCCGTGCCACCGATGCCGCTTCCGCAGCTGTAACAATTCAGCGTACCCTCGCCGACCATGCCTGGCCTCCGGGTGCGCCGGTACGGGTACGCATTGGCTTGCATACGGGCGAGCCGCTCCTCTCCTCAGATGGCTATATCGGCGTGGATGTGCATCACGCCGCCCGCATCATGAGCGCCGGACACGGCGGCCAGATATTGCTCTCACAAACGACGCGCCAACTGGTGGAGCAGCATCTACCAGAGGGTACCTTTCTCCAGGATCTGGGAGAGCATCGCCTCAAAGGCTTACAACGGCCTGGCCACCTCTTTCAACTGAGCATAGCTGGTTTGCCTGACACATTCCCACCGCTCAAAACGCTTGATACCCGACCCAACAACCTGCCGGTACAACCAACTCCTTTCATCGGACGCACGAAGGAAGTGGCAGAAGTCACGCGCTTACTGCTCCGTCCAGAGGTGCGACTGGTGACGCTCACAGGTCCGGGTGGCGTGGGTAAAACCCGCCTGGGCCTGCATGTCGCTGCTGAACTCTCCGATCACTTCGCGGATGGCGTCTTCGTCGTGGCCCTCGCTCCCGTCAGCCAGTCCGATCAAGTGCTAAATGCTTCCAGGCAAGGGATGCGGAGATGTGATACAACAAAGGGGAGAAGAAAGGAGAGTTGAATGAGAGAATTTCAGGCGAATGGGAGAACGATCAGCGGCTATCTGGCCGTTCCCGAACAAGGCAGCGGACCAGGGGTGGTGGTCCTGCATGAATGGTGGGGCCTGACCGACGTCTTCACACAGGTCTGCGACCGGCTCGCGGAGGCCGGCTTTGTGGCGCTGGCCCCCGACCTCTACCACGGCAAGACGACCGCGTCGGTCGAGGAAGCGCGAGCGTTGGGGGCGGCGCTGGATCAGGATGTGGAGCGGTGGCGCGGCGACATCGCGGGGGCAGTGCAGTTCCTGCGCCAACACGAGGCGACACATCGAGCGCACGGTCGCGGCAAGCTCGCCTTCGTCGCCTTCTCGTTGGGAGGCGCCTACGCGCTGGACATGTCCATCAGAATGTCCCAGGAGATCGCCGCCGTCGTCACCTTTTATGCCACCTACCCCGGACTGGACTATCGCAAAGCTTCGGCCACCTACCTCTGCCACTTCGCCGAGGAGGATCCCTTCGAGTCGGCTGAGTCGGTCGCACAGATGGAGCAGGAGCTTCGGGCTGCGGGGAGGCCGGCCACCTTCTATACGTATCCGGGGACGAAACATTGGTTCTTCGGAGAGAATCGCCGGAGTATAACGCCGCGGCGGCTCGCCTGGCCTGGCAGCGCACCGTTGAGTTCTTGCATCAACAGCTTGAGTAATTGATGGAGCCTCTGATTGGGTCAGCCGGGCGAAAGCCAGGGAGGGCAGTGAGCAAGCGCTTTCAGAACTGCACCTGCATTGACAACTCTTGCGCACCCGCCATCCGCCTTTGGAGCGGTTTTCAGGTTGTCACTGGGTGTGCTGCTCACTCTTCATCGAAATGACCACTCTCGTCTGCGAAGCGTCCAAGTTGATTAGGCAGCCTGAGTCAGTGGCAGAGGAGCATCTTGGTCATGCTCTGGGGCAAACGGACTGCCAATATGCCGAAGGATCTCGCTGGGAGTGCGGGTCAGCGCCTGAAAATGCTTCTCCACATCCATCCCGCCAGCAAACCCTGCGAGGTGCCATTGCCTGGAGTTATGACCTGCTGGAACCCGCTGAGCAACACCTCTTCCGCCACCTGGCTATCTTTGTAAATGGCTGGAGTTGGCAAGCTGCCGAAGAGCTATGTATGGGGTATATGGGGGCCGATGAGCTGGAAGGAGACATGCTGGAAAGGCTGGCATCCCTGGTAGACAAGAGCCTCGTGCGCCAGGAGCAAGATGCAGAAGGCGAAGTCCGCTTCTGGATGTTGCAAACCCTGCGTGAGTTCGGCCTGGAGCGGCTGAGTAGTAGCGGAGAACTGGAGGAAGCCCGCGTGACACACGCGGAATACTACCTGCGGCTTGCAGAGCAAGCCGAACCCTATTTACGGAAAGCTGAAAAGGTCAGGTGGCTTGATCGGTTGGAACAGGAGCATGAAAACGTGCGGGCAGCCCTCTCCTGGCTATTGGAACGAGTACAGGGAGGAGCAGGGGAAAGCAAGCAGCAGGCGGAACAGGCTCTGCGTATGTGCGCCGCACTGAGCTGGTTCTGGGGTGTCCGT
Organism: uncultured Chloroflexia bacterium; assembly: GCA_963717105.1. Taxonomy (GTDB): domain Bacteria; phylum Chloroflexota; class Ktedonobacteria; order Ktedonobacterales; family Ktedonobacteraceae; genus DATGJV01. Next base: position 123,697 of record CAVQVL010000015.1, read on the forward strand.
GGCTACATTCGCGAGGGGCTAGCTTTCCTGGATCAGGCACTGGCACTTCGTGCGGGCGTGGCCGCAACAATTCGAGCAAAGGCACTGCTGGCGGCAGGGGACCTGATGTTCTACCTCGATGACTATCCACGGGTCGAAATGCTGGTTGGTGAGAGCCTGGAGATATACCGGGAACTCGCTGATACGAATGGCATGGCCATTGCCCTTGATACACTTGGTAATGTCTCCTGGGCCAGAAGCGACTTTGTCGAAGCACGTTCTCGGCTGGAAGAGGCTGAGGCATTCTTTCAAACGGGAGGCGATCGCTGGCGGCGTGGTCGCAGCCTCACGCAATTAGCCCGCATTGCAGCGGTGCAAGGCAAGTACGAACAGGCACGTGTCCTGCTGGAGGAGAGTCTGGCACTCTACCAGGCTCTGGGTGAGCAGGAGCGCATTGGCTGGGTACTGTATCTCCTGGCCCAGGTGTTCTTTGCCTCAAAAGCCGATCTAGCGCAAGCTTTTGCGCTAACCGGGCAGAGCCTCATTCACTTGAAGAAGGTCGGCCACAAACCTTTCACAGCCTACGCACTCAGCTTACTGGGACAGATTCTATCTGGAGCAGGGAGAGCCGGTCCGTGCCCGCGAACTGGCCGAAGAGAGCTTCGCGCTCTTGCGTGAGCTAGGAGATCGGGGTGCGACCTCCGAGGCACTGATTAGCCTTGCACGGGTACGAGCCTATCAGGGCGATCTTGCGGCGGCAGAGCAACTTTACCGCGAGAGCCTCGCGCTCCTCCAGGAGATCCACGATAAGGAGTTCATCCCTTCCTGCCTGGAAGGGATGGCAGCCGCGAAAGCCGGGCAAGGCGAACTGCTATGGGCGGCTCGTCTGTGGGGATCAGCCGGGGCGCAACGTGAAGCCATTGGCACGCCCATTCCGCCCATCTACCGTGAGGAGTATCAACGTGCCGTGGCTAACGCACGCATCCAACTGGGCGATCAAGCCTTTGCCATAGCATGGTCCCAGGGGCGAACTATGTCCCTTGAAGAGGTACTCTCAGCAGGTTCTACCAGAATCAACACTCAACCCGCTGTACTCCCTCCCACTACGCAGGCTCTGCCAGCAGACGAAGGAACGGCCTCCGCCCAACAAGATGCACCTCCGACTTCGCTCAAGGCAAACAGCTATCCAGATGAGCTGACGGCACGCGAGGGGGAAGTGCTGCGCTTGCTCGCACAGGGATGGACTGATGCTCAGATCGCCGAACACCTCATTATCAACGTGCGCACCGTCAACACCCACGTGACCTCCATCTACCGCAAAATTCAAGTCACCACACGCGCAGCTGCCACCCGCTACGCCCTTGAACACCATCTCATTTAAGCCTCTGGAGACGACAGACGCCCGCAAGGAGCCACCCCACCTGGTAAATTAGCTGAAGGGTTGACCGATTTTGCACTGAAGGTGGAACTTGACGCTTCGATGCCTGGAAAAACCGCTTCCCATCAGGTATACTTTTCACTGAATATGTAATTTGCGCTTCTCTTCGAGAGCTTGACAAACTGTTGGGATGCGGAAGACAGACGCACCTGAAGTAAGGCGAGGTTGCTCATGGTCGCACGGGAAGTACAAGGCATTGATCTGTTCAAAATAGCGAACCGCTCCATTTCAGGATGGATTCCGAGCCTCAAAACGGGCACCACTGTCAGGCAGCCGTTCTGTAGCCAGCTTGAAAAACGTTTACTGCTCTGGCTTGAATATCATCCACTGGTTGTGAACTACGCGCGTGGCGACATTGAAGAGAGGAGAAGAAAGGTGAGCACAGACATTCCTCAGTTGGCCTGGCAGGACTGGATGCACCGCTATGATCAACAGCAGAGTACCTACCTGCCTGATCGTGAAAAACGCTTTACTGTCATGCTCGATGTGTTAGAAACGCTCCTTCCTGAACCCTTTGTGGCACTTGACCTGGCCTGTGGTCCCGGATCAATGAGCCAGCGCCTCTTATCGCGCTTCCCACAGGCACACTCCGTTGCTGTGGATATTGATCCTATCCTCCTGCTGCTTGGACAGCAAGTCCTGGGTGATATGCAAGGGCGCTTGCGTTGGGTGGAAGCAGATATCAGTGAACCTTCCTGGCACAGCCGACTTGGGGAGGAGCAGGTGGATGCGGTAGTAACCACGACGGCCCTTCATTGGCTGCATGCTGGCTCGCTGGTGGAGCTGTATCGCCAGTTAGGAGTCCTCGTTCGCCCTGGTGGAGTTTTCCTCAATGGGGATGGCTTCGGGTTTGCCCCGCATCTGCCGAGCTTCAACACGGTCACAGAGCACGGGCATGCACAGTGGGCAGCTCAGGCGAGCGCAGCGGAGAAGGAAGATTGGGAGGAGTGGTGGGATCAGCTTCGGCGTGAGCCAGGAATGGAGCCGTTCTTCGCGGAACGTGCGCGTCGCTTCAGCACCAAAACGCGTCCCCCTGGTACCCTGGTAGATGTTCACCAGGCAGCGTTGCGCAACGCGGGATTTCGCGAAGTTGACGTGATCTGGCAGCATCTGGACAACCGGGTCGTGATGGCAGTTCGTTAGCTGAGTGAGAGGAAATCAACGGAATTCCCAAATTTATATGAAATCAAGACTTGACTTAATTAAGTAAATACTTTATAATATTCTTATGGATATGTTTGTTGCACTTGCAGACCCGACAAGAAGGAACATCTTAGAACTCCTTGCCAGCAGTGGTGAGTTATCGGCGACTGAGATTTATGAGCAATTTCCTGTCAGCCCACAGGCGGTCTCACAACATCTCAAAGTCTTGCGTGAGGCACACCTGGTGGAGATGGAAAAACGTGCCCAGAAGCATCTGTACCGCCTCAATCCACAGACGCTTTCCCAGTTTGAAATATGGGTTCAGCATATGCAGCAACGATGGAGTGAACGTTTTGACGCATTAGACAAAGTACTCGAGACTGAAAAACAGAAGAAAGGGGAATAACATTCTATGGCAACAAAGACAATGACTATTCTTGCAGAGCCGGGAAAACAAGAAATACTCCTCTCCCGCGAATTCGATGCACCGCGAGAGTTGGTTTTTAAAGCCTGCACCGATCCAGAACTGATACCGCAATGGTGGGGGCCGCGATACCTTTCAACTGTAGTTGACAAGATGGATGTGCGACCCGGTGGTCAATGGCGTTTTATCAATCGCGACGCAGAGGGAAACGAATACGCGTTTCACGGCGTGTATCACGAAGTTCTTGCGCCTGAGCGCATTATTGACACCTTTGAGTTTGAAGGGCTACCGGAAACAGGACACGTCACTCTGGAGACGATGAAACTTGAGGCATTGCCTGGAGGAAGAACCAGGCTCACAACTCAATCAGTCTTCCAGTCAGTCGCCGACCGCGATGGCATGCTTCAAACTGACATGGAAGAAGGCGTCCATGACACCTATGATCGTCTGGCAGAACTGCTGCAAAAGATGAACGCCTGAAAAAGCTGCCGCTAAAGACAAAAGGCCCCTGCTTCGCTTGAGAGTGAAGCAGGAGCCTTTTTGAGAAAACTACCTGTTGCCTAAGCATGAGGAGGTCTGAGCAGACCGCTGAGGTGCCGGTTCTTTATCGTCGCCGAGGCATTCACACTGTTCATGAGCGTTGTTGTCATTGACATATTTTCAACAAATGAATTTTGATCATTAGTACCATCAGCACAGACTACTTCGAAGCTATCGCCAGCATTGATATACCATACATCGGTTAAGGCTTCCTGTTGATATCCGCTTATAGTACTGCCTCCGTACATTCCATCTGTGTACCCCGTATTTGCAACAGTATTGACGAGGCAAAGGTAAGTATCTCCAGTATCAATATACATATAAGCCGAGACATTGATGAAGTATGTGCCTGATACTGTCACCGACCGCGTCCCAATAATGACATTATACGAGGACATCAAAGGAATAGTGGCAGTGCTCATCGCATAATAGCCAGTGGCAAGTCCAGCCGGCCCCTGTGGTCCTTGCACTCCCTGAACCCCCTGTGGTCCTACTGGCCCTACTGGGCCTACTGGTCCTTGTGGCCCCTGTATCCCCTGCGCTCCCTGTGGCCCCTGCGGCCCTTGTGGCCCAGTCTGATTCCAGCTAATCTTGTGCGTACCCGTTGCACACTTTGCGCTGGAACTGACGATGGTGATTGCCCCCGACGTGTTATTGACACAACCATAGTAAGTTACGCTCAAAGATGCAGCCCCAGCAACGCTTCTGGCTGACGCACCCGGTACGCCCAACAGCATAAGCGCAAGCAGACTGAGACCCAACGCACTCAACAGACGATAATTTCCCGAAACCAGATTGTGGAACTGCTGATAGAACTTTTGCATAGCGTTTGTTTCCTTTCCTTAAATTCGTAGGGGCCCGCTAAAGCGGGCCCACCGCCGCTTCATAATGCGATGCACTCTTCATTTTTTCTTCGATGCCTTCAATACATTCGGTGCCTTCGCTATCCAAAGCTTACCTTCTTTTCCTTGGGAAGATATCGTACAAGGTACGTAGTGAGGTACGTATATTTTTTTTGCAGCAAGCAAAGGGGCCAGGGCGACCGCAAGGGTGCGCCCCTACCATACACAACCTGAACTCGTTATGTCCGTGTATGGTAGGGGCGCACCCTTGCGGTCGCCCTGAACGTGCAAAAAATGAAACGCCCCATATACCCATACATCTTGCAATCTTCTCATCAATACGTTACACTGGAGACGCCCAACCGGCACTAACACCAGACATAGCAAGGGAGGGGGCATACAATTGAACTTTACGACATACCCACGTCGCGCCACCATCCCCTTCACACGCCAGAACTCACAGCCCGCGCTAGATAGGAAACATACAGCATGACCGAACTCATCTGGGATGGCAAGTACAAAGACGGCAAAAAAGTCGCCCCCGTCCGTATCGCGCTCCCTTTCCAGACCGTGGAAACGGTAAATGAGACCGCCCAAGAACGCCAGCTTACCCTCGACATGCTGTTCGCCGGTCGCCCATCCGAATGGCGCAATCGGCTTATCTGGGGCGATAAGAAATATGTGTTACCGAGTCTAGTTCCAGAATTTTCTAGTAGGATCAATCTGATTTATGTTGATCCTCCATTTGACACAGGGGCTGATTTTTCTTTTACAACTACTGTTCCAGAAAGTGACAACAGTTTTATTAAAGAACCCAGCATTATTGAGCAGAAAGCTTATCGTGATATATGGGGTCGAGGACGTGAATTAGATAGTTATTTACAGTGGTTTTATGAAACAATTGTATTGCTTCGCGAACTTTTGACAGATAACGGTAGCATTTATGTTCATTTGGATTGGCATATAGGTCATTATGCAAAAGCCGTATTAGATGAAGTATTTGGTACAGATAACTTCCGAAACGAAATCAGTTGGAAAAGGTCATCAATTGCTACTAATGTAGCTACTCAGTGGCGTAATAGCCATGATGTACTTTTCTTGACTTTGTACATTTTGGGAGGAAAGGACAGCAAGACCCCACTGTTGTAAGATAGAAGCTGACGAAAGCCCTATCTGTTCAACAAGGAGGTTCCTGATGTCCCTTCCCAATCCCATTATAACCGTCTTGGCGCCTTTTCAGCCACTGTTTACAGCACCGACCTGGAAGAAGGTCGTGATCTTGGTGGTAGGAACCTTGTTAGCACGGGGACGACGCACAGTGACTGCCGCCTTGCGGCAGATGGGACTGCAGATGGACCCGCATTTCAGTGGGTTTCATCAGGTACTCAACCGTGCTCGCTGGTCGCCACTTGAAGTCAGCAGGAGACTGTTGCAGGTACTCGTGCAGACCTTTATGAGCGCCGGAGGCACGGTGGAGATCGTCATGGATGAAACCCTGGAACGACGCTGGGGGCCGAAGATCAGCAAGCGGGGGTACTGGAGGGATAGCCTGCTCTCCAGTAAGAAGCGTTCCGTGAGTTCGAGTGGGGTACGTTGGGTCACGATGGCACTCGTGGTGAGCTTGCCGTGGACGAAATTGCGCTGGGCACTGCCCTTCTTGAGTGTCTTGGCAACCACGCCAAAAGTGAGCGAAGCCCTCAACACGCGCCATAAGACCCTGGCGCGTCTGGCTCAACAACTGGTGATGGTGGTGCGTCGCTGGCTTCCCGATGTCGCGATCAAAGTGATCGGCGATGGGGCCGACAGCGTGATTGAGCTTGGCTTGACGTGCCTCAAGCAGCGGGTGAGCCTGATTGCTCCGTTGCGCTTGGATGCACGGTTATTTGCGCCCCCGCCCCCACCCAGGCCGCATCAGTTGGGCCGTCCGCGCCTGGTGGGCAAGCGGCTGCCGAAGTTGAGTACTGTGGTATATGACCCGAAAACCCAGTGGGAAACGCTCACGGTCAAATGGTACGGGGGGGACTGAGCGCAAGCTCGAAGTCAGCACAGGGACAGCGCTCTGGTATTCCACCGGGACAGCTCCGCTGCCTATTCGCTGGGTACTCTCGCGTGATCCCGAGGGGAAACGGGAACCCAAAGCCTACTTCTCGACCGATCAAGCGCAGGGCGCAGCCGAGATCGTGGAAGACTTCGTCAAGCGCTGGCCTATCGAAACCACCTACGAAGAGAGCCGCGCTCATCTAGGAGTCGAAACGCAGCGTCAATGGTCTGACTTGGCGATTGAACGCAGCACGCCATGCTTGTTGGGGTTGTACAGTGTGGTTGTGCTGTTGGGACACACACTGCATCCTGATGGGAAGATCCCTCTTCAGCAAGCCGCCTGGTATCCTAAGACGCAAGCGACGTTCAGTGATGTACTCGCCACGGTGCGTTGGCATCTCTGGGGCGCATTGACTTTTCAGACATCGGCTTTTCACCCAGATCTCTGTTTAATTCCACGCTCCGACTTGACCAGGCTGGTGCAGGCTGCATGTTCCTGACTGAAAAATGTACAAAGT
>CAVQVL010000016.1:0-440347 GCA_963717105.1 uncultured Chloroflexia bacterium
CCAGAGAAAGTACGGGTTCTACACCTTTAGGGGCGGCGGTGCGGTCGTCGGCGTCAACAATCTGCCAGGGGCGTTATGCGCTATCGTGCTCGGTCAGCGATGCAGAGTCAGCACCACTCGAAGCCTCGGTGATTCGCCGGTAAACCACTGCGCGTCCGCCCCGTGCCGGCGCGGTCGCCCCACCGCGCCAGCGCCGTCGTTCGCCCGGCGCATCTGTGGGCGTGAATCGCAATTCGCGCAGCAGTGTGCGCAGGGTGACGTCCATTTCCATGTGGGCGAACGCCGCGCCGACACAACGGTTGATGCCGCCGCCGAACGGGATCCACGCGAAGGGCTTCGGGACGGCGCCGACGAATCGGTCGGGGTTGAACAACGCCGCGTCCGGGAAGCTCTCTTCTGAGTCATGGGCCAGCCGGATACTGATTATCAGGATGGTGTCCTCCGGAATGACCCAGTCCCCCAATCGGATTCGCGTCTTCGTGCGCCGCGTGGTGCCGTCGAGAACCGGCCGGGTGCGCTGCACTTCCCGGATCGTGGCCTGCCGCAATTCAGATCCGCCGGCGCCGACTTCCTCGGTCAGCCGCGACAACAGCTGTGGATGACGACACAACCGCTCCACCGCCCAGGCCAGTGTTAGGCCGGTTGTCTCGTGACCGGCGATCACCAAGGTCAGCATCTCGTCGGCGATGTGCCGATCCGGGATCGGCTCACCATTGTCATAGCGGGCCTGCACCAACCTTGCAAGCACGTCGCTCCGCTCTTTCAGCGCAGGATCTGCCCGTGCATTGGCGATAAGCGAGTCGACGACAGCGTCGAAACGGCGCCGGTACCGCAGATACCGCCTCCACGGGCTCCACGGACCCAGGTCACGCCGCATCCTCGGCGGCATCACTACGACCAGGCTGACAAGCGTGACCATGGGCGGCAGCAGGTCGCGAAGCTCGTCAAGCGCGGGTCCTTCCGCGCCGAAAACGGCACGCAGGATCGCGCCGAGAGCGATCCTCTTCATCGACGGCAGCGTTTTGAACTCGCGGCCCTCCGGCCAGGTCGCGATCTCGCGCATCACCTCCTCTTCGCTGATCTGCTCGTAGCTTCGCACCCGCTCGCCGGCAAAGTGCGGGACCACCACCTTGCGGCGCGCGCGCAGTTGGTCGCCGGCGAGGCTGAACGTCGACCCCGGGCCCAATTGGTCGCGCAGGGAGCCCGGCCCGGATGTGGGGCGTTCGATCAGATCGGTGCTCGTGGTGAACACGTCCTTAACCAGGATTGGGTCACCGATCACCACCGCATGGCCGAGGACCGGCAAATTCACGCTGATGATCGCGCTGCCGTACCGTCGGCCCAGAGCGGCAAACATTCCATGTGCCGCAGCCAAGAACGCGACGCCCTGGACGGGCTTCAGTATCCGCGGACCCGGTGGTAACCGCACCGGCTCGGTTGTCGCCGTTGCCATGTCGTCCCTCCCGAGCAGGTACCGCAAAGGACCTCCGTGCCGGAGCCACTCGGTAGTCGGAGCGTCCCGTTATGGCCTTGCTGCACCCCGTTTCCTCGTCATTATGTAACAGTATGTTGGTTGTCGCCGGTTGTGATGCCGATTAATTAGTCGGCAACCCCATCCTCTTGACGGGTATTCTCACCGGCTATGCGGAACCTCGACACCACGACGCCGAGCTGCGACTCCTGGCCGCGGTGCGTTGGTCGATCCGCGAGCACGGCGGCGAGCCGTCAAGTCGTCAGGTCAACGAATTGCTGGACGAGCGCCTAGGGCTGGGGTTGGGGCGGCGGGATGCAGGACCGTAGTGGCTTTAAACCTCTAAATAGTCCAGAAAGTACGTGTCCTCATTCGCGGTGGGAGCGTCATGGAGCCCATTCAACGCGTGTCGCAGCTCGTCTATTCTGGCGCCAACCATACGGCCATTGCAGACCGCGCAAGGGCACCTTTCCCCGTACTCGGTGCTAGTCGAGTCAGGTGGCCACGGAAGCTGCCGATTGCCCGGGCCAGGAAGTAAGTAACGTATGTTGCCGCCGGCAGTACGGATTAGGAGGCTGACATATTTGCCCTCTGGGCAGGCGAGTTTGAGAACGGCGCCAATGTGGGTTACCTCGCGCTCCCACTCGACTCCCTCGTCGTCCACATACATTCGACCCCTCCCTAACGAGTCGCCGAGACGCCTACCGTTGGGTGTATGGCTGCCGTTGGTGAGCTGGTGAAGTCTACATCGGGGCAATGGATGGCACGGCCGCCGATTCGTTGTCCACGAGGCCACCTGCTGCGGCCGGGCAGGATGCTGGTCGGTTCGGTTGCCTGCTCATGCGGCCGACATCTGACCTGGCGCTGTGAGTGTGGAGCGGTCACCTATGGACCGGCGCTATCCGAGGGATGCAGTCCGCTACTCGGACCGGCCGCGGTGCGCTAGTTCGCCGCCGGGCTCTACGATGACCACCCCGCCCCGATCGTGGTCATCCCGAGCGCCGCCGGGCGTGCGGACGCTGGCCCGAATCTCCTGCAGCGCGACAAACTTGGAAGGCGCCGCATGAGCCCGCGCCAGATGCCACGCCGCCCGACTCGACCAGCGACGCGGATCGAACCTCGCCAGCTCGCCCGGCCACTCCGACTCGGCCCGCTGATCCCGCAACCTCGCCACCCTATGCCCCCTTCCCATGCCGCCACCGCGCCTGTGCCGCGGCCTTGGCGTTCACGCTGCGCCGAGTGCCGATGGTCTCACCGTCGACCGGCAACGCCAACGCGATCGCCAGCGTCTCGGCCAGCTTGCGGTGCTGGCGTATCTCGGCCAGCAGCGGATTAGCCCGCGGCTGACCCTGCGACCCCGCCACCACCGGCGACGCCTCAGCCATCGCCGACGTCAACACGTCCAACTCATCGGCCGTGCGACACAACTCATGCAGCAGCGCGGTCTCGGCGGGGTCCAGCACATACGTCCCGATGACGCTGCGCCACAACGCTTTTCCGCGTGCCTTGAGGTCACATGGCGCTGGCTTGCGCGGCTTCGTGGTCACTTCTCAAGCCTTCCCGGTCAAAAAAACGGTGTTCGCATGCATGGGAGGTAAATGGTCGAAGCCGAAGGCTCGTCCATCGCCGCAGGTCAGAGCGATTTTGGCACCCCCTCCCGCGTGCGTGAGTTCCTTTGCGCTGCAAGGGTTCTCGGCGTGCCCGGCGCTGACACCGCTAGGTTCCATGTCAACCGTTGTCGCGATGCCATCGCGCCATGATTCCCCATCCGAAAGGAGGACGGCTGGGGTGGTCGCGTTGACGCCGGACACACCGAGAAGTCAATTGGTCCAGCTCAGCCAGGAACGCGAACGCTTTTGCCCGGTCCAACGTGAACGCTTTGGCATTGGGGTCGTCGACACCAAAGCACTCGCTGCCCAAGGCTTGCGCGGCGTCGTGGATCCCCCTGGACCAGTGCCGTCGTCATCTCATCGGCTGTCATCTCATCCTCGTCCATGGCTATCAGGCCGGCAGGCCTTCGACCTTGCACACGGTCTTCGGATAGATACAGCCGACCCCGAATCTTGTTTCCGCCCTGACCAACAGCTGGTTCTGGGTGAACTCGGTGCCGGCGAACGGGTTGACCTCAACAGTCAGACCCCACCTGCGAAAGATGTTCACAGCGATCTTGCTGTCCAGCACCAAGGCGGTGCCTTGAGGCATGGACGTCGTCTCCGCCACCCGCAGCTGGAACAGGTGGTCGATACCGCCAAGCTCACCGGGATCGTTCTGCCGTAGCACGAAGCTGTTAAACGTGGTCTTGGTTTGCTTCAGGTGCAGCCAGTCCGTGGGATTTAAAATTACAAGATCGGCCTGCCCATACCCGGTTGCCAGGCGTATATCGTTGGCGGCCTCCAAAATCGTGTCAATCGGGGAGACCTCAAACCCACCCTCGGTGTATTCGCGGGTCAGGATATTGGGCTGGTTGAGCAACCCGGTCTGATCAGCCCCGGTGCCCGATCCCGAGAGGATCTGCCAGTTTTCCCCCTGAACCACCTGATTGCTTATCTCCCTCGGGAGAAATTCGGGGATGGACTCAAAGTCGGTCCACATCTGCTTGGACACCGTTTCGACCGCGGCCACGACGCTGAACGGAACCGTCTGCTCGGTCAGGGTCATCCCCAGCGTGGGCTTTTCTGCGTTCTCAGCCACGCTCATGCCCTCACCGCTTTGCGGCAGCGCCGACCCGGAGTGCTGCAGGAACGTGATGGCCTGGCCACCAGCCTCCACCGCTGTGAAAAACTCAGCGATCCTCACCGGCTCCAACCTGAGCTGGTAGGCGCTCGGCAGCAAGATCGGTGGCAACAGCGATCCGACCGCGCCCTCCGACACGGTTTTGTCGATCAACTCCATGTTGCGCTCGGCGCCCTTACCGATGGTGGTGCCGTAGCTCATGTTGGAGCGGCCCGCCGAATAGAGGTCGCTGAGCTGCTTATTGGTCATCTGGAATGGCGACGGGCCGAAGTGCTTCCGCGTAGCCAGGCCGTGCTCAGCCGCCTTCTGCTCGACGGGGTCGTCGACGACGGCATTGCGGGCGATCCCGTAACCAGCAGCGCCGGGGTTGGTGTTGCCCATACCGAATTCCTCGGGGCTGGCATAACCGCCCAGGGCGGTTGCTCTCTTGTGTGTTTTGAGCTGGGCCTGAAGTTCACCGGCCTCGTCGGTGAGCCGGCGCAGATGCGCCCACTGCTTTTCGCTGAGGCTTTCCTCGGGCTGATTCAACAGCCGTTCGAGGTCGCTGCCGATTTCTTTGAGCCGGGCCTCGATTTGGAATTTCGATTTCACGGGATTATTTCCTTCACGGAATTGACGCCCCAAGGGGTAAGCCTCCTGGGGCGCGTTGAAGAGAACTGGGGTGAATGCGCCTCCGTCGAGGCGGATCGGCTCGGGCTGCAATCCCGGTGCCGTACGGAGCGATCGTTTTTGGCGGGAGTGCCGCACCATCGAACGTGCCTTCCGGGTGTTCTCCAGTGCGGCGCTGCGGTCTACTCACGGTCGCTAGCATCTAAATTACACCGCGGTGATTCACAGTTTCAACACTTCGGCGCGCGCCGCGAGCCATTCCGGCATCACATGCGGATCAGGGATCACGAAGGTGGTGAGGACGTGTTCGGTGAGCAGGGCCAGCCGGCGCAGCGCCAGCTCGTATGGTGAGGCACCCTCGGCGGTGATCGCGCGGATCTCCACGCAGGCTTGGGCGATTGCTTCCATGTCACTCACCAGGTTGGTTGCGGTGAGCCCGTTTTCGTCGTAGTCGAGCAGCTTGAGGCTGCGAATGAATAACTCACATTTGTGGCGCTCGTTCTCAGTCATTCGTTGTCCTTTCTAGGTCTCAGGTTTCAGGTCTCAGTGGTCTCACCCCCACCTCTAAAGAGGTGGGGGGTGGGAGCGACCAGTACCACCGAGACTGAGACCAGGTGGAACCAACGTGGAACCAACTCATTTCGTGGCCAGCTTGTAGAAAGGGCGCTTCTCGGTGCCGTCGTTGATAAGTTCGCCGCGTTCTAGCAGGTCGTGCAGCGCGCGGTAGAAGGTGGACTTGGGCATTTCGCTGGATTCGAGCAATTGCGTCGCGTAGGCGCCCCGGCTGCCAAAGTGAGACTTGATGTGAGACAAGAGCTTGTCTCCGCGGCCAGAGTTGGTTTCACCTCGTGAGATCTCGACGATGACGCTTTCGGTGCCCTCGACTGGTCCCAGTTTCAGCCAGTGAGTGTCTGGTTTCGGGCCGTCTTTTCGCTTCTCTCGGTCTAAGACGATCACAGCGCCGTCGAGGGTGCATGAGTAGACGGTGTCGGCGCCGGCTTCGAATGCGGATGAGCCGCGGAAAGTTTTCCCATCCTTGCCGGTGTGGTGTACGCCTTGTACGACACCGCGGCCACCTGGCGTGTGTTGTCGTAGCCGGTGCAGCGCGTCGACGACCACCCCGCAGTCCTTGGCTGAATTCTCGTCGGCGCCCACCATGCAGCGGGCCAACGTGTCAAGGATGACGAAGCTGTAGCCACCCCATTCTATTAGGGCGGCAAGGTTGCGGACTTCTGCGGTGTTGGTGAGATTCACTGGCCGAGGCAGGATGTCGAGGCTGCCGTCTGCGATCTTTGTGTGCCAGCCTTGTTCCCATGCAGCGGTGCGTCCCTTGAGGCCGTAGGCGCCCTCAGCGGCCACGTAGAGCACCCGCCGCTGCTCGGTGTACCTGCCCTGCCATGGGCGGCCGGTGGCGACGCAGGCGCCGCAGTCGAAGGCAATGAATGATTTACCGACGCCCCACGGGCCGTACAGCAGGGCTACGGTGCCCTGGTCGAGCATGCCGTCGATCAGCGGTTCGGGGTCGGGTAGCTCGAGCAGCGCTGAGCGGGTGAGCACCGCGCCGGCCAACACAGGTGTCTGATCGGGTTCCGCCGCGGTGTCGCGGTCAGCGGCTGCGTATTCGCCAACGTGGTGGTCGTCGAGGTCAGGTGGGGGCTCGCTGAGGTTGTACGGCAAGTCGTCGTAGTCGGGCACAGCGAGCAACTGCTGGACACGTTCACCGGCTACGAAGTCGTTGAACTCCTCGATGGCTTCTTGTCGCCCACCAGGCCGGTCGGGGCCGACCTTGTTGGCGAACGCTTCCCGCAAGGCTTGGAGAGCAACTTTGACTCCCGGCTCGCCTTGCTTGCCGCAGCGCAGGATTCCCAGCACGCGATCACGGATGCTGTCATGACGGCATTCGGACTGGTGAACTTCGGCCATTGCCAGCGAAAGCTTGTGCGCCACCCGCCGCGACATTTCACCCTCGGTGATCGCGTCCGCGACGTTATACACGCCCTCACGGCCTGGTTCGTTGTGCGCGACCTCTTTTCGTAGCCCTTCGATCCACGCCGGCGGCAGCTCGGGAAGGTCGCCGAGGCCAGGCGGCGCTGCCAGCTCGCCCCCGTCGACGCCGTACCAGCGGTACTGGCGCCCGGTGTCGGGATGGATGGAAGGCCAGCAGATCACGTAGCGATGATGCGGCTGGATGATCTCCACGCCGGGAAGTCGGTCGACGAACTTGATACCGGCGGGCACGCGGTAGAGCCGGATGCCCGAAACTGTGTCGCCGTCTTCCTGCCGGCTTGTGCTTCGAGGACTGTATGGCAATCGGCCCCAACGGCTTTCGCAGTCGGTGATTGTCTGGCCACCGGGCTTGTCGCCGTAGTTGTCGACATCGATGCCGATGACACCTTCGTGTACGCGCACGCATAGGTTGCCGTCTGGATATGTTTCGGACCATTGCAGGATGTCGGGGTACGACGGGTAGCGGCCCGCGTGGCCCGTGTAATCCTTCGGTGGGTGCTTCTTCTTGCGCGGTGGGAGCGGTAATACCCCCCGCCAGCCGAGGGTCCAGTAAATGTCGTAGGCGGCGGCGTAGACGGGCGTCATCGGTGGACACCTGCTTTGGCCTGGCAGCGGGGGCCGCGCTGGGCGCGTTTCGATGCGCTGGCGGTCAGCCAGCGCCCGCAGGTGTCGCAGCGAACGGCCAGCCGGAAGTGCCCGTCGAATAGGGCTTGCCAGATTGATTCGTCAACACTGTCGACGACGTGCCGATCAAAGTCGAGGTCGTCGGTAGTATCGGCGATAGCTATTGGCGTAGTCGAGGTGGCCGGGGCCTGCGTGCCCCGGCTTCTTCGGTTCATGCGGCACCTGCCCGAAGTAGCGCAGCGATGCTGCTGAGCTGCTCATCGGACAGCGGGGGTGCTTCGGCCAAGACCTTCGCGACGTGTTCTTCTAGGCGCTGGGCGCGCAAGTCGCGGCGGGCATCTGCCAGCTTGGGGTCATCGGGCGGCAGGACGCGCGAGAGCCCGGCGATTTGTGCGCGTTTTTGCTTCCACGTGGTGGTCAAACTTCTCACCTCTGAAATGCGAGGTAAACCACCGCAGTGGTTCGTGAGAAGCAGACGCAGTTTGCGCGGCTACCAGATACGGAGCTGGCTCGTTACGTTAGATGCTACTGGATTTAGTCGATGCAGGCGTGTAGCTCGTTGACGGTGAGTCGCATGTCGCCGTACTCGGCGTGAAGCCGATCCAGAATCGGCGGCAGCTTCTCCCATGGAATCAATGGACCCGGCACGTTCAGCCGATGTCGCCCGTCGGGTAGACGAACCAGATGATTCGTCGTCAAATCGCGCTTGCGAGTCTTTAAGCCCCGCTCGCGCTTCTGCATCATGCGTTGGAACGATTTTGAGGTCGGCTTATCCCCCACCAACCAATTGGAGTCTGGGTTCTCTTTGATGAGCTTGCAAAGGGTGCGGCCGCGGTGGTCGGTCAGGGTGATGGTTGCAAAGTCGCCGATCATCGCCAATTCACCGCCAATTCACCTGCACATACTGCGGGTCAAAGCACCGTAGCCCTCGTGGCGCGCGATTCACAGTCACCACCATCAACTGATCGACGATTTTGCCGCGGATGTCGGCCGAGACCTGCCGCCAGCGTTGCTCGATCTTGTCGCGTTGGGTGATTCCGGCGAACTCGCCGAGGGGGTTGCCTTGTGCAGCAGCAGCCAGCTCAGCATCCAAACTGTCTAATGCATTAGCCAGTTCCGCGGTGCCTCGTTTGAGCTGCGCGGCGTTGATGCTGCCGTCGGCGAACAGCGCGGCCAGCTCGTCCTGGCGGGCCTGCAGCGCCGCTTTCTGGGTGTGCAAGCGGGCAACGTCCACGGTGTGGATCAGGTTGCCGATGTCCGGCTGGGACAGCCGGCCGATAACCAGCATGTCGATGTACTCGTCGAGCGTGATGCCTTGGCGCCGCACGTGACGAGCCGGGCAGATGTAGGCGCGGGCCTTCCCGCCAGTCGGGGAAAAGGCGACTAGCGGCTCGCCGCCGATACCGCACCTATAGACACCGCTGCCTTGATATTTGCGCTCGAAGCCGGGGTTGGTGACCCGCGACGGATCGGACAGGTACGCGACAAGCCCGCGGTGGGTGTCCTCGTCAACGATGGGCTTCCAGTTGCCGGGTCCGACGACGTTGCCCTGATGGACGACCAGGGCCGCATACCGCGGGTTCATAAGTACCCGGCTCACCATCGGCGACGTCCACCGCTTCGCGTTCCCGGTGGTGTGCAGGCCCGCAGCGTTCCACTCACGGGCAACTGCCCGGATCGACTTACCGGCCAGCACATCGGCGACAGCGGTGCGGATCGCGGTGGCTTCGGGTTCCAGTGGCTGTCCGGTCATGGTGTAGCCGAACGGCCGGCGCGCCGCCGACCACTGCCCCGACGCGGCCTTTTGGGCGTTGGCGCGCTTGCGCCGCTCGCTGGTGTGTTCGGACTCCTGGCGGGCCACCGAGCCGAGGATGCGGGCGACCATCCGCCCCGCACTAGTGGACAGGTCCAGCGTGCCGCCTTGAACGGTGCGGATCTCGATTCGGTTCGCGTCGGCGATCTCGATGACCCGCTCGAGGTCGGCCATGTTGCGGTACAGCCGGTCGGTGTGCCAGCACAGCAGCGCATCGAACTCCCCGGCTTTCATCGCGGACAGCATGGCCTCGAATCCCGGCCGTGTCTTGCCGCTGTAAGCCGAAATGTCGTTGTCATCAAAGCATTTCGTGACTTTCCAGCCGTGCCGCTTGGCGAGGGCTTTGCAGTCATCGAGTTGGCGCTCCACGCCGAGACCGCGGCCGGTCCGGTCGAGGCTGATGCGGGTGTAGATCGCTGCGCGCATGGGCATAGCATAAGCGTAACACTTGACATTTCATACCGAGGAAGGTCGCACCACCCTTGAAGTCGACCAGGACCAGGTTGAGGGCTTCCGGTGAATGACGGGCCATCATCCCGAGTGCGACCGTGCGCAGGAACTCCGACTTACCCGACCCGGTCGCGCCGACGCAGAGTCCGTGCGGGCCCATGCCCTTCTCGGCGGCCTCCTTGATGTCGAGTTCCAGCGGGGCGCCCGCGGCCGTCGTGCCGATCGGAACACGAAGCCGATCGCGCGGACTCGTGCTGTTCCACCATTGAGTCGGTGCCGAGGACGCAAGATCGTCGATCCCGAGCAGATCCTGCCAGTCGGGGGTGCCCGGTGCCGCGAACCCGTCCCGCCCGCCGGCGCGGTAGCCGGCCAGTCTTTGCGCACACGCCAGCGCAGCGGTGTCGCTCGTCTGGTCCGGTCGTGCGGATACTTCGCCGTCAGCGGATAGGGCGGTCACCAACTTGTTTCCGCTCACCCGCAGGTGCAGTACGCCGGCGGTTGCCGGGTCGTCGGCGCCGCTGTCGATCTTCAACAGGATCACGCCGGCGTTTCCGTAAACCCGCTCGCCGCCGTCGACATCGTCGCTGTCGACGACAAGTACCAACTGAGGCAGTGCATCTTTTATCACCAGGCCCGCGAGCGCCCTCTCGGCTTCTGCCAGCGACGGGTACGCCATCCGGGCCGAGCCAACGGCGTCGGTAGCCCGCGGATGTTGGTGGTGCGGAAGCCATTTCAGCCAGTCCCAGTGGTCTCGGTTGTGGTCGCTGACCACCGCGGCAATCAACAGCAGGCTGGGACTGTGCAGGACGGCAAGTTGACAAATCATCGCCCGCAGCAGCGCGCGGGCATGCGTGGTATCCCCGCCGACAACCACGGCTGCCGGCTCGCGCAGCGCGATCGCGACAGGCACGTCCGCGACTGTCGAATGCGTTGAAAGAAAGCGGTGCAACGCCGTCACGGTCACCGGGTCCGACCGCTCTACCGGCTTGACCTCCGAAGACACCAAGCGGGTGGCAAGGCGCTGGGTTCCCACGCCGATCCGGACCTCGCAGAAGTCCGAGTCCGTCGCCCGCCGCTCCCACATCCGGCACCCGCCCACCAACGTCCACAACGCTTCCGGATCCGGATGGCACCAGGTGAGCGACGAGCGCTGTGCCGCAGCGGTCTTGGCGACGGCGCCGCGTAGGTCGGCCAGATAGCCCAGATAGTCCGCGCGGTCGGCGTTGACTTCGCTGCGCCACCGATCCCGACCGGAAAACACCATGCCGATTGCCGACAACAACATCATCAGCGGACGCCGTCCATACACTTCGCGTAGATCCGCAGCAGGATCTCCACCGAGTGCTCCGCCTGAGCCGCAACCGTGGTCGGTGAGGTCCCGGCGTTGAGCAACGTCGACACGAACGCATGCCGGAGGTCGTAGGGCACGCCTGCCAGCGGGCTTGCGTAGACGTCCTCGGTGAGACACCAACCGCCGTGCCCGATCCCACACTTTCAGGATCGAACTCTTCGGCTGTTCGTGGTGGTGCGCTCCCCCACGAACAGCCGGCCACCCAACCCGGTGCCGAACATCCTGATGTGGTTCAAGAGATAGACTGTCAGGTCCGGGCAGCACTGGACCGGCCCGGTCTCGCCGGGCTCCCGCTGCTTAAGATGCCGACTGTCTCGCTGGTTGGCGCCGTCTGTCCGCTCCTTGCCCGTGTAGGGCTCTGTGGTCTCGACATGGAGTAGGCCCCATCCCGCTGTCGCCGAGGAAGGTCCAGGTGCCCGTCGCCGGGTCCCACTTCGCTGGGGGAAGCTGCGAGTTGGACTTGGACAGGCCTACGGCTTCCTCTGGTCGCAGCTCGCGACGCTCGGCGCGAGTGGTTAGCCGTCCAGCTTGCTCATGACCGCTGTGACAACCGACCGGATGACCGTGGGGTCGGTGAGCGCCGCCACCTGTCGCGTGTTCGCCTCCATCCACTGAAGCGCCGCGCGAATGTCGGCGGGACAGCCCGGATCGTCGCGGCGAGCGGTATTGAACCCCCACATGTACAGCGCTTTCCGCAAAAGCTTCGGGTCGGGCATCCCAGGCGTGCTGGACAGCATGGCGACGGTGGCCGGCGTCAACGCTTCCGCGATGGTCCACCGGGTGGTGGTGGCGCCAACGCATGTAGTACGAGTTGTGTTTCTTCCCCGGTAGACCTGGGTCTTGTAGACCCACACGTCGAAAGTGGTCTCCATTCAGGCGACCTCCAGGGCGTTCAGCCAGCGTTCGAACTCGGCGCGGCGGATCAGTACTCGCCCGTTCGGAAGCTTGATCACCTTCGCTGCCTTGGCGCGCCGGTCGTAGAACGTCGACCGCGCAATCTCTAGTTCGACACAGAACTCGTCGACAGCCAGCCGATCACGTTGGCGGGCCACGGTAAGCACCTCCGGCGAGTCAGTCGAATTTGCGCTGATGGAGGCGCTGAGGGCGTGAAGCAGGCTGGGACCGACCTCTGACCAACCGATCAGTAGCAACGGCCCGACGGCATCGAACGCTGCCTTGCCGAACTGCCTCCTAATCAGCGGGTCCGCAACATTCAGGGCCAACGTCAGGAAGCTAGCAAAGACCAACAAACGGAGCGCTGCGCAGCGAGTCCAATTCAGCCCCCTGAACCACCAAGTGGCGAGTACCCGGGAGTAGTCCCAGGATCGACAGGTCCACCGCGGGGCCACCAGCGGCGCCACCCAGACCGGCACGCCGAGCCTCAAGGCAAGATCAAGTACGTCCCCGAAGCCGAGAAGGAACGTGAGACCGACGACCGTCCCCATGATGGCGGTGACGGCCCGGATGACGGCGGCTTGGCCGGCGGCCGGCTCCGCGCCGGAGTACCGAAGCTTTGCGCTCGACCGTCACTGCGACCCACCTCCCGACAGGGCGAGGTCGAATGCCGCCTCGACGACTAGACAGCCGGCCGAAAACCGCAGGCCAGACCTGTTCCCATCATCGGTAGCACCGCCAACGCTGGGTCGGCAGCCGCCGGCCGAGCAGGCCGGGACACCTGACCACCCCACCCAGATCAGCAACGCCGCAGCAGTTCTTCGAAGAAGCGGAGCCCGCCGGGCGGGGTCTGGGGTTGCACTCCCCGAAACACAACGGAGCGAGGTGGTCGGCAGGTGATCGCCCGCTACCAATCCGGCACCACCATCTACGAACTCGGCAATCAGTTCGGCATCGACCGCAAAACAGTCAGCCGGATACTCCGCCGCTGTTTATCCCCTTCCGATGTGAAACCCGTACCACCCGTTCTCCCCGGCATATCCGCTGGTCAGGGCCTCGCTTTTCCGTCCATCCTCGACGGCAACCGCTCGGCATTTCTTCCCGGCATCCGCTGGGCTTAGAATGAAACCCTGGCGAAACCGCCGGTCGACAGACTGGACAGCACGCCATTACGGCGAGCTGTGCGCTGGAAAGTGGAGGGGATACGGCCGTGCGGGTGCTGGTCGTCGAAGACGACGAAGAGATGGCGCACGCGATCGGCATCGGCCTGCGCCGCGCGAAAATGGCGGTGGACGTTACGCTCGATGGGGCAAGTGGTCTGGAACATGCGCTGGTCAACCACTACAACGTCATTGTGCTCGACCGAGACCTGCCCGGGATGCACGGAGACAAGGTGTGCACCGAACTGCTGGCCGCCGGGTGCCAGAGCCGAGTCCTGCTGCTGACCGCGGCCTCCTCCACCGAGGACCTGGTGAACGGCTTGGCGCTGGGCGCGGACGACTACCTGGCCAAACCCTTCGACTTTCCCGTACTCGTCGCCCGGATCAGCGCGCTCGCGAGGCGGTCCCAGCCCGCGCACCCGCCGGTGCTCCGGCACGGCGACCTGGTCCTGGACGCCGCCCAACGCGTGGCCCACCGGGGAGATCGGCGTCTCCCACTGGCGCACAAGGAGTTCGGCGTGCTCGAAATGCTCCTGGCCGCGCAAGGGCGGATCGTGTCCGCCGAGGAGTTGCTCGAGCACGTGTGGGATGAGCAAGCGGATCCGTTCACCAACGCCGTCAAGATCACGATCAGCCGACTGCGGACCAAACTCGGCGAGCCGGCTGTCATCCAGACCGTTGCCAAGTCCGGTTACCGCATCGGAGAAAACACCACCACCCCCTGAGGAATCGCCATGAGGTCGATCCGCCTGTTCGTCGGCCGAGTGTGGGCCAAGCGGCGCACGGTGCGGATGCGTCTCACGCTGGTCTACGGCGGCCTGTTTCTGCTGTCCGCGTCGGCGCTGCTCGCGCTGACCTACGTACTGGTCAGCAACGCCACCCAGGGCACGCTGTCCTACCAGGGCGCGATCGGCATCAACGGCAGCATCAACGAACTGCCCAACCCGCAGCCGTCGAACCAGAACTTCGGCGATCGGCCGCAGCTCACCCCGTCGCAGATCGACCAACAGCTACAGGACCTCCGCGACCGAGCTGCCCAGCAGCGGGCGGACAATCTGCATCAGTTGCTGGTGCAGGCGGGTTTCGCCCTGGCGATCATGGTGCTGGTGTCCATCGTTCTCGGCTGGATCATCGCCGGACGAATTCTGCGGAGGCTGCGCACAATCACGCTGACCGCGCGGCGTATCTCGGCGACCGATCTCCATCGCCGCCTCGACCTCCCAGGGCCGGACGACGAACTGCGGCAGCTCAGCGACACCTTCGACGAACTGCTGAGCCGACTGGAGGCGTCCTTCCGGGCACAGCGTCAGTTCGTCGCCAACGCCTCCCACGAAATGCGCACGCCGCTGGCCAGACAGCGGGTGCTCGGGCAGGTGGCACTCGACGATCCGGACGCGACCGTAGAAAGTCTGCGCACGGCCCACCGGCGGGTGCTTGCGGCCGGCGCGCGGCAGGAGCAGCTCATCACCGCGCTGCTCACCCTCGCCAGAGGACAGAGCGGCATCGAGGCCCACGAACCGTTCGACCTGGAGACACTGGTCGAGGAGGCGCTGAGCACCCGGCTGCCGGAAGCCGCGGCAAGAGGTCTGTCGCTGCGGACCCGGCTCTCCCCCGCGCCGACCACCGGAGACCCACAACTCGCGGAACGGCTTGTCGCCAATCTCGTCGACAATGCCTTGCGCCACAACGTCGCGGGCGGAACGGTGGAGATCGGCACCGGTGTCGTGCACGGCAGACCCGAGCTGTCCGTGACCAACACCGGCCCTGCGGTGTCCCCCGGCGAAGTCGAGTGGCTCTTCCAGCCGTTCCGGCGGCAGGAATCGGACCGCACCACGAGAACCGAGGGCCTCGGTCTCGGCCTGTCCATCGTCAACGCTATCGCCGAGGCGCACGGCGCGACCATCGACGCTCGCCCTCGGTCCGGCGGTGGGCTGTCGATCCGGGTCGTCTTTCCCGGGTACGCCGGGTGAGTGCCTGGTCCTGAGCTGATCTTGGTTGGGCGTGTCGCCGCCGGCAGACAAGGACTCAAGGTAGATCCGGATGAGCTGCGTGACCGAGTCTGGCTGCGGGAAGCTCACGCTGCCGTGCCCCCACCAGCGATCATCGACTCGCGGTCGGGCGTGCCGCCGAGGCGATGCCTAAATGGGGTGCCTAAATGGCAGCCGGGGTTATGACGCGGGCAGGAAACACGCTCGCAAGCGACACATCGCCGTCGGTACGCTGGGCCTGCTGTCATGCGTTCTGCTTACTGCGGCGTCAGCGCAGGACCGCGACGTGCCCGGGCCGCTGCTGGAAACCCGCACGACGATCAAGCTCGCGGTGGCGATCGTAAAGCGGTCGGACGACGCGGCCGCTGGCCTGGAATGGGCAATGAGCCACGGGATGCGACACCAAGTGAACGGGACTCCTGTTTCCTCGCCGGCCGACCGGGCCGACAACGCGTGAACCCCTCGGAGCGGGGTCTCGAGGGGTCCACGCGGTGCCGCACGGTCAGCGGCCGTGCACGATCAGGGGCTTCCCGTGCTTTGGATCTTCGGCGCTCCGCCCGCCGCTTGCACGAGGAAGTGATTACACTTGCCGTCCGCGGCCTTGAAGATCGGCCCGTTGGGATCGACGCCCAGGCTGGCGCCGTTGATGTCGATCCCGCCCTGGGCATTCGGGTCCGGGAAGTTCGGTACCCCGTTCGTCCGCATGCACTTGGCGTAGTTGATCTGGGCGTCACCGGAGACCGGGGGCGCGGCCACGTTGCCGTTGTCAGGCAGCAGCTTCTTGCATTTCGCGTCCGCTGCCTGGAATATCGCTGAATTGGGATCGAACTTCTGGTTGCTGCCGAGATCTATCTTTCCCTGGGCATTGGGGTCGGGGAAGCCGGCCACGCCTTGAGCGCGCATGCACTGGCTGTAGGCCAGCATTCCGCCGCTGCTCGACGCCGAGCTGGTTCCGGGCGTGCTGCTGCCCCCGGGTGTGCCCGCGCCCGTGCTGCAAGCGCCCAACAACAACACCGCAGCGGCCGTGCCGACCAATGACCAGACTCGCCATCGCTGCCGAGGTCCCCCCGAAAGAACGTGACCATGGACTAGTGGCATTATCCCCACTCCATATCTTCGTTTCGATTTCCTGACCAACATCCTCATGCTGTTGGGTCATTCGGTCAGGGTCTCGGTTCAAAGTACGGCGCACGGGGTTTCACGGTCGTTTCACCATTACGTGGTCAGCCTTCCAGCGCTGCCGAAAGCACTTCGGCGATTTCGGCGAGCGGTTCCGCCAGCAGCATCCGGCGATGGTCGGAGTCCACCAGGTGACGCACCAGGGTGCCGCGGACGTAGGGTTCCCACGCCCGCGCGGCGGCCTCGGCGGGCAGCAGCTCGGGCCGGTCCCGTTCGGCCACGAACAGCAGCACGTCACCGTCGAAGACGCCGGGCGTGTAGTCGTGCAGCAGCAGCAGATTGTTGGCCGTCACCCGTTGTACGGCCGATGTCGTCGCGTCTGGCAACGTCGGATCCGGAGCGTCCTGGACCCGCAGCACCATGTCTCCGCCCGGCTTCAACTCCTCCAGCGGCTCCGGCGGGGTGTCCGCGTCCGCGCCGTCCGTCCGCACCGTGCGGAGCGGATAGCCGTCCAGCAGCGCCAGCAGTTCGACGGTTTGCCCCGCGTCCCGCAGCACCACCGCGACGGCATGGGCGAGCACCCCGCCGTAGGACCAGCCGAGCAGCCGGTACGGCCCGCTGGGCTGCACCGCGCGGATCTGCCGGACATACTCTGCGGCCATCTCTTCGATCGACCCGGGCAAGGACGCCTCCCCGGCGAGCCCGGCCGCCTGCACGGCGTAGACCGAGCATTCGGCCGGCAGCCGCCTGGCCAGGGCCGCATACTGCCAGCCGAGGCCGCCGCCGGGATGCAGGCAGAACAACGCGGACGTGCCGGTACCGGCGCGCAACGGCAGGACCCGGGCGAAATCCCCTGTCACGTCGGTGGGTTCGTCCAGTGCACCGGCCAGCTCGGCAACCGTCGGCCGCGCGAACACCTCGCGAATGGAGATCTCCGCGTCGAGCACGGCCCTGATGCGCTCGACGAGCCGCATGGCCAGCAGGGAGTCACCGCCGAGGTCGAAGAACGAGACTTCCGCGCCGATCTCGTCGGTCCCGAGCACCTCGGCGAACAGCTCGGCGAGCATCGCCTCCTTGACCGTGTCAGGGCCACGGCCGGGTGGCCGCGGCACCGCAGGCAGCGCCGCGACATCGAGCTTGCCATTCGCGGTGATCGGCAGCACCGGCACCGCGACCACCGACGACGGCACTAGGTGGGCGGGCAGCCGCCCTGCGGCGTACTCGCGCAGGGCTCCCCCGTCCACGCCGGCGGCCCCTGGGACCACATAGGCGATCAGCCGCTTGTCCTCCGGCCGATCCTCGCGCACCACCACCGCGACCTGCCGGACGCTGTCGTGCTCAGCCAGCACCGACTCGACCTCGCCCGGTTCGATCCGGAACCCACGGATCTTCACCTGCCCGTCGGCCCGACCGGCGAACATCAGCTCGCCCTCGGCCGACCAGCGGGCGTAGTCGCCGGTTCGGTACATCCGCGTCCCCGCCTCGAACGGGCAGGAGACGAACCGTTCGGCGGTCAGCGTGGCCCGGCCCGAGTAGCCGCGGGCCAGCCCTGCGCCGGTGAGATACAGCTCGCCGGTCACCCCGACCGGCCGCGGCCGCAGGAACTCGTCGAGCACGTAGGCGCCGCTGTTGTCCATCGGACGTCCGAGAGGCACGGTCCCCGGCACCCGCTCTGCATCGGTGTAGGCGAGCTGCGTCGTGAACGCCGTCGCCTCGGTTGGCCCGTAGGTGGTGCGCACGGTCAGCCCCGGTTGGGCCCGCAACAACGTCCGCACTGCCGACGCGGGCACCACGTCGCCCCCGGTAGAGACTTCGCGCACGCCAGCGAAGATTTCGGGTGTTTCCTCGGCCAGCAGCCGGAAAAGCCCTGCGGTGGCGTGCACGTTGGTGACCCCGTTCTCGGCGATCACCCGGCCGCGCTCGGCCGGGCCGCGCTCGCCGTCCGGCAGCACGACCAGGCAACCGCCGCGGGCGAGCGGAACCCAGCACTCGTAGGTCGAGGCGTCGAACGCGGGTGCTGCCTGCACCAGTGTCCGTTCGGCCATCTCGGCCGTCCAGCACCTGTCCAGCGCGAAGGTCACCACGTTCCGCTGCGTGACGGCGACTCCCTTCGGGGTTCCGGTGGACCCGGATGTGTACATCAGGTAGGCAAGGTGGTCCGGCCGCAAGTCCGGGATCACGGGCGAGGCCGGGGAAAGCGTGGCCATCTCGACGACCGCGTCCTCCCAGATCGCGACCTCGACGGCCGAGGGCAACGATGCGGCGGCGTCCCGAGAGCCGAGTACGACCACCGGTTCGGCATCAGCGATCATGAACGCGATTCGCTCCGCCGGATAGGCCGGGTCGATCGGCACGTACGCGCCGCCCGCCTTGATCACGCCGAGCAGGATCACCAGCAGATCGGCAGACCGCGGCAGGAGCACGCCCACCCTGCTGTCCAGCGTGACACCACGCCCGATGAGCCAGCGCGCGACCCGGCTGGCGAGCGCGTCCACCTCGGCGTAGCTCAGCGACACCACGCCGTCGGTGACCGCGACCGCGTCCGGCGTCCGCGCTGTCTGGTGGGCGAACAACTCCGGCAGTGTCGCCGCCAGAACCGGAACCGCCGCGCCGTTCCCGTTCGCCAGCACCGTGCCTCGCTCGGCGTCGTCGATCAGATCGAGTCGGCTCATCCGGACGTGCGGATCGGCCGCGACCCGCTCCAGCACCCGCACCAGCCGGCCGGCCAGCGTTTTGGCGGTCCGCTCGTCGAACAGGTCCTTGGCGTATTCGATCGTGCCGCCGATCCCGCCGGGCAGGCCGGCACCGTCCCGGGACTCGCCCAGCGTCAACGACAGGTCGAACCGGGCGACGACCGAATCGCTCGCGCGCAGGGCCTCGACCCGCAGGCCGGGCACCCGCCACCCGGATTCCCGTTCGCCTGCCGCGTTTCCGTGCAGGGCCAGCATGACCTGGAACAGCGGATGCCGGGCGAGCGAGCGCGCTGGTTTGAGTTCGTCGACCAGTCGCTCGAACGGCACGTCCTGGTGCGCGTACGCGGCGAGGTCGGTTTCCCGCACCCGGGCCAGCAGTTCCGCGAAGGTCGGGTCGCCACCGGCATCGGTGCGCAGCACCAAGGTGTTCACGAAGAATCCGGCCAGCCTCTCCAACGCTGCGTCGCCCCGGCCGGCCACCGCAGTCCCCACCGGGATGTCCGTTCCGCAGCCCAGCCGCGAAAGCACCGTGACCAGTGCCGCCTGGACCACCATGAAAAGGGTGGCCGAATTCCGCCTGGCGAGTTCGGCGAGCGCGGCGTGCGTGCGCGGACCGACCCGCAGCGGCACCGCGCCGCCTTCGAATGACGCCATCGCCGGCCGAGTCCGGTCGGCGGGCAGTGCCAGCTCCTCCGGCAGGCCGGCCAGTGCGTCACGCCAGTAGCCGAGCTGCGAGCTGATCAGCGAGTCCGGGTCGTCCAGCTCCCCGAGGATTTCGCGCTGCCACAACGCGTAGTCGGCGTACTGGACGGTCAGCGGCGCCCAGTCCGGCGGCCGGTTTTCCAGTCGGGCGGTGTAAGCGGTGTGCAGGTCGTCGGCAAGCACGCCCATCGAGGCGCCGTCCAGCGCGATGTGGTGGGCCACCAGCATCAGCACGTGGTCGGTGGCGGAGAGCCGTAGCAGCTCGGTGCGCCAGGGCGGCTCTTCCGCCAGCACGAACTCCCGCCGGGCCGACTCGGCCAGTGCGTCCGGCAATCGCTCGGGTGTGATGTCCACGACGCGCAGCGTCGGCCGCCCAGTCAGGATCTCCTGCCGCGGCACGCCGTCAGCGTCCGGGAAGCGGGTGCGCAGCGTCTCGTGGCGGTCGGCGAGATCACCGAGCGCCGCCTCCAGCGCCGCGACGTCGAGGTCGCCGGCAAGCCGCAGGGCGAGCGGCATGGTGTAGGCCGCGCCGGCGCCGGATGCCGCGAGCCTGTTCAGGAACCACATCCGCTGCTGCCCGAAGGACAGCGGGATGACGTCCGGGCGTGCGTGGGCGACCAGCGCGGCGCGGGTACTGCCCTCGGCATCGTCGACCAGCGCACCGAGACCGGCCACCGTCTGCGCGCCGAACAGGTCGCGGATGGTGATCTCGGTGCCGAGCGCCGCGTGGATCCGGGCGATCAGCCGCATCGCCAGCAGCGAGTCCCCACCCAGATCGAAGAAGGACTGCTCGGCGCCCACCCGTGTCACGCCGAGCACCTCGGCGAACAGCCCGCACAGGGTTTCCTCGGTGGCGGTCGCCGGATCCCTGCCCTCGGGCCGACCCGATCCGGGTGCGGGCAGCGCGGCCCGGTCCAATTTGCCGTGGACGGTGAGCGGCAGTTCGGCCAATACGACGACGGCCGCTGGCACCAGGTAGTCCGGCAGCATGGTGGCCGCGTGCCTACGGAGCCCGGCCGGGTCGATTTCGGCGGCCGCGTCCGCCGGCACCACATACGCGACCAGTTGCTTGGCCCCGGGCCGGTCTTCCCTGGCCAGCACCGCGACCTGGCCGACGCTGGGATGCCCGGCCAGCGCCGCCGCGACCTCGCCGGGCTCGACCCGGAATCCGCGGATCTTGACCTGGTCGTCGGTGCGCCCGGCGAACACCAGCGCACCGTCGCGGGTCCACCTGGCGAGGTCTCCGGTCCGGTACATCCGGCAGGGCAGGCCGTCGTGCCGGGCGAACGGGCAGGCGACGAACCGCTCGGCGGTCATCCCCGGCCGGCCGGCGTAGCCACGGGCCAGCCCAGCGCCGGCCAGGTACAACTCCCCGAGCACACCGGGTGGCACCGGGCGCAGGAACCGGTCCAGCACGAAGGCGCGGGTGTTGTCGCGGGGCCGGCCGATCGGCAGCACGTCGGGTGCTTCGTCTTCCGGCGCCACCGGGAACGTGGTCGCGCACAGGGTCGACTCGGTCGGCCCGTAGAGGTGCCGCACCCGCAGCCGCGGCGCTGCCCGTCGCACCGCGGCCACCGCGCCGGCGGGAACCACGTCGCCACCGGTCAGCACCTCCCGCAGGCCGGCCAGCGCCCGGGGGAACTCCTCGGCCAGCACACCGAAATGCCCCGCGGTCACGTGCGCCACGGACACGCCATACGCGTCGATGAGACCGCTGAGCACCGAGGCGTCGACGGGCCCAGGCGGCGCGACGACCACCGTCGCCCCGTGCACGAGCGGCACCCACACCTCGAAGGTCGACGCGTCGAAAGCGTGCGGCGCGTGCATCAGCACCCGGTCCCCCGGCGTCACCGCCCAGCCGCTGTCGCAGACCAGCCCGGTGACGCCGCGTTCGGTCGTCACGATGCCCTTCGGCGCCCCGGTGGAGCCGGACGTGAACATCATGTACACCGCCGCATCCGGCGCGGGAATGACAGCGATCGGGTCCTCGCCCGTCGTCGCCAGCTCGGCAACCAGCGCTTCGTCGTCCCATCGCACCCAGCCGGGTTCGACCGGCCAATCGTGCCCATCTCCTTGGTACACAACGAGTTCCGGCCGCGCGTCGGCGAGGATGTGTGCGATCCGCTCCGCCGGGTATCCCGGATCCACCGGCACGTAGGCCGCACCGGCCTTCACGATGCCGACGAGCAACACCACGAGTTCGGTGGAGCGCTCCAGCAGTACGCCGACCCGTGACTCCCGCCCGATATTCCGGACGCGCAGCCAGTGCGCCACCCGGTTGGCCCTGGCCTCCAGCTCCGCGTAGCTCAGCTCGGTCTCGCCGACGACCGCGATGGTGTCCGGCGTGCGCAGCGCCTGCGCGGCCACGAGGCCGGACGAGCCGACCAACTATATCAGTCTGGATGTGTTGGAAGCGTTCGAATCCGCCATTATCCACTTCCCTGGCCCGGTTATCACAATTTCGCACGACCGCTGGTTCATCCAACGCTTCGGCGGCGACATATGGGAACTGAAGAATGCGAGGTTGATGAAGCGCGACTATGCGCTTGAGACATTGGAAAACACTGTTACAAATACTCAGCATATGGTATGATAGAGGAAAGATGTATGCATGGAGCAGAGTTCGTGAGTAGACAGAAAAAACCAGCGTTGCCGCAAGTAATATTCTATACAAAGGCAGGCTGCCATTTGTGCGACGAAGCGCGAGCCATGCTCGACGACATCGCGGCAGAAGTGGATTATGAACTGACAGAAATTGACATTCGCAGCAATCCTGAGATATTTGAGCAATTCCGTTATCGCATACCGGTCATTATCGTTGATAATGATACTGGCAATGCCACCAATACTACCAGTACCTTATTAGAAGGACGTATCGAGTTTCGGGATATAGCGAAAGCTCTTCAACTGCCTTGAATGCTCTCATTCAGCAGACGTATATAAGGATATAAAAAAAGTCTATGGCAATCCAACACATTGGACAGGCACATCAGAAAAGTCCTCTTTTCATCCTCAAGCTCAAAGATATACTTGAGCGAGGTATGAATGCGTTTGGTCGCTTTCTGTTCAATTACTGGCCCCATATTCTGACAATTGTGCTTGGATTAGTGGTAACAGCAGCCTTTTCCGTGCCTGTACTCTCCTACATGGGTCTTGATTTATCGCTAAACCGATCTTCTACTCAATGCATTATATCTGTGCGCAGGTGCCAGCCCATTCGTTCTACATTTTTGGACATCAACTCGGCCTTTGCGCACGCAACTTGTCCATCTACACGTCCATGTTCATCGGTTGCCTCGTATTCACGCTGAGCAAAAAACGTCTGCCCGGCATTCCCTGGTGGGTTTGGGCCATCTTGATCCTGCCAATGGCCTGGGACGGCGGCACCCAGATGTTCGGTTGGCGCGAAAGCTCCTGGGAGTTGCGCGTCGTCACCGGTACCCTGTTCGGCCTCGCCAACGTCTGGTTTGTTCTACCCATGATCCAGAAAACGTTACTTGAGACTCCTTCATACACTTACACACCCACTACATTGGTTCCAATAATGGCAACGTATCCAATGTATCCACAACAGACCACTATGGTAATACCTACCGTCCATGCAGCCTCATGCAGGCGCAACTCTGGTAGTAGAAAATATCAGTTCAGAAGAAAAGACACAAATTATGAACATAATCGAAGCACTGGACACCTGTCACCTGAACATGCTTCAGGTCATAGACGACCTGCCCGAAACGATGTGGGATGTGCCGGGAGTCTGTGGCTCCTGGTCGGTCAAAGACCTGATGGCCCATCTCACCTCCTACGAACTCCTGCTTATTGATGTTCTCACAACGGCACAGGGACAGGCACCGACGCCCTTACTTTCGCGCTTCCTCGCCCAGCAAGATACCTTCAATGCGGAAGTAGTGAAGCAACATGCCTATGACACTGCCCAACAGGTGCAGGATGCCTTTCATGATGCACAGATCACTTCCACTTCGCTGCTGGCTCGGATTCCCGCTGACCTGTTATTGAAACCCGGTGTCGTTCCCGCTCTCGGAGTAGAACGTCGTATCGCCGACTTCATCACCATCATCTGTCAGCATACAGATGAGCATCGCGCACAGATCTCCGCCTTCAGAAACAGCGCGTAAGGCACAGTCGCATCCTGAGGAAAAGGGGAAGGAAGCAGGAGCAGCGGCTGTTGAGGGTGTAACTTCCTCCGTAGAAGTAGAAAATGGACATAGAGGCCTGGGAATTCGTGTCTACTACATACAGAAAATTATAAAATTTCATGCATGATCATCCATCAGAAGAAACAACATTCGCAGTTGCCACGCTGGGCTGTAAAGTAAATCAGGCCGATAGTGAGGCTATTGGTGAGCAAATGAGTGCAGCAGGCTTTGCGCAACGCGACTTTAACGATATCGCCGATGTCTATATCGTCAACACCTGCACGGTCACTCATATGGGTGATCGCAGTTCGCGCTCGCTTATCAGCCAGGCTCGCCGGCGGCATCCAGACGCACTGTTGGTCGTGACCGGCTGCTACGCGGAAGCTAATCCCAAAGCGGTGGCGGCACTTCCAGGTGTTGATCTGGTGATCGGCAACAGCGGCAAAGATGCGTTGGTCACTGTAATCAAAGAGCATGGGGCAACAAACAGATTGCAGCATACAAAAACGAGCGATACCCTCCTATCACCTGTCTCAAAAGGCCAAATGCTTCCCGTATTGCCGCTTGATACACAACATATCGGCAGTGACCAATCGCTGCCCATTGACCTCACGGAAGAGGAACCGCAGCCCGACAATCTTTCACCGACCTCCGCGCTGGTTATGCAAGGTATATCTACCATTGATCCGCCTGATACACCAGTGAAGCTGCACTGGCGGACTCGCGTCCAGATGAAAGTGCAGGATGGTTGCGATAATCGCTGCACCTATTGCATCGTTCCCTATGTCCGTGGCGGCTCACGCAGTCGCAGCATTGCCTCGGTGGTAGAGCATGTACAGCGCAAGGTACGAGCGGGCTTTCAAGAAGTCGTACTCACCGGTATTCACCTCGGCGATTATCACCCGGATGGCGACGAGCAACGCGATCTTGGCGATCTCATCAAAGCGTTGTTACATCAGACAGCGATAGCGCGTATTCGCGTCTCTTCATTGGAGCCAGAAGATTTTCGCCTGGAATGGCTGGAACTGTGGGAGAATCCGCGCATGTGCCGCCACCTGCACCTGCCCATGCAGAGCGGCTCAGATACGATATTGCGGCGTATGGCGCGGCGTTATAATAGCACGCGCTATCGCACCATCATTACCGAGGCGAAGAGGATTGTCCCTGGTATTGCCATTAGTGCCGATATCATTACCGGTTTCCCCGGCGAGACAGACGAGGATTTTGAACGCACCTATTCGCTTGCCGAAGAACTGCACTTCGCCAAAACGCATGTGTTCCGCTTCTCACCACGCCAGGGTACGGCAGCGGCACGTATGAAAGGGCACATTAAAGAAGAGGTTAAGAAGGAACGAAGCGCACGCCTACTCGCACTCAACGAAAAACACAGCCACCTCTTTCGGCAACAATTTTTAGGCGAGACCACTCAGGTGCTTCTTGAGGACTACAAACATGGCAGGTGGGAAGGTTTGACCGATAACTATCTCCGGATCGAGTTGGACAACCTACCCGATGCCGAGTCACGCAACTGGCAAAACACCTTAGTAACCGTCCGCCTGTCCCATCTCGTAGATGATGGGGTTCGCGGCATCTATATACCGTAACATAGTTTCTTACTGAAGAACACGGTAACGTGAGCATGGTGAGGGGTCGTATCATTTTTGATACCACTTTTTTCGCACTGAGCGACTAGAGAAGTGCGGGATTCGCTAACGCTGAACAATAGTGTTCAAGGGAAATACCATGAAACGTTTATTGCTACTACCCTTTTTGATCTTCCTCATGCTCTTCACTGCCTCTTGCAGTGAAACAGCCTCTCAGCCAGCAGATACCAGTACAACGAATACTCCACCAGCAATAGCACAGCCTACGGTTTTACCATCAACTATGGCTACAGGAAAGTTCCGAGAGTTTCCCTTGCCGCAGACGGATAGCGGCATGATGCGACCTGCAATTGATCACGAGGGGCGCATCTGGTTCGGCGAAATGAACCTTAATTATCTCGCCGTCTTTGATCCACGTACACAAAGCTTCAAACAAATGGTTCCACCTCACGGACAATTTGGCATTATGGGAATAGAGGTTGCCTCCGATGATACCATCTGGTTCGCCGAGCAGTACGCCAACTATATCGGACACTATTTTCCTACCACTGGACGGTATCAGCTCTATCCGTTGCCGACCCTCACCGTGCCGGACCCAAATAATGCTGGCAAAACAATGAACTTACCGAGCGCACCCAACGATCTCGCCATTGATGCCCAGGGTAACGTCTGGTTCACAGAGCTAAATGCCGACTCAATCGGGCAACTCAATCCGCGGACAGGAGTTATCCAGCAACACCAGCTAGGCGACAAAAAGACCGCGCAGACGCTGGATCCTTACGGTATCGCCATTGACCCACAGGGCCGGGTCTGGGTCACTGAAGCAAGCAACGATCATATTCTTTGCTTCGATCCTAAAACTGGCAAACTCCGCACCTTCACGCTCGTGGGGGCAAGTCAACCGCTCATGGAAATTGCCAGCGACTCACATGGCATCATCTGGGCCACCAGCTTCGGAAATGGCCTTTTAGCCAGCCTCAACCCTCTTACAGGTACATTCACCTCGTACTATGCCCCCTATACCGGCAATCAAGCGGGTGGCCTCTACGGGCTATCTATCACTAAAACAGGCGAAATATGGGTCACACTGACGGCTGAAAACATGATTGCTCGTCTCGATGTGGCAGCAAAACGCTTCATCTTCTACCCCATTCCCACGCTTGCCAGTTTGCCACTTGGTTTGGTTGTCAGTAGCAACCATACGCTATGGTTTACTGAGGCGGGTAGCAATAAGGTTGGGATGTTGAAGCCGTAGATCTAGTGAGTACAAACACAGGCCGTCTACTGCCAACCAATAAGTTGGTTGGCAGTAGACGGCCTGTGTTTGTACTCATCCTTCGCTTTTCAAATACTTCTCAAACCACCCTTGAATATGCTTCAACCTCTCCAATCGTAATTTGGGGTGTCCACCACGTGAGAGTCCGTGGCTCTGGCCCTCGAAGCGCACGAAGAGAACTTCACGTCCCATCTATTTGAGGGCGGCGAAGAGTTGTTCCGCTTGCTCAATGTTGCAGCGTAAATCCTGCTCGCTATGGATAATGAGCAATGGCGTATGGATATTTTTCACGTACTTGAGCGGCGAATATTCATATAATGATCCAGGTCATCCCATGGCGTCGTTTCCAGGTCATCGTCGGCAAAATCCCAACCGACATCGCCACTGCCGAACGTCGGAGGCCATATTGGTGACGCAGCGATCCGTAATGGCCACCTTAAAACGATCGGTATGCCCAACCAGCCAGTTCGTCATGAAACCACCATAGCTACCACCCGTCACGCCCATACTCTGCTCATCGATATAGCCCCTTTGCATCACCTCATCGACGCCCGCCATAATATCGAGCGAATCCTTCTCCCCCCAGGCCCCTCGTACCGCGAGAGCAAATCTCGGCCATAGCCAATACTACCACGCGGGTTCGTATACAGCACAACATAGCCCTGCGCCGACCAGCATCTGCATCTCATGGAAGAAACCATAGCCATACTGCGTATTCGGCCCACCATAAATCTCTACCACCAGCGGATACTTTTTCGTCGGATCAAAGTCCTGCGGCTTCAGTATCCAGCCATCAATCGCCCAGCCGCCCTCGCCCTCATATGTGATGAATTCCGGCGTTGCTAACGTCAGTTCATGCAGTAGTGCATCATTAAAGCCTGTTAATCGCCGCAATTCGCCAGGGGTCGCTGTTGAGCAGAGAAAGATCTCGCCAATGTGCGTTGGGTCTTCAACCAGCAATGCCAGCGTACCCTTCTCCTGACTCATGCTGAAGTCCCTCACATGGACCTTGCCCGGCGTCAGCGTCGCAGTCTGCGCTGCCAGAACCGTAGCAGGAACGGCGAAGACACGCGACGCGCCGCGTTGCGCCGCCAGTACATAGAGCGTTTTTCCGTCAGCCGACCAGGCAGGAGTAGGCATCAGATGCTCATCGCTCAGATCGCTATTCGTCCAGTCCATGCACGACCCCTCAAACTCAGCGGTAAGATAATTGCGGCCGAATATTGACCGGCATCAGCCGCAATAGTATAGAGATAAATATGGTTGGCGGAACGAAACTTTGAACGCCGCCAGAAATGCAATAGTTTTACCATCCGGCGACCAGGATGGCGACCCCACATGCAGCGTGCCATCCGTCAAGCACCGCAATTCTCCTGCCTGCCCATCTTTAATGCGACAAAGTATAAATATCTGCTCCCGGCCAACGCCAGCGATCTTCAGCGCGATCTGGAGACAAAGGCAATTTGTGTGCCATCCGGCGACCATGGCGCATCGCCATCATCCCAATCGCCATCGGTCAATTGCTGCGGCTCACCACCTGCCCTCAATCAGAGAACAGATGCTGGCGCCGCTCATAGATAAAGCCGACGCCATCGAGCCGATACCAGAGCCGATCAATGACGCGTGCTCTGGGCAGAGGCTTTCCATCCTCATCCTCTTCATCAAGGGGCCAACCGGTGCGCATTAAAGAGCACATGCTTGCTATCCGGCGACCAGACAGGGCGATGCCCCATGCTCCATGAACGTAAGTTGACGCGCTTCACCACCATCCGTCGGAATAAGCCAGATTTGCGCCTTGCCTTTACCAAGTTTCTTCTGCTCCTTATTATCCTTCTCGGCAAAATCGCCCTCACGCTCAGAGACAAACGCCAGCCAGCGACCATCTGGCGACCAACTCGGGTCGGCTGCACTCGCTTCGCCAGAGGTAAAGCGTTTCATCGTCGCCATTGCTCAGTATGCGAGACCCAGATTGCCGAGCGATACTCATGCTTGTGTTCGTTAATGGTTTTGACGACGAAAGCTACACGCCGCCCATCGGGCGAGATACGCGGTTTACTGAGGAATGAAATATGATACAGGTCCTCGATGGTAATCGAGCGTGTCATAAATTTAAGTCTCCACATTCTTGTCTATTACTGCTTGCACGAGAAGCAAGCAGAGAAACGCTATTTGCGACGGCGGCTTTTCTCTCATATTCCAAAGCAATATCTAGCGTCTCATGCAAACGCTCGAAGTCGTCTATGTCGAGTTGCAATTCGGCAGCGGGTAAATCGTCTGACCGGGAACGCCCCTCTTCAAATAGTTGCAATACCATCACCAGTTCAACTTCCAACTCCACCTCTACACCGTCATCAGCCTCACGCAAACGGATCGTATCGTTGGAGTCAGTCTCATCATCGTCTTCCTCAATTTCAGCCTGGATAAATTCGATATTGGTGCGAGCGCAACGAAATCGCCCGGTCAGTTTCAGCGCATCAGTGGAAAGCTCCTCAGCTAATTCCCGCACAACCTCCATCATCTGCACAAAGGCATCCTGAAGTTGCTCCAATGCATCCTCTTCGTCGCCTTCAATAAGGTCAGTTTCAGCGGGTAACTCACCACTGGCGGCCGGAATGCTCGCTGCTTGCGCCAATTGATCCTTCGGGCAAACGTTGACGTGCTAGCTTATTCAACTGATCCAATGCCTGAGCAAGAGCAGGCGAGAACGTACTGCCTTCTCGCTCAGAAGGTCTGTTATCTTCTTTGTGTCCTATTTGTCCTATTTCGCCATTATCAATCTCATCCTCTTCAGCGTCCTCATCAATGCCCACCGTCGTCTCCACACGTAATATCTGCTGATGCAATTGTTCAGCTACCTCGCGACTCAAATACGCCATCACACGAGCCTGACGGGACGCAGCATGTAGAAGAAACGTTGGCCAATCCCGATAACGGTCACGCCCCCGCAAATAGCGCATCTCGACCATACCCAGTGTGTCTAGTCGCAGCGAAAGTTCCATAGACCCCTCCTCATGAGCATCACGAACCATCTCTACCTTATCGAGGTAAATACCTGCTCTTCCTTACTATGCTCATTCCTTCTTTATTCCGTTGTATTAGCGCAAAATACTCTACGCTTAATAGTTCTTAATCGACGGGAAAATATGCTTGCAAATAGTACGCCCACATCATACCACAGCTAGCAAAAGCAACGTTAAT
Organism: uncultured Chloroflexia bacterium; assembly: GCA_963717105.1. GTDB lineage: Bacteria > Chloroflexota > Ktedonobacteria > Ktedonobacterales > Ktedonobacteraceae > DATGJV01. The sequence continues at coordinate 29,850 of CAVQVL010000016.1, forward strand.
AACACAGACAGAACAGAGAAACATAGAGAAAAGCCCCTGCGTATATTCGCAAGGGCTTTTCTCTCAGGACCAGAGAAGGAGGTAGGAAGTTGTCTAATAATTGGTATCCGCCCCAAGGGTTTTCTAGAACGATAGAGACGACTAGCAGTATGGAGCGATTACTTCTAAATCGCCAACCCTATCGCAATCCCCCCTATATAACCCGATACCAACCTATACTACGTCAATATTAAGCAATTGGATTACTGTTTTTACCATATTTGCGAACTGGCAATAAATATCCGGTATATGGGCAATACCTGAATAGTTACCCTCCATCCGCGGTCGCCAACGCACGTCCTTCCAGTTGTTCAAAGGCAAAACGGAGCGAGGTTGGCACGGGATGAGGACGGCCGGTTAGATAATTACACCACACCATTACTGACTTACCAGTAGCAAAGATGCGCTCGTGTTCGTTTATATCGCGTATCTGGTGTTCCATCACGAAACTGGTGCGCCCGACCCGCACAACACGCACGCCGACCTCTATGGTATCAGAACGCACCAGAGGAAGCACATAGGTACATGTCACTTCCTTGACCAGCAGACCGTAGTGACTCCCATTGGGGCGTGTCTGGATACGTGGATTATGCGGCGGATGCGAAACGATGTTTTCTACCTCTTGATGCTCTTCTCGCGAGGGCCACTGGTCCAACCACGGATGGAGTTGGTCAAAATAGTAGCTTCGTGCTTCCTCAAAATAGGTAAAGTAGACGGTATTATTCACATGCGCCAGGGGGTCCAGATCACGAAATCGAATTTGCACTGGATACCAGCAGGGAAAGGTCTCATTCATGGAAGGTACAAACCTCGCTCTCAATTCTTATGTCCACATAGTAGCAGATTCTGTAGCTTCTCGGCAACATCCCATAGAAATTCGCAAGAATGTTGAGAAAAGTTGATCTGAATAGCTTTTTTCAACGTACTCTATTAAGAAGGTACACATAAGAGGGTTACGATGAAAAGACTTAATGACAATGACTCTGGAGCACAACAGGATTCCGGCCCCACTTCTTCTCAAAATAATGAACTAAGTGATGAAGCATTGATTAGTGCCATCGCCGGTGGCGCAGTATGGGCCATGGAACCGCTCTACCAGCGTTATAGTCGTATACTCTATTCGCTCGCCTACCGTATGGTAGCCGATCATCAGATAGCGGAAGACCTTATTCAAGAAGCGTTTCTGTCTGTCTGGCGACGTGCTACTTCCTATTCGCCGCAATCAGGTGCAGTGCGTAGCTGGCTTGTCTCCATTGTTCATCATCGCACCATTGATTATTTACGCGCCGTGCGGCGACGCTCCGTTCTCAAAGAGACCACCTGGGAAGAGGCGGAACAGGATGATCGCACCGTCTTCCCCGATGTGTGGGACGAGGCATGGCGTTCCGTCCAGAGTACCCAGGTGCGTGCCGCGCTGATGAACATTCCTACCGAACAACGCATGGTCATCGAACTTGCTTATTTCCAGGGCTGGACTCATTCTGAGATATCCGCCGGGTGCCAGATTCCCCTCGGCACCGTCAAGGCACGCATGCGCCTCGGCTTGCAGCACCTGAAACGTGAATTGGCACAAATGGGTGTCAATGAACTTTAAACCATCATTACTGATTTGTTGCTTCTCAAGAGGATACCCTGTCCGGTCACCATTCCCAAAAACGATACGGGAGATATTGCGATCTCCCGTATCGTTCCCCTTAGTATCAAAACCTGTGCATTGAGCCTGGAATGTACCATTGCTTCTCCCCCCCAGGATGTTCGCTATGGTACATTCCTTGCTCTTAGAAACTCTACTGTAATGGTTTCATCAGCAAAGTTTCATTCTTGCATCAACCAGAGCTGCCTGCCTTTGTTTGGACTTACGCTTTGTCTGCAAGCATCCATTCCCGTTGCACTCACGGTACTTATGGCTATCCATGCCTGAAAGGATAACATACGCTTAGTAAATGTCCCCCCCAGGACACTTCCCCCATCTCGTATTTACCTCTCGACAATAGAATACTCCGGAGGAGGTATGATTACGGTTAATAATCTGTTAAGATTATATGGAGGTATGTCAATTTACCTTTCGCTTTGGTTAAGAATTCAACGTGTTTTAGAAAGTAGATAGTACTCAATGTTTATAACCGCTACACAACTACATTACATGGAAACCAGAGGGCGCGAGCATATCTGGAACATTGACGAGCAAGAGAATGCGGGAAGTGGTGGCATGCTAATGGGAACTTCATTAGGGGGTGAAATTGTGCGTGTCCGGTTCCAGCGCAACACACGCTTTGATGCTGCACGCTATCAACTTGTAGATGAGGCCCCTGGAACATTACCGTATCACTCCTGGATTGTCTCAAAAGGCGATGAGCTGTGGCCCAACTATCTTGAGGGAGCCGATGCACGCGCACTCATCGAGCCTTACCTGCACGAATTTTCATTTTCGCCCACAGCGATACGTCTGACGCGCTCATTAAGAAGCAAAGAGCGTATCTTTGGCCTGGGCGAACGCACAGGCGACATGAATAAACGTGGGCAGGCCTTCCCTATCTGGAATGTTGATCCGCACAAAGGCCACGATATCCACACTATCACCATGTATACCTCCCTTCCGTTCTACCTCGGTCTGCACATGGGTGATGCACGAGCTTATGGTGTGCTGCTCGATTATACTGGACGTGTTGAGGCGGATTTTGGCAAAACGGACGCGAACGAAGCCACGCTGACGGTCGAAGGTGATAGTCTTACCGTCTACTATTTTGCCGGCCCCACGCCAGCCGATGTGATGCGCCAGTACACCGAAGTTACCGGACATATATCGCTACCCGCACGTTGGACACTCGGCCATCATCAATGCCGCTGGGGCTATACCTCTCAGGAACAGGTTCTCCAGGTCGCGCATGAACTGCGAGAACGCCGTCATCCCGCCGATGCCATCTGGCTCGATATTGATTATATGAACGGCTACCGCAATTTCACATGGAACCCGGAAACCTTCCCTCATCCTGAGCAAATGACCCAGCAACTGCACGAGCAGGGCATTCATCTTGTCACCATTGTTGATCCCGGCACAAAAATTGACGAAGACTACTTCGTCTACTCGCAAGCAATGCAAAACAACTACTTTTGCAAGTATCCCGATGGTACGCTGTTTAAGGGAAATGTCTGGCCAGGGGCTTGCTACTTCCCCGATTTCTCACAGGAACAGGTACGAGCATGGTGGGGCAATCTCTATCAGGCATTTCTCGATCAGGGCGTAGATGGCATCTGGAACGACATGGACGAACCGGCCCTGACTAATATGATGGTGCCCGATGAGCCGGAGATTACTAAAAGGAATACAATGGATGACGATGTTCTTCATCGCGGCGATGGCACTGATCCTACCGGCCCCGACGGCCCCCCACAACTGCACAAGTTCTATCATAATGCCTATGGCATGGAAATGGCCCGCAGTACATACCAGGGACTACGCAAATTGCGTCCAGACTCTCGTCCATTTGTACTGACTCGTTCCGGCACCGCTGGTGTGCAACGCTACGCTGCTGTCTGGACAGGCGACAATTGGAGCAGATACGCCGATATTCTGATGGCTATCCCTATGTGCCTGAACCTGAGCATGAGCGGCATTCCCTTTGTCGGCATGGATATCGGCGGCTTCTGGGAGACAAGCGACGGCGAATTGCTGGTACGCTTCGCACAACTTGGTGCCTTCATGCCGTTCTGTCGCAACCACAACGCTGCCGGGTATCCATCGCAGGAACCGTGGGCCTTTGGCGAGCCATACGAAAGTGCCTACCGCAAGGCCATCGAGACGCGCTACCAGCTCATGCCCTACCTGTACACGCTGTTCCAAGAAGCCTCTACCACCGGTGCGCCGGTAATACGCCCACTCTACTATCATTACCCGCAGGATGAACTGGCATGTGATGTACAAGATGCCTTCCTGGTAGGCGATGCCTTGCTTTCAGCACCCATCTACGAAGAAGGTGTCACCAGCCGAAAAGTCTATCTCCCAAGTGGCACCTGGCTCGATTATTGGACTGGCGACGAGTACCCCGGCGATGGCTGGAGCGACCTTCCTGCACCACTCGACCGCTGGCCCTTGCTGATTCGCGGAAATAGCATTCTTCCCAGTGGCCCGATCATGCAATACACCAACGAGCATCCCACCGACCCGCTCACCTTTACCTGCTACATGACAACCGACGGTCTGGCAAGCTATACACTCTACGAGGACGATGACACCTCGCAAGCTTACCGCAACGGAGCCTCGGCGCAAACATCCGTTAGTTGCCGCGTCACCGCCGACTTCATCACCGTGGAAATCGAGGAGCAGTTTCAAAACTATCAACCGCAACGCGAATGGTACGAAGTTGTCGTGCGAGTCGGCTCACGAGTATTGAGGGAAAAGGTGAAAGCGGGACAGGGGAAGGTGGTTGTCAGGTTTTAATTAGCAGGCATTCAGTGATTAAGATACAGCTAAGCTGATAGCTTAGCTGTATCTTAATCACTGAATGCCTGCTAATCCCACAAACGTATCTTCCCTTCCAACTCTTTCACAAAAATGGACTCGGCATTTTGCGTGGTTAGGATGTACAGTATCTCAGCAGCACGCGTCATGCCTATATAGCAGAGCGAACGTTGGTGTTCCATAAACAAATTTCTCTCTTCCGGCTCAAGATGCTGCATACCTTGCCGAGATGGCAGTAGACCATCCGTCACACCCAGGAGAAACACCACCGGAAACTCTAGCCCTTTAGCAGATTGGATGGTCATAATTTTTATACAATCGTCCAACACATCAAACTGAGGATCGCTATGTAGCATTGTGCGCAATCCACGGGTACGTAATTCTTGCATACACATTTCACAGAGACTTTCGGTCGGACATAAGAGCGCAAAATCGGAAGGGCGGAACGTTTGGCTGCTAACAAGATCAAAAATCAAGTCACGCACTAATTCGATTTGATGGAAGAGCTTTGTGGCTTTGATAAGAATTGGAGGCGGTCCCTGACGATTCGTCCATACAGGGTTTATATATTCACCTGATGCACGCTGCAACGTATTATTTGTGAGCAACTGCGCGGCAGCCTCAGCGATTTGCTGTGTGTTGCGGTGATTTTTCCATAGAATAGCTGTATGGCCGCGTGCCCGGATGCCTGCCTGTTTCCACGAGAAACCGCGTGCATACATCGTCTGAGCAGCATCCGCAAGAATCATCAATGTCGGCGGTATCCCCGTATTGGCCGATGCTATTGTCAGAAGCTGCTGGATCATACGCAAATCAACGATCGTCAAATCTTGCGCTTCATCCACAATAATATCATCATATCGTTGTCTTGCCGACTGCCTGTGCAAGCTCTCTAACGCTTGCATTGCAATATCATAATAATCAATCGTTTGCGATTTCATAAAACGTCGCCTGTACGCCTCATAGACTTGCCACATTACATCGCGATATGCTGGGCCGAGGGCAGTCTTGCGACCATAACGTTCAACGCTGCGATACTCATCAAGACTCTTCAATCCAAAGCCTTTAATAACATACTTCAGCTCTTCTTGAAAAAATTTCCTATCGCGTTGAAAGAGTTGCGAATGCGTTTTGTGCTGAACCTCTGCGATAGCCTCATCCAACAAAACATTGCACTCATGCTCCCCTTTGATAACCATTGCAGGCATACGCTCAGCAAGCAACTTACGCTGCAATTCCTGTACATGCATAACCTCTAGATTAGCCGGGACTGAAAAATGTATTTCCGGCTCTATTGGTTCCTGTTCTATCAGTTCCTCAATCAACGATCTGGTCGTCGCGGCCAAAATCGGATTAAAGGTAAGCATCAAGACTCGTCGGCCTTTTTTGGCCAATCGGATCGCCCGGTACGCCCCTACCGTCGTTTTACCAGAACCGGCAACACCTCTTAACACGAACAGGGGAGCATGTTCCATATCTACATATTTTTGTTGCTCTGGACGTTGCAAGTTCAACATGAGCCGCTTAATCTTTCTTTCGCAATATCCCTCCAAATGATCTAATGTCGTGCGATAGAGTAAAAGCGAGGAATCATAGACAATATGCTTGAATGCCGGTGAAGTGCTGATTTCCATCAGCCATATGCGTGTGCGATCAGGCAATTCCTCTAAATCTAACGCTGCTTCCAGCGAAGGTGCCGCTTTCAAACGTTGGACGAGTTGTACTGGAACGCCCAGCACACGTAAATGGGCATCTTGAAAAAAGGCGAAATGATTGGAAGAACCCTTCTGTACTGGAGTGTTTGGCACGACATAAGGTCTTACCACAGGAAGTGGCTTCGTTGGGGTTTGTTCAGCTTCCACTGCTACCGAAGTCGCGGGATATGGCGACCATTCCATTCTGCTAAAGCGTGTATGCGAGGCAAAGCTATTTGATCTGACATTCTCAATTTCATGTGATCCCAACCTCCACAAACAGAGTATCTTATCTTTAAACTCATAGATGATTCTATTACCATCGGAAATGTACGCAATCCATATACCATCCCTTGCCTGTTCAAGCCTGTGGACCTGTAATCCACGATGACGCGGGTTTTCGAGCAGTTGGCCAATCGCCTTAAACACGACATTCTTGTGGGGATAACGTTTCAATGCCTCTTCAAAATCTTTAGTAATCAATAGTTCTAGTTCCATATCAGACTCCTTATTTATAAAAGCATACATACATATATATATTGAGAGAATTATGCAGTCTCCCCCGGCACTTTGTCAAGTCCTACCGAGTTGCCAATATCCGCCCCGCCGTGCTATAGTACGGTTCGTGCCAATTTATTCTTTCGGGATAGTGAGGAAGTGTACAGTAGATGCCATCTTCAGGAACCAGACATACTGCAAAGCAGCCGATCAACCTTTTTTCAGCCAATGCACAACAGGCCGCCGCTATTGCCCATTCCACCGGCCCAGCCGCGTTTATTGCTGCCGCCGGTACCGGTAAAACTTCAATTCTTGTACAGCGCCTGGTACGACTGATCGCCGATGAGGGCGTTGCGCCTGAAACAATACTCTGCGTCACCTTTACCCGCGCAGCCGCCAACGAAATGGAGAAACGCGCTTTGAAGGCGTTGAAAGTACGCGGTATCCTGGCAAAAGATGTGAAAGGTCTGCGCGTCGTCACCTTTCACGGCCTGGGACACCAGATGTTGCGCGAGAAATTACAATGGACGCCGCAAGAGTTGAACCAGAGATTAATTAGCGGCGAGCCCCGCCAGTGGCTGGCGGAAGATATTATTCGTCCCTGGCGTAGCAATCGTATTCGTGGTATGAACTGGGAAGTCGAGATTCTCGACGTACTGGGAGCAGTAGACCGCGCCAAAGAAGCCATGTTTTCGGCAGAACAATCAGAGGCGTTTTTCCGCTCGCACCTGGGCCTTGATGCTGAGTTAGCCGGACGGTACGCAGAGTTTTATGCGCTATACGAACAAACTAAGCGCAAAGAGAAACTCTATGACCTCTCTGACTCTGATCTACGTTCCGCTCAACCTGTTACAGAGCAGCCCTGCATTTCGCAAAGCATGGCAAGGTCGCTATACCTATTTACAAGTTGACGAGACGCAGGATACCAACCCATCACAGTACCAGCTAATCCAGTATCTTGCCGCACCCAAAAATAATGTGGTAGTAGTAGGCGACCCCGATCAGGCCATCTATCAATTTCGCGGTGCCAGCCCGGAGGCTTCAATTCTCTCATTTCGCACGATGTATCCTAAAGGTACCATCTATCGCATTGAACACAATTACCGCTCTACGCCGCAGATTCTGGAAGCGGCGAATCGCTTGATCGGTCATAACGAGACGACAAAGGGCTTTGAGAAGATGTTGCGTGCAACCCGGCCCGATGGCTCTCCCGTCCAGGTCACAGCCTATGAAGACCAGGAAAGCGAGGCCAATGGTATTGCGACACGCATAGCAGAACTGCTACGCACCTGGCGAGAACAGCAAACAGACCTCACCTATCGCGATATTTTTGTCCTCTCGCGCACTAACCATCACCTCGCGTCGCTGGAAATCGCCCTGGCACGCAACAATATACCCTATCGCACAGTAGGCGGCTCGTCGTTTTTCAAGCGCAGAACCACACGGGACATGCTGGCCTACCTCGCGCTGATTGATGGTGAGCGCACCTATCAAGGCTATCTCGCCGCTCGGAATGGTCCGCAACCGCCTCGCTGGGATGATCTCTTCACACCCATCTTCTGTGGCGAACAAAATACTGCATTCAGGACAGTGGCTAACATCCCATCGAAGGAATATTTCACACGAACGGGCAAAACGTCCCATCGCTTTACCCCCTCGCTGCTCGGCACACTATCTGCACAGGCGAGTGGACGCCCATTGCTGCAATTCTGTGAAGAGAACTCGTACATGGTGCCGAAAGAGTACCAGCTTAGCATCAAAGATTTCGTAACGTTCATTAAGCAGGTGCAAGCGAGTTGTAACAATTCGCCGTTCGAGGCCATTCGGCTTTTGCGCCAATTTGCCTACGATGTCCATCTTCGCCATACCGATGGCAAACATCCCGACGGCGAAGAGGATGAACGCGAGACCCCGAAACACCACGAAGAAACCAGACTTGAGGGCCGCTACGACGAGTTGGAAGAATTGATGCAAATTGCCAGACGCTATCACACTGTCCGCCATTTTCTTGATGGCATGAGTCGCCTCAAAGAGCAGGCGGAGGATAACAGTAAAAATAAGCGTGATTGTGTGAGCTTAATGACGGTGCATAAGGCGAAAGGGTTGGAAAGTCCGGTCGTCTTCGTCATGGGACTCACCGAAGGCATTTTCCCGCATCGCCGCTCGTACACAATGGCGGAAGACGGCCCAATCGTGCTGTCTGGCATCGCGGAAGAACGCCGTTTGGCGTATGTAGCCATCACCCGCGCACAACAGTTGCTCTTCCTCTCCAGCATTCTGCGCTATCGAGGGAGCGATGCCGTCGCCTCCCGCTTTATTCAGGAGGCAGATCTGACTCCAACCGATGAAGATGGTGTCCTCAACCCCTATCTTTTCCACCATGATGGTTCCCCCAAACGTTTAAGTTCTCTCGTCACTACGCCGGTATTATTTGAATAGGTGCCATTGCGTCTTTCCCTCATTCCCAGGTTTCATCGAGATGTGATGCATAATACACAATAGGGATGGACTCTCGTTCAAGCCCCAAATTGTCATGTACCACTGCGGTCTGAAAGGTGATTTCGGCATCATCTGGGTAAGCAGCAGCCAGGTCTAACAGGAGTGTTCGTGCTTCCTCCAGTATGGCTCGATCTTGCTTGGCTCGTCCTATTTCACGTAGTTGAATCGCTTCTGTTAAACGATCTCGCATCATGGTTTCCTCTTAAATTCATTTCTCAATTTACTCATCCCTCTTATTCTAGCATGGATTTATTTCTCCCTCAATGTAGTAGATTTTGCAAACTTCGGTAGCTCTCGTACCGTCATATCCATAAACTCGCCTCCGCGATATGCACAAAAATACTCCTGTGGAATCCCTTTACAGAGCATACGCGGCAAAAAGTGAGGAATATTGCTCACAACAGTACGAATTGCCGGGATCGCATACCCATTCTACTGATTTCCAGCACAATAATCCTTCTAGCGTTTCGCGCTCACCCTCCCAGATAGGCCAATTCGATGGCAAGTCTGCGATAAACGCATACATGCCGCCAGTGGGAAGCAACAAGTCAGAGCCGACATTCCAGGTGACGATGCCCGCGTAGTGGAGGTGGTGCGCCATGCCCAGATCAATTTCTGCCTCCTCCAGTATCTCGCGTTGCACACAGGCTAGCGGCGTTTCGCCTGGCTCGATGATTGCCACCTAAACCATTCCACCGTTGCCGGTTGGGCGCGTTGCTGCGATACAACATTAATACTCGATCTTCACAGCGACAGAAGCAGATAGTGTAACGCAATAATTCCGCTTGCATAGCCTATTTCCCCTATCCAGAAAATGTCTGCGCTATCCATTCGTCTACAGGCTGCGACGGATGATACCGTAAAACATATTCATCCGGTGTGGGTACATCAAAGTATGTCACAACGTGGGCGAAGTCGTCATCGCGCACATCGTAACGCTGGTGGGTAACTCGATTCTGCAACCAAAGCTGTTTCGCTTCTGACTCAGAAACATCCAGATAAATGACTTGCGCGGACGCACCGTGTTTCGTAGCAATTGTGCGTAAGTGATCGCGCTGCGCCTTCGTGAAGTTGGCGGCGTCAAAGAGAACCGTTTGTCCAGCTTGCAGCCATTGCTCAAGTTGCCTGTAGCATTCGGCGTAAGTTCTGTCCCATTCTTCCTGCACGATAGCTTCACCATGCAACCCCACACCTCTACGTGTATTGATCTCATCCATATCCACACGCGCAAAGCCGAGCCGCTCCTCCAATACTTTCGCCAGCGTGGTTTTACCGGCAAAAGGCAAGCCGCACAGGATGAATAGACGAGCCATGTTCACAGAACCTTTCGCAACCACGTTGAAGCATTGGGAATGAGCGGGATAAGCAGCACGCAAACCCGTGCTGCTTATCCCGTTCATTCCCAATGCTTCAACAGATTTTTTCATGTTCCGACTGTATCACGACATGGATACCTGTGGCAATTGTTCATTACCTTCGTTGCTCTCAACGGTAATATGCCTGGCCCTTGCTGCGCTTCTGATATCAGTCAGGATTGCTTTCAGAGCAGACAGTTGTTCAGGCGCAACTCGAATATGCAACAATTCCAGTTCGGCACCAACTGAGAGACCACGTTCCGCCTTGTAGCGGCGAACTTGTCGCAATAGCTCCAACAGCGTCTTACCTGTCTCCTCCGCCTGGGCATCAATCCATGCTGGCTGTTCTTCAGGCCAGCTTGCACGGTGAATGGAAGCGGCATCATTCCATTGACGGAACAGACCCTGATAAATCTCCTCCGTAATATAGGGGAGGTGCGGAGCCAGCAATCTCAGGACAGTCAATAGTGCATGGTACAGTGACCATTGAGCGGCGTAACGCTCTGGCCCCGGTTCGCCATACAGGCGAGCCTTTGCCAGTTCCAGGTAGTTATCGCAGAGGTCCGACCAGAAAAATCGCTCGACCTCCATACGAGCCGTCGCGTACTCGTAACTATCCAGTTCCCTTGTGGCATACGCTATTGTTCGCGCCAGCCGCGAAAGCAACCAACGGTCTGTTGGTAGCAAACTAGATGGCATGATATCTTCGCCGGCAGCCTCAAATTTGAAGTCCTCCAGGCGGTTTTCGGCAAAGCGGCTCGCGTTCCAGAGTTTCGTAACCAGTCGCCGACCGGTGGCGACGGTCTCCGTGCTGAACGGGCTATCTGCGCCTGTACGACCAGCGGTTGCCCAGTAGCGCAAGGCATCGGCTGACTCCTGCTCAATGACCTCCATTGGCCCGGCTTCTTTGTGTGCCTTCGATTTGGAGATTTTGCGCCGCTCCTCTGAGAGCGCGTGACCAGAAATCATCAGCGCACGCCACGGGATATCGCCCGTGTGATAGAGCGATTTGACGATGGTGTAAAACGCCCAGGTACGGATAATGTCATGCCCTTGCGGATGTAAACTGAATGGAACCTGGCGTGTCAACCACTCAAGGTCGTTGCGGTCATCAAGCCAACGCCCAAGAATGAACGGCGTGCAGGACGATGTTGCCCAGGTATCCATGATATCTGGTTCCGGCTCGAAATCGGTTGAGCCACACGCGCAGGGTGTGAGCGGTCGAGCGGTTTGCGGATCAACTGGCAACTGTTCCCAGGTTGCCAGTAGCGTCTTGCCACAGGCGCGACATGTCCAGGCGGGAAACGGAACGCCGAAGTAGCGTTGGCGCGAGATGCACCAATCCCACTGGAGATGTTCAACCCAGTGTTCATAGCGTGTGCGCATATGTTCGGGGTGCCATTGTATCTTGCGTCCCGCCTCCAACAATCGCTCTTTCTCGTCGAGAATGCGAATAAACCATTGCCGCGTTTGCAGGTATTCGACCGGCGTATCGCAGCGTTCATGAATACCGACGTTATGCTCTATCGTCTCCTGCCGCAGGATAAGCCCTCTTTCCGCAAGATCGTGCAGGATGCATTTGCGCGCCTCGGTAATGGGCAAACCGGCATAGGGACCTGCTAAGGCCGTCATACACCCGTCGCGCCCGATCGCGGCCCGCAACGGGAGTTGGTGCGTATGCCACCAGCGAACATCGGTCGAGTCGCCAAAGGTACAGCACATAACGGCCCCGGTCCCTTTTGTCGGGTCTGCCAATTCATCAGCAAGAATAGGAATTTCGATACGAGCATTCTCAGAAAATGCGTCACTTTCTATGCTCGCGGTAGAACCTATCAAGTGCGTATAACGTGCATCCTGCGGATGGACAAAGATGGCGACGCAAGCAGGCAATAGCTCCGGGCGCGTCGTGGCAATTGGCAAAAGGTCGCCATCCGGCAGGCGGAATGCCAGCGCCGAGAATTGCGTTGGAAAGCTGGCATCATTGACTTCGGCTTGCGCAATTGCTGTCTGGCATTCGGGACACCAGAGCGTCGGCGCGAGTTGCGCATAGGCGCGACCGTCCTGATACAGTTGGATAAATGACCACTGTGAGACGCGCCGCGCCTCCGGCGAGATGGTTGAGTAGCGATAGTGCCAATCAACGCTCAATCCTAAGCGTCGCCAGATTTGCTCAAAGCGATCCTCTGTCTGCTCAGTTAATTTCAGGCAAGCATCAATGAAGGCTTCGCGCCCCATCTCTATCGCCTTGTGCCCAATGGTCTTCTCGACAAAACGTTCGGTGGGCAATCCATTGTCATCGAAACCCATCAGGTAGAAGACGCGCTCACCGCGCATCCTACGGTAGCGTGCGATAACATCCGCCTGCGTGTAAGAATAGCAATGGCCCAGGTGCAATTGGCCGGAGACAGTGAGTGGCGGCGTATCAATCGTGAACAGTGGGCCAGCACCGCTAGCAGTGGAATCAAAGCCATAGGTGTTGGTCTCGGCCCAGAAACGTGCAAGGCGTGGCTCCGCCTCGCGAAAATCATAACGGTTGGGCAACATTTCGGTAGTACTCCTTTTTGCGCTATAAAAAAACGTTGCCTCCTCGCAAGGACGAGGGCAACGCGACTCGTGGTACCACCTTGTTTTGGTAATCGGTCAGCCCAACCATCAGGGACCAATTACCCTCTCATCAGCGATAACGGGCCATACCCGGAATACCCTACCCCGGCAAGATGCCGCATCAAGTATTCGACTCACAAGTCACGTTCAAGGGGCATATCCGTAGGAGGCTCGCACCCGGTGACCTCCACTCGCTGGCGAATCGGTTCCCTCTACTCCACTTGTTCAAAGTCTTCGTATGTTCTTGTATATCTAAGTATAGTCAGTACCATAGAGCTTGTCAAGCCTTTTTAACTATTCGGCACTAAATAAATTGACGAAACGCTTGCGAGAAACGTTGTAATTTGAGGAACTCATAGAACTGCTGGCGAATTTGCTTCACTATGATAAAATCCACTACATTCAAAAAAAGAGAGTATGTGTAATAGAAAGGTTTAAATCTATGCAGAAGTCAGAACATAAACATGGTTCAGCGGTGTCGCCTACCCAGGATCCGCCTGAGCAGCAGACGGACCCCGGAAAGGCGACTACATCTACACAATATATTTTCGAAAAACAGAAAAAATCCTCTCCTTCGCTTTTTCAGCGCATGATTATCACTTTTCGTTTGCCTTTAATCTGGGGCATCCTCTTTTGTGAAACAGCGTGGCTAGTTTTTAGTGATCCCACGGATATAACACACTATCAATGTTATGCCCTGACCTTCTGGCTCGGTAGTCATGGCGCGGCATTGTTACCAGCGGCTCAATGTGCGTTTCTGCATATTTCGGCACCTCAACCAGCATTGCATATGTTGCCAATTGAGTATCCGTCGTTGACCATTATCCCGTTCTCCTTGCCGCTACTAGCACCTTTGCCCTACTATGCTTTGACCTTTGGCTTGTTGATGCTACTCAGCGCGGGCCTGATCTACTGGCTTCTGCTACGCTTCGCTTCACGTGGAGCTGCTCTACTCTGTTTACTCTATCTCTGCCTGGGCACCTGCGCTGTTCTTCAGCTACGTTTCGATGTGCTGCCAGCCGCCTGCACCTTGATCTGCTTGCTGGCCGCCAGGCGTCGGCACTGGACGCTGGCCTACCTCGCCCTGGCCATTGGCGTGCTGCTGAAACTCTATCCAATTGTTCTCTTGCCCGCTCTCTTTATCGCTGAACAACAGTCCAGAGGCTATCTGAGTACTTTCGCAAAATCGCTGACCCTTCCGGCTCAGCTTCGACAGGGCTGGCAGACGTTACGCGAAGTTTTGCACTGGCGCTGGAAAAATTGCCTGATCTTTTCCGTTCTCGTGGCAGGAATCATGGGTGGCTTTGCTCTGCTCAATTTTCACGATGCCATTCTCAGCCCTTTCAATTACTATACGCAGCGTCCCATCCAGGTGGAGGCACTAGGTAGCCCTATTCTCTGGTTAGCCCATTTCTTTGGTTCCCCGTATCATATTAACTACGATTTTGGCTCACTCAACATTATCAATGATGCTCTCACCCGCCCGGTCTCCTGGATTAGCACAACCCTGAGTGTGCTGGGTTTGCTTATTGTGTTCTGGCTCCAATGGCGCCAGCGTATCAACTTTGCTCAGAGTGCTCTGGCTGCACTCTGCGTTATTATTACTACACAGAAAGTTTTCAGCCCACAGTATCTGATCTGGATTATTCCGCTGCTAGCCTATGTAGGAGCCGCCGGGCTGACGAATAAATTCTGGTTGCTCTGTTGGAGCGTTGTCGCGTCGCTAACCACCTTTATCTATATTTTCTTCTACTCACGTCTTCCCGATACCACGGCCGCTCCTCAGGTACTTCAGGCGATGCCGGGCTTCTTTGAAGCGGTGGCTGTGCGCAACGCGCTGCTGTTCTTCACGACGCTGGCCTATCTCTGTAACTGGTTTGGCACGCGCCCACGCCCATCATTGCTCTCATCAATTGAGCTAGAAGCGGCACAGAGCTTACCAGAACATATTTGATTGCTCTTGATTTAGCATGAAAAGGTAGCCTATCAGGTCCCTATTGAAACTGATTGTTTCCTTATGACGTATTAAGAAATAATAAGCAAATCTCTTGCGCAGAAAGCGAGGAACGTATTCATGCCCAATTGGAGCCAGCACGACGTTCACACACATATGCAAGTCTTTTCTTCTGATAATCAGAAATTGGGACATGTCGCCGAAGTTTATGAAGACTCCTTTCTTGTCCATAAAGGCTATCTCTTCCCCAAAGATCGCTACATTCCCTATGACGCTATCGGCACAATAGAGAATGAGCATATACAGCTGGTAATGAGTGCTGCGGATGCACTCATCAAAGAATGGGAGAAACGTCCCGACTACGAGGATCATGCAGGAGACCCCCTCCAGCTTTTCTATGATCGCGGACACGGCATCCACGATCCTTTCGATGAAACAAACCCTGATAACAGCTAATTTTGCCCCGTTGACGTTTCTCGGAGCGTCTGAAGAATAGTATGGATATACACACATCCATAAACATAATAAACAACGTACTCTAAAATAGAGAAGGTCAAGGTAAATATATTAGTCGAAACTCCTTTAAGACATATATCGTATCACTCTATGAGTCACACTATATGAACTTCTAACCATGAAAGATACTGTTAAAACCTGACCCGATTTAGGGTAATTACCTGATGTAGTATTGCTTCCTATTCTTTAAAATGTAAGTAAGATAGAAAGCAAAAATACAATTAGGGATAGTGGGCTATTTGGCCTGTACGTGCTGACCACGAGGCCACACGGAGTCCGGCAGCTGGTTTTGCCGGTAAGTTTCCCGAAGGGAGCGTGGAATTATGGCAATTGTTGATCCCGTCAGTGATGTCCGTAGAACCATGCTGACAACACGTTCTGTGACAATCGCAGCATATCCTTCCGCCATACCCGGTGAATTTGACCTGGATGCACCCCTCACTAAAAAGAGACCGGAGCGCATTACAGAACCACTCACCAGGTTTGTTCCTCCATTGGAGGATGGCAGCGATGCAATACTGGATGACGTAGATGATTTGGATGATGGTGCTGATGCACTCGAAGCAATAACTGGCCCGGTTAGACGCTCTCGCATTTCCACTGTGCGTCAGGCAACAGGTACTGAAGATGCTTTTCAGAGCTACTTGCGTGACATTCGTGGACTTGGGTTATTGACCCATGCCGAAGAGATTGACCTGGCTCAACGCGCTGCCATTGGCGATGAACTTGCACGGCAAAAACTCATCCAATCGAATTTGCGCCTTGTCATTGCCATTGCTCGTCGCTATACCAGTACTGGCGTGCCACTTATCGATCTTATCCAGGAAGGCAACCTCGGCCTCATGCGTGCAGCCGAGAAGTTTGATTATCGCCGCGGCTGTCACTTCGGCACCTACGCCACCTGGTGGATACGTCAGGCCGTAAGCCGCGCCGCTGGTGAACAATCTCGCTTAATACACTTACCCGAACATGTCGCAACACGCCTGCGTAAAGTACGCCGGGTAGCAGCACAACTTTCACAAGAAAATGGCCTTGATCCTTTGCCAGAGCAAATAGCTGCTGCTTGCAACATCAGTGTGAATGAGGTCATAGACCTGTTAGGAGTGATCGAACAACCCGTCTCGCTCGACGCGCCTGTTGATGACGAAGCTCGCTATTCGCTGGCTGATACATTAGAAGACAGTACCACTCCAGCTCCAGCCGAAACCGCGTCACAGCACCTCTTAGGTGAAGAACTCCATCGCGCTCTTGCCTTACTTACGCCACGCGAACGCTCCGTCATCACCTTGCGCTACGGTATCGGCGACGGCCACAGCCGTACATTGCTCGAAGTCGGCAAAGAACTTGGCATCTCACGCGAACGAGTTCGCCAGCTTGAAGTCGTTGCTCTGATGAAACTACGTAGCATCAACAGCAATGTTTCCCTTTGCGAGTGCGTTTAACCCTCTATCATGCAAAGCAGATTACAGAGTTGATGCTGGATAGTTGAAGGGCACGTGGTTTCATCACGTGCCCTTCAACTATCCAGCATCAACTCTGTAGCCTGACTCACTCATTTGGATTGTTTTGTGGCTATGAGTGTACCTCTGTTCGTCTTGACAAATGAGCAATCCGAGAGCAATATTGGTCATGATCGAAAGGCATCTGCCATGTTATCATCATTGTAGAAAGTAGGCTATCAACACCAGGTGAGTACTGATTCAGCGGCATCGAATATTTCTTCTTCGCCATTATCACTACAAGATTCTCTACAGCGCACGGAAAGCAACAAGGTACAAGGAAATATTGCCCCTCCTTCCCGGTGGAACTGGTATGACGCCGCGTATCTTGTTCTGCTAGTAGTGCTTGTTGCCGTAATGGCATACCGCTTTACGCCAAATTTCTCCGGCGAGGTAGCGGGCCAGTGGTGGGACCCATTGCTCAATATGTGGACGCTTTCCTGGGATACCAACACTTTGCTTCATGCCCCAACTCATCTGTGGCAGGCACAACTGCTCTATCCCAACAATCTCTCGCTCTCCTACTCAGAAAATCTGCTAGGCGAAGCAATTATTTACGCACCCTTTTTTCTTATTACCCATAATCCTGTGTTGTCTTACAATATCACTTTCTACCTCATATTTTGGCTCTGTGGCGTCAATATGTACATCATGGCTCGCCACTACACTAACAGGTCTTTCGCAGCATTCGTAGCAGCCTTGATTTTCGCATTCGCTCCCTATCGTATCGGACAAATCGACCACATCCATATTATCGCGGGCGAATGGATGCCCCTGGCATTCCTCTACCTCGATCTTTCACTCGAGAAAGGCCGCTGGCGGCATTGGATTCTCTTTGCCCTCTTCTATGTCCTGCAACTACTCAGTAGCATCTACTACGGTATTTTTCTTAGCTATAGTCTGCTTGTCTTTGCTCTTATCCGCTATTTGCTCCCATTTATTCGGCAATTATGGTACCAAAGGGGTGCATATGTTCGCTCGCTTTTAAAAAAGAGCATCCGACCTGCCATTGTCCTTATTGTCATGCTGACTTTTATTTTCATTCTGATGGAACCCTATATCACTTCGCTGCACAGCGGTCTCTCGCGGACAGTGAGCGAGACCACTGGATACTCAGCATTCATACGTGACTTCCTTTTCGCGGTACCATTTAACTGGCTGTACGGCATCTCAACATTTAATGGCTTCTTGTTGCCATATGATAGCGAACATTACCTGTTTCTCGGACTGACAACGGTATTGCTGGCAGTGCTGGGAAGTATTCTGGCAATACGTAAGCAACAACCCGCGTTCTGTGCGTACATGTGTACCGGAGTGATCGTATTGCTCTTTACCTTTGGACCTTTCCTGCAATATTCCGCGCCGAGTGGCGCGCCATTCGTTGCCGCGGCCTCACGCCTGACCGGCTCGGTAGTTATTAAACCAGATCCGCCCGGCATACCAATCATTTGGTTCCAGGCCTTCTCCAGCTTGCCCGGTATCGACGGCCTGCGTGTTCCTGCCCGTCTTATTGGCGTACTACTTATTATGCTCGCAATCATGGCTGCATTTAGTGTCGCATGGCTACAAAATCTCTCTAGCAATCTGGCTATAAGAAGAACATTGGCTACTCAAGTAGAAAACGTCTCGCCTACAGCACGAATATTATTATCAATATCCGTGCGCATCTGGACGGTCCGCGCAGTATTGGTCCTTATTCCTGTGTTTCTTTTGCTGGAGACCGTACCGGCATTTGTCCCGGTAACACACGTTCCGACCGGCAACGCTATTCCACCGGTCTATCAATGGCTCGCAACGCACGGAGGACAGCAACCCATTGTTGAGCTACCCATCACTACTACCGACAGAAATTTTCCACCCAAAGATGAGGCATGGTACGACTACTATGCCATTTATCATGATCATCCGCTCGTCAATGGTTGGAGCGGCTATCGGCCTGCCCTTACTGAAAAGATCGCGGCGTTACTTTATAATTTCCCTTCGCAAGACAGCCTGGCGGTCTTAAAACAGTATCATATTAGCTATGTTGTTTTGCATCTCCAATTCTATAGCCCTAATGTCGGCGCGGCTATACTTTCGCAAGCTACAGGCAGTAGCGGGTTACAAAGAGTTGCGTTGTTCGGTAGTGATTCAGTCTGGCGGGTGGTATAACTTATGAAACGCGCTCCCATTCGTGACATTATCTGGCTCTTCGTTCTCACCCGCCTACTGCTGGTGCTAGTAACCTATTTTGGCTTTATTCTGCTGACTGCACCCAAATATTCAACTACACCGGTTGATATTGGGCAACTGCTGACAAGCTGGAACCATTGGGATGGTGCTAATTACGTGCGTATCGCACAATTTGGCTATCAAACGCCCTATGATGTAGCCTTTTTCCCACTCTTCTCGCTCCTTACCGCGATCATCGCCTTTCCACTCGGCAGTTGGAGCTATCTTGCCGTTGGAACACTACTCAGTAACGTGGCATTGCTTGGAGCGATGATTGTGCTATACCAACTGGCGGTAGACCTGGCCGGAGAGCAGGTGGGACGCCGCACGATACTGTATCTGACTATCTTCCCGACAGCTTTTTTCTTTTTTGCGCCTTACAACAAATCATTGTTTATCCTATTTGTCGCGGGTGGGTTTCTAGCCATGCGCCGCCAACACTGGTGGCTAGCCGGTATATGCGGTATGCTAGCGGCACTGACACGTTCGGCGGGCCTCCTTTTTGTCATACCCTATCTCATCGAGGTGCGGGTTTCGCAGGAAAGTATCGGCGCCAGCCGTCAACGTTTGCTATTCAGGCTTCTACCTGTTATCTTGATTCCGCTCGGTACTCTCATATATAGCATTTACTGCTGGCACATTTTAGGCAACCCGATTGCCTATGCGACAGTACAAAGCCACTGGGGTAGAGAGACCACATGGCCCTGGATGGGCATTTTCCAGGCATTCTTATTCCTGTTCTGGGCGCAACCTTTCGGCTCATTCTTCGAGGCACATATCTTGCTTGATTTGAGCGCAACCCTGGGCTTCATCTTCCTTGCTATCAAAGGATGGCGGCATCTACGCCTCAGTTACAATGTATGGTTCGCGCTGCTGCTTCTTTATGTACTGCTAAGCTCTTCATACAACCAGCCAGACCCACTTGTTTCCAATCAGCGGCTTGTGCTAGAAATGTTTCCCGCGTTTATCACGCTTGCAATGCTTGGCATAAAGCATCCACGCGTACATCAAGTAGTGATATTACTGTTCCCAATCTTATTAGCAACACTCAGCCTGCTTTTCGTGATGGGCCGTTGGATGGTTTAGAGGAATTTGTGATGATTGGAAGAGATGTAAAACATATAAAAACCGTAGAAGAATTTCCCCCACCTTCTTTCAGCTTTGAAGATGTCGATTCATCGCGTAAACATATGCTGCCTTTGCTCCTCTGCGGACTGGCATTTGTGATCTGTACATTGTTCATGGTTACTCCCTTGAGCCGCGTGGTGGGTTCGCCAATTATTGCCAGACTTTCAACGAGCAAATTACTCGGTATATGGAGTGCGTGGGTGCCTTCCGATTTCCATTTGCCGACGGACAGTAAAAATTCAATACTCAGTACTAATATTCTTCTCTTTCTTATCTTGACCACCCTCGCTTTCATCATTTATGGCTTCAGCATATGGTCTATGCAGCGACAACCACGCGAAGGTCATAATCGTCATATCATAAGCATTATTGGGCTGGTAACATTTATCACGGGTATGATTTTTGTGTTTACCCCGGCGATGCTTTCACACGATATCTACGTTTACGCGGGCTACGGTCGTCTCATCGCCGCGCACGGTGCTAATCCATATTTTACGCCATTCACGACTTTTCCACATGATCCACTCATGCATCTTGATGACTGGTCCTGGGCGATTGCAGCATATGGCCCTGCATGGTTGACCGTCTGCGCCTCGTTCGCGTTGATGTTTGGTGCCGAGCCAATCCGCTATATTATCGCGTTCCGTTTGCTGGGCCTCTTCACACATCTCCTGAATACTTTGCTCATTTACAAGATATTGCTGAAAATGGGACGTTCTCCGCGCACAGCCATGCGTGGAACGTTGCTCTATGCGTGGAATCCGCTCGCATTGATGGAAAGCTCCCTGGGTGGGCATAACGATACGCTGATGGTAATGTTCATATTGTGCGGCATATGGCTCTACATTGGCGGCGAACAACGCGGCCTCACGAAACCTGGCAGCTACCTGCCACCAATTATCGCCTTCACGCTCGCGACATTGATCAAGTTCACCGCCGGGCCTTTGATTATCTTCTTCCTCATTATTCTGGCAAGGAAAGCATTATCTACAGCAGATGGCAACATCAGTATTCACAGCATCCGATTAAACTGGTTATCCGCTCTGTTGAAGCTACTTTTTGCCTGCATTGTAGGCGGACTGCTCGCTCTGGCTTTCTATATCCCCTATTGGATTGGACACAGCATCTGGTCTATTATCCATAGTTTCTCAGCACCACCATCATCGCATTATATAGAATATTCTATACTTTCAGCGATAAGAGCATGGATTACGCAGTACGGCTATCCACCTACCACGTCCGGGATGTATACCTTCCTGAAAGAATTTAGCAACCACGCAGTATGGAATAACATCAACGTTGTCACAATCACGCTGACTATAATCATAGGCGTTGTGTGGCTGTGGCGCACCCCTACTATGCGCGTATTTATACTTGCGACGCTGTTGACGCTTGGTTCATTGTTGATCGTCACGCCCTGGTTTTTCCCCTGGTATGTCGTCTGGCTGGTTGCCCTCGCGGCAATCATCCTACCATATCCCAGAGATACGATTGGACAAGCATTAACAGCCTTCGCGCTAGTATTTTCCGTCTCTGCCTACTTTGTCTATTTCTTTGGAGGTTATCAACCCATTGGTCGCTGGATAGGTCTGGATTGCCTGACGACGATTGGACCGCCCCTGCTCGCGTTTCTTATCGTCATTGTCTTCAATGTGCGTATACCTGGGCAAACAACGGTTGGCCCGAAAGATGTCTAATTTCATTAAGAGGAAGTGAGGGTTATCATATGCCAGCATTGCAAGAGTATCAGAAATTTGAGCGATATCGCATCATTCGGTGGCTAGGTAATGGCACAACAGGCGAAAGCTATGAAGCCGAAGATACTGTCCTTCTACGCAAAGTTACCCTTAAATTGATTCATCCCTGGTCCGCTTTACCTGATGCGGCCCGTCGCCAGTTCTTCCGCGAGATGCAGGATATTAGCTTGCTCACTCATCCATATATCGCGCAAGTGCTTGACTACGGCGAAATTGATGCATACCTTTACGTTGTGCGCCGCTACGTCAGTAATGGCTCACTGTTGAACAGTGAGGGGAGATCGTGGTACAGGCCACCCTTTGCTAACGCCGATGCCATACAATACACTACTCAACTTGCGCAGGCTCTAGGACATATTCATGCACATGGATACATACATGGAGCACTGACATTCGCCAATATCCTGGTATTGCGTACCGCTAATATCGAACAAGAACCCAATTTTGCCCCTTTCCTGCTTGCCGATTGCGGATTGGCAAACTACGTTCGCCATGTTGGGCAACCGCGCCTCTCGTTACTTCCCGTTACCGCCGCACCTGAACAGTTGGGAAAACGCGTTGCTCCTTCAAGCGATCAGTTCGCACTGGCCACGCTTTGCTATTTCTGGCTGACGGGTCGTCCGCCATATCTCGGCTCACCCAATGAGATTGAACATCTCAAACTGGCGGGAACCTATCCTTCCCTTTCTTCCTTAAACTCACGAGTACCATTTGAACTGGATATGGTCATACGCCGGGCACTCAGCGTCTATCCTGAAGAACGTTATCCATCAATGCAGGCATTCATAGATGCTCTTCAGGCATCTCGCAACAATTCTGCAATAATGACCCCCCTGCCTTTCAGTTTTCCACAATTGGAACCAATCGCGGAGCAACGGGTGAGTACGTCCCTACATAACGCCGCCATTGTTGAACAAGAGCCAGACGTTCAATTTGCCTCCGGTTCGCCCGCTGTACATACAGAATTTGAACGCATTCCTCAAACTGATCCGATCACACCATTGAATATCACTATGGAACAACAAGATGCGGAACCGCAACCTGATACTACTCATGATACATCACCAACACCCACTCCTGCACCTATGCCACAACCGAAACCAGAATCTCCACCGGACACTCCTTTACCCATGCCACAAACGCCTCCATCACCAATGCCAACTCCTGCGCCAGAACCAACTCCAATTCCAACGCCGGAGCCACAACCGACTCCCGCACCCGAACCTTTGCCAACTCCTGCGCCGGAAATTCTCCCACAGCCTGCGCCCGATATCGCCCAACCATTACCGCCAGCCGCACCCGAACCGCCAACCCCACTTCCAACCAGCCCGATGGGCGGGGATACCTCAGCTATCACTCAAAACTTGTTACCCGCACCGGCCACACCGCGAATTATTATCACGTTGCTTGAGACAGAAGAGACCCGCGAAGTTCTCCTTGAGCAAGACGAAATAACCTTTGGCCGTGCCGGCTCCAGCGATATCTTGCTCGATCAGGATACGCTCACATCACGCCACCACGCGTTGTTGAAACGCGAAGATCAGCAATTTATGATCTATGACTCAAGAAGTGCCAACGGCGTCTTTGTGAACGGGCAAAAAATCACTCCTGAAACAGGCTATACACTGGCTGATGGCGACCATATCGGCATTGGCAATTACGAAATTATCTTTCGTACAGGAGAACATGCTGTTACATTTGAGAATGGTAATAACAAGCGGAATACAGAAACAAGGGCAATTGACACAGAGCAATTTACCCCCTCCGCGTACAATGCTGAGTAGTTCTCGCTAAATCACGCAGGGCGAGGACAAGCCATCACCCTGCCTACATCGCTAGATAATAATGATAGATGCCACCGTTTTACGAATTGACTGGCATAGCCTTCTCGTGCATTGCCTGCTCCGCTAATTGCTTCGCCTGCGACTCACGCATAAGATCGCGCAGAGCGAAACCCATGAAACTCAGGATACCCAGCAGCGAGACCACCATCAAAATGCCGCCAAGCGTGACATTATTGATCGTCGAGGCGATCCAATGTTCCCGGATGGCTGCGTCGTCATGGCAAAGGGCGAGATGGTCACCCAGATACCGGTGAGGAAGAACAAAACTAGCACATAGCTTCCTGGCGGAACAAGCCGCCGCATAACCTCTCCTATACGCATTATGCATCCCTCCTATTCGTCATATGTGGCTCGGTCAACTGGTCGGTTTGCAGGTCGCCGCTCGCCTGGCGACGCGTATTGAGGTCAGCGGCAAGCGCAGCAGCCAGTGTCGTCAGTGTGCGATCGAGATCGCTTTGATTTGATGTTGCTACCTGTGCTGCCGCAGCGTAGGGTGCGGTTCCCGCCGGAGCAGCAACAGCCTGAGATCGTGACCGCGCCGCAATCACTCCTGCGGCACGTAAAGAACCGAGCAGTGAGAAGAAAAAGAGCGCAAAACTGATCAGAGCCACCACCGCTACGCAAATTCCTACCACGAAGTTATTGGTGGTCTGGCTCACCCAATCAGCACCATACGGTTGATAACCAAGCGCAAAGGGAGCCAGGATCAACCAGCCACCTGCCAGCAAAACGATAAGGCTTGCTACCATTCCACAAATGTATTTGCCCAGTGATGGGCGTGTTGTTGACATACGTGAAACCTCCTTATTTCATTTCCAGAAACATACGTTTAGAATGTGCCAGTACCATACGATGCGATGTATTAGATCATTCCTCCACCTGCAAACGCCTCTTCTCCCGCCTCAGGAGCTGTTTCTCCTGTACCGTTTGATCTCGCGCCATCGGCCCGCGTGCCTGTGCCTCTCCCCTACCGGTAGAGGAGAGTAGAAGCATAATCGATAGCGGCTCAATAACATCGCGGGCTACCGCCTTGCCGCGCTGTTCATCGCTCCACTCGTGTGGATAGCGGCCATCAACGGAAGACGAGAGGGTCGCCAGGATGTGCGGGTCGGCATCCGGTTGTTGCGCCCGGCGAGCAAGGAGTGCCAGCGTCAGGCCAAGCAAGGCCCGGCTGCGATCCACGCCGGCGAGTAGCAGCCTGCGGCTGCGCGTTGTGACTTTTGCGCAAGTGGAATTTCGCGCAGGAAGAAAACGCTGAACAACCCCAGAAGCATGGCGATAAAACTCAGCACGAAAATGTTGTCAATACCGGTTGCCAGACTCACCTTCACCGCTTCGAAGAACTGCTGGAAAAGCACCAGTCCCTGAGCGCCATGCCGGGCAAACCGTTGTTGCAGACCCGACAACACCGTTGGATTCAGGAGTACCAGGGGATTCTGGAGCGCAGGTGGCACCACACGCGCAATCGCAGGTGGCAAGTTGCTCTGCAATGCGCTTTGAAAACTATTGGTCATGATCGAACCCATCACGGCTACTCCGATGGTCGAGCCGATGGTACGGAAAAAGGTGATACCTGCGGTGACTTCACCGAGCTGCCGCAATGAGAAAGCGTTCTGCACAATGATCGTGAAGAGGCTCATCATCACGCCAATACCCAGACCGGTCACAACCATGTTCAGGGAAATCTGCCCATCGCTTATTGCGGCATCCATACGCGAAAGCAGGAACATGCCGAATTGAGGCCACAGCAAAGCCAATGATCGCCAGGATTTTGTAGCGACCGGTACGCGACAAAATCTGCCCGCCTACGATACTACTGAACATGAAACCCAGCATCATAGGGGTCAAGACTACGCCCGAATTGGTGGCGCTATTGCCGGTGACGGCCTGCACAAAAAGAGGCAGGTACAGGATGGCCCCGAACATACCGGCACCGACCATAAACATTGCAATGGTCGAGACCAGGAAAATGCTGTTTTTGAATAAGCGCGGACTGATGATCGGCTCGACTGCCCGCAACTCGATCAGAATGAAGACCCCCAGCATTACCGCAGAGATGACGAACAGGAGAATGATTTGCCAGGAGTTCCAGTCATACTGCGAGCCAGCCCAGGAGAAAGCCAGCAGCAGCGGCACGGAAAATGCAACCAGGGCAGCCGCGCCAGCGTAGTCAATGGTATGCTGCATGCGGCGCAAGGTTTTCGGCATAACGAAGCCGGCGGTCACGATGGCGATAATGCCGATGGGCATATTGACATAAAAGACCCAGCGCCAGCCCCAGTTGTCGGTGATCGCTCCACCCAGAATTGGCCCAACAATGGTAGCAAGGCCAAAGACCGCCGTAATGAGACCTTGCCATTTACCGCGCTCGGAAGGCGAGAAGATATCGCCGATGATCGCGATGGCAAGAGGCATCAAAGCGCCAGCTCCTAATCCCTGAATGCCACGATAGATAATCAACTGCGTCATATCCTGGCTGGTCCCTGATAAGGCCGAACCGATCAGGAAGAGAACCATGCCGCCAATGAAGAAAATTCGCCGTCCATAGATGTCGGAGAGCTTGCCATACAGTGGGATCGAGACCGTAGAGGCAAGCAGGTAGGCAGTGGCCACCCATGCATAGTGGTCAAGGCCACCCAGGTTGGCGACAATGCGCGGCAGTGCCGTACCAACGATGGTCTGGTCAAGGGCGGCTAGCAACATACCCAGCATCACACCAATCAGAACCGAGATGAGCCGTCCACGGCTGAGGGTAGTCGCTCAGCGATTGAGGCTCCTGCACGGGGGCCACTGTTACTGACCCGTTTTGTATCTGTGCCATAGGATTTATACCTTTCATTCTCCCCTAAGAGACGATTGATTGCTCTAATGCTTTCTTTTCTATGATGCGGTTCAATGCGCACATTCCCTGCAACAACGCTTTCAGGTCGGCATCATCCATTTCTTGCAGCAGGGCCTGCATACGCTGCGGACCAATGCGAAGCCGCCCGTACATATCTTCGCCGGATGGAGTCAGTCGTGCTACAGTACGGCGACGGTCTTCGACATCTTCAGCACGTTCCGCCAGGCCAGCCTGCACAAGGCGATCTACAAGATGTCCTCCCGTCGATAACCCAATACCCAATCGTTGCGCAATCTGCCCGATGATCAGCGGCCCCTCCTCAGCAAGGATAACTAGCGTGCGGAGCTGAGCCAGAGTGAGATCGATATTCTTCAAAATCGACCCGAATTGCACTTTAAGGCCATGAAAATAAGCGCGATATTGCTCTAAAGCCTCCATCACCAATTCTTCATGTGTTTGTATCATGGCATCGCTCCTTTCATTTACATGTATCATATACCATATTACTACGATGTTGTCAATCTATTTGATAGCATGTTTTTATTTCATATTAGTATTGAAAAGACTCACTGTTGGGAGATATCTGGCTCCGCCAGATATCTCCCAACAGTGAGTCTTCTTACCGCTCTACCAATGCCCTCGTAAGAGTTACAAGAGTCACGAACATACGGTACAGGTCAAGATAATTTTCGTTGACTAACTTCACTGTGCGTGCATCTACACGCTCAACACCACGTACCCATTGCGCCATTTCCGCCATATCAGCAACCAAAAAGGTAACTTCCAACGTGGCTGGTGTCTTAAACTGGGGTGGGCGCATGGAGTTGAGATTGTGTACGGCACGTGCAGCACCCGTCTCCAGCAAATTACAGGCAACGGTTGGGTGCAAGTGGGCGGCGGCAAAACGACCCAATGACTGTTTAACAACCACCTTTTCAGCATTTGGTGCAATACGTTCCGCTTCCCGTGCCGTCACTTCGTCGCCGCTGACAAATATAATTGGTACTCCATAATGGGCAGCCACCAGCGCATTGATACCGGACTCGCCAACTACCTCGCCATCCAAACGCACTTCCCAGATTGCACCTGGGTTATACGTATGTGAAAGTATCGCGTGCTCCGCCCCTATTGAGCCGTGATAGCTGACGAAACAAACACCTTCAAAACTGTCGTCAAGCCCCTCCATCATATACAAAGGCTTGTGCTTGCCGGTAATTAAGGTGGCATTACCGAGCAAGTCCTGTGGATGCAGGTTGCGCATATAATGATGGGAATCATTGATCACAAAGTCCGTTGCCCCAGCCTCCAATGCTCCCGTAATCACCGCATTGACTTCATTTGTGAGCAAGCGCCTTCCCTGCTCGTATTCAGCATTGCCCTCAATTATTTGTTCCCAGGCAACAATGCCACTCGTTCCCTCAAAATCTGTGGAAAGAAAAAGTTTCATATTCCAATCCCTCAAATACATATTTACTCTAGCCAGGCGCTTCCCGGCCCGCCCGCCGCCCGGCAAATATCAATCGTAGCCGAGCGGCCAGTGCGTTCGGGATAGTATTGTTCAACCGCCTGGCGCAACATTTCTACAGAGTCATTGCGTACAAGGTTGATCGTGCAGCCGCCAAAACCTCCTCCAAGCATACGAGCACCCAGCACACCTTGAATCTGCTTTGCTATCTCTACCAGCGTATCCAACTCTGCACAACTTACCTCGTAATCGTCACGCAAGCCAGCATGGCTTTGCCAGAGCAGCTTTCCTATCTCTACGAACTCGTTGGTCTCCAACAGCTTCACCGTCTGCAATACCCGCGCATCTTCCGCGATGATGTAACCGGCACGCCGTCGCAATAGCTCTGGCAATTCCGGCCCGTACCGCTCAAATTGCTCCAGCGTGATATCACGCAAAGCCGAGATATATTGCGCGGCCTCATTAGACGGTTCATGCTGAAGGGTGCTGTCCCGTAGCAGGCGAGTTGCTTCCGCGCATTGTCGACGACGTTCGTTATATGCGGATGTCGCCAGCTCCCGCCGCACACCGGTATCAATGACAACCAGTGAGAGATCGGGCGCGTGAAAGGGCAAATAACGGTAGTCCAGCGAACGACAATCGAGAAAAACCGCGTATTCGGGACGCCCAAGACATGAAGCCGCCTGATCGAGAATACCACTTTGCAATCCCGATGCCCTATGCTCGGCACGCTGACAGAGCGCGGCTATCTCTAACGGATACAAGCTCGCATGATCTATGCCAATCGTGAAACGACCGGCAGAAAAATGTGCGCAAGCATATGCCGTCGCAACCTCCAATGCCGCAGACGAACTCATACCCCCACCGGGCGGTACATTCCCATCCACTACGGCATCAAAGCCCGACAACGGCATTCCTGCACTTGCCAGTTCTGTCACCACCCCCAACACATAGCGAGCCCAGGTTGGCAGTCTTTCACGCAACTGCTCAAACGTCTCCGGCAGCTCCTCAAGCGAAAACTGTGCATAGCCCTCAAAATGCCGCGACCACATGCGCACAATACCATCATCGCGCCTTCGCCCAGCAAAAGCCGTCACCCGGTCAATCGCTATTGGCAATACGTAGCCATCATTATAATCCGTGTGTTCCCCAATCAAATTGACGCGCCCAGGTGCCCATGCTACCCCTATCTCTCCACTGTATGCTACATCATCATGGAAGACTATAGGAAATTTACCGAGGGCATCTCTTCCCGGCTGCGGTAACACAGTTTCATCATTCATACTTGCACCTTCTCAATCGCTGCACGTAACTCCTGCGCCTTCTCCGCGGGACGCGCATCGTTTGTCCAGAAGCCCCAGATGGACTCGGATGAGGCGGCGTACTTCAACTTCCCCGGGGCCCGCCCTATCGCCAATATCTCAACATGCATATGAAAACGCTCATCCGCGAGCTGGTGAATACCCATGAGATAGGGCATAGGAGCCATCGCGCCATCAAACAATGCATTGTATCCACAAACAACGCGCAACAGCATTTCCGCCAGGTCATGCAATTCATCCTCACTCGTAAGCGCAAGATTGGCGACATGACGACGGGGATACAGGTGTGTTTCGTAGGGATAGCGAACATACGGCGGTAAAAACGCCTGCCATGTAATATTCGATGCTACCTCGTGAACGCCACCTTCAAGCTCTGTACGCTCGCGACAGAAGGGACAGCCACGGCCAGAAGCATCCTCCAGTAGCACGGTCTCTAACTCACGCTCTAAAATGGGGGGAATGACCGAGACACCAAAGGCCTGCCCATGTGGGTGATGTTGCGTCTGTCCAATTTGTTCGCCGCTATTCTCAAATATCATCACTGTCTGGTAACGCGCCGAGAGGTCGCGGTAAAGATCACGCCACAGGTGGGTGACTGCCGTGACCTCATCTACCGAAAGCTGCGTGAAGGTACGATGGTGGTCACGATTGTAAATAACGACATATGCCTCACCTACCGGCGGTTGCAAGGGGGGAAAGTCGTTTGCGTGCAGCCAGACTTGTGTATCGGGACCAACCTTTCCTTCCGTGATATCCGCACAAAACGGACACATGCTCGTACCTTCACGCCGGTTCATACGGTGCGGCGCATTCACAAGAAACTGGCGCAATAGCGGATTCCAGATTAACGGGGTGTTCGATTGCATATTTATCTCAACCTGAAACATGGAACACTACTACATGTTACCGTTACCTTAAACCATACACGAAAAACCCACAGGTATGGTTTTATGGATGTTGATGAGCAGTTTGCCGCCCCATCAGTACACAACGCCCCTGCCGCGCAAATGTTGCCAGCAGTTCGCCTTTATCAATCACATGCCCTCCATCCTCGTCAGCAAACAGCCACTCATTCCACGTCGCTCTATCAGTAAAGAGTGCCCAGGCAACTGGGGCAATGTGTGTCCTCACAATGCGCAAAATCTCTGTGGCATCCTCAACTCCCGGCTCCAGTTGCTCTACAGGTCGAAGTCCTGCATCCAGCAGGGCATTAAAGGTACTAATAGAATGAACAACCCCATCTAGCACTTCGCAGACAACTCCTATTGTGAGTAGTTCTCGCTCGGCTCTGTTCTCTTCATCTTGAAAAATGTCCCACACACCAACCACCAGCGCACATTTTGGGGGCAAACTTGCGAGAAATAGGCGAATTTGCCGTTTATCCCAGCCATGCCAGGTAAAGTTTTCATCGTTCTGTTCAATCAAGAGGGCTGCATCCAGCAATGGGCGTGCAGTAGCCCACAATGGCGAATCTGCATCGATTACAATTAATTCTTCAGCTAAACACACACTTTGCTCCACCAGGTATATAGGTGGCCGCTTCATCGCGTCCATATGCGGGTTTGCATCGTGTTCGATAGAGGACAGACGCGATGAAGCGACCCCTACATATCTATGTATTTCACCCGCACGCTTTCAGTATACACTACTATGGCCTGCCGCTTCATGTTATAATGAATGGGAAAAGCCTTCTATGGAATAGCGTGTTGGTTACAACAGAGGGCGAGAGCATGTACGAATCCATTCTTTCAATTTGTCTGGGCACCCTTGGGCTCGTTGGCACAATCATCCTCGTGTCCAGTGCGGGAACCATTTTCTGGCGTTATCGCGGCACCCGCCTGTGGAGTTTTCGCTGGCACCACCGTAACGGACGCCTGATGCATCTTTCCGCCATCGCCTGCCTTTTCTACCTGGCAATGACCGCCAGTTATGGGGTGCTGGGAGAAGCCTGGATATGGCTTTATTTTCTAGCCGCATTCGAGTCCGGCACATGGTGGCTGCGCTACTATATCAACAGTAGAGCCTGACAAGATTGTGGCTAGTTAAAGATCACAGAATGCGCTATAATAGCGATGTCATTTCGAATCACCGAATTTCAGGTGAGGCGGGATGCACAAGACCTCGGCTGGGCCGGGTCAATCAATTGAGAATAAGGAAGGTATGTTATCGTGCCGTGGTGTAAATTTTTTATTCCAAAGATTGCTTCGCCAAGCATTCAACCGGACGATCCCGATTTGAATGCTCATGTGATGTACGCGAAATGCATTAAGGGACACGTCCTTAAAGACGCAGATGATTGGATTCTCTGCGAAAATCTCCCCGCTCCCGACGCAAAATGCTGGCAAGAGGGAGGCGATACCATTTTTTCATTGATGTATCGCAAGCGGAGAGAAGCACGAACAGAGTTACAACGACTGGAGCACGAAAAAGAGTCTCACCCGCAGAGTACGAAACCATAGCCGACAAGCATATGAGCAAACAGCAGCATCTGCCGGCATATTTTTGCGCATTGCCCACACCTGACATGATCACGCGGGTACATGTTTCCCTGCTCCAATGGTATGCAGCAAAGCAGCGCGATTTACCGTGGCGTTCCACTGATAATCCATATCACGTCCTCGTTTCTGAAATCATGCTTCAACAAACACAGGTTGATCGCGTCTTGCCTAAATATGCGCAGTTTCTGGCGGCATTTCCAACGCTAACCGCGCTTGCTCAAGCACCTACCTCTGAGGTAATCTCGGCATGGGTGCCTCTTGGCTATAACCGGCGGGCGGTAAGTTTACAATCTATTGCGCGTCAGGTACTTGCTGAATATGACGGGCGTATCCCTGATACTATTGCTGAGCTACTCAAGCTCAAAGGCATTGGTCGTTATACCGCCGGGGCCATCGCCTGTTTCGCCTATCATAAACAGGTCGCGACGGTTGACACCAACATACGGCGGGTATTGCATCGCGTCTTCCTCGGCCTGGAACTTCCTGAGCCAAAATTGAATGATGCTCAGATGCTCACCTTCGCGGAACAGGTTTTGCCACCGAGGGAAGCGTATAACTGGAATCAGGCACTGATGGATCTGGGAGCGACTATCTGCACCAGTACCAATCCGCAATGTGGACGCTGCCCATTACAAAGCACCTGTCGCGCCTATGAAGAAATGGGCCAGCATAGTCTTTTCCCTT
Source organism: uncultured Chloroflexia bacterium (assembly GCA_963717105.1). GTDB lineage: Bacteria > Chloroflexota > Ktedonobacteria > Ktedonobacterales > Ktedonobacteraceae > DATGJV01. The sequence goes on from CAVQVL010000016.1 coordinate 62,718, forward strand.
CAGGAACGGTCATACGCCAGTTGCGCAAAGTTGCTGAAAAGAAGAGCAATTATCAGGCACAGCCCTTTACCAGTACGAATCGCTATTTTCGTGGGCGCATTGTAGATACATTACGCTCAGTACCGGATGGAGAACGCCTTCCACTTACAAGGCTGGGACAACACATCAAACCCGACTTTCACGATGGCGATGTCCCCTGGCTACAAACACTGGTTAGCGGACTGGCAAAAGATGGCCTGGTCGATTGCTCCGAGGAGGGGATACGGCTACCATAGCAGGCGAGTGGCTAGCTATTCCCTGCTTGTGCTACAGTATGCATATTGATACCAATACTATTTCACCTATATTTAGGGAGGGATATAACCTTGCAACTGAAAAGTTTTGATGACATTACAAGGACACATCGCCATATTTTTCTTTCACCTCACTTTGACGACGTCGTTTATTCCTGCGGTGGCACGCTGGGAGTCCAGGTCAGCAATGGATTACGCCCACTGGTAATTACCATTTTCGGCGGCATACCCTCTGCAGAACTGGCACTCGGCCCGTTTGCCCAGCAAATTAACCGGCAAATGGCGGGCGGTCAAATTATGAGTACACCTGCCCTGGTCGAGCGACGCCGTCAGGAAGATGCTAGCGCGATGGATTTCCTGCACTGCGACTATCTCTGGCTCGACTATCTCGATGCCATTTATCGCGGCTCACCAGCCTCCTACACAAGCAACGAGCATCTCATTGGCGGCGACGTAGACCCGGCCGATCTGTGGATTGATAGACAGTTATCAGAGGACTTGCTGGCATTACAGCAACGATTGCCCGATACAGTCTGGTATGCACCGCTCGGCATTGGTCGTCATGTAGACCACCAGATCGTTTCCTCCGCCGCCGACCGTTTGGTCCAGCGCGGCGCGAAAGTAAAACTCTACGAGGACTTCCCTTATGTGCTTGAAGAGCAGGCACTGGAAACTCGTATGCAAGAATTCGGCGGCGTGTTGGAGCCAAATTTCGTTGAGATGTCAGAAATGCTGCCGTTCCGCCTTGAGGCGTCCGCTATGTATGCCTCACAGGTACAATTGAACTTCGGTAGTCGGGCAACCATGCATAACACGATGAAAAGCTACACCCATAATATTCGCCCGGTGCAGACGGTGCATCTCGAACGTTACTGGTCAGCCGTCTAAAGTACTTCAGAAGTACTAAAGCCGCATAGATACGAGGCAGGTGCATACTAATGGGCTGCCTCGTTCGTCGTACAATAAAATAAAGATAGAATATCGAGTAGGGGACAGGGATTCATGCGGGGGATTGAGGGTTTGATGTTGGGACGCTATGAATTGGGTCCTAACAAAAATTTCTCATTAAGCCTTTAAGCAGAAGATACGTATTCAGTTCTCTTCGGTGAGTCTATTCTCCGAGCAGCGCCGTCATGTCAGGGTCCTGCTTGGAGAATCCGACAAGATCGGGATTGAGAGCGAGAGCCTGACGCAGCGTAGCTTCCGCTTTCGCTTTTTGATCTGTGGTCGCGTAAAAACTTACGAGCGTGTAGAGGATAATGCTCTCGCTGGCAGGATCGGGATTGAAAGCCTGGCCCGGCTCAATGCTTCTTGGGCAGATGCTCCCTGCTTTGTCATGGCATAAAAGAGCGCAAGCGTGTAGAGGCCAATGCTCTGCATGTCACCTGGCAGATCTTCCTGCATCACTTTGTCGGCCAATGCTTGCTGGAGCTCTGTCGCACGCACCACCTCATTGCGATCGAGATAGAACTGCGTAAAATGCTCAAGCAGATGCCAGAAGCCGTTGCCGAGAATGATTCCCCACAAGGGTGGGCTCTCTGAAAACACACCCTGCGCTCCATCTTGAGGAGGAGGCCAGCCAGAGCTGCCCAAGTCATCCTCTGAAAAGCGCTCGACAGAGGCGAGGAGATCAATATGAGCCTGTTCTGCGTCCAGCAGGATATCTGCCCATGACCGCTTTCGCTGCTCCTCGAACACCTGGGCGTTGAGAGCTTCCGTGTCGCCTTTGCTCGGTGGTTCCTCTGAGCGCGCCAGCGCACCGAGATGCTGCGAGAGATGGTGCTTCCAGAACGTCAGATGGGCAACATGATCTCGCGCTGACCACCGAGCTGATATGCTAGGAGCTTCTCGTTCGGTATCGTTCAGTTCGGTAATAAGCGTCTGTTGTGCAATCTGTGTAAAGTTGAGTAAGTCGAGCAACACTGGCTTCAGTGGCCTAGTGGACATAGAGCATCTCCTGTGTGCCTTAGCTTCCTTGCGTTCCGTCGCTGATCTGGAAGAGGGGAAGCTAAATTCCCGGCACTCGTACCTATTCTTGGGCATCGTGAACTCTCACCCCTTTAGCGCAAGTAGTAATCTCCCTTGACGAATTTTACGCTATTTTCGTTAGCTGAGCAAGGGTTTTATTCCGGGAGATACTGCACATACATGTCAAGCCTCATACAAGTCGGTGTCCGCTCTCGCAGTATGCCTCGGGCCTGGTCGCCAATTTTGCAGGAATTCAGGCACTTTTCACTGCAGCTGGCGTCTTAACGATGCTCGGCGCAATACTGGGCTTCATGGTCCCTTCACTGCGCCATCTAGATTAAATAAACGAACCAGTATTACTAATCAGGAAACAAAAAGACGTTGCTTGTTGTTATCATATTTGGCTATGATACAGAAAGATTGTTTTTTAGAGAGGTTCACCATTCATGAGTATAGATACACGCGAGACTAGCACCTCCCCGTTATTCCCGCGCAACAATAGTCTACCAACAGCCACACACGATGTGTACCTGGCTCTTGGCTCGAACCTGGGAGATAGACGTGGCAATCTCGCAATGGCATTGCAGATGCTGCGTGAGCAGATTGAAATTACGGTGGTCTCATCCACCTACGAGACGGAGCCAGTAGGCTACCTCGACCAACCTCTTTTCCTTAACATTGTGTGCGAAGGAAAAACAGAACTATCCGCTCCCGACTTGCTGGCATCTGTGAAAGAGATAGAGCGACAAATTGGACGGCAACCAACGTTCCGCAACGGCCCACGTCCGATAGATATAGACATTATCTTCTACGATGACCTGCATATCTCGCTGGATGATTTAACGATACCTCATCCACGCATGGCAGAACGGGCATTCGTCCTGGCACCCCTGGCGGAAATTGCCCCTGATCTCGTTGATCCCGTGACTGGCAAAAGTATAGGCACATTGTCGAGTCTCGTATCACACAACGGCGTCAAAAAGATCGCGGCGAGTTTGCGTATTCCCCTTGAACACGATATTCAAAGTGGACAACCCACCGTACATGTGCGCCTCGGTCGCGTCGGCGTGGTCGGCGTTCGAAAAGCCTTGCTGATTGGCAATGAGGGACAGCAACAATGGTTTGACGCAACTTTCGATTTGTACGCAGATCTCAATCCTTCGCAGGCTGGAGCGCATATGTCGCGCTTTAGCGATTCGCTGGAAGAGGTTCTCGAAGATATAGGTGATAGTACGTGGCCCCAGATTGAGGTGCTTGCCGAGCATATAGCAAAAACCATTGTGAAAAAACAGAATGTTTCGCGTGCTGAGGTCTCTATTCATACCACATTACCTTTGCAAAAGTGGACACCGATCTCCGGTCGCCGCACGCAAGAAGTATATGGACTCCAGGCTCAGGCTGTCGCAACAAAAACCAGCAGTCGCCGTATGATCGGCGTTGAGGTTGAAGGAATGGTCGCCTGTCCGTGCGCCCAGGATATGGTACGCTCGTTTGCCCATGTACGCCTGCAAGAAGAGGGCTTTCCAGAAGATGCGATCGAGAAAATGCTCGCGGTGACGCCTCTGGCAACCCACAATCAGCGCGGGCGAGCAACCTTGATGATTGGAACTGATAAGGATATTGAGGCCAAAGATCTGATTGTGCTCGTTGAAAATGCTATGAGTTCTGAGAACTACTCCTTACTCAAACGCCCCGACGAACTCTACATTGTCAACAAAGCGCATACTAATCCACGCTTCGTAGAGGATGTTGTGCGCGAGATTTTACGAGCAGTCGTTGAGAAATATAGCGAACTAGCCGATGATACCTTCGTATGGGTGCATCAACGCAATGAAGAGACTATCCATAAATACGACGTGGAAGCCGAAGGCTGGGGTACTTTAGGTGAACTTCGCACTGAAATCTTACGTAATACTAGTATTGATCGTCATACAACAAAAGAGGAATGGTTAGCATTCGCAAAAATACGGTAAAAGACGGGCATGGAATGGGCAAATAGGCATTTGTTCTGCAAAATAGCCTTTTTTGCTCTACCATCCTCTTTCAAACACTTGTTAGCCGTGCTATAATGCGGATACAACGACTTAGACGTCCTGCCATATGCCATACGCAAGTATTGCATATTGGCTCAGGTACACTAGCATAGGGAGTATTCGTGGAGGGAGTTCAATTAGACCCGGCACAGTTGGCGAAGGCTGTGGTTGATGTCGCATCTGACAAAAAAGCAGCGGATATCATGTTACTGGATATTCGCGATGTGACCACCATTGCTGATTACTTTGTTATCTGCAATGGTAACAATTTACGACAGGTTCAGGCCATCGCTGATGCAATTGACGACGAATTAAAAAAACAGGGAGCCAAAGTCCTTCACCGCGAAGGTACTGCCGAGACTGGCTGGTTATTGCTAGACTTTGGTGATGTCATTGTTCACATCTTTGGAGCAAAAGAGCGGGAATATTACCGTCTGGAACGGCTCTGGAGCGAGGCGAAGACAGTGGTATACCTGCAATAGCTCAAACAGAAAAGGTGATCAAAGATGACATTTTTTCGTAATCGCATGTTTCTCGAAGGCATAGCGTTTGGCGGCATCTGCGGCATTATTATCGGCTCTATTATCGCTTTTACGCTTGGCGAAACCAGTATCGAATTGGTGCGGCGTGTGATGCAAGATCGTTTTCCACGCAAGCAAACGTTACATTACGAGTACTTTGCACAATAATACCTTGCACTATCAACCTATAAAAAATAAGAACAGCGACTGCATTGTTCTGGCTTTCAGGTCACTACCATGCAGTCTCATTGTTCCGCAAAAGTAACCGTGGATCATCCTATTAACTAAACGCAACACACATTTCATTACAGAGGTGGCAACGTGAGGCATCTGGCGGCTCTATTAGCGGTAACTCTAATTGTAGTTGCGCTACTCCTTAGTATCAGCCTTCCGCGCTCGTTTGCTTCAACAGGGCATAATTGCGCCCCTAACATTCCGCCACCCGTTCCTGGTACGCTCACAAATCCGTCTGCTACCCCTGGCGCAGTCTTTATCAACGAAGTACTTCTGGAACCCCATTCAATCTGGAATTGCTCAGAAACCGGCGGCTACTTTAGTACACGAGACGCCTGGGTTGAACTCTATAATCCGCAGAGCCAGCCGCTTAACCTGTACGCCGCACATACATTTCTTGACATGGGTTCAAGTATCGGCAACTACTATCTTCCCTTCGGTGCAGCTATCGCCGCTTATGGCTTTCTAGTTCTATTCCCCTTCTATAGCCCTACCTTTCGTCCTTCAACGTCCATCACTTTCCGCCTTGTCATTGGAACGACCGTCATTGATCAGGTTGTAGTTCCTCCACTGGGGCCAGACCAATCTTATGCTCGTACTTACGATGGCCGACGAGGTTGGCAAATTACCGCCGCTCCCACTATTGATGCCAGCAACGGTATAGTTCAAATCACGCCGACCTCACAAAGTGGCGGCACTAGCGGAGGAAGCGGAGGAAGTGGAAGCTTTACCGCTACACCGGATACTCCCACAAGTGCTATCGCCAATGGCACCCAGCCAGCCTGGGGCAAATTGCAACTTCCAGCAACCCCACAAATTACTTCAACCACATCAGGAACCGGCACAGGCGTTAATAGCGTGCCCACAACATTAGTCACTCCAGGTTCATCCACCACGGGCGGCCTTGATACCTGGCACCGTATCGCTCTGACCCTCATCGTCATAGTCCTTATTCTTGTGCTTTTCGCCTGCTGGAAATGGAAACTGTATAAATTCCGCACTTGACAGACCCTGACGATATGAATCTTCCCATTGCTTGTAATGCATGGTATCATTCTCATAGGGCATCAACGTTATTTGGTAACAGTCCATTTTCCAGCGCAACGATCGCAGGAGGGTCGGCACATGAGCATCACAGAACTTCCTCCACCAGCAGCTTCATCCGCCATTTTTGAACGTGTTTCACCGGCAAAAAAAGCAGAGGTGGTGCGCGAATTAAGTACTGTACTGGGAGCGCGTTACGTCTTACATACCTCATATGACCTCATGCTTTATGAATACGACGCCTCAATTGACCGCAGCAGACCCGATATTGTGGTGATGCCAGCATCCGCGGAAGAGGTTGCTGCTATCGTCAAAATCGCAGCCCGCTACAATGTACCTGTAGTGCCACGAGGCGCAGGAACCGGCTTGAGCGGTGGTGCCATACCTATTTACGGTGGTATCATCATCGTTTTCACACGCATGAACCGCATTCTTGAGGTTGATTACGACAATATGCGAGCGGTGGTGCAACCTGGCCTCGTCAATCTTCATTTGAGCAACGCCTTGAATCCGCAGGGATATTACTACGTGCCGGACCCCAGTAGCCAGCGTTCTTGTACTATAGGTGGCAACGTCGGCGAAAACGCAGGTGGCCCACACACATTACTCTATGGCGTGACTACGAATCATGTGTTAGGGCTGGAAATCGTCACCACCGAGGGCAACATCTTACAGATCGGCGGCTGGACATACGATACACCGGGCTACGACCTCACTGGCCTCTTGATAGGTTCCGAAGGGACGCTTTGCATCGTCACCAAAATCATTGTGCGTATCGTTCACCTACCCGAAGCGGTCAAAACGATGGTCGCGATCTTTGATACAATGGATGATGCCTCCAATACCGTTTCAGAAATCATCGCCACCGGTGTCATTCCCGCCGCCATTGAGATGATGGACCAGATGATTTTACAGGCGGTCGAAGCCGATACCCATGCCGGTTATCCAATGGATGCGGCGGCCGTGCTACTCATGGAAACTGAGGGATTACGTGAGGGAGTCGCTGAACAGACCGAGCAAATTGTGCAGGTGTGCAATAAGCACCACGCACGCGCTGTGCGCATTGCGGCGAATGAGACCGAGCGACAATTGTTCTGGGCGGGTCGTAAGAACGCCTTCGGAGCCGTTGGACGTATCAGCCCCGAATTCTACGTGCAGGATGGCGTAGTGCCACGCACACGCCTGCCCTACGTTTTGCGCCGCGTCAGTGAAATCTGCACCAGCTATGGATTGCGCGTCGGCAATGTCTTCCACGCCGGTGATGGCAATCTACATCCGCTTATCCTCTTCGACTCGCAAATTCCAGGCGAAATTGAGCGCGTGCGCAAAGCAGGCCACGAAATATTGGAGGTCTGTGCGGAGGTAGGGGGGACAATTACCGGAGAACACGGCGTGGGCATTGAAAAACAAGAAGAAATGGCTCTGATTTTTAGCGAAGTGGATTTGCGCGTGATGCAACAGGTGCGTGAGGCATGGAATCCACACCAACTTTTTAACCCCGGGAAACTTTTCCCCATGCCGGGACGCTGTGCAGATGTAAAGCAACTCTAAGATCAGGACATGTTGTTTGGATATTTGTACATTGAAGGTCGAGTATAGTGATGAGTGAAATTGATGCCCTCGCGCAAGCTATTCAAGCAGCCTCTGCGACGATTCAGGTAAGCGGCGAGGCCGATACTCTGCGCGATTACGCTATAGATGGTCTGTTACCACGATTGGTAATCACCCCAAACACTGTAGATGAGGTCGCACAGGCGGTAGCCCTGGCCGCCGAGCATGGATTAACTGTGCTGGCTCGCGGCGGAGGTTCACGAATAAACGTTGGTGGACTACCGGAACAGATTGATGTTTTACTCGAAACCAGCAAACTCACGCGCCTGCTCGAATACGAAGCGCCCGATCTCACCTGTCACGCCGAGGCTGGCCTGACGCTTGCCGCTTTGCAAGCACAACTCGCACGCCACGGACAATGGCTTGCTCTCGATCCATCCGACGCCGAACAAGCAACACTGGGTGGCATTCTCGCCTCGAATGCGTCCGGCCCCAAGCGTTTGCGCTATGGCACGGCTCGCGATCTGTTAATAGGATTGCGCGTCGTCCAGGCCAACGGCGAAATAGCTCATAGCGGTGGCCGCGTCGTAAAAAATGTTGCCGGTTACGACCTCAATAAACTCTATATCGGCTCTTTAGGGACGTTGGGCATCATTGTTGAAGCAAACTTCAAGTTGCAACCTCTACCTGCTATAGAACGTACAGTGCTGCTTACATTTCCAAATGCACACGATGCGATGCAGACGGTGATTGCTATATTAGGTTCGCTCTTAACGCCAAGTGCCATCGAACTGATCGACGCTGGTGCAGCAAATGACATGAGTAATTTCTTCGGGCTGAACCTGCCAACAAGTGGCTATACATTGGCGGTCAACTTTGAGGGCGGTTCGGTCTCTGTAAATCGCCAAATTGATGAAGTACTGCTTATCGCTCGCCGAAACAATGCCCTTATGAGCGATGATGTAACCGGTGAGGCACAAAATCGTTTCTGGGATGTTGTGCGCGAACATACGCAAGGAACAGTCACCTGCAAGGCTGCAATGCTCGTTTCGCAAGTGACACCTTACCTGCAAAAAGTGGAGCAGATCTGCCGTCGCCATGAACTGGAAGCAGCTATCGTTGCACATGCCGGTAATGGCATACTCTACATTGAACTGCGCCCCGGTGACGCAACACCTCGCATTGTAGAGGCGGTGGCCGAGCTACGCATTCATGCCCAGGAGGTTCGTGGCAGCATGGTAGTCGAACGCTGTCCCGTAGACTTAAAACGACGTATAAACGTTTGGGGCGAACCCGGCTCAGATTTTTCCCTGATGCAGCGACTCAAACGTCAATTTGATCCAAAGGGAACGTTTGTAAAAGGACGTTTCGTGGGGGGATTGTGAACCAGGAACAGATGGTAATTGTTACAGCACATCCTGAATTTTCGGATGCTGCCTTTAGTGAACTTAAACAACTTGATAAAAAGCTAACTCGCGTCACACAGCTTGCGCCAGGTATCACACTCTGCGCTACATCAGAGGCCGAGGCATTGATGCGCATGGCAGCAGAGCAACGCCCTATGTTTGCACGCCATCTTGCACCTGTGCAAACAATCGTTAATTTAACCAATACTGAGCAGGATATCGGCAATTTGGCGGTAAGATTAGCGGAACTGCCAACATTCTTGCAATTGGAACGCGGACAATATTTCGCCGTGCAAACTCGCCTGCTTCAAGCAGACGAATACACTGTCAAGCGTGACTACACTGGCGGTCAGGTCAATCGTTCGCTAGCGGAAGCGATCAGCGAAGAGACAGGTGCGGTAGAGTCTATAAAAAAACCGCGCATCGTTGTCTCTCTGCTCTGTATAGCAGATAAAGGCTATCTGGGCATATCTACTGCATACGAAAATCTGAGCGATTGGCCGGGAGGAGCGCGACACTATGCTCAGACATCTGAACAGATTAGCCGTGCGGAATTCAAGCTCTTAGAGGCACTCGAAACATTTGCTGTGCATTTGCCCTCTCAAGGTCGAGCACTCGATCTGGGTGCTGCTCCCGGCGGCTGGACTCGTCTGCTGTTAGAGGCAGGACTACATGTCGTCGCGGTAGACCCGGCAAACCTCGACCCACGCTTAAACGGGTTGCCACACCTGGAACACTACCGGGGCTATGCCGAAACATATATTGAAGATGCAATAAAAAGGAAGCGTCGTTTTGACGTCATTGTCAACGATATGCGCATGGATGCACGAGATGCGTCACGCTTGCTAGGGCAGTCAGCGCAATGCTTGCGTCCTGAAGGTTTCGTCGTCAGTGTGTTAAAATTGCCACACGAGACTCATGAAATACAGCCGTTGGCGACATTAAGAGAGGCGTTGAACATCCTCAAAAAGGACTACAACATCGTGAATACTCGTCAACTGTTTCATAATCGTCAAGAAGTTACCGTTATTGCTGCACAACCGCTATCCAGGCGAGCATAACTATTCCTTTTCCAGGGAGGTCAGGCATGGCACTTGAAGCAAGAGATCCAGATATTTCGCCAGTGAAGATAAGCCCACCCAGTACAGGGCCACTGCGCCGCCAAACGCATACCTACGATTTGATGCGCCAATGTATCCACTGCGGTTTCTGTCTACCAACATGTCCAACTTACGCGGTACTTGGTGTCGAGATGGATTCTCCCCGGGGGCGTATTTACCAGATGCAAGCGGTCGCTGAGGGTCGTCTCGCCATATCTGACGACTTTATCGAACATATGTACTGTTGTGTCGGCTGCCGAGCCTGTGAGACAGCATGCCCCTCCGGTGTACAATTCGGCAAACTTATCGAAGCTGCACGCGAACAGATACAGCTTGAGACAACCGCTATTTCCACCGATGACGAGGATATTCATGATAGCGACCTGTACTCATCGCTGTTTAGTCCAACGATGAATTCATCCATGCAGTCGTTCGCGGCAACTGCATTGCGGCGTTTCTTTTTTGATCGCATGCTGCCCTCACGCCTTGTTACCTCGCTTGTCTTCGCGGGTCTCAAGCTGTATCAACGCAGTGGCTTACAGACATTGGTACGGCGCACAGGTCTGCTCGATGCAGTCAACGCCCTACCAACTCCATTTCAAGGCAAGCTTAAACTGCCAGAAGCGTTGATGCCATATGCCAGTGGCGATCTGATACCAACACCGCTTCCTGAAGTTACGCCCGCTCTGGGTCGCCAACGTTACCGGGTTGGTTTTATCAGCGGCTGTATCATGGATCAGATATTTCGCGACATCAACGATGCTTCAATTCGTGTACTCGCCGCTAATGGCTGCGAGGTAATCACGCCGACGGCACAACAATGCTGTGGTGCGCTTCACGTCCATGCAGGTGAGGCTGAACGAGGGCGAGAGCTTGCCCGGCACAATATTGATGTGTTTGAGTCATACAATTGTGATGCTATCATCATCAATTCTGCCGGTTGCGGCTCAACGCTCAAAGAATACGGCCACTTACTGCGCGACGATCCTATATATGCCAGCCGTGCCGCCGCATTCAGCGCAAAAGTAAAAGACATTAGCGAGTTTCTGACAGGCATTGATTGGAATCGGAATATGGGAGAACTATCCCATACCGTAGCCTACCACGATGCCTGCCACCTCGCGCATGGCCAGAAAATTCGCCAACAACCTCGTCAGCTTCTACAAGCTATCCCAGGTATCACAATGGTACCATTGAAAGAGTCGGATTGGTGCTGTGGTAGTGCAGGTATATATAACATCACCAATCAGGACATGGCATCGCAACTTCTGGAGCGTAAGATGGACAATGTTGTTGCGACAGGAGCAACTGTCATCGCCACCGGCAACCCTGGCTGTATGATGCAAATCGCGCTAGGCGTTCGCAATCGCGGCTTAGAGATGAACGTAGTTCACCCGGTACAATTGCTCGATGAAGCGTATTGCGCTGCCGGGCTATATAATATGCCCATACGAGATATAGAGGCGGAACAAAGACGACAACGCACCCTGCTCCTTAGTATCGGCGTTGGTCTACTAGCTGGTTTTCTACTATTACGTCGTCGCTATCGCCATTAAAATAAATGTTATAGTGCAGCTTTCATAAACAAAGCAAGGAACCAATTGCATTGGTTCCTTGCTTTGTTTATGAAAGCTGCACTATATGGAAGATCGCCAAAAACACAAAAGGCGCAATTTCTTGCGCCTTTTATGCTCAGTTTAGTAGGGAAACAAATGCGAAAGGCTATCCTCAATGTTGCCGAGACCAGCTGCGAGAAGCCAGCGGCTCGTGCGTGCCATCTCCGTGCGCGCTGCGATGAAGATACATCCTGCCAGCTCAACTCCGCTCGTCTCGAACCTCCGATCTTCCGCTTCCCCTCTTCTCGGTGTGAGTGAGTGAAAGAGCGAAAAGATTGGCAAGCACGAGCGCTGCAAGAAAAGAGCAGTGAAAGGAAGGAGACAAGCCGTTCGATCATTAGGGCCGCTTGGCTCAAGTTGTTACCACCTGCACGCCTGCGGTCTATCCACCAGCTCGTCTGGCTGGGATCTTGGCCTTCCTCGAAAGAAAGGCGGGAAGACTCATCTTGGGAGCGGCTTCGCGCTTAGATGCCTTCAGCGCTTATCCCTCCTTGACGTAGCTATCCAGCTATGGGGTGGGCACCCCAACTGGCTCACCAGCGGTCAAGCCATCTCGGTCCTCTCGTACTGGAGATGACAGCCCTCAATCTTCCTACGCCCACGACGGATAGAGACCGAACTGTCTCGCGACGTTCTGAACCCAGCTCGCGTGCCGCTTTCATGGGCGAACAGCCCAACCCTTGGGACCTACTCCAGCCCCAGGATGCGACGAGCCGACATCGAGGTGCCAAACCTTGCCGTCGATGTGAACTCTTGGGCAAGATAAGCCTGTTATCCCCGGGGTAGCTTTTATCCGTTGAGCCACACGCCTTCCACTCGGGCATGTGGGATCACTAAGTCCGACTTTCGTCCCTGCTCGGCCTGTCCGCCTCGCAGTCAAGCTTGCTTGTGCCTTTACACTCTTGGCGGGTGGTGTCCATTCACCCTGAGCAAACCTTTGAGCGCCTCCGTTACTCTTTGGGAGGCGACCGCCCCAGTCAAACTACCCACCTGGCCCTGTCTGCCCGCCCGCTTAGGGTCGCGCATGAGACACAACACCATGCAAGAGTGGTATTTCACCAGTGCCTCCCCACTGCCCACAAGCAGCAGTTCGCCGGCTCCCACCTATCCTACGCATGCACCGCCTCGTCTCAAGGCCAAGTTGTAGTAAAGCTCCACGGGGTCTTTTTGTCCTGTCGTGGGTAACCCGTATCTTCACGGGTACTGCAATTTCGCCGAGCCCCCTGTCGAGACAGTGCTCAAGTCGTTACTCCTTTCGTGCGGGTCGGAACTTACCCGACAAGGAATTTCGCTACCTTAGGACCGTTATAGTTACGGCCGCCGTTCACCGGGGCTTCACGTCGTGGCTACACTCACCACTCGGTTTCACCTTCCGGCACTGGGCAGGAGTCAGCCCCTATACTTCCGCTTGCGCGTTGGCAGAGACCTGTGTTTTTGGTAAACAGTCGCTTGAGCCAGTTTCCTGCGACCTCCTCACCCCGATAGGCTTCACACCCATCCAAGCTACTGAGGCCCCCCTTCTTCCAAAGGTACGGGGGTAATTTGCCGAGTTCCTTGACAGAGGTTCGCTCGTGCACCTTGGGGGCGTTCCCCCTGCCTACCAGTGTCGGTTTGCGGTACGGGCACAACGTCGTCTCGCTAGAAGCTTTTCTTGGCGGCCTGGGCTCAAGTCACTTCCGCGCTCTCGCGAACGCTCGTGCCAGTCGTCATGCGTTGTGAAACCGGGCTTTTCCTCGGTCTCGCACTTCGTGCTGGCAGCCGCTCCTGTCCATTCGAGCGGTTGACTCTCCCTACCGCGTCCCTCCCTCGCTCTATCGACGCGCTGTGGTGCAGGACTATCCAACCTGCTTTCCATCGCCTACGACTATGACGTCCTCGGCTTAGGTCCCGACTGACCCTGGGGCGATTGACGTTGCCCAGGAACCCTCAGGCTTTCGGTGTGTCTGGTTCTCACAGACATGACGCTACTCATTCCGGCATTCTCTCTTCTGTGCGCTCCACCCGTCCTTGCGGTCCGGCTTCTCTGCCCACAGAACGCTCCCCTACCATGCCTTCCCCTCGCTCCCGCCGTTCCCACGAGTCCGAAGACCCTCGTGAACGCTGGGCGGGTCAGGCATCCGCAGCTTCGGTACGATGCTTGAGCCTCGGTACGTTGTCGGCGCCACGGCACTCGACCAGTGAGCTATTACGCACTCTTTCAATGATGGCTGCTTCTAAGCCAACATCCTGGCTGTTTGGGCACCGTGACTACCTTTCACACTGAGCATCGATTTGGAGACCTTAGCTGGCGGTCTGGGCTGTTTCCCTTTCGACGACGAAGCTTAGCCCCCGCCGTCTCACTCACCGGGCTTGTGTCATGGCATTCGCAGTTTGTGTGGGGTTGGTAACCAGCACTTGGCCCCGAGCCCATCCAGTGCTCTACCTCCATGATACGCCTCGTCCCGGTGGCTGCACCTCAATGCATTTCGGGGAGAACCAGCTATCTCCACGTTCGGTTGGAATTTCTCCTCTATCCACAGGTCATCCCCCAGTTTTGCAACACTGGTGAGTGCGAGCCTCGACGGCCTTTCACAGCCGCTTCACTCTGCCCATGGATAGCTCACGTGGTTTCGGGTCGCATCGGCGCTACTTGCTCACGCTCTCACTCTCTCCCAAAAGAGAGAGCAAGAACACGAGCACTCGCGCTCTTCACACTCGGTTTCCCTCTGGCTCCCCTGCTTTAACGCAGGTTAACCCCAGGCAACGCCGATGCACTCGCCGGATCATTCTACAAAAGGCACGCCATCAGCCCTTGGTCCCGCGACGGGACAGTGGCCTCTGACTGCTGGTGAGTACGAGGTTTCAGGGTCTGTTTCATCCCCCTTACGGGGTGCTTTTCACCTTTCCCTCACGGTACTGGTCCACTATCGGTCGCTAAAGATATTGAGCCTTGGAGGGTGGTCCCCCCAGCTTCCCACAAACTCACCGGGGTTCGTGGTACTCAGGAGTCCAGTCGGACCAACCATCAATGTCCTCTACGCGGCTCTCACGCGCTCTGGCGGGGCTTTCCAACCCCTTCGAGTGTCGACGGTTCGTCGTTTTACTGGTCCTACAACCCCGCACGCTGTCGCCAGCACGCGGTTTGGGCTCCTCCCAGTTCGCTCGCCACTACTTTGGGAATCTCGTGTTGATTTCTTCTCGTCGGGCTACTGAGATGTTTCAGTTCACCCGCTGCCCCCCGTCTCTGCCTATGTGTTCAGCAGGCGGTCACCAGCCATCACGCTGGTGGGGTTGCCCCATTCGGATTCTCAAGGCTCATCGCTTGCATGCAGCTCCCCTTGAACGTTTCGCCGGTCTCCGCGTCCTTCTTCGGTCTTTAGCGCCTAGGCATCCACCTCGTACTCTGTCTAGCTTGTTCTCTTCTTCTTCTTCTCTTCTCGGTGTCCATCCGGACACCTGGTCTGTCTGTCTGTCTGTCTGTGCTTCATCTCGCCTCGCCACCGCACCGCGGCGAACGGCGCGCTCGTGGCCTGCTGGCTCGTGGCGCTTGCTCCGTCGCGCTGTGCTGGTGAAGGAGATGGTACGTGTGTATCCTCTGTCTTCTCTCTTGCTGCTCTTACGGCAAAATTGAAGATATCCTATGCAATTGTTCAAGTACTTCGTCAGGTTCCCCCGACAACTGAAGAGTGGAAAACAGCCTAGCATCTAGCTTCTCTCTCGCACCTGCCTCCCACGTCCACGCCTTGTTGTGTTCCTGTTTCGACCTGGGATGAAGTAGCTTGCGCCACTTGGCTATCCCTAGAAAGGAGGTGATCCAGCCGCACCTTCCGGTACGGCTACCTTGTTACGACTTCACCCCAATCACCGACCCCACCCTCGACGCCTGCCTCTCGCTCTTGCGAGCGAGTTAGCCCAGCGGCTTCAGGGGTTGCCGACTTTCGTGGTGTGACGGGCGGTGTGTACAAGACCCGGGAACGTATTCACCGTGGTATGCTGACCCACGGTTACTAGCAACTCCCACTTCATGGAGGCGGGTTGCAGCCTCCAATCCGAACTGAGACCGGTTTTCCTCAGATTGGCTCCCCCTCACGGGCTCGCATCTCCCTGTACCGGCCATTGTAGCGTGTGTGTCGCCCAGGACGTAAGGGCCGTGCTGACTTGACGTCATCCCCACCTTCCTCCACGTTTGACGTGGCAGTCTCCTCGGATATCTCCAACCGACGATAGGGGTTGCGCTCGTTGCGGGACTTAACCCAACATCTCACGACACGAGCTGACGACAGCCATGCAGCACCTGTGCTCCCGCCTCGAAAGGACGCTCGTCTCCGAGCGGTGCAAGAGCATGTCCAGCCCTGGTAAGGTTCTGCGCGTTGCATCGAATTAAACCACACGCTCCGCTGCTTGTGCGGGTCCCCGTCAATTCCTTTGAGTTTTAATCTTGCGACCGTACTCCCCAGGCGGACCACTTCTCGCGTTCGCTACGACACGCAGGGGGTCGATACCCCGCACATCTAGTGGTCATCGTTTACGGCCAGGACTACCGGGGTATCTAATCCCGTTCGCTCCCCTGGCTTTCGCACCTGAGCGTCAGTAACCACCCAGGACAGTGCCTTCGCCTTTGGTGTTCTTCCAGATATCTACGCATTTCACCACTACACCTGGAGTTCCCTGTCCCTCTGTGGCCCTCAAGTCCGCCAGTTTTCAAGGCACTGCCACGGGTAAGCCGTGACCTGTCACCCCAAACTTGACCGACCGCCTGCGTGCCCTTTACGCCCAGTAACTCCGGACAACGCTCGCCCCCTACGTATTACCGCGGCTGCTGGCACGTAGTTAGCCGGGGCTTCTTCCTCTGGTACCGTCCACTCTCGTCCCAGAGAAAAGCAGTTTACAACCCGAAGGCCGTCTTCCTGCACGCGGCGTTGCTCGGTCAGGGTTGCCCCCATTGCCGAAAATTCCTCACTGCTGCCCCCCGTAGGAGTCTGGGCCGTTCTCAATCCCAGTGTGGCTGCTCGTCCTCTCAGACCAGCTACCGATCGTCGCCCTGGTGAGCCGTTACCCCACCAGCTAGCTAATCGGCCGCGGGCCCATCTTCCAGCGCTCCTTCTTGCGAAAAAGCTTTCCTTCCCACACGAATGTGGGAAGCGCATGCGGTCTTGTCGGCGATTTCTCGCCGGTATTCCTCACTGCAAGGTAGGTCACCCACGTGTTACTCACCCGTCCGCCACTCACTCTCTCCCCTTGCGGAAAAAAAGCGCGTGCGACTTGCATGTGTTAGGCACGCCGCCAGCGTTTATCCTGAGCCAGGATCAAACTCGCCATCCAAATGTCTATGCGTAAGCACCCGCACGGCTGGTGGCCGCACGGCTGCGCTGTTGCGCAACTTGGGAGCGGAGTTCCAATCAAGACCACTCACGCCCCTGCTTGCCCTACCTTGCCGAACCTGCTAGGCGCCGGACACCGGAGTGTCAAGCGGGCAGAGACGGGAAAGGCAGGAGCAGCAGCGTAGTGGTTGCTCGCAGATTGCTTTGCTCTCATTCTTGTTGTTGTGTTTGTGAATTGACAGAAACTGCGTCCGCGTGCTTGGCCTCTACTGGTGTTACCACCAGCAGAGTCGTGCGAGAACCAGTTGCTGTTCTGTTTTCCACTCTTCAATTGTTAAAGGTACCTTCGCGGAGATTGGCCCATAAGCCTTCACTGTTGCCAGTATACTCCTTTGACCAAACGAACATTTCGTTCGTTTCCTGTTGTAGATGTACTATCGCACATCTCTGGTGGTTTGTCAAGAGGTTCTTAGCCTCTTTTCAAACTTCTTCAAAAATCACTGTTCCCTTGCTTAACCGCATCAAAAACCTTTCCAGTTACTCCACACCAAAACGGCGTAAAGAACCTTTATAAGCTTTTGTTGCTCTGGGAATGAATGGTCCCTGAGGAGCCACATTAACGTGGCCTACATCCAGTGTGCCAACGGACAGGAGCATCAAATTCTTTCAAACTAGATGATTGTCTATTTGGCTGCATCGGTATTCTCGCACATCTATTAACAGATGTCAAGAGGTGTTGCCGATGAAAAACACCCAGCTACGACGAACCGGGTGAAAAGTGTGTCTTTTTGAAGACAGGAGTATTCTCTCACATGTGCGCTCTCATGTCAAGAGATTTTTCCACAAGTTTTTGCACATTTCAAAAACTCATTGAGCAGTTCACCGCTTTTCATCGTCATCCTGCGAGATTTGCCATTTGAGCCTCAGTTGTTTTGTCCGGGCAAACATCTCACCTAAATTCCTATCATGGGTCGCAATACTATCACGCAACTCACCTAACTTCCGAATATAGGCATCCAGCCAGCGAGTTATAGCCTCACTATTGGTCAGGCAAATATCACGGTACATTTCTGCGTTTCCAGCCGCGAGGCGCGTCATGTCGCGGAAGCCACCGGCAGCCAACAGCGATGCATCACCCCATGAATTACCTTCTGCTACAGCACCCATCAACGCAATGGAAGAGACAAATGGCAGATGGCTGACACCTGCCACCTGTCCATCGTGTTCAGCAGGCTCCAAAAAGCGTACTCTTGCTCCAAGCGTAATGGCAAAGTCTGAGACCTTCTCAATAGCAGCCGGGTGAGTGTTTATCGTAGGAGTCAGGCAGTATATCTTGTTTTGAAACAATGTCGCATCCGCCACTTCTATACCGCTCATCTCTTTTCCTGTCATTGGGTGTCCTCCAACAAAGGAGACGGTCGGCGGCAAAAATTCCTCTGCCCAGGTGATAACCTGGACTTTTGTACTGGCAACATCTGTCACTACTGCCCCACGAGAAACCGACGCAGCCATATCCTGAAATAATGAGCGCATAGCACCTACTGGCGTCGCCAACACAACGAGTTCCGCACCGCGCACGGCATCGGCCAACGCGTTATAAGATTGATCAATGGCCCCAGTTTTACGCGCTTGATTGCTCGCGCCTCTTGCCAGATCGTACCCAACAACTTGCTGTGCGGCCTTCGCTTTGCGCAGTGCCAGTCCAATTGAACCACCAATAAGCCCCAAACCAATAATTGCAACGCGATTAAACATCGGTAAAACCTCCTGAATATAAAACATATATAGCACAAAAGTGGTCTATCTGACCATATATCCATACCATTGCTCAGCCACGTTCATCCTTTGGATGAAACGCTGTCTGGATTATACACGCTGTTCCCTCAAGTTCCAAGTAGCTCATCTATTTATCAATACATATCAGAAACAGCGCTTCTTCGTATAAAATCTCATCAAAATAATATACTTCAGCTATTGTAGGTTTACATAATTGTAATCATTTTTCGTGTTTTATACGTGTCAAAAACAGGCACATTTTTATCCAGCAAACTGGCAAGTTTTGCAGTAACCCATGGATGAGTTACTGCCAGGAGGTTTTCTGATGAAACGGATCTTTGTACCTTTTCTTCTTATCTTCATGTTGCTTCTTACGGCGTGCGGCGGCGGCTCTGCTGGCAGTTCCACAGGCAGCAGCGGCGGTGCCACACAAGGACTAACCAGTGGCAATAACTACATTGGCTGCCCAGGTAGTACTAACACTACTGCAGCAGCACCTGAAAGCGGTACTGTAACGCTCAATGTCGCGGGCGCGACATCTTCACCGGCAGAGGAAGCTCTGGTTGTCTCAAACTTGAACAAGTTCCAGCAGTTGCATCCCAACATCAAGATCAACTGGCAAAACATTGCTTCCAATTACACTGATAAGATGCGTGCCAATATCGCGGCTGGTACTGTTCCCGACGTGTTCTACTTCCAGCCGGATATGGCGACCGAATATATTCCAGCGGGGAAAGTACTGAACCTCTCGCCCTACATGGCACGCGATCACGTCAGTTCAACTGACTACTACTCGTCGCTACTCAGTCCATTTAGTTGTAAGAGCGGACAAATCTTTGGTCTGCCGAAAGACTGGAACTCATTAGGGGTTTTCTACAACAAGCAGATGTTCCAGGCGGCTGGCATTCCTTTCCCGAGCGCAAACTGGACATGGACTGATATGCAAAATGATGCCATGAAACTGACAAAACCTGGCAACGCTGGCTCATCGGTTTATGGCCTCACCCTTGCACCGGATGCCTCGCGTTGGGGAGCTTTCTTGTTTGCCAACGGCGGGTCAGTACTAAACAAAGATGGGACGCAGACGGCCTTTGACAACTCGGCTGGCGTTAACTCACTGAACTTTTTTGCCAGCTTTGAGAAAGCCGGTTCCTCCGTCATCCCTGCAAATGTCGGTGCCGGTTGGGCTGGTGATGCTTTCGGCAAGCAACGTGGGGCAATGGCAATTGAAGGCGGCTGGCTTATTCCGTATATGACCGCAAATTTCCCCAGTGTTCAGTATGGTATCGCGCCTCTACCTGTTGCTCCAACTGGTAAACGAGCGGACCTCATTTACACAAATGCATGGGCAGCCTATTCCGGCACATCACATGCTGATGCAGCATGGCAACTCATCAAGTATATGTGCGGACAGGACGTCCAGGCCAGCCAGCTTCATGCAGGTTTCGCGCTGCCTTCGCTAAAGAGCCTGGCGAATGATCCTTACTTTACGCAGAATCCAGGCGTTAAGGTCATGTTTGATGCCGCCACCTATGGCTATGCCGACAACTACGGCCCCGATGATACAAATATTCACACCGACCTGTCGGATGCGATAGAAAAAGTCTTCCTCGGTAAAGCTGATGCTCAGACGGCACTCAATGAAGCGGCGCAACAAATTAATAACGATTTGCAAACAGCACCATAGCCTTTGCGGTTGTTATTGTTGCAGTATTCGGTGCTTTTCCGCGCCGAATACTGCAAGATGCTACCTTACAACCTACTCGGCTCAGATATCTTGTCCTCCAAATGCGTCCCGAAGTTTCATAAAGAGGAGCAAGTATATCAGATAAGGATATCGAATAGTTAGAGCAAGGAGTTTCTCATGCAACAGGCATCATCGCCCGTCCCCGCTAATCCGTCTTTAGCAACAGAGCAAAGTCGTTTGAGAGGTCGTCGCCCCGCTAAAAGCAGCCCCAGACATACTGGAGAAACGCTGGCAGCATATCTGTTTCTTGCACCCTACCTCATTATTCTGGGTGTTTTCACCGTTTTTGCCGCGATATATGGCCTCTATCTCAGTTTCTACCGCGTTGATATCGGCTTCAGTGCCCCAGAATTCATTGGTTTCCGTAACTACCAGGCACTCTGGAATCAGCTCTTCTTCCAGGGAGGCGTCGGTGACTTCTGGATTTCGATGATTAACATCGTTAAATTCGTCGTCATCGTCGTACCTTCGCAAACCATTTTTGCGTTGATACTGGCTTTGCTTTTGAACCGCGTTACCTTTCTCAAAGGCATTTTTCGCACCATTTTCTACTTGCCGTCGGTCACATCCTCTATTGCTGTATCGCTCATTTTCTTGTGGCTCTATACGCCGCAAGGGTTCCTTAACTATGGACTTTCGCTGTTCCACATCACCGGACCAAATTGGTTGGAAGACCCGGTCAGTGCATTACCCGCGATCATGATTCTGAACACATGGACCACTGCTCCTACCTTCATGATTTTCTACCTGGGTGCTTTGCAAGGTATTCCAACAACTCTCTACGAAGCAGCAGCGGTGGATGGTGCCGGCTCTTTCAGAATATTCTGGAATGTGACCTTGCCCTTACTTCGTCCCATCACCTTCCTCATTGTTGCACTTGGCACAATCGGCGCATTCCAGGTGTTTGACCAGATCGTGATTATGACAACCCCTCAGGGTGGCCCACTTAAATCCACTCTGACCCCTGTCTTCGAAATGTATACCACCGCTTTTCAGGGCGACCGCTTTGGACTCGCCGCCGCCATGTCCGTACTGCTCTTCATTTTCGTCTTCGCGATTACCGCCTTGCAACGGCGATTTATTGACACGGACATTCAGTACTAAGGAGATGTTGTCATGGCACAAGCACAAGCACAAACACAGGCGAGTATACGCCCAGTCGCAGTCACAGTAGTAAAAAGGCCGCGACGGCGTCTGACCCCACTCGAAATCGTGGTCTACATTCTACTGCTCCTTTTTACGTTTACCTCGCTGGCTCCGTTCGTTTTTTCGTTTCTCTCATCATTCAAGACTTTTGGTGATGTACTGAGCTATCCACCAACCATCATTCCAAATCCGTGGACGATCAGCAACTATCAAACAATCTTGAGCAATGGAAGTTTCGTGCGTTGGCTCCTCAATTCGTTTGCTTTTGCCATCGGCGTGATGGTATGTAATGTACTGTTCTCGTCAATGGCAGGCTATGCGCTCGCCCGTATGCAGTTTCCTGGGCGGAACATCTTCTTCTACATGACCCTGGGTGTGATGCTCATTCCACTACCCATCACCATGATTTCGAAGTTCCTGACGATTGACACCCTGCATCTCGTCAATACTTACCTGGCTCTATTGCTTCCCTATGCAGCACAGCCATTCTCCGTCTTCCTCATGATACAGTTTCTCAAAGCCCTACCGCGTGAGGTAGAAGAAGCGGCGATGATTGATGGAGCTTCGCGCTTCCGCACATTCTTCCAGATCGTGCTGCCGCTGGTCAAACCGGCACTTACGGCGGTCGCTATTCTCAGTTTCCAGGGTGCATGGAATGAATTCACCTGGTCACTGCTCGTTTTGAACTCGCCTGACATGTATACCCTTCCCATCGGGTTACTCTTCTTCAAAGGTGCCCATTTCACGGAATACAACCTCTTGTTGGCGGGTTCAATGTTCAACACTATTCCTATCCTTATTGTCTTCTTTATCTTCCAGCGTTACTTTATTGAAGGTGTTGCGTCTGCTGGATTAAAGGGATAAGCTGGTTCGCTAGTCATTTGGAAGGAATAGTAAACATTGGAGTTCGCTGGACAAACGTCGCCACTCCAGCAAGACCTCGTTCTTAGTAGCGAGGTCTTGCTCAGCCTATGGAGACAGGCACTTGACACACTGCAATCATTACAATCTCCCCTCGGTCTCACCGCCAGTGGGCCTGACGATCAATTTCATGCCATCTTCGGTCGCGACTCACTCTGGTCGGTCTTACTAGCACTGGAGGCGGCTTCATTGCTACAGTCCGCACAGCAACGACACAGAGATCATCAGAATTCCAATAGCGAGGTGCATCAGGAATACGACGAATACCACAAATGGCTATACAACCTGTCCGCAAGCGTTCTACGTGGATTAGCGCATCTGCAAGGCCAGGTGGTCAACGACATTAACGAGGAACAGCCGGGACGCATCGTCCACGAATATTGGAATCCGATACCCGAGCGTATGATTACCGCAGGCTGGCCCGTTCTCGACAGAGGCTATTTTGGCTCGTTCGATGCAACTTTCCTCTATCTCATCACATTAGCCCATGTAGATACGTATTTTGATGATACGGTCTTGCTCGAAGAACTGTGGCCCAATGCCGAAGCCAGCTTACAATGGATGTTCGAGTGGTCAGACCTCGATCAAGACGGCAGAGTAGAATACAAGAAACGCAACCCGCAAGGGATCGGACTGGATAATCAGGCGTGGAAGGATAGCGGGGAATCCATTCGCGCACCCAATCACCAGCTCATTATCCATCCAGTCGCCTGGATCGAAGTTCAGGGCTACGCGTGGGCTGCATATAGCTCTTATATTGCCCTGGCAAAGAAATTACAGCGACTTGACCCTGCACTTGAGCAATCGATCCAGCAGCGTATGGAGAAGCTGCAAACAGGTCTCAAAGCTTTCTGGATGGAAGATGAAGGTTTTCCGGCGATGGCGTTGAATGGCAATAAGCAACAGATACCGGTTGTCGCGACAAATGCAGGCCACCTGCTCTGGAGCCAGTGTATCGAGCAAGCAGAAGCCGAGCAGATATGTCGTCGGCTGATGCAATCAGATAATTTGACGCCGTGGGGATTGCGCACACTTTCTGAAAAGGCCTATTATTACAACCCCTTGATATATCATTGTGGAGCTATCTGGCCCTTTGACAACGCCGTCGTGACAATTGGTCTACAACGCTACGGTTTTCAAGAAGAGGCTCATCGTATAGCCGAATCAGTGTTACAAGCACTGATGGCCTTTGATAAGCCTGTTGAACTATACACTGTGCAACCGTCGCGCTGGATACGCTCCCATCGCATTGAGCAAGAATGGTTCCTGGCAGACTATTTCTACGCCTGCGATGTGCAGGCCTGGACGGCTGCCGCGGTGCTATATTTTACAGCGACGTTAATGTAGAACGAGCAAAAATAGAAATTAAAAATAAATCAGGCTATCTAACCATTCATCTCCACCGGGACCAAGTACGCTCACCAGCATCTCGGTGACATCCTCGCTCAGCAAAACATCGCGACCAGAGCGATACAAAATGAGAAACTGCGGTAATATTTCTGGTCCATAGTTTGCCAGGAGGTCGGAAGCAAACTGTTCGAGCAGGAGTTCATAACAGAGATAATCTTCCGCGTTCGTATCCTCGTACCAATCGAAGCCTCGAATGGTGATCGGCGTTTTGCCATCTTCCTCCGGCTCGAAAATTTCAGCGTACTTTGCAAAGAGGTCGCGATTGATAATGTCTTTGGAACCGCTCATCTGCTGGTAAAGCCAGAGCGCGGCAAATTTCAGTTGCCACTCGTCGGCCCAGAGAGGATACTCTTCGGGCCACGGTGCCGGATCGCCCTCTAAATAAGCCAGCGTCAACTCGTGATAGAGCATAAAGGCGAGCTTTTCCTGAGTCGGCTCACCAAAAATTGCACCCAGTTCTAATGGCACTATTAAACATGGCGGAGAAGCGGCATCCGTCCAATACGGATGAGGATTTGCCATATCTTCATCATCGCCTTCATTCTCATCTCGCGGAGCATTCCCCCAATCTGTCGGGGAGACAATGAGAATCTCCAGTTCTGGCATGGGGAGATGAAGTAGCTGTGTCAGCAATTGACCGCTCTTTTCTATCGTCGAAAAAGCCCAACGGGCGATATCCTCTTCGCCCGTTGGATAATAGACTGTGAGCGGCTCTGCCAGCGTCTCATAGTTTTCGTAAGGGAAACGGCTCGTATCTGTCATTGCTACTACTATACTTCTTCCTTCGCTACTGTTGGTGGCACCATTACGCTCACGCCGTTGGATGGCGGGAGCAACGCGACATCGGTACCCTCAATACTATACTGGCGCAATTCCTTTGCCGAATGATCTTTGCGGAAGCGATGATAAAAATCACCATAGAGCTGGCGCAAACGATTGGGGTTAATCTGCTTACCACCTTCATAGTATTCAAGGGCGACCTGGCCAATGGCCCATGTCCCACCGCCAGCGATAGCACCCGCGACAAAATCACCCCCAAACGGAACTGCCTTCGCGGCTTGCTCTGCCAGGTAGCGCAAGCTCAATCCACCGATCATTGTGGCAATCAACTCTCGTGCGTGTTTCATCGCATCTGAAGAGTCAAGCGGTTCGCCATAAAGCGCACCGAGGCGCAAGATAAGGCGAATTTGCGTTCCCAGCAGAATAGGAATGTCTACCAGCGGGATTGGCTCAATACCGGCGGCCAAACTCACCAGTGTAGCGTTACGAATGATGCGCTGGGCGGCAACTTGCCGGTACTGTGGCAATTCATGCCCAATGACAAACGCGGCTTCGGGACTGGCCTCAATCATGGCCGGAATAAGTTCCTCGGCGATATTTTCGCCCGTCTTCGCGGAAACGGGTATTACACCAACCGCGTTCAGTAAAAGAGCGATTTCCATAGCAATTTGATCGCCGCTTTCGCCGCCTTTCAAGGCATCAACCTTGTTTACGGCCAGAATAACCGGCTTGTTCATCTTGTTGATTACGTCATAGAGTTCGCGGTCTTTCGTCTGCAATCCCTGTGTCGCATCAATCAAGAAGACAATCACACTGGCCTGTTTAAGCCCTTCCTCAATTGTGTCTGAAAGGTGACCAGGCTTATCTACGCCCGGTGTGTCAATCAATGTGAAGGGGCCAAAGTCAGTTTTGACCAGTGTACGAGTCGTGCCAGCTTCCGCTGAAACCGGGGATAATTGCAGACCCTTCATTTTATTAAACAGTGTGCTTTTCCCAGTATTGGGCTGACCCACAATCACCACGGCATTGTTAAAACCTTGTTGTACTTCGGCCTGTGCCTGTTTAAAGTTCACTGCCTTCATAAGCCCCTGCACCATGCCGATATTGGCCGGTAGATGCTTGACGGCACTAATACCGAGGTCCCGAACAGTTTTAGGCCGATTGCTCGCCCGAATAGCACTTTTCGCAAGTTCTTTGCGTAATTTTTTTGCCTGCTCATCAGCAGATTTTTTTGATCTCTTGTTAGCCACGCGCTGTTTCCCTCTCTGATACGCTCATATATTTATTTTCATCGGGATGAGACCAATAAGAACGTATCGTACTTATTATAGTCGCCTTTACCGATTTGTCGCAACCACTTACAATACTATATACGAGACATAACCATATCTCGTTTTAATAGTGAGGGCTATCACGCTATTTTGCGTTTACAATAGGAGATACGAGAGACAACCACGTCTCGTATACCTTATAAAGGTTTGGGTACCAGACCACGCAACATTCCATGTATTGACATACATTGAAAGGAACCATTTTGGACGGAACACAGCAGGCATCTGCGCTAGAAGCAGAGTCACAACAACAGCAACAACCAGATGAAGAAGTTATCACCTATGCAGGCTACCACAGCATTATTTCAGGCGTTGACCGTTCCTGGGACTACGGCGGCTTCCCTTTGCCCGATGGCACATTCTGGCGGTATCGCGAGCCGGACGCGGTCGTCGTCGTAGAAGCGGATAAACTGCGTGTCGGTGTGAAGCCATTGACTCGTGCCAACGATCAAATACAGATTCTCGATAACGCGAAAAACATGTTTTTCTCTACAAAACGCTTTTTCATACCCGATGATGGAAGCATCTCCTTTGAATGGGACCTGAGTGCGCGTTGCCTCGATACACGTCCACATGACCTTTACGACGGTTTTGTCTCGGTCAACCTGCTCGACTTTATGGGAGGTTTCGCACTCGACTTTTTTGTCAGCAACAATACGATTGCCACGGTCTATGCTCGTCTGCCATTCCCCGGCGTTCCCGTACCCGCCGATCTAGAGGATGCCGTCAAGCCTAAATACTTTTCCGATTTCAACGAGCTATCGCTAGAAACTTCCGAGGGGCAAACCCACCGCTATGGCATCAGCTACAACAAAGGCAAAGACGAAGTAGCGTACTTCGTTGATGGGCAAGAGGTCGGAGCCTACACAGAAGTGCCGGGCAAAATAGACTCCTGCATCATCGCTCTCGGCCTGATGACCGAAAAAAGCATCGATCATGGCAAAAGCGCATCTTTGCATGGACAGGGCCTCATCGGCGAATGGGGGCCATTTACGATTACGGTGCGCAAGAGCAAACTTTAAATGTAAAACATGCAGCATACAATTGAAGCTATCTGGCAGTGCCAGATAGCTTCAATTGTATGCTGCATATATAAATTACGGCCCTTTTAAAACACAGCTACCAGTGGCATTGTCCCATTCTTCCTGCACCTCATACGGATGACCATGCCAGACGACATCGCCGTTATATTTATTCAACTGGCCAAATTGCCACACACACTTGTCTGAAATCTCATCGTGGTACCGGTCCGTTCCGTACCAGGACGAATAGAACGGGTCTGTTGTGGCTTCAAACTGCTCGTGGGTTATAAGGTTGATGGTGCTATCGGCATCTATATCATGATTGGGGCTACTGGGAACGCCACATAGACTCAAGTTAGTACCTGCATAGGGTTCGGCTGCATAAATGGTCCTGGTACCTATAAAATAATGATAGGCACACAGATCGGTGATATATGTGCAACCGTAAATATCGGAACACATTATTTCTCCTTTAGCTGCAAAGACGATGAACAGTTTGTGGAGAGACGGCGTCCACCCATTAACCTGCATGGCATAATTGATTTCGTTTCGTGTGTCGGAATCCTGAAGCTGGTTGTTGGTCGTCGGATAGGGTCGCGTATCTACCCAGGAGCCACCCAGCACAGAGGCAACAGGATATTTACCGGAAGAGTTGGAGTACTGGCTGTTATTGTGGTAGATTGGCGACTTGCCCACATCCTTAAAATATTGCAGAATCAAGCTGTTGTAGTTTGGGCTGACATAGAAGCCTGGAGGTTCCCAAAAAATAGCGTAGGTCGTCACAGTGCTAACCATGACGGGACCACCATGGTAGCTGAGATTGCCAGTATCTGGATGGTGCTGTTTTTGTTGCTCCACCGGCTGCAAACCATGAAACGAGGCTGTATGAGCGGCTAATGGATATAAAAGACCAGGCACAACCAGAGCAAAGGCCAACAAGGGAAAGAGCAAGGGCCAAAGTTCGCTTCGTTTCACGGAAAAATCCTTTCTTTCTCCCATAGGTAGGCTATTTTAGCCCTTCTATCTTATCACAAAGAGAAAGAGTCGTTATTATTCAAATGTGAGATTCTGCAAGTGAATAGCATTCCCTATGTGGTTTGCCAAACATTTTGGCCTCTTTGGACAAGATATGGATCAAAAAGAAACCGGACAAGATATGGGTCAATTTCATAAAGTTGCCCTGATTGAGGAAAACTTTGACACGATAGCGAAGGAGAGGGGTTGGTCGTAGATACATGGTGACGGTTGAGAGAAGCGGTACTGCCATATCCCTAACCGTCGCCATGTTCCCGCTGATATGTTAGTCGGGCGAGACAGAGGAGGTATGCCGCACATGTCGGTTGAGCGTTGCCATGATCGCAAATAGTACCATGAGAGCAGCGAATGCAGCTATCGTCGGTATGATTCCGATCCACTGAATCAACGCCCCTGTTCCGGCTACTCCCAGTGATTGGATTCCAAAGATGATAAGGAGCATGACACTATTTACACGCCCTTGCAACGCATCAGGGATCAGTCCAAGCTCGTACCCGAATACAACTGCATCATAGATGGCCGCAATGAGATACTCTGCGGCTACCACCATTCCCAGCATCCAGATTGCCGACGTGGCAAGAAGAAGGAGAGTCAGGAAGGCAGTGAGCCAACCAGCCAGAATGACCACCGTGCCGATGCGAAGATGCTTACCGACGTGGGGAACAAGCAGCGTCCCAGGAATGCGCCCCAATTCAGCTATCGTAAAAACCAGTCCAATCAGGATGGCAGAAGCATGGAACTGTCTCTGGGCAAACAGAATCACGATCAGTTGGCCCCCATAAAACACCACAAAGAAATAGATTCCACCGTAGAAGGTCAGAAAGCGCACCAGAGAATGCTGCCAGAGCCAGTGCACCCCCTCAAAAAGCTCGTGACGGAGCGTATGCTGACGAAGAGAACGCTCCGCTTGAAACGGCGTTCTTATCAACAAGAGCGAGCCACCTGAAACAAGGTAGGAGAGGGCGTCTGCAAAGAATGGCAGACCGCGCCCCAGTTGAAAAAGGATACCCCCAAGTTGGGGACCGTTGGCACTCAGCGTGGTAATCACGCTGTTGCTGGCGGCAAGGGCCGTTGGAAGTTGTTCCTTTGGCACCAGGCGCGGGATACTGGCGACTTCAGCGATCTCGAAAAACACGGCAAACGACCCTTGAACGGCAGCGGTAATGAAAAGCTGCGTCATGGTCAGGCGACCGAGTGCGAGTGCCAGCGGGATACTCAGGAAGCAAAGGGCGCGGGCGATCTCACAGAACAACATCACCCATTTGCGATTCCAACGATCCATCAGCACACCAGCTGGCAGAGAGAACAGGAGGAAAGGAAGGACATTCAAGGCACCTACGATGCCTGCTTGCGCAGGCGAACCGGTCAATGCCAGCGCCAGCAAGGGATAAGCGATCTGGCTCATACTGGTTCCTAAAATTGAGACGCCTTGACCGGTCATCAACAACAGGTAATCCCGATTACGCCAGAGCGGGGCAGAGCGGACTGTGTGATCATGATTCATGGGCAGCGCCAACGCTCGTCATCGCTCTTCTGATAGCGGTAGGGTTGTTTCACCGCGAGCTTGTGGAGGTCATCCTCCATTTTCCACTCTTCCAGAGAAACGCCACTTTTTCGCAGAACCAGGAAATCTGGCGTGTAAAAATGGCCCTGGAGTTTCTTTCCCGCTTTGTCGAGATATTTGAGTTTGAAGGTATACAGCTGATCGTAAAATTCCAAGACAAAATCGTCTTGCTCCATCAAATAAATCGCACTCAGTTCAAGAGAGCTTTCAAACTGGATAGCCACTCCCATTTTTCGACTGGGGAAGAACCCGGATACGGTTCCCCACGCGTCCCCGGACATGGCGTGCAGGCGGAGAATTACGCATACGGGCGAGCAGATCCCGTGTCTCAGCACTGAGGTTCTGCTCGCGGCAGTAACGCTGAAACTGTGCTTGGTCCATACGCGACTTCATGGGTGTGATCTCCCTCGTGGAAATTTCTTATGAAAAGTGTACCATATGTAGAGCAAAAAACATAGCTTTGACCCATATCCTGTCCGCTTTGACCCATATCTGCGATCGGTAGTCCTCTCTTCTTTTCGAAAAAGAGCCATATTTCCAAGAAATGGACTACAGGACATGTTATGGTTCAGAGAGAGCGCAACAGTCGCAGATATGCGTCAAAAAGAGGACTGGCCTTATTTTGCAGGGGGTGTAAAGCAAGGATTAAAGCCAGTTGGTGGCCAGCATATGCGTCACTGACGAGGACAAAGAGGTTGTCAAATCACACCCTACTACATATAGGCATGACAACACAAATTTGCACATACATTCTCAACAGTTCCCCATAATTGCTTGCACTTCGGCCACAAATCTGCGATAATTCCAATAGTAAAGTTTTGGCTTAAAGCAAGGGGTCAAGAGACAGTATTATGCAAGAAATACCGCTACACCGTGACATAGAACACGATTATGAAATAGGGTATCAGCGCGTAATGCGCTACGCTGAGTATGCTCGCAGACAGGGTTGGCAGCTGACCGACCGGCAACTCGTACTTGAAATTTTGCATCACGAACGGGCTGCTCTGATTTCGCGAGAAGAGTTCACTTCCCATTGTCGGCTCCGAAAACCATTCCGCCGCCTGGAATCGCGGGCAGGCCGATGCGTTGCGCTACCTCCTACGCGAGCAGCGCAATAAATCGAAGTAGAAGTACCATTAGCGGTACTTCTCTAATTTTTTTGAAAGTAGTAAGCTCATAGGGTATGACACAGACACTCCCACCAACATATAGTGGCCCGGCACCTGGATTGCAGGAACAGGTGCAATTGATCATCGCGGAGTTGCGAGCTTTATATCCCGACGCGAAATGTTCGCTCGACTTTACGAGATCCGCTTGAACTACTGGTAGCGACGCAGCTTGCGGCACAGTGTACCGATGAGCGCGTCAATATCGTCACGAAAAGCCTGTTTCAGAAGTATCGCACGGTAGGGGATTACGCGACCGTGCGCCAGGAAGAACTGGAACAGGATATTAAGTCAACGGGATTTTATCGCAACAAGGCGAAAAATATTCGCACTGCCGCGCAACAAATCATCACTGAATTCGACGGCGAGGTGCCACGTACTATGCCCGAACTTCTCTCACTTGCCGGAGTAGCACGCAAAACCGCCAATGTTGTGCTGGGCAATGCCTTTGGCATCGTCGAGGGCTTTACGGTGGATACACATGTCACTCGCCTTTCTAACCGCTTCGGTTGGACGACCAGTACCGATGCCGTCAAGATCGAGCAGGATTTGATGCGCATCATTCCGCAACAAGATTGGCTTGATCTCTCGCACCTGATGATTTTTCATGGACGCGCCACTTGCAATGCCCGTCGTCCGCTCTGTGAGCAGTGCAATTTGGTATACGTCTGTCCGTCGGCATTTGTGGCAAACGTGAAAACGAGCGTAAAAAAATAGACAGGTTCAATCCCTGTACACGCCACGGACCTCCGCTGGCAACATACCCGCAATACGTCGCATCATGTCCTGGGTGACCACCTCTAAACCTGTCTTGCGAGCCATACCTTCTGGAAGCACAGGAATATATGGCGTGCCTATTTGCATACTGACTCTGGGAAACCAGCTTCGCCATGTGCGCAGGACCCGTCGCGTACCGGTATGCGCAATCGGCAAGACAATAGCACCGGAGCGCAGCGCAAGCATAGCTACTCCAGAGTACGCGGGTATCATCTGCTCCTTTCGTTCAACTGTACCTTCGGGAAAAATAACTATCGCCCTTCCTTCTCGTAGATAAGCTAACGCCTGTTCCAGAGCCGCCCGGTCACCGGCTCCTCGACGAACAGGTATCTGACCGGTGACACGACATGTCCAGCCAACAAAAGGCCAGCCAAACATTTCGACCTTCGTAAAAAACCAGACACGCCGTGGGAGAATAACACCCAGGAGCAGCGGGTCAAACCAGCTTAAATGGTTAGCAACAATCAATAACGGTTCCTTTTGAGGAACATGCTCACACCCTCGTACAGAATAGCGGCAGACAAGATGTGTTACCAACCAGAAAAAAGCTCGACACATATTGTAATAGATAACTTCAAACTTTACACTCGTACCCACAATGCTCCTGGCAGTATTTTGGCGTCATAGCTTGTCGCGCTGGTCGTTTCACCATCCATCTGGATATTCACCGTATTCTTACTCTGAATATGAACAGCTTTGGCGCGGTAAAACGTCACTTCGGGCAACGAGGCATGTTCTCCTTTTTGCACAACCGGCAATAATTTCAACGCTCTTGAGAGAGGCGTATAGCTAATGGTACAAATATCGAGCAGACCATCGTCATAAACCGCCGTCGGATTGATACGAAAACCCGCTCCATACGTTGGCCCATTGGTCACAGCCATCAAAACATAGCGTCGCAAGCTAGTAGCCTCTTCTAACTGATCGTTGCCATCCACACTAAACTTTAGCCACGGACAGCGATGATAGCCAAATAGCAATTGCTTCACCGTGGTACCATAATACAAGCGCTGACCGCTCATGAGCGGTATTTTCTTCATCCAGCCAGCCGCGACGGCGATGTCGGCATCTATGCCCACACTAAACGAATTGACGAAATATTGCCCGTTGACAATACCAGCATCAGCGTCCACAAGGTGTCCGGCAAAAGCACGTTCAATAGCTTCAGCGGGATCGTGCGACAACTTCAGTGTATTCCAGGCAAAGTCGTTGCCCGAACCGGCCGCGACGATGCCAAGCGGCACACGACGCCCGGCTGATAATATGCCGTTCGCCACTTCATGCAGCGAACCATCGCCGCCGACAATAATCACAGGACGCCCTTCCTTAGCAGCGTGAAAAGCACGCTCTTTTGCTTCTCCCCGCCTCGTTGTCTCCACGTACTCGCCCTTCCCTTGCTCCAGACGGCTACGAATTAACGCACGATACTGCTGCATGTTGCCACGATTAGCGGTGGGATTGAGAATGACAACGGGATTATCCAAATTATCAGAACTGCCAGCATTGCCGGGATTGCCAGAGGATGCTGATGTTTCCATAAGAAGCTCCTTCCGCAGGCATAGAAATTTTAGCCAATTGTACCACGTTGGCGCTGCCTCTACAATTCCCCTCGACACAAAGAGTAGGGACAGCTTCAAAATAGCTCAGTATCGTTTTCCTCAGCCCCAACGTGATATAAGTGAGTAGATATTTATATCGCACCACGACACAAATTCAGTATGCCTGGAAAATCCCTTTTTTCCTGAACATAAGAGATGCCCAATCATTCGCTGAAGAACAATCGTGCGCGATTGGACGATTAGATCATAAGCAGCTAGCCGGGAGTAAGCCAAAGATGAATATGCCTGTTGTCATTGCATCGCTTGAATTTCCATTGTGGTTACGCCTTGATCACTATATCAACATTCTCTTTATTGGATTGATGATACGTAGCGGCATCCAAATTTTAGGTGCTCATCCCCGGTTGTATTGGAGTAATCGAAGTGAGCCAAGCAACCGTTGGTTTCAATTCACGAAAAACCAGTGGATCAAGTTTACGAAGAACAAATTGGCCAACGATAAGCTGTATACTTCAATGGATGATGAAATAGCGGTATCGCCGTGGATAGCACAGCCAGGACAGGATAATCTCGGATTGGGGCGACTCTGGCATTTCTTCGTCGCACTCTTCTGGGTACTGAATGGAGTCATCTACGTCGTGTTACTCTTCGCAACAGGTGAATGGTCTCGTTTGATTCCAACATCCTGGGACATATTTCCGCGCGCAGTGCAAACGTTTGTGACCTATATCACCTTTCATGTACCACCGGCAAGCGATTTTCGTCCGTATGATCCATTACAACAACTCACATACGCCGCGGTAGTTTTCCTGTTGGGGCCATTCATGATTGTAACAGCGGCAGCGCAGTCACCGGCGATTGAAGCCCATTTCCCGTGGTATGTCAAACTCTTTGGCGGAAGGCAATCGGCTCGCAGTCTGCATTTCCTCGGCCTCGTGGCGATGATTGTCTTTATCATTGTACATACGGCACTTGTTCTGATTGTCCATTTTTCGGATAACATCCGCGATATCGTGCTGGGAACCACAAATAGCAGTTTCGGCCTCGCTCTCGCCATTGCGATTCTCGCTCTAGTCGTCGTCGCAGCCATCTATGTCTGGGCTTCGGTCTACAGCTTGAGGCACAAAAGAAAAATGCAAGAGGCACTTAGAGCGGTCGTTGACCCTACCACTAAGGCTCTGCTCCATCGCGAGGCCTCAAAGCAGCACTACAAGCCCGAGGATATCACACGGTATTTCTGGGTCAATGGCGATCCACCCGATACCAACGAATATGAGCAACTGGTAGAACACAACTTTGAGGATTGGCGACTGGATATCTGTGGCCTGGTAGAACACCCACTCTTTCTCTCGCTTGCCGACCTGCGTGCCTTGCCCAAGCAGACGCAAATGACGCTGCACAACTGCATTCAAGGATGGTCGGGCATTGCTGAATGGGGAGGGGTTCCCTTGACTGAGATTTTGAAGCTGTGCCGACCGACATCCGAAGCGCGGTACGTTGTCTTCACTTCCTACCAGAAGGGAAGAGGAGCGGTCAAGCCAGAACTAAAGGAAGCACACGATCATACTTTTTACGAGATCATTGACATGGAACTGGCAAAACATCCACAAACGATCCTCGCCTACGAGATGAATGGGGAACCACTGCCCATTCCTCATGGTGCGCCACTACGGCTGCGAGTCGAAACGCAGCTTGGCTACAAGATGGTGAAATATCTCCGTTCAATCGAACTTGTCAGGGAATACAGTCATATAGGTGAAGGACAGGGAGGTTTTCGCGAAGATTTTCAGTTCTACGGAAAAGGAGCCGAAATTTAACGGCTTTTCAGAAACAGTGCTGTTAGTGCTGTTTGAATTTGCAAGAGCGGCGGCTGCCAGAAACATAGCAGTATGTCCAGACAGCTGTCCTGAAAAAGAAAGGTTTAGAACAGTATCATGGCAGACAAAGTAAGTGATTTCATGTTGAAGCGTCTCTCGGAGTGGGGTATTAAGCGTATTTTCGGCTTTCCCGGTGATGGTATTCTCGGCATCATGGGTGCGCTGGAACGCCACCAGGATCTGTTTGAGTGGGTGCAGCCGCGCCATGAAGAGATGGCGGCATTCATGGCAAGTGCCCATGCGAAATTTACGGGCGAACTGGGCGTCTGTATGGCAACATCCGGCCCAGGTGCAATCCACCTTTTGAATGGCCTGTACGATGCCAAAATGGATCATATGCCTGTACTGGCGATTGTCGGTCAGTCGGCGCGTTCCGCTATGGGCGGCTACTACCAGCAAGAAGTTGACCTGATGAGCCTGTTCAAAGATGTTGCCGGTGACTACGTCCACACCTGTACGTCAGCTACCCAGATGCGGCAACTGGTTGACCTTGCGGTGCGTACCGCGATTGCGGAGCGAACCGTGACCTGCATCATCATGCCAAAGGATGTACAAGACCTGGACGCGGTGGAAACGCCGCCGCATCAGCACAATACCGTCATTACGAGTATCGGCTATTCCGCGCCCTATATCGTCCCCACGAGAGAAAATTTGCAAAAGGCCGCCGATATTCTGAACGAGGGCAAGAAAGTATCCATCCTCGTTGGTGCCGGTGCTTTACATGCCGGAGATGAAGTTGCCGAAGTTGCAAACTTACTGAACTGCGGTGTGGCAAAAGCCCTGCTTGGGAAAGCAGCGTTGCCCGATACTCTTCCCTTCGTCACAGGTGGACTTGGCCTGCTGGGAACCACACCTAGCTGGAATATGATGATGGACTGCGATACGCTGCTCATGGTCGGCACCAATTTCCCTTACGCTGAATTCCTGCCCAAAGAGGGGCAAGCTCGCGGCATCCAGATCGATATCAACGGAAGTCTGCTCGGTATGCGTTATCCTACGGAACTCAACCTTGTCGGTGATAGTGCCCAGTCATTGCGTGCGCTGATTCCTCTCTTGAAACAGAAGACTGATCGTTCATGGCGCGAGAAAATTGAATCCGACATTCGCGACTGGTGGAAGGTGATCGAGGCACGGGCACATGACAGCGCAAATCCAATCAACCCGGAGTTAGTCACCTGGGAACTATCATCGCGTCTCCCGGATAACAGTATCATCACTGCCGACTCCGGCACAACCGCGAACTGGTATGGTCGCACCATTAAGATGCGCAAAGGCATGATGGGATCGGTTTCCGGCAGTCTGGCCTCGATGGGTGCCGCTGTTCCGTATGCCATCGGAGCGAAATTCGCGCATCCCGACCGCACCGTTGTCTGCGTAACCGGTGATGGCGCGATGCAAATGAACGGCATTAACGAAATGATTACCGTCGGCAAATACTGGAAAGAATGGAGCAACCCCCACCTGATTTTCATTGTGCTGAACAACCGCGACCTCAACCAGGTTACATGGGAGTTGCGCATTGAGGGTGGCGACCCCCGTCTCCCGCTCACCCAGGCAATTCCTGACTTCCCTTACGCCAGTTTTGGCAAATCAACTGGTTTGATGGGTATCCGCGTTGACAGGCCGGAAGATGTTGGCCCCGCCATTGACCAGGCGTTAGCTGCTAATCGTCCGGTTGTGCTGGACGTTTACACCGATCCTAATATTCCGACGATACCGCCGCACATCACCTTCAAGGATGCAAAAATGTACAGTACGGCATTATTGAAGGGCGACCCTGAAGAGGCGGGTATCATCAAGGAGTCCGTCAAGAGTGTGGTCGAGGGCATTCTCCCTCATAGAGGTTAAGTAGACATGGCTAGCACAAGATTTGGCAGTGAAAAAGTTGTCATTGAGAATCTTGCGGTCTCAGCGTACACGGTGCCAACCGACTTCCCGGAGTCGGATGGCACCATTACCTGGGATAAAACCACTATCGTTATCGTTGAGGCAACGGGGGGTGGCAAACGCAGTCTCGGTTACAGCTATGCCGATGTAGCAACGGCAACACTGATTAACGAATTACTCAAAGATATTGTCGTCGGCAAAGATGCAATGGCGGTGCCAGGCATCTGGAAAGAGATGGTGCATGCCATCCGTAATCTCGGACGCCCCGGCATCGCCTCAATGGCAATTGCCGCCGTTGAATTCATCGCTCTGGGACTTGAAAGCACGGCTGCTCGACGTGCCACTCGTCACGCTATTGGGAGCAGTACGTAATGGCGCACCTGCTTATGGCAGCGGCGGTTTCACATCATATTCGCGCCAACAATTGCAACGACAACTTGGCGACTGGGTAGCCGACGGCATTCCTCGCGTTAAAATGAAAATTGGGCGACACCCCGACGATGACCCCGCACGAGTCGCCAATGCTCGCGAGGCAATTGGCCCGAATACGGAACTCTTTGTGGATGCGAACGGCGCGTACAGCCGCACAGAAGCGATGGCGATGGCGGAAATCTTCGCCACTGAATGTGGCGTCACCTGGTTCGAGGAACCTGTTTCATCCGACGACCTGGAAGGATTGAATTTTGTCCGCAATCGCGCACCATTGGGCATGGATATCGCTGCTGGCGAATATGGCTATGACTTATGGTACTTCCGCCATATGCTCGAAGCGAATGCGGTAGATGTGTTACAGGCGGACGCAACACGCTGTGCCGGCATAACAGGGTTCATGCGCGTCGGCGCACTGGTCGAGTCCCGCTCAATGGAGCTATCCGCCCATTGCGGGCCTTCCTTGCATGTCCACCCGTGCTGCGCTATTAACTCGTTTCGTCACCTGGAATACTTTCATGATCATGTACGGATCGAGCATATGTTTTTTGACGGCGTACTGACACCGATCAAAGGCATATTGTATCCCGACCTTTCGCGCCCTGGGATGGGACTTGAACTGAAACGCTCAGACGCCGCACAATACGCCGTGTAACAGTCCAATTATGCATGTTGACAAATGAATCCAGCACTGTAGGGGCCGATTATTACCTCTCCCCGGCGGAGAGGTAATAATGCGGCCAGGCCTACAGACTTTCTCTAT
This sequence comes from uncultured Chloroflexia bacterium, assembly GCA_963717105.1. Lineage (GTDB taxonomy): Bacteria > Chloroflexota > Ktedonobacteria > Ktedonobacterales > Ktedonobacteraceae > DATGJV01. The sequence continues at coordinate 100,974 of CAVQVL010000016.1, forward strand.
CCCTGCGAAGAAGGGCAGAACTTATGAAGCATGTGGTGGTCTTGAATGAAAACACTTCTACGCACGTTAAACAGAGTAACGTGCGCGGCGGGCCAATGAGTACAACTGATATTGATGTCAGTGGGCTGGAACGTGACTTACGCACCAATGTGAGCGGCGAAGTACGCTTTGATGATGGGGCAAGGGCACTCTACACAACGGATGCCTCAAACTACCGGCAAGTGCCGATAGGCGTGGTCATGCCAAAAAATGTGGATGACGTCGTTCAGACCGTCGCGCTCTGCCACCAGTATGGTGCACCCATTCTTTCACGCGGCGGCGGTACCAGTCTGGCCGGGCAATGCTGCAACCTGGCAGTGGTGATAGACATGTCTAAGTACATGAACACTATCCTTGAGTTAAACCCCGAAACACGACGAGCACGGGTGCAGCCAGGCCTCATTCTTGATCACCTGCGCGACGCTGCCGAAAAGCATCATCTGACCTTTGGGCCAGACCCCGCGACGCACAATCACTGCACGCTTGGCGGCATGATTGGCAACAATTCTTGCGGTGTACATGCGCTCATGGCGGGTAAAACTGCCGATAATATCGAAGAGCTGGAGGTCCTCACTTATGATGGCCTGCGTTTGCGCGTCGGCAAGACCAGCGATGAAGAGCTTGAGCAAATTATCAAAGAGGGTGGACGGCGCGGCGAGATTTATGCACGTCTCGAAAGCCTTGCGCGACAAATACGGCGATCTTGTGCGAGAACGCTTCCCTAGAATTCCACGCCGCGTCTCCGGCTATAACCTTGATGAGCTACTGCCGGAGAATGGGTTCAATGTCGCAGCCGCTCTTGTCGGCACAGAAAGCACCTGCGTCACCGTGCTGGAAGCCGTCACACGCCTTGTGAACAGTCCACCGGTACGCTCATTGCTCGTGCTTGGCTACAGCGACATCTACACTGCCTGCGACTACATTCCTGAAATGTTGCCATTCAAGCCTATTGGATTGGAAGGGTTCGACGACGGGTTGCTCAATAACATTCGGAGAAAAGGGCTGCATCCAAACGAGGTGAAGCTGTTTCCAGATGGTCATGGCTGGCTCTTAGTCGAGTTCGGCGGTAACAGCAAAGAAGATGCTAATGCCAGGGCAAAAAAGCTGATGGAGATGTTGAAGGGCAAACAGGATGTGCCAAATATAAAACTCTTCGATGACCCGGCGCAACAAAAGCTGATTTGGGCGGTGCGTGAAGCCGCACTCGCCGCTACGGCAGTGGTGCCAGGGGAAAAATTCACCTGGCCCGGTTGGGAAGACTCTGCTGTGCCACCCGATACGCTAGGCAACTATCTGCGTGACTTGCGCAAACTCATAGACTCTTATGAGTACGGAGCGAGCTTCTACGGTCACTTCGGGCAAGGTTGCCTGCATACGCGTATAGATTTTGACCTGGACACACAGGCAGGCATTAACAAATTTCGTGCCTTCATCAACGACGCGACGGATTTAGTAGTGCGCTATGGTGGTTCTCTTTCAGGGGAACATGGCGATGGACAGGCGCGTGCTGAGTTCATACCAAAATGTTCGGCAATGAATTGATTGAGGCTTTTCGCGAGTTCAAATCTATCTGGGATCCAGATTGGAAAATGAATCCTGGTAAAATGGTCAATGCCTATCGTGTAGATGAAAATCTGCGCCTCGGTACCGATTACAATCCGCGCCCTGGGAAGACGCATTTCAAATTTCCCGACGATGAAGGCAGCTTTGCGCGGGCAACCTTGCGTTGCGTTGGCGTAGGCAAGTGCCGCAGAACAGAGGGCGGCACGATGTGTCCCAGTTTTATGGTCACACGCGAAGAATCGGCAACGACTCGCGGACGAGCACGCACCCTTTTCGAGATGCTGCAAGGCGACCCCATCGGCAATGGCTGGCGCGACAACCATGTGAAGGAAACACTGGATTTATGCTTCGCCTGTAAAGGTTGTAAAGGCGACTGTCCCGTCAACGTCGACATGGCGACCTACAAAGCTGAATTCCTCTCGCATTATTATAAAGGGAGATTGCGCCCCATCACCGGCTATTCAATGGGCCTCATTCACTGGTGGGTACGCCCTGCATCGCTCATACCAGGGGTTGTCAACTTCTTTACACAGACACCATTACTGTGTGACATAGCAAAACTGCTCGGCGGATTTGCGCCACAACGGAGCATACCAGCCTTCGCGCCGCAAACCTTCAAACAGTGGTTCTTCCAGCGCGAACCGAGAAATGCAGGTGGCCCCAGGGTTATTCTCTGGGCCGACACCTTCAATAACTATTTCCATCCAGAAACTGCTATCGCGGCTGTCGAGGTGCTTGAGGATGCCGGATTTCACGTCGAGGTACCGCGTTCAGCTATCTGTTGCGGACGTCCGCTCTATGATTACGGTATGCTGAACCTTGCGCAACACTTGCTGAAACAAGTCATGACAACCTTGCAACAGGAAATTGCCGATGGTATTCCCGTTGTTGGCCTGGAACCAGGTTGCATCGCGGTTTTCCGTGACGAACTGCTCAATCTCTTCCCGCACGATGAGAACGCGAAACGACTTAGCTCACAGTCATACCTGCTCAGCGAATTTATCGAGAAACACGCCGACAGTTTTCAATTGCCACAATTGAAGCGCAAAGCAGTTGTGCATGGTCATTGTCACCATAAAGCCATCATGAAGATGAACGATGAGCAGGCGGTGTTATCGAAACTCGGTCTCGACTACTCGGTACTCGACTCCGGCTGTTGCGGTATGGCGGGTGCCTTTGGCTTTGAAAAAGAACACTACGATATCTCCATCAAAGCCGGTGAGCGCGTCCTCTTGCCAGCAGTACGCAAAGCAGACAAGGACACGCTGATTATCGCCAACGGGTTTAGTTGTCGCGAACAGATTGCCCAGACAACGGACCGCAAAGCAATGCACCTCGCGCAAGTAATACAGATGGCAATGCACGAAGGTGTGCGCAAAGAAGAGAGAGCATACCCGGAAAGAGCTTATACGAAAAGCCCCGCTCCACTACAGGCGAAGGTGCAAACAGTAGCTGTTGCCGGAGTAAGCGTACTCTTCATCGGAGGTATTGGAGCGTGGGTCTGGCAACGCTTACACCGCAATAAGGACGTGAATAGATAATTATTTTAGTAAGGAGAAATGGACGATGGCCTTGAAAAGTCCAACTAAGGTGGTACAAAAAATAGAGAAAATTCCATTCGTTCCTGCGACCAATGGATATAAACATCGTTACCGTTGGCGCAGTTTGATCCCCCGAAAGATCACCCGCGAGGGCATTGTGTTAGATCAACACATTCGCGAGGGACGTTTTCAACGCAGTCTGTCGCTGATCACGGCTTTTTCCAGCCTTGTTGCCGGACTTGAAGTAACGTATGAACACTATCAGGGTAGCTACAGCCAGCGTATTATGTACAGCCCGGTGCTGCTGACGCCGCCGATGGTCATTGCAGGCATATGGGGAGCTTTCAACCGCAAAGTGGCGCGTACATTTTTGCCACTTATCTCTCTTATTACTATGCTAGATGGCATCGTCGGCTTCTTTTTCCACATTCGTGGTATTCACCGCAAGCCGGGTGGGTGGCGCATTCCCATCTTCAACGTCATTATGGGGCCGCCACTTTTCGCGCCGTTGCTCTTTGCCACAAGTGGCTTTCTTGGCCTCATTACCTCGCTCTTGCGCCGCGAAGGTTCAACACGCTCTCCGCTTGCCTTGCCCAAAACTGACTGGATCGAATGGCTTCCCGGCGTCGTCAAACAGCGCGGAATCGTGCTAGAGCAGGATGTACGCGAGGGACGCTTTCAACGCATATTGGGAGTAGCAACCGCCGTTTCGGCTTTTTTTAGCGGCGTCGAGTCGCTCTATTCTCACTACAAAAACAATTTCCAGTACAAGATTTAATGGACGCCTATTCTGCTGACACCGACACTGATGATTGCGGGCTTTGGCACCGTATGGAGCAGCAAAATCGCACGGACACTGTTGCCAATTACTTCGTTCCTGGCACTTGTCAATGGGGCTATGGGCTTCTTCTATCATGCTCGCGGCATATGGCGTCGTCCGGGAGGACTTCGCAAGCCCTGGTACAACATTATGTACGGGCCGCCCATTTTCGCGCCGCTCCTGTTTTCGGCTTCCGGCTTCCTGGGCCTACTGGCTAGTTTATTGAGGAGAGTAGACTGATGAAAGTACGCAACAAAAAAGAGAGCAATCCGAGTAATCAGAGCAATCGGCGTGTTCGCAACAACACTGACCGGCATATTGACGAAACACGCCTGCCGATTGACGCTAAAACCGGACGTCCTATCCAGCCGAGCAATCAGCCCGGCTACTATCCCGGCTTCACGACACTCAGCCAGCAAGCATTCTGGGATGAGGCCACGCGCAATGTCGTGCTTGACCGCGTAGAAAACGTGCCGCCAATTCGTTTCTTCACCCCCGACGAGGCAACATTGATGCAAGCGGTGTGCGATCGCCTGTTGCCACAGGATGATCGCGACGAGGCACATAAAATTCCGGTAGTGAACTACATTGATAACCGGCTCTATAGCCGACGTATTGACGGCTACCGCTTCGAGGATATGCCTCCCGATCATGAGGCGCACCGTCTTGGCTTGCAAGCCATCGAGATAATCGCTAAACACATGTATAGCAAACCTTTCCAGGAGCTTGACCAGACACAACAGGATACCGTCCTCAAAAGTATTCACGACGCGAAACCACCCGCCGCCGACGATATCTGGCAAAAGATGTCGGTCAAGCACTTCTGGATGTTGATCTTGCAGGATGTGCTTGACGCCTACTACGCGCATCCCTATGCCTGGGATGAGGTTGGCTTCGGTGGCCCGGCCTATCCACGCGGCTATATGCGGCTCGAAAACGGGCAACCGGAGCCGTGGGAGGTCAACGAGCAACGCTACGAATGGAAGGCACCGGCAGGTTCGCTCTCAGATGCGTATGAGTCGCTAGGTCAGACACATGCAACACAACCGTCTGGCCAGGAAGGAACACACTGATAGCTTATGCGGGAAACAGAGATGATAACAGACAGAGGTAGACAGGGGCAAATAAGATGAAAACACCAATTCTAGGAGCCTTCAAGGGACCGAAGCACGATGAACATATGCTTGGGCCAATTCAAAAGATAGATGTGCCGATGCAAAAGTTTTCCCCCAACGAAACGGTTGATTTCTGTATCGTTGGCGTTGGCTCGGCGGGTGGCGTGCTGGTACAACGGCTCGCACGCGCCGGATTTAAGGTCCTTGGCATTGAAGCGGGGCCATTCTGGGATACTGAACGCGACTGGGTCAGCGACGAAGCAGGTTCATCGAAGCTCTACTGGAACCAGTTACGTATGACCGGCGGTGCCGACCCGGTCACACTGGGAGCCAACAACAGTGGGCACGGCGTCGGCGGTGGCTCCGTCCACTGGGCCGGCTTCACGCCGCGTTTCCACCCTTCCGACTTCCGCGTCTATACAGAAGATGGCGTTGGAGCGGACTGGCCTATTGATTATGCGGATATCAAACCATATTACGAATTGCTCGAAAAAGAGATACCCGTCTCTGGCCCGGCATACTATCCGTGGGGCGACCCGCATAGCTACACCTATGGCCCTCATCCGCTCGGCGGAGTCGGTGACGTACTGGTCAAAGGTTGCACGAAGCTGGGCATCCGCGTTGTCTCCGGTGGCCCCGTCGCCATCAACGCCGGTTCGCACGCAGACCGACCGCACTGTATTTACCGCGGCTTCTGCATACAGGGCTGTAAAGTGGGTGCCAAGCAAAGTACACTGGTGAGCCATGTTCCGGATGCCATCCGCCATGGTGCGGAAATTCGCCCCAATTGTATGGTTTCGCGTATCAACATGGGCAAAAATGGGCTGGTTGAAGGTGTAACCTACATTGATTCCAATGGCAAAGAACAGGTACAAAAGGCAAAAATAGTCATTGTCAGTGGCTATGCTATCGAAACGCCGCGCCTGTTGCTGAACTCCGCCTGCCCTGGCTTTGAAAAGGGACTTGCCAATTCCAGTGATACCGTGGGGCGGTACCTGATGGTGCAAATTGGCAACGTCGTCATGGGTCGTTTCCCCAACCTTGTTCGCATGTATAAGGCACCGCCGGCACATGGATTGACCGAGGAGTTTTACGAAACCGATCCCAGAAATGACTTTGTGCGCGGATATGCCATACAAACGGTTGGCCCACTACCCATTGCTTTTGCCAAACAGATGATGGTTGCCAAAGGCGCGTGGGGCTGGGGTATGCGCCGCGTCATGATGGACTACAACCACTGGTCTCCACTCGGCGTTCTCGGCGAAATCTTACCGTGGCACGACAACCGCGTCGAAATCGCGGAGGAGAAAGATACTTTCGGCATTCCCGTTGCGAAAGTCACCTTTAGCATGAAAGATAACGACAAGAAAATAGCGAAGGCAGGAGTCGCAAAGGCTACGGAAATTATGTACGCGGCGGGCGCGGAAGAAGTTGTACAGGAGGCACGCTACGCCCACCTCGTCGGCGGAGCGCGTATGGGCATGGACCCGGCAACATCGGTGACGGATAGCTTTGGCCGCACGCATGACATCCCAAACCTGTTCGTATGCGATGGTAGCCTGTTACCCACGCAGGGTTCCGCCAATCCTGGCCTCACGATACAGGCACTGGCAGCGCGTACCGCCGATTTTCTCATCTCGAACGGCCCGGATGTCTTAGCTACTCAATCGCGTAGAGCCATAGTTACTAATCCGCCGATACGGCACGATATGTCGCCACGCGGCACATCTGGGCGCGGCATCCCTAGATTTAAGTAGTACAGAGGGCGTTTGCTCACCAAACGCCGTTGATATGGAGGTAAATATATGAATAACACACGAGCAAAACGTCTCACAGAGATGTTTACCAGCAAAGGTGCAGACTACCACGCGATTATCTGTCAACTGCCACAAAATCTGGTCATGTTGACGGGATATCAGCCGATCCTCGGCAACTCGTTTTGTATCGTTTCACTGAATGAGAATAAAGAAATCGAGTTCCGTCTCGCCGTCCCAGAGGACGAAAAAGACCGCGTACCACAAGGGATTGCGGTTGATATAAAAACGTATTCCGAGGAGACAATGGACTACATCGGCGATACAGCCTCGGCGGTGCGAGTACCACTGGGCGAGTTACTACGATCACTGCATCTGCATAGTGAGGCAGTCATCGGCTACGAATCCCCTAAAGAGCCAATCGCGACGGCCTACACTCAGGTGGGTATTCCAGGGTCAGCGACGCTGGATTTGCTGCACTCGCTCTTCCTCGGCGATTACCTGCGCGATGCCATGCCGCTCCTGAATGAGCTGGCCGCCATTAAGTCCGCTGAAGAACTTGGTCTCATTCGACGTTCCGAAGAGGTAGCCTATCAAGGTTTTAAGGCAGCGCGTGATGCAGTTCGCGTGGGCGCAACAGAAGCAGATGTGGCTGCCGCCACCTATGCCGCTCTTCTCAAAGCTGGCTACGCCTCCCCTGGAGCCGAGCATGTGACACCACATGTGCATGTGATGGCTGGTAAACGGGCAGCACTGGCCTATCGCGCCTTCAATCTGACCTCAAATTATACGATTGCTCAAGGTGATACCGTGACCGTGCAAATGGAGATTGGCATCAACGGCTACTGGGCGGAACTCACGCGCACATTCTTTGCCGGAACCATCAGCGATGAATGGCGTAAAGCGCATCAAGCCTGTGTTGCCGCTCAAGACGCCGCGTTGAAGAGTATCCGCGATGGAGCAACGGGACGTGATATAGATAGGGAGGCACGCAATGTAATGGAAAGTGCAGGGTTTGGGGCCGCGTTTAAGCATGGCCTGGGACATGGTTTTGGTTTCCAGGCCATCAACCACAGTGCCGCTCCTGTGCTACATCCGGCTTCAAAAGCGATAGTACATACAGGTATGGTCCATAATATGGAACCAGCCGTCTACCTCGACAGCAAAGGCGGCATTCGCCTCAACGACAATGTCGCTGTGCAACAAGATGGGAACGAAGTGCTATCAAAGATGATTCCACGCGACCTCGATTGGCTAATCGTTACCAATTGACCCATCATTCATAGAAACATAGCACGATTTTTCGTGTCTCACAGAAAGAAAGGATGAACACACATTATGCAATTCGATCAAAAAGTAGCCCTCGTGACCGGTTCTGATAGTGGCATCGGGCGTGGCATCGCCATTGAACTCGCCAAACAAGGTGCGACCGTTGTCATTAACTATGCCCACAATCAGGAAAAGGCAAATGAGGTAAAGCAAACTATCGAGCAAACCAACGGCAAGGCCATTATCATCCAGGCCGACGTTTCACAGTATCAGCAGGCAATAGGGCTGGTTCAGCAAACCGTCGAGCAATTAAAACGCCTGGATATCATGGTCAACAACGCTGGCATGGAAATTCACAGCCCATTTCTCGAAGTGACTGAAGAGCATTGGGATCGTGTCTTAAACGTTGACCTGAAAGGAGCGTTTTTCTGCGCTCAGGCGGCGGCGCAACAGATGGTCAAAAGCAAGACACCTGGGCGCATCATCAATATCTCGTCAGTGCATGAAGATATCGCCATGCCAAATAATTCGCCCTACTGCTGCGCTAAGGGCGGATTGCGCATGATGACGCGCACGGTCTGCCAGGAACTGGCCCCCTACAACATCACGGTCAACAACATTGCGCCAGGCGCAATTCAGACACCAATAGACGCCGATGTCGAGGCCGATCCGGAGAAAATGAAGGCTCTGCTGGCTGAGATTCCTCTGCATCGCATGGGCCAACCAGAAGAAATTGGCAAACTCGTTGTCTTCCTCGCCTCGGATGCCGCATCCTACATCACTGGCGCAACCTACGTCATTGATGGCGGCCTTTCGGTCTATGCAGGTGCTTTGTAATACTAGAAAGCCACGGACATGGACGTACAGGACATACACACTACACATGAAAATACAGAACAGACAATTGAAAATGCTCCTTCGGGTACTCACGATGAGCAATCTACGGAGCGAATTCCCCGTGTGGTGATTATCGGCGCGGGATTTGGTGGCTTACAAGCCGCCAAATCCCTGGCACATCTGCCAGTCAACATCACCATCATTGACCGCAATAACCATCACTTGTTCCAACCCATGCTCTATCAGGTCGCGACCGCTGGTCTCGCCGCCGCCGACATCGCCTCACCGGTGCGCGAGATACTGAGCAGGCAGGGAAACACCGAAGTACTGATGGCAACCGTTCAGGGGGTAGACCTGCAAGAACAGCACGTTCTCCTGGGACACGATCAAAGTGTTCCCTTTGACTATCTCATCGTGGCAACCGGTGCAACCAGCAACTACTTCGGTCACGATGAATGGGCAAAATTAGCTCCCGGCCTCAAGGACCTCGATGATGCCATGATGGTACGCGATAGAGTATTGCTGGCGTTTGAGGCAGCCGAGCGCGAACCAGACGAGGAGAGACGCAAAGCTCTGATGACCTTTGTGCTGGTCGGCGGTGGCCCAACCGGTGTTGAGCTAGCCGGTGCCATTGCGGAACTGACTCATCAGGCGTTTTCGCGCAACTTTCGCCACATTCGCCCCTCAGATGCGCGTATTATTCTCGTTGAAGGCAAATCACGAGTAATGCCTTCATTTCCTGCCTCACTGACCAGTAAGGCACAACAGAAATTACAACAGTTGGGTGTGGAACTGCGAAACGGGGTACACGTTGAGAGCATAGACGATCACGGTGTCAATATCGGAAAGGATAAGGAGCGAGTAGATGCTGAGACTGTTATTTGGACAGCAGGCGTCAAAGCATCGCCCGCCGGTCAATGGTTAAACGCGGAGGTAGACCATGACGGGCGTGTCAAGGTGCAAAGCAATATGACCATACCGGGACACTCCAACATTTTTGTCATTGGCGATACCGCACTGGCAATGCAACGCGGAAAACCGTTGCCGGGACTCGCTCCCGTTGCCATACAGGAGGCGAAATATGTAGCTTCCGTGATTGAAGACAAACTGCACGGGAAAGAGCATAAGAGATCGTTCCACTACTTCAATAAAGGCACGATGGCAACGGTTGGGCGTGCTTTTGGCGTCGTTGATATCGGGTTTATTCGCTTTACCGGCCTCATTGGCTGGCTGGCATGGCTATTCATTCATATCCTGCTGCTCGTTGGTATTCAAAGTCGGCTGGTTGTCTTCCTTCGTTACACCTGGTCATATATCACATTTCAACGCGTGGCCCGCGTCATTCTACCCGAACATAGCATGCATCCACCCATTTAGTGCGTAAACAAGAGTATTCACAGAAATCGTTCCTTCACATTCTTCCTTAGAAGAGGAGAAATACATGCCAATAGAGATTAAAGTAGGCCCACCTGATATTACTATTAGCCAGGGTCGCACCTTTATGGTAACTGACCAGCGCGGCTTCATCAATACAAGCACCGATGAGGGCGTTTACGACGTTGATACCCGCTTTATCAGCTTTTATCACGTTTTCATCAATCGCGTTCCCTGGCTCGTCATTAACTCGAGCCAATTAGCATTCTATGCATCGCGCTTCCATCTCACAAACGCACAGGTAGATACCGAGGGCGGCATCATTAAAGCGGATGCACTTGGCCTCACGCTCAATCGTACCGTCAGTAATGGCATTCATGAAGAATTTGAGATCGTCAACTACTCCGGCGAGAAAGTTACATTCGTGCTGGAATTAGCCATTCGTTCGGACTTCGCCGATATTTTCGAGGTGAAATCAAACCATATCGTGCAGCGAGGCAAGCAAGAAACGATATGGGATGAGAAAAATTGTGTACTTACCACAACCTATGACAATGAAGATTTTCACCGGGCGGCGATCTACCAGATTACTAACACCAGTTCACCCGCTGGATATGCCAATGGGCGGCTCTTTTTCCCAATCGAATTGAAGCCGCATCAACGCTGGCATATGACCGGGGATCTTATGCTAGACCACGGACAGTATAATCTAAAACAGGGAAGCAGTTCAAAGAGCGGTCAACAAAAAGGTACATCATCAACCGGGGCAACCCCCTCTCCCGGTAACGAGCCGAAGGCGGATTTTGACAAACGCCAGGCACGTTGGCAGGCACTCTGCACAGATATAGCCACACCGAATAACGATCTCTACCGCACATATCGTCAAGCGGTAGATGATATGGGGGCATTGCGTATTTATGATATGGATGTCTCAGATGATGCATGGGTTCCTGCCGCCGGCGTTCCGTGGTTCGTGACGCTCTTCGGACGCGATAGTCTGACGGTCTCTTACCAGAATATGGCGGTCTCACCCGATTTTGCTCGCGGCGCACTGCATTGGCTTGCGAAATACCAGGCAACCGGGCGTGATGATTGGCGCGAGGCACAGCCTGGGAAAATCATGCACGAGTTACGTTCCGGCGAGCTGGCCCATTTTCACAAGATTCCCTTTACACCGTTTTATGGCACCGCCGATGCCACTATCCTCTACTTGATTGTTCTCTCCGAATTGTACCGTTGGATAGGCGATATTGATTTGCTTAAAGAATATCGCGAGGTCGCGGAAAACTGCCTGAGCTGGATTGACAACTACGGCGACCTGGATGGAGACGGTTTCCAGGAATACAAAAGCTTCTCCTCCTACTTCTATGAAAACGTCTCCTGGAAAGACGCGGTGGACGCGGTCGTATACGCGGATGGTTCGCAGGTGAAACAACCCAAAGGTCTGGTCGAACTTCAAGGCTATGTTTATGACGCCAAAACGCGCATGGCGGAAGTTTTCTCGGTACTTGGGGATGAAAAAAGGGCCCAAACTTTGTTAAAACAAGCAGAGATACTAAAACGTCAGTTCAACGCAGCATTCTGGATGGAAGATTGGGGCTGTTATGCTTATGGACTGGACCCGAATAAAAGACAGATTACCTCCATCGCATCGAATGCCGGACAATGCCTCTGGGGCGGCATCGCCGACCAGGATAAGGCAGAGCGTACAGCCAAACGGCTCTTGCAAAAAGATATGTGGAGCGGCTGGGGCATTCGTACGCTCTCCAGCAAGAATCCCGCGTACAACCCCTACATGTATCAACTGGGCTCGGTGTGGCCTCAGGATAATGGAATCATCGCGGCTGGCTTCAAACGTTATGGGCTGGCAGATGAAGCAAACAAGGTGATACGTGGCATTTTTGATGCCATTGTCCGCTTTGACTCATACCGACCACCGGAAGTGTTCGCAGGCGTACAACGCGATGGCGATGTGGATTTTCCAGTCCTTTACCCTGCCGGAGCCAACATCCCGCAGGCATGGGCCACCGGTACCGTCTTCCATATGGTGCGCACCATCTTAGGATTGAGGGCAGATGCACCGCATAAAAGGCTCTATGTTCAGCCAACACTGCCAGATTGGATACCTGAACTCACACTCCAACACTTGCGCATCGGCCCTTGCAATGTAACCATCCACTTCTGGCGTGAAGGGAAGACCTCTCGTTGGGAAGTACAGGAGATGACGGCAGATAAAGGGACCGCGAAAGAGGACATGATCCAGGTAGAGGACGAACCGGACAGAGGGCAAGCCTACGGACGATAATAGTCAATAACAGACAACAGCGAACGTGGAATATAGACGACCTGGAACGCACAATGCAGCGCATCGGTCAGGAAATCTATAGTCAGGCAGGTGCAACTGCCACACCAGGCGCGGGCTCCGGCCCTGCAAACACCCAACCTGACAATGGTTCGGATACCATTGAAGGCGAATACCGCGAGGTATAAACAATATAAAATGTACTCGCCGTGAGGCGACCTGCATGGTATGATGGTACGGACTGGACGTGTAATACACGTCCAGTCCGTACCATCATACCATGCAGGTCGCCTCACGGCGAGCAGACAAGGGAGGAATTTATGGCGGTAGAGTACAAAGATTATTATAAGATACTGGGCGTAAAAAAAGACGCCAGTGAGAAAGAGATACGACAGGCATTTCGCAAATTGGCTCGCCAGCACCACCCCGATGTCAATCCGAATAATAAGGACGCGGAAGAGAAATTTAAAGAGATTAACGAGGCCAATGAGGTACTATCAGACCCTGAAAAGCGCAAAAAATATGATGAAATGAGTACCTATTACCAGCAATATGGGCAGTGGCCCGGCGCGGAGGGTCCTGCGGGAGCCGGTAGTTATGGCGGCTATGGTGGCTTCGGTTCCCCCGAAGGCGGCAGGTATGAGTATCGTACCGTCAATGAAGACGATTTGCGCGATATGTTTGGCGATCAATCTGGTTTCTCCGACTTCTTTGAAACGCTCTTCGGGTCCGGTGCAACCACACACACGCAGACAGCGGGGAGCAGGCAGCAACGCGCAACAAGAGGGCAGGATGTCGAATCAGTCATAGACGTCACCCTTGAGGAAGCATACAAGGGCGCGACGCGCACGTTTGAATTGACAGAAGCCGACGGTACAATACGACGCTTAGAGGTGAAAATACCGGCGGGTGTGAATGAAGGCTCGCGCATCCGTATCGCCGGTCAAGGGATACAGGGCAGCGCTGGCCGCGGTGACCTTTATCTGATTACGCATATACTGGCAGACCCTAACTTTACACGGGAAGGCAATGATGTGCGCACCCGCATTGATGTGCCACTGGCTGTCGCCATGCTCGGCGGAGAAACACAGGTTCCCACACCTGATGGACGCCGGTTGTTGCTACGTATCCCCCCGGAGACAGTGAATGGGAAAGCGTTCCGCTTGCGCGGACAGGGTATGCCACAAATAGGTCAAGCGGATAACCGGGATGCTCGCGGCGACCTCTATGCGGAGGTGAATATCCTCTTACCGAAAAACCTTACTGAGGAACAACGCCGCCTTTTTGAGGCATTTGCTCGCTCAATTGGCTATGAGAAATAATTCAGCAAGAGGGATAGGAGAAAGCTATGAACGAGAGTCGGTACACACGTATCATCATGCACAACAGCCAGGGTACAACGTATTACAGCGAACAAGAGACGGCGGAGCATAGCCAGATAGAAGTACAAATGCTGCGCCGTCTACGCCATGTCGGCTTGATTCAGGGCATGGAGGTCGCGGGAGAAGAACTTCGTTATAGCGATGAAGACATTGCGCTTCTGCGACGCATCCGGCGGCTGCATCACGACCTGAACGTCAATCTGGCAGGTATAGAGGTCATTCTACGACTGACGGCACACATCGAAGCACTCCAGCGCGAACTGGAGCAGGCAAAGCGCAAGTAAATGCTTTTTAATGAACAGGGAACATGCGGGAAAGCTTACTAGCTGCACGCTTTCCCGCATGTTCCCTGTTCAACAAAATGCTCTATGCTTTTGCAGGTATACTATGAGCAGTTTCTATTTCCGCGTTTCCCCGGCCTCTAGCGTGCGGGTACGTCTGACACTCTGGTATATGGCAATGATGGCGTTTATCGTGTGCCTCTTTGGCAGCAGTCTCTACATTACGCAAACCTACTTCAATGCCGATGCAGCCGAGAGCAGGCTGGAGACGCAATTGTACCAGGATAGCCAGCGTTTCGCGGCGACCTACAGACAGGCACTGGTGGCTCGTCAGGCACCCACCGCCCTTCATCTTAACCCTTCCTCGCAAGAAATGGTGCTATTGCTCAATTCCAATAGCAGTGTCCTGGACGTGCGCGGTCCTTTGACGAGCAGCCTGATCCAGCAACTGCAAGGCAAGGCTGGGCAGAGCGCGGGCATGATCGATCTCGCCATTCCCCAGAACCCCTCCCATAGCTGGTGGGCCGGAAATGCCACCTATCGCGTTCTGATGATGCCCGTGCAAGGCCCGCACAGAGTAGCAAACCATCTAACGAGGAACCCGGCGGCAGCGGGCTGGGTCTGTCCATTGTGCAGTGGATTGTCCAGGCCCACGGTGGCGAGATTCGTGTAGAGAGCAAGATCGGCACTGGCTCGCTCTTTGAAGTACGTCTGCCGTTGTTGAACAAAGTGGAAGCATGAAGCGTAAGACTACCGTTCTCAGGAGAAAGGAACACGACAACATGAGGACTCTCAGCGAGCCATTGGTCAGCAATGGCTATACACTGGAAATGACACCGGCAAGACTGGGCTGGCTCGAGCCAACCGCTGCGAATCTCCCAATGGAGCAGTTGAGGGGAAAATATCGCGAAAAAGGCTACCTCTGGCTGAAAGGGTTCTTTGATCGAGACATTATTTTGGACTTCCGTCGTCATTTCTTCGATTCCATCTTTTCTGGAGCAAAAACGTTCTTTGAGATGGTCAGTTCTCAAGAGTACGAGGATTTCTGCACCATGCCCCGTCTCTGGAACTTCTATCAAGAGTTTCTAGAAGGACAACCCTACCTGCATAAGCGAAAGATTATTCGCTTCACCCACCCAGGCCAGAGCCTCAGTACAGGTGGCCACTACGACCTGATCTATCTGCGTGCAGGGACCGACAAATTCTCTACCAGTTGGATACCCCTTGGTGATACGCCGGTCGAAATGGGAGGCGTGATCTACCTGGAAAGTTCAAACACATTGGGACGCCAGATGGAGGCCGAGTTTAGCTTGAAGAACGCCAATCTTCCTCCCGAAGAACGCATCAGTGCCTTTAACCGCAACATGCGCGAGAACGGCTGGATCAGCACCAATCTCGTGGAAATGGCGGAGCGCTTCAATAGCCGCTGGCTGATCGCCGACTATGAAGCCGGGGACATGGTGATCCACAGTCCCTATATGATCCATGCCGCCACCCAGAACCACGATCCCTTGAATAGAATGAGGCTCTCCACCGACATTCGCTACCAGCGTATCAATGACCCAATTGACCCTCGCTGGGCCAAAACCTGGGTTTCCGACGACAACTTGTGACAACCAGCCATTACGATAATACTTACAGACAGAATGAGCTTTTCACAACATGCTTTACACCCTGAACGTATAGAGGTTGTGATGAACGATTATATAACAGCAATACGAGGAATACATGCAACATACAAGCGAGCTACTCATTTCACAGCAAAGGAACGATGTTCAGCTGCCGCAACAGACGGCAATGGCAACAGCATCCCCAATTATCAAGGTTGAACACCTGGTAAAACGCTACAAACGCGAAGAAACGAACGCTGTTGATGATGTGTCATTCACGGTGTCACCCGGTTCGCTTTTCGCGCTGCTTGGGCCAAACGGAGCAGGTAAAACTACGACCATTTCAATCCTGACAACAATGCTCAATCCGACCTCTGGCAATGTCTTGATTGCGGATTACGATGTCTCGAAACAGGCTAAAGCAGTACGTGATATGATTGGCATCATCTTTCAGAAACCAAGTCTGGATCTCAATCTGACGGCTGAAGAAAATATTCGCTTCCATGCGACCCTCTACGGTCTCTATCCCTTTCGTCCTTCCTATCGAACTATGCCTCGCTCCTATCGAGAGCAGATCGAAAAACTCTCTACGATCCTGGGCATCAGAGAAGACCTCTTTCGATCAGTCAAAAAATATTCTGGTGGTATGAAGCGCAAGCTAGAGATTTTGCGTAGCTTACTGCATCAACCCAGAGTCCTCTTTCTAGATGAACCGACCGCCGGTCTTGATCCATACAGCCGCAGAAGTCTCTGGGACTACCTGCGTTTGGTGCGCAAGGAAAACGGAACGACCGTGTTTTTAACCACGCATTATCTCGAAGAAGCCGAACAAGCAGATAATATCTGTATTATGAATAAAGGGAAGATCGTTTCTTGCGGTATGCCAGCTCAGATCAAGGCTGAACTCATAAAGGAATATCTGCTGATTGACGCTGAGAAGCGCGATGCGTTGCGCGAAGAACTCACACGTCTCCATCTCCCATTTACAGAGGCACCACAGTTCCGGCTCCCACTCAATAGCGGGGCGATTCACGCTACGTTGAAAGCTATTGAGACGCCGCTCACATACGTTTCGACATACGCACCGACACTTGAGGATGCCTATCTGGAAATCGTAGGGGAGAAATAACATGATTGGAAGTGTACGAGAAGCTAATGCTATTGTAACTATCGCCTATCGTGACGTGCTGAAATTCACACGAGACCCGTCACGATTGATCGCCACAATAATACTGCCGATCCTCTTCGTTGGTCTGTTTGGTGAGGGACTGCAAGCCACACTCGGTCCAAGTCTGGGCTACAACTACCTCACGTTCGTTTTCCTGGGAGTGTTTGCGCAAACACTGTTTCAATCTACCGCGCTTGGCATCGTTTCGCTGATAGAGGACCGCGAAAACGACTTTGCACAGGAGATTTTTATCTCCCCCATCTCGCGCTACTCCCTTGTCTTCGGAAAAATCCTGGGCGAATCAATCGTAGCCTTTGCACAGGCGGGAGTAATTGTCGCATTCGGCGCCATTATTGGCATACAGGTGAACTGGGTAACTCTTCCTGGTTTGCTCTTTGTTGCTCTTGTCACCTGCTTGCTTGGAGGAGCCTTTGGCCTGATACTCCTCACAATAATGGGCAGTCAGCGTGCTGCCAATCAGATTTTGCCCTTCTTGATCATTCCACAACTCATTCTGGCAGGAGTCTTCAACCCGCTCAAAGGGCTTCCGCTCTATCTTGATCTCGCTTCAAGAATAGCCCCCTTGCGCTATGCGGTAGACTTGACACGAGGCGTTTACTATCAGGGAAACCAGAGAGTATATGATCAGGTCGTTCTTGTTTCACCAGTCATGAATTTTTTGATTGTAATCGCAATGTTCCTGATTTTCTTTGTTATCGGCACAATACTCTTCGTTCGAAGCGAACGCAATAAATAATGCAAAGAACAGAAAAAACTTCACGCAAGACCGTGCGAACCATTGCACTTGGAATTGGTGCTGCCAGTCTGCTTGCTTTACCGATAGCGTTAGAATTTCGGCTGAAGCAGGCTACGCAACCCCTGACAGATGCATGGCAACATCTTCCCATCGAACCTCGGCGTTCAACACTGCTTGGGATTAGCTTCCGCTCACCGCAGGTTGATGTGCTTGGATTAGATGCGCGTACCACTTTGCAAACATTGCTCACTTATCCTTTTCAGCTCATTCGATTGGGAGCCTACTGGAAGCGCATAGAACCTGAACCAGGCAAATTTTTAACTGATGAGCTTGATTGGCAGATTGATGCTGCCGAACGTGCGGGAAAACAGATAATTTTGTGTGTTGGCCCCCTGAAAACCTTTAGCTACCCTGAGTTCTTCGTGCCAGCACACCATCTGAGGCACCCCTTCCCAGAACATACCCTCATCAAGCCGTCCGCCTATCCATCACTACTCGCAGCCGCGACCGCATTCATCGCTCAGCTTGTGGAGCGGTACAAACACCGCCAATGTATTGTCGCCTGGCAACTTGAACACGAAGCCGTTGATCCACTTGGGATAGAACATACATGGCGTTTGGATGCTGCCTTTGTCGCAAAAGAAATGGAAGCAGTCAGAAGAGCCGATCCCACCCGACCAATTATGATGAACGGCTTTTTGCCTGCATCTTTGCCGGTGTGTCTCTCCCAATGGTGGCAAACACGCGATCAGGGTGACTCACTCGCAGTAGCGCAGCGCATGGCAGACATTGTAGGGATCGACTACTACCCACGTCACGCACTGATGACCATGGGGACAAAAACACTCTATCTGGATGGCAGCCGTAGGGACCGATTAACCGCGCTCTGGCAGCATCAGAGACGGAAGCAATTGTTCACGCGGACCCGCATTCATGGGCAAAAATTGATGATTTCTGAAGGACAGGCAGAGCCGTGGGAGACGGTAACGACCCCACCCAATCCCTATGGTCAGGGAATGTACAGTTGTTTGCCGGAACAAGTCATTAACAACTACAACTCCTGCATGTACTGGTCTCAGCAAGAAGCACCATTGTATGCATATCTCTTTTGGGGAGCAGAATATTGGATGCTCCGCAAGCAATGCGCTGACTCAAGCTATTTGCAAGCGTTTGCTCGCATCCTTGAAAATTCGTGAGAAATGATTATCAGGTAAGGCCAGAATATTATATTTCTGGCCCTGGCAGATGCGAGGCTAATATACTGCCGGGCAATACACTGGCAGGTAGCAGACCAAACTGGTTCATCTCCGCTATCTCTGGCACCGAATCAAGAAATGTGAGGTACTCTTGAAATTGTTGCGACCCATTCCCCTGTGTGTAAAGGTGCTCAACGCTCCAAAACTGGTAGGTACCTTGCATAATATTTTGCGCGTTCGGCAATGCCCCATCAATTGGCAACACCTGCACATTCACATTCTGCGTCTCCACTAGAGGCACGTAGCCAATGGCTCCCGGCGTCAGAGCAACCGCCTGCGCCCAACCTTGCTTTAAAAGCAGCCCTTTGACACGTACCCGCGTCCCTTT
The DNA here is from genome assembly GCA_963717105.1 of uncultured Chloroflexia bacterium. Lineage (GTDB taxonomy): Bacteria > Chloroflexota > Ktedonobacteria > Ktedonobacterales > Ktedonobacteraceae > DATGJV01. The sequence continues at coordinate 120,370 of CAVQVL010000016.1, forward strand.
GAGCATAAATGTATGGAAAATTGTGGTCACAGTATCGCTTGATGGCCGCAAAATCACGTTGATTGCCTCATTTGGGCCACCCACCTGCGACCAGTTCGTAATTTGGCCCGCATATATCGCCTGCAAGTCGGCATTGCTCAACCCCGCTATTTGTACATCTGGGCTCACTATGATCGCACACATCAGCACCGCTGCGGTATGGTCAGTCAAATTGCGCGTAGGTCGTGCCGTCAAATCCGATATGGCGGCGTCTACCCGATTACGTTGCAGTAAATTCAAGCCGGAGCGACTTCCATTTCCCGCCAGTGTGACCTGTATCTGCTGGCACTGACCCAGATAATCGCTATTGACCTGTTGCAAGAATGGTTTCATATAGGGTGAGCCGTCCATAGTGAACGTTCCCGCCGTACAAATCAACGGTACGGGAGTCACACCCGGTGTGACTGTAGGGGTTACACTGGCAGTAGCACGCGGCGAAGGCGTCTGGGTAAGAGCAACTTTCGGTGTCGCTGTCGTTTGCGAAGATGCTTGTGGGCCGGGAGTTGTGCCTGCCGTCGTTGGTTTCACCGGGGGAGCAGAAGGCAACGTAACGGTTTTTCCTGCGTTATGACCATGTCCTGATAATGCCATTTGAAGGCTATTCCAAAATGGTTGCCCGCGTAGTTGCGGTAGCGAAAAGACAAAGAGCGATGTGCCGATAAGCGCAAATACTAAAAGCGTTGTAGTGACCAGAGGAGCAACCCGCGCCCACGAAAAAGCGGTGCGCTGCGCCCTCACTACCACTCGATGCTGTGGACTGGTAGAGATAATGTGACCCTCTCCCGCTATAGTCGCTTCAGTAAGAGCCTGTGCCAGCGCGGCGGCTGTGGGAAAACGGGCATCCGGCGTTTTGGAAAGCGCAACTCGTACTACCTGTTCCAGAGTCTCTGGAATATCAGGGCGCAATGCACGTAACGAAGGAATTGGTTCATCCGCGTGTCTCAGCGCAATTTCGCCCTCGTTCTCGCCGTCATACGGCAGAACACCGCTCAATAGACGATAGAGCAACACACCTAACGCATAGATATCGCTGGCAGGTATCACCATGCCCAACGCCTGCTCAGGCGCGATATAGGCCGAATTTCCTTCGTCAATCTGTGATACCAACGGCTCACCTTCTTGATAAGCACGCCTCAGGCCAAAATTCGTTAGCAAGGCATCATTTTCAGCGCGTATCAAAACACTTGAGGGTTGAATATTGCCATGCACGATCCCTTGTTCATGAGCATACTCTATTGCATCGCACAATTGTGTCACTATCTGGACAACACGCTCAACTGCTAGCATCTGTCCTTGCTGTTGACACAAGACCTGTTCTAGCGTTTTCATCTCAGTCAACAAGGTCGCGCTATAGAGGAGTTCTTCACCGGTGCCAAATTCGAGCAAGGGTTGGATATGCTCATGATGACATCGCCAAACTTTCTCCACTTCGGCGGCAAAATGTTCACGGAAACAGGTCGAGTCGGGAAATTGCGGGCGGAATAAGCGCAAAATGACATCATAACCACCGCGGGTCGTCGGTCGTGCGCGATACGTCTCGGCGATGCCTTCACGAGCCACGCATTCCAGCAAAAAATAATTGCCAACTAAGACACCAGCTAGTTCTGTCATAAATCGCTTACCTCATTATATAGAAATATATGTTATCGCACCCATATCGCTATTTCCCTGAGACAAGCTAATATTGTCCCTAAAATATTATGCAACGGTACGATATTGGCACCTGGGCTACCTGGGCTACCAGACGAGCCGGACGGAAAGAAAAAGGATGAAAGAAAGGCACCCATCAATCCCAATAAGAGCAAGATTACAATAATAATTGGCAGCGATTTGCGCAAATAAACCGCGAACGCACTCTCATCTCTCTCGTCTTTCTCCTGTTCAAGCGGTGCAGGGACTGGTAAGCCAAAGGAAGCTACCGGTGCTACTGGACCTGTGGGCTGCTGTGGCACATCAGTCGAGGTAGCACTCACTGCCGGTAGCACATCAGCTTTATCGTGTAAATAGTCACCTGCATTCAAAGGAACATCATTCGTAAGCGTACTGGCACCCTTTGAGTTGTTTATCGGCGACCATTCAACCGGTTCAGCCGACCAGAAATGTTGCCTGCCTACAGCAATTCCTGGCTCAAAAAATGGCTGCTGTGGCACATTCTTTGCCGCCGCGTTCGATGAAGATTGTTGAGGGATATTCGCGACAGGCACATTCCCAGGATAACTGCTATCAAATGATAGAGAGGGAGAGAGTTCCTTCGTTATACGGGGCCAACTTTGCGCATATAGCGGCGGCGGAGTCTGTTTACCGACGGGTACTGGAGTTCGCGGCTCTATTATCCCTGATGGTAGCACAAGCGGTGCTTGCGGCTTCATGATACCCGTCGGTCTCGTTGGTCTTGCCACCATTGAGGCTACTGGCGCAACGGTGACAGCGGCGAAGAACGCATTGCTCAACTCTTCTGCCGAGGCAAAGCGATCATCCGCCCGTTTCTGCAAGGCCATTTGCAACACGCCATCTACGGCATCGGAAATACCGGGAACAATCGAGCGTACCGGTGGCGGTACCTGTCGTACATGTTTGAGTAATACTTCCACCGGTGTCTGCCCTGTAAACGGTGGTCGGCCTGCCAGAATGCGGAATAACAACACTCCTAGCGAGTAGATATCACTTGCACGCTTGAGTACTCCCAGCGACTGTTCAGGCGCGGCATATTCCGCCGACCCCCAACCCATGCGAGTCAACGACTGCTGGCTATCATCATAACCTCGCGCAATGCCAAAATCCGAGAGCAACATCCGGCCATCCGCCGCCACAAATATATTCGAAGGTTTCAAGTTGCCATGGATCATCCCATGATTATGCGCATACTGTACCGCACTACACAATTGTTGCAGTATCGGCAACGCTTGCAACGCGGAGAACTTTCCACCAACACGTTTCAGCAAATCTTCGAGCGTTCCCGTTGCGATATACGGCATGACAGCATACAACAGGTCGTCACCCTCGCCAAATTCAAGCAATGGCAGTATATGGGGATGCTCAAATTGACCAATTTTCTCGGCCTCTGTCATAAAGTAGTCTCGAAATGCCTCGTGTTGAGCATACTCTGAGCGAAACACTTTGACCACGACCTCATGATTTCCTTCATCATTCTGCCGTGCGCGGTAAACATCCGCGACGCCTCCCGTACTGATACATTGCAACAGGAAATAATCGCTCAGTATGGCACCTTCGAGATTCGGCATGTAACACCCCGTTTACGTTTTGTTTGATTGTTCCAACTTGCAGGTTGAAATGCTTACTGGGAATCAGGCAATATATCAAACTAAACGGGATGTGCAGGCTTTTTGGGAGGTTTTCTCTCATGGCACACGAACTCGGAAATCCGGTCAAACTGATCAAATAACTCTTAACAACATTTATGTGGATACCGTATACTAATTCGTAGTTAAGCATCTTTCAGTTGGCCGCTTATTAGACTGGATGGGGAACGTGGTTCCTTATTATTGAGATGTAGATACATAGGTTGCTATTGCCACACATAGTGGCGCATCCTCTTTTTCCTGGCTTATTCGCTCATTTCGCGGATGGCCCCATTTGTGTTTCTCGCAAAAACTCCACATTCGCGCTCCACCTTTCTTCCCGAACACGCTCACTTTCACTTATAAGATGAACAAGTTCATGGGAAGAAAGGAAAAGAAATGTTCCCACAACCTCCCGATTGCTCTGAAGAGAGTGTTCCACCTCATAACACAATTGAGCACCCTGAACGTCAGATAAAAAGCTTACGATCCGGACCAAAAGTTCCTCTTGCTACGTTGCTAGTCGAACGTGGTCTCTTTGAGAGCCACAATGAAGCTAGACGGTGGGTGATGGCAGGAAACGTTCTGGTAAATAATCGGCGTCTCGACAAACCAGGTATGCCCATTCCACATGATGCCATTCTACGTATCCTCCGCATGTCTCGCTATGCCAGTCGAGGAGGATATAAATTGGAAGCGGCATTAGAGTACTTTGCCGTAGAAGTTGCTGGGCGTCTTACACTTGACTGCGGAGCTTCCACTGGTGGGTTTACAGACTGTCTGTTACAACATGGAGCGGCCCTGGTCTACGCTGTAGAAGTCGGCTACGGGCAACTTACCGGGCGTCTGCGCCTCGATCCTCGCGTACAAAACCTGGAGCGAACCAATTTGAGCGATTTGACAGTGGACATGCTTACTCCAGCGCCAACATTGGTCACTCTGGACCTCTCATACCTCTCACTGACCAGAGCATTACCTGCCGCTACAGCATTGCTTGCTTCAAAGGGGCAAATTCTGGCGTTAGTGAAGCCACTCTTCGGGGTAGAAAGCAGCGAAGCGAGACGGACTGGACATATTAATGATCCGGCCCTGCTTGTTGCTGCACTTCGACGAGTAGTGAAAGCTGGTATCGGCAGTGGTTTGACCGTGCAAGGGGTGACAAAGCTGGCACTTCAGCCGCGTCACGGTGTGCATGAATTCTTTGTTTCATTCATCCTGAGTCCAGGCACTCTGCCCTGGCACTACGATGAGCAGACCCTGCTTGCCATCGTCGAGGGACAGGGGATTGGTTGCACTAAAGAGCAATAACGCTATACCACTCAGAATGTTAAGGAGGAAGGGCATGCTTCGCGCTGCTCTTCTTCCTCAGAGAAGACAGGCGAAAGTCAGTAGCTACAGGTTGAAATTGTGTTTCCGTAACCGCTCTAATTCATCAGCAGTGGGTATCGCCGCTGTGCCGGTGAGAGCGGTTGCCGAGAGGCTGCCACAAATCGTGCCACAGCGCAAGGCATCCAACAGTGAGTAGCCGTTGTGGATTCCGTAAATAAATCCACCGTTAAAGGCATCCCCGGCACCTGTCGTATCCACGACTTCCTCGATGGGATAAGCTGGACAGTGAGTTAGTTGTCCGTGTTGGCAGGCAACCACGCCGCGTTCACCCATTTTGACGATTGTCGTTGGCGACAACGCGGATAACACGCAAACGGCCTCTTCCGGCGTTTCCTTTCCAGTGATGCATGTCGCCTCCAACTGGTTGGGCATGAAATAGTGACCGAGGCGTATCGCTTGCAGCATGAGCGGGTCGGTCAATTCCTGTGGATTCCAACCGGCGTCAAGGAAGAGTATGACATCACGCTCTGCCAACATATCCAGCAATGGAAGTGCTAAGGGACGGGCATAGGCAAAAACATTGTCAAACGTACAATTTGCCAGCAATTGCCGTGGTTTTTGCGTCAGAATATCTCGCTCTAGCAATTGCTCAGCGTCGCTATTAGCAGTCTCTACCACCTGAGCAATGATGCCACCCTCCATGTTTGAATATGACACAAAGCCGCGCTCACCTTCGTGCGCAAGACAAACACTCACAGAAAACTGAGGGCGATCCTGTATGATCACCAGTTCGCGAGAGATGCCAGCTTTCTCCATCTCTTCCAGCATAAAGCGGCTAAAGAAGTCATTGCCTAGCTCGCACAGTAGCGCGACGTGCATACCCAGGCGGCTCAGCGTTGCTGCTGTGTTGAAAACAGCCCCTACACTCACGGCGAATTTGGCAACGTACATCTCTTTTCCCAGGGCAGGCCAATGCGGCATACCGCCAAAGACAATATCAACGCAAGGGGTACCAATGACCAGAACATCGAAGTAAGAGCCGCGCATACATATGAGCCTTCCACCTGCAACACAAAAGGTAAATTAGAAAGATACTAACCATATTACGGGAAGGTGTCAAATCTTCAGCCATAAAATCAGGAGAATTGTCACTACATGGAGTAGTTGATCGAGCCAGATAGGACCTATCACTTTATAGCGGGCCTTCAGTGGGTCAATTACGAAATGGGTGCCGAACAAAACGACGGTCGCCAGTAGCGATGGATGAGCAAAAAGCACAAATGTTGCGGTATAAGTCGCACAGTGATAGAAATTAACCTCCCAGCTTTTCCCCTTCTCAATACTCATCCATGTACTCTGGAAGGCAAAATCTCCGATAAAGTGACAGGCCAACCAGATAAGCAACATTGGAATTGAGATATCAACGATAGGGATCGACATAGGTATGCTCCTCACTGTATGTTCTTTGCTATAAGTATAGCTGAGGGAATATACCACAACTATGAGGTACATCGCAGCAATGCAGTTAGCTAACTCACACTTTCCCGATTCAATGCTTGCGTAGCATCGCTCTGAATCGGTGCCGATTCATTCGGTCGTACACGTCCGCGCCAGGGAGTGTGTGACATGAAACGCACTGTGAGCAAAAGCGCAACGAGAATCCAGAAACAATAGGCGAGGTCTTGCTCGAGGAATGCACTGTCTACCATGCCCTGCACCATCGCGGCTAGCATCGCGGCCCCGACGCCAATAGTTATCCACTGCAACGACTGATTCCGCTCATTTTCATGCGAGCGCAGATAAAGGAGAATACGCCTGAACAGCCAGAAGAAGAGAACGACAATGGCAATAAATGCCAGCAAGCCAAAGATACCCATGCTGACCCATACTTGCAGTAAGATATTATGTGGATGCGACAAATCGGGTTGGTTGTGCAGTCCAACAAGCGGTGCGCCCGTAAAAATGTTTTTCGCATTCCAATAGTGGTACATACCTGGAGTGTGGCACTCGTTATTGAGACTATAATGACAGAGCCAGTTATCCAGGCCAAAGCCAAACAAGGGCTGATCATGAATCATGTTGAGGGCGACCTGCCAGAGCGAGAAGCGTGTCGTGAGCGTATTAACACCATTTGCGCTGGTATGTCCATAAAAAATCGCTGCTTCAATGCGCCTTCGGAAAAGGTATGCACCAACTCCCGCTACCAGAACACAGATAGCCCCACCAATCAACAATACGTTACGGTTGCGCACCGAGAGAACAACTATAAACACAGCAGCGGCAGCAATGGCAACTTCTGCTCCGTTCGACTGCGTTAAATATAGCACGCACAATAATACCGCACAAAAGATCAGGGCCGTGATACGCTCGATCCAGGCGGTAGCGGTCGGCAAACTCTTGCGCGATTTCAAGAACGCCCACGCAAAGCCAATTGGCAGCACATAATCAAAAAGCAGCCCAATACTGTTCGCGCTGCCATAGACCGCACTAACGCGACGAATACCATCTTCCAATACCAGTGTATGTTTGAAAAACAGGTACTGGGCCAGCCCCATCAACGCAATCACAAAACCCGTCGCCAGCAGAGCACCTACCAGCCGCTGCACATCCTGTCGCTCACGAATGCAGAAAAACACCAGGAAGACGTACAGAATTGGCTCGACTATCTGCTCCCGAAAATCTCGTAATGCGACGCTGCGATCATAGGCAATGACAATCGAGATTGCGGCGGCACACACAAATACCAATATAGGGATAGCAAATAGCCCCACGCGCTCGCGCAACTCCGGCCACGATAGTCCATACTGCCAGCGATCTCTCTTGATGAGAAGTTGCGCAATAGCCATAATAAAGCAAATACCAAAGGTGATCTGAGCAATACTAAACGAGTAGGTATAGTGGTTCAGCAGAGGTTTCGGCAAAAGATAGTATGGTAAGGTGAGCGGTAACAATGCAACGGCAAAAGGTAAACGGTACCAGCATAATACAGCAAATATGGCCAGGAATGGGTAGGAATATAAGGGATTCATATGAAAAACAGCATTGCTACCAAGATTCCAGTTGCCAATAAGATAATAGAGACCAATTGAGGCAATCATGCCGATTTCAACAAAGCGATCCCGCCAGAAAGGCGAGAATCTCTCAATACGCTTTCCGTTATCCGCAGGTGGACTGGTCGGTGTACGCCCTATATGGTCACTTTCGTCTATAGTTCCCTGCCTCTCCGATCCCGGAATTCGAAGCGGGAATAGAGGTACCCTGGCTACTCATCAATTTGTACCCTGCATACAGAATGTACTTACGAAATATTTGCCAGTTAGAATATCTTTCATACTGCGACAGAAGTATAGCAGATATCTTTTTTCCGGTCTAGCAACCGGTGTTTTATCCTGGCCATATAGGACTTTAGGTCAACAATAGCAGAAACTCGCACTACAACTTCCACTTAATATAACGCAAAGGAGGGTGTAATAGACACTATTCAGCACGCTCTCCTGAGAGGAAGCATGAGACGGGCCGTCCGTCTCATGCTTCCTCTCAGGAGAGCGTAAGATTGCATCAGAACGACTTATCTTTATCTGGTCAACTCGGACACGAATTGGTGGAAGACATGGATATGATGATCAATATCATCCTGCGTATGTTGTACTGAAATTGTCCACTGATCATCGAAGCCAGGAGGGAAAAGAATGCCACGATTGGCCAGGAAGAGCCAGTAGGCAAACGAGAGACGAATATCAATATCCCACCACGCCCGGTAGTTACGCGCACGCTCATAGCGGAACATGGCGCACCCCTTCGCGCCAATTTGCGCAACATGCATGGGCATATCAAACTCTTCAATGATCCCGGCATAGGCTTCTGCCAGTTGCTTTGAGAGCCCCATTGCATGGGCGTGCGCTTCGGGCGTGAAGATCTCTGTCAGCGTTACTAATCCGGCCCGCATAGACATTGGATTGCCGTTGAAGGTGCCGAGATGCAGCACTTCTTCATGGTTGATGTGGCGCATGATATCCTCACGCCCACCAAACGCGCCAATCGGCATACCCCCACCAATAGATTTGGCGAGACAGATCAAATCAGGCTCCACGGGATACAGTTCTGTAATACCGCCAGCAGCAACAGTAACTCCTGTTTTCACTTCATCGAAGACAAGCAACACGCCATGACGCCGCGTGATATCACGCACATTCTGGAGGTAGCCTTCGTCCGGCAGCATAATACCAACATTCATCAACACTGCCTCGGTGATGACAGCGGCAACTTCCCCCTCATACTCGCTCAATATACGCTCAAGGGCCTCCGGGTTGTTATACGGCGCGATAATGGTATTACTCTTGATATCTCTTGGAATGCCCTGCGATGCGGGGACGGTGTTCGGACGATCAGCGGGGCCCGCTACTGCAGCCGAAGGTTTCGTACTCATCAAAACTAAATCATGGTGGCCGTGGTACGAGCCCTCAATTTTGATAATCTTGTCGCGACCAGTATACGCACGCGCCAGACGCAGGGCATCCATCGTCGCCTCAGTGCCGGAATTGCAGAAACGCACCTGCTCAATCGGGGCAAAACGGCGTACCAGTTCCTCCGCCAGGAAAACGGTATCGGCACAAGGCAACGAATAGAGGCTACCCTTGCCAAGCTGCTCGCGCAATGCGGCAACCAACACCGGATGCGCATGGCCAACTAACAGGCTTCCAAAGCCAAGATGAAAATCGGTATACTCGTTGCCGTCATAATCCCAGATATGACTGCCCTCGGCACGACTGATGGTCAAGGGATAGGGTGGCACAGCCTGGAACGAGCTAGATACGCCCAACGGCAGCGATGCCTTCGCCCGCTCGTGAAGCTGATGGGATCGTGGAGTACGCTTCCTGAACTCAGCTTCCTCGCGAGCAACGATCTTTTCAACAATCTCAGGATTGATCGTAAGAGGTTCCCGAAGCATGATAGTTCCTTTCCTGTGAAAACAGGTATTGCTAAAAATAAAACAGGTGACGTCGTTAGAACAGACAGCTTCTGCCATCTACTACTATTGTACCCTATAAACAATGGAATTAGCAACTGCTGAGGGTTTTATTCTACGAATATTGTGCCATTTTCGTTAGAAACATACGAATTTCGCAACTTTGGAAGAGATAGCAGACAGAAGAAGAGAGCCTGCAAGCTGCTTGCAGGCTCTCTTCTTCTGTCTGCTACAATTTATCCTCTGCTGTGTAAAGCTCCTGAAACAGTGGTCTGATGAGATTGCACAGTCCGGTTCTCTGGAAGTCGGGTAGGCCCAGTTGGCTTCGCAGGCTTGCGCGTCATCCAGGTAAAGATTGAGCCGATGACAATGAGGTAGGTAGCATAAAGTAGGGCCTGTAGAATTGTTGGTGCTTCGGCATAACCGAGGAAGGAATGCAGGATATCACCGATGGTGCTGCTTTCGCTGAGGAAATGGGAGGTATTCCACAGCGTTATCGTGCCAAAAGGCAACCAGCCAAGTTGCTGCATATTCTGTACAGCATTGCCAAGCAACCCGGCGGCGAAGATCAGCAACAGAATACCCATAACGCGGAAGAAAACGCGGAAGTCGAGTTTGTAGCCCAGGCGATAAACCAGTACGCAGAGTCCTGTCGAGGCCAGCAAGCCAGCGCATGCACCCAGCAATAACAATTGCCAGTTGGTTTGGAAAGCAAATGCCAGCATAAATACTGCGGTCTCCAGCCCTTCGCGCCCAACAGTGGTAAAAGCAAGCAAACCGAGAGCAAAACCAGAACCTGCCATACTGGCCTTCGCGGTAATATTTTTCTTCAAATTCCGGCTATTCTTTTGCATCCAGAAGGTCATCGTCGTGAGCAACACAACCGCAAACAGGTAGGTGATTGTCTCAAAAATCGTTTGGAATAGCGAACCATCGTATGCTCGCACAGTCACATAAAGAGCAGTACCACCCAGTAGCGAGCCAATCCCAGCGAGCAGAACACCAATCCATACGGCACGAGCTTGATGTGTTTGACCAAGTTGGCGCAGTGCCGCGAGGAGGATACTCACGATCAGGCAGGCCTCTAGCCCTTCACGCAGGAACAAAATAAACGCCGCTATCATAAGACAAACAACCCTTCTTTAATAAGACGAATAAAATCGGCATACCAGCATAAGCCAGTATGTAAATCCTACTTCCGTACTCAGATATTAGCACACCCTAACATCTGGCGTCAAGGGTTGCGGCCAGTGACTATTTTATACTCACCGCTGTCACATCGAAAACGAGCGTCGCATTGGGCGGAATCGGGCTATTGCCTTGAGGACCATAACCAAGCGAGGACGGAATGAGCAGGCGCCGCGTACCACCAGCCTTCATACCAATCAGACCTTCATTCCAACCCTGGATAACCTGCGCCTTCCCAAGAGGAGTTACCGCAAAGGGCTGACCCTGGCGATCATATGAGCTATCAAATTTAGTACACGTACTTGCTATCCAACCAGTATATTCGACATTGACCGTACTTCCTGCCTTTGCCGCCGGGCCAGTACCTGTCACAATATCTACATACTCAAGTCCGTCCTTCAATTTGACCGGCGTACCGGTTATCAAAGGAGCCTGAGCAGGACCAGCCGTCGGTGTTGCCGCACTTGCATAGATATTATTCGTTTTTGTGCCGGCAGGTGAGACAAAACAATCGCGTGTCGTAGCTGTTGCTTTTGCCGCTGCATTCGCTTTCGCCGTCACTGTCGCTTGCGCGTTCCGGTTTGCAGTCTGTTGAGCCGTATAATTCTGGTATTGCCAGAAGCTCAAGCTCGCAATAGCAACAATTAAAACAGCCACCACTATGCTTGTGATAATGCGACGCCGCCGCCGACGCCGCTCCAGGCGCATCAATCGCTCTTGCTGACGCTGCCCCGGTCGAGTCTGTTTCTGTGGCTCATTCTTCCTGCCATTCGCAGTTTGTGTCATAGGAAAGTATCTCCTTGGATGTTATATATAATTAACATGAAGAGATTACCATACACTCGGCTTTCTGACAATAGGTATCGAGCTATTATCCTACTCGACATCTTTACTAATGCTGTGTTACAATAGCATCCACCAGGAAACGCAGCATTAAAGAACTTGCAAGCGTCAAACTTCCCGTAACCAGTGTCAGTAAGGAGTTTTTCTCTATGCCCCAGGGATATATACGATTTCCACATATTCATCAAGATACTATTGTGTTCGTCTCGGAAGATGACCTCTGGCTTGTTAAGAGGAACGGCGGACGTGCTGAACGTCTCACAGCTAGTGTGAACCAGGTCAGTTCTCCCCGCTTTTCACCTGATGGACAATTAATGGCCTTCGTTGGGCGCGAAGAGGGGCCAAGCGATGTATATGTTATGCCCGCGCTCGGCGGCCCGGCACAACGCCTGACCTTTCAGGCTGCCCATTGTCACGTTTTGGGCTGGTCTCCTTCTGGCGAAGAAATACTCTATACCAGCAGCGCGGGGCAGTTTACCCACCATTTTAAAGTAATTTACGCAGTTAAACACACAGGAGGGCAACCGCGTCAACTGCCAGTAGGCACGGCAAATGCAATTTCGTATGGATCGCGGGGTGGTGTCGTCCTCGGTCGCAATATAGACGAACCGGCACGTTGGAAACGGTATCGTGGAGGCACCGTCGGACATTTATGGTGCGATACTACTGGCAATGGCGTGTTCAAACGCCTGCTCCAACTCAATGGCAATGTGGCTGATCCCTGCTGGGTAGGCGAACGTATCTACTTCCTCTCTGATCATGAGGGCATTAGCAATATTTACTCCTGTACTCCCGACGGCGACGATGTACGCCGCCATACTGACCAGCGCGATTTCTACGCACGCAATCTCTCTACTGATGGCTCTTCCCTCGTGTATCATGCCGGAGCCGACCTGTATCTCTTTGATCCATACAACGAAGATACGCGCCTCATTGATGTCGACTTGCCTAGCCTGCGCACACAGCGCAATAGAAAATTTGCCCAGGCAAGTAGATTCCTCCATAGCTATGCACTTCACCCTCAGGGTTACGCTGTCGCACTCACAGCACGCGGAAAAGCTTTCTCGCTGGGCAGTTGGGAAGGACCAGTGCTGCAACATGGCGCATTGGATGGTGTGCGCTACCGGATGCTCGAATGGCTCAACGATGGCAAGCGTTTGGTAGCAATCAGTGATGAGCTTAACCGCGAAGTCCTGGTAGTTTTCAATCCAGAGGATGCCAGCGAACCCAAACTCTATGCCGATATCGAGTTTGGGCGCGCTGCCGGCTTGAAGGTCTCACCTGCTCAGGATATTGTCGCCGTCACAAACCATCGCAACGAACTGGTGGTCGTTGATCTGGAATCCGGTGAGTCGCACATCGTAGATAAAAGCGATTACGATGGCATCTCCGATATCGCCTGGTCGCCTGATGGTACATGGTTAGCCTACAGCTTCGCTCATACTGCGCAAAAACGAGCGATTAAACTGTGCGATATGGAGACAGGGGCAACACATTTTGTCACCGATCCGGTGCTACAAGACTCTGATCCATCGTTCGATCCAGAGGGCAAATACCTGTACTTTCTGGGCAATCGTACATTTAATCCAGTACGCGACGATATGCAGTTCGATATGAGTTTCCCTCGCGGTACAAAACCCTATGCTATCACACTGCGACGCGACCAACGTTCTCCATTCATACCGGAACCGCGAGTCCCTCAAAGTAACAACAAGGAAAATGAAAAGGACGAAGCTAGCTCTAAACAGTCAAATGATGAGGGAGAGGAAGCCGAAAAAACCGAAAAAGCCGAGAAAGTCGCAGAGAACGAGGAAGGTGATGGAAAGGGAGAGCATGAAGAGAAAACAACACAGACTCCCCGGTTAATGATTGACCTGGAAGGCATCACCACCCGCGCAGTAGCTTTCCCCATTGCAGAGGGTCGCTATCACACAATCCGAGGCATCAAGGGAAAAGCGCTTTTCCTCTGGTTTCCCATCCAGGGATCGCTACATTCACCAACAGATTCTCATGAAGTCAAGGGACGCATTGATAGTTTCGAGTTTGAAAACCAGAAACACGACTGGCTGATTGATGGCGTGGGTAGTTTTGACCTCTCGCGTGACAACAAGACACTCATCTACCGTTCAAATTCGCGCTTACGTGTATTAAAAGCGGGCGATAAGACACCTAAACCTGAAACTAGCGAACCCAGCCGCGAAAGTGGCTGGCTCGATCTCAACCGTGTAAAAGTCTCTGTGCAGCCAGCAGCAGAGTGGCGGCAGATGTTCACCGAAGCATGGCGTCTGCAACGCGAGCATTTCTGGACAGAAGATATGTCGGGCGTAGATTGGGACGCCATCTACAAACAATATGCGCCACTAGTGGAACGTGTCAGTTCGCGAGCGGAACTCTCCGATCTGCTGTGGGAATTACAGGGCGAACTCGGTACATCGCACGCCTATGAAGGTGGCGGCGAATATCGTATTGGGCCGTACTACGGGCAGGGATTTCTCGGCGTAGACTGGACATATGATGCCGAAAACGAGCAGTATCGCATCGCCCGCATTGTGCAGGGCGATACTTCCGATGAACAGGCAACCTCGCCACTGACCTCTCCCGGCCTTAACATTGCCATCGGCGATGCCGTTCTGGCTATCAATGGGCAGCGCGTAAGGCCCGATCTTAGCCCACAAGAATTACTCGTCAACCAGGCTCGTAATGAGGTACAACTCACGATTGAGAGCGCAGAGAGCAAAGAAAAACGGGTCATCACCGTCAAGGCTCTCGCTGGCGAAGATCATGCTCGTTATCGCGACTGGGTCGAGCAGAACCGCCGCATTGTCCACGAACACTCAGGTGGCAAAGTAGGCTATATTCATATCCCCGATATGCAGGCAAAGGGTTTCGCGGAATTCCACCGCAGCTATTTGACTGAATATAACTATCCCGGATTGTTGATTGATGTGCGTTGGAATGGTGGCGGCAGTGTCTCATCGCTCTTACTAGAAAAGTTAGCGCGGAGGCGGTTGGGCTATGACTTTCCACGCTGGGGCAAACCAGTTCCCTACCCATATGAGTCACCACAGGGCCCAATGGTCGCACTCACCAACGAATATGCCGGTTCTGATGGCGATATGTTCAGCCATGCCTTCAAACTGATGGGCCTGGGACCATTGCTCGGAAAACGCACCTGGGGCGGCGTCATCGGCATCAGCGCACGTCATCATCTCGTGGATGGTACGCGAACCACGCAACCAGAATTTGCCTTCTGGTTCAAAGACGTGGGCTGGAATCTTGAAAACTATGGCACCGACCCCGATATTGAAGTGGATATCGCCCCACAAGATTATGTCAATGACATTGATCCCCAACTTGAGCGCGCCATCAGCGAGACGCTCCGCATGATCGAGGCACACCCCGCTCTGGAGCCAAAACCCGGTGAACGCCCACGACGCGGCAGGTAAACATATTTCCCCTGGAGCAAAATTGGTATACGGCAAGTGTACTTGCCGTATACCAATTTTGCTCCAGGGGAAATATCTCATAAAACCCTTCTAACATGAGCTACAGGCACCCAACCATATTTGCCATGTTGATCGAAGCACCAGAGCCAGCCACTTTCTTCTTGCTCAATCGTCAGTTCATCGCCAACGGCGACCGTGAGTTCCGTCGCATTATATGGATAACGTGTGGTTCCAGTTTTACCATCTACATCCATATTGATGATAGTTTTTGGAACCCAGGCACTTTTTCCACGCTGGTCTGTACACCAGACCCATATCCAATCTGGGTTATTATCCCAGCAATCAGTTTTTTCGCTCACATGAAATGGTTCGCCCGCCTGAACCATAATGGGGTCTGGATTCGACGCCTGATAATCTTTTGTCACACGCCATCTCCGAACAAGACTATTGCTCATACACTTTTCTCCCTTGCACCCATGTTTGTTTAATCACTTGCGATGATGCACCAAAGAACAGCACATCCAGTAAATCTGCCTCATTCCAGCCAATCATTGCAGGATGATTGATATCAATGGCGACGAAATCTGCCGCCATGCCGGGAGTGATCACGCCTGTTTGTAGCCCTAATGACGCGGCCCCACCGCGGGTGCCGTAATCGAGCAACAATGGCCCCGGTGATGCCATCTCCTCGGCGACCAGCACTCGGCGGCGCTGATAGCGCATACGAGCGGTGTATTCGGCCCAACGTAATTCTTCGATAGGGTCGAGGCGTGTGTTGCTGTCCGAACCGATAGTGAGCGGGATGTGCGCTGCCAGCAGTTCGGCATACGGAGCAATACCATCACCGAGATCGCCTTCGGTGGTGGGACAAACGCATACGGTACTGCCGCGCTGTGCAAGCAACTGGATTTCAATATCGTTGGCATGTGTCGCATGAACTACAGTGGTTTGTGTATGTAATGCGCCAAAGCGGTCAAGCAATTCGATGGGAGTACAACCATAGGCGGCCTGGCACTGCTCAATTTCAGCTACCTGTTCATCGGCATGTACATGCAATGGCAAATGATGCTTTACGCTGTAATCGGCAATGGCACGGAACCACTCCTCCGGTACAGCTCGCACAGAATGAGGAGCAACACCTATTGGAACGCCAGTAGCTCGCAACACCTCAACACGCGCCAGGTAGTGTTCAACCGAGGCATCGCAGAAACGACGCTGGTCTTCCTGTGGCGGCTGGCCAAAACCGGCCTGAGCATAGGCCGTCATGAGCAAAACAAGACGTATGCCAGCATCGCGAGCGGCCTGTAGCACTGCCTCGGCCATTGCATTTGGCGAGGCATAGGGTTGTCCGTCGGGCTGGTGATGCACATAATGAAACTCTCCCACGGTCGTATAGCCAGCCGCCAGCATCTCACGGTATGTCTGTACCGCCGAGGCGTAGAGGCGTTCTGGATTAAGCAATTGTGCCTCGGCATACATGGCATTGCGCCACGTCCAGAAGGTATCGTGATGCGAAAGTGGCCGGTGTGTGTGGCCGCGCAAGGCCCTTTGAAAAACGTGACTATGCACATTGACAAAGCCAGGAAGCAAGACGACATCAGGAAGATATTCAATTGCGGGAGAAATGTCGTCTTTTGATATAACCTCTTCTTTTTTTACAATGGAAGCAATGCTTCCATCATCGGTGATTGCAACAAACATGTCACGTTGCAATCCTCGCGGCGTATATACGTAATCTGGAGCGAGGTATTTCATAAACAACTCCTGATAACAGATTTGACCTGGTTTTCTTCTATTGTACACACAAAAATGGCGACCATGCCATGCATAGGGACAGTTCGTTTTTCATACAAACTGCTCCTTTCGGGAGGTATGTCTATGTGAATGCTGAGTGATCATACCCAGGAGAATGCCCAGGAGAAGCATACCCAGCAGAACAAGAAGAGAGTAGAGTATGTCTGGTTTGATGGTCATCAGGCAAAGGATGCCTACCAGCAACGTCAAGCGTATGGCTTCCGCAAGCCAGAGCCGCGGCGACAGGAGTTGGGTACGCAACTCGTCGGGAACAGGGCCTGGTGAAGCCGCTCGCGCTATCGCAACCACCTGCTCAATGGTTCTACCATTCACCGTTGCTCCCATAATGGCAAGCACAAGGAAGGTAATGAGGGACACCATCACCCAGGGCGTGGTAAATCCCCACGCGATGATGACCATATACACTGCTGGTACAAGAATAACCAGCGAAATGAGCGCGAGACTCTTCCCCGCAAGTTGCGCCACAGAAGCCCATTCTCGCACCTGTTCGAGGGACGATGCCTGCCTCATGCGCACAAATGCCACTACGACCAGACTGACTGCAATGAAGAGCGCAATCGCTCCGATGATATGGATGAAGAGTGCAAAAGTATACCACATATAATGTCTTCTTTCATGATGAATGTGCTATATGCCCATCAACAAGGCGCAGGGCTGCTTTAGAAGGTTCTGGTGAGATGACCAATCTTTCGGGATGTTCGCGCAGGGCCTCTGCATCCCAGGTCAGCTGTCCTTCGCGTATATCCTGCAAAAGAGTACGGACCCACGCTAATTCCCCCTGGCGGAGTACCCGCACATATTCCAATTCCAGGAGCAACAAACGGTGCAGACTCTGCCCGAGTCCTTGCAGACGCGCTTCGATGCCCGCCAGTTCCCCCTCCAGTTCAACAATGCGTGCCTGTAAAGCTTGCAGCACTGTTTCTAGCGGGAGATAGGCGAGAAAAGAAATAGCAACCGTAAAGAGCGGATACTCTGGCAACGGTTGCGCCAGCAGTTCTCCCAGCCATTCCATCAAGCTGTCGCGCCCGTTGTCCGTGATCTGGTAAATGGTTCGTTCGGGACAATTCCCTTCCCGATTGATCTCTGCCGGACGAATGAACTCCGCTTTGACCAAACGATCAATCGCGTGATACAGCATACGCTGTGTGCTACGGGCAAAATCTTTCTTTCGTTCACGAATCAGTCGCTGGATTTCATAGGGGTGGCGAGGTTGTTCTGCCAGCAGTGCCAGGATCGTCAAGATCAAGGGATCGCGACTCAGGTGAGATGTGTTCACGTCATCCTCTTTCTGTCAAAACACGGTTCAAAAATCTTACTGCAATATTGCAGTATAGCATGTTGCAGTAAGATTTGCAAGGGGGAAATGCTGAGATCCATTCATAACTTAGAGATGCCGCTCCTTTAGCCAGTTCCCAACTGTCCCAAACGGAGTCCTCTCAAGCTCACAATTGCAGAATTGCGCAAAAATGCACTGCATCCGACATGTATAACGCGCTTGCGAAACGTTCATATCTGTGTGATACTATGCTTGCAATATCGCACAGCACAGGTTTATTTCACCTGCTGACTGCCTCTGATTTTCGATGAACGCGAGGAATTGTATATGCCCGAAGAAAGAAAACTCGTCACTATCCTCTTTGCTGATGTCACTGGCTCTACCGCACTTGGCGAATCGCTCGATCCTGAAGATGTGCGTGCCCTGATGGGCCGCTATTATGAACATGCACGCGAGGTGATTGCCAATCATGGGGGTACCATTGAAAAATTCATCGGCGATGCCGTGATGGCCGTTTTCGGCTTAGCGCAGGCACATGGAGACGATGCAGAACGAGCTTTGGCGGCAGCAATGGCCCTACGCGCAGCGGTCACCGCCGATGAGGTGCTTGGCCCTGGCTTTCAATTGCGCATCGGTGTCAATACCGGAGAAGTGGTAGCCACAGCCGATCAATCTCGAGGCGACTTTCTGATCACGGGCGACGCAGTAAATGTGGCCGCACGTTTGCAGCAGCATTGCAATCCCGGCGAGATACTCGCCAGCGAGCGCACAGCCAATGCCGCACAAACAGCGTTTGTGTTCGATGAGCCGCGTATGATCGAGGTCAAGGGCAAACGATTGCCTTTGCGTGTCTTCCCCCTCAAGAGTGTGCAGAGCGTGCGCAAGGTCTTTCGGCCTCCTTTTGTAGGCCGGAAACAGGACATGATGCAGCTCGAACTCTTGAAAGAGCGCGTACTGGAGGAAGAGCGTCCACAGTTGGTCTCGATTGTGGCACCGGCTGGTACTGGCAAGACACGCCTATTAGAGGAGTTTTTGAAGCACATTGATCTCGATGATGGTTTTGAGGTAGCGATGGTGCGCTGTTTGCCCTATGGACAGACGCTCACCTACTGGCCCCTACATGGTTTATTGGAAGGTTTGCTCTCAAACGAAGAGATCACAAAACCACGTATTCAGTCAATCTTTATTGCGGGTGGGTACAAAGCGGAAGATGCCTCGCGCCTGGCTGATCTTGTGCTTACGACGCTGGGTATCGAAGGTGAAACGACGGGAGCCGGTGATCGTGAAAGCATCTTTTCGGCATGGCGACTACTGATTGAAGCATTCGCCCAGCAAGCTCCGCACGTTCTCGTTTTTGAAGACTTGCACTGGGCCAGCGATAGTATGCTTGACCTTGTAGAGCATGTGATCAGCATGCGCACCCATGCAAGCTTGCTATTAATTGTCTTGAGCCGTCCCGAATTGCTGGATCGCCGCCCAACCTGGGGCGGTGGACGGCAGAACTTTACCGCCCTGGCCCTGCAACCGCTTTCGACGAAACTGACGCAAGATCTGATCAAGCAATTGGCGGCGGATTTCCCTCTGGAGGTACGCAAGCACATTGTTGAACGTTCGGGTGGCAATCCGTTCTTCGCACTCGAACTGGTACGCGGATTGAACGAGCGCGCCATTACCGGCGAGCATGTCACAGTGGATATACTGCCAGATACCGTACACGCGGCTGTGTTGGCACGCCTGGATTTACTATCGAGGCAGGAAAGAACCGTTCTCCAGGTTGCGGCGGTAGCGAGCCGTGCCATTCGTCGCGGATATGATACATGCCGTGCTGGATGGCTTCAGCGACTCGGAGATGGACACTGCCATTGATGGACTGGTCGAGCGCGATATGCTTGTGCCTTCCGAGGATAGTATGTTCACCTTTCGGCATATCCTCATCCGCGATGTTGCATATGGTACGCTTTCACGGGCTGAGCGCGTGCGCTTACATGGCAAGATCGCGGCATGGCTTGAGATATCTGCGGGAGATCAGGTGGATCAGTACACAGAAGTAATTGCCTATCATTATCGTGAAGCAGTCCAGCTGGCAAAGCAGGCGGCAGTGCCAAAGCCCATGCCGGTGGAAACTGCGAAAGCAGTGCAATTTTTGGAACGTGCTGAAGAATTAGCCACTCACGCGGGCGCATACGTTGAAGCTGAGACCTATCTGAAAGATGCTATTAGTTTTGCACCGCAAAGCGAACACTTGCGACTTTACGAAAAGTTGGGAACCAGCCTTGGCTGGGGCGACGCTGCCATTGAGGCCTATCGCAAGGCATTAGAATTGTGGCACACAGCGAGCGAACAAGAACCTGTTACAGGGGCGCGACTGATGCGCAAATTGCTGGATGCTTATGTTGATAGCCGCTACAACATCAAGCCAGATGTGGAAGAACTGACCCGCTTAAGAACGGAAGCCTTGCAACTGGCGGAAAAAGCCGGTGATAAAGATGAGATATGGCGTGTACGGACTTACTCACTCGTCCAGATTCTGATCCAGAGAAGCACAACGCCGGAAGAAGTGGCTTCCGGTCTAAAGATGGGGGGTGAAGCTATTGCCTACTTTGAGCAACGCAATGATCCTGAAGCGCTTGATTACGCGCTCGGTATTATGGCACTGTATTGCTGGCTGACCGACGATCACAGTGGTGCTATTGAAGTTGCAAAACGCCGCCTGTCCATCCAGGGGCTTCCTTCAGGCAAGCGGGGTAGTGCCTGGAATCATATCGTTATTAGCTACTGCTTGATGGGAGACTACGATCGTTGCCTGACAGCATACCATGAGGCATTTGACAATAAAGGCCCTGAAGAACCATTGGAATATTATGCAGAGTCAATCAACGTAGCAATGTTAGCAGCATATCTAACTGGACGATGGTCTGAAATTGATCCGATGAGGGATGTACTGGCGCAAGTATGGGAGCGCATCCAGCAGCTTGCAGGGACAGGGATTATGGTTTTTTCAGGCTACATGATCTCACTATTCCTGGCAAAAGCGCATGAGGATCGCCCTTTAATGGATGCCGCATCTTCGATCCTCGAACGTATTCATCCTGGTAATACAAATATAAAAGGATTGATACGCGCCATTCGTGAAGATGAGCCTGCCTTACGAACCTTGAGAGCATCGCACCTGATAATATGGGAATATTTTTAATGATGTTCAGCGAAGCAGGTATGGCCGCACCTGATGAGCTACTGGTAGCTTCTTTTTTTCGCGATGACATGACCGTGTGGTGCAACAAGATTGTCCGTGCGCTGGCAAGCGGGGACAACGAGCAGCTTGCCCAGGCTATTGATGACGCTGAAGCGCATCATCTCATAGTCCATGCCGCACGTATGCGTGTAGTACTGGCACAGCGTACAGGAGACCGCTCACAACTGGTACGCGCCCGCAAGGTGCTGGAACCTCTGAGGGATATTCACTATCTTAGAAAGCTTGAGGAAGTCGAGGACGCGCTGGCATAAAAAATTTACGCAAGAGAGGGTTTGGCCAAGTATACCGAAAAGTAACCAGTTGCTTGCCTTGCCCCACTATAATATGGGCGGGACATAATACATCCAAAGCAGTATGCCAACTTTCTTGAAGGGCTAAAAGCTCCATGACTATTGCTTTCGCGAGGCGGGCAAAATTTCTACGGGCGTTGCGTTCACGCCCGTTTGCCATTCTCTGGACGGGACAAACGATCTCAGCATTTGGCAACGGTGTTTTTCTCACGGCGTTGGCATGGCAGGTGGTGCTTTTGACACACTCTGCTACCGCCCTGGGTGTTATTTTGATTGCCCAGAGCATCCCTTTTCTCATCTTCTTACTGATCGGTGGTATTGCTGCTGATCGCCTACCCCGACGGTTGGTACTCTTCTGGTCTGATACAGGACGAGCGATTGTCGTCTTGCTGATTACTGTACTGAGTTGGACGAATATGCTGCAACTCTGGCACCTTGTCGCGCTAGGGCTGACCTTCGGCGTTGCAGGAGCATTCTTCAACCCTGCCTTTCAAGCCATTCCGCCGCAACTGGTTGCTACTGATGACCTTGCTTCCGCCAATGCGTTGACACAACTGAGCAGCCAAACCGGCAATCTGCTGGGGCCGGTCTTAGGAGCAGCTTTTGTTTCGCTGGGAAGTCCTGCCAGTGCTTTTTTCTTTGATGGGGTGACATTCGTTATCTCCGCCATTTCATTGTTTTTCGTGCGCATTCCACCGCGAGTAGTAGAAAGCAACGTTTCGGAAGTGCTGCACCGGCAATATGGCGTGAGCAAGATTGGAGCGGACCTTAACGAGGGACTGCGTTACATTCTCGGTTCACCCTGGTTGCTCATGACAATTATTGTTCCCGCTATCGGTAGTCTTGGCTCCTCAGGACCGCTAGCTGTCGCACTGCCCAAACTCATTCACGATGCGTACCAGCAAGGAGTGTGGCTCTTTGGAGCCGTTGGCACCTCCATAGGTTTTGGATGGATCGCAGCAACGCTATTTGTCGGTCAAGTACATTTCAAGTGGCCCGGCAGAACCGCGTTTCTGATGCGCAGTGTCGCCAGCTTCTCATTTATCTTGCTGGGTTTGCCACTGCCACACGCAAGTGAACCGTTCGTTGCGATCCTTGTTGGATTGCTCTATGGTTTTGGCACGGGAACATTGCAAACAATCTGGGTGACGCTCTTGCACAAACTGGTGCCAAATGACAAACTGGGTCGTGTGAGCAGTATTGACCTGCTCGGTTCATTATGCCTTTTGCCCATCAGCTACCTTATCGCAGGTATACTGACAGATCATATCGGTCCATCATGGGTGTTTATCGCTGGCGGCATTTTAAATCTCATCCTGAACGGTATAGCACTGAGTGTGCGCGATATACGAAATTTGACGTGAGAGAGAAAGAAGATGACAAATGAGTAAATCCTATCTTCACTCTGTGTCCACCACCTCTCCGACGAGGGAAAACGCCAACTCTTCAATACCATGGCTACTCAACTGGAACCAGGAGGAGCCTTGCTATTAGCCGATGTCATTGAGCCAGCGACACAACAGATCGCGAACCTTTTTGCACGACAGTATGACGACATTGTTCGACAACAAAGTCTGGCAATACGAGGTGATTTGAGCGGCTACGAGCAGTTTGTTCAACACAAGTGGAATTATTTTCTCTACGACTATGCCGACCCCAAATCAACTTTTGATCAGCCCTCCCGCCTCAGTGATCAGTTAATCTGGCTAGCGGAGGCTGGCTTTGGCATGGTAGACTGCTTCTGGATGCAAGCCGGTCATGCCGTTTACGGGGGATACTTTAGGTGAATATGTCAACGCTTTTCGTTCATCTGTATCATGAGTTCAACAAGGGCTGCAGCCACGGCGACAGGATCAACCAACATGTGAAAATGCCCGGCATGAAACGTTCGGCTCGGCCATCCTGCTCTCTGGGCTTGCTCCAGAAAGTGGCGATATCCCTGGGTAAACAAGAGATAGCCACAGGGTGCATCAGGCCATCCGGGAACCTCTGGCATGACCTCCTCAAAAAAGCTGAGGGGACGTGGCTGCAATTCCGCCAGCAGCTGCTGACGAGTACGTCTATCAGGTATCTCCTCACTCAGGTCCTCATCACTCCAGTGTGGAAAACGCTCCCCAGAGGCCAGTGACTTCCGTAGTTCTTGTGCAAATGTGGGAACACTGGCCTCCATCGCGTCCAGTTGGCTCTGGTCCGGATGGGGCAAGCCAGCATCAACAAAGAGGTAGGCATTGACAGGATGTTGAGCTGCCTGGGCAAGGACGGGCAGCAAGGAACCAGCTCCACTATGGCCGACAAGTACCAGGGGACGCTCTTGCGGGATTGACGCGAGCGCCCGCTGCATGGATGCAGTGTGCTGCTGCCAGAACGGAGGGGGCGTGTCTCCGCTATCGGTGAGGACCGGCACCAGCACATCGAAACCGTCTGCTCGCAGATGTCGCGCAACCAGAGACCAGGTGAAAGGGCCCACCAGGGGACTGTGAACAAAGACAATCAGGTTATCCATACGCCTTCTCCCATTTCTTCTCGTTCTCTTCTTACACACTCAACATAGCAGATTTTGGGAGCGTAGGGAAGGGAAAAACCATGCTATGAGCATAGACGAGGAAACGAGAAGGCAATTTCCTCTGGCCTTCTTCACACTGGCTCAAACTCAGTCTTTTTATCTTTCCAATTCCACCACTTGAGGAGTTCGGGGTCGTGATCCTGAGAAGATGCATAATAGACGGCGCAGCGAAAAACATAGAGCATACAACGATCAACATGTTGGCCCTGTTGCAGGCACAACGTATTGTAAAGTTCTTCGGGATTTTGCTCTTTCAGGTCATGGATCGAGCGCAGTCCCAGGTTCCACAAATCTTCCGCGATAGATTTGCCGACGCCGGGAATGATGCGGAACTCTTTGAGTGTTTCTTGTTTCTGTATTTCAATCATTGTGAGCCTCCTTCATTTGTCTGACCTCCTTTTTGCTCTGGACGGAGAGAGGGGGTATAGGTGATGCC
Source organism: uncultured Chloroflexia bacterium (assembly GCA_963717105.1). Taxonomy (GTDB): domain Bacteria; phylum Chloroflexota; class Ktedonobacteria; order Ktedonobacterales; family Ktedonobacteraceae; genus DATGJV01. The sequence continues at coordinate 145,113 of CAVQVL010000016.1, forward strand.
AACGAGCAGGCCCTCTGGCCCTAAAAGCCGCGTGACCGTTTGTCCCCACGGCTCTTGCTTCGCTGCGGCCAGCACGCGGTAGCCCTTGTTTTCTAACTCTGCGGTGGCGGCAGCTACATCGTCGACATCAAACTCGATCCAGCCCTGAGGCGCAGGCAAGTCATCTGGCCAACTCTCTTCCCCGAAACATGATTGGGCGGCTGCCGAGATTGGCCAGAGCGCAAAATGCTTCACGCCATCGAGGTGTTGCGTCGAGAGATACGATTCATCACCCTCAAGTGGCACTCCCAATACATCTCCGTAGAACGCTTGATTCGCTTGCATATCTGATACAATCGGCCCGAATCCGGCGACAAACAAGACCTTCATGGTCCTCTCCTTTTCCAGTTTGAGAGCAATCCTGCGCAGGGCAGGACGAGGTGCGACCTCTTACTCGTTTCATTGTTCTGCTCCCTGCTTTGCAAACACAACCCGGTCTATCACCTTCATATCAGGTTTGCTCAGCTTCCTGGGAAGCATCACTACTTTAATAAAACCTATGAGTTAAGTATAATACCAAAGGCGGATAGAATCGGTCTGTGTTTGTCTGTGTTTCCGGTTTTTTACATCTTTCCAGAAAGGAGGTGTGAACGTATCATCCGACGAGCCGTGTTCTTGCCGTGCTTGAACTACTCCAGTCCAGATCATCCATGAGCGGACCAGAATTGGCGAGCCGCCTGGAGGTCGATGTACGCACGGTGCGTCGCTACATTATGATGCTCCAGGATGTTGGTATTCCTATCGAGGTGACTATTGGCCGCTACGGTGGCTATAAACTTCGTCCTGACTTCAAACTGCCACCCTTGATGTTTACTAATGACGAAGTGCTGGCTCTTACACTGGGCTTACAGACGGTGCAAAAGATGGGAGTCCATGCTATGGCGCCGGCTGTGGAGGGGGCAATGGCGAAAATCGAGCGCGTCTTGCCCGCCGACTTGCGCCAGCGCGTTCAGTCTGTTCACGATATGCTCGTTGTTGATATTCATGTACCGGAGGTCAAGGTAGAACTTTCCATTCTGGGAACGCTGAGTGCAGCAGCCGAACAGTGTCGCCGCGTCTGGCTATGCTATCAAACAAAAGAGAATGAGAAGACCGAGCGCATGATGGACCCATATGGTGTTGTTTGCCACAACGGGCTATGGTACACCGTTGGCTACTGTCATTTACGTTCACAACTGAGGATATTTCGCTTAGACCGTATACGAGAAGTGAAGATGCAACAGGAAGTGTTCAGCCGACCGCCTGATTTTCGTTGCCTGCAATATATTGTCGAATCAGTCGCCGCTATTCCCGATACCTGGAATGTAGAAGTCCTGCTATTGATGCCATTGGAAGCAGCACGTTCTAAAGTACCGCCAATGCTGGCAACATTGGAACAGCATCCAGAGGGGATTGTCCTGTATGCTTCAATAGACAATCTGCATTGGATGGCACGTTTTCTCGTGAGCCTGGATTGTTCATTTATAATTCGTCGGCCTTTCGAGTTGAGAACTACCCTTCAGGAGCTTGCCGAAGAAATGAGTCAGTTGGCTCAATGGACGCCTGATCAGTAACGGTGGCGGGTACTATCTTTAGACTGCCACGCTTTCGATACAGCCAGAAAATAAGACTGGCCACCACCAAAAATAGGAGCATCATGCCAATGATCGATATCACCAGTTTGCCGACACCACCCACCGCCTGGGGATCGAGGAAAAAATAGGGGTACCATTGAGCAAAAGGACTGCGCACTTCCGTATAGATCACAAAAACGAGGGGGAATATCAACCATGCTATAAGCATTTTCCTATAGGACTTCGTCATGGGATCTCCTACGATCAACCAATCGATCAATAATCCCAGCGGGACGAGAAGATGCAACAAGAAGTTTGCTATTTCGCCAGTCACGGTTGGAATCGGGATATCAACCAGCAAGGTCCAATAAACTAGAATAGTGACACTGCCAGCTACCATTAATGCTCCCTTGATTTCCGGTTGATCGCCCCACCAACTAGTCTGCCCCATCTGTCGCGAACGAAACGCAAGCGCAAACCAGATGGTGATAAACAAATTTGTAAGGATCGTGAAATAACTGAAGAAGTTGACGATGAGAGACAGATGTGTAAAATAACCGGGGCGAGCCATCTCCGTAGCGATCCCTTGCAATACCAGACCAGCGATACCAAGCAATGCCCATAGCAAGCGGAATCGCACATATGCCCACGTTTATATTCATGCGGGACATCTCCTCCATGCTATCCCTCTAAATAGCATCGTACAAACGGACGGCACAACACAAAAAAGGCTTCTCAGCCATAAGTATAACAGGTACGCATCATTCCTTGCAAATCACCGCATTCCAGAAGCTCTACTTACCGCAGTAACGGGCCGTCATCACCAATGAGGTGGAAGGCACCCCAGAAGTAAGGATGCACCTTATACGGGCGATTGGAGGTACGCGCATGGGCAATAAAGGCGCGTTGCGCTCCCGCGAGGGCAGCTGCTTTGCTGAATTCACCAAGCAATGCTTGATAGAACATCTCCATCAACTCGGCACTGCTCGCGTCATCTACTTTCCAGAAAGTTGGCAGGAGCGAGGCGGCACCAGCGTAGAGAAAGCCTCGTCCCAGCCCAATCACTTCATCCACACCACCCACAACGGCGCGTCCCGTCTCACAGGCACTCAAGGTGACAAGCGAACAGGAGGAAAGATCGAGGTTAAAGACTTCGCTAGTACTCAATTGACGATCAGCTAAGCGAATATGGGAGAAGTTGGGAGCGTCAAGCCGAAACATACCATGTGCCGCGATATGCACGATGGGGCTACGCGCCCCCAATTCCCTCAGCAATCCAGAGGTCGCGTCCGCGTTGAGAGCTGGTGCTGCACCCAATTGTTTGGCAACCGCCAACGCCTCCTGTGCGGCAAAAGGAAGACGTCCATTGTCAGAATAACCAAGCACAAGAGAATTGCTGAGCGGCACTCGTTTGGTCTCGCTGCGGTGACCGCGTTCGCGACAAATATCGAGTAGTGCGGCAGACGGGAGATACGAGACATTCAAACGCTCAATCAGAAACTGCATACCGTCGTACATACAGTGAAAAGGGAGGTAGTGCAAGATGCCAAATGGCACGATGATCAGTTGCTCACAAGCATTCAGCAAAATAGAGACAGGCTTGAGTAACAGGTCATAGAGCCGCCGCAAGAGACCAAGGCTGTTCTCTTGCAATCCCGCAAAGGCCTGCACTTGATCTTCCGCACCCGCGGCCTGAGCCACAAGGTCAAGATTTACACGCCAGAGTGAGAGCAGACGCTCGAGTTTGGGAACTGCCCCTGGCTCACAATGAACTTCGACGCCCTTACGAGTCAATTGAAAGATGTAGAGGTCTTGACCGGCAATAGCGTACTCCAGCATCAGCATACCACGCTCAAGTTTTGGGAAAAGCGAGGTCACGATACTGTTTGTCCAGTTCGAACGTTGCCGCGTCACAAGATCACCTGCCGCTCGCAACTGCATCTGCTCCAGAAGCTGTTCAATATGCCGCTCGCGTGCCTGCATTTCCTTGCGTGCCTGGACGGGACCAATCGAACGGATACGGATAATTGCAGTATCACTCAGGTTGGCTTCGTTCTCCGCCTCGTACACAATAGAGCTATACCACGCCTGCTCCTCGCGCAGCTTTGCTAGATCGCCAAGTATGGCCTGGCCTGCTTTGTCCTCCGCTCGCAAACGAATATCTATGTTGTTGCGCAGGTAATCACCCAGCACCCGTGATTTGGCCTTCTCAACATAAATCAACGCCTGTTCGGTATGGTCACGCTTGAGTGCCAGGATCATCGCTCGTTGATAGATCGCGCCTTTATCCTCAAGAAAGCTTGTACGCTCGTCCAGCACAAGACGGCTTTGCAAGTCGTCAATGCACTGAATGGCACGGTCATAATAACGCGCCGCTGCATCCAGGTCGGCATGGCTTTCGGCAATCCGGCCAAGCAGATAGTCACAGCGATATTTGAGGTCAAGCAGTCCCTGTCCCTGGGCAATATCCAGTGCTTGATCGCAGAGATCTTTGGCTGTGACGGTATCTGCCATCTCCTCAGCAATACGCGCTTGCAAAAGAGCGGTACGCGCAAGATAGGGCAAGGCTTCCTGTTCGGCAAAGGCATCGGCAACTAAGAGAGCCTCGCGTTTGCTTGCCTCCAACTTGCCACCAGCGAAGTAGAGTTCCGCTTGCTGCAAACGCACGATGGAGGCAAGAGCAATAAAGCCGCCCTCTTCCAGAATGTCGCTGGCCTCTTGCAGCATCTCATCAGCGTCTACATAATTCCCTTCCAGCATGGCGGCTTCGGCCTGATACATCAATGAGTAAGCAAGATTGCGATTGTGCCGCGGCTCACGGAAAAAGACGACCGTCTTGCCAGCAAGTTCATAGGCTTCATGGGCGCGGTTCAAACGCACGAGGCAGAAGCAGATTTGTTGGGCAACTTCGGCAGCTTGATAGTCCATGGAATGTTTTTGAAAGATGGCACGGCTGCGATCAAAAAGCAGCAAGGCCTGACTGTAACGACCTTGCTGAACATAAATCTGAGCAATGTTGAGTTCTTCCCGCGCAACTGCAACTTCCTGACCAGTGGTAACAGCAAAAATGGCACGCGCCTGCTCATGAAGCGCAACGGCCTCACGAAACTTGCCTTGCGCGGCAAGGGTAATCGCTTTGTTGGCACGCGCACGTGCGATATGGAGGTCTACTCCTTCACCTTGCATACCATAGGTTTCGATGGCGCGATCGAAGAGGCGCAAGGCGGCTTCGTATTGCCCAAGTTCGTAGTTGATGATGGCCGCATTGACATCAATTTGGCCAGCACGCAGCAATTTGCCGTAACGCATGAAGATCTCACGCGCCTCGGCGGTATCACGTAACGCCTCGGTAGTACGGTTGAGTTGCAGGCTGGCATTGACGCGCCCGATACGTGTACGCGCCCAACCAACTTCGTCGCCCGCTTCCAAAAATTCATCTCCGGCCGCATCAAAAAAGGGCAGGGCTTCCTCATTGCGGTCTATGCGGCGCAGCGCATCGGCACGCGCCATCAATCCGAGGGCATGGTAAGTCTTGTTGCGAGTAATATCGCCAATGGCAAGCAGATTGCCAGCCATGATGAAGGATAGCTGAGGATTTTTGATCCATTGGCGGTCGGCTTCGCGCTTGATAAGCTCGACCAGAAGCAAGGTTGCGGCCTCATCAAACAAGGGAACATGTGCCTGTAACACATGCCGTCCTTCCTTCTCGCTCTTATGCAAAAGTAGCGCAACCAGTTCTTGAGGCGTCATAGTTCCAATGCTTTGTTAGAAACAACGTACAGCACGTCTGACACACTGACACGATGTAATACATTCTGCGTTACTGTGACACATGCTGTACGTTGTACAGGATAGAACACACAACTGGCGTTAATCCTGGAAGGCGACCGGCAATTCATCTATCACAATAATGCTTTCCGGGAACTGCAACTCCAGTGTATAGGTTGCTGGAGCGACTGATGAAAAGATAAAGTTACCAAGTTCATCAATGCTCTGCGTGTACTGTGCATGCTGGGCACTTTGTGCATCTGGGCATTCGTCTGAGAGACAAGCTGCACCGCTACCCCTTGCAGCGATTCCAGAGCGTCATCCTTACGGGTGACAAAACCGATTAGTTGCAACGCATCCCGGCGGCTCGTCCCGCGATCTACTTGCACAGAAATGCTGATATCTTCTGCCATGTAGCGACGAGGCCACAATGCACTTTGCCCCGACTCGCCACGCTGGAAGGCTAAACGAGGCGCGGATGGCACCAGTATGGCGGCAATACGACGTATACCAGCACTTGAGCGTTCGCGCACATTGTCCAGCACACGTTTTGCATCCTGAACAGGGTGATGATTATTTGAGGAAGCCGAGGATACCAAAGGCACAGAAACAGCTATTTGCGGTACTGGTTCAGCCAGCATTGGATCATTCGCCAGGAACGCCGTCAGGCTCGTCACCTCCGCCATGCATGACACACACATACTCAGGTGATTTGCAACAGCGGCGGCAAGCTCATTGCTGAGTATACCTAACTGATATTCACCCAGTACCTGCGTGGGTGGGCAATCCCAACGATAGAGCTTACTGGTCAAAGCGAGTTCTATGCTACGAAACTCCGCCAACCGATTTGCACAGTATTGACATGTTGTAAGATGCTGTTCGACGAGCGGTCGCACCTTCTCTCCCGCGAGGTAGGCGAGCAGTTCCTCGTCGTGAATGGCACCTGGTTTAAGACACTCCATGAGCGTTTCCTTTTGATATAAAAGTTGTGAGTAGGTATTTTTTCGGTACGATGACGACTCTCCCCAGTGCCGCCAGTAGACCGTTAGCTACTCATTGGGTTTTTTGTCCTCTTTACCTCAATAAACGCGAAACATTCTTCTTTTAGCACCTATGTACAAACGCAAAAGCAAATTACCTGTGCCGTATCGTACTGATCAATGTTGGTGTTTTAATAACAGTTGCAACCGACGATTGCGACGCAAACGTTCCAACACATTACGCTTAATACGATACACATCGTCAACCGTTGGGAACAGGCGACGATTATGACTACTAATCTCGCTGGGTTTCATACCATGAATATAGGCAAGATAAATAAGCAAACGTTCGTCTTCGCCGTTCAATTCTTCCTGGATTACTTGCCACAGACCTTGCGCGGAAATGGCCGATACGACATCATCGGCAGGATCATCGGAGGCGGGTTCATGCTCAATTAATTCCAGCGTCTCCTCAAATTGGCGCGATTGGCGCGAACGTACCTCGTCGGCGACCACGCTATGGACGCACATTTTGAGATATTTCAAGATGGCTGCCAGCGAGTCAAAATTGTCCATCTTCGCCGGAGTGAGTGCCTGCGAAAATTTCGCGAACGCGGCGTTTACCAGCGGCGCACTGCCATCTTGCCCTAACATAGGAGCCGCACTCTGGTGCTGCGTCACCCATGTCAGCACAAGTGGTGCATATTGCGCATAAATACATGCCCAGGCATCGTCGTCTCGTTTAACAATTGCTCGCCGGAATAATTCCAGGCAGAAACGATCATTTGAGACACTCTGCTTAAGAAATTTATTGGTTTCTTCAGAGCAACACCGCGCTAATTCATTGATTGAGAGCGTCTGGAGAGGTGTACTCTGCGTATGTTGTGTTTGCTGTGTGTGTTGTGGCTGGCGCGTTTGTTCCGACGCACTATCACCCGGTCCTCTCAGGTTCAATGGTGAGCTGCTGGATTGAGGACGGTTTCTAAACTCCATTGACTATCGCTCCCTGCTTCCAAATTACTCGACATCGCTGGATGCCTATGCAGTATAGCATGGTACGTATACGCACACAAGCTTACATGACAAACAGTTATACATAACGCACCTTTTCTATCATACCGCGTGTTCTAAGAAAATAAAAGCATCGTCTATCCCCTGAAAGTACTACATTCGTACAGTCGGTTACAGGACTATTGGGGATAATCAATCCGGGTGCTACCCTGTGCAACTTAAAAGGACACCGCCGTATATAAACTATACGATATTTGCCTGTATATGGCAATTGTTTAGGACTTACATATACGTAATTAATAGCTCAACAATAATCTTCAATGCTTACTTCGCTACATCACGATACAATATGATACACGAGGAGGAACACACATGGATAAAGAAATTTGGCAAACCATCGTAGACAACGATTACATGTTGCCGCCACAACAATCTATTACCGAACTGACACCTGAACTACTTGCAAATCTGGAATCAACTGACCCAGAACGGCGTGAACAATCCGCTACCGTTCTGGAAAAATGGCTCAACCGGGGATATTACTCACCTGACGAGTTATCGCACACCATTGCGCAACTCTCTAACAATCTGACGGTCGATCTGGGCGAGCAAGGAACTTCTGCCGAAGATACAGGCGGCACTTGAGCCAATCAATGCTTTTTGACACATCGAAGACAGCTAAAATGTGGTAACATCTGAAAACAAACAGAGCGAATTGAAATAGCTGAGAAGAGGAAAAGAGAGATATAACTATGCATGAAATTGGGCGCATTAAACAAGTACAGATACAACGTTCCTCGCTCAAGCCGGGTGAACGCCTCAAGAGGTACTATGATCCGTCGCCACTACTGGTGGTTGAGAGCCTGGAACTAACGCCAGATGGCGTTTTTGGCATCACCATTCACGGGAAACGGGTGATGGATGTGCATCATATTGACCATCCAACTTCGCACAATCACAATGGAATAAACGGCGTTTCGCTTGGCTTTACCAGTCACTACAAGGCGATGCGTACCCAATTTGGCGAACATATAGTAGATGGGTGTGCAGGCGAAAACATTCTGATAGAGACGGATACCATTATCAAATTGCCCGATCTAGAGAGCAGGGTAGCGATACAAAGTGAAGAAACGGGAGAACTTGTCTATCTCACAAACCTCAAAGTGGCTGCTCCGTGCGTCGAGTTCAGTCAGTACGCCGCCAATCATGGGTTGCCACTTGCGGCTAAGCCATTAAAAGCGGCGTTGCAATTCCTCGATCACGGTCTGCGTGGTTTTTACGCGACTGCACTGGCTCAGGAAACGTCCACGCTCGTGAAGGCTGGGGACAGGGTATTCGTGGTGGATGAGGAATTGCCATTTGACAGGCAAAAGTAAACTATTCATGATAGGCAGAGCAAGCCATATGCTAACATCATCAAAGAAGGAGTATAAACATAATGGTAGATTTCAACGAGATGCTCAAAAAGCGGATTGTCTATGAAATTCCCGGCATGGAGCATACGAGGCGAGTTGAGAATAGGGTATATAAGACTGTGGACGGGGTGGATCTGCTGCTGGATGTCTACTATCCAATAGATCTGCGCGATGGAGAGCAGCGGCCAGCCATTTTATTCGTACACGGTCTGGGGCCAGCCGAACTTGTAAGGCATATCAAAGATAGTGGGCAATACGTCTCGTGGGGGCAATTGGTCGCGGCTAGTGGTCTGATAGCTGTTACTTTTAATCATCGCTCGCCGGATGAACATATCTCATTGAAAGATGTTGCGAGCGATATTGATGCCCTGGTGGAACATGTGCGTGAACATGCCGCAGAATTACAAATCGACAGGGAGAAGCTGGCTATCTGGGCGGGTTCTGCCGGGGTTCCTCTCGGTGTGCGGACAGCACTGCGGGGTACTCCAGAATTTGTGAAGTGCCTGGTTGCCTATTATGGCCCACTCGACATGCAGCCCTTGAAGGACGATGGGAGTTGACAGAAGATGAGGTACGCGAGTTTTCTGGAGCTACCTATCTGAAGGAACCTATCGAGAAACTGGCCCCAATGTTGATCATCAAAGCAGGCATTGATCACCCCGCCATCAATGGCACCATTGACGCGTTCATCAAAGAGGCGAGCGCGAAGAACGTGACTCTCGATTTTATGACCCATCCCGGTGGACACCATGCTTTTGATGTCCTTGACGATGTTGCACGTTCGCGTGAGATCATTAAGAGGACACTCGCGTTCATGCAAACCCACCTGCTCGGATCATCAACCCCAGGTATCTAAATTAGAGTATTATGTCAATTTAAAAGCATAGCCATAAAGAAACCGGTGCGAGGACTCGCACCGGTTTCTTTATGGCTATGCTCCTACTCTCCATAAGGAACCCAGATATTTTTGACCTGGGTGGACTCACGTAAGAACTCCTCACCTTCGCCCTGTACGAGGTCAAACCAGTTGCGAGTGTGACCGTAATTGACCCAGGTGCGCTTCATATTGCCAGCCGAGGCCATTTCGACGCGCTGTGAGCCGTCAGCCGTGCCGAAGTACCACATAGATTCTACATCATCATGGTCGCTCAATACCTGGGCGAGCGCGTCACGTTCGCCCGTCACGATGTTGACGACGCCTGCTGGTAAGTCGGAGGTCTCAAATACTTGATAGCAATCCGTCGCACTCAACGGCGATTGCTCAGAAGGGATAACTACGATTGTATTGCCCATAGCGATGGCGGGTGCGACCAGCGAGATAAAGCCCAGCAAAGGTTGCTCGTCGGGGCAGGCAATACCAATAACACCCATGGCCTCTTTCATCGCCAGTACTACGCCGCGCAATGGCGGACGATGGACACTTCCCTCGTATTTGTCGGCCCACGCAGCATAGCTGAACAGGCGCGAAAGCGATGCTTGCACCTCGGTAGGCGGCATCTTCATACGAACGCCCCGTCTGTTGAACAATGCGCCGGGCAAACTCTTCTTCGCGTATCGCCAGATTTTCGGCGATGTAGTAGAGTATCTGCGCGCGGTTGTGCGTTGTGCTATTCGCCCAGCCACTGGCAGCGTGAGCGGCCTCTACTGCGTTACGGATATCTTTGCGATTGCCCTCACCAACCTGCCCTATGACACGATGTTGTGGGTCGTACACATCGCGGCTATAGCCGGAATCCGGGCGTACCTGCTTGCCCTTGATGAACATCTTGGGCGTGCGGTCAATTGGCGGCAAGGCCATGAAAGGAGATGTTGCGGTGTGACCGTTTTCGTGTTGTTCGTCGGTTTCGGGCGCAATGAATTGTGTACCAACCGGGGTATGGCCATTAGCAGAAGGTACAGATTGTTCAATATGATGCGTTTTCCACGACGGGCGCACATACTCGTACAGACCCTCTTTGCCACCTTCACGCCCGAAGCCGCTCTCGCGATAGCCGCCGAAGCCGCTTGAGGCATCGAACATGTTGGTGCAGTTGATCCAAACAGTGCCAGCTTTCAACTTTGGTGCCACATCAAGGGCAAGGTTGATGTTCTCGCTCCACACGCTGGCCGCCAGACCATAGCGCGTATTGTTGGCAAGCGCGACTGCCTCGGCAGGCGTGCGGAAAGTCATAGAGACAAGTACCGGGCCGAATATCTCGACCTGGGCAATGGTGGTCGCTGGCGAGACGTTGGTAAAGAGCGTCGGTGGGAAGAAGAAGCCTTCCGTCGGACATGCCCACGAAGGTTGCCACATGACCGCTCCCTCTTCGACACCCTGATTGACCAGTCGCTGTATCTCTTGCAATTGGCCCGGAGAGACGATAGCACCGATATCCACGGCCTTGTCGAAGGCATTGCCGATACGCAGTTTCTCCATACGGGTGCGCAGCTTTTCTATCAGGCGGTCGGCGATATCCTCCTGCACCAGCAGGCGCGAACCGGCGCAACAGACCTGCCCCTGATTGAACCAGATGGCATCAACCACGCCCTCGACGACGCTATCCAGATCGGCATCATCGAAAACGATAAACGGTGATTTTCCGCCCAGTTCGAGCGAGAGTTTTTTGCCGGAACCAGCCGTAGCACGGCGAATACTGCGCCCCACATCGGTAGAGCCGGTAAAGGCGATTTTGTTGATGTCGGGATGCCGTACCAGTGCCTCACCAACCTGCGATGCCTCGCCCGTCAGTATATTGACCACACCGGGTGGTAAGCCCACTTCCTGGCATATCTCGGCAAATTTGAGGGCAGTGAGCGGCGTGTAGCGTGCGGGTTTCAAGACAACGGTATTGCCCATTGCCAGCGCGGGAGCAATTTTCCATGCCATCATCAACAAGGGAAAATTCCAGGGGATAATCTGGCCCACAACGCCAAGCGGTTCGTAACCTGGGAGTTCCGAGGCCATCAGTTGCGCCCAGCCCGCGTGATAGTAGAAATGACGGGCGACGAGCGGTATATCCAGATCGCGGGTCTCGCGAATGGACTTGCCGTTATCCAGCGACTCCAGCACCGCCAGCAGGCGCGAGTGCTTCTGGATATGTCGCGCAATGGCGTACAGATAGCGAGCGCGAACATGGCCCGGCGTCTTGCCCCACGACTCGAATGCGGCGCGAGCGGCGGCAACTGCCGTATCTACATCGGCACTGTTGGCGGCGGCAACCTGTGCCAGCGGCTTGCCTGTCGAAGGATTGATGGTATCCAGATACTTGCCACTGGCCGGTGGAACCCACTGGTTATTGATAAATAGACCAAATGGTTGTCGCTCCTTAAGCCAATCTAAACCGGGTGCGGCAGCTTCGGGGGCTGGCCCATACTCCATCGTCTCGAAAATGTCCATAACGCTCATGATCTTTCCCTCTTCTCCCTACACCATCGGGTTGTAATGTGCCGCCGCGTAATGTCCGGTCACAAAGTACGACAGTTGCCGTTCGATATCCGAAAGCAGGCTGCTCGCGCCAATTCTGAATAGCGCGTTGTTCAGCCACTCGTTGCCCAGTTCCTCTTTGATCAAAATGAGCCAGTCGAGTGATTCCTTCGCAGTACGAATGCCGCCCGCAGGTTTATATCCGACTTTGTAGCCAGTCTGCTCGTAGTAATCGCGAATAGCGCGGGTCATGACGATGCCCACTGGAAGCGTGGCGTTCACCGGTTCCTTGCCGGTCGAGGTTTTGATAAAATCGGCACCCGCCATCATACATACTAAACTTGCCATACCCACGTTGCGCAACGTGGCAAGCTCATGCGTGGCAAGAATAGTTTTCATATGGACCTCTCCGCAGGCAGCGCGGAAAGCTCGCACCTCGTCATAGAGTGCCTGCCAGTTGCCCGTCAGGACGTGCGCTCGTGAAATCACGATATCTATCTCGCTGGCACCCGCTTTGACGGAGGCCGCGATCTCTTCCAGTTTCTGCTCAAAGGAAATTTGTCCGGCAGGGAAACCCGTCGAGACGGCAGCAACGGGAATATCAGAACCACTCAATGCCTCTACAGCAACGGGGACAAGATTATGGTAGACGCAGACCGCTCCAACCTTCAAGAGATAATTTTCTGCACCGAGCGCATCCAATATCTCCTGGCGCACTGGCTGACGTGCTTTCGCACACAGGCGCAAGACATTGCCGGGAGTATCATCGCCTTGCAGGGTAGTAAGGTCTATACAGGTGATGGCTCGTAACAACCACGCCGCCTGCCACTCTTTCTTCACCGTGCGCCGCGTACTCATCGTCGCCGCCCGTCGCTCAACGGCACTACGATTGATACGTACCCGGCTCACCCAATCCATGTCAAGCGGCATCCCAGGATTGCGCTCAATATGCGGTGTTGCTTCAGGCTGTGAGGCAGGCTCCTCTACCTGTTCAGTTCGTCGTCTGGTTGTCGTCATTGGCTTGTTCCCTCTGGCAATGCAAAAATATGCTACTTTGGTGGTTATGTTACACTTGTATCTTCATGCATGGTGGAGGGTGTTGTCAAGTTAATGGTTACTGACATCTCCTCTGTTTTATGAAGAGATGGCAGCATTAATCACGCTTTCTGAGCCACGATAAAAAACTGCTGAAACAGCACATCTACGTAGCTATCACGTTCGATAAGTTGATCGATCTCCAGCAGCTTATCGAAGTACTTCTCGATAGTGAAGTCGGGAATCTCCCAGGGGATGGCTTTCAAGTAGTAGACTATCGCACCCACATCGTAGTAGCGCGTGGTGAAAAACTCTTCCTGTTGCTCGCGAATTTGCCATCCGGCATCTTGCAGTTCACGCACGGCATAATCGAGATTCCACGCGGCTTTTTGCTCAACACCTGGATAGAACGCATCTTTCGGTTCGTAGCCGGACAGTTCATGCAGCCTGCGATTGGTCTGATCGCCGACCTGTTGCGTGATGAAGCGATGCCCAGGCTTGATGATTTGCAGCACTTCGCCCGAATCATAACTGGCATGACGATTTATGATCAGATCGAACTGCTCATCTTCAAAAGGCAAGTGATGGTCGTCTTCAATGGCGACAACTGTAACGCCGAGCGGTTCCAGTCTCTGGCGAGCAACCGCGATGTTGGGAACATAGCCCTCGGTGGCATACGTATGGGATGGCAATGGCCGCTTCGCCGCGAACGAGGCCAGCCGCTCGCCGCCACCCGTCCCCATATCGAGCACGGTTTCAGCATCGTGCATAGCAGCGAGGACAGTCGCTATGTAATCCCAGCGATGTTCTGTATGAATATCAACGCGCCGACCCTCCAGGTAGGACATATCCCAACCTACATACGGTTTGTTGTATTCAGCGACAAGGTAATTGTAAAACTCATCTTTGACCATGCGAGGCGGCATAATGGTTCCTTCTTTCTGAACAAACAAAAAGGCTGTGAGCAATAATCTGAATTTGCCCACAGCCTTCCATCAAAATGTAACGATTATGTATGCGAGAAGTGTTTGCTCTTTTCAAAAAAGGGCATAGTGAGGCACATTAGATGCGCCGGACTATCCTGCGGATGATACGCCGTGCTATTGCAAACAAGACAATTTCTGCTATCCACCTGCCAATACGCGAACCTTTTCTTCTGTTTTCTCTGGGTCTAGCCGGTCTTGATGGTCTATACATACACTGTGCCTCTCTTGTTGAGTTGGAGCATACCAACGGTTGTTGTACAACAATTACAAGTATCTTTCTCTCTATTACGTCCCAGCGTGAAGAAGGTTGCTTCTACAAGTTGAGAGGCATCTGCTATTACTCTGGCAAGCTGGCACCAGGAAAACTTCGACATGGATGAATTTCATAGATAAAAATGCCTGCCTGTACTCCTGGGTCCTCGTCCATAATTTTTTTGACTTCTTCGATAGAAGCATCAAAAATGCCAACGCCTGAGACTTCACTGCCATCAGCGATGGGACACACAATCGGTAGCACCCCATCTGCGCGAAGTGAAAAGTTTCTTCGACCATGTTCCCAGATGATTTTTTCGACTCCATCATCATGCTTATGGGGGCCAGCCTTCAGAATAACGATACAGTACTGCCTGGTTTTAGAGAGCATCTGCTGCATAAACTCGTCGGTAATTACTGTCATAAAATATCCTCCTGACACTATCTGTTCATCTATTCTTTCTTCCAAGGGATAATCGGTAGTATCACCGCTGATGGATGCGCCTCATCATGATAAATTCTCTGTTCCGCCACTACCATCTCTGTAGTAACTCCAAGCTGTGCACTTGTATTCAAATTCCGATCATACTTCGGAAACGCACTGGAACTGATCTCCAATCCAATACGATGTCCGTTTTTCAACACTTGCGCGGTATTCCAGCAATCAATAGTGTAGTGATAGATTTTCCCTGGCTCGATCAGCGAGGGTTTGTCCATGCCTTCGCGGAAACGGGCGCGGACCATGCCGTCGGTGAGACGTTGGGTGAAGCCGTTGGGCCAGATGTCTACCAGTTTCGCCGTAAAATCGGTATCGGGCGCGGACGAGGAGGCATAGAGTTCTACACGCAAGGGGCCGGTGACCTCGATATCCTCGGTCAAAATACCTGTCATGTAGATCAACACGTCGTCGCGCCGCTCGATGGCGGAGTAATCGTCGGGACCGCCAATTTGCGTCGAGGTTGGCTCAGTGATGAAGGGTACCGGACGAGAGGGGTCGTAACGATAATTGTCCGGGGTTTCTTGCGCCGTTGGCTTTGTGATTGAAAGGGTGCCATCACCGAAACGGCTATTGGCACTCCCGTTGCTGTGCAGGTAATAGGGTGTCCATTGTGTACGCGCAAGGGGCCATTCACGTTCGTCGCGCCACTCGTTGGCACCCATGACGAAGATGCGCACAGGAGCATCTTGTGATTGCGCTTCGCCAGTTTCATTGGTTTTTTGCGTTTCATCGGGAGAGTTTTTGAGCCAGCGATCAAACCAGCGTACCTCTTCGCCGCGCAGATCAATCAATGATTGCATGCCAAAGTCAACTTCGCCAATCTTTGAGATGGTATTGACGACATGGCCCCACGGTCCCATCAATAGACGCTGGTTCGCACGAGCTTGAGGGGTCGCGGCATGTTGTGTCATACCAATGTAGTTTAAGGGCGTGCCGATCTGCTCATCATCGTACCAGCCGGAGATGTGCAGAACGGGAACATTGACGCGATCAAATTTTGTTTGATAACAGAGCGGTTCCCAGTAGTCGTCAAGTTGGGTATGTTCTATATCTTTCCGCCAGTGCTGAATATGCCGACCTGCACGCTCATCCATCGTGAGCAAGGGAAGATGTTCATAGACCTGCTCCCAATCTACCGACTCCATTGGCTGGACTACACGCCCACTGACATAGTGTAACCAGCAAAGATGCATAGGAGCAGGTAAGCCCGTTGGTGTCTCAACGAATGGATCGGATGGTGCCACGAGAACAACCATCGTCCGCAGGTGCGGTGGCTGGTGCAGAGCCGCCAACCATTGGATGCGCCCTGGATAGGAAGCACCTATTGTTCCCACGTTGCCATTTGACCATGATTGCGCCGCGCACCATTCAATGGCATCGTACCCATCAATACCTTCGTTGAAATACGGCACAAATTGCCCATCGGAATCGCCACGCCCTCGCACATCCATCGCTACAAAAACATAGCCACGCTCAGCAAAGTACTTACCAGTTTCGATGATACGCTCATTTGCTTTGAGATAGGGCGTGCGTGTCAAAATAACCGGGTACTTCTTGCCAGCATGTGTTGATGCGGCAGAGCGGTAAACATCAACCGAGAGGGTAATGCCGTCACGCATGGGAACACGCTGATCAAAGTCAATGCGAATAGGTTGAGTTTTGGATGTTGACATGATAGAGAATCCTTTTTTATACAGTCAATTGCTGTAGGGGTCCGCTTTAGCGCACCCACCTCGACGAGCGAAGCAATGTCGAGTCTCTATGACCAGATTAATTGTTCAATATGCATTATCGCCCCTGGCGACTGGCACATTGCTACGCTCGTGCCAGTGGGTGCGCTAAAGCGGACCCCTACAGTGCCTACGGGCACTATGGGTACGATTTAGCGCGTCCAGAACACGTTCCCAACGTAAAATGTTATACGGCGAAACGCGCCTTCTGCCCTTGATGGAATGGTGCAAGGGCGGCGTTGGCGTTTACCGTTGTCTGTAGCCGCTCCACGAGTCCAGCAAATTCGTTGCCGGGGATGGTCAAGACCAGTTCAGATGGGGTCAGGCCAGTATAGGTGCGTGCGCCAACGCAGCCGAAGCTCATGGAGAGTTGGTTGGTGTGCAGCGTGCGTGGAATGATGGCGCATGTTGGGCGACCAAAGGCCGATTGTCCGCCGCTTTCTAGCCAGTTCATGTTGCCCATTGCTTCCGCGATGAGCATGGCTTGCCGCGTGTCAATGATGCATAGTACTATATCGGCCTCGATTGGAAACTGATCCAGCCGACCGTAGACAATGCTCTGGTGCGGCTTTTTCACCACCGGCAATGCGCTCACTTCGGCGGGTGAAAAATATTGCACGCTTGCCATTGTCTCGACCAGTGCCTGCGCTCGCTGCTGCTCCGATTCAGGCATAAGAAAGCCCATCGTCATCATGCCGATGGGGCATTCCGAGTGATCCTCGCCAGTTGCGTAGAACACGCCCTGTTCGGCGCGACGCCAGAAGGTGCAGGCGGAAGGAACGCGCCCGGTAATGTGTGGGACACTTTCAGGCGCGTTTTCTACAAAAGACAATCCTATGATTGGTTGCTGTAAGTGTAATTGCTCGGTGAAACGTCGAACCAGGTCTTGATACAAGGCTATTTTTCCTTTTTTGCTGTAGGGTAAATCGGCATTGGCACATCCAATACGGTTCATTCTATCACACTACCACGCAAACACTCACTACACCCACTACACCCACTACACTTGCTACACCTTGTATTTCGCAATCAGCCCCTTGACCCAGTTGCTTTGTTTCGGCGTGGGGCTGAAGTTGTTCTTTTGCAGACGTTTCGCCATATCGTTGATAAATGAGCGTTCGCTGGCACTCACACGCGGACTATCAATGGCAATGGTGTCAAAGAGAGCTTTGAGTTTCTGCACCTGTTGACGTAGCGCAACAAGCTCCGCCGATGAGGGAAGGTTACGCGCCTCCGGTGCCATAGACTCCTGCCACTGGCGATAGGCTTCAACATCGCCATTCCATGCCCCCAGACCGGCCAGTTCGTCGGCACGCTCGTTCAAATCGTGTCCCGCGTGTCCACGCACCCATTCAAATGTAAGAGGATGCTTGCGGTGATTGAGCAACATTCGATACAGCGCCCATAAATCTGGATTGGCTTTCATTTGAAAGGTACCCTGAGCCACTTTGATTGTGTATTCGCTATCACTATAGATGGTTAAGGGGACATCCGGTGGGGCAATGGAAAGAACGGCAAGTACCGCCGTGATCTCGGCGCGATTATTGGTGGTGTTTGGCGATCTGGGAATATGGCCGTAACATTCAATGCGTTTCGCACCCTCTATAGCCTCGTTGGCTATCACGTCGCTTGCTGGCAGCAAGATAGTACTCCAACCGGCGGGGCCGCCGGGATTTTTGATACAGGCACCGTCGGTATAGGCGATGACGCCTTGCGTCCCCAACGTTGAGCGAGTCGTCTCAACATAAATGTTTCGCAAGGCGTCAATTACTGAACGCCACTCTAAAGATTCATCTACCTGATTCACATGCACTCACTATTAGCGCACTGTTCAAATCACAACAACACGCGACGCCCGAATTACGCCGCGTTTACTCTTCTTGCCCTCGACAACCATGGCTCCGCCTTCGCGTAGTTCTCGCACTACGGCGGAAGTTGTATGCTCACCTGTGCGCTTTATTATTGTAGTATCTTCGTCAATACAGACGGCAACGGGCTTTGCTTCACCTGTCATTTCCTTTGTCATCGTACCGGCGACGATATAGGTATCCTTCTTATCAGGGTTCGGACAGGCTCCAATGATTTTCACATTACGCCCATGCTCAAGGAACATTTTGACCTGCTCAAGCTCTTTCTGCTGTTGTTCCGCGGTACGTTTCTCATCATGATGGGAAGTTCGTTCTTCTGCCGCCTGCGCTTCAGCCTCCTGCTGTTCTTGTGCCTGCTGTGCCTGCTCCGAGTCTCTAAGGTGAGCTTTTTCAAACAACGCATCATTGTACGTATTAGGAATGGCAATCCGCAGAGCTTTCGGCATAGCATCGAAACGGTAGTTCACCATTACCTGTTCAGCGTTGGCTTGCGCAAGAGCTTCACGGTCGGCTTTACTCAGGTAATCCTTGAGCTTGACCGCGCTACCGTCCAACTGCAAATCAATTGAAGCAGGTACGCTCATAGTGAGGTGGGAGCCATGAAAGTTTTCCGTTGTCAGGTTATCAGGCTTACGGCGTAGCAACAAAGATGTTACTTGCTGCATGGTTGATAGTGGGTCTCCCGCTGTAATAACTGTCACATCGAGAACGCCGTCATCAATATAGGCATCAGGGGTCATCTCAACAACATCGGCATATTTGCGTGTGTTGCCTATCACTACCTGGATCGCTTCGCCTTTCCATAGCATCTCACCCTCACGCGCCGCACCGCCAGCACGAATTTCAATAGGGAAGGTATGTGGTGCTGACAGTTCTTTCGCGGCGGAAAGCCCCACAGCAAGCGGGCCAATTTTGTATTTCAAGGGTTTAGAGACATGCCCCATAACGGCGGCGTCTATACCGAGGCCAGCCATGAGCAAGAAATGGTGCCGTGCCTTCTTTGTCGGCTTCACCTTCTTGCGCCTGTCTTTCCTGTTTGCTGACCCACCTGTTGACTGATCGCCGTTCTCTCCTGCCATAGCAGGAAACGTGAGCGATTCTATCTCGACATGCCCCACGTCAACCTTGCGCGATCCGCTATTGACCAGCGTCAACGATGCTTTCACAGGATCAACGGGTATGCCAATTTCGCTTGCCCACACATTCGCCGTGCCACCAGGAATCAGGCCAACAATGTTGTGTTGTCCCTTCGTGTTCAGCACGCCGTTGACAACCTGGTTCAGCGTGCCATCACCACCATACCCAACTACGAGGTCATAGCCTTTCTCGGCGGCCTCCGTTGCCAGTTCCATTGTCTGACCACCATATTTCTTGATCGCAATAGCGGTTTTCCAACCAGCCGCCGATAACACAGCCAGGATATCGGGTATTTTTGCCATATTCTCCCCGGCTCTGGGATTGATCACTATACCAGCTTTTTTACAATGCATAACAACACTCCTTCTCTTGTATAAGACACCGGACGTAGGGACTGCTTTAGCTCGTCCACTCGTAGGTGAGTTCACATACCGTCTGACAAAAGATGCGGACGCGATAAATCGCTCCCTACCGCCGTAAATTACTGTCCTTTATGTGACTTAACACGAAGGAAAAAGTTGCAGCGTTTCAGGCATTGTATGTAAATATCACTTCAACGCAGCTATCGCCTGTAATACCCCACCTACAATAGCCCATAGAGCGATGAACCAGGGCCACGATCCGCCGTGCCGTTCACGCGCCGAGGCACTCGTCACCGTTCTGAACCATATTCGTGTAGACGGGCGGCTGAGGCGCCACACGATGAGTGGCGAGAAAATCAAGAGTATTACCGCAGTTACCGCAGACCAATAATTGCCATGTTTACTGTCTTGCCAGAGGCTATATAAGGAAGTAAAGCCAACCACAGTAAGAAGAGCGTTGAACACAAGCTGAATACCCCATGTCCAACGCCAACCGCGCCGTACTCCCTCTCCGAAAATCGCCAGCAATGCCGCGAAAGGTAGCGTCAGCAGCGAAAATAGGATGGTATTCCACGGTTGGCTCACCTTCAATTGGCTGAACGGGTTACTATTTTGGCCCAAAAACAACAGCACAAACGGAATAGCCAGGATTTGCACAACCAGCCCCCAATCAAAGGCAACCGCCATGCCTATACCTTGTGGATTCGCTGTAATTTGTGTATCACCTGTGGATTGTCCGTGTTGAAACTGAATCTACAGGATCGGATTGATGTGCGCTTTTCAAATATTTACTGCCTTTCAAAGTATATGAAATAGACACTCTCATATATTATTCGGGGTAGAGTTACTAATGCAGGGATGAGGACGGTGTGCAATTGCAACGAAAGGTGGGTCGGCGACCCACCTTTCGTTGCAATTGCACACCGTCCTCATCCCTACACTGAGGGCATTTCCGATAATTTACGAATGTTTAACCAGAGCCATGGCCGCTTCGGCGATGTGGCGGGCACTGATACCAGCCTCATCCATCAATTGGGCGGGGGTACCGGAGCCGGGCATGGACTCGACTGCTAGCTTGACAACCTCCGGTAATGAGCCATCGCGTTCGGTGAAAACTTCCAGTACTGCATCCCCAAGGCCGCCTTCGGGCCAGTGGTCCTCAACAACAATAATTTTGTTGCCGGCCTCCTGTGCCGCCGCCAGAATGGTCTCTTCATCTACCGGTTTCACCGAGTAGGCATCAATGACACGCACTGTGACACCGTTGCTCTGCAACTGATCATAGGCTTTCAATGCCTCGTGCAGCGTGATACCGGCACCAATAACCGTTAGCTGGTCATGGTCGGACTGGTGAATGACTTTGCTGCCACCAACCGCGAACTGCTCGTCGGGGCTGTACAAGACAGGCAGTTTCTCGCGGGTCGTGCGCATATAGACGATGCCGTCGTGGTTCGCCATTTCCGCTACAAGTTGCGCGGTCTGATTCGGGTCAGACGGATAGACAACGGTGCTGCCATAAACGGCACGCATCATCGAAAGGTCTTCCAGTGCCATCTGCGATGGGCCATCTTCACCGATTGAGACACCGGCATGAGAGCCGCAAAGGCGGATGTTGGCCCGTGAGATTGCCGCCATACGAATGAAGTCATAGGCGCGCGAGAAGAATGCCGCGAAGGTCGAGGCAAACGGAACCTTGTGCCGCACACTCATTCCTACTGCCGCAGCGACTAACTGCTGCTCTGCAATGTACTGTTCAAAGAAACGGTCGGGATACGCCTTCGCGAATTCCTCCGCATAAGTTGAGTTGCTGACCTCGCCATCCAGACCAACCACATTCGGGTTCGCGGCACCAAGTGCTTTAAGCGCATCACCATAGGCTTTACGGGTCGCGGCTGAATCACCACCGAGTTCGTAACGCGGCAATTCAATGGCTTTCTGCGCCGCTTCTGTAGCAGGTTGGCGATTCTCTGGTTTCTGCACCGGGAAAGTCATGCTACGCACAGGGTTGATTTCTTTGATCGCCTGCTCTTCCTGCTCTTTGTTCAGTGCCTTGCCGTGCCAGCCGTTTTTATTCTCCACCAACGAGAAGCCCTTACCCTTGATCGTCTTACCAATAATGACGGTGGGAGAACCATTAGGTTTGGAAGCCTGGGCGAATGCCGAATTGATTTCATCGTAGTTGTGGCCATCAATCACAATCGCATTCCATCCGAAAGCTTTTGCGCGGGCTTCATAGGCGGCAGTATTCCAGCCAAGCTCGGTTTCGCCGCGCTGACCTAAACGGTTACAGTCGAGGATTGCCACCATATTATCAAGTTTGTAGTGGGAGGCATGATCAAAGGCTTCCCAGATAGAGCCTTCCGCCATCTCACTATCGCCGCATAGCACCCAGATATGGTAAGGCAGTTTGTCCAGATACTTGCCGCACAATGCCACACCAACGCCAATAGGCAAACCTTGCCCAAGTGAACCGGTCGCCACATCGACCCACGGCAGAATGGGGGTTGGATGTCCTTCCAAACGGCTGCCGAACTTGCGCAACGTCAAGAGTTCCTCGTCGCTAATGGCTCCCGCGGCCTTGTACATCGAGTAGAGCAACGGCGAGGCATGCCCTTTGGAGAAAATGAGGTGATCGTTGTTCGGGTTGGTCGGATTGTCAAAATCGTAGTGCAGGTAGCTGATCATCAGCACAGACATCATATCTGCGGCAGACATTGAAGAAGTAGGATGTCCTGAACCGGCGGCAGTAGTACAGCGAATACTGTCTACGCGCAATTGCCCGGCCAGTTCCGTCCATTGTTGCACCTGTGGATTCGTTTCGGTTGTTGTCATATGTATTCTCCTAAATTGCTCAAACGTTCTATGTGTTATCCATCGAGCACTCTTTTATTGTATGATGCTAACAAAAGAAGGGCAAGCTGAAGCTCTCATGAAATCAACCTGTCTTCACAAGCCGCTTCACATGAAAGAAACCGCCATTGGTTCATAACCATACATATTAGAAGATAGCATTTTAGAAGATGGCATTGCAAGATACAATCGTAAGGTTTTTTACATCGGAATGCCGTGCATTTCCCACAATACTACGGGGAGTACCCCTTTTACCTGAGTACATGCGCACTGGACCTGGGATCAAGGTAGTCTCGTAGAGCATCACCCACAATGTTGAGGCTCAGCACTATTAGTACAATAGCGAGAGCCGGTCCGAATATCATCCAGGGATCGCTGTTGAGATAGACTTGAGCATCGCTGATCATAGTCCCCCAGTCAGGAGTCGGAGGTTGTGCGCCCAGTCCCAGGAAGCTTAGCGTCGCCTCGTCCAGAATAGCAAATGAAATGGAAATTGTCGCTTGCACGAGGAGAGGACTAAAGATGTTGGGCAGAATATGCCGAAGGAGGATTTTCCGTGTACGTGTTCCGCTGGCAACTGCGGCAGCCACATATTCTTGCGTCGCTACTTGTAGCGTCTGACCGCGTGCAAGACGAGCGTAAATAGGAATACGCACGATAGCGAGAGCAATCGTGACGTTGACGATACTCGGTCCCAACGCGGTAACAATAGCAAGCGAAAGGATAAGTGAAGGAAATGCTAACAGGGTATCTATGATCATTGTGATAGCCTGATCGACCCACCCTTTGAAGTAAGCACCAATGATACCTAACAAGGTGCCTAATAATCCTCCCACCAGTATAGCCGCCACACCCACCGAAAGCGAGATGCGCGTCCCGTAGATTACACGACTCAGTTGATCGCGTCCCAGCCCATCGGTTCCAAGAGGATGTGCCAGCGATGGCCCTTGCGCTGAAATTGATGGATGATAAAGCAATGGCGAATACGGACTGACAAAAGGCGCGAAGATAG
This sequence comes from uncultured Chloroflexia bacterium, assembly GCA_963717105.1. Lineage (GTDB taxonomy): Bacteria > Chloroflexota > Ktedonobacteria > Ktedonobacterales > Ktedonobacteraceae > DATGJV01. The sequence continues at coordinate 169,013 of CAVQVL010000016.1, forward strand.
CAGCTATAACGAACAGAAGCAATATAATGCCAAACCACAAACGCGGATTGTTCCTGAATTCATACAGGAAGCGCACCATCCAACTTCTGGCCGTCATAGAAGGTGGCGGCTCTATAGATTGCGGTTTTTCTTGAAAGCCTGTTGGTATCGCCACATCTTTCTCCAAAGCTCCGTTAGTAAAGCAAAACTATTTATCAAAGCGGATACGCGGATCAAGCACAGCGTAAAGAATGTCGACCAGTAAATTGGTCGCCATATAGGCAAACGCCGAGAGCAAGACAACCCCTTGAACGACCGGATAATCTTTGGCAAGGATGCTGGAAATAGCCATTTGTCCAATGCCGGGCCAGAGAAAGATCGTTTCTACAATAAATGCCCCGGCGAGGATTGAGCCTACTTGCAATCCTACGATAGTAAGAACAGGGAGAACTGCGTTTCTGAAAGCGTGAACGTAAGATACACGCCGTTCCGACAACCCTTTGGCCCGTGCCGTGCGTACATAGTCCTGCCCAAGCACTTCAATCATACTTGCCCGAAGCTGCCGCATATTGACAGCAACAGACGCTGTACCCAGCGTGATCACAGGTAGAATGAGATCGCGGATATTGCCAGGCGCATCGTCTCCGAAAGGGACATACCCTCCGGGAGGGAAAAGACGTAAATCGACGGCGAAGAAGAAAATAAGAGCAAGTCCCAACACAAAATTGGGAATGGCCGTACTAAAAAGACTAAAAACGTTCGCAAGCCAATCTACCCACGAATTACGGTGAGTAGCAGAGTATATACCCATTGGAACCGCAAGGATCAAGGAGTAGAGCAATGCGCAAATACCTAATTCCGCGGTGACAGGAAGTTTATCCTGAATAGCTTGCAATACGGGTTCCTGAAGTTGAATAGATTGCCCCAGATTACCATGCAAAGCCTGCCATAGCCACAATGCAAATTGTACAGGAAGCGGCTTATCCAGGCCCAATTGTTGGTCTAATGCCGCAACCGTTTGTGGTGTCGCATACTCCCCCAGGATAATACGCGCAGGATCACCAGGAATGAGGTGAATTGTCATGAATGCCATAAAGCTGACAAGCAGCGCAACTGGAAGCATGAAGAGAATCCGTCGCAAAATATAGCGAGCCATCAAAAAACTCCTCTAAGCAAAGGCTTCCAGGAAAGCAAGATGTGTCTTTTCAGATAAAGGATATCTTGAAGAGACACATCTCTCTCCTCCATATCATCCCTTGTATGACAAGTTCGTTCATCTATGAACTTAGGTACACATTGGCGAATTCCAACATTCCAGTAGGCAGTAGCGTGAAGTTTTTAACATTTGTCGTTGTTGCCTGCACGTTTACTCCAAAGTTGATAAACACGTAGGGAGCATCCTGCAAGATCAACTGCTCCGCCTGCTGGTAGTCTGAAGTTCGCGTTGTTTGATCACTACTCGTGCGAGCAGCTTCAAGGAGCTTGTCCACCTGTGGATTGGAATATTGCATGTCGTTAAGGCCGCCTCCAGTGTGAAACCACGAGTACATATTTCCATCTGGATCGGGGCGACCGCTCCATCCTATCAGGGCCGCCTGGAAGTTAAACGCGGTTGTGTCGCTCAGCAGTGTAGCAAACGTTTCTTGCTTGATATTCACCGTGATACCGGCTGGTTGCAACTCTGACTGGATGAACTGCGCTTCCTCCGTATTAAGCGGAGATCCACTGGCAATCAACAATGTAAAGCTAGCACTGCCAGTCACACCGCCTTTAGCAAGTTCTGATTTGGCGTTGTTGACATTGTAGCTATAGGGGGCAATACTGCTGCTGTAGGCCCAACTGGCGGAAGAAAGAGGAGCTTGTGCCACAACACCTATATTTTTCAAGGCGGTAGTGACTATCTCCTGACGGTTTACTCCCCACTCGATAGCCCTACGGACGTGGACATTATTGAAAGGCGCAACTTTTGTGTTGAGCATGAACCCAAAGAAGCTGAGTCCAGGTGCTTGATTATACACAAGGCTGGAATTCGCTTTCGCCGACGCAACATCGTTCGGGCCAAGATCCTCGGCAACATTGATAGTACCGGTGACAAGGTTTGAGTACCTCACACTCTCATTATCCAATGGAGTGTAGCGGATGGATTGCAGGTACGGTAACGTCTTCCCTTGAGCATCTTTCATCCAGTAGTGAGGATTCTTTACGATGGTAAGATGGTCGCCTTTCACCCATTGACTAAACATAAATGGGCCACTACCGGCACCAACGGGCGCATTTGCCAGGTTGCTCCCCAGCTTTTGTACGGCTGTGGGCGAGAGAATCATACCTGCCCGGTCGGTTAATGTAGCCAGGAGGGGGGAAAACGGACGCTTCAAATTGAACTGTACATGGGAAGAATCTACAGCCACAACAGATTTCACATTGGTTATCTCGCTGTAGCGGGGCGATGATGGCGCGGACAATATCCGGTTTATATTGAATACGACGGCGTTGGCATTAAATGGAGTTCCATCCTGGAACGTTACATCGGTACGCAAAGTAAATACCAACTGTGTAGCCGAAGGATATGACCATGACGTAGCGAGGTCTGGCACGATATTATTGTGGGCATCAAGTGCTACGAGCGTATCATAGATATTCAACATGACCTGGCGATCATAAAGTGCCGTTGATTTTAATGGGTCAAGCGTGACCACATCAGAATCCAGACCAACTTTGAGATTGCCCCCAAATTTTGATGTAGTACTTGTACTTCCGCCACCACATGCCGCCAAAATTGGTAGGAGACCAATGGAAATGATTACCAGGGCGGTAAATAACTTGCGCGTGCGAACGCATCTCAAAATACGATGGTACAACATGAAAAAGCCCTCCTTAGCAAACCTGATGAGCAGTTGTTGCCTATACTATGTTGTACGAGCTACGTTACAAACACAATCTCAGCAGCCATGGCTGCCAGATACTAGAGAGCAGATAAGAACCCTCGATCATGCAGCACACTTCTAATTGAAATAAGAGCGTACTGTACGACGAAGTTCTTTATACTGAACAATTCGTTCTACTATAAAAACAGTATAGATGGCAAAAGGGGATATGTCAAGGATAATTGCGTTTTACTCACCAGGCTGCAGCTAAGCTCTCAGCGCGTGGGTCGGCTCCTCCTTGCATTACTCCTGTGGACGAGTCGAAGGTGATTCCCTGTGCATAGCCCATTCCTGAAGACCACGAGCCTTGTTCGTATATCACGTGACCTCGCTGACGAAGGGCTTCCAGCGTCGCAGGAAGGAAACGACTCTCGACCTGGAGCAACTCTTCACTTCCGACAGCACCGTGTATCCAGCGTGGCAGTTCGATGGCTTCCTGGATGTTCAGCCCAAAACGCACTGCTGCTGTATATACCTGCAAGTGAATCTGTGCCTGTCCATCGCCTCCCATAGTGCCGAAGACAATGGCGGGACGGCCATCTCGGAGTGCTATAGAAGGGATGAGAGTATGCAGCGTGCGCTTCGCGGGGGCCAGCGCATTGGTGGCAGTCGCATCGAGTGAGAAATACGCGCCGCGATTCTGGAGGACGATACCTGTATCATCCACGACCACACCGCTGCCGAACCCCATGTAGTTGCTCTGAATAAGCGAAACCACATTGCCATCTCTATCCGCCGCACAGAGATAGACAGTATCACCGGTGAAACTGCCGGGAGCAACGGATGGCTGCGCTCGCAATGGATCAATGAGTGCCCGCCGCTGAGCAAGATAGTTCGGCTCGATGAGTGACGCCGGGTCAATATGCATATGTGCCGGGTCGGTGAGATAGGTGTCGCGGTCTGCAAAGGCCAACTTCTTCGCTTCCACTGCCAGATGAACTGTTTCCGGCGCGAATGGACTATCGCCGAGTGACAATTGATCCAGCATTCCCAGCATTTGTAGGGCAGTGACGCCCTGTGTATTCGGGGGCAACTCATAGATTCTGAGGTCCGCGAATGGAACACTGAGGGGCGTTACCCACTCGCTCTGATGTGCTGCCAGGTCATCTCGCGTGATCAAACCGCCCTCGCGTGCGAAAAACACGGCGATTTGTTCCGCGATCGTTCCCCGGTAAAAGGAGTCGGCTCCTTCCTTCGCGATAGTTCGCAATGTTTGTGCTAGAGTGGGATAGCGGGCTACAGAACCAACCGGCGGAACACTACCATTGGGCAGAAAGTGCCTGTGCCAGGAGCGGTGAATCTCCGCTCTTGCACTCATACGGGTTAGAGCAGCGTGTAAATCCGGCCCAATAGCAAAGCCCTCTTCAGCATATGAAATGGCTGGGGCAAGAACCTGCGCCAGTCCCAGGCGACCAAACCGTTGTTCTGCCTCGTTCCAGCCGCTAACGCAACCAGGCACCGTCACCGTGTGAATGCCTGTCACTGGCATTGCTGTATAACCCAGTTCGCGATAGCGTTCAATAGTCGCTGTTTGTGCCGAGCGTCCGCTGCCATTCAACCCGTAGAGTTTTCCACTACCGGCATCATGAATAATCATGAAGACATCACCGCCGAGGCCACAGACAAAGGGATAGACAACTTGCAACATAGCACTGGCGGCAATGGCTGCATCAATAGCATTGCCTCCTGCTTTCAACAGTTCCAGCCCGGCTTCTGCCGCCAGGTAATGTGGTGCAACCACCATGCCCCGACGAGCCAATGTAATAGGACGATGCAAAGGAAGAGATGTCATATCTAATTCTCCTGACTCCTCACTGCCTGCGACAGTTCGCAAGGGTTTTATTGATGCTGGTTTCGCTGCCTAAGCAGCGAAACCAGCATCAATAAAAAGATTGGTCATGTGTTCCTTCCTCAGTACTACGTGAAACACGCTACATGAAAATACTCGTATAATGTTTTATGTACTCGTAGCATTCATGGGAAAGCATTACCCTATGGAATTGATTATATTTGTTGGTTTGCAAGCATCTGGCAAAAGTACCTTCTACCGGACACATTGCGCGGCAACATTTGAGCCATATGAGTCATGTGAGTCATGTGAGCCATGTGAGCATATCAGCATGGACTTATTAAAGAATAATAAAAATCCGCGAAAAAGACAACTGGTGCTGATCGAAGCCGCGTTGCAAGCGCAAAAATCAGTTGTTGTTGATAACACCAATCCGACAGTTGAGGATCGCTCGCCGCTTATCCAATTGGGGCGTCAATATGGCGCGAAGATTATTGGCTACTACTTTGAATCCAATGTGCGCCAATGTATCGAGCGCAACAAGCAACGCGAGGGGAAAGCACGAGTGCCGGACGTAGCGATCTACGTGACGGCAAAAAAGATGGTACACCCTACGTATGAAGAAGGGTTTGATAGAATCTACGACGTGTTTATTGGCGAGAACGGCACTTTTATAGTGCGCGAACGGGTTAAAGAAGAAATCATTCCACCACAATAATCGCTTTCAAGGCATCGCCTGGCTTCGCAACCAGTTGAAAGGCCTGGGCGGCGTCTTGCAAAGCAAAACGGTGCGTAATCACGCTTCTCCGCGTTGATGCGCCCATTACGGAGCATATCTAAAGCCAATCGCGTCTCGTATGGGCCAGCGGAGTAGCTTGTGCGCAGTGTGATTTCCGAAAAGAAGAGGGCATTGGGTACAACTGGCAACATTGCCGCCGGAGGAGGGGGTGCGAAGAGCAGGACAGTGCCACCCGGCCCGACTAATTCGATCCCCTCTTGCATGGCCGATATATTTGAGGGGGTCACAATCACAACGTCGGGTTTGCAATTGTCATTGACTGCGTAGATTTGTTCCAATACTACTCCGGTCTGTGGGTCCAATGCATAGTCAATGCCGCAATCCGATGCACGTTGGCGACGATAGGCGATGGGATCAACGATGATTACGCGGCCTGCTCCATGTTGCTGCGCCAGTCGTGCCAGCATCAAGCCGTTGCTGCCAGCACCCAATACCAGCACGCTATCACCGACCTGGATATTGGCGCGAGAAATGCCGCGAATACAACAGGCGAGCGGTTCTATCAGTGTTGCGGCTTCATCCGTCAGTTCATTCGGAAGTGATAGCACATCAAGTTGCACATTGAACGCTGGAACCCGGATATATTCGGCCAGACCGCCAGGATACAGGCGCGTACCGCGAAAGGTTGCGCATTGTGAAAAGGAGCCACGCCGACAGTAGTGGCAAACCATACAAGGGACATGATGATGCATAAAGACACGCTCGCCGATTGAAAATTGCTGTACACCCTTGCCTGTGGCAACGACAACACCGACAGGCTCATGCCCAGGATAGAGGGGAGCGCGTGGCTGCATGTACCATTCCATAACGTCGCTTGCGCACAGGCCACAGGCACGCAACTGCACAAGCAATTCGCCTGGGCCAATTTCCGGTACAGGGAGTTCGACAATGCGGATATCGCTATTGCTGTGGTACTCGACTACGCGCATAGAAATCCTACCGGCTGGCTGGCACAACGCAGAGGAAACCAAACGGCTCCTCGCCCAACGTGAAAAACTGGTGTATCTCGTTGCCAGAAATGTAAATCACATCGCCGGTGCTTACCTCATGCTCCTCGTCGCCCAGACGTAAGCTGGCCCGACCATGTAGCACGTAGACACCGTGCTCGTGCGCGTGCTGGTCAAGCGATGTATGCCCACCGGGTTGCACCGCGAAATAGCGCATGTGAAAATGCGGAGAGTTCTCGTCAGGGCCGATCAATACCTGCCGCGTCGCCCGGTCGGCTTCGCTATTCTCAGGACCGTATGCGCGGACAGAAACATATTCCCAGCGCATTTCTCCCTGCTCAAGCCGTCTAAAACGATGAATCACGCTCATAGTATACCCTCCTTCGAGGATAGTATAACATGTTATTTTAAGTAGACAGAAGTCCTATACTTATCATTGATTATTGTCAATAGCATACATGTATGTTAATCTAACCCACGGTTACTTTTTCAGCATCCAGCCAATATTAATTGTCCTGTGTGGATTTATGTTCATTTGATGGAGAGACAAACCTATGTCGCAGCAGCGAGAAACGGCGACAGATCGGCTGGTTAGCATTATTCAGGTTATTCAGCTTGGGCGAAAAACGGGATTGCTTACGGCAAGACGGGGAGATGGCATTACGCAGGAAGAGGGTACAATTACCTTCATCAAAGGGCAAATCACGCAGACAACCGTCGGTCGGCGCAAAGGTTCAGAGGCACTCAACTGGCTAACAACATGGGGTAACTGTCGCTTTACATTTGTATCGTCAGACCTTTCTGAAACATCACCGTCTCTCGCACCCGTCTCGCCCAGAACGCCTGAAACGCTGAGACTAGCTGAAAATGGCAGGAACGATACTGACCCTCACTTACGTCACGCAAAGAATTTTTCTGAACAGGCAAACAGGTCCACTTATGGCAGGAGAAAAGAATCGTGTAGCAGCGCAAAATCCGCATACACCAGCTCCAGCATCAACTGATTCAATGGGATCGGCGATCCCATTATCGGACACGCCAGATCGACTCTGCGTTACGAGTGATCGAAAATATGGGACTTTCACGTACACACCGGCACCTGTTGTTATTGATTGACGGACAACGTTCTATCCTTGAGCTGGTACGTTTAATAGGGCGTTCAGAGCAAGAGGTAGCCAGCTTCCTCCATGATCTGGAACAGGCTACCGTCATTCAGATACCAGGTACACCACCATTTTAGAGGTAATGAGGCAATCGTCTGTCTTATTTCAGATGGATTATTGATTGTAGAGATACACGAACAACAAATTCCACGTTCCTACAATCCCTGTCATTTTTAGAGCAGGAGAGCAACATGTCAGATCCAATATATGCTCTTACACGCAATCAGGCACTTTTAGAAATAGGCAAGGCCTTGAGAGAAGAGCGCGTCCCTATGTTGGATGACGCCGATTTGAGCAGTACTGACTGCGCGGTGCTGATTTGAGTGGCGGAAATATGCGCGGGGTCAATTTATCAGATGCTAACCTGGCCGGTGCTTATATCTGTGGAGCTTATTTGCGCAAAGCAAATCTCAGTGCCGCCAATCTTACTGGAGCAAATCTCAGTAAAGCAATCATGATTGAGGTCAACCTGATCGGTGCGAACCTGCGTGGAGCCTACATGCGTGGCACAGACCTGCGTGCTACTGACCTGGGCGGTGTAAGCCTGGGCAGCGCCGATTTAAATGGAGCGTACTTGATTGAAGCCGACTTGATCGGTGCCGATTTAAGCCGCGCCGACCTCGTGCGTGCCGACCTGAGCAAGGCAAATCTCAGTGCCGCGAACCTTAGCTGCCGCCGATTTAAGCCATGCCGATCTTGAGTAAAGCTGCTCTCAATGGGGCCAATTTGAGCAAAGCCAATCTGAACGACGCGAATCTGGTAGGGGCCAATTTGAGTGGCGCCGAACCTCACAAAGGCAAACCTGATCGGTGCGAACTTGAGCCTCGCGAATTTCAGCGGTGCTGATTTAAGTGGCGCTTACCTCTGCGATGCCAACATCCGGGGAACCAATCTTGTTGGCGCAAATTTGAGTGCCACAAACCTCAGCGGTGCCAGTTTGAACCGGGCCTATCTTTATAGAGCCTACCTGAACAAGGCCGATCTGAGCAAAACTGCCTTTAATAAAGCTAATTTAATCGGCGCAGACTTGAGTGGGGCCGATTTGAGTAAAGCCAACTTGAGCGGCGCAAATCTCAGTGGCGCAAATCTCAGTGGTGCGTATCTCCGGGCGGCAAACTGTAGTGGCACAATTTTGCAAGGTGCGGTGCTGGTTGGTGCTGTTTTAACCAATGTTCAACTTTACCGATGCCGACCTGCAAGGCATACAGGCCACATCAGCAGAGTTTGCAGATGTTGCATCGCTGGCAAACATTCTTATTGATGCTGCCACCGCTCAGCGTATCAGCCCGGCACTCCCGGCTTCCCACTTTTAAGGAAGCGTGCACTTTCTCGTTGCGGATATATTTTTGCTACATGTCGTTTCGATGTAGGGGGAAGTCCTTACTATGAGTAATATTAATTGGGAAGCATTAAGTGTCTTTATTGTCGTGTTTGGTGCAGTCACCTTGCTTGGCTTTTTCGCCGCACGCTTTCGACCTGGAGATCTGAACCGATTACAGGAATGGGGGTTAGCTGGACGGCGCTTCGGTACCATCCTATCCTGGTTCCTGATAGGTGGCGATGTGTATACCGCCTACTCATTCATTGCGGTACCAGGGCTCATATTTAGCGAAGGAGCATTGGGTTTCTTTGCCGTTCCTTACCTGATTATTATCTACCCTCTGGTCTTCCTGATATTGCCCAAATTCTGGACGGTCGCTCGCCATCGCGGCTATGTTACACCGGCAGACTTTGTGCGCGAACGCTTCGATAGCCGCACACTTGCCTTATTCGTCGCACTCACCGGCATCCTGGCAACCATGCCCTATATCTCGCTGCAAATTTATGGTATCGAAGTCTCAATTGCGCAAATGGGTGTTCCCGGTCGAGGTTGCGCTGTTCATCGCCTTCGTTGTCCTCGCCGCTTATACCTATGTCAGTGGATTGCGAGCGCCTGCGCTGATTGCTGTGGTCAAAGACGTGGCTATCTGGCTAATCGTCCTGATCGCCATCATCTACATTCCCGCAAAACTTGGTGGCTTCGGCAATGTTTTCGCGGCAGTGCATGCGAAAGGCGGTGCATACATCCCAAAACATTTCATGACGTTCTGCCGCCATCGGAATATAGCGCCTATTCAACGCTGGCATTAGGGTCAGCGCTCGCCCTTTTCTTATACCCACATGCACTTACAGGCATACTCAGTACGAATAGCCGTCAGGTAGTGCGACGCAATGCCGCTCTGCTACCTGCCTATACATTGCTCATTGGTCTGATTGGCCTGCTTGGCTATGTGGCAATTGCCGATGGTATCCAGGCAACCTCAACCTATGGCACCAACGCGGCCTTACCAGCACTCTTCCTTAAAGAGTTCCCTGCCTGGTTCTCAGGCTTCGCCTTCGCTGCTATCGCCATTGGCGCACTGGCTCCCGCGGCGATTATGTCAATTGCATCCGCCAATCTGTTTACACGCAACATTTATCGCGAATACTTCCGGCCCGATTGCACTGAACGTGAAGAATCAAGCGTGGCAAAAACAGCTTCGCTCGTCGTCAAAATCGGTGCACTCATCTTTATCCTGGTGCTGCCCAGTACACTGGCAATCAACTATCCAACTCCTCAGCAACATCTGGGTTATACAGACATTGCCGCCGGTCTTTCTCGGTCTCTATACCAACTGGTTCCACCGGCGTGCGCTCATTTTAGGTTTGATCGGCGGATTAATCGCCGGTACCTGGATGTTCTTCTCAAATAATCTGGCATCGGTCTATCCAATCGCCTTTGGCCCTGTGGTAATTCCTACCTATATCGCCGTCGCCGCCTTGCTCATCAATGTAATTTTGTGCGTTGTGCTTACACCCGTTCTCCAAAGTCTCGATGTTTCGGCAGGAGAAGACGCTACTACGCCGAACGATTACGAGGCCCGCCCGGTTATCGGCTCGCCAATGCACACTGATCAAACGCCGCAGCAACAACCACAACGACAGCAGCAACCTGTTGCTTCTGTTCAAGTTGGATCGCGTTTCGAGACACAACAACCGGTACTCTAAGGAAGTTTGGCACCAGGTACCTGGCATCTATCAGGGACACCAAATCCCTGGTGCCAATTCTCACTATGTCACCTTGTTGCCTTTTTTAGTGGCCCATTCGCTGGCATATGCGAGGCACTAACATTTTTAAAGACGCTGCGGTAATGAGGAACGTGAAATAGCTTGCCGGTCAATACATCGCGCTCACCGATAGCAAGCAGGCGATAAACACCAACAGCGATCAATGCACCCAGCGGCGGCGCGATATAGTAGAGCCACTGATCGTTCCAGTTCCATGAAAGCAAGGCCGGCCCAAAGCTGCGTGCTGGATTCAGGCTGGTACCGGAGATGGAGGCCTCCTGCCAGACCATCGTCGCAACAAGAATCCATGTCATCAGCGGAGTCCAGTGCATCAAACGATGACTACTGACAAACACAAAAATGAGCAACACGAGCAAGAAGGTTAGCACCGCCTCGGCTGAGAATACCAGCCAGAGCGGATAGCCAGCACCTGGCAGCGTCATCCCATTTCGCACGCTCTCGCTATAAGTACGCCACACCAGAACAAGCAGCGTTTCTCCAATCGTCGCGCCAAGAAACTGAGCGAGAATATAGCCACACAGGTCGTGAACATGCATTTTCCCTTGCGCCCAGAAAGCTAACGAGACAGAAGGATTGATATGCGCTCCGCTCAGCTTGCCAAATGGCGAAATAGCGACGAGCGAGCCGCTTCCAGCGAAAATTAATCCTGTGATGAGATGCACATCCTTTCTTCCCACATTTGCAACCGTTATTGATTGTACGCTATACTGCAACAAAAGAGAACAAACCGTGTGAAGGACGTACAAATAACTTGCAAAAGACACGCAATGTCATAGTGATACACAGTCCCCATTCTGGCCGGTCAGCACAACTTTCAGAGGCGTTGACCCACCTCCAGGCAAGCGGGTTACATATCGCACAAGCACTACCAATTTCGGAGCTGGATAATCTGCCGACACAGGGTTCTCAATGGCAGGAACATGGCATAAATATCGTCATTGCGGCAGGAGGCGACGGGCTACTAGGCGGCGTGATCACGCATATTGCCGAAAGTACACTCCCTCTCGGCATACTTCCGCTCGGCACATCGAACGACATTGCCCGCACCTTGCATATACCACAAACGCTGAAAGAGGCGGCAGAAGTTATCGCCAGTGGTTTCGAGCAGGAAGTTGATATTGGTGTTGCGCAACCGGCAGAGCAAGCAATACATCCTGCCAGCAAAACGCAAACGGGGTCAGTACTCGATCGGGTTCCCTCACACAGCCACGGCTATTTTGCCCATGCCTTAACGGTCGGTCTGAACGTTCAGTTTGCCCGGCTCGCCACCAATGTCGCCACGCGCCAGCGTTACGGTCGCATGACCTACCCAATGGCGGCACTGGAAGTCTTGAGAAGCCATGACCCACTCAACGTTGAGTTGCACTTCGAAGGACTGGCAATGCCTAAAACGCACATATGGCGACGAAAGCCACTCTCGCAAGTGGATATTGAACATACGCCCCTATATTGTCGCGCCTTACAGGTAGCCGTGATCAATGCCCCCATTTTTGGCGGGCAATGGCAACTATCGCTACCGCAAGCAAGCATGGAGGATCGCCTGCTTGATATCGTTGTCCTGGATGATGTTGATCTCAGCAATCTCAGCACCCGTCTCTCGCGTTTATTCAACACGCAAACGAACCAGGCACAGCAAGTGGTAGAACCGTCCTCTCCACAGGAAAGATGGGAGAGTGCTTTCGTCCACCATCCGGCGGAGTTGACAGGTATCCCAGGCATTCACCATTTACAGGCGCAAGGCGTTACCGTCACCACACACGCCGACCCGCGAGATGTCACGTTAGATGGCGAAGTGCGTGGCCAGACACCGACCCATGTCCGCCTGGCAGAACAACGGTTACGAGTGATCGTACCGACATAGAAAGGATAGAGCGCGTCATGCCGAGCTTCTTCCGGTTTTTTCTTTTGAGCTATTGCTGACGTTGCCTCAGCCATGCAAACATGCTATAGTAGCGAGAAAATGTACAGGTTTCAGGAGACGCTTTCATGATCACATATCATTTTTGTGCGAAGGAATGAACTGTATGTCCATAGAAGCTCAAAAGGCCACCGCTAATTCTCAGATAACTGATGCTTTCAAAGAAAGCGAAAAGCTGTTTCTTACTCTGATTGAAAACAGTTCGGATGCCATCGCATTATTGACGGGAGAAAGCGTTTTTCTCTATGTGAGTCCATCCGTGCAGAAAATTTTAGGATTCACGCCGCAGGAATTGGTTGGGCGCAATGGATTTGAGCTTGTTCCACCTGCGCAACTCGCGTTTATCACGGAACAGTTTGGGCAGGTTATCAACACACCCGGCCTGACGATTGTTGTGGAGCATCAATTTCTTCATAAAGATGGCTCAATTAAGTGGTTAGAGAGTACACTCACGAATTTGCTCCATGATCCCACCGTTCAGGCCATCGTTTCAAATTTTCGCGATATCAGCGAACGCAAGCAGATGGAAGAGCGACAGCAATTGCTGAATGAAGCAAGCGAAATGTTTCTTTCTTCTCTCGACCACGAAGTCACGTTGAAGGAAATCGCTGAGCTTCTCGTACCAACGCTTGCCGATTACTGCCGCATTGCCATCCTTGATGAGAGCCAGCACATCAAAGATATAACGGTGAATCACATTGATCCTGAAAAATTAGCAATTGTCCAGCAACTCTATGAGCAATACAAAGATCGTGCAGGCACCACACATGGCTTACAGAGATTGCTCCAATCGGGGAAACCAGAACTTATCACTACAGTTTCTCAAAGCGTACTGGATACTGTACGTGATAACCCTGAAATGCTCAACATTATTCAGGCACTTGGGCTAAAGTCGTATATGGGCGTTCCTCTGATCGCACGCGAGAGAATCATAGGGGCAATGACCTTTTCCTCTATACAACCATACCGGCATTACACGCAAGATGATCTGCTGTTTGCCCAGGAGTTAGCGCGTCGCATCGCCCTGGTTCTCGATAATGCACGTCTCTATCGAGAGGCACAGGAGGAAATTGCTGAGAGAACGTTGGCCGAAGAGAAATTACGCCACAGTGAAGAACGCTACCGATTGGTCGTTGAACATACCGCAGACCTGATTACGATGCTCGATATGCAGGGGTATATCGTGTATATTTCTCCATCGTGTGAAACCTTGCTCGGATACACACCCGATGAGATGATTGGCGAATTAGCGTTTAGCTTCAACCATCCCGACGACCTTCCGTACATCGAAAAAGAGTTTGCCAGCATATTCAAGGGAGGCGTTGCCAATGTTCCTTCTTACCGGACAAAACACAAAGATGGACACTGGGTCATCCTTTCAGGAAACGGCTCGGCAATTTACGATGAACAGGGGCGACCTTCGCTAATTGTCAGCACCTCGCATGACATCACACAACAAACAGAATTAGAGCGACGAAAAGATGAGTTTATTAGTATAGCAAGCCACGAACTTCGCACACCCGTCACCAGTATCAAGGGATTTACCCAGATATTACATCGCCGCTTCAAACGCCAGGGCGATGAAGAAGCGATGCGCTACTTGTCCATTATGGAGAAGCAACTCAGCAGATTGACGGCACTCATCAACGATCTGCTCGATCTCTCCAAGATACAGGCTGGCAAATTGGCTTTCCAGATGGAACGCTTTGATCTTGATAGCTTTGTGCAGGAAATTGTAGGAACCACACAGCAAACAACACAAAGCCATCGTCTCATTCTTGAAGGCCGCACAAGCGTTCAGATCATTGGAAACAGAGACCGTCTTGAACAGGTTCTGTGCAATCTACTGATCAACGCAATCAAATATTCTCCTTATGCGGATAAAGTGATTATTCGCATCTCAAACGATTCGGAGCAGGCATGTGTAAGCGTGCAGGATTTTGGCATTGGTATCGCGCAAGCCGAGCAGGAGAAAATCTTTGAGCGGTTCTATCAAGCCCCCACTCCACTGGAACAAACCTATCCAGGGCTTGGTATGGGTTTATATATTTCAAGTGAGATCATCACACGACATCATGGCCAGATACGGGTGGAAAGCCGAAAGGGGGAAGGATCAATCTTTTATATAATATTACCCCTCCCAAAAGAGGATGAGTAGACGAACACAGCACAACAATATTGGCTATTTCCTTGCTCTTTCCCTATCTGAAACGTTACATCTTCAGGCATAACTTCGTAGGCAACTTTACTATTGAACGGACGTATACTTGTTGAAGCATATCCATAGAGAAAGGCTTTTCGTCTGCATGAAACACTCTACGCTGTTTTCCATTTCTCTTATAGCAGGCACACTCATCCTCATCTTTGGCATATATTTATTGATCTTTATGCAATACCACGAAAGGGCATATATCTTCCTCGGCACCGGAGCAGGCTGTCTCATTGGCGGCGTCGCGGGGATTATCACGGCACAATCGAAAATCAAAGCGGCTGTTTTTTATGGCGTGATGGCTCTCGCGATAATGATGCTGGCTGTGGGGGTGAACTACCTCACGTACAATTTTGTACAATATCAAGAGCGCGGCTACGCGGTGATTGCAGTGGGGACTATTGTCCTACTGATCGGTATTGTGGGAGCAATCGTTGCTCAGCCGCGAGCCAGAATAGCGGCTTGTTTTAGCGTGATCGAACTGGGCATAGTGGCCTCAACGGGCATCGTTGTCTTCATTATTGGCTGCCATCTCTTGACGGTGTATGGCTACCAGAAAGATGCTTACACGGCTCTCGCAATCGGTACAGTCTGCTTTTTCGGCGGTATTGCCAGTGCTGCGATGACGCAAAACAAAGTGGCTGTCCAGCAAAATAACGTATAATGACGCATGATGAATATGTATCATTCTCGCATATACTGTACCAGACGGATGCATATGAAATACTGTTGAAAGATATTCCTAAACAATTTTATTAAGAAAGCAAAAAGCACATGCAAATAGCTACATCACAACTAATGACCCTGCTCCATGTCTACGGCTATTGGGCCGTTCTGGTATTCGTTTCCATTGAGAGCATAGGGATACCCTTCCCCGGTGAAACTATGTTGCTTGTTGCCGCCATTTATGCCGGTAAAACCCACCAGTTATTCATCCCCTTTGTCATTGCGGCCGCAGCAACCGGTGCGATTTTAGGAGATAATATCGGCTTTTTTGTTGGACGGCAGGGTGGCTATCGGCTACTGCGCCGCTATGGCCGCTACATTCGTCTGAATGAGCGCAAGTTGAAACTTGGACAGTACCTGTTCAGAAAACACGGTGGAAAGGTCGTCTTCTTCGGGCGGTTTGTCGCCGTTCTGCGAGCGTTCGCAGCATTCCTGGCCGGCACCAACCGCATGACCTGGCGACGCTTCCTCATCTTCAATGCCCTGGGCGGCATCGTATGGGCAACAATCTACGGCCTGGGCGGATACTACCTGGGCAAAAACATCGATCGCTTCACCGGTCCAATCGGCATCGTCACCATCATTCTCGCGGTTATCGGCATCATCGCATTTCTGATCTTCGTACACTTCAACGAAAATCGCCTGGAAGATGAGGCGGAAAAAGCTCTCCCCGGCCCTCTTGATAAGTATCAAGCATAGTATTGCTAGCCGCAACAACCTGCATTGGCAGCAATCATGGAGAAGTCCATCCAGCTACGTATGATACAATGGCAGTATGTGTTTGATTTGAGAATACCGGACAAAAGAGTAAAAGGGAGATACCGTGCGCATTGTTTCTTTACTCGCCAGTGCCACCGAGACGATAGCGGAACTGGGTTGCCTCGATCAGATGGTAGGACGCTCCCACGAATGCGACTATCCACCAGAAGTATTGTCGTTGCCGACGGTTAGTTCACCACAAATTATGACCACTACGAGCACGAGCAGCGCGGAAATCGATGCCCAGATTAAACAGCGCGTCCAGGCAGCGGTAGCCGTGGAAGAGGCCGCGCTCACCGCCCTGAGCATCTACGCAATTGATATTGAACAACTGCAAACGCTGCGACCAGACGTTATCTTTACGCAAAATCAATGCGAAGTGTGCGCGGTAAGCGAGCGCGATGTGACGCGAGCGGTACAACAATTGACGGGACTGGAGCCACGTATCGTCTCGCTCTCACCCTATCGCTTGCGCGATGTATGGGAAGATGTACTACGCGTAGGGCAGGCATTACATCGCCGCGCAGAGGCTGAGCAACTCGTGCGCGGCTATCAACAACGTTTGGATGCTCTACAGGTTGCCACATCACAATTGGGGGCTAAACAGCGAGTGACCATTCTGGAGTGGCTTGACCCATTGATGGGATCAGGCAACTGGACACCGGAACTGGTGGCATACGCGGGTGGCGAAAACGTCTTTGGCGAGATCGGGCAACACTCTCCGTGGATAAGCTGGGAAGATTTACAGGCAGCAGACCCCGATGTGCTGGTACTGGCACCCTGTGGCTATGGTATCGAACGCACCCTGGAAGACCTGCCCATTCTCCAACACCATCCCGTATGGCAAACGCTGCAAGCGGTCCGCAATGGGCACGTTTATGCGATTGACGGCAATCAATATCTAAACCGCTCCGGGCCACGGCTGGTAGAGTCGGCGGAACTGCTTGGGCGCGTACTTTGGGGCAACCAGTTAGCAATCAGCGTGGATGATAATGGGTGGAGACGGGTAGGCTCCTAATATGCGGAGGCAGAAGACTGATTGATGAAGAAGCTATGAAAGAGAAGAAGATATACGCTAAGGAATTGGGCATTGATCTTGCGTCAGGACAGGAAACAGAGTATTTCAAATGGTTTCTGGCGTGCCTTTTATTTGGGAAACCGATCCAGCAGGAAGTGGCAAAGAGAGCTTATTTCGAATTTATCAAGGAGGGTTTCATTACACCAGAAGCGATCCTCAAAGCTGGATGGGATAAACTTGTTGAGGTTTTAGACAGAGGGCATTATGTCCGTTATGATTTCTCAACGGCGACGAAATTGTTGGATGTTTCTAAATCGCTAAAAGAAGATTATGGAACGCTCTCGGCTCTTTTGGGCGAGTCCGAAACGATAGATGAATTGTCCTCGCGTTTACAAGCCTTCAAAGGCATTGGACCAAAAGACAGCAGAAATCTTTCTGCGCGATATGGCACCTGTTCTTAAAAGCAAAAAACGAGGGAAGAGTGATTGTATCGCCTCCTTGACATTCAGTGCGGTACGGCTTACGATATCAACATGAACCTTGAACTACGCAAAGTTCTACCTCAACCGATGATGCTTCTGAACGCATTGTACGAACAATGTATTTCATTTGGAACTGTGAGAGGAGCGAACCGTGCCAGATACTCGTCATACAAAATATCTCTTGAACGAAGATGAAATGCCTCACGCATGGTACAACATTGCGGCGGACTTGCCCAGACCACCCGATGCCGTCTTGCATCCAGGCACAAAGCAGCCAGTTACCCCTGCCGACCTGGCTCCATTATTTCCGATGGCCTTGATTATGCAAGAAGTCAGCACTGAACGCTATATCGAGATACCAGAGCCGGTGCGACAGGTCTACAGGCAGTGGCGGCCCAGCCCACTTTTCCGCGCACGCCGCCTGGAACAGGCTCTGGATACGCCTGCCCGTATCTACTATAAGTATGAAGGCGTCAGCCCTGTGGGAAGCCACAAACCTAATACCGCGGTTGCCCAGGCTTTCTATAACAAAGAAGAGGGCGTGAAGAAGCTCTCGACGGAGACGGGCGCGGGCCAATGGGGATCGGCCCTGGCAATGGCGGGTGCGTTCTTCAACATGGATGTCGAAATATTCATGGTTAAGGTCAGCTACCAGCAGAAGCCTTATAGACGGTACGCCATGGAAACCTATGGGGCAACGGTCCACGCCAGCCCGACCAATCTTACCGATGCCGGGCGTAGCATTCTTGAGCAAGACCCTGATAATCTGGGCAGCCTGGGCATTGCCATCAGCGAAGCGGTAGAGGTCGCGGCCAAAAGCGGCGGCACCACGAAATACTCGCTCGGTAGCGTCCTGAACCACGTTTTAATGCACCAGACGGTTATTGGCGAAGAGACTCTGCTCCAGTTTGAGCGAGCGGACGACTACCCTGATGTGGTTGTCGGCTGCACCGGCGGCGGCAGCAACTTTGCAGGTATCGCATTCCCCTTCATCGGCAAAGCACGTCGAGAAGGGCTGAAAACGCGCTTCCTGGCAGCCGAACCGATGGCTTGCCCCAGCCTGACCAAGGGGCTTTATGCCTATGATTTCGGCGACACCGTCGGCATGACTCCGCTCGTGAAAATGCACACGCTTGGACACAATTTCATGCCCCCAGGCATCCATGCCGGTGGTTTGCGCTATCACGGTATGGCACCACTGGTATCGTTGTTGCACGATGAAGGCATTATCGAGGCTCGTGCCTACTATCAAAATGCGGTTTTTGAGGCAAGCACGTTGTTTGCTCGTAGCGAGGGCATTATTCCCGCGCCGGAATCCGGTCACGCCGTGCGAGCTACTATTGAAGAAGCCCTGCAGGCGAAAGCAGAGGGGCAGGAGCGCGTGATCCTCTTCAACCTGTCCGGTCACGGTCATTTTGACATGGCGGCCTACGAATCGTACTTCAGTGGCAAACTGCAAGATTACGAGTATCCCGCCGAGGCTGTTGCCGCAGCACAATTGAAACTCCCGCAAGTAGTGTAGGTAATAAGTGGAGGAGATGTATTATGTGACAGGTGATTTTGTCGCGACAAAATCACCTGTCACATAATACATCTCCTCCCCGAAACTACATGCAACAAGGAGGTTGCACTTATGCGCGTCGGCATTGGACTACCTACTACTGTGCCAGGAACGGAAGGATCACTCGTCATTGAATGGGCGCGTAAAGCCGATGAGGGACCGTTCTCCAGCCTCGGCGTGCTTGATCGTTTCGTTTATGACAGCTACGAACCGTTGCTCTCACTGGCAGCAGCAGCAGCCGTCACACAGCGTGTTAAGCTTGCCACAACCATTGTCATCGGGCCATTGCGTAACACGACGCTGCTGGCAAAACTGGCGG
Source organism: uncultured Chloroflexia bacterium (assembly GCA_963717105.1). Classification (GTDB taxonomy): domain Bacteria; phylum Chloroflexota; class Ktedonobacteria; order Ktedonobacterales; family Ktedonobacteraceae; genus DATGJV01. Next base: position 188,714 of record CAVQVL010000016.1, read on the forward strand.
CCTCGCTCGATGCGCTCTCCAATGGTCGGCTGGTGCTGGGACTGGCTGTGGGCGCACGCAAAGATGATTATGACGCTGCTCACGTAGATTATCGTTCACGCGGTCGGCAACTTTCTGAGCAATTGGCGACGCTGCGCACATTGTGGGAAGATAGTGCCATCGGTCCAAAAGCGATTCGCCCAGGTGGCCCCGATATAGTGGTGGGCGGGTTGAGCGATAAGGGTTTTGCGCGTATGGCCCGTTACACCGATGGCTATGTGCATGGCGGAGGCCCACCCCGAGCCTTTGCACGCGCTGCCGACAAAGCACGAGCGGCATGGTACGACGCTGGACGCCCCGGCAAGCCGCAACTCTGGGCACAAGGCTATTTCGCATTTGGCGAGGAAGCTGCCGAAAAGGGAACCAACTATCTGAAAGATTACTACGCTTTCACCGGGCCATTTGCTGAGCGAATTGCGGCTGGCTTGCTCACATCGCCACAGGCGGTCGCGCAGTTCATTCGCGGCTATGACGATGCTGGTTGTGATGAGCTTGTGCTGTTTCCTACTGTGCCAGACATTGAGCAACTGAACCAACTGGCGGATATCCTCAACGGGTTGGGTAGGAGTGTGGTATGAAGATCACCATCCTCGGTGCCGGGCCTGCCGGTCTCTACTGCGGACTCCTCATTAAGAAGGCGTATCCCGCATACGAGATTACTATTCTCGAACGCAACCCACAGGATGTAACTTACGGCTGGGGCGTCGTATTCTCCGACCGCACGCTCGCCTCGTTCCAACGTGCCGATTACAAGACATACGAGGAAATCACCAGCCACTTCGTCATCTGGGATGCCATCGATGTATATTATCGCGACGAAACGATCCGTTGCGGCGGTCACATTATCGCCAGCATCGGTCGCAAACAACTACTAAATATTCTACAGCGACGCTGCGCCGAACTGAGTATCACGTTGAAATTTAACTACGATGTACACGACATCGCGAACATTGACGACTATGATTTACTCATTGCCGGGGATGGTATCAATAGTATTATCCGTAGAACTTATGCAGCTTTTTTGAAACCAGAGATAACACAGGGCAAAGCGAAATATATCTGGCTTGGTACGACTAAAATTCTTGACGCCTTTACCTTCATTTTCCGCGAGAACGAACATGGCCTGTTTCAAGTCCATGCCTACCCGTCCAGCGGCACCACCAGCACCTTTATCGTGGAATGTGATGAGCAGACATGGCTACGGGCCGGGTTGGATACTGCCGATGAAGCAACAAGCATCGCCTACTGCGAACAACTTTTCGCCAATGACCTGGAAGGCGCAACACTGATCTCCAATAACTCCAGGTGGATTAGCTTTCCCACATTGAAAACGAAAAACTGGCACCATCAAAATATTGTATTGCTAGGCGACGCCATCCATACGGCTCATTTCTCCATCGGCTCCGGTACAAAGCTGGCGATGGAAGATGCAATCGCTCTTGCCAGTGCCCTTGAACAACATAGCGATATTGAAACAGCCCTGAACGAATATGAAATAGAGCGCAAACCGGTCGTTGAAATCTTCCAGAAGGCAGCGCAGGACAGCCAGATCTATTTTGAGACCATCAAACGCTACCTCAACCTCGACCCGATGCAATTCACCTTCCAACTCCTCACCCGTAGCGGCAGAATATCTTACGATGATCTGCGTTTGCGCGACCCTCGCTACGGTGACTCTGTAGATCGCTGGTATACACAAAAAGCCTGGGCGGAATTGCAAACAAGTGGACAGCCACAGGACAATTTACAGCTACCTGTACGACAACGGATCTCGCCGCCACCGCTGTTTACCGCGATACGCTTCCGCTCGCTCACGATACCGAATCGCGTTATTGCTGGGCTGTCGGCCAGCACTGAACATCTCTATAGTCCGCAAAAGGATGGAACGCCCGGTGATAAGTATGCAAAACATATCACCGATCTTGCCCTCAGTGGCGTTGGATTGCTTATGAGTACGCTCACTGCCGTTTCCAGCGATGGGCGCATTACGCTTGACAGTCCGGGCCTCTATTCCGCTTGCCATGTCACCGAGTGGCGGCGTATCGTTGAAGCTGTACATACTTGTTCATCGGCAAAGATTGCGATGCAAATAGGCCATGCCGGGCGACGGGGCGCAACACGCCTGCGAGATCGTGGATTGGATAGACCATTGCGTGAGGGTGCGTGGCCTTTGCTCTCAGCGTCGCCTATTCCTTATACTCCTGTTAGCCAGATTCCCAAAGAGATGGACGAAGCCGACATGGAACGGGTGCGTGACGATTTTGTCCAGGCTACTCGTATGGCAGATGAAGCTGGCTTTGACCTGTTGCAGCTTCATTACGCACAGGGCTATTTGCTCGCAAGCTTTCTTTCGCCATTAACTAATCAGCGCACCGACGAGTATGGTTGCAACCTGGAGGAACGCATGCGTTTTCCCTTAGCAGTATTCGATGCAGTGCGGGCGGCATGGCCCGATAGCAAACCCATCTCAGTAGCCATCTCCGCCACTGATTGCGTGCAGAACGGTAGCAGCGTAGAAGATGCCGTCGTGCTGGCAAGTATACTGAAAGCTCACGGGTGCGATATAATCGAAGTACTGGCAGGTCAAACCACACTTGAAGGTGAGCCACCCTACGGGCGCGGTTTTCTGACACCATTAAGCGACCGCATACGCAACGAGGCTGGCATACCAACCATAGTCGGTGGTTATCTCACCACCACTAATGAGGTCAACACTATTTTAGCGGCAGGACGTGCAGACCTGTGTATTTTGGAACAGTCAGTAATGTAAGGGACATTGAAGCACCGTAGGAGCCGGTTTACCGCGCTCACCGCCGATTTATCGGCCCCGGCCCCCTTGCCGATCAATCGGCGGTGAGCGCGGTAAACCGGCTCCTACAAGGTTTATTGTATCCGCATAATTTGTTAATGTGCATTATCGCACCCATCGCCGATTGATCGGCAAGCCAGAAGAGAGGACACCAATTATTTATGTCAAGCAACAGTGATCTTCCACTCGCGGGAAAGCGGGCGGTAGTAACGGGTGCGGGACGTGGCATCGGGCGCAGTATTGCGCTCGCGCTTGCCGGGGCAGGGGCCGATGTGGCAGTCACGGCTCGTACTGCGGCGGAACTTGAACAACTGTCGGCGGATATCCAGGCAATGGGACGGCAAAGTTGGATGACATCTTGCGATGTCACTAGCCTGGAGCAGGTACAACAAATGGCGAAAACGTTTCTTGACGGTATGGGCGGGATTGATATCCTCGTCAATAATGCTGGCAACGCGGGAAGCCATAAATTTCTGAACCATCCAGACGAACTTTGGAACCGTATGCTTGCTATCAATCTGACCAGCGTCTACCAGGTAACAAAGGCATTTATACCGCACTTGATTGAGCAACGGTACGGGCGCGTGATTACCATCGCCTCGATAGCTTCTCGCGTGGGTGGTGGTTACATCGCGGCCTATACCGCCGCCAAGCATGGCGTGCTGGGCCTGACCCGCGCCCTGGCTACGGAGATGCTGCCCTACAATATAACGGTCAATGCCATCTGCCCCGGCTATGTTGATACACCCATGACTGATGCCAGTGTCAACAACATCGTTGCACGAACAGGGATGGCGGAGTCGGAGGCACGCGCCGCACTGGTAAAAACCAGTCCTCAAAACCGTCTGATCGAGCCGGAGGAGGTGGCCGCGATAGCAGTGTTCCTGGCACAAGATAGCAGCAAGGGCATCACCGGACAGGCCATCAATATTGACGGCGGCGGAGTCATGTCTTAAAAGCAAGAGGTCTCAAATGAGCTACGATTTTCTCTATGAGGTGAATGACGGCATAGCAACGCTCACCTTCAACCGGCCCGAAGTGATGAACGCCCTCACCTTCGAGGTGTATGCACAGCTTCGCGACCTGTTTGAAACGCTGCGTTATGACAATGCGGTACGAGTCGTCATTATTACTGGTGCGGGTGATAGCTTCTGTTCGGGCGGTGATGTTCACAAAATCATCGGCGAGCTGCTGAAACGCGACATGCAGGGACACCTGGAATTCACACGCATGACCGGGGCCGTTGTGCAAAATATGCGCCTGTTGGACAAACCGATCATCGCCGCTCTCAACGGCATGACCGCCGGAGCGGGTGCGGTTATCGCGCTGGCCTCCGATCTGCGCGTTGCCTCCGAGAAAGCGCGTTTCGCTTTTCTCTTCACAAAAGTAGGACTGACGGGTGCTGATATGGGCGCGGGCTACCTGCTGCCACGAGTCGTAGGCATGGGCCGCGCTTTTGAGCTACTGCTACTCGGCGATACAATTGATATGACTACCGCCGAGCGGTACGGCCTTGTCAATAAAATAGTCCCTCACGACGACCTGCTAGCGGCGGCGCAAACGTGGGCAAAACGACTGGCACAGGGTCCTACACTGGCTATTTCAATGACCAAACACATGCTGAATCACGAATTGAGCATGGATTTAGCCTCCGCTATTGAGGCTGAGGCGCAGGCACAGGCATTGATGCTGATGGGTGAAGACCACCGTCGTTTCTACGAAGCATTCAAAGCGAAAGAGAAGCCGACATTCATTGGAAGGTAGGATGTGTTATGGGCAAAGCAATTGTCAATCCACCATCGCTGGCTCGCCCACGAGGGTTCAGCCACGGTGTTCTCGTGACGGGAGGTATATTGCTCTTCCTAGCGGGGCAAACCGCCAGCGATGCAGAGGGACGGATAGTGGCTGCGGGGAATATCGTGGCACAATATGAACAGGTATTGCGCAACCTGCAAACGGTGGTGCAGGCGGCGGGCGGTACAATGCAGGATATCATGAAAATAACGATTTTTGTGAGCGACCGCGACGACTATCTGGCACATCTGAAAGAACTGGGCAACGTGCATAAAGCCTTCTTTGGCAGCTATTACCCGGCAACGGCCCTGTTAGAAATTTCGCGCTTCTATCAGGACGAGGCGTTGATTGAGATAGAAGGTATGGCGGTAATCGGCGCAAATGAGTAAAGGAAGTCGCTATGGATTTTGAGCTTACGACCGCACAACAGGCTATACAAGATAAAGCCCGCCAGTTCGCGGAACAAGAGGTCGCTCCGGTGTCTCGCGAGGCTGACGAGAAAGGTCACTTTCCCATTCATCTCGTCAAACGGATGGGCGAACTTGGGTTTCTTGGTGGACCAGTTCAAACGGAGTACGGCGGGTCAGGGATGGATTTTGTCAGTTATGCCTTGCTCTGTGAAGAACTTGGCAGGGTGGATTCGTCGGTGCGCGGTTTCCTCACCGTCCATACCAGCCTTGTCTCGCTCTGCATTCAGGATTGGGGAACGGAGGAGCAGAAACGCCGCTACTTGCCACTCTTGGCGTCAGGCGACTGGATTGGTTGCTACGCCTTAACTGAGCCGAACGCAGGATCAGATGCCGCCAGCATTCAGACGACGGCCAGGGAAGATGGCGACAATTATGTTCTGAAAGGTCAGAAAATATGGATTACCAACGGCCCCAGTGCCGATATCGCTATCGTCTTCGCCACACGAGACTACTCTTTACGACGGAAAGGCATCTGCGCATTTCTCGTTGAGACGGATACGCCGGGCTTTATCCGCGAACCAATGGCGGGCAAAGAATTGGGACACAGGGCGGCGGAACATGCCCATATTCGTTTCCAGGAGTGCCAGGTGCCAAAAAGTGCGCTGCTTGGTGCAGCAGGAGAAGGTTTCAAGGTAGCAATGTCAGCCCTTGATCGCGGAAGACTGGGCGTCGCGGCGGGAGCGGTTGGTGTTGCCCAGGCCTGTCTCGACGCTAGTATCGCCTTCACGAAAGAACGTCGCCAGTTTGGGCAGCGTATCGCCGACTTTGAGATGATCCAGGCAACGTTAGCAGATATGGCTGCCGATGTTGAGGCAGCACGCTGGCTGGTCTATCGGGCGGCATGGGTAAAGGATCAGGGTTTGCCATCCACAAAAGCTACATCCATCGCCAAACTGTTCGCCACCGAGGCGGCGATGAAAGCTGCTTCCGAGGCGGTATTGCTGCACGGCAACCGGGGCTATTCCAACGAATACCCGGTCGAACGCTATTACCGCGATATCAAAGGATTGCAGATTTACGAGGGAACCAGCCATATCCAGCGCGTGATTATCGCCCGCGAATTGGTCGGGCGTGACAATAAATCATAAATCAGTGTCAACTGCTCAAAGAGGAGGAGAAAACATCATGGCCTATTCAGAATACTGGAACCCCAAAAACGAAACGTTACCGCGAGAGGATTTGCAAGCATTGCAATTGCTCAAGTTGCGCAGGTTGTGCGAGTGGGCCTATACCACTACGCCGTTCCATCAACGCCGCTTCGATGCCGCTGGCTTCAAGCCGGAGCAACTACAAACGCTAGACGATATTCGCCGTATTCCCTTCATGACGCGGGAAGAGTGGATGGATTTGCAGTTGGAAAATCCCCTCTATGGCGATCTGCTGGCAACCGATCAGACAAACGCCATTCGTTATCACCTCACGTCCGGCACAACGGGCCGCACACCTATTCGCGTGCTGGATAGTATGAAGGACTGGGAATGGATCAATGAGATGTGGTGCTACGGCATCTGGGGCTTCGGCGTGCGGCCCGAAGATACCGTCTACTTTGCCTTCGGTTATGGCTCTTTCATCGGCTTCTGGGGAGCGCATTACGCCTGTGAAAAAATTGGGGCGTTGGTCATTCCCGGCGGGGCGCAAACTACCGATGGGCGTATCAAGCAAATTATCGAGATGGGTGTCACCACCGTCTGCTCCACGCCCACTTACGCGCTGCATATGGCACAGAGGGCCAAAGAAATGGGCATTGACATCGCGAAAGAGGGTAAAGTCAACAAGGTTATTCTCTCCGGTGAGCCCGCCGGTTCGATACCCGCCGTGAAGCACCAGCTTGAGGAGGCGTGGGGCGCGAAGTGTGGCGATACGGCAGGCATGACCGAAGTTGGCACGATCATGATTTTCGAGTGTTCTCACCAGCCCGGCGGCACGCATATCATCGAAGATCACTATATCGAGGAAGTACTGAACCCCTTTAACGATGAGCCGGTTGGCTATGGCGAGCTTGGCGAACGGGTAGTTACATCGTTTGGGCGCGGCTTCATCCCCGTCATTCGCTATCGCACCAAAGATATGGTGATGCGTGTTCCCGCCAGCACCTGCACCTGTGGGCGCACCTGGGACATTTACGATGGCGGCATTCGCGGACGCTGGGACGATATGAAGCTCATTCGCGGCACCAATGTCTACCCGCGTGCGGTAGAGGCGATTATCCGCGAGTACAACGCCATTGACGAATTTCAGATCTACATCTGGCGGCGCGAAGATTTGCAGGATGAAATTACCATTCGAGTTGAGGTTGCGCCTGCATATGAGACCGGATGGGAAACCATGCAGCAGAAACTGAGCAAGGACCTGTCAAACGCGCACGAGGGCCTGCGCTTCAACATTGAACTGATGAATCACGGAGACCTGCCACGCTTCGAACTCAAAGCCAAACGTCTCGTTGACGCCCGTCCCAAAGCACAATATTAAGTAAAGGAGCCATCAAAATGAATACAGCAAATACAGGAGCAACCGATCTGCTGGGCAAGCCACTTACCGAACAGGAGCAAGTTCTGCTTGACGCCTACCAAACGCTCAAAAACCTTGCCGCTCGCGATGATCTGCCGCCGTGCGCAGCCCGCAATGTACGCAAGGCCCTGGCTTCAATGTGGCAGGCAACCAATGATCTGGATTTGCAATTCGAGCAACTCTATGATGTAGGGGTGTAGAAACAAATTCGGCCTGTGAATCACCATTTTGTGCAGATCATCCGATAGCAGAATGAAATAGGGGCCATCGTATAATCTGGTGCAAAACATAGGCAACATAAGTATGTCGTAACAGTGGACAGCCAGTCGAAATCCATTTCACCCATACGAGTGAGATGGTCGAAATTGGCTCAGGAGCTAAAGGCAGAAGAGTGACAGGTTGAGTATGTGAAGGGTAAACGGTAAAAAGCAGGCTGGAAGGCGATTATTGCAAGGAATGGAGTTTCTTCGGCTATTCATGATGGCTTCACTTCCATTGAATGCAACTTGTCACGCTGCCGTTTGCCTTGCACTTGCCCAAATGTTGCCACGCTAAATGGCACGAGATACGTCACCAGCATCGGGACTAACCAGTGCCAGGAAAGCTGCCCTGACAAAATATCCTGCCCGTGGTTAATCGCCGCCAGGATTGAGCCCACAACCAGCGCAGTCTTGATCGAGCGCAATAGCGTATCACCCTCAAATGTGTATTTGAGGAAAATGCGGATGGATGTGTATAGCTTAAAAACTAATGGCATTGTATGCTCCCTGAATAACTACAACTGAATCTCAAACGTCTCTGCGGAGTCCTCGACGAAGCGGATGAGTCGTTCACCCTCCTCGATCAAGGCGTCTTGAGCTTCATCTGACAGTGGCTCAAATGGCTCGATTATGAGTTTTGCTATATTGGAAGTTCGCTCGATTTTCCAAGTTCCACGCACAAAGCCGTCAATGAGAAATGTTGCACGCACCCAACCAGCAGGCAGAAAAATTGAGGAACGGTACTCGTTCGCCACTACTCGCCGCCGGTCGGCGTGTGAGAGTATCAGATTGTCAAACTCTGGAATAAAGCGGGGTGGCGCGGCAACATTTGCAGAAGGTAGAGGACTATCAGGAAGATCAAAGAGTTCGTTGCCCTGTTCGTCTCGGAACGTGCGCAACTCCGGTTTTAGTGCCTCGATGGTACTTTTGAGCCGAACCAACCCTGACCAAGTCTGGATATCCCTCACCGTCGCGGGGCCGAATGCCGCCAGATAGCGGTGAACGAGGAGACGTAGACCTTCCGAAGGAGGGGCAAGCTCATGTCCAAGCCACTCTGAAGCTTCGGCGTGGGCAGGACTACCCGCAAAGCTCCACTTGCCGCCAGATGGTACCTGGACAAGCGGCAGGTGCGTTCGCACGGCATAGGCAATAAGTGCCGGGTCTATAGCCGGGAAAAGTTCTGCGAGCCTTGCACGTATCTCGACAAATGTGCGTGGTTGCTCAAGTATGTATGATCGAGCTGCGGCAACTAACTGATCGACATCAAGACTCTTCGCACGCTCTCCAAAGAAGGCATACATGGCACGAGTAAGAGCGGGTTGGAGAGTAGGGCGCAGGAGTACATAGTCCTCCGCAGTCATGAGATGAAGAGTTGAACGCATCATCGTTGCCCTCACAACCTGCCTATTTTCAAGCAAACGTGTCAAGTCGTCGCGCTGGAAGGACTGCAAACGTGTCCACAGACCAATATAGGGCGGGCCGGGCATTTGCGCCTGAAGGCCAGCGAGGTGTTTAATAGCGTCAAGGGCTGGCGAGGAAACCCGCTCCAGCAGCAGTTGACGTGAGAGCGTTGCACGATTCAGTTCACGTAAGGTCAGAATACGATCAGCCATAATGTGGGCCTCACCTCTCGGAGGACCATTACAGAGCATGGAGCAACTGCTCTACCTTTTCCCGCAAGGGGATTGGAGACAAGGCGGTGACATTCAATTGCTCGGCTTCAACAAACTGCATGAAACGTTTGAAGGCACGCACGAGAGCCGTGACGAATGGGGTGTCTGCCGAGATGCCATTCTCTAACCAGAAGCCTTTCACCACCAGTGTTTTTGTGTCTCGTTCCAGCTTGAGATCTGTGCGGGCAACCAGCGTATCTTGATAGAGAATCGGCAAGGTGTAGTACCCCCACCGTCGCTTTTCTTGCGGTTTGTAGACCTCCCACACATACTCAAAATCAAACAGCGAGAGGGCTCGTTCGCGGGCACTCACAATATCCAGCGGAGCGAGAAAGATCATTTCATCGTGCGTTGAGGTAGTGAGCGGTTGCCATTCAGCGGGAATGGTCCCCGTGTGCAACTTTTCCAGGAGTGGGAGATCTTCAGCGAGCAAGAACAGCAGCGTTTTGGGGTCCTCTTGCAGTGCCACCGGCACGATTTTGCCCTCTTTGAGCAGCGTGTCTAAGCGCTCTCTCGCTTCTCCTGCCGAAACCGGACGCTGGATGGTTCCGGCAAACCAATTTTTCCACTCCTGTGCGCTCAGCATTCCTCCTCTTTGAAAGGTCTTGAGGGCAAAAAAGGCATCGGCTTCTTCGGCTGTTGCGACCTGATCGAGGCCAGCAGGACAGATGCGTTCTCGCAGATCGTACACGCGCTCAAGTCCTTTGCGACTGTGGGTCATGAGGTCTCCAGCGATCCAGAGATAATACAAGGCCTGATTGACCGCTTTGGCAGATCGAAATGATCCCTTCGTCAGTCCGGCTCTGGCAAGATCGGTATTGGCAAAGTCTCGCACGCTTAATGGGCCACGATCACGGATAGCCCGCTGGACCATCTCCACCACATCAGCGTGTTCGGTCGCAAACTGCACCCGACGAAGTTCACCCTGCTTGCGTGCCATGACCACGCGCCAGTACGGCAATTCTTCCATGGGATAAAGCGTGACCGCGCCGCCGGAATCAAAGAAGAGACGGTCCGTATAGAGTACAGTTTGCAGATCGGCAGGGCGATAATCGAGTACCCGTCCGTACAGCACGATATCATGGCTGTGCGCTACCACAGCCAACGGGTCAATTTGGACCACGCACCCCGCGTGCAGTGCCTCACAGACACCTGCTTTGCCTTGCCAGCGCCGACCTGGATACAATCCTTGTTTGCCAAGAATAAACTGGCGCTGAGTCATCTTTGCTATGTTCAATGGAACCACAGGAGATATCCCTTTCTCCTCTAGTAGAACTGAATTGCTGTTGCTGGCTGAACGCTGATCGGGTGAGTCGGGTGCGCAAGATGGGGCAAGAGGCCATTATGATACTCAATGATTTGAGCAACACTGAGCATGTCGGTGTCGCCTGTGGTGTGACCGTCGGCGACCAAACACACATCGTAGTTGAGAGACGCCGCACGCCGACAGGTGGTATCTATACACAATTCGGTCTGCGCCCCAGTCACCACGAGACGAGTAACCCCAAGGGATTGCAGCTTTTCGTGTAGTGGTGTCTCATAGAAGGCGTCGGATGCACGCTTGCTGAGTACGATGTCCTCGGCACGAGGCATAATCCTTGGATGAATGTGCCAGCCCGATGTTTCGACCTCTAAGGGATGCCCAGGGCCCCCATCATGTTGAATGTACACGATGGGGATGTGCTGCTCTCGTGCCCTCTCAAGCAAACCGGCAATGCGTTTCAGGAACGCGGCGTCCTCTTCGTCGGCTTCATCAAAAAAGCCTTTCTGGACATCGATAATGAGTAAAGCGCTGTGGGTCTTCACAACTGTTTCCTTTCATACTGAACAATCAGCGTGTCAATACACATCAAATGAAAGCATGTACATCCTGTTCGTTACATTCTCTCATAACCTTAGAAAAGTGGAAGAACGTAACGTTTCCCCTCAACCACAACGAATCCAGCGCGGCTGGATGTTCTCCACGGGCCGGTCGAAGAGTCCCGGTTGGGCATCCAGGCGAAAGAGTTGCTCAAAGTCGGTGGGAGTGAACGCTTTGCGCAGGCGCGAGGCGTAGGATGTTACCAGCACTTGCAGGTAATGTTCGACATCATAGTCGCGCCGCTCGCCAATAGCTGTATGACGTGAAGCCGTCCCATTGGCCTGTTGCTCTTCATCTGCGAGCAAGTCGTTCTCTGGCTCAATAACGTCGGTATCGGTATCGTCGTCTCTACCAACGGTGGCTTCATCGGCCTCTTCGGGTAGCCAGATAAATTTTTTGCCACGGGTGCGATAGAAGCGGACACGTTCGCCGGGATACCAGCGCGTGCGTCCCGCCGCCAATAGTGCCTCGTACTGTGGTTCAGAATGCCCGGCACGATTGGCGAGATAGGCTTCCGGCGTTTTTGAGAGGCGCACACGCGCACCCAGCTCGGACGCTGGCAAAGAGCGATTGCGCAATGCACTTACCATCTCGAAATAGGCATCGCGTACTCCAATGATATCATTCGTCATTGTGCAGAGCAGAGCCTGGCGCAGAAAGCGTTCGCCAAATGGCTCTGAACGGCTGGAACGCAAGGCAACCCCATGCACGATCAAACGCCCGTTATACGTCAGCAGTGCGTAGTTCTTCACTTCGTGGCTGAACATAGCGCGGTAACGTCCCTCGTACTCAAGACGAATGCCCTCTGGTAACTCCGCGCCAACCTCGGCCACTAATGCGCGTTCCTGCTCTTCCGTCCAATCGGATGGCACGGCGAAATACACGCCGTCGGTGTCGGCCTCGATCAAGGCCATACCGCGCTCTCGCAGTGAGTTCAATACTTTTGTCAATACATCGCGTCCGCGTCGTGTCACCTCTCCGGCGGCATGGTTATCGGCAAAGAGAGCCATTGAGCCAGCACCCATGTAGCCATAGGCGGCGTTGATCAGAATCTTCATGGCGGCCTGCGTCGCATCATGCATGTTTGCTTCGATTGAGCCAGTTGCCGCCGTTCGCGCCGCCGCTTTATGCGCGAGACGTAGATCGGTCAGGCGATCCAGAATACTGAGCAAGACGCCGAGGTGATCACAGGCAGGGCCAATCTGATAGCTACGCATCAACGAGGGATACAGAGAAGCAACATCGGCCTTGACGACATGCTCCGCGACGCCTTCCGCAAAGAGGTGGACGGCCCCGCCTTCGTGCAAACCTTCTCCGCTGTTCTGGCTGGCTGCGGCATAGGGCAGCGCGGCACCTTCACGTAAATAGGCGCGGACAAGCATTGGTTCGAGTATACCCATGGCCGGGCCAGCCGAGGCGAGCCGCTCATAACGGCGTGGGGCCATGCTCGCCAGCGCAAAAGGCGATCCCAGCAAACGCCGCGATAACCCATCTACCTCCGTCACATCATCAAAGGCATAGCGGCGCACAAGCTCCGGGTCGCTGCGGTAGGTATCGTAAATCGCCGTGCCTTCGATGTACACACGCTCAGGCGTTGCCATACCAAAATAGCGGGCAACTTCTTTCAAACGATAGCTCGGCATATCGCGCACCACGAAATCATGGCGGCGCACTGCATCCAACGTATCAATCAATTCACGTCCCGCAACGCTATATCGTGTGCGTTTTCGCGCTTCCGGGCCAATTGCCAGCGTCTCCTCCCGGCGTTCCAACAGTGCTGGCCCACCCGTGCGGCCCAACGCTAATGATACCTTTAATAAGGCTGCTCGTTGTTCAAGAAAAGGTAAATCAAAGCCAAACAGGTTATGGTTTTCAATGACATCGGGGTTGCGTTCGCGAATTAACGCGCAAAGATCGGTAATTAACCGGGCTTCATCATCTTGCGTTGGGGCTTCAAGCGTGGTGGCAAAACCGCGATTATCGCGTACCGCAACCAGGAAAATACGCCCACGATGTGGGTCAAGTGCCGTGGTCTCCAGGTCGAATTGCAAGCGGTGCAAGTCGTCATATACCATGTCGCGAAAGTAGACACGCCCGGTGAGCATAAGGTACTGCTCGACCGGACCAACGCGATAATAATCGTCCTGCAATTCGTGCAAACTGGTTTGCGAGCGGTTCAGCCGACGTGAAGCACCCGTCAAGAGCGCACGCTCAAGCATTCGCCCATCACGAGCGGAAAGAAAATAGCGATAGGAGCCTTCTGGGCCATCCAATTCACGATAACTGATAGACGAGGTATCTTCCCCATGCGCAGGTAGCAACTTGCAAGGTGGTTCCCACATGCCTGAAATCATCAAGGGAACGCGCAAATAGCCACGGACGAAACTGCTCTACCGTGTACGTTACCTGTTCGCCCTCACGCCTCCATACCACTGCACGCCCATCGCGATTGGCCCAGACGGAGACAATACCGGGCGTGGGATCCCAGCCAAATAAGCGAGCATCTTCAATTTGCGTATTTGTGATGGTGGAAATGTTTGGAAGCATTATTTGGAACTACCTTGTATCTGGTGATAATGGTAACTCTTCCCTGACTTGTTTACGATGGTTCAGCCAGGGGAGCGCGTTCAGAGAGGTGGCCGCCCTCGTCGCCCAGTTCGGGAAGAGATAAGCCCTGCATACCAAGCATAATGGAGAGTTCACCCCCATGATGAAAATCGTGAGCGAGGACATGTGCGATAAGCCACTGGCGCGTGAGAGCGTAGTTTTGCCCCTTGTAAGGTAGCATGTAGGGCAATGCAAGGTCGGCAGACTGTCCAGCGGTTGAGAGCATCCTCAACCATCTGCCACGTAAGTCTCCAGCCCTTTGACCAGTTCGGCAGCATTCCCTTCAATGACTTCATCGGTGGCAAAGCGGCAACCTGACTGGCAAACTCGGCACTCCCCTCACCAAGGATATAATGGAACCACTGAATACGCCCGCCAACAATATGATTTGCGATCTCGCCCACCGAGCGTAGATGTGGCGCGGGTCGCCATGCCAATTGTTCACGCGAAAGCGGGGCAATTGCCCGTACAATGCTGATCTGATAATCGTCCCAACCTTTGTACACACTCATCAACGAGTAAGCGTCTGTAGTCATACTCTGGCTCCTTTCTACTCATACTCGACAAAAACAGCAAACGTAGAACGTCTGTTTCTTCCAGTGTAACACATAAAGAGGTCAGATTCGAGCCGCATAAGGGGACTTGGAGACATTTCCCTCAGTTAATCTACCTGCCGCAAATAAACCAATGCCTCCGCAACAGTTTGTTCAAATGGATGACTGGTATCCAACGCCAAAATATCTGCTGGAAAATGCGCAAACATCTGGCGTTCCTGCTCATCGGTGAAATCAGCATCTATTTTCCATTGCGATGGTCGAGCAACACGCCCACTAATCCGTTGGTTACGTAACTCTCGGTTAGCAACGCACTGAATAATTTTCAAGTGCGCTCCAACCTGTTCAGTCATATCCCTTACCTGTTCAAGCATAGAGGGAAAACGCCCAGGACTATCGAGAATGACCGAAAGATGCTGTTGTACGAGCAAATCATGGGCTAATGCTACAAGCAACTCATAGGAAGCTGGCCCTGCGAGTTCGTCGCTAATACCACAGGTTAAAAGAGGCGACTTGAGACTATCTTTATCTATCACAGGCCAGCCATATATGCGCCCAAGTGCCAACGCAAGCGTTGTTTTGCCTGTACCGGGCATTCCAGACATGAAAACGAGTGTCAAATCAGGCATGAAAGAATGTATCGCTCCTCATACTCCTCATAGTATTCATACTATATCGCCTTTTGTCAGTATATGCTATCCTCTGAATAACTTTTAACAAACGCCCATGCTTGAGTTCATATTCCTGATCATTAAAGAGAGGTGAAGGCAATGATTACTGATGTCACTTTGAACGAGGCCGATGACTTATGCACCATCCATTTTAAATATTCTTCCTGGTATCGTCTAACAATTACATGACCACAAATATACTCACAAAATTCTTATGAGCAATCTTTATCCTCGCATCTTTAGATGCAGATAAGGGGACAAAATGGATGGATGGATGGTATTCGCCTTTATTGAAGGGCTTATCATTATTCTATTGCTTAGTTTCGACATCCATGTGATGATTGTTGTAATGAGGGAAGCAAGAAAGAGAAGAATAGAGACAAGAAAAAAGCTCAATCAGTTGCCAAATTTGAAAATACAGGCCGAGGTAACACAAGTATCCATATTAGGACGCATAAGGTATGAAGTTCGTGCTGAGTGGCACAGTTTCGAGACTGGAAAAACATATATCTTTCATGAAACATACTGGTTTCTCAGAGGGATTCTTGGCTTGCGCCCAAATATCTACGAGGGAGATTTTATCAATGTTGATGTTGCTTTTCGTCCATTCATATACCTTATAGACCGCGGGTGGTAAATGAATAATATGAAGAGCCGCCATCATGACGATTGGCGGCTCTCTTGCTGTATATGACGATGGGAAGAAAGATTATTTCGCTACCGTATATCCCTCTTCATCCATCACTGCCTCGATCTTGTCCAGCGTCACTTTCTGTGGATCATAGCTAATATGGATAGACTAAACGGGAAAAATATACGAACAAAAACACACCATGCTGGCACGAGCGAGGGAGCGAAGGCACGTCCTGGGGTGGGCATCGGAGAAATACTACCCCGTAGCGATGTGTTAGGCTTGGAAGACGAAGCGACCGTGCCAGGGGTTCCATGCAGTATACGTCGCTCGGTCGCTTCGGCGAAAGCCGTTACAACACATTGCGGAGTGGGTGGAGATTTCGCCGAGGCAGGGGGAGGGGATAAATTCCACGATAGCGGTGCTTTACTGTGGTTATGTTTTGATCTACCATATCACCTCCCAAAAAATCTCTGGGTGAACGTGGCAATAAAGCTGATTTCAATAAGCAACCCGATAATGGCCTCAAGCGCAGCTAACATCACTAATGGATTATGCAGGTTTGTTTCTTGGCTAAGAGCAGGGAAAAAACCACGCCCATGAAATGACATGATACTAAACACGAATGCATCCGGGGGATAGAGTGATAAGCCCTCCTAAGAAGTGATAGGCGAGTGCGAAAACAAGGATAGTGGCGAGATACCATAAAACACTACGGCCTGGGCGATAGCCGTAGCCTGCGAGCAGATCGAGAAAACCAGAGAAGAGGTATTGGCCGAATTTTTTTTGTCTACGTAGAACGATATGTTGGAGCATCTGCGCTCGATAGGCAAAGTGGGAAGCAACTTCGTTTAGACCCTGTGCCTGAAGAACACTTACGAGTTGACGATTAACTCGTACAGCCTGTTCATACTCATTTAACCGTATCGTGCTGTTTTTCAATACACCGTTACGACTTTTTTGACGTGCAATACCCTCTTCTCCAAGCATCTTCATTTGCAGCAAATTTACAATGGCAAAGTTTACATCATCCCAATGTATATCAACTAATTGAGGGCCTATTCCTTTTTCATCGCTCAAATTAGCATTATGAAGACGCGTTCTTACCAAATATGCTTCACTAAGATCGCAACCTTCTAAATGTGCTTCTCGTAGATGCGCCTCTGTTAGATCGGAAAAATTAAGTTTTGTTCTTTTTAAATTGACCCCCCTAAAATCAACTTTTTCCAAAAAAGCCCGACGAATACTAACACCTTCTAAATCAGTTTCTCGAAAATCTGCTGCCTCTAAGTGTGTTCTGTTTAAGATTACTCCCGTAAGCAGTGTTTTTGCCATACAGCGTTGTTCTTGTGTTGCCTCGTTCCACGCTTGCCAATAGAGACGACATTGAACTCGTGCCAATGGTAATTTTCTCAGGTTTACTCCTCTCAAGTCTGCCCCTCGCAGATCTAGTCCTCTTCGTCCTCTCTGGGCTATATCATAAAAATCTATTGGTCCTTTTCCGTCTTCGTGTGTTGCCAACAGCCATTCGACATCAGCCCGATTTAGTTTAATTTCTTTAAACGGATAAATGCCTTTTACAATATCAGGAGCGATTTTTCGTCGCTCATCGAGATATTTTTGCCGTTCCTCATCAATCTCCGGCTCAGTTCGCCACGACCACCTATGCTCTGCCCAGTAAGTTCTCCATGCTTCAGAATCGTTTGTGGTAGGGCGTTGTAGGGTAGCTACCTGTCCGTTATCTTGGTCACTCATTCGTGTTTCTCACTTCCTGAAGAACCTTTAGGGATGGATTGAGCCATCAGGCATTGTTGTGCCATTATTAGTAATAGAGAGAATATTCTGTACTGCATTATAATATCCCCCAGAAACTGGGCAGGCCAATAAGATAGAATGAAGCTGTATCGGGAAATGTCAGAAGGAGGAAAACGATGTCTGTTCAACGAAAACGGTACAGTGCAGAGGAAAAGACGAAAGGAGCAGTCGAGGCAATGAAAGGGCAAAAGACGATCAATGAGTTGGCGAGTGAATATGGTGTTCACCCGACCCAGATCACGCAATGGAAGAAGCAGGCGCTGGAAGAAATCACCACCGGTTTTTCGGGAGGTCGTGAGCGTCGTGAAAGAACGGATGAAGCCCTGGTAGCGTCTTTATACCAGGAAATCGGGCAATTGAAAATGGAGATGGACTGGCTAAAAAAAAGTCAATCGGGAGCGTTGAGGAGAAGAGGACACTGATCGAAGCAGGGTATCCAGGCATCAGCATCGCACGGCAGTGCGAGCTGATGGAGCTGGCTCGCTCTAGCTATTATTACCAACCGATGGAGGTCGCGTGAGGAGAATCTGCTTCTGATGCGCCTTTTGGATGAACAATATACCCGAACGCCTTGTTATGGCATCAAGAAGCTGACCGCCTGGTTAGGAACCCAGGGCCAGCAGGTGAATCACAAACGTGTGGCCCGACTGTTGAGGCAGATGGGTTTGATGGCGGTGTATCCCAAGCCGCGGCTGAGTCAGCCGGGAGAGCCAAGCGTGCGGTATCCGTATTTGTTGCGCGGAATACCTATCGATCGAACCAATCAAGTCTGGAGTACAGATATCACGTATATCCGCCTGAGAGGAGGTTTCCTGTATCTGGTAGCGATTATCGACTGGTTCAGCCGTTACGTGTCTTTCCTGGCAAACCTCAATTACTTTGGAGACCGCCTTTTGTCTGGAGGCACTTGAGCAGGCATTTCAGAACGCGCAGCCAGAGATTTTCAACAACGACCAGGGATCGCAGTTTGGAAGTCAACGAGTTTGTCAATCGGTTGAAAGCTGCTGATGTGCGTATCAGTTGGGATGGGAGAGGAAGAGCACTCGATACTATTTTTGTCGAAAGGCTCTGGAGAAGGGTCAAATATGAGGAGGTGTATCTTAAGGATTATCAGACAATAGGGGATGCAGAAAAAGGGCTGAAAGAGTATTTTCGGTTCTACAATCAAGATCGTTTACATCAGTCTTTGGATTATCAAACACCTGCACAGGTGTATTATCGAACATAATTTCATCCATTTGCTGTATGGCTGAGTTCATTCTTAAAGTTGGTCGATTTTTGTCTTGACAATGGGGTATACCATACTTGCTGTAATTTGACAATATCTCTTCTTAAAAAAGACAGGAGTGCATGGCGAAAAAACCACGTCAAAGTGGCATCTGAACTACTAAATCTCTCTCCAGTGCCTTCTTCAGAGAGATAGTTTTTTTCTACAATCTTAGCCAGGCATTGTGCGTTCGCATGATATCCTGCAATATGGTAGCATATTGCAGCGTTAATCAATAAAATTTCTTCATCTTCCTCGTTAGCAAACTTTGAAAGAAACTCAAACGATTGGGCAGCAGTCTTCAAAGAGTCCAAAATAGTTTTTCTTTTATCAGCATTTTCCGATTCTTGGCTCGCCTCTCTCAAGAGCAGAGAGCTATTTGAAAAAATATAGTTACATCTTCGCCAAACTTCCTGAGGCTTGAACGTATAGTTAATGCTTGGCTGAATGGATGAAAGCTCTTCCTGGATTGAACGCGCTTGAACCTGCGCCAGTTCATTTCCAAACTGTCGATCTCTCATTAGTGATTCCAAGGTTAGGTATGCATTTTGTAGATATTCCTGTTTGTCCATTGAATTCATCAAAGTTTTGGTAACTGTTGTACATCGGTCATACACCGTATCGATAAGTTGCCTTAATTGAGCAATTAAAACAACTTTGGTGAGAAATCAACGAGCCGCGAATCCAATGAATGGTCGTCAAGCCGGTTTAATATTTCGTCGTTCCACCTCTCTTTTGAGTGAACAATAAAAAGATCATGCCTCTTATTATAGGTGATAGTGTTTAGTAATATCCCTGAAATGAAGCGGGCTTCTTCAAATCTAGATGTTTCATACAATATTGTGGAGATGAAATGCAAAATTTCAGGGTTAGATAAAGCCTCTTTTGCCTCGCCTAAAACCAAACTATCATGACCCTTAACGGCAATGTCTTTATCGCAGTCCCCTGATATGGTTTTTACCTCACCATAGCAAACTAAAGGTCTTGTGCTATCTAACTGCTTAATGAGACAAAGGTCGGTTAGGCGCATTGCCCACTCTTTTTTTTCACGGAAACGTAATTTGTAAATTGGGAACCAAAAGTTTTCAAATTCAATCAGAAACGTAGATGCTAGTACTTCTCCAAAATTGCCTACTCGAACACTTATTCTTTTTCCCCCAGGGAAAATGTGATCTTCTAAATACTTCTTCAAAATAGTCAGAGAATTATCCTCAGTATCTCTAAGAAGAAGCTTATATTGATCTCGAATTTGCTGTGGATTACCATGAGCGAATAATAAAGCAAGTGCAAGAGCATCCACAACCTCCTCATCAGGTGGAACTGATTCAGTTACATCTGTCACCGGGAATTTATGTACTGGTAAATGCTTTATCTGTTGAACTAACCAATTGTTCAGCATACTTTGTTCTCGATCCCAATACGAAAGAATAACTTGTATTTCTACTAAGTACAATCACACTACTTTCAAGGCATTGCCTATGCTTAGTGAGCGACCATTATCCCGCAATCTTTGTGTGAATGTACTTAAGTAGCTAATATATACACATTGAAAGCATTTTCAAAGGCAATTAGGAATTAAGTCATGAAGCAAAATCAAAAGTACTATTATAGATTTTCTATCGTACAATTTATTTCTGGCATAGTATTACCCTCTCACGTCGTCCGCCTGTTGCTCTAGTTAGGGTAGATATTTATTCAGGTTAATATACGTTGTTTCGAGGGAAAACACAATAAAGGTAGAACAAATGGACTACTATATAAATAATTCCACGCCTGACAAGGGCTGTGTAAACGTCCAAGCTTCGGTTGAAAAGGAAAACAACAAAGAAAAGAGAGTTGCCCCTTCGTATAAAAGCAACTCTCCTCAGTATAAAGTCGTATCCTGCCCTATTTCGCTACCGTATACCCCTCATCATCCATCACTTCCTCGATCTTGTCCAGCGTCACTTTCTGTGGATCGTAGCTGATACGGACTGTCTTCGTGGGAATATCAACTTTGACGGAACTGACGCCCTCCATTTTGCCAACTGCGCCTTCGATGGCGTGCTGGCAATGTTCGCAAGAAATGTCGGGTGCAACAAGTGTTGTTGACTCCATGATATGGTTTCTCCTTTTTCGGTAATGGTTCAAGCGGACTATTGATTGCCCGCGTGACTGCCTGCGATAGTGTAGAGTTGGATCAACTCCTGGATGACTTCATCTTCACGATCACCTTTGATCCCTTCGGGAACGCAGGTGCGCAGGTGACTTTCCAGGATAATCGATTCGAGCTTCTCTAACGCTTTACGTACAGCGTGGGTTTGCCGTAAGATGTCAATGCAGTACTTATCGTCCTCGACCATCTTACGTATGCCTGCGATGTGTCCCTCGATATATGAAAGTCTTTTCAAGACATCTGGTTTCTCTGCTTTCATGTTTTCAAATCCTTTCCTACCTGTATTTTGTTATGTCTATTTTTGCCTGTTATCAATTGTTATCGCCCAAACCGCCGTAGCCGCAACGAGTTGCTGACCACTGTAACGGATGAGAGGGCCATTGCAGCCGCGGCGAAGATTGGCGCGTTCTCGCGTAAGAACGGGATGAGCGGTGAGAGGATCGCCGTTGGAATTAAGATGACGTTGTACGCGAAGGCCCAGAAAAGATTTTGCCGAATGGTGCGCATCGTCGCTCTGGACAGTGCCAGTGCGGTAGCGACACTCTTGAGGTTGCCTTTCACGAGCGTAATGTCGGAGGCCTCCATCGCGATATCCGTGCCAGTTCCCATCGCGATACCTGCATCGGCCTGTACCAGCGCGGGTGCGTCGTTGATACCATCACCGGCGGAGGCTACCACCAACCCTTGCTCCTGCAAACGTTTGACTTGATTGGCCTTGTCCTCCGGCAGCACTTCCGCCAGTACATGCTCGGCAGGGATACCAACCTGGGCTGCGATGGCTTGCGCGGCACGCCGGTTGTCTCCGGTGATCATCCAGACAGCGATGCCCTGCGCGGTCAAGGTCTGTATCGCTTCGGCAGAACCAACTTTGACCGTATCGGAAACGGCAACCAGTCCCACTACTTCGCCATCGATGACCGCAATCATTGCCGTTTTGCCCTGTTCCTCCAACGCTTCCATGTTGGCCTGTAGAGCGTCAAATGATATATCACGCTCGTGAAGCAAACGGCGCGTACCAATCAGTATGTCATGACCCTCCACTTGCGCCTCCAGTCCACGTCCCGCGATGGCGGTAACTTGTGTGGGCGCGTTGTCTAGCGTCAAGCCTCGCGCTCTGGCACCCTCGACGATGGCAGAGGCAAGGGGATGTTCAGAACCTTGCTCGGCTTTGGCAATTAGACGGAGCATCTCATTTTCGTCTTTGCCGGGGAGTGTCACGACATCGGTTAGTGCCGGTTTGCCTTTCGTGATCGTGCCTGTCTTGTCGAGCAGGATAGCGCGTACCGCTTGAATGCGTTCCAGGCTCTCGCCACCGCGAATCAAGATGCCTTGCTCGGCTCCCTTGCCCGTACCAACCATAATAGCGGTCGGCGTTGCCAATCCTAACGCACAAGGACAGGCGACAACTAGTACAGCAACACCAGCGATGATCGCCACAATCCACGGATTGTTCGTTGCCGACATACCACCTGCTTGCATGGAGGTAACAGTAAGATTACCGATAATTGCCCACGCGATAAAGGTCAGTGAGGCAATCACCAGGACGACAGGAACAAAGATGCCGGAGATGGTATCCGCCAGACGCTGGATGGGTGCTTTCGAGCCTTGTGCCTGCTCAACCATGCGAATGATGCTTGCCAGCATGGTATCCGCGCCAACCTTCATCGCCCGCATGTGCAGTAGGCCGCGCTGGTTGATGGTTGCGCCAATCAATGCATCGTCCACAACTTTATCCACAGGCAAACTTTCGCCGGTAATCATTGACTCGTCCACCGACGATGTGCCGGAGAGAACTACGCCATCAACGGGTATCTTTTCGCCCGGTCGCACCACCAGTTCATCGCCCACCTGTACCTGCTCAATTGGTATCTCTACCTCTTTACCGGCACGCAGAACATGAGCAGTTCGTGCCTGCAAGCCCATCAGTTTCTGAATGGCCTCGTTCGTCTGTCCTTTAGCACGAGCTTCAAGGTACTTGCCCAGGAAAATCAGGGTGATGATTAACGACGCTGTATCATAAAAAGTCGTTGAGCCAACAATGTTCGGGAAAAACGTCGCGACCACGCTCAGCACATAGGCAGCCGTTGAGCCAACTGAGATAAGCGTATCCATGTTGGCACTGACATGCCGCAATGTCTTAATTGCACCTCTGTGAAATTCCCAACCCACAACGGCCCAGACCGGGGTGGTGAGTGCAAGCAACAGGTAGTTCTCGCCAGGGAAAGCTCCCATGAAAAACATGCTGAGGATGACTACGGGCAATGTAAGGACAATGCCCAGTATGAGCAAGTTGCGCTTATGCGTAATCTCTGTCTGTCGTCGTTTGCTCTGCTCATCCACTTGAGCGATACCAACAGGTGGTGCATCTGGCGTTAAGGCTGAATCGGTATCTATCTCCATGGATGAGGGTTGTGGTTGTGGTGGTGCTGAAATTTGCGGCGTTGCCTTATAGCCGACGGCATCTACTTTCTGCACCATTTGCTCTATGCCGGTCTGTGCAGGATCAAACTTAACGGTCGCACGCTCGGTAGCAAGATTGACACTGGCAAGCTTCACGCCCGGCATCTTCTTGAGTCCCTTTTCGATGCGCATGGCACAGGATGCGCAGGTCATGCCTTCCAGATCGAAGACAACCTCACAATTTGTTGCCGCTTGCTTTTGTTCTATTGTAACGTTCTCTTCAGAACGCTTCGTTTCGGTAGCCATAAGGGTGACCTTTGTTTTCTATTTTGCTTACCCATACCCCCCAGGTAGGGGTATTCATAGTATACGGCGGAATGTTCACCTTGTCAAGGGGTTCTGTTTACTCCTGGTTATTTGATATAATTGAAATCATCTTACGGATGCTCAAACTTGAAGGAGAAATACCATGCTCAATTCATCCTCGTTTGAATATGCAACTACACTATCTCCTATTCGTAGTTAAGAACAAACGATGCATACGATGAACAGGAGAAAAAGATGACGCAGCATCAGATGGGCGAAGGCGAAACCAATCGTAACGGACCACAAACCTCCTATACTGGCTATGAAGAGGTTCCACGCTACGATAACTACTCGTCTTCCGCCTTTGGACAAAAACTTCCTCCAGTCAACAGTTCCTCACCGCTCGAATCAGGCCAGCGTCTAGCCCTAGCAATTATTTCTCTCATTCTCTGGGTGGTTGTTTTCATTATCGTAGGGGTAGGCGCATCTTCGATATCGCCAGACAACCCAAGCTCGCGCGTCCTCTACCCATTCCTCATCGCTGCACTGCTGATCTTCACTGTGCTTGTCCTCATCATTAACATTCTGTTTAATCGAAGGCATTAAGGCACGTGCCCAAAAACTTGCGCATGGAGTTAGTCAATTTGTGTTATCACGTCCCCACGTTGACACTCCCTTCGGCAACTGGTTACAATAAGAAATGTGAACACCATTCCATTTACGAGCGAACCATTGAAAAACACTTTGAGCGACGCGGAGCGCAGCGTCATAGCCGCCACGCGCATTGGCATTATTGGAGGCGGTCAACTTGGACTCATGTTGAGTGAGGCGGCGCAGGCAATGGGGTATGCCAGCGTCACTGTCCTTGACCCGACGCCGCAATGCCCGGCATCAGCGGTTGCGGAACAGATTGTTGGGAATTTGAAAGACCCGGCGGCACTGCGCCAACTCGCGCAACACGCCGATATCCTGACCTATGAAATAGAACACATCAACACTTCCGCGCTGAAAGCATTACAGGAAGAGGGTGCCACAATATATCCCTCGCCCACTTCGCTGGCAATGATTCAGGATAAATACCGGCAGAAAGTGTTTCTGGCGGAGCATGGTATTCCCGTTGCGCCTTTTCGAGAGATAGCCACGGCAAGAGATATTGAGCAAGCGGCACAGATGTGGGGTTATCCGCTCGTGCTAAAAGCAAAAAAGGATGCCTACGATGGGCGTGGTAATGCTCGCATCAACCAATCACAAGATATCGAGCAGGCTATTGCCCGGCTGGGAAAGCGCGAACTGTATGTTGAGCAATGCCTGGATATAGACAAAGAAATCGGCCTGATGATCGCCCGCAATCAGCGTGGAGAAATAGCAACGCATCCCGTCGTACAAATGATTTACGAGCGTGATATTTGCCAGACGGTATTTGCACCCGCACCTATAGCACCTGCTTTACAACGAGAGGCAGAGGATATTGCTCGGCAGACGGCGGGTTATCTCGAAGGTGCTGGTATTTTTGGCATAGAGATGTTTCTTGATACAGGCGGCACTATCTGGCTCAATGAAATCGCGCCTCGTCCGCATAATCTCGGACATTTTACGATAGAGGCATGTCAGACATCGCAATACGAGCAACATTTGCGGGCTATTACCAATTTGCCGCTCAGGCCAACCGATATGCTCTACCCGGTTGCCGTCATGATCAATATCCTCGGCAGGCGCAATGGGCCTGCTCAACCGGAGTGGATGGGGAAGCATGATGAGTATAACCCGGAGCATGTTTTTGTGCATATCTATGGCAAGCATGAAACAAAGGTTGACCGCAAAATGGGCCACATTACCGTTGTCGGGAATAATCTTGATGCGGTATATAGACAGGCTATGGAGGTGAGGGCGGCACTCTCGATATAAGAAAGCAGATGGCAGAAATGGCGCATGATGAACGATCCATACGCTCTTCGTTGGCAAACGAACACGGAATCCTTGTCTCGCCTGAAGGGATCGGGGAGGATGCTAAAGGAGAGCCCAAAGTGTTAGTGACGATGGGTAGCGACTCTGATCTTTCGCTGATGATCAAAGCGATTGACACGCTGCGTTACGAATTCGGCATTGTTTGCCTCGTCCAAATCAATTCGGTGCATCGAGATTTGCGCTCGGTCGTCCAACATATCGAGAACCTGCCATCTACTGTGCAGGTTGTCATCGCGTGTGCAGGTGGAGCGGCCCACCTCCCCGGCAATATCGCTGATCTACGGCCCGATCTGCCGGTCATTGGCGTACCACGAGACCTGGGTGCGCTCAAGGGCGTAGATGCACTGCTCTCGATGGTGCAGATGCCGGAGGGCGCACCGGTTGCCGTGATGGCAATTGGCGAGGCCGGGGCCGTCAACGCTGCCATCCACGCCGCGAAAGAACTGGCTATCGCCGATCCTGCAATCAAAGAACGCTTGCGGGCATATGGGGAAAAACGCAAAAACAGAGTGCAAAAGCAGAACCAGACGTTGGAAAACAAATTGAATGACTTCTCCACGAACCATTGATATAGAGGAACATGTACTGATTCCCTCCCTTCTTAACACGCTCTCTACACGCATGTAAACCTGATTGCTGCCCATAGAACAGTACGCTTAAAGTGAGAAAGCATACGCTCATGCGTAAACACATTATTGTAAATGGGTAGTAAATAAGAAATGGATGGAGAGCCATGAATTCTTGTTTTGTATTCAATCAAGACGAAGGGAACCCACAACTTTACGCGACGGCTGAGAACGGTATTCACGCGCTTCGGTTTCTCGGAGGCACAGACGCGCCAGGCTTTGTATACGGTTATTGAGACCCTGCACTATTATGGTGCTGCACCCACATTTTTTATTCCCGCTGTGGTATTGCGCCGACATCCAACCCTGCTTTCAGAAATAGCACGGCGAGGAGCGGAAGTCGGCGTTCATGGATATGTCCACAATGATTATCGTACCTTGAATAAAGACAAGCAATATGCGCAAACTTCACAGGCTATCGCTGTTTTTGAGCAAAGCCATATTCCCTATCAAGGGTTTCGTAATCCCTATCTAGGGTGGACAGAGGAGTCGCTTGAGGTGTTTAGCGACCTCGGTTTTGTCTACGAGAGCAACGAGGCTGTCTTACACGATGTCATCGACATGAACCAGCTATCGCCACTTATGCGAGATGGCTATGAGAAATCTCTGGCACTTTTCCAGGCAATTCCCTGTAGCGGCTATGCATTACGTCCGCACTTCGAGGGAAACTTGTTGCGTATTCCAACCAGTATTCCTGATGACGAGATGTTATTTGATCGCTTGCGGATAACAAAGCCGGAAGAGGTCGGCATTCTCTGGAGTACTGTAATGAGCCGTGTTTATGAGATGGGAGGTCTCTACACACTCAATTTGCATCCAGAGCGCGGCATTCTCTGTAAACAGGCCCTGGATATTTTGCTCACATACGCTTACAGCCGACCGCAGCCAGTCTGGATCACACGTCTGGGAGATATCGCGCAGTGGTGGAAGGAACGCCGCCAGTTTAGCCTGACCTTTACGCCACAGGGTGAGCAGCGTTGGCACGTTGCAGCTTCCTGTACACCACAGGCAACGTTACTTGCGCGGCGTGTCACTGTTGATGCTCCAACTGTCTCCTGGGCTGATTCTGGATATGCGAGTGCAATCTACCAGTTTCACAGTCTCTGCTACCTGTTGCCCGTGTATTGCGCTCTCGCCAGAGACGTCGCAGACCGTCGCTGACTTCTTGCATGAGCAGGGGTACCCGACGGTTCGTTGCTTGCAAACTGAGGCGGATCTGTATACACTGTATCTTGATGAGCGCGAAGGATTGGGCAAAACGCGAGAGGAACAGTTACAACGACGTAGCGCACTGGTGGAAGAAATCGAGCGATTGGAGAAACCGCTCATTCGTTTTGGAAATTGGCCCAATGGGTATAAGGCCGCCCTGGCTATCAGTGGAGATATTGACTCGGTGACAGTACAAGATTTTTTCCTGCGCATTATCGAAGTTTCTCGATGAAGTTCATCGTATGTTATGTAAAGTGGTGAAAGAGCTAGAAGAGTACATCAGTTGTGAGGTACGCCATGATACAGGTCACGCTCAAAAACAGAAAATTGTATGCCCTTATAGGGTTGCTCCTGATCATTTCCATCATTATTTCGTTGATACTCTTTTCTGCTCTGTCCCGACTGTATCCTGGACTCAATACAACACCGGCAACGGGGAGAACCAGTAATACCGGGCCTTCAACGTCCTCACCTCTAATCAGTCGCAATGTACCCGCATTTTCTTCTTCCAACAGTTCCACACCGGCTTCCTACGGCAATGATGGCAGCTATGATCATTTGTGGCGATCAATCCTTACACCTGCGTGGTTAGCCTATGATCTCTCCAGTGTGCCAACTGCCGAGCGCACCAATGTTCTGGTCGTCTGGTATAACGAATCGTTTAACTACGACCATACTATCATCAATAATTATTCCTACAATATGCCCGAAAATTATACGATAGAGGTGAACCCGGCAGCCGGGGGCCACAATCCACCCGTTACTGGTTGGCTAACGAAAGTTACTGTGAACGGAAATCACTATCACTCGCGCCAACATATCCTGAATATGGCAGGTGATAACTGGCTGCGCATTCATGTTACTGCCATTGATGGAGCGGCCGAGAACAACGATGCAAATATCAAGATGGATGTGTTTGACGCAAATACCGCTACCGCAGACGATTGGATCTTCTTTGGCGATTCTATTACCGCACTTACAATGGCACAGTCCACGGTCGGCGGAGTAAAGTTTTTTGCCCAACTCATCAACGACAAAGTGCCGAATAACTATCCAATACAGGAAGCCGGCGGCACAGGGTACGTGCAAAGCAACACTGGCGCACAATATATCAACACCTGGTTATCGCTTTTCCCTGGGAAATATGTCGCGCTCGATTATGGAACGAATGACGCAAACGGGTGCGTCAGTCCAGCGAGTTTCTACAGCAACTATGTGATCATGATCCAGGCGGTTCTGAAAGCGGGAAAGGTTCCTATCATACCGCATATTCCCTGGGGCCGTACGCAAAGTATCCAGAGCTGCGGGCTCCAGATCAACGCGCAAATTGATGCGTTGTACAAAGCTTATCCGCAAGTCGTGAAGGGGCCTGATTTATGGGCCTACTTCCAGCAGCATCAGAACCTGATCTCAAGCGATGGCATTCACCCCACGGATGCAGGAGCAGGCCAGTATCGCTTACTGTGGGCAAACACGATGCTCAAGGAAGTGTTTCATAAATAAACGAAGAGACCGGCACATTGCTGCGCTCGTGTTCTGGGCGTGATAAATTGCGCTCCTACTAATACGCCACGTAGTCCCAGCGAGCATCAAGGGCAAACGAATCCTCAAACTGTTGCAGGGAGTATGGCCCGTTGCCTTCGGGGTCAAAAATGCGCAGGCCAGCTTCGTTCTGTAACAGCTCATAGATATGGCGGGGTTGCGTATCATAGTACACTGCACCACCTTTTCCATGCTCAAAGATAACCAGAGGCTTATATTTTGCGATAATCTTTATGCCACCCTCGATAACTTGACGCTCGGCTCCTTCCACGTCAATCTTAATGAGAGCCGGGATATAACCGGCAGGAAGATCGTTGTCAAGTGTTTCTACACGCACAGTCAGCTTCTGAATAGCTGCATGTTTCGGATATGATGTTTCGCGAAATCCGCTTCTAGCTGGCATATTTTTCACATAGGTGAACTCCCGTTCCCCTGTTTCGTTGGATACTGCTGCCAGGCGAACGTCAACGGATGGGAAACGCTCAACGAGCGATTGATGCGCATGTGGCAAGGGTTCATAGGCAATGTGTTTGCCAGAGGGCGCTATTCGCACAAGATTTTCCAGGACGCGGCCCCGATACGCACCGATATCAATACAGTTTGAATCCTTCGCAAGGACAGATGACACTAAGGAGTGCAAAAACTTGCCTTCGGTGCGATCATGCCGGTAGATGGGAAAAAGGGCAGCACGTACACTACGTACCTGGCTATCAATGCGTAACTTTATGGCAGTATCTATCAAAACATCTCGAAGCATCTTTTCCTCCCTGCATTCTGGTGAGTCTGGTGAACTCATGCTAGCCTGTTTGATCATCCTCAGCATCCTACATAAAAATAACTGGTAACTATTCCACGGCGCGACTGGTACGCACCCACCTGGTGTGTTTTTTACTTCTCCGCAGAACGAAATACACCCACAATTTCCAGAGCATAAAAGCGGGCGCATACAAGAGAGCTTTATACATTTGTTGCGGTGGACGCAGCAGGTAAAAGGCACTGCCGATATACACCATCAAGCCAACGATAAGCAGGATGCTCAGCAGGAGTCCGGGCCACGGCCAGATCAAGAGTGATAGTATAAGGGTGAGCAGGCATCCCGCGACCAGTTGCGAAAGCGGCGGCGTCAGAAGCTCCGCTAAAGCCTCGATACGGACAAAATCCCGCTGTCTTATGCCGCCTGCAAACAGGTGTAATGCCACAGCCCAGGAAGATCGCCCACCGCTTGACGACTCCCAACGAATATCCTGCGTGCGCATGCGCGCAAAGGTGGTCGGCATTTGCGCACGCACCACAGCATCAGGAACATATTGCACTCGCTCACCGTGTTCCACCAGCGTAAGATAATAGTGATAATCTTCAGCAAGCGAGAACGATTGCCAGGGATGACGCAGCAAGAAATTCCGGCTAAAACACATCCCGTTGCCGTTGAGCGTGGAAGACCCACCCAGATTGGTGCGCCCAAGAGGACGCACGTAATTCACCAGGGAAAGGGCAATCCAGCGTAACGCACTACCCGGAGATGCGGTGGCATTCAATACGGTATAACGCGCTTGCAATGCCTCAGTTCCCCGCAGAAGTTCTCGATTCAGAGAAAGCAGGAAAGTTGGGCAGACGACGGAATCCGCGTCCAGAATGACATAGGCATCGTGTACGCGCTGAGCTTCTTCAAGCTCTCGCATAAGCCAGTTCAGCGCGTAGCCCTTCCCACGTTTTGTCTGATCAAAACGCTCGTACACACGCACCGAATCGCTTTTGCGGGCCAGCTCAGCCGTTGTATCAGTACAATTATCGGCTACCACGTAGACCGTGTAGCGTTCGCGGGGATAGGTCAAGTTGCGCAAATTTTCCAGAAGCGTACCCAGGATCATCTCTTCATCATGAGCGGGTATGAGAATGGCAAAATCGGTATGGGAAGCTGGTGTTTCGCCTGTTGTTTGTGTTCCTTTCCGCCTTCGCTCGCTATACACTGCGGATGCTGATACCACACAGAGGTAAAGAATGGGCAAGGCAAGCAAGATTTGGGCAAAGAGGAGAAGCCAGGAAAGTATGCGCAAAATGATCATAGCAACACACCCTCTTTCTCTGCCAGGATATGCACCAACTGCTCACCGCACCGATCCCAACTATATTCAGCTTCGACCAAAGCCCTGCCGGCATATCCAAGTGCGTTGCGCATTTGCGGATTATGCAAGAGCGTCACAACAGCCTGCACGAACGCTGCGGGTGTATCGGCCACCAGCAGGTGTTTTTCGGGAACCACGGCTAATCCTTCACATCCTACGGTTGTCGAAACAGTCGCTTTCTGTGAAGCCAGAGATTCCAGAATTTTGAGGCGAGTCCCGCTTCCTGCCTGTATCGGAGCTATGGCAACTGCGGAAGTCACGAGGTAGGGTCGTACATCAGGTACAGTACCAGTCACTGTCACACCGGGTAAGGTGGTAGCCAGTCTCTGCACTTCAAATGGTGGATTTTTGCCCACAATGAGCCATGTTGCAGTTGGCACCTGCTCTCGAATCAAAGGCCAGCAGTTTTTAGCAAAGAAAAGAACTGCCTGCGTATTCGGGTAGTAATCCATCGTTCCCGTGAAAATAATTTGATCGGGTATCTCTTGCAAAGAAGCATTGTCGTGAAATGATGCGATATCTACACCATTTGGCACAACTTCGATCAGCTTTCTCTGGGAGAAATTCATTCAGCAGAAGACGTTCGCGCTCGCTCACAACCAGCACGATATCAGCTTTACGACAAAACTCTATTTCAATACGTTTGAGAATGCGGCTTTCACGCCAGTTATACCACTTGCGCAACGATGCTTTTTCAGATCGGTAGATACGTTGAAGCAGCTCATGTTCAATATTATGCTGATCAATGATAGTGATAACGTTGTCAGGTAGATGATATCCCGCCATCAGGGAACTTTCAAACAGAACGCCATCATAATGCTCACGCGCCAACATGGCATCTAAAGCAACTTGTAGTTCGGGCGAAGTATGTAAATCGAGCAGATACGATTTGCCACGGGCAACATTGGTGAACTGCTGAAATCGCTTCATCCTGTTTGTGCCCTGAGGAATCACCTGTAGCTCATGTGTAAGGCCCTCTAGATAAGACATATCAGTTGCTATCCCTAGCTCGGCACTATTGGCGAACGCCAGCAACGAGATAATATGCTTGCGTGCCAGTGCTTTCAAGAGGTAGTAGTTACGAGCGTTCGCGCCGCCCGTTGGAGAGGGCAAGTTGGCGGTTAGCATGAGTAGCTTCATGTGTAGGCGCATCCTCCTTTTTGTCAAAAGCCAGCAGTTTCATGAGAATCCCGGCAAGCAAACCGAGATAAATTACGTTACGATAGAAATACAGCTGGTAATCTGCATAGGCAACAATAATTTCCATAAAGGTGACGCCAACGATGTAAATGGCGACTAACTGCAGATAGCGGTCCCGCAGACGGCGTGCAATCAAACAGCCGCGCACGATAATGGCACCAATGAGATACCAGAACGCCAGATAGCCAATCGGGCCCAGGCGCATCCAGACCCAGTAGATAGTGTTATGTGGAATATAGAGATAGTATTGATCCAGTGCTAAAATATTGGGCAGCGGAATTGGCTGGAGAAATGGCTTGCCAAAACCCAAACCCAGCGGATTTTTTTGCACGGTATATTTTAAATCATAATCTTCAGTATTGCGATACTGGGTGGAGGCATCAACTGTGGGATCGGGATGGAAAATTGAGACAACAGCGCGAGCAGGCTCACCGAAGCTGCCGCCAGAATGATAAAATGCAGCGGTATAAGCCCCTCCGAAAATGGCACAAATAAGTAAGATAGCTACCAGCCATTTACGCGATTGCGGCCTGGTCACAAATACAAGCACCCATACCACTAGTGCCCCAACCAACAAAGCTATATAGTCCGCACGTCGTTGATTGGCGATCATCGCAATCAACGTAAAGGGCAATATACACAACGCGGCAATCAATTGCGGACGGTAGCAGTAATGTATGCTGAACAAGATGATGAGCAGGATGAGTGCAACAAAGAAGAAAGACTCTTCATGGGCCATAATTTCATGATGGCCCAGCAGATTGGCATGATAAACGATAAAATAAATGTAGGTACCCTGGATAGATTTCACGCCCGCACCAATAATGACCAACCAGAAAAAAAGCCGGATATGCTCTTTGCGGGTGACGAGATTGTAAGCTAACATGTATGACACAAACAGGTACCAGAAAGGCCGTACTTCTACCACAATGGTTTTGAAATCTCCACCACTCGTCATGCCATGCTCAACACCATAGGCGACACAGAGCATGAACAACAAAAACGGCATGAACAACTCGCCCCCTTGCAAAAGTTTTTGACGGGTGGCCACACGATGACAGATCAGCATAAGAAAAGCAAAGAGCATAAAGAAGCCGATCGGGCGTTCGATCAATCCTTGCGAGCTGGGAGGCCAGTAGAAAACGTACAGGTTATAAGCAGGAGTACCGTTCAAAATGAGAGGGTCTTGTTCGATCATCAAGGCGGAGCCAGCTACTATATAAAAAGCGATGACAGGCCAACGGATAACAAGTGCAACTACTGCCAGGACCACAATGAGCCCTATCAGAAAACTAAAGCCAATTGCCATACCGAGCAAAATCAGTATGGGCGTCAGGCATACCACAATGGCTGCAATAACCATGAACAGAAACGTGTCGCCGCGTTTCTGTTCATGGTACATCCCAGAAACTGAATACGAAGTATCGGGAGCAAGCAGCGATTTCATGTTCACCTGTCCTTATGCATAAGTGATGTAGAGTATCATGCCAACAATCACAGTGATGAGCAACAGGCGCGTCCAGACATGGAACTTTTGCACGAATAACCCCAGGCAGAGAAAGAGAACCAGTAGCACAAAAACGGTTTTCATCGGTCATTCCTATTCAGCTACACTAGCTGGCGAATCCAGCGCGGTACACGACTTTGCACTTGATTGAGTAACAAACCATTCACCGGTGCATCCTTTAGCTGTACACAGGTTTCCCTCACCAGAGGGCCAGGAGTCACTCCTGCACGCACAACAACCACTAGCGACTCTACGAGATCAGCCGCCAGCACTCCATATGCCGAGGGAATAATTGCCGGCAGATCAACAACCAGCAATTCCCCGGAATGACCAAAGAGATCTGCGATACCCTTTTGCCGCATCCGCTGCAATAATTTCACAGCATCCTTTTTCCCATTGCCCGCGGGAATTATTGTGAGATTGTTACTTACCTCCTGGCGGATAGCCATTTCGCTGCATTCACCTCGCAGCCACTCAGCAAGCCCAGGAGTTTGTCCAAAACCAAAGTGTTCGTGCAAGCAGGGATGCTCCCAGTCGCATTCCAACAATGTGACAGGAGCATTGCTATCTTTCGCCAACATATCGGCGGTGATCATCGCCAGGAACGATTTGCCTTCGCCGCGTAATGAACTGGTAAAGCCCAGGCTGCGTACAGGCGACTGTTCACGTAAGAAGAGCGAGATACAGAGATGGCGGCATTGCTCCTGAACCATCGTGGCATTCACAACATCGCGCTGCGCTCCCGCGCCCCGTTTCGCAACAGCCTTCTGCTTTTGCGGAACGCTGACCGCATATGTTGTGGAAGGTAGAGAAGGCGGCAGAGGTGTCTCAACTTCTGACGGAAACAACGTTTCCACAGGCGATTTTGTTTCCGCCGGTACTAGTTCTTGCTTGTCACCCTTTTCCAACAAGAACAATGGCATTTGCTGCTCTTGCTCTTCCAGTTCCGAGGATAGCTGTTCCGGTTCTTCCTTTGCGTCGTCCAGTATTGTCTCCTCAGAGAACGTTGGTGGCACTTCCTCTCCCACCTCGCCCGGCATCGGAAGTGCAGCCTCTCCTGTTTCGTCTGCCGGCGACGAGATAAGTATCTCTTCCCCGGACGCAGCCGCTAAAGCACGCTGGGAATCCTCTTTCACCAATATACTTGACATATAGCGTGACAACGCACCGTTATACGCATATTTTTGTGTAACAGCTACTGTATCTTCTTGCATTGTTTCTCCTCACAGGCTAACGACTACTTTGCGTCCATAATTGCGCATCGTCATGCATCACTGTGCAACACAGACTCAACTAGCAACGACATGGTCGTGTTGTTGAGCTGGGGAAGTTGCATAATTACCGGCAAATCTGTAATCTGCTCAAGGTCAAGCGAACTCTGGATAGAGCGGTCACGCCGAACCGCTAGAATGACATAGAGCAGGCAGGCAATCAATGCAACGCCAAGTCCAACACCTCCTCCAATGAGATATGTCTTCGTGCGGGAGACCCCCTGGGCATTGGGAGTATCCAGCACCTTAAAGAGGTTACCGACACTATTACCTTGCGTGTTCAGCTCATCAGTGATGGTAGCAATATTCGTTTGAATATTCGCTACGTTGGCCTGCGCTTGCTGCGTCTGTGTCTGCAACAGATTATATTGTGGGTCGGCGAGCAAATTACTGGGCGTTAAGGCCGGGTGGCTCGTAATATAATTCGACTCCGCTGCAGTTGCCGTTTGCACATCCTGCTTCGCTTTTACAAGTTCGGTCTGGTACGTATTGAGCAATTGCTGCGCCTCAACCCCCGTAAATCCTAAACTTTGTACCGCGAAGTTTTGCATCACCGCCTGTACCACTTGCTGAGCTATGGAGGGATTTTGGTTGGTATAACTGATAGTAAAAAGGTTGTAGCCCGCTGCCGTCACCACTACATGCAAGGAAATATCGCTGGAGAGAGCATTGTCACGAGCCTGGGGATTTGCCTGCACATCAGCAGGCAACGTTGAGGCGAGATTCGATGTATTCGCCACAGCTAAAGAAAACAGGCGCGTTTGCAACAACTCAGAAAGTGCAGTAGCCTGTGTTTGCGCCGGTGTTGAAGTGAGATTCTGTCTCAGGGCCAGTCAGTCCAATTACCGCATAACGACGGAACGCCCAGAGCGAGGCGGTTGATTGATACGAACGAGGAAACACGACATACACAATTGCTACGCTTATTACTGGAAGCATAAGAATTAGCAAGAAAAGTTGAAGAGGTCGGCGAAATAGCACCTCAAGTACACGTCCTGTCACAGTAACCTTCTCTTTCTAGTAACGGTTCAGGGTGCCGCAAGGGCCCCACCTACCAACTCCGTATTAGCGTACTCACCGCACATATCTCATAATTAGGGGTACCTTGCAGTGAGTATCCTGTCCTGTATTGTTACAAACCTGATAGATACGCCCACATTTCACTTCAAGGGTACAATGCCATGATTAGTAAATTGGTTTTTATGAATGTGAAATAATCGTTGTGATAGTACCTCCAGGTGTACATCATGCTACCGTCTCTCCATTGCAAACAGACATCACACAGGTCTATCAACTTTCTCTATCGAACATCACACGTCCTCTACCATGATAGACATCGCATTAGCACAATGAGATGGTATAAATTTTGCGAGAGACAGACAATGAAGGGACGAACAATCTATGAACAGACTGCGCAGAGTTGTGAATAATACCCTTATTTCTCTTGTTGGGCAGGCAATCACATGGTCATCAACTTTACTGCTGACCATTGCTTACGGACGCTTTCTGGGTGATGTCAGGTTCGGCGAACTCTATTTCGCCATCACATTTGTAGGATTGATCGGCTTCCCGATTGAGTTCGGCTTTAATCAGCAAATTACTCGCGATGTGGCACAAGATACGAACAAGGCTCTTCGCTATCTTTCAAGCACACTACTGCTAAAGATAGTGCTGTGGTGTTTCTTCTTCACCTGCATCCTGCTGCTGGCCTGGCGTCTCAATTACAACCCGGAAGTGCGTACCCTGATTGCAATTTGCGGTTTTATATTATTAAGCACCTCGATCACCAACACATTTATCTCCTCCCATTACGCTTTTGAGCAGGTTAGCTATCCCGTTATCGGCACCATCCTGGAAAAAGGGCTGGGGGCCGTGGTTGGTTTTCTTTTACTCAAAGCTGGAGCAAGTGTAGAAGTAATGGCCCTGGTACTGTTGGCCTGTTCCTGTACCAACGGTATCTGGCAAGCAATCAATTTCTTTCGCCTGGTAGGCATCAACTTCACCATTGATTGGACCCTCACCCGTGGACTTATCCGCAGCAGCATCCCGTTCCTGGCCTATGGCGTGCTGGGCGTCATTTACTATCGCCTGGATACTGTCTTACTCTCTCTCATGACGAATAACTCGGACGCTGTCATTGGCTGGTATGGCGCGGGATATCGCCTCTTTGATACACTCACCTTCTTGCCTGGCCTCGTCATAAGCGCCATTATGTATCCCGTCTTCTCAAAACTCTCTGTCAGTTCCGAAAGTGAATTGAAAATTGCCATCGAGAAATCACTGAATTTCCTGCTGTTTTGTGTTCTGCCTATTTCTACTACGCTGATTGTGGCGGCACCAAATATTATCGGTATACTCTATCACCGAAGTGATTTTATCCATACTATTCCAGCCCTACAGGCGTTGGCACCCGGCCTCGTCTTTCTGTACATTAATACGGTACTCAGCGCTATCATCATCAGCACGAAAAATGAGAAGAAGATTATACTGATGGCGGCAGCCGCTCTCGTCTTCAATCTCACGCTCAATCTGCTGTTGATTCCCCATCTGCTTCATGTAGGGGCTGCTATTGTTACATCCCTGACCGAAATGCTGCTCACAGGGATAGCCATCGCATGTGTTCCCAAACATTTGCTACCCCTGAGAAGTTTGCGCGTGGGATTAAAAGCACTGTTCGCCAGCCTGGTGATGGCGGTCGCGATGCTGTTCTTACTTACATTCAACATTATCATCATTATCATCATTGCTGCACCGATCTACCTCGTGACAGCAACTCTCTTAAGAACAATACCACGAGAAGACCTGCACGCACTCTTCAATGCTCTGCGCCGCAAAGCGAAACGTCCCCCGACGCTGCTAGAGCTACAAGAGGAAGAGGAACAATCACCGTTGGAGGATGAGATATTGTTTATGAAAGAGCATAGTTTTGTTTCGGAGGCGGGCCAATGATATGAAACGAGTCGTTGCAGCTACGGTAAAATATATGACGAATCATGTGATAAATCATATTCCTTCCTACACCTTACGTCATGCATGGTACCGCCGTGTGTTGGGCTGGCGCGTTGGGCCGGGGGCTTCTATTCTATTGGGCCAA
The DNA here is from genome assembly GCA_963717105.1 of uncultured Chloroflexia bacterium. Classification (GTDB taxonomy): domain Bacteria; phylum Chloroflexota; class Ktedonobacteria; order Ktedonobacterales; family Ktedonobacteraceae; genus DATGJV01. Next base: position 227,071 of record CAVQVL010000016.1, read on the forward strand.
CATGTGCAGATGGCAGGGGTACGTACAAGCGGACACAAAGTCTCAATTGGCGGCGATACCGTCATTAATCAGGGGTGTATGCTCTACACGACGGGAGGACTGATCATCGGCGAGCATGTCAGTATTTCCGCAGGTGTATGGCTCATCACTGGCAGCCACGATATGAACGATCCACAATTTGTCTCGTTTTACAAACCTATTGTGATCGGCAACTACGCATGGATTGGCATGCGTGCAACGATCCTGGGCGGTATTACGATAGGTGAGGGGGCGGTAGTTATGGCAGGTGCCGTTGTCACTCACGATATACCGCCTTACGCCGTAGTAGGTGGTGTGCCAGCGCGAATTATCACACAACGAGCATTGACCAATCCCTCATATACGCTGGATTTTCACCCATTATTTGAGTAACCATACTGATCTTGGCTTGTTTCTGTCCTCGGAGGATTTTTATGAACATTAAAAACCCTGCAACAGCCGTCACGCTACAAATCAATCTGGCCCCAACCGACCTACCTCATGCCCGTTCCATTCTGCCACATCAATTGCGGCAATGGGCAGGGCAGGTAGACGAGGTACTGCTCGTCGTGGATTTACATCAAAGCAAAGGGCGTTTCTCGGAAGGCTGGCAGGAGCGGCTTCCTGGTATGCGCCTGCTGATCGATGAGTACTGCACAAGGTATCCCAATGTGCGCAGCATGGAGGTGGATTATTCGCAGGAGGTAGCCGCGAGTATCAGTACGCAATTTTTCGCTGGGAAGCCGGTGCCAGCCAAAGACTGGAATGGAGGACCATTCTACTCCTATTTCTTCGGCCTGTATGCAGCAACATATGACTATATTTTTCATATGGACTCAGACATGATGTATGGTGGCGGCAGCTCCAGCTGGATTACCGAGGCGATAGAATTATTAACAGAACGGCCCGATGTCTTCATTTGCAGTCCCATCCCTGGTCCTCCAACGGCAGATGGTCGCCTGCGCTCACAATCACTGCAGATCGAGCCATACTCATCGCTGGCCTTTCGCTCATCCGCGCTCAGTTCGCGCCACTTCTTCCTGGATCGAAAACGCTTTTGCTCGCGTATCCAACAGTTACCGCTCACGCAACCTCCCCGGCGGCGCATCTGGCAGGCACAACTAGAAGGGAATCCACCTTACAACCTGCCGGAGGTGATATTTTCACAGGCCATGTCAGCATATGGTCTTGTGCGTATCGAATTTTTAGGCAAAGCTCCCGGCATGTGGTCAATCCATCCACCCTATCGTTCAGAGCTATTCTATGAACGCCTTCCCACGCTTATTCAGCAAATCGAGACGGGCGACATTCCCGAAGGTCAACGCGGCTGCCACGACATGAACGAGAGTATGATCAACTGGGCAAGTGCCAGGAAACCGCTACAGCAACGCATTGCCAAACATCTGAAACTGGCATTGCAACGGCATTGATAAAAGCCTATGCGGAAACCTGGGCGTCAGGCCCTCTGTTGCCGAGGGTTCCGTATAAGTCAAAGAGGTGCCCTTGCATTATGAAGGACGATATTGCTGAATAAGAGTGGAGATAGCGTAATATTGCGGCTTTGGCTGGTTGTTACTCGTGTCAAACATATCCAGGCGCCCATAGCCACCGTAATCGGCGGCATCGAACTGGCAGGCAAAGGCAACACCTCCGCTCATCATTGAGAGCAACGCCCTGGTAGAGTACTGTGTGATAAAGTTCGGGTCATCACCATACGACGGCGGCGGATTGCCAGGATCATAATTCCACTCGGAAATGCCCACAGGGAGGTCCCTTCCCAGAATACTTTTCACGAGTGAATGTACCCACATTGCTGATGATGCATAACGGTCGGATTTCGCCAGGCAGGCACTTTCGCTATCATCATAGCAAGCATACATATGAAAGCTGATAGCGTCGGGCAGTACACCAGATTGCTGAACCCCCACAAGAAAGTCATGCATGTAATTATGGTTGCCTTCATCATAATACGTGACCGGGCCGATGAATTTGGCGGAGGGATTGATATGGCGTAACACCGGTATCAACATATTCCAACGTGCAAGATAGGTTTCGATCGAGACACCGTTTATATCAGACTCATTGCCAAATTCGTACATCAGACAACGGCTCCCTAAATAGCGCACCAGATGCTCATCAAACACCGTGTTCGCGGTGTTGGTAATAACACCCAGACAGTGTGCGCCACTGTTTTCGATCGTACGAATACGCTGCTCAATCACAGAGTCACTCGCGTTATCGGGAAAGAAACTGCGAATCAAGGTAAAACCGGCAGTGCGCAACGCCTGTTGGATCGCGGGTTCAGTCTGAATATTATGCGTTGACCACTCGTAGGAATCATTGGTGCCAAAGAGAAACGACGAAACGCCTTTTTTCCATATTTGCTGCCCTGGCAAAAGTCCATTCGTCAATGACGACGCTGAGTAGACGAGTGCTGAGAGGCAGTGGACTTGGGAGGTTGTGCCGCGGAACAGGCTACTACACTGAAACATACTATAGCAAGCAAAGCAAAGCTCAACCAACGATGATGTATGCGTAATCTTGCCAGATACATAGCAACCTCTTTCGTTCTGCCCATCAAACTGACTACAGCACTGCAATCCTACTGTAGCATATCACGGTGATGATACGGTATTCAGCGGCGGCATAAATCGGTAGAAAGCCGCCATACAAATAGACATTCATAACAGTTCACGTACCCCGGACGTATTGAGTTCTGCACCATCATGTTCACCTCACTTACACCTGGGTATGCTGTAATATCACAAGTACTACGAATGCTGGCACAAAGTCGCTTACAACCACGCACGCGCAAAAGGAAGGTTACAGGATGACACAAATCATCAGCACAAACACAGGTTGGATTCCTGCACTTGAGCTGCAACAACGGCATGTTTTTTACTATCATCCAACCTGGCTTGAGTTGATAACGAGGCTTTATGGCTATACCTTTATCCCGCTCACAAGCACTAATGATGCGGGGGAAGTCAGCGGGTATCTTCCGTTGTGTTTAATGCAAAGTCCTCTAACCGGGCGACGGCTGGTGTCCCTGCCATTTTCCGACCATTGCCCAATCCTTGCCGTGAGTGAGCAAGACACTCACAACCTTATCGAGCAGGCTGTAGCACTGGCTTCTCAGCACAAAGTTCGGTATCTTGAATTACGCAGCGGAGTTAATGCTGTACTTGCTGAACGTCCTGACATGGTACAGGGTAATTTGTATGTGCGTTGGGTTTTCCCCCTGACCAGCGACCCCGATGCACTCTGGTCACAATTGCGAAAACCTGTACAGCACCAGATCAAGAAGTCGCGAAAACTCGGTGTACAGATTTGTATGGCGCAGAGCCGCGAAGATGTGGCCCACTACTACCATCTTCATCTCCAGACGCGCAGCAAAAAACATGGGATGCCCGCGCAACCACAACGCTACTTCCTTGATGCATGGGATGCCTTTGCCCCGCACGATATGATGCAGGTACTGTTGGCTGAGTACGAAGGTCACATGATCGCCGGAATGGTGCTTTTTGCAGATAGGGCAACCGTTCGCTATGCGTATGGAGCTTCTGATGAACAGTATCTCCACCTGGCCCCCAATAACCTCTTGATGTGGACAGCAATGACATGGGGTTGCACACACGGCTATCTGGAGTTGGACATGGGTAGAACAGCCAGCGATAACGAAGGGTTGATGGAATTCAAACGTCGCTGGGGAGCAACAAAAGAGCCATTGCCGTATTACTACTACCCACAAATAGACGGTCTGGCCGCAACATCGGAACAGAGCCGGAAATTTCGTATCCTCACTGCTTGCTGGCGCAATTTGCCATTACAGGTTGCCGGGCCATTAGGAGGCTACCTGTACAGGCATTTAGGTTGAGCAGAGACGTTCACCTCGGCTAATACTATTCACCACTTTTTCCTCGTTATGTGAACCGATTATACACCACCGTTAGCTATGCTGTTATAGGAGTACTTAAGTAGTGCATCACTCATCGTACCTGTGCAGGATATCCCTTACAGGTACTCTGCACAGGTACCACGCTTTCAGTTGTAGCAAACGGAGGGAACCTATGGCAGTCCAAACAGCGCCTATTCAAACCATCAATATGCATATTGGCTATATGCGAGCAAAACGTGTGCTTGACATCCTCTTTACGCTTTTGCTGGCTCTCCCACTCTTACTTGTCGGTACGGTTATTGCACTGCTGATCATTGTGGACTCACGCGGCCCAATTTTCTTCCGTCAAAAACGAGTAGGGTTGGATGGCAAAGAATTCGAAATGCTTAAATTTCGTTCGATGCATGTTCAGCAGGATAATGCAACCCATTATGAGGCAATCAAGCAGTATATGAACGGGGAAAAACTCAATAATGATGACAAGTCTCCCTATAAGCTTGCGCCCGACTCGCGCATTACACGAATTGGACGCTTCATCCGCAAAACGAGCCTTGACGAAATTCCCCAGTTTTGGAATGTATTGACCGGCGATATGACGCTGGTTGGCCCACGTCCACCAGTACCCTTTGAAGTTGAACTCTACAATCATTTCGCCATGCTACGCCTCTGCGGCAAACCCGGTCTGACGGGTCCGTGGCAAGTCTACGGACGTAGCCGGGTTACTTTTGACGAGATGGTTGAAATGGATATTACCTATCTCCAGCAACAATCGTTCTGGGCGGATGTCCATTTTATCCTTCTAACCATTCCAGTGATGATTTTCGCACGAGGCGGCGCATAACAAGATAGAGAGGTAAAACTCGCACTCCCTTCAAAAATCTTACAAAGCAATAGAGCTGCGCTGCTTCAACCCAGGTTGCGTTTGCCGGAAGGCGGCGCGAAATTGGCAATTGTCGAGTGAATGAAAAAGCGGTGAAGATAGTAACGGTGATAGCGAGTGACCCTGTAACGCTGACAGAACTCGACGCGTTGAAGCAGCAAGCGCATGCGTTTAGGACGAACCAGTACAGGAAAAATACCTCGCCCCGTCAAACGACGCAACCCATGAAGAACAGTAAGATAAGGTCGCTCATCAAAAGCCACAGTAAGCACGCCTCGCTCCGAGCCAACTGCAATACAATGATAACGCTTCATCACTTGTAAAGGCAGAAGTCTACGGTAATGGAGCGGAATCCATCGCACACTATCGTAGCGTAATAACTGAGAGCCATTCACTAGCAATGCTCTTTCCCTCGTGCTTCATTTTAGGATAAGCATATTGCACACGTCACATTCGTCACATACATCGCCATCATATAAAGTGTAGAAGATACGTATGTAAACGAGATGTTCAAAGAAGCACAGGTACGGTATCATGTTATGCTGATAAGTGAAGAAGTCTTCACATGACGAAGTAAAAAAGTTGACAGTCAATTTTGGCAAAAGTGGAGATAGGAGGAAATGAGGAGAAAAAAAGGGGGCGGGACAACGAATGCCCCGCCGCACACTGTTGTGACAATGCTATTACATAGAAACAACGCGCAATGTTTGTACCACTTCTTTGGTACGCAACTCCTCAACGGCATGATGAACCAGTGAATAGCCAACACCAGGCACGGTGAGAATAAACGCAGGTTTGTCCGGAATTGGCTCGACCTTTTGACGCAAGTGCCGGATGTGAGCCTTGATCAAGCTGCTATCTCCCTCATTACCAAAACCCCAGACATACGTCACAATTTGATTGGCCGTGCAAACATTGTTAGCGTTAATAGCAAGCAAATGCAGGAGCTTCGACTCCGTGGGCGTGAGTCGAACCGTTTTACCGCTGACTGTCACTTCGTTGTGCAGCGAGTCAACACAAATAGGCCCGACAGTAACAATAGAAAATGGGCGTTGCGCAAGGGTAGAACGTCCTCGACGACTGACAGCATGAATATGTGCTAAAAGCTGTGTCGGGAAAAATGGTTTGTGCAAGTAATCATCTGCCCCCGATTTTAAACAATGCACCTCATCTTGCACGTCCTTTCCATCAGTCATGACTAAAATAAGCGCGTCATGCTTATTTCGCATATCTCGACACATTGCGAGCGCGTCCATGTCTTTCAATGTAGTGTCCAAGATGACACAATCAGGTTGCTGCTCCTCCCATAGACCTTTGGCCCGTTCTCCTGAGTATGCTCTATACACTTCATACCCAAGCGTTTTAAGCCAATTGGTCAACATTTCAACCAGGTACCGATCATTGTCAACGATTAACAGTTTCATCGCGCTTTCCTCTGTTCTTGATGCCCTCCAATATGTTTTCTAACGGGACTACGCACTATAATCCCACACTGCTCTCAATTAAAACATATTCAACTCAACTATGCAATTCCTCATTTGCAGTATTTTCAAAGAATATTACAAAAGAGTTTCAACTTAAACACTACCTCATTTGAGGGGGTACTACCACTATGGAGTAGACATTTCTCTTCCCTATAGCTCGGTATCCCCTTCAAATAGCGTATAGGAAACAGCCTGGGTGCGATTCGTCGCCCCTAATTTGCGCAAAATATTTTGCACATGCTTGCCTACCGTAAACCGAGAGATATAGAGTTCTGCCGCGATTTTCTTGTTACTCTGTCCTTTACGCATAAGCTGATAGACTTTTTCTTCTTGTGGGGTCAATGTCGGAAGCGTATTTCTTGCACTTTGAGATGTAATAGTCGTAGGAGGAAGCACCGGTTCAGGTGCTATTCCGGTAATGCTCTTCATTCCATTTTGCCGGTAATCTGTCAATTCGCCTTCCAGCATATTGCATTGCTGTAAGAGCAAGTGTATCGCTTGAGAGGCTATGGTTGAGGAGAAAGACAGTTCTCCGCGTTGGTATGCATACAAAGCACCAAGTATTTCAGTGGCTGAAGTATCTTTGGTCAGGTAGCCGGAAACGCCAGCTAAGAGTGCATCCAGTAACGTATCATCATCAATTGTTGCCGAAATGATGATTACATCCGGCATAGGAGAGTTCTTTTTGATCCGCTGAAGGGCCTCTATGCCATTTACATCAGGCAAGTGGAGATCCAACAGGACAAGATCTACCGGCACTAATTGCATCCGCTTTAATGCTTCCTCACAATTGCTCGCCTCGGCTACAATATGAAAAGTTTCACTAACGGCAAGTAGACTACGTAAGCCGTTGCGAAAGATCTCATGATCATCAACGAGCATCACTCGCTGTATCTTGTTTGCGGGCGAATTTGCAGTTTTACCCCAGGGAGGATTTTGAATATCCATAGCTACCGGTTTTCCACAGAAGGTTGCGGCGTTTTCCCATCCTGCATTAAAGCACGAGCATCATCTATAACACGATGCAACGATGCCTCTACCTCAGCAAAATCTGCCGCACTATACTGTGCCTTGCCATTTCTTGCATTCTGCATTAACAGAATACCTACATGTAATTGTGCCGTACTCAAATCTTGCATCAAACCATCATGGATTTTCTGCCGGAATGATGAACGCTCGGATTCAATTGCGTTCGCAAGCTGCTGTGAGTACTGATATAAAATCTCATCCAATGTCTGTTGGATACGTTGTAATTCACGCTTGCTTTGCTGATAACTCTTTGCATAGCGACTAATACGTTCTACGAAGAGCGGTGTTGTACACGAAGTAAAGACGAGCATAAGCAACAAAAGAAATATATTGTCAAGTATACAGGCATACATCACAACCAGCACCACACAGACATCGGCCACACATAGCAGCACCAGACCAAGTGAACGCGGACGGTATGTGCGTGTACTTGCCAGCGCCAACCCTAATATCAGCAACAAAATGCTGGTGCCAATGCTGAGCAGAGTACCGATCAGATGAAAAAGCGAGGAATCAAGCGATCCAGGAGACAAAGTGAGCTTTATTCTTGTACCGATCAGGCCCACTGCTAATAACAGCACGCCTTTCAGGATAACGTAGACAACAAGGGAGCGGAACCGTGCCAACCATACAAAATCTCTTGGTTCAGTCCGCTTATTCCAAATACGTGCTAAAGTAAAGAACCATCCGTAGGCTCTCCGTAGTATATGTTCCATGCTACACTTCCCATAGCACATGAACTAACATCTTGGGCCGATGCTTCAAACACTACATACGATGCTTGATTTTTGGGTACTTTTCCTCTTTGTTTGTATTTCTGGAGGTAAACTACATCTTTGTACAAACCAACTTTTAGTAGTGTAACCCATAAATTGGGAAATTTCAATGCTTTTCCAATGTGATTTCCATTTATTTCTTACTATTTCTAATCTTTGAGCATTACCAAACGATTACTATCGTTGCCATTGAATTCGAGCATTTGTACATAAAAAACTTCTGCCTGGAAAATCGCTTACTTTCATAATATCCCTTTTTGTAGGATATAATTGAGGAGAACAATGATACCGTAAAGCCAGCAATTGATAGAAGGAAATAACGCCATGACAACGTTCGAACTTGAGACTATGCGCTGTGAACTGGATGGGCCAATAGCACGATTGCGCCTGAACCGGCCAGAGGCGTTGAATGCCGCGAACTGGGCCTGGGTACAAGACCTGATCACAGCCACCAGCTACCTGGCACAGCAGACAGAGGCACACATTGTGATTGTGAGCGGTGAAGGCCGGGCGTTTTGTAGCGGATTGGATACAAAAGAACTGGCACAGGGAAACTTGACCCGCGAATGGTTCGAGACGTGGGAGCGAGGCGTGACGGCCCTGGAGAAACTTCATGCCATCACTATCGCCGCCATTCACGGCTACTGCCTCGGCGGTGGTCTGCAAGTCGCGCTCGCCTGTGATCTGCGCATTGCCACTACCGATGCCGTTCTCAGTATTCCCGCCGTAAAGGAAGGGGTAGTAGCCGCGCTTGGGCCAATGCGCCTTGCCCGGCTCATTGGTGCTGCACCTGCCAAACAACTATGCCTGTCAGGTCGGCGTTTTACCGCCGAACAGGGCCAGGCATTGCACCTGATTGATGAGGTCGTTGAGTCGGCGCACCTGGAGGAGCGAGCAATCAGTATGGCCAAAGAACTTGCCGAGATTCCCTTTACCGCTTTATTACACACAAAGCACCAGATTGACGATGCCTTTGAAAAGGATACTCCCACGCTCATGCGTGAAATGGCAGGTGCGCAAGAAGATTGTTTGCGCTCACCCGAACATGCCGCGGTAATGGCTACCTATCGCGAAGAGCAGGCAAAGAAACACAAAAAGTAAAGCTAGAGCATTATGTCAAGAAAATATCAGTATGAGGCGATCGTTATTGGCTCAGGCCCAAACGGGCTTGCCGCAGCTATTACGCTTGCCCGTGCAGGCCGCTCAGTCGTTGTATTTGAGGCGAAGGATACCATCGGCGGTGGCTCACGTTCAAAAGAACTGACATTGCCTGGGTTTATGCATGATGTCTGTTCTGCTATTCACCCGCTCGGTATCGCGTCGCCTTTTATGCGCTCGGTTCCGCTCGAAAAATATGGACTTGAATGGGTTCATCCACCAGCCCAGGTGGCGCATCCATTTGACGATGGTAGCGCGGCAGTTCTGTATTCATCTATTGCGGAAACTATTGCGACACTCGGCAACGATGCCCTGGCATACCAGAGGCATATTGCCCCGCTCGTCGCACAATGGGATGCCATTACGGAGGCCTTTCTTGGACCGTTACGCCCACAAGTGATACTACGCCATCCCTTCGCGCTGGCTGGTTTTGGGTTAGCAGCCATACGCTCGGCCCGAGGTCTTGCTGAAGTATGGTTTACAGAGAAATATGCACGCGCTCTCTTTGGCGGACTGAGTGCGCATTCGATGTTGCCACTCGAGCAGTCGCCGAGTGCTGCCTTTGGCCTGATGTTATGCCTTGCTGGTCACACTGTCGGCTGGCCTTTTCCGCGTGGCGGCTCACAGAAGATTGTGGACGCACTGGCTGAGTACTTGCGTTCATTAGGTGGTGAGATTGTCACCGGTATAGAAGTAACATCGCTTGAAATGCTACCTTCGGCCCGTTCCTATCTATTCGATGTCACACCTCGCCAGCTATTACGCATTGTTGGCAACCATTTGCCAACATGGTACCGGCATCAGTTGCAACGCTATCGCTACGGCCCCGCTGTGTTTAAGCTTGATTACGCGCTTGATGGCCCCGTCCCCTGGCAAGCACAGGAATGTACACAGGCTGGAACGGTTCATCTGGGCAACACATTCTCGGAGATCGCGGAATCTGAATGGGCTGTCTCTCATGGAACAAATCCTGAAAAACCCTATGTGCTGGTCGCGCAACAGAGTTTGTTCGACCCGACACGAGTGCCAGAAGGCAAGCAGACCGCCTGGGCATACTGCCATGTCCCCAACGGCTCAACCTATGACATGACGGAACGCATTGAAGCGCAAATCGAACGCTTCGCGCCGGGTTTCTGCGACCGTATTCTGGCACGTCATGTCACAACACCGCAAGACCTCGAAGACTATAACGCCAACTATATTGGCGGCGATATCAACGGTGGCACACAGGATTTTCTTCAACTCTTCACGCGCCCCACCATTCGTATCTCGCCCTATACAACTCCGAACAAGCGCATCTATCTCTGCTCCTCGTCAACCCCACCCGGCGGCGGCGTGCATGGCATGTGTGGCTATTATGCCGCACTAGCAGTACTTGGAAATAGCTGACGTTATTGTTGGTCGCGTCGCGCAACTAACCCTTGCCGCCAGGCAAAAACAGCTGCCTGCGTTCGATCTATCATGTGGAGTTTGCCCAGAATGTTGCTGACATGGCTCTTGACCGTCTTCTCACTGATGATCAGTGTATCTGCGATTTCGGCATTGGAGCGTCCATCCGCGATGAGGCGCAATACATCTAATTCGCGGTCACTCAGGTCGGTAAAGAGGTTCGGTATGTCGCGCTTTCTCCCCTGTAATTCCTGCACCACACGCGAGGCGACCCGTGGATGCAACACAGATTCGCCGCGTGCCGCTTTGCGAACCACCTCAGCTAATTCGTCCGGGCCGACATCCTTTAAGACATAAGAGAGCGCACCAGCACGCAGCGCGGGAAATATGTATTCATCTTCATGGTACGAAGTGAGGACGATAATTTGCGAGCGGGGGCTGACTTGCTTTACCTGCCGTGTCGCCTCTACACCACCCATGCCGGGCATCACAAGATCCATCAGCACCACATCAGGCACAAGTTCTGCCGCCATACGCACAGCAGTCTCGCCGGAGTCGGCCTCGCCCAGTACAGTGAGGTCCGGCTGTAACTCTAAAAATGTGCGTATTCCTTGCCGCACAAGCACATGATCGTCGGTAATCAGAAGAGTAATTTTGTCTGTCATACCTGCTCCGCTTTTCTCAATACATCCGCATCTTTTGATGCTACGATAGCACTACTCCCACTACTCTCACTACTCCCATCACCCATATTAACACCCAATCGTGGGCAATACGCAACGATACGTGTGCCTTTTCCAGGTGTACTCTCTATCTCCACATTTCCGCCCAGGGCTTTCACGCGCTCCTGCATTGAATGGAGGCCAATACCCGCACGTCCATCATGTCCCTGATGGGCAATATCGAAACCCTGGCCGTTATCTATCACCGAAAGCGTGACGGCCTCATCGGTTGTGGTCAAGAGCATTTGTACAAGGGTAGCTTTGCTATGGCGAGCCACATTGGATAAAGCCTCCTGTGCTATACGGAATAGAGCCTCTTCTACGGCAAGTGACAGCGTTTGTGTCCCTTCCATACGCACGTTGGCAACAATATCGGTCTGCTGTGTCCACTGCGTCACCAGTTCGCGCAGGGCGGTCGTGAGTTCTTTGCCTTCAAGTGCGGTAGGACGCAGTTCACGAATGAGTGATGTCAATTCTTGTTGCGCTTGATGTACCAGCTTTTCCGCCTCGTTCAGGCGCACCTCGGCAGCATCCACATCCCGCTTGAGCAAAAACTTCGTCGCTCCTATTTGCATAACGACAGCGAAAATCTGTTGCTTGACACTATCATGCAAATCACGGGCCAGGCGGTTGCGCTCTTCGAGCGTAGCGAGTTTTTGCCGCGTCTGGAGTAAATTCTGCAACTGTTTCGCCATACTATTGAGTTGACGCGACGTCTGCCCCAACTCATCCCCTGAGGTATCATGGGTAAGTGCGGAGAAATCGCCGTTACCCCACCTGTCCGCAGCGGCGGATAATCTTTTCAGTCGCCGTGTAATGCCGCGTGCAGTAAGATAGCCAAAGACTGTGCCAGCAATAGCGGCAATAATGGTAACGATAATGCCGGTGATGATAATCAATTGTAAAAAGTCTCCAAGCAGTTGGAATATGCCTGGTTTGGCTGTTTTCAGGATAAGCACGCCCTGGAGATTCCCGTCGTTGCCCACTATGGGTGCTTCCGCGACTAATGAACCATCTGCTCCTTGATAAACCTTACTGGTTGTGCCTTTCCCATCATGTAGTACAGCTTGCAGATCTGCCCAGCTTTGGGATGAGAGTTGCGCCTGAATAGAGGTATCCAGAGGTATATTGTGCGGGCCAACCGAGGCAATCACCTTCCCCTGTATATCTACCACCGCAAGGAAGTTGAGAGTTTGAGATTGACCCGGAGGACCGAGCGTGGGCAAATTAGTATTAATGACATTCAGCCCATCTGTCAACTCCTGGCGGTCGGGTGGACCGTGGACAAAGAAGGGTGCAGCTTGTGGTGCTTCTTTTTGCAGGTCGCTCAAGATAATGGCAGGAAGCTGGAAACTGACATACCAGAGGACAACCGCGATGAATATCAATTCGATGAATAGAAACGTCACAACTGAAGTCAAGGTATATGATAAAGTCAGTTTTCCTCGTAACTGACGAAAAGGTCGCGTGAATTGTTTCATAGCCATTGCTTTTTCCAATCTCAAGAGGACCAACTTGTCCTCAGTATATCATACGATAGTTCTAAATCTCTCACTGTCTCAAGGATAACCGGGAAGTAGGATTTTGTCATGCGTCTGGAGATGGATTATTGGTAGGACTTTAGACGGAGCGAAATCGTCTTGTAAGTATGAGACAAAGGACAATCCGCATTTTGGCAAAATGAATTGCTCTCCTACATTTGACTTCCTTAGCTTAAGTATGTTATAGGGAATGCAGAAAAAACATGAAGGTGAGAAGGAGCAAATTGGATGCATTGGCAACGCCGGGGATTATGGAAAAACGCTGATTTTTTGAAGTTATGGCTTGGTCGGACAATCTCAAATATGGGCAATGGTATTACCGGTATCGCGTTACCACTTACTGCTGTACTTGTTTTAGCGGCTACACCGGCACAAATGGGTATTATAAGTGCGCTTGAAGGGATATCGCTGCTCCTGTTTGGATTGCTCGCGGGTGTATGGGTAGACCGTTTGCGGAGGCGTCCAGTATTGATTGTCACAGACCTCGGTCGCGCCCTGGTAATAGGTTCTATTCCCGTCGCAGCCCTGTTAGGAATATTGCGCATTGAACAGATATATATTGTCGCAGCTCTGGTAGGGGTAATGTCTGTCTTTTTCAATGCCGCCGATGCCTCATTTCTCCCGACTCTAGTACAATCCGAGGAATTGATCGAGGGAAACAGCAAGCTTGGTATTAGTGACGCACTCGCGGAGATGGTGGGGCCTGCTGTGGCAGGTGCGTTGGTTCAGCTATTTACAGCACCGCTTGCTATCGTTGTAGACGCCTTCTCATTTCTCTGTTCGGCTCTGTGCATGGCCCGTATTCGCAAGCCGGAGCCACCGCCGACTATAATTGAAACGCATCGTAACATCTGGCATGAAAGCCTTGAGGGACTTCTTTTTATCATGAAGCACCCACTCCTACGGGCACTTGCGGGAAGCGCGGGCCTCTTTAATTTCACCGGTATGTTCATTGGAACACTCTACACGCTCTATGTTGTGCGTACCCTGGCATTAGCACCAACGATATTAGGTTTACTGGTGGCAACGGGTGGCGTGAGTGCACTCGTCGGGGCTTTGCTGGCGGAGTCTGTCATTCAGCGCGTTGGTCTGGGTCTCGCAATCGGAGGAGGCTTGTTTCTGTATGGGCTTACTGGTCTGCTCACTCCTCTGGCCGCTGGTCCTGTTCCCGTAGTGATTACGATGCTTTTTATGAGCCAGCTGGTGGGCGATGCAACGGTATCAACGTATTTCATCGCTGAATTGAGTTTGCGCCAATCGCTCGTTCCTCGCCATCTTTTGGGGCGAGTCAATGCCAGTATGCAACTTTTAGCAGGTGGCATGGCACCCCTGGGTGCATTGCTGGCGGGTATGCTGGCTGAATTTGTGGGTGTACGATTGACCATTTTGATCGGGGTGATTGGCGTTATGTGTGCAGGACTGTGGTTACTTCTCTCATTATTACGCAAGATACGCGCATTAGAGCCAATGGAATCATAAACAGAAGCGGCATTGGCATGATCCCTGCAAGGATCATACCAATGCCGCTTCTGTTTTAATTAGTGTTCGCGGTGCGCTCTCGGAGACATTGCCCAGAAAATTGCGATGATAAACAGGGCAAAGAAGGCAAGCATGATAGCGGCCAGCACGTCAACAAAGTTGGAGAGATCAAACTGGAAGATGGCGGCACTGATAAAGAGCAAGATCAGAAGAACGCCCAAAATAGGGAAGATGAGCATCATATTGAAACGGGTCGCGGGATTCATGGATTGTTTTGGATGCACCATATATTCCATGTCGGTATCAAGTGGTTCCATGAGCTACCTTTCTACATCACGAGGTGTCATTGTTGTCAAGCACCTGTATGGTAAGCAAACGTGTATTACGCTCCTCGGCTCATACGGCAATATTCGTTTTACAACACAACCTGACGAGGCAACGAACGTTGTAGTGGTATCAGTACCCAGATATTCCTTACACGATACCACCTGTTGGCATTATTATAGCGCGTACTTTCAGCGAACGCAACCGTTGCCACATTTTCCCGTTTACAAGGTAAAAAAAATCGGCCTTGTGGGCCTATGCAAGGGAAGTCTGTACAGAAGTAGACCAATTCACCGCATCGGTACTCGGCACTGTATTTTGCTCAAGCGCAGTAGAAATAGTCGGCAAGGAGCGGAACTTGTTGAGATACCGTCGTATGTCCAGTGCGTTCATCTGGTACATTGAGCCTTCAATAGTCGCTGAGATTTGCCCCTCAACTATCGCGCTACATAGGTCAGCAAACGTTGGGATACGGTCAGCCATGAGAGAACCTCCCTACAAAATACTGTAAACTGTCGTTCTCACTGATTAGTGTCACTGCCTCAATGTCACCAACCAATTTTTTATCCCTTAACGGATATACGCATGTCAATCCCTACAAGTTTCAACATGCTCTACAATGAGAGAACACAGCAACAGGGCCGTTTATTTCATTCATCGGTAGCGTCTACCGATTCAGCATCCTCCTCTTCGTCGGCATCAAATACTGCTTCATCGTCCAACAAACCCGGTATAAGTTCAATATACATCACTTTGCGTTGTAGGTCAACCTGTTTCACGACATCTTTTATCGCGGGGATCAGTTTTTGTTTTCCATCGGGAGATTTGATGACATAGACATCATTGCTACCGGTCACGATAATATCCACGATCGGCCCGATGGTGCGTCCCTGCATCGTGACAACCTGCAACTCAAGAATGTCATGTTGATAGTAAGAATCGGGTGGTAATTGCGCAAGCTGACTTTCGGGTATGCTGAGGTCGAAATTGCGCATTTTCTCCGCGGTATTCGCATCAGCAATGCCTTGCAATTTGAGGACGACCATTTCACCCTTGTAGGGACGAACACGCTCAATACGATGTTGCATATGGTCGGGACCAACATATACCACATCGAGTTGAGCGAAACGGTTTGGAATGTCGGTGAGCAGCTTCACTTTCAGCTCTCCTCGCACACCAAAAGGGGCTACTACATTACCAATAGTAGCCCATTCTGCCTCCTGTTGTTTTGACACAGCTCTTTGCTCTCTACACTACATACACTACATACACTACAGTACTTCTAGCGACGTATGGCGGCCTTCACGCGCACCACCGGCACGCAGCAGAGTTCGCATGGCTCGAGCAACGCGGCCTTGACGACCTATCACTTTGCCAAAGTCGTCCGGTGCCACATGAAGTTCCAATACCAGCGCATTGCGATCATTGCGCACTTCGCGCACCTGCACAGCAGATGGGTCATCTACCAGCGACTGAGCGATATACTCAACCAGTTTACGCATCTCTCAACCTTTATAGATATTATTCGGCCTGATCAGTTTGAGTGGTTTGAGCAGCCTTCGCGGCCGCTTTTTCCTGTTCGAAACGACCCGCTATGCCAGTTCGCTTGAGCAATGATTCCACAGATTCGGTTGGCTGGGCACCGTTTCTGAGCCAGCCCAGAGCCTTTTCCTCATCAATCTTGATCGTCGAAGGGTCGGTAAGCGGGTTATACCACCCCAGTTGTTCAATAATGCGACCATCGCGGGGTGATCGTGAATCGGCAACGACGACACGATAGCTCGGAGTCTTTTTCTTCCCTGTACGTTTTAAACGAATTTTGACAGTCATACTTTCTTCTTCTCACCTCTTCCCCTTTACGTGGGGTATGTGTTAATTAGAGCAACATATACCAGTACAACGCAATAGAGCGCGTCCAGGCTACGGCGTGAATAGGATACCATGCACAGCCCTTTTTGTCAATCTTCTTTGCGCTCTGCCAGCACCATCTTACTTTCACTGACGCCCACTCGTTGCAGCTTTACAAAGTTTGTGTGGGCCTGGCTGGCGATAGGCATACCGCCCATAATGACAATATGTTCGCCGCGCTGGATAAGCTTGTCGTCTTGCAAACATTGATCAACGACAGCGATCAGATCTTCCGTTGTACCTTGCATTTCAATACGATGAGGCCAGACGCCCCACCAGAGCGCAAGCTGATGGTACACCCGTTCGGAAGGCGTATAAGCGATGATAGGCGTGCGTGGACGGTCTTTCGAGATGAGATGGGCAGAAGCACCGGAGCGAGTAAACACGACAATGGCTTGAACGCTGGCTTCCTCTGATAAGGCACGGGCCGCATGACTAACTGCGTGGGCCTGTGTGAGTCGTTTACATTGTGGCTGCCGCGCCGTGCGATTGCCCATCTCCGTCTCCACAGCGATACGTACCATCATCTGTACCGCTTCGATGGGATAGGCCCCCGCGGCGGTTTCACCACTCAGCATAACGGCATCAGTTCCATCGAGTACAGAATTTGCCACATCGCTGGCTTCAGCACGAGTCGGCCGTGGATTGGTCATCATTGACTCCAGCATCTGAGTCGCGGTTATCACTGGTAAACCAAGATCATTACAACGGGCAATAATGCGCTTCTGGATAAGCGGTACTTTTTCCGGTGCCATCTCGACGCCCAGATCGCCGCGTGCCACCATCACACCATCCGTAACGTCGAGGATTTCATCGAGACGGGCAACGGCCTCCGGCTTCTCCAGTTTAGCGATCAAAGGAATTGGAGCTTGCGGATGAACCCCTCCCACTTCGGCCTGATACTGGCGGATGAGTTGTTTTGCCTCCAATACGTCCTGCGGCTTGCGTACAAAACTGAGGGCGACGTAATCCACGTTATGTAGCACGCCAAATTTCAGATCGTCGCGATCCTTCTCTGTGAGAGCGGGTGCGCTGACGGCTACTCCTGGCAGGTTGATGCCCTTATGTTCTTTCAAAATGCCGCCATGCACAATTTCACATCGCACGTCTGTCTCATTTGCACTCAACACACGCAACTCCATCAGACCATCATCGAGCAAAATGCGGTCTCCCACCTTCACATCCTGCGGTAACGCCTGATAGGTTGTTGAAATAAGCCGGGCATTGCCCACAATTGGGCGAGAGGTGATTGTCACCTGCGTGCCATCCACAAGCGTTACCGGATTGCCGCCCTCTAACGCACCTGTGCGTATCTTGGGACCTTGCAAATCTTGCAGAATCGCGACAGAGCAACCCAGACGGACTGATATCTCCCGCACACGCTCAATCACAATCGCGTGCTGCTCATGCGTGCCGTGCGAGAAATTCAGGCGAGCAACATTCATGCCCGCCCGCATCAATTGTGCAAGACGTTCTTCGCTCTCGCTTGCAGGCCCAATGGTACAGACGATTTTTGTACGTCGCATAGAGTATCCTTTGAAGCTTTCTTGTACATGCCAGTTGTAGTATATCATCCATACCTCTTCAACATGAAATATGGATACCTCTGTTCTTCGTGCTAAACGTATTCAACCGAACTTTCAGTGATGTGTAACATCCTCACGTATTTTATAAAGAAGGGAATTTGGCCTTCGCTCTACAACTCATTGAAGTGGAGAGCCACGCTTTGCATGAATATATTTTCTGTTGTGGACAGAATACTCGACTGAACACTCCGCAAGTCCGCTTTTGAGTAACACTATGAAGCACATTTGCCCAAGCAGGAAATAGGTTAGTGGATCGTTACTACGGACATATGGAGTGGAATAATTAGGATGCTCTTAATGATGCTTGATCGAAGTCAATCAAACAATGGTGGCGCAAGCATGTGGCGCACGCTGCACCACTGGAAACTGGTGTGGATGGCTCTGCTCTTCTTCGGTGTCAGTATCATCTCTGGCTGCGGTGCTCCTTCCTCACCGACGACTGCGGTTGGGCAGCAGACGCAACCATCGGCAGCCGCTCGTCCTTTTCATGATATGGTAAAGACTCTTGACGGTGATTTTTCGATCACACTCGACATTACCCCCGATCGTTCTGGCACAAACGTGTTCAGGACACGGGTGATCGATACCAAGACAAACACACCTGCAACGCATATCACTATTACGCTTTATACAACGATGCAAGATATGCCGATGGGAACCGATCCCATCACCTTGCACGCCGAGGGCAGTGGGCAATTCAGCGCGACGAGTGACACTCTGAGCATGGATGGTCACTGGGCCATAGGCATTACAATACAAACATCCGATCATGTAGTTCACAAAGCGGGAGTGAGCCTTCTGACATCATCGTAACGACGTGATAGGAGAAAAATACTCTTTGCTTGTGAAATCACCAGTGTTCGTATATGATAACACCGGTCTGCTTTGAGAAGGTATCAACAGTTGATAGGAGACAATCTGGGGAACAACCAGTCGTCGTGTACGTATCTTTTTGGGAATTCGCACGCAGGAGCGTTCTGTGCTGATTTAGCGGTCAGACAACACTACTTATCGTCACTTTTAGGAGAAACGTTCTCTTATGAAAACAGCATTGCAACACATTGGACACTATCAACTTCAGCAACGGGTAAGTCGAAACATTGTTAGTGAGGTATGGAAGGCCTACGACACCAACAGACAGGGCCTGGTGATCCTCAAATTATATCGTACAACCCTGGCAGATGACGCCGCATCCCTGGCTCACTATGTCCACAACGTTGAGCAAGTCGCTTCCTTGCATCATCCCAACATTGTATCTATCTATGACATACAGGTTATCCCGTCACACAATTCAGACAGTTCACTCTCTCTGGTCTGCCTCGTCATGGAGGATAGTGAGGGAAAAACTCTTGCCGACTACATCGCGAGTAGTTCTACTGTGGGGAAAATACCCCTTCCTACAGACATTGTTTTATTGTTTTCGTCTCTGGCCCAGGCTATCGACCATGCACACCGGCACGGCATCATTCATGGGAACCTGAAACCCGGCAATATCCTGCTCAAACAGAGTATAGACGTTCCAGGCAGAATTGGCACACCTTTGCTCACCGATTTTGGCCCGACGAAAGTACCAATGGAGAAACAAAGCAACAGCATTCCATTTTATCTTGCCCCGGAACAGATCAAGAATGCTCCTGCCGACGAACGGAGTGATATTTATGCGCTTGGGGTCCTGCTCTATGAACTCTCTACAGGAATGCCACCTTTCCGGGGAAATCGGCCCATTGCCGTCATGATGCAGCATATCAATGCACAGCCGACGCCCC
The DNA here is from genome assembly GCA_963717105.1 of uncultured Chloroflexia bacterium. GTDB lineage: Bacteria > Chloroflexota > Ktedonobacteria > Ktedonobacterales > Ktedonobacteraceae > DATGJV01. The sequence goes on from CAVQVL010000016.1 coordinate 247,029, forward strand.
CTGATCTCGTGAATCCAGCCATCTCGCCCATGCTGACGCAGGTGATCTTGCGCTGTCTCGCGAAAGACCCCCAGGATCGTTTCCCGAATGCTTCGTCCCTGGCGGTTGCTCTGGCTCAAGCCCTCCACATGCCGGTTCCTGAGGAACTTCATCGCTTCGCGGTTCTCTCGGAGGAAAAACATTTCACCACACCGCGAAACGCTCAATCTCTTCCTCCACACACTACCGAAAGTGGTACAACTAGAAGAGCAAAACCGGTGCAATCCAATTCAGGGTCGCCGGGTACGACATATCGGAACCGCCCTTCCGTCTCGCAACGGAAACGCAAAAGTTCTTTCCTGATCATTGCGGCGATGATCACGCTCACCCTTCTGCTCGGCGCAATTTTCGGGACACTTTTGCTCGCACAGAAAGAGAGTGCCGCCTCAGACCAGGGGACAGGCCAGGTATTTTTCATCAGTAGTGGTCAGATCAATGAGAACAGTAATCAAAGGATAAATGATGAACTGCAGATAGAGCTTTCCAACATCCCTGATCCCGCTGTGGGGAAAAGCTATTACGCCTGGTTGCTTGGTGATATTGGTCAGCCCGAGGCGTCGCCGATCTTTCTCGGTCGCGTTCCGGTCGCACACGGCACCGTGCATTTCCTGTATACAGGCGATACACATCATGCAAACCTCCTCGGACTCGCCAGCCGTTTCCTTATTACCGAGGACAACACCCATTCCCCGTCGAGCGATCCGTTGTTGGATCAAAGTATCTGGCGTTACTACGACGCTATCTCGCAAACGCCGAACCCGGCGGACGCCTTACATTTCAGTCTGCTCGATCACCTGCGCCATCTGCTGGTGGAGTCTCCCGAACTGGCGATACGGGGTTTGCATGGGGGGCTCGCGTTCTGGTTTGTCAAGAATGCAGCGACAATTGCGAGCCTGGCGCATAGTTTGACCGATGATTGGCAGAAGAAAGACGCCACCGACATCCACACACAAGTCATCCGCATGCTGGATTATCTGGATGGGACATCGTCTGTCGCCACCGATGTCCCGCCTGGAACACCGTTGCTAGCCAATGCCCAGATTGCGCAGGTGGCCTTGCTCGGCCCTGCTCCGCAGAATGCTGACCCACCTGGATATGTCTACCAGAACGAGGCACCCCCCGGCTATGTCTATCTCATTCAGATGCATCTCAATGGCGCGGTACTCGCTCCCCAGGCCACAGTGGAGCAACGTCAGATTGCCATCCACATCAATGCAGGCATTGACACCGTCAAACAACTGCTCACGCAGGTCTATCAGGATGCCAAACAGCTTGTCCACCTGACAAATATACAATTGTTGCAGCCGTCAACGCTTGCGGTCCTCAATGATATGGCGGAACAGGCGCAAATTGCCTATACCGGTCAACCTCTTACATCTATCGGTGCCTCGCCTGGGAGTGCCGTCTGGATATACGACAACCTCCAACGGTTGGCAGCTTTTAATGTAGCTCCCTACACGGCACCAAAATCGTAGTCTACTCTCTTCATTTTTTCAGCGGAGCTTATTCCGTAAGCGAGCAAAATGGTTGGTATTCAGTTCAACCACGACATCGCCTACATTTGGCACCTCTGCACACACGGATTCTCGTACTTGTTCGGCCAGTTGAGTTGCCAGTTCAACAGTCATGTGAGGATCAACCTGGATACTCAGTTCCACCAGTAGATCGCTTCCATGCTCACGTCCGGTCGCCGCAGCAACAGCAACCCCTGGGATGGCGTTGGCCGCAACACGCACCGCATCAAGTGTCCTGGCATCGAGGTTATGATCGAGCAACTCATGGCTGGCTTTCATCGCAATTTGCACCGCATTGATCAAGATGAGGAATGCAATCACGAGTCCCGCTATGCCATCCAGCCGTGAGTTGCCAAACTGAGCCCCAACGACGCCGAGGATGACGGCGACTGAACTCAAGACGTCAGCAAGATTATCGCGTGCATCGGCTTGAATGGCTTGCGAGTGAATCTTTTTGCCAATGCGCATTTCGATCCAGACGACAATGAGCTTGACCAGCAACGTGCCGACAGCCACCCATAAGGCAAGTAATGATGGTTCCGGAGTGCCAACGATGATCTTTTGGATCGAGTCCCATCCAAAGAAGAGGCCCGCTCCCATTAAGATAAAAGCTGAGGCAATTGCCGCCAGCACTTCCGCTCGATCGTGCCCATAGGGATGGGTTTCATCAGCTCCACGGCGGGCATAGAAGAGAGAGGCCAAAACGAGGACATTATTGGCGACATCGGCCCCTGAATGACCGGCATCGGCGAGCAAGGCTACCGAACCAGAAGCCAGACCCGCGATCACTTTGATGATCACTAACAAGATGTTGACCAGCAGTCCAGTCAGTGGCCCCCATACCGCCTGTGCAAAGCGTTGGGCAGCAGTGAGTGGAAGCGGAGCAAGTGGAGATATATTTTGTTGGGTCATGTTCCCATCAATATGCGTCTTCTGTTGTGCTGCCTCTCTCGGCATCGAAGACTCTTGCCTCTCTCTATGCTCGTGTTCAGCGTTCATCGCATTCCATACCGTGTCTCTTTCTACCTGCGCAAATGATCCCCAACCGTTTCCAGAAATAGGTAGCGTACCTTTATATTGTAACACTCCATGTAAGACGCTCTTGCGAACAGGAAACGCTGTCATCATTTATATCGTTTAACTGGCACGCGGACGTACACGTTGCCCTGCTCCACTTTTGTTTCCAAGCGTGGTAGTGGAAGCAAAAAGTACTTCGCACCTGGCGCGACTATTCCCATGCCATTTTCCGCAAAAATAGCACCATGACACGGACAGTGAAAGTGGCGGTCTGCATCGTGCCATTGCACAATGCAACCCATATGCGTACAGGCAGCAGACAAAGCAATGATCTGGTTGGAGGCTTGAGCCGGGTCTTCGCTGTTGTTCCTCTTTTGATCGGTCATGTCCAGAACGTAGCCAATAACTGTGTCTGTCGTAAAGCGAAGCACGTTTTCACTCAGGTCGGCAAGTGTGGTGACAAAGTGCCAGGTCGAAGGTGTGGTCGCTGGTACCAGAGTACTTGGTTGCACAGAAGGAGATGGAGGTACTGCAACAGGGGACCTCATACCAACTCGTGTCTGTTCAAGCGTATGCTCAATTCCTGCCCCTATGGCAAGTGAAGCAGCAACAGCAACACTACCGGTGAGTATGGACCGCCTTGAAACAGTGGGGAATCTGTTCTGGAAGCGTTTCCCGTCCGGCGATGGAGAGAGTAGTTTTTTTGCTGTCTGTCGAAGTTCTTGCTCCAGCAGTACTTGTAGTGCAGCAGCGAATGCCGGACGCGGCTCATGTGTTTTCGGAAAAACGGAGTGAAAGAGGATAGCTATGTGGTAGGCACGTGCCTGATCTGGCGTCATATCCTGTGGTGGATGAGCAATACGACCCGCCTGCAACGCTTCGATAAATGTTTCTAGCTCAAGATAGTCTTCAAATCGTTCCTGCTCTTCTCCTGACATGATGTGGTATCTCCGTGTGCGTTTTTGTGTGTTCTATAGCATTATGTTCGTGAACGAGGCATCCCATCTGTTTCTCCTTAATGCGGCATGTTTACTATAGTATCAGCCTTCCTATGAACACTTTTCCACAGGTATCAGCTATTACTACGCCAGGATGTTACAGGATAACTCTTCCTGCACAACAAAAGAACAATATAAACTCAACTTTATATATTCAGTGGGACAAACGAGAGACAATAACTGTAACCTCCTGACGTACCTTCCCATAGAGAGAAGCAGGACAGAGACACACTGTTCCCCGCATTCTCTGTCAATTTCGTGAACACTTCTCGTGTTCTTAATTCTTGCAAAAGAGAGGAGACCTTTACTGATGCTGAAACGCACGATAGCTATCACAGTGCTACTGGTGCTCTCGCTCCTTCTTGCGGCTTGCGGTAGCTCCAGTTCGAATAGTTACGGGAGTTCGAGTGCTGCTGGCAGCACCGGCGGCACAACGCCGACGACGGCTCCTGCCACATCAGCCCCCGTCATCAAAACAGCCACGGCAACCGTGAAGGGGACATCCCAGACCATCTTGACCAATGCGAAGGGCATGACTCTGTACTACTTCACGCCCGACACGGCAACGACTTCCGCCTGCACAGGCGGTTGTGCAACCACGTGGCCGCCCCTGCAGTTCCAGGGCAGTGGTACCCCTACCAGCACCACGTCACTCCCCGGCACACTGAGCGCGGCGAGCGATGGCAACGGTACGCAGGTCGAGTACAACGGCCACCCCCTCTACATCTTTTCGGGAGATACTGCCCCCGGTCAGACCAATGGCGAGGGAATCCTCGGAAAGTGGTTCGTTGCGAGTTCTTCGCTTTCGGCTTCGGGTACCCAGCAAACAGCCCCAACAACTCCTACCGCCGCCGGGCGAGGGGGATATTAGGACAAGGCTCGTGAGCGGCCTCAAATCCTCGATGACTTTCAAGCACGCTTGGCCGCCAGGTGGCATTGCATACCTTCTGCATTTGGTTCAATGCGTAACCTGGTTGGTCGAGACTTTTGGCTTCTGCCGAGTGGAGCGATTGGTACATCCGCCATGTCAATTCCTACCAACGTTCAAGGCCAGGTTTCAATGGACGTAACAGTTTCCCGCATTATCCACGTTTAGAACTGTCAAGTCCATTGAAACCCTGCCTCAGGCAGGTGAAGCATTTCTCTCATTCTCCTTAGCGGGTAGATGTGAGAAAAGACTACTTTGCCTCCTATCTTTTGTCCCATCAATGGATCAAACCCAGCTTATTACCCGCGCTGAGCCGCATCTGCCTGCTCTGCCAAATCGTGCAGGACGGCAAAGAACTCCTTCGATTGGCCGATGAAGAGCCCGTCGTCCGTGAGAGCCTTGAGCGCCCCCATCGCTGCACCCTTTGTTTCAGTCGGGCGAATGATCGAACAGACCGGGAACTTGCGGCTAAGGAATATCGTTGGCTCGGGCATAATCAGATTGGTCTGGAAGTCCTGGCCGCCGAAAGGTGGGGCATTGAGGTCAGGAAACGTTAAGCCATTGGTGGGGTCAGTCAGAGCAGGCGCATTGCCCGCCTTATCATGCCAGGTCTGAAAGTGTGCGGTCTCGGTTGGACCGATACTGAGCAAGACACGCAGCACTTCCGCATTGGTGACCCGCTGAGCCAGCGAGGGGTAGAGGCTGGTGCCACCCTGCTCGATAAACGCGAAATGGAAACCCGCCGTGTTGGCGATGGCCTGGATGTGCTTTTTGGGATGGAGGTCGTCATCGGATCTGGGGATCGCCGGAAACTGCCCCTTATGCAAATCCGGGACGGCTTGAGGGAAGGTGTCACCGAAGTCGGGGTTCTTTGTACGGCTGCGGTACTTCGTCCACCAACTGGTATCCACCGTGAGCTTCATGAGGTTGGTGAGCCGTCCAATTTGCTGGGCACCGGTCGCTTTACTGCTTGGGAGCGTGCGAAACTTATCCAGATTGACCGGGTCCGCACCCTTTGCAGCCAGGTACGCATTGATGAACGTGAAGTGGCTCATCTCATCCTCGGTATTGTCGTGAATATACTGGGCCATATCCGCATCCAACACGCTAAGGGCTGCGGTATAGGTGGCATTCCCACTCCCCCCTGGTACTTCGTTATCCTGGATGCCCCCAAGTTCATTGTATTGTTGCCACAGATCGGTTTCGAGGATTTCGGCGGCTGCCAGGAACCTGAGAATCGCCATGTCCCCCTTCGTAAGGGCAGAGCCTGTCCCTTGCGCATAAGCGAGCGTGGCGTTCAGTACACCGGCACCCAGCAATTCGGCACCGATGGTCCCTGCACTGGCTCCTACTACGAGTCCCTTGAGCAAAGAACGCCGACTGGTAGAAGCTTTCGTTTGTTGTACAGTATGTTCCATGATCTCTTCTTTCTGCGACTGTTGCGCATTGCGATGCACGATCTTCCCTTCATCGTGTCATCATGGCTACGTCCATCTCGAGGCACACGGTTCTAGACCCGTGTACGCTCTGGACAATGGACTTACATATCATCCGTGGAATTCCTAGTGACAATACGCAGAAAGGTTACAGCTACATGTAGCTGTAATATGTTTTGATTGGCGATCCATCAAATCACGGGGATAGCCAGCTACCTGTTTTAGACCTGACGCGATCAGGCCTATGCAGCAGTAACTCCCTGCGTATATATGTATAAGGGGTGCGAAATGCTCGCTGTAACTAAAGCACTGGGTGGGACTACGATGAGCGAACAACAACATACTTCTACACTTGGAGAGAGGGACAAGAGGGCCGCGGTCGTCCCACCAATAGCACCTGTGCTGCCCTATATGCGGAAGCGATCTTCCCGCGGGTCGACCCGCCGACGACGAACCTTCCGGCTCGTGCTGATCGTGATGGTGCTTACCATTGTTACCATTGTCGCGACTACGCTCGCCGGTGCTATACAAAATAGGCAACCGCGTACAACACGATCCGGTTCATTTCCCTCCACCGGTATCTACGCAACGGATCCAGCTTCCTCGATCCATTCCTCGGTGTCCATACGTGCTGCGAAGATACACATCTACAAGGTTTCCCCACCAGATGCAGGGCTAATGCTACCGGCAGTAGACCGGCGGGGAAATATCTGGTTTGGCGAGATGGCCACCAACCAGCTAGCTCGTCTGGATGTTCGCACGGGAACAATTACCAGCTGGACACCTCCCAACGGGGAAGATGGGGTCATGGGAACCACAATAGATGCACAAGGGAACGTCTGGTTCGCTGAGCAGAATGCCAACTACATCGGCCGCTTTGATCCTACGAGGCAATCGTTCAGAATCTATTCCTTCGGGAGCAGGAAACCTGATCGCGTGGGACTAGAGGACCTGCGGTTCGATGCTTCCGGCACGCTGTGGTTTACCGAGATCGTGGCTAGCAGGATCGGACGGCTGGACCCGGCAAGCGGCGCGACCCAGACCTGGTCGGTACCTCCTTCCTCGCCCGGTACACCCTCCTACCCGTTCGGGCTGGCCGTCACACACGACGGGCAGATCTGGTTCGGTACCTACTCAGGAGGGGTGGTGGGTCATCTCAATCCAACGACTGGACACGTTCTCCTCTCTCATCTGGCGAACGCAACGGAACAGATCTACTCCATGGCGGCAGATGACAGGGGGCGTATCTGGTTTACGGAACTCCAGTTCGGGAAGTTGGGTATGATCGACACCACGACCGGGAAAGTCACGGAGATGCAGGTACCCACAGTGCTGGGTAACCCCGAAGACCTCCACTCGATTGTAGTAGCCAACGGGGATATCTGGTTCACGAGTAGCGGGGCGAACGCGTTAGTTCGCTACTCACCAGATGATAGCACCTTCACCTTTTTCCGGCTATCCGTGCCAGGCTGCATCCCCTTTGGACTCGCGCTCGCCTCCACCAATACGTTGTGGTTTACCGCAGGTGGGAATCCAGTCAATTATGTTGGCGCAATGACTATCCCGTCTTAGGCGCGACGGGCTTTCTTGCACCGGGCAAGGGATGCTACAGAACACTCGCCCTGTCGGCTTCTCTGTCATGTCGCACCCATGTTGCTATCCACATGATGGTTCCCGTGCCAGGTGCGAAACCTGGCACGATCACCAAACGACGAGCGGTACCACGATGTCGTGGTACCGCTCGTCGTTTGGTGATCTGCCCTCGTTCCTCGAAACGTTCGCTCGCTATGATGTCACATTGACGACCGCCTTCATGGTCGTGGGATGGATATTGCAGTGGTAGTGGTAAGTCCCCGCCTGGTTGAATTGCAGGGCAAAGGTCTTCCCCTGGGTCACGTTCTGTGTCGTGTTGAAGGCACTCGGCGCACCCGCATCGCTCGTCACCGTGTGGGGAGCGTCGCTGTTATCGGTCCAGACGACGATACTTCCCGCCGTGATCGTGATGGACGACGGCTGGAAGAAATAATGACCCGGAGGATTCTCCAGCATCTGCACCACGATCACGGTCGCCGATGCCGTGGGCGGCTGTGTGGGCGTTGGAGATGGGGTTGGCGGTGCTGGAGTCGGGGTTGGCGCGGTGGTCGCGGTAGGAGAGGTGGTAGTTTGACCTCCACCACAGGCGGCCAACAGCAAACAGACCACTGTTGCCAGCGATAGGGCGACCCAGAGAAATCTCAGGGAAGTAGTGAATGGGGAAAAAAACTTTCTCATCAATGAAGCTCCTCTACTTTACAAAATAGCGCATTTTACAAACAACGGATGCGCGATTGTTCTCTATCTAAACAGTACGCTGCCAGGTTACAGGGCGACAGCTATCTACTCCACCATACCCCTTAACTGGCAGGAGTGAAAGCGAAGATGACCCCATTGAGATTGCCATGAAAGGGCCGTGGCAATGAACAGCGTGCCCGTGGCAATGATCACCGCTCCATCGAATGCGGAATCTTTTGGGCCGTTCATGTACCTGAAAAGCGTATTCCCATTGTTCGCATCTAGTACGACGAGTCTTTTGAGCGCAGAAAGCTTACAGATGCGGGTACTTGATCAAGCGGATAAGAGCTGTAACGCCAAAGCGTAGGAATAAGTAGTATTGCCTCGCCTAGGAAAACTGCTGTAGAGTGAACGAGTCAAATCTGCCTGAGCAGAGGGTATGCCATGAATACACCACGTGCGAAACGGACGAATAGCTCTGGTGCATCCGCAAAACAAGAGACCGTTCGGAAGTCCAATGAGCAAACATTGCAGCGCGTGTACCGTGAACATGTGGGTCTTATCTATCGCTATATCTACCTCCAAATCAGAAACCACGAAGATGCGGAAGACGTGACCGCCGACGTTTTTCTCAAGGCCGTGAGCGGGCTCGATTGCGATCGCGCCCCAAAGGAGATCCACCATTGGCTCTTTCAAGTGGCACGAACCACGCTCGCCGATCACTGGCGAGCGCACGCTCAACCCTTCACACGTTCCCTCGACGAGGTGCTGGAATGGGAGAGCGAAGAGTCACTGAAAGAAGCACTCCCGTCAAACAAGAGTGGACGAACAGCCCTATTGCAGCAGCTTCTTGCACACTTCGTGACAGGTTCGCCAGAGGACCATCTCGCCACAGATGAGGAGGGATTTGACGAAGAAGCACTAACGACGAGCGAGGCGAACGCTTCACAGCTGCAGGTACAGAGACTTCTCCAGGCACTACCCGATCCCTACCGGGAGGTTTTAACCTGTCGTTTTCTGCTCAATCTCTCGGTTCGCGACACCGCTCTCAGGTTGGGATTGACCCAGGCAAATGTCAAAGTTGTGCAATACCGGGCACTCAAACGAGCAGCTGAATATGAGGACCGTATCATGCCCAAACTGAAAGGGAGATCAGGAGCGATGACCCCAACGAACCAGGAAAGTGGGATATGACCTCATATGAGGTAACGCCTGTACTCAGGACGGGCTCCCAGATAGTCAGGAGCCTGCTGTTCAGCGAAAATGATGGTTTTGATATTGCCCCGCACGGAGAAATCGGCGACGACTCGCATCCAACGGGGGGAGAGCAGGGCAACGAGATCGTCGAGGATGACGTTGGCGGTTTCTTCATGGCCGATTTGACGAGAGCGATAACCATTGATGTAGAGTTTTAAACTTTTGAGTTCGACAAGCTGCTGATCCGGCACATAATCAATCGTCAGGATCGCAAAATCGGGAAAGCCGGAATTGGGAGCCAGGCAGGTAAATTCCGGCAGTTCTAGATGCACAACAAAATTCCTCGTCACATGACTATTGGGCCACGTTTCCAGTTGGCTCGCCTCTATCTCGTCCATCCCATAGCTACCAGGAGTACGACGCTGTTCGTTCATCATCCGTTCCTTCCGTAACTGTTCTACACAAGAGGACCATCTTAAGGGAACTGCACCCTTTCATCATTCTCAAAACGAACTGGTGTGAAAGCTCTCTTGATAGTATATGGCGCTGAATCATACAATGCCAACAATTCACTCCACCAAAGCCAACTGAAAAGCCAGGTCTATTCATCTCGACTCAAGAGATGGGACTTTCTGGACCACTTTCTGTAATGTGTAACCCGTCACGTATATCTCTATAGGGGATTTTCAATCCAAAACGTTGCTACTCCTCTCCAGGCAAAATGTTTACTTTGCCACCTATTTTTTCAGGAGGACTACCATGAAACACCTTCGATTGTGGGTATGGGTACCCACGCTTTTCGTGGCTCTTGCCACGATAGCCTTTCCGATGCTGGCGATTGCCGCTGGCAGTTCCTACATTGGTCACTTTCATACCATCAGCACTATCGCCTCTACCGTCCCTGAGAATGGCGATGTCAATCCGTATGGCGTAGCTGTCGTGCCGCGTACCGTAGGGAATCTCACTCAAGGAAATATCCTGGTGAGTAATTTCAATGCGAGTTCGAATTTACAGGGTACCGGCACGACGATTGTCCAGGTGACACCGGGTGGGATAACCACCCTCTTCGCCCAGATCGATGCCTCCACCCTACCTGGTCCGTGTCCTGGAGGTGTTGGTCTAACAACCGCACTGGTTGTCCTCCAAAGGGGTTGGGTCATTGTGGGGAGTTTGCCGACGAGCGATGGCACCTCGGCGACCGCAAAGGCGGGTTGCCTGATTGTGCTCAACAGTAAGGGCAAGGCCGTGGAGACGTTCTCCGGATCACGTATCAATGGCCCCTGGGATATGGCTGCCTTCGATAAAGATGCGGTAGCCTCCCTCTTCGTCACAAACGTTCTGAATGGAACGGTGAACGGAAACGGGAAGGTCATCAATAAAGGGACCGTTATCCGTATTGTCCTCACGGTTCCCCAACAGGGCGATGGGTTCCCGAGCCGCGTCTCTACGACGGTCATTGGCTCGGGCTTCTCTGAGCGCACCGATCCGGCGGCCCTGGTCATCGGGCCAACAGGAGTGGCACTGGGCAGCAATGAAACGCTCTATGTCGCCGATAGCCTGAACAACCGCATTGCGGCTATTCCTCACGCCCTTGACCGCGATGACACCGCCCATGCCGGCAACGATGTCACCGCCAATGGCTTTCTCAATGATCCCCTCGGACTCACCCTTGCACCCAACGGTGATATCCTGACGGTGAATGGCAATGATGGCAGGATTGTCGAAACAACGCCCGGAGGAACACAGATCGCGAAGAAATTTCTTGATAAAAGTGGGAGCCCTCCAGGGGCAGGCACCCTCTTTGGCCTGGCCATCGTTCCTGGCGGCCAGGGAGTCTACTTCGTCGATGATGGCACCAACACGCTCAATATCCTCAATTAAGCTTAACGCTCCCACGAGAGAGCTTACGAAAGGCTGGAAACGTGTTTTCCCCACGTTTTCAGCCCCTTCGTATTTACATAGATGCCACTACGCCGAAGGCGTAGCGTAGAAACAGATGGCTCCCGCCACGTTTGACGCTCACAAGCGTTCCCCAGAGCGGGTACTCTGGCGCAAAACGCTTGCCCATTACGAGTCCGGGCCGCTCCACCGCCCCATCTCGCCCGGCAATCTGCGGGGCAAGCGTCAAGAACAGTTCATCCAGAGACTGCTCTGCAAAGAAATCCCTCATCAACTGCGGTCCCCCATCAACCAGGATCACGTCACACTGGTGGACGCGGCTTACCGCCTGCAGGATGGATTGGGCACTGAGTGACCCGGCACTCTGGAGTGCCAGGACCTGCACGGACGGTGGAGTTGCTCTGCGTGGATGCGTTCTGCACCGGGCGTGGGCGTGACGATCAGCACTGGCACCTCGCCAGATTGGAACACTGGGAGGCCGAGGTCAAGCTCTCCCCGTATAGTTACGATGACGTTGAGCGGCGGTGCAACTCCATAGCGGCATGAAACGGTTGTTCATCAGGCTCAAGATCAGAAGACTTCATCTTTTATATCCTTTTCTCGGCTCACATGTCTGCGCCGCAGGCGAGCAAGAATTCGACCCGCAGCGACGAATTGCGTTCGTACTCGCCCCGCCACACAGTCGTGCGCGTCACTGGACGGCTTTCGCGCACGCCCCGCATCTCCGTGCAAAGATGGTGCGCCTCAAGATACACTGCGACGCCGTGTGGTTGGAGCATTGCATTGAATGTATTGACAATTTGCTCTCCCAGCCGTTCTTGCACGGCAAAACGCCGGGCAAACAGCCGCACGAGGCGCGTAAGCTTGGAAACGTTGCTCAAACAACACCTTTTCTCCTTGTGTAGTGATTGCTTCTCTTAATGATCACTGCTACGCTTGATCTCTACCTGCCCATTACGTACACGGACATCGTAGCGTGGTGCATTGACGGTAGCTGGTCCAGTGAGGACGCGGCCGTCTCGCATGCAAAAGCGCGAGCCATGCCAGGGACACTCGACAATATCACCGGTAAGCGTTCCCTCATCCAGTGGCCCGCCAGCATGGGAACACGTCACCGAAATGGCGTACAATTGCAAGCCCTGACGCAACAAGACCACCGGTACGCCAGCAGCAACCACCCGGTACAGTTCGTTCTCCTCGACGTTTGAGAGCATCATCACTGCTTCATAGTCTTCGCTCCCTGCCTCCCAGGCCGTGTGGTTTACCCCGGTACCCTTGCCGAATACCATGTCACCACCCAGGTAGGCAGCATAGCTGACACTCACCAGCCCAACAAAACCAATGATAACGGCTGCTATTCCATCACCTGGCCCCGCCAGGAGCCGCAGGACAAAGGAGACAACGTAGAGGAGCGTCGCGGTTGCGTTGAAGAGGGCGTGATTGAGGCCAACCCGTCGTTCTGCACCGTAGGTATCGCTCCAGTCCGTCAGACCGGTCACAATTGCACCCAGTGCGCCCAACAGGCCCACAATCACGGTCACAAAGGCCCCATAAGCAGCCCAGGAAGGAGGCAGCAGTTTCGGTCCTCAACGAACTCGGCGGCATGGCAGAACTTGAACATTGTGAAGATCATTATTGTATTCACGGCTATAGTTGTCCGCTCGCCGCTGCCGTCCCGGGTCACCCGGCTGTCTGTCGCCTTGCCGAGACGCTACTGACGGAACTCGTAAATGTGCCAGTCCAAGCACAGTGCGAGTACGGCGCGACATTACGGTGTCACTTCATTGTGGCAGACAACTAATGTCCGCCTTACCTCATCGGTTTACTTTCTCCTTTAGCGGGAATCGCTCCTTCCCCGAAAAGATCTCTTGACGATACAAATTCAGGCGACCATTCTACAGCCACCAGGGTATTTTTGAGTGCCGCGACAATCTCTTCAAAAGAGTGTTTAGTGCCAGCAAAATTTCGCCAGTACAGTAGACACTCCTCGTCTGGCTTCAATCCAGCGCGAAATCTCGTAAGATCGAGTGGTACGTCTCCAATAATTAAGCCGTTGGCTACATGCGGATACCAGGCACCAACCATGATGGCAATCTGTCCACCTAATGAGTGACCAAACAGTTGAGAGTGAGACTAAAGGCAAAGCTCATTATAAGCTGTGATGACTTTCATCTGATATCCCACATACAGGGCAGGCTGGGTCACGCGGTATAGTCATGCGCGTGAGGGTGAAATCTGTTGGGTTCAGATAGAGCATGCCATTCGCTAATGCTGTAGGCGCAAAGCCCGCGATAAACTTGGAAACCTCCGTTATGCCCAAACCAATGCAGGCGACTATAAGCGGCGCAAAGACAGCGTAATATCCTCGTCCCAATATGAGTTCATCATCTTTGTCAGGTCTGGCGTTTTGCCAGGGCATCTGTGAGGCAAGATAGGATTGCGTACAAGTAAAACATGCTGTCTCGCCTGGCACGACGAGCGGGCCTAGATGTAGTCCACCCAGAGCGACATACGGTACTCCCTGACGGAAGCAGGTACGATGAATACTCATGGGCGTTGGGAGCAGGAAAGGGCCGAAGGTAAGAATGACGAGGTTAGCACCGCGGCTCATCGTGATCATTTCCTCCTCGGTCTCAATGGCATGGGTAATGACTGTTAACTCCATCTCACTATTGAGCGCATGGAGGGCATCGGCAGCAGCCAGTGCTTTGTTGCGCCCAATGTCATGCTCAGTGTAAAGCGCATGGCGAGTGAGATTACTACTCATTATTTCGTCGCCGTCGGCGATAGTTAGATGACCAATCCCGAGTTGTCCGAGTTGCAGAGCAACCCATGAGCCGACGCCCCCCATACCCAGAATGACGATATGGGCATCGCGCATACGCCGCTGTTGCTCAAAACGACTGAGGCCGGGACGCTCATAGCCCGCGAACACGGCCAGGTGGCGTGAATAGCGTTTCACGTACTCAGGTGTCCAATCGGCAGGAGGCTCTACATTGGCTTCTTCCAGCAGCCCGGTGCGATCAAGCTGGTGGAGCATGGTAGCAATGGCATCTGAAGAGAGAGCATGAAACTCATCACGCAAATGGCTATAGATCGTTTCTATACTGTATTCGCCGTTGAGTAGTTCGAGGAGGCGATATTGAGGTGGCGTGACATGATGAAACGCGAAAGCTCGCAGGCCTGGTGTGAGAGGCGTAAACGTCACCGAGCCGCCTGCGAGATTACGCTGAATAACCCAGGTGCGTTTGAGGGCCGGCCAGCGGTACCGCCAGGGAATATCAGGAGAGGGGGAGAATTCGTTTTGATCCATTTGGTGGTACTCCTAAGGAATAGCTTTCAGGGTACAGACCTGTAGAGGTGGAAGCATGAACACTTCCACCTCTACAGGTCTGTAGACGACTTGTTGAGCGAGTTGGCTCATTGCCAGAGTAGGTTGTATTACATGACCTCTCAGGCCGTTTCGCCACTACAATCGCTCTCTTTAAGTGTGACGGTAGTTTGAGAGAACCTCCTGTCTATTGCAAGCCATGATGGCAGGTTGGGCACGCATCGAAGAAGGCAAGAAGCATCATTGCACGATTTCCTTCGAGTTCTTCGATCTCGAAGGAGAACTCTTCGCTTGAAGTAAACTCCTCACCCGAGAGGACCTTTTCATCGGTGATCTGACTGGTCAATTCAACTGTTTGTTTCATTAGAAACCTCCTTTGATGTACAACACAACACGACGAATGTCGCTACCTCACAAACAGGTGAGGCGCGATAGTAACAACAACCCACCAAAAAAAGCCCACTGTCAGTAGCATCAACCAGAATGAAGTAAACCAGGCGAACACGCCGTAGCCAGCTAAAAAGAATCGCTGGTTCGAAGGGAACTTAAGCTCTGGTTGTTGTTGACGACGGAACGGGCGGAAGATGGTCTGAAGCAAATAGGCCTGTGCTTTGCGGTCCAGGTTGGGAATCTGAACCCAATCTGAGAGCGCGAAGTAGCCATCGCTACGGAAGAACGGGATCATATTATAAATCGCTGTCAGTACGCCAGCAGCCATGAGTGCTGCCACCCAGGGTGACAGGGCTGCACTCCGTGGCAGTATCCACCACAGCAGGGCACCTACAGTACCTATCAGCAACGAGGCAAGCGGTCCAGCCAGACTCACCGCTACTCGCTGACTCCGCGCATTGAGACGCCAGATCTCGCCAATCTCCATATAGAAGAAGACGCCGCCCCGTAGCGAGACTCCCAGGCCGTAGTAGCCGGGCTGGCGTCCGAAATGTTGTAAGGTGAGGCCATGAGCACTTTCGTGAATTACGGCGGTAACGATTAGTGCCGCGGTGAACTGACCCCAGTCGGCGAGCGATGGATGGAGATAGAGACCTAACCAGATAGGTACAATGCCTTGGGTCCAACCATCATGCACGACAACCCAGGTGGTAACGATCGAGAGAAGTGCGCAGAGAGCGAGAAAGCCAGGCGAGAAGAGCCAACGGGTATGCACCTCCAGAGGGGCCAGCAGCCGTTGTGCCGGAAAGAGACGCCAGCGTTTGGTGATAGTGGGTGGGAATGCGAAACGACGGCGTGCCTTGACTGGAAGCGGGGAGGGAATATCAGCTTGAACGGCATGATCTTCTTGAGCGAGGAAACCCAGATCTTCGAGCTTGTGTAGGACGGCATCCAGTTGCTCAGGGCGCAAACGGATATGCGTTTGTTCAATATAACGTGCGACAATTTCCTCTGGAGTCAGTTCACCCGTAAAGAGAGTCAGGAGCTTGTATTGGGAGGCTCCACATTGCCAGTAGCGGTTGTGTGCCGGGTCTATGATCAGATAGCGGAGCGTATCGCCATCTCCTTGCTTTTCGATAACAAGATCAGGACGCAAGCGGGGACCAGAGACAGCAGGAGTGATGCTTGATGCCTCTATAGTACCCATGATCAGGTTGCTTATAGCTTTTGCTCCGAGAGCCAGAGAGCTGCCAATTGTGCCATCGGCGTTGACAAGGACTGCTGCCGGTGTAATTTCCGCCCGATAAGCCAGGGCGACTTCGCGGTCTTCTTGCAAGACAAGATCCGTCAATCCATAGTGAGTACTCTTCTCCTGATTAGCTTCGGGTGTACCTCGGCTGAGCAAAGCAATCGTCAATTGGGAGACATAAGCATGTTGCCAGCGAGCGATCTGTGGAAGCAGCGCGTTACAGGAACGGCAATCGGGGTCTGCAAAGATAAGTAGAACGGGCTTACCACGAACACAGAATGCATGGAGAGTCTGTTCATTACCTGAGAGATCAGCCAGACGAAAAGCCGGAGCCGGTGTATTGGACGGCAAGCCAGACATCGTTTGACTTATAGCATCAACAGAACTATCCTTTCTCTGCGACACATGCAGCCAGGGGAGCAGATGTGTTCGCCGACGAAGGAGATAGCTCGTCCCTATGACCAACAGTGCAAACAGAAATATCCCCGCACTTAACGCCAGACGCTGTGCAGATGTCAGAGAAAGCAGCCAGTTTATTCCATCAAAACCAGCAGTGGTTTGTCCATTCCAGATGATAAAACCCGCAAGAGCGGCAAGGAAAGCAGTGCGAATGAGCGTTGACCGACCGATGGGCGCAGAGTAAAGTCGCCCGAAGCAATGGCAGTCAGGAGTGTGTCCTCGAGCGAGGTTAAAGCTCACTCCTGCAATGAAAAGCAGAAGGAGCGTGCCTGCTCCAAGTGCTCCCCACCATGCCGAGGCGACGGGAATGAGCGCAAAAGCGACAGCAATTTCGGCGCAGGGCAAGCCAATGCTGAATGGGGTAGCGAAAGCCGAAGGAACGCCAAAGTCGAGCAATGACTGACGCGAACCAGGAAGATCGGCGATCTTGGCTAATCCAGCAACGGAAAATATGCAGAACAACAGTGATCGCGCTATACTTAGAGCAAAAGACATACTACTTCCCTTCACAAGTAAAAATTGCGATACCTTTTACAACGTACATATCTTGTTCTTACCAAATATTCATACGTGGGAAAGTTACAATAGGAGGCCATGCTAAAACGGGAAAACCGGCTGCCTGCTATGTGACCTTGCAACAACCTTAGATGCTTGCCAACCTCGTTTGACATCATTCCCACCTATGCTATACTCTAAAATAAGAGTTATCGAGCAATGCGGCGGATAACGCAAGTGTTATCCGCCGCGTATTTTTGCGACGAGGCAAGAAATAGCGGAAACAATTTAGCGATGTAGAAGTAGTTTATAGTCACCAGCATAGATGGAGAAAAACATGACCATTCAGGAAAAAAAGTCTATCCCTGTTCCACAGGTGGAACCCCGCGCTCCCATCCCCAATCAAAACTTACGTATTCCCGGTCCGACCGTGGTTCCCACAGAGGTGCTTGACGCGCAGGCCCAGCCAATGATCAACCATCGCGGCCCGGAGTTTGTTGCTATCCTACGCCGTGTGAGTGCGCGTCTCCAATATTTTTTCCAGACGAACTCACCTGTATTGACCTATCCAGCGTCCGGCACCGGCGGGCAGGAATCTGCCGTTGTGAATCTCTTTTCGCCTGGCGATCATGTTGTTGCCATTACCATTGGGGCTTTCGGCAATCGTCTGGCAAAAATTGCCAGCACGTATGGATTGAATGTGACGCGCATCGAGTTCCCCTGGGGACAACCCGCCGACCCACATATCGTCGAAGAACGTCTGAAGACTCTACCAGACTATAAAGGTGTGCTGGTAACGCATAATGAGACTTCGACCGGCGTCACCAACGACGTGAAAACGCTCGCCACCATTATTCGCCAGCACAATCCGAATGCCCTGATAGTTGTTGACGCGGTAAGTTCGCTTGGCTGTGTGCCATTGGAAATGGATCTGTGGGATCTGGATGTCGTCTTCACCGGCTCGCAAAAAGGGTGGATGACCCCTCCCGGCATTATGATGATCGCAGGAAGCCCACGCGCATGGGAAGCCAACAAGACAGCAAAACTGCCGCGTTTCTATTTTGACTGGGCCAATACGCGCAAAAAATTAGAACTGGGGCAACATCCCATCACGTCGCCGGTCTCGCTCTTCTATGCACTTGACATCGCCCTGGAGATGATGCTGGCGGAAGGACGCGAGGCAATCTTCGAGCGGCACCAGCATATCGGCAACTATGTACGCCAGCGTGCCAAAACGATGGGCCTGCAACTGCTCGCGAACCACGAACGCGCCTCAAATACTGTCACGGCAATAATGACGCCCGAAGGCATCAACACGAAGGCACTATTGAAGAAACTGCGCGAGGAAGATAACGTCATCTTAGCCGGTGGACAGGAACACCTGGATGGCAAGATTTTCCGCGTGGGCCATCTTGGCTTCTTCACCGACGCGGATATCGCCGAGGCAATGGATAAATTGGAGACGCGGCTACATGAATTTGGATTTAAGGGGTAGGGATATATAGCATGGTAGAGGGATCGCAGCAGCGCGCCGGAACAATCAAAGTATTGATTACCGACCGCATCGCGCAAGAAGGTATTGACCTGCTGCGCACGCAACTACCGGATGTGCAGGTTGACGAACGCTTCGGTCTGCAACCGGACCAACTCAAGGCCATTATCGGCGAATATACAGCATTGATTGTGCGTAGTGAAACACAAGTCACAGGAGATATCCTGGCGGCTAGTTCGCGCATGAAAATCGTTGGGCGAGCTGGTGTCGGTGTGGATAACATTGATACCGAGGCGGCAACGCGCCACGGTATTATGGTCGTCAACTCGCCAACCGGCAATATCGTAGCGGCGGCAGAGCACACGATCGCAATGCTGATGGCGGTGGCACGACAAATTCCGGCCGCGAATGCAAGCATCAAGACGGGCAAATGGGAAAAGAGTCGCTTCCTGGGTGTTGAGGTGCGCCACAAAACACTGGGCATCATCGGATTGGGCAAAGTGGGTACGGAGGTAGCCCGACGGGCGCAAGGATTGGAAATGCAGGTACTTGCTTTCGACCCATATGTTTCTCCTGAGCAGGCGCGTAAGCTTGGCGTCACAATGTTGAATATGGAAGACGTGTTACAGCAATCCGACTTCGTGACACTGCATACCTCGCTCACCAGTGGTCCCAACGGAACGCGGGGCTTGATTAGCACGCACGAATTCAACCTGCTCAAACAGGGAGCGCGGCTCATCAACTGCGCGCGCGGCGGACTGATTGATGAAGAGGCACTGCTGGATGCCCTGAACGAGAACCGTTTGGCAGGTGTTGCGCTCGATGTATTCAGTCAGGAACCTATCCGCGACAATGCGGTCTTGAAACAATTGCTGGCCCACGAGCGGGTTATCGCCACACCACATTTGGGGGCATCAACAGAAGAGGCTCAGGTGGGAGTTGCCACCGACGTTGCCGAACAAATCGTCTCAGTTCTGCGTGGCGGCTTCCCGCGTGCGGCTGTCAACGCGCCGCTCATTTTACCGGAGACGTTAAAGGTGCTACAGCCCTATATGCACCTTGTCGAGCAAATGGGACGATTATATACGCAGTTGCAGCCGGGGCCGCTCAACAAAATTGAACTATCTTGTAGCGGCGATATTGCCAACTATGATCTGCGTCCACTGCAAGCCGCGCTTATTAAGGGATTGCTTGAGTCGGTCTCCGATGCGCATGTCAATATGATCAATGCGCAATTGCTGGCAAAACAGTGGGGATTGGAAATTGTCGAGCAGAAATCACCGACGCCAACGGAATTTGCCAATTTGATCACGTTGCGGGTAGCTGGAGCAAACGGCAATGCCTCGTCCTTCGCTGGCAAACCCGGCTCCGGCGACGAACATGTAGATACGCTGGGCGGAACGGTAATGCACGGTGAACCGCGAGTGGTGCGCGTCGGTCGCTACTGGACGGAGTTTGTGCCGGAGGGCTATATCCTCTTCTGCCGCAACTTTGACCAGCCGGGCATGATCGGTCGCGTCGGCACGGTGCTAGGCAAAGCGATGGTCAATATCCGCCATATGGATGTCGGCCCAACCGTGCGCGCTCCCCGGCACTATAATCCCCAACAGGCGCCGGATACGGCACTGATGATTATTTCTGTAGATAATCCCATCCCCGATTGGGCATTACAAGAAATCGGCGGAGCAGGCGATATCTTTGGAATGACGATGGTCAAATTGTAATTGCATAGCAAAGCCGCATAATGGCAAGTGAAAATGCTTGCTATTATGCGGCTTTGCTATGCAATTACAGTATCAGACTTCTAGCAAAAAGTCCCGTTTTTAGTGTACCCGGCCAATTTTTGTAGCAATTGATACATTTTGTTCGTCTATACAGGCGAGGAACAAACATAACCTGTACAGACAAAGTACGTATAACCCAATGTAAATAAATTTTGCACGAGAGAAAGAAGAAAAAGCCGCATGACAACGGTTGCACCGGCACCTGAGAAAAAAAAGAGTTCTCTCAGGCCGACACGGGGACAGGCACGCTTTGCCTTTACCATTTTATTGACGATCAATATATTGAACTATGCTGACCGCTATGTCCTTTCTTCCATCCTGCCAGCCATCAAAAAAGAATTTGGCATGACGGATTTTCAGAGTGGATTGCTCATCTCCTCATTTTTGCTCGTTTATGCCGTCGCGACACTGCCACTTGGAGTGTGGGCAGACAGAACAATACGCAAAAACATTGTAGCGGCTTGCGTGGGCATCTGGAGCATTGCGACTGCCCTCGCGGGTTTCACGCAAAATCTGTTCCAACTCTTTAGTATGCGCTCGATCCTGGGTATCGGTGAGGCAGGCTATGCTCCTGCTTCACTCTCGCTGCTTGGAGACTTCTTCAACAAGTCCAAACGCGGGCGCATCCTTTCGTACTGGTCGGTCGGCACGCTCGTTGGGGCCGCTATCGGCGTCTCACTAGGCGGGCGCGTGGCCGATGAGTTTGGCTGGCGTTGGGCATTCTACATCGTGGGTATTCCTGGTCTCATCGCGGCATTCCTCGCGTGGCGCATTACTGAGCCACATCACGGCGTGTTCGATAGAGAGAACGGAGACGATGAAACGCCAACGGCGACAATGGGGCATGGCAGTCTGGGTAAAGATTTCCGAGGGTCATTGCAAAAGCTACTGAAAATTCCGACGTACTGGACTACCCTGGGTGCGCTCATCTTCAGCTTCTTCTGCATTGGCGGCACCTCGTTCTGGTTGCCCACTTACTTGAGCCGGGCATTTAACCTGTCGTTGACAAATGCAGGGTCCATCTCCGGTCTGGTGCTGGTGATTAGTGGCGTGGTAGGAACAGTGATCGGAGGGTGGTTAGCCGACTTTATGCAACGTCATTTCGCGGGAGGACGCCTATTCACCTGTATGCTTGGTTTTCTCATTGGCGCACCGCTAGTGCTTGTGGCATTGCTCATTCACTCGCTAGCATTGTTTATCGCCGTCTTTGTCGTTGCCGCCATCTCGCTTAACTTTTGTACCGGCCCATTAAACGCGGTTATTCAAGACATTATTGCGCCGGAGATACGGGCTACTGCCCTCGGCCTCGCGCTATTGCTGGCCCATGTACTTGGAGACGCCGCCGCACCAACGATCATCGGCCTTTTCTCCGATCAATTTACGCTGGGAACAGCATTGCTCGTGACAGCCCCATTGTTCCTCTTCCTGGCGGGCCTCATTTGTCTACTAGGGTTGCGAACAGTGGCGAAGGATATGAGCAATATGCAAGAGCAATTGCAAGCCTCCAGCCATCAGGCATAGAGAGAAGTCTTGCCCAAAACGCTTGCCGCCAACTGGCGGCAAGCGTTTTGGGCAAGACTTCTCTCTATGCAATAAAAAACGCGCTCATCGATTAATGAGGCGTTTTTTGGAGCGGGTTACGGGATTCGAACCCGTGATCTCAACTTTGGGAAAGTTACATGTTACCACTACACCAAACCCGCGTTTCTCTTACCGACAAGAGGGATTATAGCCGATAAAGCGTCAGAAGTCAAGTGTTTTGTGATATGATGAAGAGAGGTAGTATCACAACAGTATTGTCGTTGATTGCATATAAAATTCCATCTTTAACCATGTTGTACTTATCCTACAGGAGGAATATATGGGTTTCTTTTCACGCCTCGCCACATTTTTTCGCATTCGGGCGAACGCGGCACTCGATAAGGCCGAAAACCCCGGTCAGGTGATGGACTACTCCTATAGCAAGCAGCTTGAGCAGTTGCAACAAATAAAGCGTTCCGTTGCCGATGTCGCAACTAATGAAAAGCGGCTTGAATTGCTCCAGTCACAATTGTTGGAGCGTGTGAACAAGCTGGACTCGCAAGCCATGCAGGCGTTGCAGGCCAACCGTGAAGATCTGGCCCGGCTGGCTCTGCAACGCAAAGAGACGCTCATACCGCAATTGAACGGCTACGAGCAGCAGATAGCCCAGTTGCGCGAGCAAAAAGATAAACTGGTGGCAATGGACCGCACGTTGACCAGCCGCGTGGAGGCTTTCCGTACACAGAAGGAGATGGTAAAATCGCAGTACAGCGCGGCACAGGCGCAGGTGAAAATTACAGAGACCGTAACCGGCATCTCGAAAGAGATGAGTGAGATGAATCTGGCCATGCAGAGGGCGCAAGACAGGGTATTGTCTATGCAGGCTCGCGCCAGCGCAATGGATGCCTTACTTGAGGAAGGAACGCTGGGCGACAACGGCCTGTTAGGCGCAGGGTCGAATGATCCGCTTGACCGCCAGTTGCAGCAACTTTCAGCGCAACAGAACGTTGATGCTCAATTGCAAGCTATGAAACAGCAGATGCAACTGGGCGGGCCAAACGCATCTCAACCGCAAATCGAAGGGCCAGCCTCCCAATAGGGTGGTCTAGCCCTTCTTCTTCGCTTTATCCCTATCCTTCTGTGCTTTATAATAGGATTTGGGCTTCGGGTGACGCTCCGTATCGATATACGCAGCTTGAGCCGCATCCTCATGCGCGGCAACTTCAATTTCGTCGCGCTCACTGATCAACTCTTGCAAGTCATTGTAAATGTTGTAGTTATCAATGACCTCGCGCATTTTGAACATATGGCGCAACACCTGTACCTGTGTCATATTGGTCTTATCACCACGAGACGGCTCCGCACGCTTTAACAATTTTTCGACTAAATCCATGCTATCATCATGGGCACCAATGCCCTCAAGACGTTCGCGTACTACCAATAGTTGTTCATATAAGTTCATCGAAATCTCCCTCCTGTTTGTGATGCTTCCACTCACTAAGAGGTATGGTAGCATAGGGAGCAAACCACGTCAAATCACCATGACCTATGCGATTGCATATTTTACCTGTTTCGCTGGCGAAGAGTGCGGGCGATACGGCGCGGCGGGTCCACAAACCAGCTCCACGCGCATTGAGCCACATAGACTCCCGCTGGCAGGTGCGCCGGAGGAGTCTCTTGGCCACCAGGGCGAGTGGTGCGCTCTATAATGGCGTGGCGCAGGTCTTCAGGCGTCTCACCGGGGAAGAGCGTATAGGCCGCGCTAATGTGCTGCCAAAAGTGAGCATCGCTGCCACCGGTTTCAGCAAGGCCCCATTCGCGATTGGCGGCACGTACAACCGGGCGCATAGAAGCGTTCGCCGGCGTCGGATTATATATCTCTATACCATCAATAGGATACCCCTTGCTCAATAATTCATCTATCTTCGCACGACTCAAGCTTGGTACAAGCCGACCCAGTGGATGCGGCACAACCACCAGCCCACCTTGCTCTTTAATCGCGTCGATACTCTCCTCTACAGAGCGCATTGCGCGAGGCGCTTTCATCACAAACAGTCCGAGCAAATGCCCTTGCCGCGTACTCACTTCCACACCGGTAATCATTTGCAAACGGCTTTGTTGCCGTTCCAGAAGTTCCGCGACGCGCTTTGCGCCCTCCACATGGTCATGATCAGTGACGGCAATGAGGCGCAAACCTTTTTTTGTCGCCTGTTCAATCACCTGCGCCGGACTACTCCACCCATCCCCCAGGTTCGTATGCATGTGAACATCGGCACGGCTGTACCCAGCAGGAGTGGTAAGATACGGAGCAAGAGCAGGTTGATAGGTAGTATTCATGAGTTGTTCAATTCTATCTAGTTGTTGCTAGTTGGTATAACGAGGCAATGCAATCAGAAAGGTGGAACCTTCACCGGGAATGCCCTGGCTCTCAACCCATATCTGCCCACACATTGCCTCGGTCAGTTGACGGCAAAGGTAAAGACCTAGACCAGCACCCCGCTGGATACTGTTTATTGCACTATCTAGACGCATAAACCTGGTAAAGAGGTGGACTTGCTCTGTCTTACTGATGCCAGACCCCCAATCACGCACAGCTATCAGGACAAATTGGTCGGTGCAAAGTCCGCTACTCTGACAATTCGCCGCCGTGATACGTTCAGTCAGGCTGGCACGGTCGATATACTCTGCACTTATCGCGAATTTAGAGCCAAATGGTGTATATTTTAACGCATTGCCCACAATATTCAAGAGTATCTGGCGTAGGCGTAAATCATCTACCCAGACATAGAGGTCATCAGTAATATGTACCTCTACCGTTCGTTCCTCGCGTGTAATAGTCGGCTCCAGAATTTCGAGAATCATCTGCACCGATTGCGAGACTTGTACCGAACCCAAGTTTGAGCGTCACTTTATCCTGATCAATATAACTGGTATCCATGACATTGCCAAGCAGCAATACCAACTCATCACAAGCGCGACGTGCATTGTTGATAAAATGGCTTTTCGTCTCTTCGTCCAACACAGGGCTGAAACTATTTAGCAACTCAAGATATCCTTGCACCGAGGTCAGAGGAGTACGCAGCTCATGCGATGCGGTCATCAGAAAATGGTTTTTGAGACGATCAGACTCCTGAGCTTGCTGCAATGCTTCGCGCAACTCCGTATTCAGACGAGCATTCGTAATGGCGATACCGGCCTGCACTCCGATTTCCTTGAGCATTTCCAGGTGACGCCGCGTATAGGCATAGGGTGAATAGCTTTGCGCCGAAAGCATAGCAATAGGCTCACCTGCGTAACGAACGGGAACAAAGAGCAGAGACTGTGATGGATGCCCATTGCCAAACAGTTCGTTGGTTCTCGTTGGATCATCGCATATAAATATGTCGTACTCTTGAGCAGTAGAAAATATCCGTCCTACTTTTTCATGGTAAAGAAATTCACGAGTTTGTGAACGCATTGTCCTGTATTCTTCAGATGGATACTCAATACCTTCATCAATGAAGTAATCCATCACCATCTTATTCTGTGTACTATAATAGCGAGATATAAAAAAAGCGTCTGAGGGCATGACGCGCCGTACTTGCTCATAAATTGCGCGGTACACTGTCTGTAAATCTTGCAGAGCGTCAGGAAACGAGAGGGCCCTCCCTACTTCTATCAACGCTGCTCGCTCTTCGCTATTGCGACGGGCTTCCTCATACAGTCGTGTTCCCTCAATGACCACCGCCGCTTGATTAGCAAATAATTCAAGTAGAGTCATTGTTTCGAGCGTAGGACGCAAGCCATCCAGAGGCGTATCAGGAGTTAAGAAGCCCAGTAAGGTATTATCTGCATTGACAAGAGGGACAACCAACAAATCATTCGGATCCCAGTTTGGCGAAGGAGGAAATGAAGATACCGTAACAGACCTCGGCGGTGCATTTTCCTCTACAACCATAAAAAAATTCGTGACATACTCATTTTGCCATATAGGCGCTTCTGCTGGAATAAAGTATGACTCGCTTATGCGGTATGTTTCGTTGACCAACTCCGCAACCACATCCTCGGGTACAGAACGTTCACGCAGAAAGGCTTCTTGCTCATCAGTAATTCCCGATGTAGCTTGAACACGAAAATGGCCAGCGTCATCTGAGAGATACAGTGCCGAGTAGCGAAAACGTAATGCCTCGCAAGTCGCGATTGATACACGCTTGAGCAGTGTCTGCGCGTCCATCTGTAGACGCAATGAAGACCCTATATTCGTAATGTGCTTGAGTACTTCCCGTTGGTACTCCTGATTGTTCTGTTCTTGCTGCTTCACTATCGGTGCATCATCCTCATAGGAAACTTGAGAGCCATCGATTTGTTTCAATCATTTACCTCGTTTTTAATGATATTTATTCCCAATTATAGCACAGTTGCAGGTAGCAATTATATATCGCTTAGTTGGTCGGAAGGTACTGGTAAGAATATGTGGTTATGCGTCTTCGGCTTTGTTGAAGACGCATAACCACATATTCTTACCAGTACCTATGAACGGGCTTCTACGAAAACCAGGTTGGTATAAAACGTACTACCGCCAGCGAAATCAGCCAGGCGGTCGGATGTTGTCCAATTCACATTATGCTGGTCGGGGCTAAAGCGAGGCCACCAGACAGTGGTGGTCGCCAGCACGCCAGGGCGCACATCTTCCGTTACATTGGCGACAAGATGGCACTCGCCACGCTCGTTCCAGACACGCACTTTTTGCCCGTGTCGGATAGCGCGTGCTTCGGCATCCTGCGGGTGTATGCGCAATGTAGGTGCAACTTCCTTGTTCCTCAGCCGCTCCTGATTGCCAAAAGTCGAGCTAACGAAATGATGCGCTGCCGGACAGACAAGCGAAAGACGCTCATCCGTGCGAACGTGACCAGCTTTCCCTCTATGCGACTCCGCTTCAGGCTCCCAATTTGGTACAGGATCATAGCCCTTCGCGACGGCTTGCGCGGAATAGAACTCGACCTTGCCCGATGGTGTGCGGAATACACCGTTGGCAAACGGTACGCAGTCCTCGTCGGGAATGGGCAAGGGGACGGTTCCTTCGGCCTGCAAACGTTCCAGCGTGATACTTGCGAGCAATGGATTCCTTTGTGCAGTAGCCGCCAGTACACCACGAATCACCTCGTTGGCATCTTCTTGCAGCCAGGATTCATTGAAACCCATACTCGCGGCTAGCGTCCGCATAACATCCCAGTTACTGCGTGCCTCGCCTCGCGGCTCGATAGCGGGCATATTATACTGCAAAGAGAGATGTCCATAAGGTTTGTGCAAATCAACATGCTCTAACTGACTGGTCGCGGGCAAAATGATATCGGCGTAACGAGCGGTCTCGGTCTCAAACAGGTCATGCACAACGGTAAAAAGATCATCGCGCCGCAGACCTTCAGCAACCTTGCCTGCGTTGGGAGCGGAAGCCGCGGGATTGGCATTATAAACGTAGAGGGCATACACAGGTGGATTGGCTTCACCAGTCAATATTGCTCCTAATCAATTCATATTGAGCGTGCGCGGCACAGGAGGGCAAACATCATCATTGCAGTGTGTCACCGTTGCAGTATCCCAACGCAACCAATCGCTGGTGCTATACATCAATCCCCCGCCCTGAATGCCATACTGACCGGTGAGTGCTGGCAAACAGGCCAGAGTACGCACAGTTTGTCCTCCATTGGTATGGCGATTGATGCCGTCTGTGACGCGCAACAAAGCAGGCGTAATCGTGGCATAAGCGCGAGCAAGCTCACGGATTGTCTCTTCGGCAACACCAGTAATCAGCGACGCACGCTCCGGAGGAAATTCCAGTATGCGTTCTAATAAACGTTCCCATCCAATAGTATAGGCATCAATCCATGCCTGTTGATGCAAACCTTCTGTGACCATCACATGCATCATGCCCAGTGCCAGTGCGGCATCAGTGCCAGGAAAAGGCGAGATATGTAGGTCCGCCGAGCGGGCGGTTAATGTGCGTATCGGGTCAATCACAATCACTCGTGTCCCATTATGCTGCGCATCTCGTAAAAAGGGCATGATATGCGGCGCGGTACTGGCGGGATTGCTGCCCCAGATCAAAATCAATTTGCTGTGAATTAACATCTCAGGCGATAGCGCAAGGCGTCCACCTATAGTGAGCTTGACCGCTTCCTCGGCGGCATGACCGCAGATGGCACGCTCCAGGCCACATGCGCCAAGACGGTTCCAGAAACGATTATCGGTGACGGCACCATTAACGAGTCCGAGCGTTCCCGCGTAGCTGTAGGGCAAAATGCATTGCGCCCCATGCCGTTCAATAATATCGCGCCAGCGACCGGTAATCTCCGCAATAGCCTCATCCCATGTGATACGTTCAAAGCTGCTACTACCTTTGGGGCCGACGCGCCGCAAAGGATACAGCAAACGCTCTCGGTGATAGACGCGATCAAGATAGCGATTCACCTTTGCACACAACCAGCCTCGGGTCACTGGATGGTCTGCACGCCCGCGCACGCTCACAGCGATGCCTTGTTCATCTACCTGGGTCTCCAACGCACAGGTATCTGGGCAATCATGGGGACACGCCCCATACACGACGCGCAAGTTTTTACGCTCTTCGAGCTGTGCAGGCGTTTTCAGTGACATTATATTTCCTTTCGGTGCATCAAACATATTGGCTCGCCATTGTTCTTTCCACTGTGCAATATTTTTGGCGATACGTCAAGAGCCAAATCACCGAAAGAGAAAAAGCCATCAATAGCATTGAGAACAAAATAAGAATATTTGCAGGTTCAGGTACAATAATTATAGAGTACTATTGACGCATCCACATGAGAGCACCAGTACTTCCTGACCACGGTTTTCGGATAAACCCTAGCGAGTGTCAAGGCCAGTCTAATCCCAGGAACCAGTGGCGGTCAGCCAATCCAAAATAGTTTCAGGCGCATGTGATATGCCATCCTGTCGCTGCGAACAATGAGGCAAGGTATGGAGTATCGTCGCCCCATATTCTTTCGAGATGATACGGCGATCAAATAGCACAACTGCGTTGCGCTGCGTATCGCTCCAGGCCAACCGGTTGAGTGCCCGCCGCACACGCAAGGATGCGACTGGCACTGTTAATTGACTGAGCAGATCGTTATAGTGGTCGGCGCGAGCTGCTACCGGTGGGTCATTAAGAACCGGCATGGGTAAGCGTGTAATCACGATACAGGCTGGCACGGGGTGAATCTCCCCGATACTATCCCAGAACGAACCAGCACCTAGAACGATGACACGCCCTTGCGTGGAGAAGTTAGACCAGAGTTGGCGCGGAGAACCATCTATTCCTTGCGCCAATACGAGAATACCTCGCCCCTCCAAAATTGGTTTAATAGTGGCGTAGGAACTGCGTAAAGATGCATGAGAGGTAAAAAGCACAACCATTTGACCTTCCAGTGCAGTCGCAAGTTGCACCAGAGCCTCGTCTAAATGCCTCTGATACTGTGGCATATTAGGTTCAGGCACATCATTCGGCAGATAGAGCAATGTTTGTTCATGGTGATCGGTTACGACTGAAAGGGCGGAATAATTGTCTGTATCTATGCCAAAACGCCCACGGCAGAAGGAGAAGTTATTATCCACCGAGAGGCCGACCCCAGCAAATATCGTACAGAAACCAGGACGTAGCAACATTTTCCTGAAAAAAGTTGGCGTCTGTGCGAGTTGCGAATAGAGAATGGGATACTGCTCAGTTGAAAGCGTTGGTACTGCTGGTGGCACCGTTTGCCGCTGTTGAGCAGTCGGTGATGGCGTTGGGGGCATACGTAGCCAGTATACATTGTCATCCTCGTTTAACGCCAACGCTTGCTGCCCCAACCGCTTTTGCTCTTGCAATTGATACGCAAGAGCCGCGAATTCGGAGGCCAGAGAATCTTCTTCACCAATGCCGACATCAAGTCGATGGCGGCTCCGTTGAGCGGTGAGAATAATGCGCTCAGCCTCATGCGCAAGATCGATAGCTGATTGCAAACGCTGTGCGGCCTGTTGCCATGCGCGTTCCACATTCATCCATGCGCTCAGATTGCGTATCTGCCCCGTCAGGCGCAACGGCTGGTCAGTCCGTTCAATTAAACGCCCACCTTGACTCACATGCCCACCGTGTCCGCTATGAGAGCGACCAATTGAAGCATTTCTACCTTTATCCCGCCCATTACCTTCAGTACCTTGCATGTATTCTTCCAGGAGCAAGCTAAAACTCTTAAAGACCTGGTCAACTGCATTGGAGGCCTGGCCCAACATTTGAAACCAGCTACGCATTCGTGCATCAAGCTCGGAATTCGCAATGGTGGGTGTCGTTGAAAGACCACCAGGGCCATTCTCTCGCAAAGAAGGGGCAGCCAGTGCTAACAATCCTTGATACCGCCCATTAGAGAGTACTGTGCCAATCGTATTGAGCAATGCATTCAAGCGTGCCGTATCCAGCTCCACACTACTCCAGCGAGCAGTCTCTTCTTCCAATAAATCCGCATCAAGGATGATGCGGTTTTCAACGACGGACAAGAGTGAATGCGAACTAAAAAGATCATCTAACATCCCCGCATGGGTCGTGACCACAATAGTTGCCTGCTTTACACGCTCCTCGGCTCTAGCGACAAAACAATATCCTTTGTGCCGGTAGATACACCGCTCGTAAGGCGTACCTGAACGTGTATCAGCCGCAGGAATACGCTCAACTCCGGAGGAGATACGGTCCCAGGCGGTCGCCTCCTGGGGCAGGAGCGTCAGCTCGCTACGCTCACCGGTATGTGTTTGTTGCGCCCAGAGTCCAAACTTGGCAAGCCCTCGTGCTTGCTCGGCAGTCAACTCTCCGCTCGTGCGACGAAGTGCCGGTCCAAACCAGCGGTGCAGACACAGGTACCCATTCTTTCGCGCAAGATAGGCGACTGGTAGATCGCTCTTAAGCGTGGCTTGCAAACGGGGCAACGTTTCCGTCATGAATTGCCGCGCCCCTTGCCTGTTCGCACAGGCGATGACTAATCGCTTCGCCTGAGAATGCTCGTGAGTTGGTGAGGACATCAACCATTCGAGAACTGGCAACAATGTGGGTGTATAATCATTGCTACCAACAGTCACTTCCATCAATAAAGGCGTTTTCTGCTCCAACACTGAGTAAATGGCTGTACGGGCCGTCTGATATCCCAACTGAGCAGGTTGCTGTTGCTTCGCCTGTTCGGGAATTACTGCGACCATGCTCTGCATCTGTTCCAGCGTTTTCAATACCGGTTGCACCGGTTGTTCGCCAGTGATACCTTCAATGGGAGTACCACTCGCAAGCGTAGGTACATTCGCAGCATCTCGTGCGACCGCAAAAGAGAGAACTCGTGGGTCTACACCCAGTTGCGCAGCAAAACGGTCACCGAGACTACCACGTATGAGCTTGCCCTCCAGGCCATCTTGCTCCTGCCGCCGGCGTAATTCTTGACGAAAAAAGCCCAGTAAAGGCCATGTTCTGGGAGCATCCAGGCTTGCTAAATCTTTTAGCAAGCTCAAGTCAACGGTCTGCAATCGCTCGTGTAAGGCTAAAAACACGTTCATTGCCAGCACAGTATCTACCATAGCACGATGACGACCCGGCGCAACCAGAATGCCAAGTGCTTCAGCAACCTGCCCAAGATTATAACTGGGCAACGATGGCAGCAACACTGTTGCCAGTTCAAAGGTATCTATCAGAGGATTAGTATGTACCAACCCGCGACGGCGCAAAAAACCAACATCGAAAGGAATGCTGTGTCCAACAATAGGGAGATCTCCAATGAATTGCTGCACCTTTTCGGCGATAGAGTCAAAGGAAGGTGTACCAATAAGTTGCGATGGTGTAATGTTGGTCAAACGTTGGACCCGATAGGACACCGAACGTCCTGGATCAACTAACGTTTCCAGTGTATCAAGGACTGTCTCTCCCTGAAATTTTATCGCGGCAATTTCCAGAATCGTGTCCTGCTCAACGTGCAGTCCTGTCGTCTCCAGGTCTAACGCCACGAGAATAGGCGGCTTTTTCGCCATAACCGTTTCCAACATCTCCCTTAATTCATCAAGTGCATCAGGTTCATCAGCTTCATCAGATAACGCTCTGATTGCTCATTCAAGAGCAGCCGTTCGTTACGAATCAGGCCAGTTGCTCAGCAAAGCAGCGGCTAATTGTGCAGCTCTTCCTCGATGACTGATGCCATTCTTCTGCTCCGCTGACAGTTCGGCCGTCGTTTTTCCCAATTCCGGCACATAAAAAATAGGATCATAGCCAAAACCGTTCTCTCCACGCGGCTCTGCTGCGATGATGCCCTCTATTTTCCCCTCAACGGTTCGATAGTAACCTGATGGTTCAGCTATGGTGATGGCGCAACGAAAACGAGCAGTACGCTGCTCCATCGGTATAGCTCTCAATTGCTCTAAAATCAACCGAAACCGTTCCGCATATGAAGTATTGGACCCCGCAAAACGGGCAGAATAAATACCTGGAGCACCATTCAATGCATCTATCTCCAGGCCGGAGTCGTCGGCAAGAGAAAGTAACCCTGATAGCTTTGCATATGTCAAAGCTTTAAGTTCCGCATTTTCTGCAAACGTTGAACCCGTTTCCTCAACATCGGCCTCTATTTGGACATCACGCAGAGAGAGCAACTGAAAAGGTATAGCCGAAAAAATAGCGCGGTACTCGTCTATCTTATGCTGGTTCGTTGTTGCCAGCAATAGAACGTGCATATATTTTCCCTGGATCAAATATCACAACAGTTCCATACACAAGGAACTAGATTAGTATACATCTTACCACAACTACTATACGTTGTCGAGATTATTACAGTAGCTGAGTAGCCTATTTGGAACAAATCGACACCTTTAACCCTTCCTGAACGTATATCAATGTAACCCAGATATACGAAGGTATATAGATAGACAAATGGGCAAATAGGCAAATAAGCAGCGTATCGAAAACTATAGTATGTGAATGGTAGATTTTAAGAAAGTGTAAATCTATGGACACACCAATACCGCCATTACCGCACCTCGCTACTTTTCAGCACACCTTTGCGTTTGAGCGACCTCTCTTCGACCGCTTGCAGTTGTTAGAGCATGACTGGTATATGCCCCAAAAAAATTCTGTTGCCGGCGTTTTTTCTACTTTGGCACTCGCGCTCAAAGCGAAAGACCCTCAGCTCTACAGACATTCCTATCGCGTACAATACTTTGCTTCCTGTCTGAGCAATGCTCTCGGTCTTGCGGAAGACGAAAAGATTTCTATTGAATTGGGAGCATTGTTTCACGATATCGGCAAATTGGCCATACCAGATGCAATACTCCAGAAATCATCTCGCTTGACCCGACAAGAATTTGCGCAGATACAACAACATCCCGTGCATGGTGCAGTCATTCTCTCACGAGTAAGTACGTTAGACCAATTGCTACCCATAGCCTATTATCACCATGAGCGTTGGGATGGGTACGGCTATCCCAATCACCTGCAAAAAGAGGCTATTCCGATCAGCGCACGAATCGTATCTATCGCAGACGCTTTTGAGGTCATGATATCCTACCGTACCTATAAAAAGGTAATGACTATACACAGGGCACTTACGGAACTGCGCAATTGTGCCGGAACACAATTTGACCCGGAACTCGTAAACCTGTTCTGCGCGACGATTAGCATGGAGAAACAATTGCTGCCGCGGGCTAAGTGAGTAATTCTGCCAGGATATCCAGCAAATCATCCAGCTCAAACGGCTTTTTGAGAAGATAGATACCGCGTTCACGCAGTTGCTCCAATGGAAGGTTGGCCTTCGCGCTGATTAATACGGTTGGCACGCCGCGCATATTCTCGCGCTCTTGCAGCCGATCATAGAGTTCCAGCCCCAGCATATCGGGCAACATATAGTCAAGCAAAATGAGAGAAGGGTGCAAATATGGTGCGGCATCCAACGCCAGTTCACTTTCCGCTACCCACATGACGCGGTAATTCGTCTGGTCCAGGATAACTTTTTGTAGTATATCTCCAATATCCCGATCGTCATCTACAATCAACACCACTTTGTCCTCAGTAGACGACTGATGCTCGTTTTCCTCTGGCGACATAACAAAACTCCTTCCATCCAATCAGTCCGATACACTTGTATTGACGTTATGATGCTTTCATTCACGAGCAAGAACAAGGAAATTAGTACTAATGGGGGATTATTGCGAGTAGGCAATCTGCAGAGCTGAGCCATTAAACGTATTATATTTTGCAGCTCATCCTTAAAAATCATGGCAGCAAGGTTGTTCAGGAAAATGCTTGACACAGAGGCTGTTTCGGGTTTATAATCGGTTTCGTCTAGGGTGAAAACACATACAATAATGCTTGCTTGACAAACCACTTACAGTGGTCGGAAGGAGCATTTAAGTATGGCAAAGACAAGCCGGTGTAGCTCAGTGGTAGAGCAATGCTTTCGTAAAGCATGGGTCGCGGGTTCGAGTCCCATCACCGGCTCTTTGTAAGAGAAAAAGGATATCTGTAAAAAGATATCCTTTTTCTGTTAGATGAACCTGTACCCTCATGCTTTCTCTGGCATTAATTCTCTCCAGCTATCAGTAAACAAAATAGAGAGCGCACGACAGCGCATTTCCGGCGTGCCGGAAATGCGCTGTCGTGCGCTCTCTTACAAAGAAAGATGCAAGCGAAGTAGAACCTACCAGCAGCAATCAACCATCGTAGTTATCGCTGTCGGGATCGGACATTGGAATATCCGGGTCGTCGTCATGACTGGGCGAAATGATCGTACCGGTCGGAACGGTCTGCGCATTTGGAGCTCCTACAGTAGGACCAGCATAGACAGACGGTGCAAACGGATCGGGCCAACTCGTAGTGGCATCAGCGAAGACAAAGTAGAACGAGTGGTTCCCAGTGGACAATGTTGTCTGGTACTGGAAGACGGCTCCGGTACTATAGGTACACGAATTATTGCACGTCATAGCATGTGCGGTGCCATCAATGTAAACATTTGCACTCTGAGGCGCATTGCCCCCGGCTTCGGTATAGGTTGTCTGGAAGGTGAACGTCGTTGAACCTGAACCAGACTTAGGACTAACCGACGAATTGGAAAGGACGACCGGCGTTACTTCAGGCAAATCACTGCCCTCGAAGTTGCCAACACCAGTACCATTGCCGTCGTTGAAGACGAAACGGTAGTAGTGTACGCCAATGGAGAATGCCGAGGTCGTAAAACTGTACGTCACGCCTTTGGTATAGTCGCCACCATTCGTCACCATCTGATGGGCAACACCGTCGATATCAACCAGGTGTTCCGTTGCGGCATTGCCTGTGGTAGATGAATATGTCACTGTGTATGTCACCGGTTGCCCAGGCAAGGCCACTGACGGGTTGACAGAGACATGCTGGACATCGAAGGAGTGAACTTCAGGGCCAGACATCGGTACACCGTTATCTGGGATGGTTACATTATTCGAACCATCCGAGAAGGTGAAACTGTAGTTATGCGTCCCAACGCCAAGCGAAGTGGAATACTGGTAAACCTGGCCACTTGAACTCTTGCCCAGGTAGGTCATCGCATAGGAAGTACCATCAATAGTAATATTGTGCGTGGCAGGAGTACCTGATGGCGTATACACAATAGAATATGTATACGTGGCATTGGTACCACCTATAAAGCGGTTCAATGACCCGGTGATACGTGTCCCTGGTTTTGCCGGATTAGGCGTTCTATCAGGTACAACCAGCACCCGTTTATAATTGAGCGGACTAAGTATCAGCGGCGGTTGCGGTCCCTTTGAGAAGTCAAAGTAGTCCATCAAATCGCTTGTTACCTTTAAGGAATCGCGCTGTCCCAGATTGCCGAGGTTAAAATTTTCTTCGATGAACTTATCGAACGAGGCGAACTCACCTTGCGCATGAGAAATGTAGCCCGGCTTATTATAGGCGGAGATAGACAGCAGAGGGGTGCGTGGCCCCAGCCCAACGTGGTCCACTACGGGGGGTATTACATGATCATAGAATCCACCCCAGTCATCCCAGCTCACAAAAATGGCGGTATTGTCCCAGTAGTTTTTCTTGCTCTGAGCAATAGAGTTGACTACACTCTCGACAAAGTTCTGACCGCCCTGCCACTGGTTGGGTGGATGGTCCGTTTTGCCGGCGCCAGGGGGAATCAGCCACGAGACATTTGACAACTTGCCGTTGGAAACATCGGTAAAGAACTGGTCGGGGTTCACGATGTTGTTCGGTGAATTGTAGTACGATTGCGTCATCAGCGGCGCATCCCAAATAGGAGTTGAGCTGTAGTAACGCCAACTTAACCCTGACGCATCAAGCAACGTAGGTAAGCTTTTGATATTGTAACAAGGATAGGACCAGTATTCATTGCCGGTCGTCGGGTCTTTCGATTGGATCAAGTTGTTTTGCGGCGAATTACAACCATATTGTGCCGTTGACTCGAAAAGGCCGTCATTTTGGGCGGCAAACATGCTCAGATGGTTAGGCGCACTGCTAGTGGCGTCGGAGGTAAAAAAATTATCGCCGAGGCCATAGTTTTGCGCATATTCCCAGTAGATAGGAATATCTGATTGCGAATATTGCACCTGTCCGCGTGTCGGGAATTCATCCATTTTTCCTCCATCCATAGCGGCGGCAAGGTTTGCGGCACCATGATCCAGATCGGACGGCATTGGATTAGGTGCTGGTGCCTCCTTAACTCCATTGGCACCAGGGAAAAGTCCGAACATATTATCAAACGTATGATTTTCCATCATGACGATGACCACATGTGTAATAGGAGTTGTCGCGGCCCCCTTTGCATGATTGTTGGCACTGGCAAAGTGAGTGGAAATATAAGGTAGGCCTTGCCAGACGCCCATGCCCAGGATAAGTATAAGGATGGCTCCAACATACCATCGTTTCAATTTGTGCATAAATAGCTCCGTTTCTTCATAATTCCCCCTGTATGCAGGAACGAACAAGTTAGAACATCCCGGTAACGCAAGTACTTTTTGGTATTTCCACAATACTTGACAATATCTGTTTTTCAATGGACCGACTCAAACGTTATATATAGTCGGGATTCATTGGCCCATCAGGGTCTTCATCCAAACTTGGCGTAATGATTGTTCCCGGTGGAACTGGTTGTGCATTCGCTCCCACATTGGGTCCAGAAAATTTGCTGGGAGCAAAAGGATAGGCCCAGGCACTTTCTCCGTCGTTAAATACGAAGTAAAAGGTATGACTTCCGGCTGGCAACTCCGTTGAGTACGAAAAGCCCGCACCCGCGATATATCCAGCTTGATTACAATTGGTCATGCATGTCATGGGATACCCCGTACCATCTATATACACCTGGGCATCTTGCGGAGCGGCACCCGATGGGTTTGCGTACGTCGTCTGGAATGTGAAGGTCGTCGAGATTGAGCCAGAGGTTGGCTGCACTATTCCAGAACTGAGCATGAACGGCGTCACGGTTGGAGAATCAATGCCCTCGTAAATCGCCTCGCCAGAGCCATCATTGAAGCGGAAGCGATAGTAGTTTTCGCCTTGTGGTACTGATGACGTAGTATAGGTATACGTGACACCCTTCGTGGGGTCGCCGCCAGTGGTAGTCATCGCATATGGTATACCATCAATATCCACATCGGCCTCGGTCGCCGGATTACCCGTGGGAGATGTGTATACAGCAGAGTAGGTAACAGGCTGTCCAACGAGTACATGTGTAGCACTAATGGAAGGCTTGAGATCAAAGGGAAATACGGATGGGCCGCTAAACGGGACGCCATTATACGGAAGAGTTGTCGTGTCTGAACCGCTGCCCGTTGAGAAGGTGAATGAAAAGCTATGGGTTCCTACACCAAGCTTCGTGCTATAGCTGTAGAGGATACCACCACTCCCATATTGGTTTCCACGCACCATAGTAAAGGTATTCCCGTCTATCGTCACTTCGTCTACAGCCGGCTTCGCTTTAGAAACATAGATGACGTCAAAGGTATAGGTGGTATCAATGCCACCTATCGCTGGATTAACCGCACCCTCAAGCGATGTTTGGAAAGACGCACCTCTGCTGTGCGGGACACGTAAGATAGGGTTAAAAGGTGGAGGTGTAAGAATCAGCGGTGCTTGCGGCTTTTGTGAGAAGTCGAAGTAGTCCATCAGATCGCTGGTCTGCGCCAATGCATCACGCTGCCCCAGGTTGGGCAAGCCAAAATCTTCCTCGATGAACTTGTCGAACGAAGAAAACTCGCCTTGCTTATGCGATATGTAGCCCGGTTTACTGTAGGCCGAAATAGCTAACAACGGGGTGCGCGGTCCCAAACCCAATCCATCTACCACTGGTGGGATCACATGATCGTAGAAGCCACCCCAGTCATCCCAGGTGACAAAAATAGCCGTGTTTTTCCAGTAATTGCACTTGCTCTGCATAATCGCATCCACCTGCCTGGTCACAAAGAGCTGTCCTCCAATCAATGAAGCAGGCGGATGATCGGTGAGATCATTGTATGGAGTCACCCAGGACACATTAGCCAGATTGCACGCATTCACGTCAGTGACAAACTGTTGTGAGTCGTGAACATCATTTGACGAGCCAGAAGTGGATTGAATCATAGCTGGCGCATCCCAAATTGCGCTTTCGCTATAGTAACGCCAGGTCAAGCCAGCATTTTGCAGCAGTTGCGGAACACTGGCAATGTTGTAGCACGCATAATCCCAGTAGGTATTACCATTGTTTTTATCTTTGCTAAACGTAAGATAATTCTGCGGTGCGCCACAACCAGCACCAGCAGTTAAATCGTCGTCACCATCTGATTGCGATGCAACCATTGCTAAATGGTTGGGTGTGCTATTAGCGGCTACAGAAGTAAAAAAGTCATCACCCAATCCATAATGCTGGGCATAACTCCAATAGTCGGGGATATCTTGCTGCGTATATTGCACTTGACCGCGCAGAGGAAATTCATCCCATTTTCCCCCATCTTCGGCGGCCAGTAAACCTGCTGTACCGTGATAAAAGTCAGACCGTAACGGATCAGAAGCTTGCGGCTCCGTGATACCATTCGCTCCCGGAAATCGCCCAAAGAGGTTATCAAATGTACGATTTTCCATCATGATGACAACCACATGCTGGATGGGAGTGGTCGCCGCACCCTTTTGATGCGTGTTTGCATGGCTATAGTGCGATGAGATAAACGGTACCCCCTGCCAGATACTCGCCGATAAGATGAGTAGGAGAGCGGCGGTTATATACCATCTTTTCTTCAATGTACGCATAAAAAAGCTCCGTTTCTTCACAATTCCCCCTTATATGCAGAAACGAACAAGTCAGAATTTGCCAACAATGCAAGTACTTTTTGGTCAGGCCCTACTCTAACCTGATTACTATGACTGCTGCTGAACTTTTATGCCAGACATTACGCATAATCGGGATCCATCGGCCCGTCCGGATCTTCATACAGGCTTGGTGTAATGGTTGTTCCCGGTGGAACCGGTTGCGCATTTGCCCCCACATTGGGTCCGGCGAAGCTACTAATCCCATAGGGATGGCTCCAGGCACTTTCTCCGTCGTTAAATACGAAGTAAAAGGTATGACTTCCATTTGGCAACTCTGTTGAGTACGAAAAGCCCGCACCCGCGATATATCCAGCTTGATTACAATTGGTCATGCATGTCATGGGATACCCCGTACCATCTATATACACCTGGGCAATTTGAGGTGCATTGCCCGATGGATTGGCGTATGTCGTCTGGAACGTGAAGGTTGTCGTGTTTGTGCCAGAGGTTGGCTGCACCGTTCCAGCACTGAGCGAGAACGGCGTGACAGTCGGCTCGTCGATACCTTCGTAAATCGCCTCGCCAGAGCCATCATTGAAGCGGAAGCGATAGTAGTGCTGGCCCTGTGCTAATGACGATGTAGTATAGGTATACGTGACACCTTTCGTGGGGTCGCCGCCAGTGGTAGTCATCGCATATGGTATACCATCAATATCCACATCGGCCTCGGTTGCCTGTTTACCTGCGGGAGATTTGTACACAACAGAGTAAGTGACAGGTTGTCCAGGAAGGACTTCATGTGGACTAATAGAAGGCGAGACATTAAAGGGAAAAACGGCGGGTGCGCTAAACGGGACACCATTATCTGGAAGAGTCGTTGTGCCAGAACCCGTCCCCGATGAAAAGGTGTACGTAAAGTTATGGGTTCCTACACTGAGCTTCGTGCTATAACTGTAAAGTGGACCATGGCCCTCGTAGTCGGCTCCCCGGGTCATGTTAAAACTATTCCCATCTATGGTCACTTCGTGTATAGTAGGAAGCACCTTAGATACATACTGGATGGAAAAGGTAAAGACCGTATTGGGACCACCAATTTCCGGGTCAACCGCGCCACTTATCTCTTTTCCTAATGAAGCACCTCTACCATGTGGCACACGTAAGATAGGGTTAAAGGGAACCGAAGGAATAATTAGTGGTGATGATGGCGGTTGTGAGAAGTCGAAGTAGTCCATCAGATCGCTGGTCTGCGCCAATGCATCACGCTGCCCCAGGTTGGGCAAACCAAAATCTTCCTCGATGAACTTGTCGAACGAAGAAAACTCGCCTTGCTTATGTGAAATGTAGCCCGGTTTACTGTAGGCCGAAATGGCTAACAACGGGGTGCGCGGTCCCAGTCCCAACCCATCTACCACTGGCGGGATCACATGATCGTAGAAGCCACCCCAGTCATCCCAGGTGACAAAAATAGCCGTGTTTTTCCAGTAATTGCATTTGCTCTGCATAATCGCATCCACTTGCTTCGTGACAAAACTCTGTCCCCCTTGTAATGAGGAAGGTGGATGATCGGTGTAAACATCATACGGAGTTACCCAGGATACATTAGCCAGATTGCATGCATTCACGTCAGTGACAAACTGTTGCGAGTCGTGAACATCATTTGACGAGCCAGAAGTGGATTTAATTAAAGCTGGCGCATCCCAAATTGCGCTTTCGCTATAGTAACGCCAGGTCAAGCCAGCATTTTGCAGCAGTTGCGGAACACTGGCAATGTTGTAGCACGGGTAATTCCAGTAAGCAGCGCCACTGCTCTTATTTTTACTGTATATCAGATCATTTTGCGGCGCAGTACAACTTGCTCCAACCGTCGAATCGTCGTCATCATCTGATTGCGATGCAACCATTGCTAAATGGTTGGGTGTGCTATTAGCGGCAACAGAAGTAAAAAAGTCATCACCCAATCCATAATGCTGGGCATAACTCCAATAGTCGGGGATATCTTGCTGCGTATATTGCACTTGACCACGTAGAGGAAATTCATCCCATTTTCCCCCATCTTCGGCGGCCAGCAGACCAGCTGCGGCATGATAGAAGTCAGACCGTAACGGATCAGGAGCTCGTGGCTCCGTGATACCGTTCGCTCCCGGAAATCGCCCAAAGAGGTTATCAAATGTACGATTTTCCAGCATGATGACAACCACATGCTGGATGGGAGTGGTCGCCGCACCCTTTTGATGTATGTTTGCATGGCTATAGTGCGATGAGATAAACGGTACCCCCTGCCAGATACTCGCCGATAGGATGAGTAGGAGAGCAGCTGATACATACCATCTTTTCTTCAATGTACGCATGAATATCACCGCCTCTTTCAGATTCACATTCGCAACCAGCTTGTTTGTACAACATAAATCAATAGTAACAGCAAAAGTACAATGATGCAACATTTCAAAACATACAAAAATATGCCAAACTATTTCATGCTTTAAACAGAGCCATTGAAAAATCCTGCATAACTCGTGCATCTTGCTGAGAGCAGGCGCTTATAATTACTGCGACTATTGTCAATGCAAGAGGGAACAGCAGGCTTGTACACGAATTTAATAAATTGGACGTATATCACACAGGGGGTAGTAAAGTACACCACATCAGGGAAAAATATACCTACATTAGGAGAAAAACAATGAGCGAATACGAATATTCTAATCCTTTTTCGCGAAGGAAACTATCACGGCCCAGGCAAATGTTTCAATCGGCCGGGCTCTACTTATTGGTAGGAATACTGGTTGTTTTTATCGCTTCCTGTGGCGGCTCGTCGCCAACAACGCAAAGTACACCAACACCAGGCCAATCAGGAGGTCCACAAGGCCATCTGATCTCAGGCAACGTGCAGCCATCGTCAACCGGCCCATACGGTTTTAGCATTTTTCGCGACTTTAATCAGCAGACGGTTAGTGAACTCAAACAACTTGGTGTGACGTGGGTCCGCTTCCAACTTTATTGGAACTCCATTGAGCCACAACAAGGGCAGTTTAATTGGAGTACGCTCGATAGCGTCGTTTCTCTTGCCAACGCTAATGGTATCCACCTGGATTTTCCTTTGCAGAATGCGCCAGATTGGGCAAAGAGTGTAACATGTGGAGGACAACCCTTACTGCCAGGTTCCAGTCAAATAGCCCAATACGCAACTGCGGTCGCGCAACGCTATAATGGGAAAAATGGGCATGGATTCATTGACAGCTACGAGATTGGTAACGAGGAATTTGACAACTACCTCCCACCAATCAAAAAAATCACCGATAAGCATTGTCCAGGTATAGATCTGCTGCCTATCGCCGGACCGGACTTGAAGGCTGGATATCAGGCAGTGAAGGCGCAATCGCCTAATGCTCTCGTAGGAATGTTCGCCATCTGGTATCCCAACGTGCCTCATATTCAGAGCTACATGCAGTACCTTTATCAGAATCATTACGGCACCTACTTTGATTACGCGAACTTCCATTATTACATCTGCGATAACTCGCCCTCTTCATCGAGTGGTGACCGTCCATCATTTGACCAGGAATGGCAAACTATTCACCAGGTTATGTCGCAGAACGGGGATTCAGGCAAGCCTATCTGGGTAACGGAGACGGGCTGGTCTATTAGCGACTATGCACATGGAGCGAAATGTAATGTCAGCCCACAGACACAGGCGCAATACATGTCTTATGAGCTGAACTCCGCCGCTAACTCTCAGGTTGTGCAGCACCTCTTCTGGTATACGCTTAATCCTCAGAGCCGCGATGATAGTGTTGTGCAGCCGCAAGGTACACAATTACCAAGTTTTTCCGTCATGCAACAGTTCGCACATCAGAAACCCAAATGGGGATAGATTTTCGCATAGGAGAAGAGAGCAAAAGAGCAATTGGCGACGCTGGCCTCCCTGCTTCCTGTGAAGGATGCAAGGCCAAGGGAAACGAGCAGGATGGAGCGCACAGAGGACTTAGAGCTGCCATACTCCTCGGCGCACAAACCAGCAGGGGTAGGCCAGCCAGAGTTTGGCGAGTGCGATGCGCAAGCGCGTAAAAGGAAGCTTCACTTCGCGCAGATGCGCTCCACTGCGATGACAAGCATAGGAGATCAGCCAATCACGGGCGGTGCGCTCCTCCTCGCACATGAGGTCCATGAGAAAGGCATAGGCCAGGGTGAGCATGCCAAGCAGTTTGAGCCGCCCCTGCCAATCGTAGACGCGCAGACTCTGGATCGCCAGTTCACTTTTCAAATTGCGGAACGCCAGTTC
Organism: uncultured Chloroflexia bacterium; assembly: GCA_963717105.1. Classification (GTDB taxonomy): domain Bacteria; phylum Chloroflexota; class Ktedonobacteria; order Ktedonobacterales; family Ktedonobacteraceae; genus DATGJV01. Next base: position 290,585 of record CAVQVL010000016.1, read on the forward strand.
GATTTGCCAGCGGCGTGCATAGGCCATAACCACACGCCAGGCATCCTCGGCGGTGGCGACGACCTCGTTGGTGAGTAAATACCAGGGCGTGCCGCCTTTGCGCCGACCAACCACCAGGGTCAGGGACCAATCGGGATAGTCGGGATGAGTCACGGGGAAGAAGAGGACGCTGCCTTCCACATTGCGGCGATGGACGGCATCAAAGATGGTGCGGGGAGCCAGGCCACGTTTGCCCCGGGCAATTTTCCACGCCGCTTGTTTGACTCCGTGTGCATCGAGCAGATGAGAGGTGGTCTTCCAGCGCAGGATAAACCGCGTCTTGAAGCCGTAGAGTGCGCCCAACCACGGACTGCCGCAATACCCACGATCAAAGACATGCAGGAGGCGGCGACCCCAGCGTCCGCTCACCAGGCGCAAGAGCTTGCAGTTTTCATCTTTCTCATGACTTGCCAGCGGGCCACGCGATGTCCACCAGCGTAATGCCGCCAGCATCGCCGGTCCCTGGTGATGCGAGCGACCCGCCAGCAGTAAGCCGATCCCATGGAGCCCGGGCACAAAAATGGGCTTGCCAGGGGGATGATAGTAGCCCTTTTTGATGTGCGTGAGGCGCAGGGCTTTGCTCGAGCGGACGGCGCACAGTCCTTCGGCACTCAGACTTTCCGGCTTTTCCAACACGGTGCCATCCCAGATCAGCAACCCGTCCTCCCCTTGTGCTTCCCAGGACGCAAGCTGGCTGTCGGCTCGCCACAGCAGAAACTCCTCAACCTGTTGGGCTTTCCATCCCCGGTGGTGGATTAAGGTACTCAGCCGTTTGGTTCCACCCCCACGGCCCAACCCGTCCATGTACTCTCCCAATTCCGAGAGCAATAATCCGTGGTTGCGGTCGCGGAACGCCACGATCGCCTCCACCGTTTGCACCAGCGTGCGCCACGGCCGCTTATCTCCCGTGACATCTAACTCGCACACCAACGGTTCCAGAAACCGCAAGAGGTGCATCCCCAATTGGGGGGAGAGGTCCCTTGGCTCGAATTCCTAATTCCACCGGGACACCGCTGCTTGCGCACCGTAAGGGACTATGGCATACTGTTCTAACATGGCTATCCCTCCTTTGGGTACTTGAGCTTTTACGTTACTTCTCAAGCATACCATTGGAGGGAGACTTTTCTCTAGCTCATCCTTTCAAATTTCGGGATGACTCATGTTTGCTCTCTTCTCTTATGCGAAATTATATTTTCTCAAAGGGTGGGCAAGATGCGCGAAATTGCTGCACGCGCTTCTCCACCTCAAACATGGGAAGATGCATAGCGACTGGGACGGTCAGGTTGAGTGTCAGAATTTTGCGGTTCAGGTCACGCAACACACGCTCATATTCGTTAAGTGCTTTTTCTAATGAGGCATTGAAGGCGCGTTTCTCACTGGGAAATGCAGGTACGCGGCGCGTGTGCAACGTCCGCCACTGGTGGCGCACCTTTGCCAGCTTTGCCTCAGCCCGCTCGGCGGCGGTACGAATCTCTTTGGAGAGTTCAACTTCGTGCGGGGCGTAGCCGTTACTTTTGAGCAGGCTATAGCCCAATGCCCTGTCGCCCGCATAGGAGCTATCATCAAGCTTCAGAGGTTTGCCAAAACCGGGGAGGTTATCAAAGTCTCCCCGAGCCTGCGCTTCATGAATCTGCTCTTCTATATAGTCGCGGTACTGTTTGCTGCGATATCTATTCGCTTTTGCCTGCTCGGCATTAGTGGCAGTCTTATCTTCCGTTTTGCGCCAATCTTTGAAGTCCATCTTTTTCTCTGTTCCAGCAAGTCTGTTCCATCAGGTTCGTGGGTGCAATAAATTGCACCCCTACAGTCATACTTCTATTATATCGTTTTCGATCACATGCTGTGCAACCTCGTAGACTTCGATCAATGGGATGTTTCGTTCGCTGGCTATTCGCTGACACTCTTCGTATTCGGGTGCGGCACTGAGTATGCGATTGCCCAACCGCTTGATCTTTACTAATAGAGGGCCAAAGGCTGTTTCAATATGTTGCGAGGAGCGTTGGGCTTTGAGTCGCTGTATGTGCTGTATGCGTACACCGAGCGTCGTGGTTTCGCGCAGGAGCAGCATGGCCAGTGCATCTCCAGTTTCCTGCGAACAAATCACATGCAACATGACAGCTGGACGATTTTTTTTCATATGTAGAGGTGTGTAACTAACATCCAACGCACCAGCCGCGAGCAGACGCTCCATCAATGCGCCCAACAGTTCGCCGCTCATGTTGTCAATATTCGACTCAATGACCGTTACCCAATCAGTGTCGGCTTCATTGTCCGTAGCAACAGCAGCACCAACAATCATTGCTCCATAGGTTTGACCGATACACAGGCGCAGACAGTTAGGCCAGGGAAAGTGCTTGCGCCCATAACCATAGCCAACCCGTTCAATAGCGATCGCCGGAGTCTCAAAACGGGCCAGCGTTGCAAGAATCGCTGCTCCTGTTGGCGTGACCATCTCACCTTCAGCAGCACATGCTCTCCACGGAGCATTCACTCGTCGAAGTATTTCTAATGTCGCAGGTGCTGGTACAGGCAACAGGCCATGGGCAGTCTGCACATGTCCGCTCGATAGCGGCAATGCAGATGCATACAGTTGTGTGATACCCAGTGTTTCAAGCGCAATTGCCGCCCCAACGATATCCACAATAGCATCTACAGCACCTACCTCGTGAAAATGTACCTCTTCAACCTTGGTGCCATGCACAGTGGCCTCAGCCTCAGCAAGACACTGAAAAATAGCAAGCGCGGTTTCCCGCACATGCAAGGAAAGTTGCGCTGTATTGATGATTGCCTCAATGTCTAGCAGGTGACGGACTGGCTGCTCTTGTTCTGACATCGTCACATCAGCATACGTTCCACGAATCCCTTTATCGCTGAAAGGTTCGTAGTGCAATTCATAGCCAGCGAGCGGTAAAGCTGTCAATGCACGTCGTAGCATATCAAAAGGCAGACCAGCATCAAGCATGGCTCCTAAAAACATATTTCCACTGATGCCGGAATGGCAATCAAGATAGGCAATTTTTTGTTCCATATGCGAACATTGTTCCTTTTTCCGTTTTGTTAGATAGTGGAAAGAATTCTCCTATAACCCCACTCGGGACACTGTCGAGCATAGCCCTTCTCCCCAATTACGGGGTTGTGTACTCGACAGTGTCCTCCCCTATCTCACCTATAATCCCTCCTTTGTCAACACATCCCGCCAGAAACTTTTTTGCTCCGCCGATAAGTCCGCACTTTTATCCACCGTCTCACGAAAGCTCACTTTTTGGGATGTTTGTGGTGTATTCCCAAAACCATACACCGCTGGATGTTCGGCAACCTGCTGGCGATGCTCGCTGCCGAGATAGAGCTGCACGGCATCCAATGGCTGTTGCAGTGTTCTGGCAAGCTGCCTGTACAGTTCCAATGGGACACTTTCCGGCAACAACGCTCGTTGTTCCAGCAGCACAACGATATCTTCGCTAATATTGAGATGGGCTGCTAATTGAGATGGCGAGCATTGCTGGTGCTTCGCAGCACCGAAGAGGGATTGTATTGGTTGCCCATATACAACACCCTCTGGCTCCCCTGGCTCTCCTGATTCCTCTACCTCCAATATCTGAATGGTCTCTTCTACATCCGCAAGCTCTCGAGTAACCTCCGGCAACAATACCCGTTGCCGACTAACTTCAATGGCTATATGAAGTTCATCGGTGAACTCTTTCAGATCTTCTGCGTACTCCGGGCTACTTACCGATTGAGGCATCGATAGCTCAACGGTCTGGTAGTACGTAATAAAGTTGGCGATGGCGTCGGCATACTGCGGATAGCGAGCAAGGTAATCGCTGATCTTTGGCTGATGCCCTGCCTGGACTTCTTCGACATAGTGCGCGGTCACACGCAAAACGACCTCTTCCTGCTCTCTATCCATACATGTCTTCTCTTTCTGTCGCAAGTTCACCGCGCAACAGGCGCAGTGCATGTTGCAAGCGGCGGCGCACAGTTCGATCGGTAATACGTAATATAGCTGCAACTTCCTTCTCTGTTCTGCCCTCCCAAAAGAGTAGGACAAGAATGGATTGTAAATAGTCCGGCAAACGCAGGAGTAGCAATGGCACATCCGATAATTCAACTGCGAGAAGGTCTTTTTGTGTCTGCTCATCTTCAATGGCTATTTCGTGGCGTTCTCCGTCTGAGGAACCTACAGATGTATCCAGACTATTAAGCAGATTACGAGGGATACGTTCACTCTGCTGCTTCGACCATCCTTCACGCATCAGAAACGCCTGAAACACATGCATGCGTTCAAAACGTAAACAGTGTTGGAAGTTTTCTTCCCAGAATGCTCTTTCGGGATCTATGAGTGCCCGTATAACGCGCTCGTACAAATCTGCAAAGAGGTCTCTCACCACTTCTTTTCGTTCGCTGGCCAGTATATGCAATGTGTTCAGCACATTGCTGGCCCAATATTCATTGTATTTCTGTGTACGGCGAATAATCTGTGTCATAATACGATTGCGTCCCTTAACATCTCCAAGAGCAATGGCCACACGTAGGCTGCGCACCAAAACTTCGAGAGGAAGAGCGAACCGTCCATCTGTTACATCATTTGTATCTTCTGCTTCTATCGTATGCCAGTATGCAAAAGAGCCATATTCAGGAAGAGAGTTGTACAAGTGAGCGAGTATCTGGCGACGTTTGATGAATTCCGCATCATCACTCTCAATGACTGTCTGATAAAGCTGTTCTGATTCCACTACCCATAATACCTCCAATTGGTGCTACACTCTGGAGTGCCACCTCAGTATAGACATCAATCAGAAAAACGTCAACGGACAGATGCCTCTGTATTTCAGCAAATTTTTCCCGGTCACAAAGGAAAATGCGAAATTGGCCCAAAAAGGTTTCCGCTTTTTCCTTTGTGAGCGGTATCTATAGAGTAGACATCTGTTTTTTACTGTTTTTACAAAGGGGAATAGAAACACATGCTTCATCAATTACCAACCAGGCCAGAAAAAGCCGTACCGAAGGTACTGGTTATTGCCGATTTGCAAGTGAATACTGGTGTGTACGGATGGCTATTCGCGGCGGAGGTGAGTATGCGGAAAGCGACAACGGGGAAAACGTATCTTGAGTTGAAATTGCGTGACCAACGTGGCAATGAAATTACCGCTCGTCACTTTGATCTGCCACGCTTAGAAGCGCAAATGCCGCAAGAGGGCAAAGTTGTCTTGCTGGAAGGTTATATCGAGATGTATCGCAACTCGCTACAAATGAAACTGTCGCGTGTTGAGACCGATGAGACGATAGCCGCTGACCTCTTTATCGTGAGTACACGCTGCCCAATAGTACAGCTCGAAGCTGATTTTGAGCATCTGATAGACAAAGTGGATCATCCCGGTTTGCGCGAACTTTTGCGGCGTTGTTTCACGTCGGAAGTGATGGAGCGCTTTCGCCGCTGGCCTGCGGCGGTACGCCATCATGGAGCGGTTGTGGGTGGCCTACTGGAACATACAGTGAACGTGACAACGATTGCTGAACTGGTCGCGCACCTCTATCCATGCAACCATGATCTGGTGCTGGCGGGTGCTCTTCTGCATGATATAGGCAAGCTGGAAGAGCTAGAATGTACGATTGGTTCAGGGCATATAACATATACTCCAACCGGGCGTATGATAGGGCATATTGTGCTGGGTATGCAATTTGTGCAACAACAAGCCGAAAGCCTCCTTTCGGTGGACGAGGGAATGCGCGATGATTTATTACATATCATTCTGGCACATCATACCAAAGAGTTCGGTTCACCGGTTAATCCCGCCACTATTGAGGCGCTCATCGTACATCAGGCAGATATGACAGAGGCGCGATTGACTGGCTATCTTGAACACTGCCAGCGAACCGTTGGCCTCGACGGGTGGACAACCTTCAACCCGACATTCGGTGGGCAACTGCGCACGCCGTGAAGAGATCATTGACCGGTTTTATGGAATGCCAGAGCGTTGCGGTAGACTTCGATGTAGCGTAAGGCGGATGCGTGCCAGGAATAATCGGCAGCCATACCTCGTTGTTGCAATTTATGCCAGATACGCGGGATACGGTAGAGTTCCAGCGCACGCACGATGGCAGCGAAAAGTTCCCAGGGGTCGTAGTTAGTAAAGGCAAAGCCGTTGCCCTCGCCGGTATGAGGGTCATACTCCTGTACCGTGTTAGCTAAGCCACCGACGCTACGTACAATTGGCACGCAGCCATAGCGCATGGCGATTAATTGACTCAGGCCACACGGCTCAAATTTCGACGGCATCAAGAACATATCGCTACCTGCGTAGATGCGCTGCGCAAGTTCAGTATTGAAGGTAAGGAAAATAGCAACCTGTTGGGGATAGCGGGCAGCGAGATTCTGAAACATTTCATGATAATGCTGGTCGCCAATCCCTAACACAACGAACTGTACGCCCTGTGCTAGCAAGGGCTGAATGATTTGTGCCAACAGGTTAAAGCCTTTCTGATCGGCAAGGCGAGAAATCATTGCGAGGAGAGGAACATCAGATAGCACAGGTAGATGCGCATATTCCTGTAAGACACGTTTATTCTCTGCGCGTTTCTCCAGCGTTTGCGCATCGAATTGCGTATGAATATAGCGGTCGGTGGCAGGATCCATCTCTGAATAATCAATACCATTAAGAATACCAAAGAGACGGTCGCGACGGGAACGCAACAAGTGATCCAGTTTTTCACCAAAGGTGGGAGTTAAAATTTCCTGTGCGTAGCGTTCGCTCACGGTGGTGATTGCATCCGCGAAAAGGATACCGCGTCCCATAATATCAACAACGTTGGCAAGTTCGGCAATCTGGGGATAGAGGAAACCGTGGTCTGCAACACCGGCGACCTCTAAAATACGATAGCCAAAGATACCTTGATAAGCAAGATTATGAATAGTATAGACGGTGGCGGAATTGGTGTAGAACGGGTCATCATGGTAAAGAGTATGCATCCAGTTTGGCACAATACCGGTATGCCAATCGTGACAATGAATGATATCCGGTGACCAATCGAGAGTGCGCATAGCTTCCAGTGCGGCGCGGCAGAATAAAATGAAACGCTCACCATCGTCGGTGTAGCCGTAAATATTTTCACGCTCAAAAAAGCGGGGGGCATCAATCATGTAAACTGGAATAGTATCCCCTATCGCTCCCTGGCGCACGCTTACCTGCACAGCAAAATTGCTCATCGGCACAGTAAGAGAGTCAATGGTCGTATAGAGGGAAAATCGCTCTGGATCAATCTGTCCATAGCGGGGCATAGCAACACGTACATCATGAGCGAGTGCCTGGAGTGATTTGGGTAACGCCCCTACCACATCCGCTAATCCACCAACCTTGACAAACGGTACAACTTCGGCGGCAAGGATCAAAATTTTGAGAGGCTTTTCATCAGACATTAAAGGTTCTCCCGCGTTCATACTTTGCCTTATTATAGCACAACGGTAGGAAAAGCTGAGGCAGAAAGAAGCCGAACATGCAGTGTTCGGCTTCTTTCTGCCTCAGCTTTTCCTACCGTCGCAATCATACTTTATAGCGATTGCGCACCAGGAAGTAGAATTGGAGACCAGCGAGCAGGGCCATGATAACGAACGTGACCACAGCATCAGCAGCACCAGAAACGGGCGGGTTATTCCCAATAGGATGCGATTGTAATGCGCTACCAGAGATGAACGGAATGTTTGGTTCGGTTTCATGGAAGCCTGGTATGGAGAAGAAGGCAAAACCTGCGATGTAGATGAAGAGGCAGGTGCCTACAACCAGCCACATACCGATACAGCCCAGGTTCTTTTCGCCGACAATGGCAAATTCACGGCGAGCAACACTGGTCCAAATGGTAGCAATGAGTAAAGAACCGCCGCAAAGCAGCATAGCAATCAATATTTCGTCGCCGCTCGTATGAGTCAGAAGCGTTGCCAGGGAGATAATAGCGGCAATAGTCACGCCGCCGATTATCACAAGGTTACGATTGGTCCTCCATACAACAATGGAAGCCATAAGCAACACAAAGGCATTCACGGTGAGAATAGCGTCCATGATGTACCCTGCCTGTGGTGCGAAAGAGCAGCTGGCGGGAATAGCAGACTGTTTTGAACAAATGGTAAGATAGCTACCCAGGCCAATGAACGTCCAGGAATGTATCCAGTCAATCAGCGGATACGCGACGAACCAGGCAAGTAAACAAATAGCCCCTACCTGTGCCAGGCCCAGTGCGCCGACCGCGTAGAGTGGTGTCATAGTACGTTTACGCACAGGACGCATCAGATAATGTAAGCGTAGGGCAAAGGCCCCAAGAACGCAGAAAATGGCGATACCCAGAATGCAGTTAATAACAGTGTCAATGATAAGCTGTCCGGTACTGGGATTGCCGGGGAACAACTGATACGCGAGACCCTGATCACTCAAATAGGTGTAGAAGAGCGTGAAAGCAATCAGTAGCACCGCACCTATAACAATCATAATACGGATAACTGGAGTAGTACCTTTGTCACTACGATCAGGATTGCGCAACTCGCCAAGTGCTAATAGGCTGTAGAAGATCATAGCGATACCGACACCCAGGATCACCGCACCTAACATCACGAAGTCAACAGCACCAGGCTGGAACCAGAGGACAGATCCGCCGAGGACAGAAGCCCAACTGGTAGTGGTGCCGGGGAAAAACTGGTTGTTCGTGAAAACAGCCCAGAGAATCAAGGCAAAACCACCCACGGTGAGAATGGCACCCAGTCCACTGAAAATAATTGGGGGTACAACTGGTTTAGGGTCGAAAAGCATTACAATCGTCTGGATGACGATGAAGCCACCGAGACACACAGCAGCTAATGCAAGCAGCCCTTGCTCCAGACCGAGTAGCGAAGCGGATGTCATCATTAAGTTAATATAACCCGGGAGTTGTCCTACCAGAATGGCAGCGATGAAAAAGAAGCCGACGGCGAACACCATCGCTCGCGCCCAGGATATGCGCTCTGGTATCTCTCGTTGTTGTGCTTGTTGCATGGATCGCAATCCCTTTCAACTTCTACGGGACTATTGTCAGTTGAGCTACCATTGCGGTGTGATACTGACAGTAGTAGTAAATGACATGATTTGACAAATAATTATAGGCAGCCATCGTCACCGTCCACTTGAAGGTTTGACCTGTTTTGATACCAGGTGTCAGTCCCGAATCGAATAACTGTGCATTCGCAGAAGGTGAACTGACATTTGTACCATTGAGTGCCGTCACCGTGTGAGCAACACTATCCTTATTCATCCAGGTGATTACAGTACCAACCTTAACCTTCACATTTACCGGAGAGAAGCAGGCTGGCGTACACTTCGCACCAGCAGGTGCATGAATGATGGCCAGCGTAATCGCCTTCAGCTTCGTCATATCAACTGGAGTGCCAAACAGATTTGGTGCCGGCGGCGGTGGCGCGGCAGCGGTAGCATATGCCGACGGATTATTATTCTGCAGGTAGCTCACCAACTGGTTAAAGCCATTAGCTGAACCAGAGGCATTAGCGGAGCGAATGAAGGCAAATAAATAGCCTACATCGTTGGAGTCCAGTGGACCTGCATAGTCCTGGCTTTTTGGAACCAGACTGGGATTGAACGTTGTCGGAGTTGCGACGGCTGGATTGTAGACACCAGCGTAGATGATACGCGTCAGATCAGCATCTTTCATCTGGTTCAGAGCACTGATGGTGTATCCGTTATAAGTGGCATCAACGATTTTGCCGTTCTGAATTTTGTAGCAGTCTTGTACGCAGTACTGTGCGTACAGTTCCATCCCACGCTCTACAGCGAGAGTTTGCTGATTTGCTTGCGCAACAGTCTGGTTGCCTGCTTCCATTATCCAGAAGACAGGAATCATCAACGATATCAGTGCGAGCATAATCACCGTACCATAGCCAGTTTTCTCAACAGCATTGGTACGCGAGTAAAATATATAGAGCAAGCTGCCCACAACGATGAGTAGGATGATAATACCTACAATAAAATAAAAAGGATTTACCATAAAACACGACCTTTTGAACTTTGCCTTGATATCCCTTATGTCCTTCGCGGGCATATGCAAAGCATGTACAGTACAGTCCGTTAATCTTGTATTACGATAGTTCATGGATATCAATCGCCTGAAGCATATTTGATGCCGAACGAGATATCCATGAACCGGTTTTACCTCCCCAATCCGACTCACCCTTGTAGTCAAGTGAAGAGGCGAGCAGTATGTTAATGTTATGATGCGCTACATACAATGTTGGGTATAGGAATCAAGCGGGTAGTAGGGTCTGGATGTGGCACGGCCTGATTCAGAACACCGGTGTTTACATTGACCGCATCCCCACTGATGCTAATCTGGAAACGGTCAAGACTTCTAGGAGCGGGGCCATCCAGATACTCGCCATCAACATTGTAGTGAGAGCCGTGACAGGGACACTTGAAACTATCGCAGTCATTACGATAAGGTACCGTGCAGCCCAGATGAACACATTTCTGATAAAGCGCGATCCAGTAAGAGCCATCACTGGCTTTTACGATCGACTCATAATCGAGCTGGCTCTTAAGATCAGAGGCATTTTTCAAGCTAAATTGTGTATCTGCCGCCAGATGTATCACATACGTCTTGGCTGGTTGCTGGTAGAAAACGCCTGCCGAGTCGAGTTGGAACTTTGATGGCACCGCGGCTGGAAAATCTGTTACTTTCCCAACATTAAAGGTGGAACCGAACTGGCCCGCAAGGTTTGGGTAGAGCATATAGAGCGCACCCGCGACACTTGCTGTCGTGGATAGGCCCCATATTGCGAGTGTAGAGCGGCGGATAAAGCTTCTACGCGATAGACGCTGTTTGGCGATTTCCGCCGCCTCAGCTCCACCACCATGCAATACTTCATACTGTTGCGGTGTAATCGGTGGTGAATCAATATTGGGAGGTGGTGTATCTATACTCATGAACTAATCCTCATTATCTTTCCTGTAGCTACAGGTCAAAGTAAATGTGCTGCCACGGCCATACCCATACCCAGCCGGGGCCGCGGAAGAAGCTGCCTGCCAACGTGACCACAGCCCAGAAGACAAGGAACATGGTGAAGGTGGTAATAGCAACTTTGCGGTCGGCATAAGCGCGACTAGGATTACGGTCCACGTAGGGAAGCACCGCCAGGGCAGTCAGCACGAGGCCGGGAACCAGCACGCCGGCACTACTCGGTGGGAAGTAGTGTAGGAGTTCCTGCAATCCCAGGAAGTACCAGGGAGCTTTCGCGGGATTCGGCGTCACATTTGGATTGGCAGGCAAGCGCAATGGCGCATCAATGACAATCGAGAACACCGTTATCATTACCATGACGATGGTTGCTGCGAAAAACTCACGCACCAACAGGTGGGGCCACACGAAAACCGAGTCTTCGAGTGGCTTTTCGACACGAGTGATGGCCTCTTGTCTCACTACCGCCAGAGTGCGATACCGCCTCTGGGTCGCGGAAGTCTGTGTCTGTACTTTTGGTTCTTGCTGTTCAATTGACATAGTTTGGCTATCCTCTCATAGTACCGTTAGCACCGAAGCATCAAATGCTATACGGAACAGACAACCCTTATGACTATTATACCGAATGATTAACGAGCTGCGCCAACCGTAGTGCGCTCAACTTTCGTTTCCAACTCACGCCTCGAGGGAGGTGGAGGACCGGCCTCACCGCCATCCTTACGAATACGCCAGAAGTGAACCGCCATCAGTAAAGCGGCGGCCAATGGTAACAATATCACATGACCTACATAGAATCGTACCAGCGTTGTCTGGCTCACTGCGGCACCGCCAACTATTACCTGGTAGACTGGATTGCCGAGAATGGGGGTATACGGCGCAAGATTGGTACCGACCGTAATAGCCCAGATAGCAATCTGGTCCCAAGGAAGCAGGTAGCCAGTGAAACTCAAGAATAGCGTTACAAAGAACAGGAGTACACCGATGACCCAGTTGAACTCTCTGGGTGGTTTGTATGCACCGTGATAAAAGACACGTATCATATGCAGTGTGACTGAGACAACCATTAAGTGGGCCGCCCAACGATGCATATTACGCACTAGATGCCCAAATGAAATTGCGCTACTCAACTGGTTGATATTCTGATACGCAAGGTTAGTGTCAGGCACATAGTAAAACATCAGAAAGACACCGGTGATTGTCAGCAGCAAGAACAAGAAAAACGAGATACCTCCCATGCACCAGGTGTACGTGATTTTCATTGCCTGACGGCTGACTTTGACGGGATGCAAGTGCAAAAATACGTTGCTCATCATCACTAGTGACTGGTTGAGCGGAGTATCGGGATAGCCGTGGCGAAATATTGAGCGCCAAACTTGACTCTCGACCATTTTCTGCGTAAGCGTGTCGAGCAAGCTTTTGTTCGAAGTAGAACTCACTATGCCTCCTCAAAAGATCATGCCATGACCAGGTCGAAAAATAGCCAGGTCACAATAATTTGTATTCTGTGTGGCAGATTATACCATAAAAGTGTACTCGCGGGTACCCCTACTTTGGAATCATCGGAATAACCAGATGAATTTCCATGTTATCGCAAGTAACGATAACGTGACCCAATACTACTCTTCATTGTAACAAATTTTTATCACAAATAAAAAGAGCAAGTAGTCGAATTACCTGGTTATCGTTTTTTATCTGCTACTAATTGTAGTCTCCACCCTTGTTTCAAGCCATACGGTGCTTACCTGATTTTTATCTCCTGCACACCTGATCTCTCAGCAAAACGCGTTTTCTGTTTGACAAGCTATAGACACAACCGCTACAATGCATATTATAGTCAACTGAGCATAGTAGTGTAAAGAGAACAATGCGATGAATCATTCCAACTTTGCTCATCAAACGCACCAGAAGCAAGATGCGCATAATGACCATGATGTGCATAATGTGCATCACACATATCATACAGAAAAAATAGGACAACGACGTGATCGGATACTCAGTCCGTTGCTGGGCATACCCGTTTTTTATAAAGTACTCATTGCCAATAGTTTCATCATCTTCATCGGAGCTACCGGGGGCACATGGTTGGCATACAATTTGAATAATCGCCAACAGTCGATTGCAACGCCGATGTCACTGCTCATCTTTATCACTATCGGCTGGCTGGTCAGCGTCATCCTCAATTTTGTGGTACTGCAGTTTGCCTTTCGCCCTCTTATGGACCTGGGGAAAGTAATGAATCGTGTACAGGTCGGCGAACGTTCGTTACGTGCTCCCCTGACTGGCTTTGACCCGCAAGCCGACCAGTTGGCGAGCACGTTCAATATGATGCTTGAGGCCATTGATGATGCCACCCGTTTGCGTGCCAGCCAGATTATCAATGCACAGGAGCAGGAGCGCAAACGCATTGCTCGCGAACTTCACGATGAAACCAGCCAGATGCTGACTTCCCTCCTCATTAGTCTCGCCATACTTGAAAAGTCGGTGACGACACAAGAAGCCAGCGACCGTATCGCGGACACGCGCAAACTTGCCCATCAGACACTGCGTGCGATCCGCAATTTGAGTATTGATCTGCGTCCAAGCGCACTTGATGACCTCGGACTGTTGCCCGCATTGCGCTGGTACCTCAAGGAGTATCAACAGAAATGTGCAATCGAAGTTGAGTTCAACGAAAGTGGTTTCCATGAGAGACTTCCGGCAGAGATGGAGACCGTTCTCTATCGTATAGTACAGGAAGCGTTAACCAATACCGCCCGGCATTCCAACGCTTGCAAAGTGGTGATTACTATGAAAGAGGAGCATGATGCTGTCTACGCGACTATTGCAGATGATGGGCAAGGCTTCGATGTTGAAACAATACGCAAGTCGCCAGACCAGGAGCGCGGACTAGGGTTGGTCGGAATGAGCGAGCGAGCTGTATTACTGGATGGAACATTAGATGTTCTTTCCAGTCCAGGCCACGGCACAGTCGTCAAAGTACGTATACCCATCCCTATTGAGCAACAGACAAGAGTTAGCAGGCAATCCGAACTACTGATATAATCCGTATATGCAAACAACAAACATAGGATGTGATAGTTAATGACTATACATATTTTACTGGCTGATGATCATACCATACTGCGTGCCGGACTCAAGATGATGCTCAACGCACAGCCCGACATGGAGGTCGTGGGTGAAGCGCAAGATGGGAAGCACGCTATTAGCGAGGCGCAACGCTTGCAGCCCGATATTGTGCTAATGGATATTACCATGCCCGATATAAGCGGTATTGAGGCGACACGCCATATAAAGAAAGCTCGGCCAGAGGTAAAAATACTGGTCTTGACGATGCATGAAAACGATGAGTATGTCTTTCAAGCTCTTCGTGCCGGTGCATCGGGCTATATGTTGAAAGAAGCAGCCGATACTGAACTGATTACCGCGCTGCATGTGATACAGAGCGGACAATTCTATCTCTCGCCGACAGCCCAATCGGTTATGGTGGGGGATTATCTGCAGCGGGTGCGCACCGGTGATGAAAAAGATAGCTACAGCAGTTTGACTGAACGTGAACGAGAAATTTTGCGGTTCGTAGCCGAGGGCTACACTAACAATCAGATTGCAGAGCGATTGGTGATCAGCCCCAAAACGGTGGATACCCATCGCACGCATGTGATGGATAAACTCAACCTGCACAGCCGCGCCGAGTTAGTGAAATATGCAATGCGGCGCGGCCTATTAGAAGACTAGGGCCTGGCACCCATGCGGGGTGTCAAGCCTAATACCCTGAAATTTACTCTTCATCTTCGTCACCGAAGCCAGTCACGTTATCACTCTCTTCGGCAAAATACTCATCGCTGTAAAAGCCGACGTCTTTCCCTACATATACACTCACCAGAAAATCATCGCGAGGCATGTCGGCTGAAAGCACCAGATCTTCATCAATCTGCTCAATGAGCTTTGTAAGATCGGCCTCTTCAAGCTCGCGTTCCAGAATCAAAGTTCCGTGAACCGCCGCCGTCGTAAAGTGGATATCCACCGTTCCCAGGCGATTATTGCTTTGCAAGCTGCTTCCTTGCATAATGTAGTATCCCTCCGAGTAGGGGGTACGGAAATGCCGCTCGAAATGTATATCATCCATAAAAACGCTCTCTGCGCAGTCACTCTGTGTGCTGCGCCTCCTTTCTTGTTTCCGATATGCTTATACCAGCATATCATAAAAATTTGAATGATGAACGCATAGCAGAGAAGATAATTTGCTCTTCCTGTGTATAAGTTGATTGTGGCGAAGCCTCGGTAATTGTATAGAGCTGGTTACTATGTACCGTCGCCAGAATCGTCTCGGTATAATTAGCTCCACTGAAGAATATGTTCCCCTGCACCTGCTGCCATGACACTCCACCAAATGAAATCGGCGTCTCTACTTTGATATTCGTTATCTTCAACCGGGTTGCCAACTGTTGCACATATTGGCCTGCATCTTTCCCATTCGCGGGTGAAAGCGCAACCGTGAACTGCGCAGTATTACTGGTATCAGCGAAGTAGGCACTGGAGGTCCTGCTATCCACGCGTGTATTCCAACCATTCGGGTATTGCATAGAGAACGCAAGCTGGCTATTCGTAAAAGTCTGTTGCGGCTGAGCGACGGCAGGAGTACTGAACGGGTGAAAGACACCGAGCCATACACCGGCACCACCAAGTAACAATATGGCAAGTAATCCTATTACGAGTACGAGCGGCTTACGCCCCCGCTTACGACGCGAAGTGGAGACCGGAACAGAAGTTAAGTGGGACGGCGTTTGTTTGAGTTGCTGGCTCTGTGTAGCACGAGTTACTGCGACATTATTCTGCACAGGTTGGCTAGCAGAACGCACCGCTTCGTAGCTTATTTGTGGTGCCGCTCTCTGTGCAGTACCACGAGCCAGGGATAATGTTTGCTGCTCTGACAGAGCGAGCGACTGGTCAAATCTTCCGCGGGACGATTGCGAAGTGGACTGTGAAAAAGGCATTTGCACAGGTGCTGCAAGATGAGCAGTATTTATGCGTTCCAGTTCATTCACACGACTATCCTGGCCTGGGCGAGATGGCGCGGATGGCGCATTGGTTACGTTGCGCGGTACCTGTGGATTGTGAGGGCTGGCAATAAGCGGACGCGTCGGCAGATCATCCATATCTTCATTTAGCGAGGCATCGGTGCCTTGCCGGGGCAAACCGGGTGAGGAAATGGGATCTTCCTGTTGCCATACTTTCACACGCAGCTCACGAGGAGCACTATTTGGATGTGGCAACGGCTCAGAAGAGGGGAAATCGAGTTGAGGCGATTTATTAGCATCATTAGCACTAAATGCACCAGATGAAGTTCTATTGTTGGTACTGGTATTTCCATTATCAAGACGGCTCATCCACGGTGGCGGCTCATCCCGTACGACATTTCGTACAGGGCGATCAGCATTTTGAGGAAGATGGGCAACTTGTTCACGTATGATAGGTCTGGTGCTATCAGAACGTTCAGTACGTCCGGTGCCAGGCACTTGAAAACTATTCGAGAGGGGCGCAGACGGAGACCTGGAATTGAATGGGTGCGATGGCGTTAACGCTCCACAGGTAGTACAAAATTTCGCAAAAGAACCAGGGAGGGGTGTCCCACAGTTTGTACACAATGTCACCACAAAACTTCCTCTGCATCTTTCTGGCATAGCCCATACAGCACGGCACGCGCTATATCTCTCAACTCTTCCCTTAAAAGTACCCTAAACAGGATGTTCCGTCAAGCAAGATGGCATACTATAGTACTATAGCTTAGTCACCTCATTGAGAACTGGCATACATCGCGTTACTAAAGAGTTGAACTAAACCAGACTATTTCAACACTAACAACGCTTCACGTTCGGCGGCGGTTTCAAAAACTTGCTGGTTCTTGACAATTTCAACTAGCTTCTTTCTTCCCTTTGGACTGCCAACCATGAGAACACCGACAAGCTTGTTGCCGCGGAAAAACAATTTGCGATAGTTCTCATTGCCTTTCTCGCCCGGCTCGCGCCGTGCTATATTGGAGAGTTCAGGATTATTGGATTCGGCAGTACCAACAACGGCGATATTCACATCAAACAGGGGACTGGTGTATGTGGGCACATCAACATAAGCTTCGTGTCCACCAGCCATGTTAATGGCAACAATTTTTCCATGTCCCATTGCGTTATCCCACGTTCCCATCGTGTGGTGTTCATTGATGGTGGGATCGAAAAATTCGGCAACATCACCAGCTGAAAAAACATTGGGAATGTTGGTCTCCAGGTATTCATTGACGACGATACCCTGGCGTACTTCAACGGGTGTATGCTGCACAATACCTGTATTCAGTTTGATACCCAGGCCAACGCCAATGACATCCGCCTGAATCTGGCGTCCCTTCTTCGTCTTCACAAAGCTCGGAACGCCATTCTTCGGTACCACTTCTGCAATCTCGTCACCATGAATGACTTCAACACCAAATTTCTTCGCAATGTTGTCTACTACCTCACCACCATCTTCGTCAAGTGAATTGCGCAACCAGTAGGGGCCGCGCATAATCCAGGTAGTATTCAATTTACGCATAGCAAAGCCATCACAGAGTTCGTAAGAAATAAAACTGCCGCCATAGGCAAGAGCAGTGCGCGACTCCAACATACGATCAATAATCGTTTTGGTATCGTCCAATGTAACAAAATTGTAAATATGCTTGACGCCTGCCGCGCCTGGAACACGTAACGGATTGGCCCAGCCGCCGGTAGCGACGAGCAAGGCATCATATGGCAGATGCTGACCGGTATCGGTCACTACAACCTGCTCATCCGTGTTGACCTCCTTGACCATTGTTTCCGTGACCAGTTGAATATTGCGCTGCTCATGCCACTCGAAATCGCGTATCATCACCTTCTTCTCAATAATCACTCCCTGCAAGAAACGCGGCAGCGAAACGCGATTATAGAGGGGATAAGGTTCATTTGTGAGCAAATGAATGCTGCAATTCGGGTCATTCTTACGCAAATGTTCGGCAGCAGTCGTGCCGGCTATGCCATTACCAATAATTACATAACGTCTATCGTGCATGGTCAAGTAAAATTCTCCTTGCTTGCCGTGTTCGTATTAGCTGGAACTAACTGTATTGAATATGAGGCGATTTTAGCATAGTTTGGCGATGAATACCAGAGTAGTGGTTTCGCATGATTGTATTGGATTTCAATGACCTTGTCAATAAAAGATGAACGGAAGGTCTCCACCCTTGTGAGTAAGGGTAGGGACAGCATGAGCCCGTCTACGCCCTTCCCCAACAATGGATACTCATAATGAAGGATCAGGACGCGGACGGGCGAAAGCTGCCCCTATGCTGGCGTACTACGAATTCTTCGGCAAATTGTAGAGTGTCTCGAATTTGCTGGTAAGGTATTGTGCAAAGTAGCTGGGATTCGGCTTCTCACCGGTGAGACGCTCCATGAGCGTTTCGGGCAGATAGATGCCACCGACCATGTACATGTGCTCACGTAACCAATCGTGGACAAAGGCGGTATTGCTCTGCGCCAGCCTTTCATCAAAATCGGGGAAAACGGTATAGAGCTTGTGCAGGATTTGCGCACCATAAAGGTTGCCCAATGTGTACGATGGGAAGTAACCAAAGCCAAACGTCCAGTGCATATCTTGCATCACGCCATCAGCGTCGTTGGGAGGCGTGATTCCCAGGTACTCCTCGTACTTCTCATTCCACAGGCGTGGTAAGGATTCGACCGAGATATCACCATTGACGAGCATTTTCTCCAGTTCAAAGCGGATGATGATATGCAGATTATAGGTCACTTCGTCCGCCTCTACACGAATAAGGCTCGGTTGCACTTTGTTGAGAGCGCGGGCAAAGGTTGCGGCGTCTACCTGTGCGAACTCAGTCGGAAATGTTTCCTGTACTACTGCATAATGACCCTGCCAGAACGGAATCGAACGCCCGATAGCATTCTCCCACATGCGTGATTGCGACTCGTGTAAGCCCATTGAGGCGCCACCGGCAATCGGCGTGCGAACGAGCGTCGGTGCGCTGCCCTGTTCGTAGAGTGCGTGACCACCTTCGTGGATAGAGGCCATCAGCGCAGCTTGCAGGTAGTGTTTGTCTATGCGCGTCGTGACACGCACATCATAGGGACTACCAAAGTTGGTGGTAAATGGATGCGGCGATTGGGCAAGCTGACCACGGTTGAAATCGTAACCCATCGCACGCAATATCTTATCGCTGAGAACCAGTTGCTGTTCTGTAGAGAAATCTCCTTGCAGGCAGGAATCATCAATAGTGTTGCCGCTGGCTTCGATGCGTTGCAGCAAGCTCTTGCTGATATCACGCACCGGTGCAAAAAGTTTGTCCACTTTGCTGGCGGTCAACCCTGGCTCAAAGTTGTCCAGTAGCGCATCATAGCGGGTTTCGGTATAACCGAGCAGGTCAGCAACCTCACGCTGCAAAGCGATGGTGCGTTTCAACCACGGCGCAAAAGCTGCGAAATCACTCTGCTCCCTTGCATGTCGCCATGCCTCGAAGCTGGCAAAGCCAACACGAGTCATTTCTTCGACAAGGGAGCGCGGCAGCTTTGTGGCTTGCTCGTATTCACGCAGAGCCTTGCGCACAAGGCCACGGTCGGCATCGCTAAAAGTAGCGCGCTGTACCTCGTCACGCAATGGTTCCAGCATCTTGCCAAGTTGTGGCGAGGTCCAGCGTTCGTGCAACAACCCGCGCAGGGTTGCCACCTGTGTCCCCCGAATTTCGGCGGCCCCGGTGGGCATGGCGGTATTCTGGTCCCAATCCGCCAGATCACCCAGTGCCTTGAGGTCTTCTATTTCATGCAAGTAGCTGAGCAATGCGCTGATACGAGCATCACTGTTCGTAAAATCGGGCATTGTCTTATTTTCTTGTTTCAACATAGTCGTTTGTATACACTGCCTTTCAAAAAATGTGCAAAGTCAGGGCAAATTTGTTTTTGCCCCGGTCAATAGACGAGACGTTTTTCTATTATACACCTTTATCTCAGTGCGCGGGGCGCAAGGCCGCGACAATCATGGCGATAACACTCAAAGCAAAGGAGACGAAGAATGCCAGATGCAGACCATTCATAAAAAGGGATAACGCGGAAGGATCCATGCCACCACCGAAAATGAAAACCTGCATCATTGCCTTTATGGGAACCTGACTCAAGGCCAACGGGAAAACAATGGCGATACTGAGCATTTGCCCGGTGTTATTCAACATCGTCAGGATGCCAGAAGCTGCTCCGCGTGTATGCGGCTCTACGGAACTCATTATAGCGTTGGTATTAGGCGACACAAAGAAGCCTGAACCGCCGCCCATCAAAGCCATGAACAGTGCCAGCAACCAGTAAGGCGTTCCAGGTGAGACGCTGGTCAAGCCGAGCAACCCCAGCGCAGAGATGCCCAGCCCAACAGGAGCAAGCAAACGCGAGCCGACGCGGTCTGAGAGTCGCCCACTTAAAGGACCCACAATCATGAATGCCGCACCAAAGGGCGTCAGGAGCAATCCCGCTGTTAATGGGTCTTTGCCATAGGGGCCTTGCAAAAAGAAGATCAGCAGGAACAGCACCGCACCGCGGGCAACACCGTTCAGCAAACCGCTCAAGTTTGCCAGCGTGAAGAGGCGGTCGCGGAAGAGGCGCAACTGCACAATAGGTTCTTTGATGCGCGGCTCGATGATGCCAAAGGCAATCAGGCCAAGAATACCAAGTGCGAGGATAGTATAGTTTATAGACATAGCCAGGAGTGGGAAAGCAAACAGGCTCAAAGCGAGCAGTGTGCCGGTAAGGCCAATGGTAAGTGTGAAACTGCCAATCCAGTCGATATGCTGGCGGTTGTTTGGTTTCACCGGTTCGCGCAGACGCCAGATACCCCACAATGCGCCAAAGATGCAGAGCGGTACGTTGAAGAGGAATACCCACCGCCATGACAACTCGGTTAATAGGCCACCAATAATCGGGCCAAGCAAAAAACCGGCGGCACCCGCGATCTGATTGACGCCGAGTCCAAGCCCAACCTGTCCCTTGCGGAACGCGTCGGTCACGATTGCGGTACTGTTCGTCACCAACAAGGCACCGCCAACACCTTGAATAATACGTCCCACGATCAGATCGGCACCATGAAATTGGGGCTGGGCAAGGCCAGCGATGAGCGAACCCAGGGCAAACATTATAAAACCACTGTTATAGAGACGTTTACGCCCGAAGATATCCGCTAATCTTCCGATAACAGGCGTTAGAACGGTGATAATCAGCAAGTACCCGATCAGTATCCACATAATGGTAAAAAATGTGACATGCAGTTCGGCCAGGATATTGGGGAGCGCAATCAATAGTGCCGACCCTTGAACAGATGCCAGCAGGGCACCAACAGTCGTAACAGAGAGGGCTGTCCATCGGTAGCTATCCTGCTGTCCAGGCACCTCTACTATATCTGCTTGCTGTGACATATCCACCGAAGCATTGTTAGAAGTTGAGCGAGCCATAACAAACCTTTCAAATGAACTAATAAGAGCTTACAAAACTTATAAAAACTGACGAGGGCTTACACTTCACGTCGTGTAATAAACACGGCAATAGTTACCATAACGATGGTCAATGCCAGTAGCACCACGATATCAAGCGGCACAGTCGCGACATTGTAGCCTAATAACGCTCCGCGAATGGCGTTCACACCATATGTCAGAGGATTGAATAACAACAGAATATTGAGCCACTCCGGTACTCCACGAGTCGGAAAGACCGCACCTGAGAACAGATACAACGGCAACGTAATGAAATTTTGGATCGTGCCGAAATTTTCAATATCCGTCATTGGCGCAGCAATCGCGATACCGAGAGCCGAAAGAGCAAGAGCCGTAATAAACATCGCACCCAGTACCGCAAGGATGTTCAATGGTGTGAGTGTCACGCCTGCCAGAGGCGCGAATACCAGAATGACGCCAGCATAGACCGTTGAACTGGTCGCACCACCCAGGCATTTTCCCAGGATCAGCGTTGTACGTGGAGTCGGCGCGGCCATCACTTCTTTGAGAAAACCAAACTCCCGGTCGTAGACTATAGAGATAGCCGACTGTAGTCCACTAAAAATAATGGTCATCGCGATAACGCCAGGAAATACAAACTGTTCATAGCTGAGACCCGCGATTGGCACAAATGAACGGCGCAAGCCAAAACCGAGCGCGAACAGCCAGACCAGCGCCCGCACAATTGAACTGTATAACCGGGGCCGTTGCCGCCAGAGACGGTTCATGTCACGCAACCAGATCATAGCAATACCTTCCAGATCGAGCAAAGGCAACCGTGACCGGAACTGCGTCCCAACTTTTGGCGACACGGCAGATGGCTGTATATCAATCATACGAATTTCTTTCTACATGTATGCTATGAACATTCTATCAACGACGCAAACGACGACGCATTCGCGCGCCCATGCGATCTTTTATGCTGGCGGATTCTTCACGAATGGCACGACCAGTTAGATGCAAAAATACATCATCAAGACTGGGTGCCTGTACCGTTACACTGCTTACTTCGATATTCGCCAGCGTCAAATAGCGAATGAGCGATGCTGCTAATGACTGTCCATTCTCACCCTCGACAATGACAACATCGTCTTCACGGCGCACTGGACGGTCCAACCAGCGAGACGCCTCTTCAACTGCCCGGTTCGTATCAGAAGTTGTCAGCCGTACAACATCCTGTCCCACCATACGCTTGAGCCCGGCGGGAGTATCAAGGGCGACGATGCGCCCATGGTCAATAACGCCGATGCGGTCGCAATATTCGGCCTCTTCCATATAATGAGTCGTCATGAAGATCGTGAGACCAGTTGTCTCGCGCAAACGCATAACATGCTCCCAGACGCTGCGGCGCGTCTGTGGATCGAGGCCAACCGTTGGCTCATCGAGAAAAAGCGTTTCCGGCTCGTGCAACAACCCTCGCGCCACTTCGAGACGGCGTTTCATACCGCCGGAATAGGTCTTGACCATATCTTTGCGCCGATCATCCAAGCCCACCAGTTCCAGCACACCACGGATACGCGCATCCCGGCTATTGCGCGGCGTATGGTAAATCATGCAATGGTAGCGCAGGTTCTGCTCAGCGGTAAGATATTCATCAAGCGACGGGTCCTGGAAAACGATGCCAATGCTCTGGCGTACCGCCGCCAATTCGCGTACAACATCGAAGCCATTGACCAGCGCACGTCCACTCGTCGGTTGCAACAAGGTACAGAGCATCTTAATGGTGGTACTCTTACCGGCTCCATTGGGACCGAGAAAACCAAACGTTTCGCCGCGCCCGACCGCGAAATCAATACCTTTGACGGCTTCGATAGCACCAAAAGAACGAGCAAGCTGCTCAACAACAACGGTCATTTTTCAATCCTATAATTCCGTAAGATGCACTAACGCGGGCAAGGCGGAAATAATACTGGCCCGCTCATCCGCGCTGAGTTTTTTCAAGCGGCACTGCAACGAAGCCAATCGCGCAGAATGAAAAACTTCCACGGCCTTACGCCCTGTTCCCGTTGGCTTGACCCAGACGGTACGCCAGTTCACCTCGTCATGAGCGCGTTCCACATATCCCTGTGCCAGCAAGCGTTTAACCATCGCGGTCGCGGTGGACGGTGCGACGGCAAGATGCTCGGCAAGTTCCTGCATGGTGCAACGTTCATGCTCAACAAGGATGCGCAGCAGCGACAACTGCCCCGGCGTGGCACGCAATTCGATCACATCGTGCCATTCCGGCCCCGCATTGGGTGAGTCGTCATCAACAGGAACGTCGGCCCGCAGACGACGCAACAGTTTCGGTGCAATCGTGAGGATAGCCTCCGCCAGATGTGTATCATGTTGTGCGGGTATCTGTACCATAAACCTCATTTCCTTTATCACTTCGACTATCTAACTATATTATACACGAAATTGGAGGAATTTGCAAAAAGAAAGAGGCAGCTTGCTCTCTTATCGCCAGTTTTGTTCCAATTCGGCCCACGCATACTGTATATCAGTTGCATCGTTTCGGACTGATGTGGAAGCCCCATAGCGGATTTTGACATACACATCTGTAATCAAGGTCAGTTGAGGCTCTATAAGAGGGTAATGTTGGGTCAAACGCAAGCGAAACTCGTAGGGGGTTTCATAGTTCGCACGAGGATAGCCCTGTCTGGCAGCAAAAGTGAGTAGGGAACGATATATTTTATGTACATCATCTGCGGCAAGTACGTAACTATCCTGTTTCCCGAAGTGTTGCCTCCCTTTTCTACGCAATTTATAAAACATCAGAAACGTAATAAGGGGGGCAATAAAACCCTTACATTGCTCCCAGAAGAGTGACCATGACCATAAACTCTCGTGAATTTCCCAGCGTCGGAGTTGCCTGTCACGTTTACGCCACAGGCGCACAAATTTTATGACAAGTAAAATGATGGCAAGCATGAACAGGAGTAAAAGGGCTATGGAAACAACGAAAATTACAACTGGCGGTACTGTAATTGATGGCGGAACAACAGAAGGTACATTCTTTTGTGGAGTAGAAGGAGTTGCACAATGCACATGGCAAGGTGGGGGTATTGTGGGAAAACCGAAGAAATTGGCAATGGAGGATGGCCGATTATACAATAATGACCCTATACCGGCTAAGACAGTATCATTGAGAATTGCGCCTATCATCAGGGCGATACACAGGATTACACTACTTGTCAGTAAAACTGACTGCAAGGTCACTCGCTCCTGTCTGCGCACATCATCTGTCCGTGCAATCTGCGCAATGGTATAACGACGGCGCACAAATCCTACGCGAGCGAATGAGTGAGTCACAAGCGATAAGCAGAAGTAAAGGAAGATAAGGGTTGGCACAGTCAATCCGTCATCAAACACCTTGCCATTCACTTCTAGAAATTTGCGTATGACCAGTAGAAGAATAAACGTGAATATGCCGGATTGGAGCATCTTAGATACAAGCGTATCGTTAAACTTTACCTGGACAAGAAAAATGCCCTGTCTGCAAAAGGCAATGGAAAGCACGATAACGCCAATGAGGCGAAAAGAATCAGGGTTGAATTGCAGGATAGCAGCCGGTAGATTAAGCAACCAATTTGGATCGAGGAAAAACGTTTGTGGAGCATAGTAGCTAACCCAGACAGCAAAAAGTGTTACCAGACCAATGAGAGAAATATCGATCAGCGTAGCAAGTGTTATACGTTTCCCTTTATGAGACAAAGATTGTACATCATCCCCTGCATACCACTTCTGATAGCTTACGAGAACATAGAAGCTGCCGATAAGCGCAAAGGGAAGCCAGAGGGGAAATAAAATTTGAGAGGTTCCTAATACATCAGTGTTGGCGAGGCCAATAAAAATAGCATCTATCCAGCATGTCTCCATTGCGGCAAAAAGCAATGGCAGCAAGAATTGTCCCCAGCTAGCAGGTTTTTGCGGGGGTTCGCTATCCGGTGATTGTTCAGCATCCGGTCCTTTGGCTACAACGGCCATTTGCTGTTTCCGCTCATTTTCTGAAAGCAATGGAAGAGTAACCTCCCAAATATAATATAAAAATAATAACTCTTTTGCGTTAGTATATCATGCCCAGGATGAGGAAGCGATGAGTTTGTTAGAAAAGGTTATTTAGAGCAGAGAAAAAGATAGAGGGGATACGGCACCGCGGTGCCGTATCCCCTCTATCTTTTTCTCTGCTCTAAATAACCTCTATTTTCCCTTCGACTACAGTATCGTCGTCGGAAACCAGAAACACTCTGGCGTAGGGGGGTTCGGGATAGTATTGGTGGGAAAAAATAATATAGTAGAGTTTGTTGCGTTTAGCCCAGGCGATATCGCGTGGCGAAGGGTAAGCTTCGGATTGAGGGTGAGAGTGATAGTAGGCATACATATCACCATCGTATTCATCAATATCGTAGGCGATTTGCAAGAGGGCTTGCGGACCTATTTCGGAGAAATCGTCGGGATGTTTTGCGGCGTTGGCGGTCGGGTAGTTTTTGATGACCTGACCATTTTTGCTTGCTAACATACCACAGGCTTCGTTGGGATAGCCCGCGACGATGTGTGTAAGCATATCGGCATACATCGGCGCGGGGATACGTACTACAAACGACACTTCGGCTACCATAAAAGTTTGGCCTCTAAATCTTCTTCCAGTTCATCTAGTTCGCGTGTCCACAGGTCTTCACTGAGGTACTTCCAACCGCCATCCGCCAGGATCACGACAACTTTCCCCTGCTCCATGCTCGCGGCAACACGCAGAGCCGCGTGTAATGCAGCGCCGCAGGATGGGCCAGCGAAGATACCTTCCTGGTCTTTGAGTTGGCGCGTGCGGCGGATCGCATCGCTGCTCATCACCAGTATTTTAGCATCCAACAAAGATTGGTCAAGCACCGGCGGGACAAAACCATCTTCCAGACTGCGCAAACCCTGCACGCCCTCGCCCTGTAGCGGCTCCGCGGCAACAACTCTAATGGCAGGATTGTACTCTTTCAGGCGAAGCGCATTGCCGGTGATAGTGCCACCAGTGCCGAGACCGGCAACGAAAACATCAAGATCGGGCAAATCGTGAATAATCTCAAGTGCCGTCCCATCATAGTGCGCACGCGGATTGGCATCGTTGCCATACTGGTACAGCATAAAGTAACGGTCATCGGCGGCTATTTCTTTCGCCAGCTTCACGGCACCGTTACTACCCAGGCTGCCATCAGAGAATATGATGGTGGCTCCATAGAGTTCCAGCATTTTACGGCGCTCTTCCGTCACATTGTCAGGCATAACTGCCGTAAATGCATAGCCTTTGACACGGGCAATCATTGCCAGCGCAATACCTGTATTGCCACTGGTTGGCTCCAACAGGATTTTATCATGCGTCAGGCTACCACTGGCCTCAGCTTCCTCAATCATCTTTTTGGCGATGCGGTCTTTGATACTGCCAGAGGGATTTGTCCCCTCCAGCTTAGCATAAATCTGCACACCCGGGCGCGGACTAAAACTTTTCAGCTCTACTAGTGGCGTATTTCCGATGGTATCCAATATGCTGCTATAGAGCATCGGCTTCTCCTAATGACCACCCGCCATAGCAGGTAACAGGATCACGGTATCGGCAGGGCCAACATTGGTTTGCAACCCTTGCAGATAGCGCACGTCCTGGTCGTTGACGTAGACATTGATAAAACGGCTCAGGCTCTCACCCTCTGCCCCTTTAATCTGATCCTTTAAGGCGGGATAGCGACCGTATAGGTCGTCCAGCACTTCGGCCAGATTGCCACCCTCGGCACTTACTTGTTTCGAGCCACCGACGGATGCCCGCAGAACGGGCGCAAGTCGAACGTTTGCCATGATATCTATATCTCTCTCTCTTCTTTAATATGCTTCTATGAAGATGCGGACGCGCTAAATCGGGTACGTACATTACTAGGAGCGAACCGGAACGGCGCAGACATCTGCGTAGGTCGGCAGATTCTCCGGATGCCCGTGTTCACCACAGGCCGGGCAATTGGGGTCACGGAAGAGACGCAGCTCGTTGAACTCACCTGCCAGGGCATCGTACATCATCAAGCGGCCTACCAGGGGATCGCCGATATCCAGCAAGAGTTTCAGGGTTTCAACGGCCTGCAACAAGCCAATCACGCCGGGTAATACACCCAGTACGCCAGCCTCCGCACAGCTAGGGGCAAGAGCGGCCGGAGGCGGCTCCGGGTAGAGACAACGATAGCAAGGTCCGTCGTATGGTTTGAATACTGTCACCTGTCCCTCAAAGCGGAACACACTGCCATGTACAACTGGCTTATTGGCAAGCAACGCGGCATCGTTCAACAGGTAACGTGTGGGAAAGTTATCAGTGCCATCAATAATAACATCGTAATCAGCAATGATACGTGCAACATTGGTCTCGTCGAGACGCTCAAGGTAGGTGTGAACTTTAATATCGGGGTTCAGTTCCTGGATGGTCTGCTTCGCCGACTCGGCTTTATATTGACCGATACGGCTCGTATTATGAATAATCTGACGCTGCAAATTGCTCTCTTCGACAACATCCGCATCAATGATGCCGATAGTGCCAACACCGGCGGCGGCAAGATAATACGCGGCGGGAGAACCCAGACCGCCCGCGCCGATAAAGAGAACACGCGAGTCAAGCAGTTTGAATTGTCCGGCCTCACCGACTTCTGGTATTAGCAAGTGGCGGCTATAACGCTTCGCCTGGATATCGGACAGCACACGCGGCTGCACAAAAGGTAGCCCAGCGGCTTTCCACTGACCAAAACCGCCCGACATCGATATGGCATTCTTGTAACCCATGTCCTGCAAGGTTTTACCGGCCATCAGTGAGCGCACTCCACCAGCACAATAGAGGAGGACTGTTTTTGACTTATCGGGGACGGCCTCTTCTATCTGCAATTCGAGAAAGCCACGCGGGACATGTATTGCAGCGGGAAGATGGCCCTCGTTCCATTCATACTTCTCACGCACATCTACAAGGACGATCTCTTCGATTCTCTTTTCCGGCCTCGTGCTGATGCGCCAGCGCATCGTTTGCCTGGGCAGGCGTCCACTCCGGTACTTGCTGTCGTGCTTGCCGCATAATTGCGCGGGATGCATCACCCATGTTCGCTCACCTCTCATAATGTTGACTAAGTATATCAATTTAATGCTATAGGAACTAACAAAAGAGTACCATGCTTTTATTTTGTTTGTCAAGGCTGGGGTAAGTAGGGTACGCTATCTTTTTGTTAGTGTGTGCAAAACTTATAACATGAGACTATGCAAGATTATTCCAATCTGATCCTTGACAAAAGCATTTTGATTTTGTATACTTTATGCAAACGTGTGCATTAACTCGTGTTTGATATTTCGCTGTTATGCAAACGTGTGCATCATGCAAATGAGATGGTGATGTTGCGCGTCCAGCAAAGGACGGTGAATTGCTTGCAACGACAAGAAGTATCTATTGCAGATATTGCTCGTGCGGCAGGTGTCTCGCACTCGACCGTTTCGCGAGCACTCCACAAAAGCCCACTCATTAGTGTGGAGGTGCGAGAGCGCATCCAGGTGTTAGCACATGAGATGGGCTATACCCCCAATGCCATTGCACAGAGTATGCTGTCAAAACAAACGAGTACTATTGGCCTGGTGGTAACTTCGATTTCCGATCCTTTCTGGGGAGAAGTGATGAAAGGGATCGAGGAAGTAGCGCGTGCCGCGGGCTTAAGCGTATTTCTCAGTGCTTCTCATAACGATCCCAATCAGGAAATGGCGATCATTGAAAACTTCCACCGCCGACGCGTTGACGGAATCCTCATCGCCGATTCTCGCATCATCAGAAATGACAAAAAGCGTCCAAATGCTTTTCGTGTGCCAACCGTACTGATCAACTATCAGGCCGAGTCAGTAGAGACATTATTGAACTGGGTTTCCGTGGATGATTGCGCAGGTGCGCAACTTGCGGTAGAACATTTAATTCAACTTGGTCATCGCTCAATTGGTTATCTTGGCACCGGCAACCGACCAAGATCTAACCAACAACGTTTCCTGGGGTATTCGAGTACGCTGGCCACCAGCGACATAGTATACAGGGAAGATTGGGTCGTAATCTCTGCTGGCAAAGGAATATCGTTTGATGAAGATGTCGCGGCGGGACACCTCTCGCTGCCGCGCTTAGTAGATGCAGGGGTCACAGCTATTTTCTGCTACAACGACATGATAGCCATCGGGGCGTTAATGGCTTGCCGGGAACTGGGCATTGTTGTGCCTAATGAACTGAGTATCATCGGATTCGACAACACCAACCTTGCCAGCTATGTCTTGCCTCCACTCACGACAATCCATCAACCGAAGATAGAAATGGGGCGCATTGCGACTCAGGTGTTACTGGATTTGCTAGATCATCGTCCAGGGCAAAACCATGTACTGCCACCAACACTCATAGCACGCGCCAGCACAGCACCTTTATCACATAGCTAGAACGTTACGAAAGGAAGTCGTTGTGTATGGCCACTCTACTAAAAATGGGTATTATCGGGCTTGGTAGGATGGGTCAGTTATATGCACGGACACTTGCAACCCAGGTCTCTGGAGTCCGCCTTTACGCGATTGCGGACGTAAGCGAACAGGCAAGAACGCAAGTAGCTGAAGAATTTGGTGTAGCCCATGCATCCCATGCATCCCATATATTTGCCGACGCCCTTGAACTGATTGCTCTGCCCGAACTGGACGCGGTGGTCGTCACCACTCCGACCAATACGCATCATGATCTGGTAATTGCTGCTGCTGATGCAGGCAAGGCGATTTTTTGTGAGAAACCATTAGCTCTGACGCTCCAGGAGAATCATAGGGTATTGGAAGCTGTCGCACGAGCAAAGGTCTCGCTTCAGGTTGGGTTCATGCGCCGTTTTGATGCTGCGTATCAGAAGGCGAAGGCACTGATCGCCGATGGTCGCATCGGGCGTCCAATCACTTTTCAGTCGATCGGGCGTGACCCATTCTGTCCGCGCCTCGAGTATGCAGATCCGGCTATAAGCGGTGGATTGATCGTAGATATGGCTATCCATGATTTTGACCTTGCACGTTGGCTGATGGGCAGCGAGGTAGAGCGTGTTTCCGCCGAAGGCGCGCTGCTGGTATGTGAAGAGCTTGCACAGGTTGGCGATATAGATAACGCCATAATTACCCTGCGCTTTGCAAACGGTTCGCTCGGTACCATCGAAGTGAGCCGCAACGCATTCTATGGCTACGACATTCGTACAGAAGTGCTTGGTTCCGAAGGAGCAATAACCATCGGGACTCACCAGCATACACCCGTAGTAGTGTTCACACGTAGCGGCGGAGCGCAATACGATGTCGTCCCATATCTGATGGAGCGATTCGGTGAGGCCTACCGCAACCAGATGCAACACTTTGTCAATTGCCTGCGCGACAATCAGTCGCCATCCGTTGGCGGAACTGATGCGCTAGCTGCCCTTGAGATCGGTATAGCCGCCACGCGGTCCTATCAGACAGGCCAGCCGGTTACTCTAAGCGAGCTTCGGCTCTCTTCCTTATAGCTGTATATATTTCCAGACCTCATACTTACGTACTGTAAAATATCGAACACTCCAGTAATCCATTAACGTGAGCCGGCACACATAGAACGGCATAATAGCAAAAGAACATCAGTGATGCATTCATTTTTCCGAGGAGTCGATAAAGCAACGGTGTTCCGAGAAAGGAGGGAGCTAGCAGGAAACCAGGGTGATGCTAAAGTCGCTCTGGAAGTTCACACAGCGATTCAGTAAGTCACATGACGCTTGAATCATTTTGAACGAACCTTTATTCAGCGAGAAGAGAATTTCAGCCCAAAGGAGAGCAAAATGCAAAGGCTTTTCAAACTCGTACCGGCAATCCTATTGCTATTTGTCCTTGCCGCTTGTGGCGGGCCATCAAGCACCACTTCGACGACAGGTTGTCCCGCATCACGCGCAGGCCTCAAGTTCTATGTGATCACACATGGTCAGGCCTCAGACCCGTTCTGGTCAGTGGTCAAGAAGGGAGTTGACCAGGCTGCCCACGACATGTGTGTCCAGGCAATTTATGAATCGCCAACCGGAGCCACCTTCGACGTGGTAGCGATGGCCCACCTCATTGATACTGCGGTGGCGGCCCACCCAAGTGGGCTGGTTGTCTCGATCCCCGATGCCAATGCTCTTGGTCCTTCGATTAAAGCGGCTGTTGCTGCTGGTATTCCGGTGATTTCCATCAACTCTGGCTCCGATGTTGCGAAGAGTCTGGGAGTGCTGGTTCACATTGGACAGACCGAAGAACAGGCCGGTATCGGCGGTGGTGAGAAAATGGGTGCCGCTGGCGTCAAACATGCCCTCTGCGTCAACCAGGAAGTAGGTAATGCGGCTCTTGAACTGCGCTGTAAGGGTTTTAAAGAAGGTCTGGCGGCGACAGGCGGCACAATCAAAGAGATTGGTGTCAACCTGAGCAATCCGACGCAAACCCAGCAGACCATCGAGGCTGCTCTGCAACACGACCCAACGATTGATGGTATCATGACGCTTGGTCCCACGGGTGCTTCCCCGGCCATCAAAGCACTCCAGGACCTGAACAAGCTGGGCCAGATCAAGCTGGCAACCTTCGATCTGTCGTCCGATGTACTGAATGCGATCAAGGCTGGTCAAATGCTGTTTGCCATTGACCAACAGCAGTATCTCCAGGGATATCTGCCTATCGTCTTGTTGACATTGTACGCAACGAATCTCAATACCATTGCGAACGATATCCTCCAGACAGGCCCCGGCTTTGTTACATCGGCCAACGTAAACCAGGTTATTAAGTTAACGGCGCAAGGAACGCGCTAGCAATACACTGCGCTGGCAGCAATACTGTGCCACTGGCACAGTATTGCTGCCAGCGCAGTGTAAGTATAGGAGAAACATATGAGCGTTATCACAAGTGACCGTAAGCAGAGCACGTTTCCGTTGCGTCGGCTCCTGGTGCGCCCGGAAACGGGAGCGGTTGTCGGTTCAATTGCCGTGTGGATCTTCTTTGCTATCATCGCGGGAAGCAGCGGTTTTACCAGTCTGGGAGGCACATCGAGCTATCTGAGCGTCTCAGCTGATTACGTTATCGTGGCTGTACCCGTGGCCTTGCTCATGATTGGCGGAGAATTTGACCTGTCGGTAGGTTCGACGATAGGCGCAACCGGTATGATGCTTGCCATTTTAACGACTCAGTACGGCTGGAACATCTGGGCAGCGATAGTCGCATCCCTAATTTTTGCGGTGCTGATCGGCTTGATGAATGGCTACCTGGTGTTGCGCACAGGTCTGCCGTCGTTCATCGTCACACTAGGAACCTCGTACATCCTGCTTGGCGCGACTACCGGTCTTACCACCCTTTTGACCGGGCTGACCGTGGTGCCCGGCGTTGACCAGGCACCGGGTTATAGCTCCGCACATGCCATTTTCGCTACCGCGCTTGGTGGCGGCCAGCACTTTCCTATCGAAATAATCTGGGCTTTAGCACTGGTAGTGCTGGCGACATGGCTATTGCTGGCTACCACTTTCGGCAACTGGATATTTGGTGTGGGTGGTGATGCCAATGCGGCACGCAACATTGGCGTGCCGGTCGCCCGCGTGAAGATTTCCCTCTTTGTCGGCACGGCTGTCTGCGCCTGCTTGCTGGCAATCATCCAGGTAACGACCTTCACCAGTGCCGATGTTCTGCGCGGTCAGGGCAACGAGTTTATAGCGATAGTCTCAGCAGTCGTCGGCGGCGTACTGCTAACGGGTGGCTATGGTTCGGCGATAGGTGCCATGTTCGGAGCATTGATCTTTGGCATGGTACAAGAAGGCATCGTTTTTGCGGGCGTAGATGCTGACTGGTACAAGGCGGTCGTGGGAATAATACTGTTGCTTGCCGTGCTGCTCAACAGTTATGTACGCAAACTGGCAATGGAGGCCCGACGATGAGTACGATGAACACGCAAACCACACCTTTACTCGATGTACAGAATGTCTCGAAATACTTTGGCAGCGTGATTGCGCTGAAAGACATTTCGATGACCGTGCGTGCCGGTGAGGTGATGTGCCTGCTCGGTGATAACGGCGCGGGCAAATCTACGCTGATCAAAATCCTGTCCGGCGTCCACCAGCCCAGCGAAGGTCACTACCTGTTTGAAGGAAAAGAAGTGCATTTCACCTCCCCGCGTGATGCCTTGAGTGTGGGTATTGCCACCGTCTTCCAGGACCTGGCAATGATCCCCCTGATGGGTATCGCACGCAACTTCTTTCTTGGTTCAGAGCCAACAAAGGGCTGGGGACCGTTGCGCCGCTTCGATGCACCCTATGCGAACCGTGTAACACGCGAGGAATTGTCCAGGATGGGTATCCAGATACGTGATACCGCACAGGCGGTCGGCACTCTGTCTGGCGGCGAGCGTCAATCTGTCGCGATTGCGCGTGCGGTCTACTTTGGAGCCAAAGTTTTGATCCTCGACGAACCAACGGCTGCGCTGGGTGTGAAAGAGGCAGGCATCGTTCTGCGCTATATTGCTCAGGCGCGTGCGAAAGGGCTTGGCGTGATTTTTATTACGCATAACCCGCATCACGCCTATCCCATCGGCGATTACTTTACCTTGCTCAATCGTGGGCGTAGCCTGGGCACATTTGCCAAATCAGAGATATCTCGTGAAGAGCTTACCTCGATGATGGCCGGGGGCGAAGAACTGGATACTCTGAGTCACGAATTGGCCGAGTTCGCACGCACCGATGCAGTCGCGAGTGCTTCGCTGTCTAAGGCCGCTCACGAACTTGAGACAGAGGCGGGTGAACTGCATGTTGAGCAGCTGCCACCGGCATTTACGGAGACGGACCGTCGCTACAATCAACTTCCGTCAGCAGATGGAGATGATAACCGGTGATTTAAGAGAGACAACTGCTTAACTATGCCGGAGAAACAGCGTGACGAATATTCGTATTGCCAATGCGCCTTGTTCATGGGAAACACTTGATTACGAGGGGCTAAGCGGCGAGCGCATCACCTACGGACAAATGCTCGACAGTTCGGCGGAGGGGAAAACCTGTTGCCCTGGTGCAGAGTCCGGTGCTATCATATACAGCACTAGCACCGGACTCTGCACCGCGCTCCATCACCATTATGCAGGCTACGTCGAAATACCGGAAGAAATTGCACGTTTCCTTGACATGACCGATCCGGACCTGCTTGGACTGGTATTCGATAAAGGAGGTACCTTATGCCGGCGAATTCGTTGAAGATTGGTCTGATAGGTGCCGGGCGTATTGGCTCCCTACATGCCGAACATATCACGTCACGTATTCCAGCAACCGATCTAGTTATGGTGGCAGACACATTTGAGGAAGTAGCCAGAAAATGCGCACAACGCTACGTTATTCCTTTTGCCGCACGCGATTACCACGCTATCTTAAACCATCCTGATATTCAAGCAGTGGTCATCTGCTCATCGACTGATACCCATGCGCAGATCATCGAAGAAGCAGCGCAAGCTGGCAAGCATATCTTTTGCGAGAAACCGATAGCACTTGACCTTTCATCAATCGACCGGGCATTGGAGGCAGTGGATAACGCAGGCGTCAAACTGCAGATCGGCTTCAACCGCCGCTTCGATGCCAATTATCGCCGCGTTCGCTCGGCAGTGGAGGAAGGTGAGATTGGTCGACCACATCTACTACATATCACCAGTTGCGATCCTGCCCCACCACCGATTGCATATATTCGCGTCTCTGGCGGAATCTTCCTTGACATGACAATCCATGATTTCGATATGGCTCGTTTCCTGATCGGGAGCGAAGTGGAGGAGATTTTCACGATGGCAGGAGTCATGGTTGATCCTGCCATCGGGGAGGCAGGCGACATAGACACCGCCGTCGTGCTGTTGCAATTTACCAACGGTGTCATTGGAACAATCAACAACAGCCGTCAAGCTGCCTATGGCTATGACCAGCGGGTGGAATTACTGGGCAGTGCCGGCGTGGTCTGCACTGAAAACAATTACCCGAACACGGCCATTATCAGCGATGGTCGTAGTGTCCGCCGCGATCTGCCGCTCCATTTCTTCCTGGAGCGGTATACCGAGAGCTATGTCTCTGAGATGGCAGCTTTCGTAGACGCCATACTTCATGATACGCCAGTTCCCGTCAGCGGATATGATGGGCGTGTCCCGGTAGTCATGGCCCTGGCGGCGCAGAAGTCCTTCATGGAACACCGATCTGTGCGTCTCAGTGAAATCGATCAACAACGCGAATGAAAATATTTCGGCACTGGAACGCTGGCTCGAAGAGCAGAGGACAGAAAAGATTCAAACCATCAACAGAGTGCTTGCACGTTGCGCAATACCCTGGGGGATGTTTACGAGGCAAAGATAATATTGCAATAACTTGAATGAAGTAAATCATCTTAAATAGTCTTGACCCGTGTGTTATACTCCACATTAGTAACCGTTCTCTCAGGACAAAAGGAATAGCACACATGCAAGAAAGCCCATGGTATACCTCAGAACAGGCCTCTATCATCCTACAACGGCACCCAGACACTATACGGCGATTGTGCCAAAAAGGAAGACTGGAAGGCGCACGGAAATTTGGCGGTGAGTGGTACATTCCACGCACCACAATCGATCCACCAACTCCACAAGAAAAACCAGTTACCCCCAGGTATAAGGAGCAGCAAGTATGACTGACGAACCACTGCAATCGCAACATACCTCACCATTTGAATCAATAAAACGCCTTACTGAAGAAGGGATAGAGTATTGGAGTGCTCGTGAACTTTATAAACTGCTAGGCTATTCTACATGGCAAAAATTCCAACATGCAATAAAGCAAGCAATGCTTGCTTGTGAGCAAAGCACTCAAGTAGTCTCAGACCATTTTAACCCGGAGGTTAAAATCGTAAAAGCTGGTATCACCGCGAAACCGCGTGAGGATTATCAGCTATCACGGTATGCCTGCTATTTGATAGTGCAAAACGCTGACCCTGCGAAACCCATTGTAGCACTGGGGCAAACCTATTTTGCTCTACAGACGCGACGCCAGGAACTAGCTGACGAACTCGCTATCTTGCCCGAAGACCAAAAGCGACTTACCTATCGCTCACAGATGACAATCTTCAATACACGGCTCGCAGATGCGGCCCAACAAGCAGGTGTAGTGGAACCCTTTGACTTTGCCATCTTTCAAGACCACGGGTATCGAGGACTCTACCGGCTTACTGCGCAGCAAATACACAACCGAAAAGGACTCCAGGAAGGACAGCATATTCTTGATTACATGAATAGCGAGGAGTTAGGTGCAAATATTTTTCGTGCTACCCAAACCGAAGCGAAGCTAAGACGCGAAAATATTAACGGGAAAGAGCAAGCAAATAAAGCACACCATCAGGTAGGCCAAAAAGTTCGACAAACGATAAAAGAGCTAGGTGGAACTATGCCGGAAAACCTACCTACACCACACGAGAGTATCCAAGAGCTAGAACGGAAGGAACAAAAGCGTTTGAAGCAGAAGAACGAGGAAAAACCGCCACAGTGAACGACCGGCATATCCTTTATCTTATTATGCCCTTAGAGGGCAATAACGTATGCCAGCGGATACCTGCGCTGCTAACTTCTAGAGCCTTTCCAGGAGAACATCTCTATGACCGAAACAGCCGATTTTCTGATCATTGGTGGTGGAGTGATGGGCGCGAGCATTGCCTATTACCTGGCGCAGCAGAGGAGCGGACGCGTTGTGCTGCTGGAACGAGAGGCGTTAGCCAGTGGGACAACGGGACGCTCCGGCGCGATTGTCCGGCAACACTATTCCAACGATTTCACCATTCGCATGGCAAAGGAGAGCCTCATCGTGTTCCAGCATTTCGCGGAACAGGTTGGCGGCGATTGCGGATTTATGACGACGGGTATGATCGTGACGGCGAACGAACACGATGCTGCTGCGTTACAGTCCAACGTGCAGATGCAGCAAGAGGAGGGCGTTGATACGCGGTTGATTCGTGCGAGTGAGATACGCGAGGTTGCGCCGGAATATAGTGACGTTGGGGTTGCATTGGCCTGCTACGAACCAGCTACGGGCGTTGCCGATCCGATGGCAACCACGTCCTGCTTTGCGCAACGCGCTCGCGACTATGGAGCAAACATTCGCGAAGGTGTGACCGTTACGCATATTCTGAAACAGCAGGGGCGCGTGACGGGAGTGCGCACGGTCGAGGGTGATGTGCTGGCTCCTGTGGTTGTGCTTGCGGCAAATGTGTGGAGCAAGCGTTTGGCACAACCGCTCGGCATTACGCTACCGATTACACCGACGCGACATCCGATGGTTGCGCTGCGTCGTCCCAACGATTTTGGTGGTCGGCAAGGGATGCACGCTGTCGCGCTCGATTTGACTCGCAATATCTATTTGCGCCCGGATGTCGGCGGCGTGACATTGGTTGGTTCAACCGAAGACGTTCTCACGGCAAGCGATCCCGATAACTATGCGCAGGGGTTGTCCGAACAAGAGATCGCCCATTTTCGCACAACCGCAAGCGAATGTTTACCAGCACTAAGCCGCGCCGTTCCACGCGGTGGTTGGGCTGGCATCTACGATGATACACCTGATTTTCACCCCATCCTGGATCGGCTCCCGTCATACGATGGTCTCTATTGCGCAGTCGGCTTCAGCGGTCATGGTTTCAAGCTCTCACCTGTGATCGGACAATGGATGGTACAATTGATATTGACTGGCACAAAACCCGGCGATATGCAGCACTTCGCTTTTGACCGTTTCGCACAGGGACGAGAGATTCGACCCCGTTACCCATCGGGCGTACTAGGTTGATGTGCAAATGGCACAGCAACGCATTATTGATCACAACTATTTTGAAAAGGAGTATCTCACACATGACAGAACATCATATGAACATGAAAGACCTGCAGATTACCTGGCTGGGGCATGCCACCTTTAAGATTACCTCTCCAGAGGGAAAGGTTATTCTGATCGATCCGTGGATACAGGGCAATCCTGCTTGCCCGGATGATCAGAAGAACATTGATAAGGTGGACATTATGCTCATTTCACATGGACACTTCGACCACGCAGGCGATGCCGTGAGCGTTGCCCAGGCAACTAATCCTACCTGTGCAGGTATGGTCGAACTGATGGGCTGGCTTGAGTCGAAGGGAGTACAAAATACCGTTGGGTTTAACAAGGGCGGCACAGTCGAGGTACAGGGCATCAAAATTACCATGACGCAGGCGTTTCACTCATCAAGTGTCAACGATAGCGTCTACGTAGGCGAGCCGTGCGGCTTTGTCCTTGAATTTGAGAACGGGCGTAAGCTCTACCATGCTGGCGACACCTGCGCTTTCGGCGATATGCAACTTATTCACGAACTCTACCGGCCCGACGTTGCGCTGCTGCCCATCGGCGACTTCTATACAATGGGGCCAAAAGAAGCTGCGGTAGCAGTGCGAATGCTGGGCGTGAAACACGTTATTCCCATGCACTATGGCACCTTTCCCATTCTTAGTGGCACACCTGCCGCACTGCGCGAGGCGTTGCAATCACTCGGTCTTAATGAGGTCGAGGTCATCGAAATGACGCCTGGGCAGACAATTTGATCTCATAAGAGGGCAACATACGGACAGAAAAGATGACTGTATGTTGCCCTCTATGAAATTAAGCCATCGGCGACTAGTTGAGTGAGCGCCTTCTGAGCGGCCATCGAGGAGCCGATTTTGTAGGAAAGGCCGCGCAGGCTTTGCACTACCGGCTCAAGGTATGGTCTCATTTTCTCGTTATTCTGACACTGGTTATTCAGCACATACGATGCTGTCTCCGCCAGCCACGGCGTCATTGGCTCACGCATCAGCAGTTGTAGCACGGGGCCAACAACGCGCTTGCCAAAATGTGCCAGACCTTTGGCAGCCATCCACGCAACGGAATGATCGGAGTCGCACAGTGCCTGCACTAGCACAGGGATAGCACGCAGGTCGCCGATTTCGCCCAGCGCACGAACACACTGCCAGCGTAGCCAGGAGGAACTACTATTACTGGTTTCCAGCAGGGAGGGTACGGCAGCATAGCCCGAATGCACCAGCGCGGAGAAAATCTGGCTACCCATATTTTCATCAGCGCCACGTAATGCAGCCAGCAAGGGTGGGACAGATGCAGGGTCTTTCACACGCCCCAACGCTTTGGCAGCCTGCATACGAACGGCAGATACCGGGTCATTGAGGGCAGCAGCGAGGACAGGAATAGCGGACGAGTTCCCAAGCAAGCCCAGGATATGGACAGCAGCCTCACGCATGGCAGGCCGTTTGTCATGAGCCGCCGCCAAAGCAACCCGCTCAGCACGAGAGGAGTCCATACCCGAGCCTGTTAAGAAGAGAGTGCGGAAACGAGTTCGAGCGTACGGTGACCGCAGCGGAGGCGGCAATACAAATGACTTGCCTGCCCATGTGCCAACCGCGAGGCATTCAAGCAGGTACTGTGCCAAACGATCATCATTCAGTGAAGAGACTGCAATAACGGCACGCGGATCGTTCTCCATAATCCAGTATAGCAATCTCCAGGCGGCACCGCGCCTACCATTGGCTGCCTCCTGCGCAAGAACCTGCGGCGGCGTTATACCTACGGGTGGAGTAACATCAACAGGGGTTTGTGAGGGCGGAACGGACGTTGTCGAGGTATCCTGTATCGCCGCCCCATTCGTCTCAAATAAATCATGGGAGGATTTCATCACATACGCTCCTTAAGCGGTCAGGGATTCCATCGCTCTGAAGAAAACATCCTCGCGATGTAATCGGAGGCCGTGGGTGTTCTGTAATAACAACAATAACACTACGGACACAAGACAGAAGAGCTTCATCGTGAAATGATACGGAAGTTCCCTATAATGTTACTATAACACATTTTGAAGCAATCTGTAAGCTTGTCGGGCCGGTGAAAAAGCGTGTCCCAGATTTTGCGGCACAAAATCTGGGACACGCTTTTTCACCGGCCCGACAAGCTTATTCCATAGCCTCAAGCAATCTTTCAGATGTGATGGGTAACTGCGTGATACGAACGCCGACGGCATCGCGGATGGCATTGGCGATAGCTGGTGCAACGGGTACAACCGGCGGTTCTCCAACACCTTTGGAGCCGAACGGACCGAGCGCGGAGGGGATCTGGACGAAGATGGTTGTGAAATTGGGGACATCCTGGCTATGCGGCAGAGCATAATCCATCAGGGAAGATGTAAGTGCCTGCCCATTCTCGTCGTAGACCAGTCCCTCGAAGAGTGCCCAGCCAATGCCCTGTGTGACACCACCATGTATTTGTCCTACTACCTCAGCCGGATTGATAGCGAAGCCCACATCCTGGACGGCAACGTAATCGAGGACGCGCACCTCGCCCGTCTCCGGGTCAACCGCGACTTTCGCGATGTGGGCTGCATACATTGGTGAACTCGTCCTATTGGCGGAACGCCCACGCCCGTAAATGGGGGCATATTTGCCGGCAAACTGCATGGACGCACCGGCGATTTCCGTTAATGCCACGCTTTTCGTCGGAGAACCCCGCACTACAACTTTGTCACCCTCGATTTCCAGGTCTGTCGAGGAGGCTTCCAGCATATCGGCAGCAATCTCCAATATCTGATTGCGAGCATCTCGTGCAGCCGAGAGAACAGCTGCACCTACCGTATACGTCGTCTTGCTACCGCCTGTTCCACCGGCGTAAGGCATGGCATCGGTAGTATCATGCGAGACATTGACGGACGAGGCCGAAAGGCCCAGCCCTTCAGCCGCGATAAGCGCGAGGGAAGTATCAGAACCGGTCAGATCTACCGAGCCAACAACGACCGTCACGCTTCCGTCGGTTTCCAGGCGGCACGCAGCGGCGGCGGGTTCTGTGCCACCTGGCCAACCACCACTTGCTATACCAATACCAATTTTCCAGCCTTGTAAGTCTTCGGGAACAGCTTTTTGTTGCTCACGCTGCGCCCATAGAGGATGCTCGCGTGCTTTTTCCAGGCACTCCAGCAAGCCGATACGCGACCACGAGCGGTGGTCGAGCGTCGGATCGCCCTCTTTCAAGCCATTTTTCAAGCGAAATTCTACCGGGTCCATCTGCAATGTAAGGCACAGCTCGTCAACGGCTAATTCCAGCGCGAAGGTTGCCTGCGGTGCGCAAGGGGCGCGATAGGCGCCGACGCTCACTTTATTGGTCAGGACTTCGTAGCAACGGAAATCCATGTTGGGGCAGCGATAGCTACTGCCAAGAATGAGACCTCCCAGAAAAGCAGCGGCTCCGGCAAACGCACCACTATCAAAAATGGTGGTAGCCTCCATTGCGACCAGCGTCCCATCGCGCTTCGCCCCCAACTTGAGCGTGATAATTGACGAAGGCGCGGGATTACCGGCCAGCAGGTCTTCCGTGCGGGTATATACCAGCCGCACCGGATTGCGCGAGGCATAGGCGGCGGCACCTGCTAATGGCTCGATCAATCCAAATTTCCCGCCGAATGCGCCGCCAATCGGCACCGACTCCACACGAATCTGCCGTTCAGGCACATCGGTGGCTGTTGAAACGTCGGAACGTACAGAGAACATACCCTGCGAACTGGGCCAGATTGTCATCCGTTGGCCCGATCCGCTCGGCACAACGGTAATGGACTGAGGTTCCATATAGGATTGGTGAACAAAGCTCGTGCGATAGGTGCGTTCGACAACTACCTCCGCCTCACTCCAACCCGCTTTTATATCGCCCGTATGCAGATGCACCTTATCGCTAACGTTTAGAGAAAATTCTTCTTTGTCGGTCTCTTCCTCTTCTTCTTTAGAGACGGCTGCATGAGCTCCACCGCCGGCAATTTCTGAACTTTCACCCTGCTTACGTTCGCGGGTATGGGGTGAGTCTGGCTGCATAGCGGCAAGAGGGTTCATCACGGCGGGCAAAGTTTCGTAGTCTACATCAACGGCGGCGGCTCCATCTTCGGCGGCGGCCTCCGTCTCCGCGAGGACAATAGCGACGGGATGTCCACACCAGAACACTTCCTGCTCTGCCAGTGGGGATTGCGAGCGCGAACTGCTACCGCGCTGCTTCATACCCAACGTCTCGCTCGTATAGACAGCCCGCACACCTGGAATCTCCAGTGCGGCGGATACATCGATATTGACGATGCGGGCATGTCCGTAGGGACTGAGTACCAGACGTGCGTGGAGCAAACCTGATGCAGTAATGTCACCCGCGTAGCGCGTCTGCCCCGTCAACTTATCGAAACCATCTTGTCGGCGAGTGGATTTGCCGACCGTATTGTGTTGTGCAGTTTGATCAACCGTTTGTGTCATAAAAGATATCGCTCCAACATGATAATAGAAAACGTCCTGCTTCAGTGTAGCACATATTCCGGTTGCGTGTCATGTATGAACGTGATCTACGCTTCATGTTCCAAATAGGTAGGAAGAAGCAGTAAGCGGCAAATCATACAGTGACATTGCTACTGTATGATTTGCCGCTTACTGCTTCTTCCTACCTATTGGAGTAAATGCATCAGCAACTAGCGGATACTGCTTGCTTTCTCATGTTGTTTGATATGAGGAGCAGCTCCATTAATTGATGGATTGATAGGACTTCCATCAAGGCAAGAGACGTTGCCAGTTGCCGTTGGATTATTCGTCACGGTGATATCGATCATGTAGAGGTAAGGTGGTGGTGTATTTACAGGAGTATAACCAGAACCGCAGATGCTGTTGTTGTTCATCTTATCGTAATCACCCTGGTCAGCAATGCCCGCCTGATAGCCACCAGCACCAGCGCCCGTTGTATTGTTCACGGCATCGTTCGTAACGATATTTTTGTTGGCATTGATATTTGTTGGTGTATCCGTCGGAATACACGTCGAACCATCCAGATTAGACAACCAGACACCGATATCATTGCCAATAACCGTGTTACCAGTGATCTTCGTGCCAATAGTGAGCGGACCGCCGTAACAGGAACCGCCAACGACAATAATACCGCCAGAGGCTGTTTGACCTGAACCAGTATACGAATTGCCCGTCACAATATTATTGGTGACAGTTGCTTTCGCACCATAGCCAATTTGAATGCCATTTTGCGCAATGTAATTGACCGGGCCTTGCCCAATGATAGTGTTGGAAGTCACCGCGACGGTGCCAGACGTTCCATTGACCACAATACCACCCTTCTGGTAATTCCAGATCAGGTTACTGGTAATGCTCCCTGCTGACGGTACGCCGTAGGCAAAGTATATGCTAACGCCATGTTGATCACCATTGAGCGGATTCTCACCGATATCGTAAATCTGCGATTTGGTAATCGTCGCGTTGCCGCCGTTATTGACGACGCCAAAGTAATTCGCTCCAAAAATCTGAGCGGTTTTGACGGTACCGGTAATGCCAGGGCCATAATATACGCCAATATTACAGCCAG
The DNA here is from genome assembly GCA_963717105.1 of uncultured Chloroflexia bacterium. Lineage (GTDB taxonomy): Bacteria > Chloroflexota > Ktedonobacteria > Ktedonobacterales > Ktedonobacteraceae > DATGJV01. Next base: position 334,559 of record CAVQVL010000016.1, read on the forward strand.
CCGCGTTCACAGCACCAGTCACATTGGGAGAGCTACTCGTCGGTATCACCGCGGCAGTCAAATTTATGTTGTCCCTGTAGAAACCAGTTGCAGTACAGGTAGTCTCGCTGGCGGCCCTGGCTCCATTCAAATAAATGAAGCCAACACTGATCGCGCCAACAAGCGCGACGACAGGAATAAGGACCGCTAGGATTGATAGTACCTTTTTCATGCTAAATTCCTTCTATTAAAACGGTAATCCTGACAAACATTAGATGCTGGCACGATAATGCCACTTGATATGGTGGACTGAAGTGCCTGACGATGAAGTGATGGGGCTACCATCAAGACAGGATGTATTGCCAGTATCCGTTGGATTGTTCGTATTGGTAATATCAATGGTGTACAAGTATGGTGGAGGGGTGACTGTCGTGTAGCCGAGGCCGCAGATGCTGTTGTTGTTCATCTTGTCAAAATCACCCTGATCAGAGATACCTGCTTGATAGCCACCAGCATTGGGATATGCGCCAGAGATGTTGTTCACGGCATCATTCGTAATGATGTTCTTGTTGGCATCGATATTCGTAGGTGTTTGTGTTGGGATACAGGATGTACCATCCAGATTGGAAAGCGAGACGCCAACATCATTGCCAATTACTGTATTACCCGTGATCTTTATACCAATGGTGAGAGCCACACCATAACAGGAACCACCATATACCAGAACTCCTGCAGCAGTTGCATCGCCTGTACCTGAATAGGCATTCCCGGTCACAATATTATTGGTGACACTGCCCTTTGCCCCTTCGCCAACCTCAACACCGTTCTGGGCAATGTATGTCACAGGTCCCTGACCAATGACGGTATTCTTCGTAATGGTGGCTTTACTATGGATACCCCTCACGACGATACCATTTTTCTGGTAATTCCAGATCAGATTGGAGGAGATGGTACCCGTTGCTCCAACATCTTCAGTAAAATAAACACCGTACCCATGCTGATCGCCGTTTAGCGGGTTCTCGCCGATATCGTAAATCTGGGTTTTCGTCACTGTGACATTACTCCCATTGTTCACCACTCCGTAGTAATTCGCGCCAAAGACCTGAGCGTTGGTAACAGTACCTGTCAAACCAGGGCCAATGTAGATACCAATGTTACAACCAGCAGCATTGACCGAACCGGAAACACTAAAGCTGGTGGTGGTAACGATCATTGCTGCCGTCAAATTTATGCTGTCGCGGTAAAAACCTGTCGCGGCACATGAAGTAGCAGGGGCGGCCTTAACCCCATTGCTACGCATAAAGCCGAAACTTAACGCGCCCAGAAGCGCGAGAGTAGGGATGATAATCCCCAGTGTGTAAAAGACTTTCTTCATAGAAGCCCCCTTCTTCGTGGAAACTAGCGGACAGATAGTGTCCTACTATTTGTAGCTATACAACAATACGACCCAAAAATTGGTGCAAGGGTCTGGATTGCGATATGCAAAGAACAATAAACTACAATGACGCGATTGCCAATTCCGTCGCGTCAAATTCAAGCTTAGTATTTTCACTTTTGCATTATCATGAGAAGCTAAAATACTCTGCTTACACACTTTAACGGTTGATATATGAGATAATAACAATCGAACAAAAAGTAATACTCCAGTTGAAAAACAGTCTACTTGCTTTTTAGATGAGTTATTTGTAGGCGGGGATTGTTGCCCGTTCAAGTGATGACAGGCGAATAAAAGCCTCTCGCGCCGAATGGCCGCACATCTCCTCAGAAGGTCGAAGACTACTACACACGGTTGGACGTTCCGGCTTGCCAAAAAGTTGGCAGCGATTATCATGTGTCAATTGTACGCAACGTACACCTGCCGGCTTGCCATGCGGCATACCTGGAATTGGTGATGATATAGAAGGGGCAATGCAACAGGCTCCACAGCCGATCCGACACTCCATATGTAGCTCCACTTTTCCTTGTTTGAAACAAGATACACTTTTATCTTCCCAAGTGTAACATAGAAACACAATGAGATTCCCTTTCTTCTCAAAAGCATATATGCTACCATATGAAAAAGTCATGTATCTAACACACGTTTCCAATAAAGGAGCTACTTATCATGCCTGAAATAGATGGCGATCACGTTTTTGGCTTCGACACCCTGTCCGTTCACGCTGGCCAGCGACCCGACCCGGCAACGGGCGCACAGGCTGTCCCTATCTATCAGACGACTTCGTATGTGTTTGATGATACCGATCATGCGGCGCATCTTTTTGCGTTGCAACGCTTTGGCAATATTTATACGCGCATCATGAACCCGACAACCGCCGCTTTTGAAGAACGCATCGCCGCACTGGAAGGCGGAACCGGTGCGGTTGCCACGGCCTCCGGCATGGCGGCGCAGATGGCAACGATGATGACGTTGCTGAGACCAGGGGATGAGATTGTCTCTTCCAGTAGCCTCTACGGTGGCACGCATACACAATTTGACCTGACGCTGCGCACATGGGGCGTGAACACGACATTTGTGGATAGCACCGATCCTGAGAATTACCGGCGTGCCATTACGCCGCGCACCCGCGTACTCTATGGTGAGACCATCGGCAACCCTCGCGGAGATGTGCTAGATATTCGCGCCGTTGCCGATATTGCTCATGAAGCTGGCATACCGTTCGTAATAGATAACACGTTTGCCACACCCTATCTCTGCCGCCCATTTGAGCATGGGGCAGACATAGTAGTACATTCCGCGACCAAGTTTATCGGCGGTCACGGCAACTCTATCGCGGGCGTGCTGATCGAATCGGGCAAATTTCCCTGGGACAACGGCAAGTTTCCCCATATCGTTGACCCATCGCCTGGCTATCACGGCGTGCGCTTCTACGAGACCTTTGGAGATTTCGGTTTCGCCATGAAGGCCAGGGTAGAGACTGTACGCGATACCGGTGCCTGTATCAGTCCCTTCAACTCTTTCCTGCTGTTACAGGGATTGGAAACGCTGTCATTGCGCATGGAACGGCACTGTTCGAACGCTTTGCAGGTGGCGCAATTCTTGCAAGAACATCCCGCCGTTAGCTGGGTACACTACCCCGGGTTGCCCGATAACCCTTCATATGCTCTGGCGCAACGCTATCTTCCACGCGGGGCCGGTGCAATCTTCACCTTCGGCGTCAAAGGTGGCTACGAAGCTGGTAAGAAGGTAATCAACAGTGTACGCATGTTCTCTCACCTTGCCAACGTCGGCGACTCGCGCAGCTTGATTATCCATCCCGCCAGCACTACACACCAGCAACTCTCCGATGAAGACCTGCTGGCCGGTGGTGTCACTCCCGATTTGATTCGTATCTCTATCGGCCTCGAAAATATCGAGGATATCCTCTGGGACCTGAATAAGGCACTGCAAGCGGCTGCGTATCAATAAACAAACTGATGGTAGCAGGAACAGGGCAAGTCGTGAGTTGCCCTGTAATCCAGCTACCAACAGTTTGTATTATTGATACGACGGCGGAGCATCCGCCGCACTACTGCCCCAACTCGTAGCATTGCTTCCAAGCGAGAAATCCAGTGTCGCACTGTTCTGCATAGTAGACCACGGCAGCCATAGACTCGTCGTGGCGTTGCCGTTGAGTTGCAGACTCTGCACATAGGGATTCTGATCTAAAGCCGCCGGTGCATGAATTTGCAGCGTATGTTTGCCAGCAAGATGCAGCGTTACCGAGGTAAACAGAGGACTGCCAATCACAAATCCGCCAACCCCGGTAATCTCTGGATAGAGGCCAATAGCTGAAAAGATGTACCAGGAGGACATTGCACCACCATCGTCGTTTCCTGGCAGACCGCCCGGCCTGTTCTTGAAAAGCGATAGCTGAATGCGCCGGATGACTTCCTGCGTGTGCGAGGGTGCGCCTGCAAAATCGTATTCCCAGGGAACCTCAAAGGAGGGTTCATTGCCCATGAATGCATATGGACTATTGGGTCCCGCGTTCAAATGCGTGAAAAAGGTGTCGAGGCGACTGACGGCAACCCCATTACCACCCATATCATTGAACAGGCCGCGCAAGTTGAATTGCTCCATCCAGCTATATTGTGCGGCACTGCCCTCTTGAAAACCCAAATCGCTGCCGGGACTAAAATTGCCGACCCAACTACCGTCATTGTTGCGCGGCTGGATATAGCCACTTTCCATGTTGAAGAGGTTTTGCCAGTTGTTCGCACGCTGGCTCAAGAGTTGGTAATCGTGAGTATCGCCGAGCGAGTGCGCGAACTGTGCAATCGCGAAGTCATCAATACTATATTCCTGCGTTATTGCGGCTGAAAATCCTGTGGAGTTGGCCGTCACATAGCCATATTTGAGATAGTCGCTGAAGTCATCCCGTATTTTGGGTTGCCCTTGCAGCATCGCCGCCAGCGCAGAGGCCGTATTAAAATTCCTGGCCCCAAAGGCGTAGACCTCCGCGACAATGACGGAGCCATCATCGCCGTTCATGCCATGCGAATCGGCGTTCGCTTGCTCCCAGCGCGGCAAGTGACCATCGCCTTGCCGGGCATCGTTGACCAGCGATTGCGCAATGTCGCTCGCTTCCGTCGGAAAGAGCGTTGCCAGCAAAGGGATCAGCGAACGATATTGATCCCAACCAGCGATGTTCTCATATTGCGCATGTTGACTTGGAGCCAGTGTATGCACCTTGCCATCGAAACCAATATATTGCCGATTGTCGTCACTGAAGACATTCGGGTGAAGCGATGCATGATAGAGAGCGGTGTAGAACGTTATCTTCTCGTCTAACAAACCACCCTGCACAACGATATGCCCTAAACGGCTGTTCCAGGCGGCGTCGGCATGTTGTCGCACTGAATCAAAATTGAAATGGGCCTGCTCAGTCGCCAGATTAGCTTGCGCGTTGGCAATGCTGACAAAAGAGATGCCTACCTGAACCTGAACAAGCGTATTCGCGGTCGTATCAAAGGCCACAAAAGCTCCGCTATGCGCACTTGTGCTGGTAGTCGCTCCCGCATTGACAGCGGTTTTATTCCAGGTACCATAATTTGCAAAGGAGCGATCAAACTGCGCCGCAAAGTAGGCCGTGTAGTGGTTGCTACCACAACCAACCGTACTTGTAGCAAAGCCTGTCACCTCGCGGCTGCCAGGTATAATCGTCACGCCAGCATTGGTATTGCCATTAATACTGCCACCCGCGTTGATGAGCATGGTTGCTGCTCTTGAAGCTGGGTAGGTGAAGCGTCCCATGCCGGTATGTTCAGTGACACTTAGCTCTACTCCGGTATTGGGAGTATCCAGATGAACTTGATAATATCCCGGATGCGCCTGCTCCGAGTTATGCGAAAAGTGGGATGAATAGAGCGAACTATCCGCAGCGGGTGAAACATTCAGCGACCCAACATAGGGCATAAAGGGAATATCCTGGTAGGCAGTACATCCTCGCCCACTAAAATGTGTGAGACTGAAGCCTTTAATGGTGCTATCAGGATAGTAATAGCCGCCGGGGATATTTGAGGTGGTATCAGGACTCCACTGCACCATACCCGCAGGATATGTTGCACCAGGAAATACATCGCCGCTATCGCCTGAGAAACCAAATTGGTTGCCCCCAGGAGCAGTCCCAATAAACGGATTGACGTAATCGGTCAGCTCGGGTTGGGCAGTAGAGATGTAGGCAAAACCTAAAAGTAATCCCACGCCCAAAATCGCAGGTACAAGGGCCAGAGAGAAGATTATTCTCCATATTCGTTCTCTATACCATATTCGTGGTCGCTTCATGGAATAGTTCACTTCCCACTTCAGGTTTTTGCTACAATAACCGTCACTGTTGACATCTATATCATATAATACCACATGGGTTATACATAAATTACGTCACAATTGATGTGTAACCAGAGTGGTATTATGTAATGTTTTCCCGCTTGACATTTCCCGAACTATGAATTATCATTCACTCATGAATGATAATTCACTTTCAGAAAAACAGGACGAACAGAAACGGAATACACGCCGGAGGGCGCGTACTCGCGCCGAACTTCTAGCTGCGGCCCGAAAAGTCTTCGCGGAACGTGGCTTTCATGAAGCCAGCATTGCCGAGATTACGCAGGTTGCCGATGTCGGCGTGGGAACCTTTTACCTGCATTTTCGTGATAAAGACGAAGCGTTTACCATCTTATTGGATGAAGGAATGAGTGAACTACGCGAAAATGTGCGGCAAGCAGCCTACCTGCATGTAGACGAACCTGTTCTGCCGGTACTCATCCGTACCCTTTTCCAGCAGGCATATGCTCAACGTGACCTTTTTCAAATTGCCCTGACGAACCAGTTTACGCGAACACGAACATCTCAGTCGAAAGAACAGCTTGCTGAAGGACTGACGTCTCTGCTTGAAATGGCAAAAGCAAGAGGTGACCTTGTAGCCTACAACATTCCTTTGCTGGCACGCTTCATCACCGGCATGATCACGCAAGGTATGCTGTGGTGGATAGAGCAAGACGAGCCGGGGCCGGATGTGATGGCTGACCAGCTATTGTTGCTCTTGCGTCACGGTCTGCCTGAACAAATGCTGAGGGAACAGCACGAAATTCCGTTGTCCTGAATACATCGAATAAGGTAAACATCGCTATGGAACCTACATCTACTCTTCCACCAGGGCCAAAGGGTCTGCCTGGAGTAGGCAATGCCTTACAATTTCAGCGGAACCCGCTACATTTTGTGCGGGAGACGCAACGCCAGTTTGGGCGTATGGCAACGATGCATATTGGCGAACATCCGCTTGTGCTGTTTTTTCGACCGGAACATGTGCGCTACATATTGACCGAGAACCCGCGTAACTTTGTTAAGCCCAATCGAGGCGGCGGAGCCAATTTGCGCTACTTGCTCGGCGACGGTCTGTTGACCATTGATGGAGATTATCACCGCCAGCAACGCCGCCTCGTGCAACCTGCCTTCCATAAACGCCGCGTGGAGAGCTATGCGGATGTCATGGTGCAGCTCACAGAGGAGATGCTGACAAAATGGCAACCGGGGACAGAAATCAATATTGCCAGTGCCATGCAACAATTGACACTGGGCATCATCGCCAAAACACTCTTTAATGTGGACTCGCCTCCGTTGATCGCCGAACTTGGTACAGCATTCAACGCCGTCATCAACAATGGACGTTCACTAGCATCGCGACGCCTATTGCGCCTGAATTTCCCTTTTACAAAATATGGCAAAGTAGTGGCTGGCAAACGCACGCTTGACGAGTTCGTTTACAATCTGATCGCGGAACGTCGCAAAGATGGGCGCGACATGGGTGATGTCCTCTCAATGCTGCTGCACGCGCAAGAAGAGGGCGATACCCTGACCGACAGGCAGGTACACGACCATGTACTTACGTTTGTCGCCGCGGGTCATGAGACGGCGCAAAACACGCTCGGCTGGACATTCTATCTGCTTTCCCAATATCCCGACAAGCGCGACAAGCTCCTCAACGAGCTACAGACGGTGCTGGCGGGACGCAGCCCAACGGTAGCAGACCTGCCCAACCTGCCATACCTCGAATGGGTGATCAACGAGTCATGGCGCATCTTACCGCCCGCCTGGATACAGGGTCGACGGGCTGTGAACGATTTTGAGCTGGACGGCCACCACTTCCCTGCTGGCACCATCTGCCTGACCAGTCAATGGGTGATTCACAACCTGCCCGACATCTGGGGCGATCCGGAGGCATTTCGCCCGGAGCGTTGGGACCCGGTCAATGGTCAGAAAGTGCCGCAGTGGGCCTACTTTCCCTTCGGCGGCGGCCCACGTATATGTATTGGTATGCCTTTTGCCGAAATGGAAACCAAATTGCTGCCGGCAACCATCCTGCAACGCTATACGCCAAAGCTCGTTCCAGGTTTTCGCGTCGAGTTACAACCTCGCGTGACACTGCGTCCGAAACATGGCATACGTATGAGGTTGGAACCAACGAGAACGCCTGCTGTTGTGAGCGTTTCCTGAGAGAATATTAGTTCAACCACAATATAAAAAAGCGTGACTCATATGTCGCGCTTTTTTATATTGAAACTACGGTTGAGTCATACGCCGTCTTCACGAATAAGGAGTTGAGATCATTTGGAGGGTGCAGATGATCCAGCATCTGTGCCAGGTGAAATTTTCTGGGCATGCGGCTTTCTCCACTGCACGACGATAGTCCCGATAACAACGATAACCATCCCGATCAGCGAGATGACGCTCAGCAGTTCACCTAAGAGCAACCACGCCCATAGTGCAGTAAACAAGGGACTAAGATTGACAAGAACGCTCATCTCAAAAGCCGCAAGGGTGCGTAGCGCATGATTGTAGAGCAAATAGACACCAGCAGTGTGAATTACTGCCAGTAGGAGAACAATGCTCCAGGCCTGAGTATTAAAGTGCGGCCATCCCTCAATTATGAAAGCAAGAGGAAGAAGGAGAGCAGCTCCAAATCCCAGGGGAAAAGCGGTCAGCGAGAGCGTATCCACTTGCGGCTCTTTCGTCATCTCGCGCCCAAACACGCCATAAGTGGCATTGCCAAGTAACCCAACTGCCACAATTGCCAATCCCAAGAGGTTCGCCAGCCTTGAAACCAGAGGAAAAGAAGAGAGCGCATCCGGCAAGTCCAACGAGAACGCCCACCAGTTGTCCGCGTGCGGGAGTTTCTTTGAGCCAAAGGATACCTGCGAAAAGTACGAGCAAAGGTACAAGGCTTAGCAGGAGAGAGGCAGTTGTCGCCGGAAGGTAGCGCACGCCCCAAATCAGTGCGCCATTGCCGATGACATAGAAACTCAGTCCGATGAAGAGGAAACGGCCCCACACATGGGATGACCATCCCGTTAAGCGTCTACGGCGAAGTAGAAACGGGAGCAGCAGGAAAAAAGCCAGTGTATAGCGCAGAGCCGCTATCGTGAGCGGACCAAGAGAAGTAAGCGCGATTTTCACTAAAACAAGCGTTGATCCCAAAATCAGCGCAACGAGGATGCCCTCGGCAATAGCCCTCAAGCGCAGGTGCTGCTCCATTGTCTGTAAGCGGAAGCTCGCAGAGATGCTTCCCCTTTCCTCCTTAACTCGCTTCCGTCGTCCCTGGCTCCGCCGCCGTCACTTCGACTTGCGGTGGTACCTGCAGCACCTCCGGTCGCGTGACCCACATCCAGACGAAGTAGATCAAGCCAATAGCGAACATGATCAGCGAGTAAAGCCATGGCGTGGCAAACGTCGTTGCATCACGGAAGATGGAAAGCTCAAAAAGCAACCAGACAACCGAGAGAACGATGACAGGCCACTCAAAAACCCCCAGACTGAAGCCCTGTGTCCGCGGCAGTTTTCGGCGCGCCCAGATGTAGAGAATGACTGTGGCAAGGTAGATGATCGCTGGCAACAAGGTTGCGGCACTGAATAGGCTGAGTAACGTACTGGCTTGATTCGCGGTATTATTCGGGATTGCTCAGAATACCAACCGATGCAAAAGCAGCCAGCACAATCTCGATCAGGATACCACCAAGCAACGTTGCCGCCAACGGTGTATTTGTGCGTCGCTCTATCCGGCTAAACACCATAAACCCTGGGAAGCGTTGATCCCGCGACATCGCCCATATCAGGCGTGTCGCAGTAATGAAGATGACCAGTCCACAGGCAAAAATGGAGAAAGTGACCAGCACCAGGAAAATGTCACCAAGGACGGACCCAAGCGCATTCGTGACAATATTGGCAACGGGAGTAGCCGAACCCGCCAATGACTTATCCGATACGATTGAGGATGCCTGGATTGCACCGGATGCAAGGTTAAGAGCAATTAGGAAAATGAAACCGACAATGCCACTTAAAACAACAGCAAACCACATCGCGGTAGGAACTACTCGATGGGCGTCTTGCGTCTCCTCAGCAAGATTAGCCGCCGCCTCAAACCCAACGATGGTAAAAGCTCCAAGTAAGAATGCGAGCAAAAGCGGCCCGGCAGAAGTCAACGTGCCAAGTGTGAAGTATCCCTGCGAAGAGACGGTACCAGTACTGAACAGGTGATCGGGATGTAATATACCACGTACAGCACCAACAATAATGAGCAGCAGCGTTAAGCCAACAATGCCAACTACCTCTGTTCCCACCGCCGCATTGTTGATGCGCGTTGACCAGAATGTGGAGAAAATGATCAACAGCATCTGTATCACGACCACAATACTGGTTGCTATCCAGGCGTTTTGCGGCGTCTCCGCGTAACTGAATAGCTTCGGCAACACTGTCTGGGCAACCGCATAATCAACAGCGACCACATCCACCACCAGGAAGATGAACGATATCCAGCCGACAAGCCAGCCAATCTTCGGATTCGCCAGCCGCGAAACCCATTGATACGAATAACCGGCGAGCGGCAAACGCGATGCCAGGGTCGCGAACACCAGCGAGACGAAAAGTTGGCCCACAATGACAATAGGCCACGTCCAGATACCGAGTGGCCCACTGGAGAGAAGGACTGAACCATAGGTGGTGAAGATTCCTGTAGTAATTGAAATGAATGAGAATCCTATGGCAAATGAGGCGAAACGCTTGAGTTCACGGCGGAATTCCTGCCGGTAGCCAAATTGTTGCAGGGTTTGATCTCCGTATTCGCGCTGGGGATTATCAGCAACTGACATATGTCTGCTCCTTTCGCTAGAATGCGAGTTAGCTCAGTTAGCACGAACGATATTCATCAGCAAATCGAAGGGATGTATGAAGATTGCCTTTAAGCGGTGTGATGATATAGAGGAAAATGACAAAACAATGTCACCTCGGCAATCCTTGCACGAGTTGAGTAGTTTCCTCCTTCCCTAAATGATTGGGCCTACGGGCTCAAGATGGAAGAGTTCGTTAGATGAAGTATACCTTGTGCAAGGGGTATTTTTCAATGCTTGTAAATAATCGCGACAACTCTTAATGGTCGTCGCGAGCTTTGTAATTCCGCAATCCTCGCCTTTGAGCGTGATACCCCAGAGTATCGCTGAAGATCTTTCGCCCACAGGTACTCTTCTGGCACCGAAAACGACGGACTTGCAGGATCAGATGGACAGGACGCCCACTGCTGGGAAGGTCGTGTAAGGTCCGGCTGTATCTGCTTTGTATCCGCTTGGAGATGGCTCCGCAATCGGGACAATTGGCGGTCGGAGACGTTGCACGAAAGGTGACAGTGATCTCATCAGCTACGGTGACCTGCACAATCTGCATGTCGGAGTCAAACGGGTCTGGAAAAATGGTCATTGTGTTCTACTCGGATGGAAAATGTGGTAATTTTGTTCAACTCTTTAGTATATCACATTCCTGATCAGCGAGGAATTGCGTAAGAGCCAGGTTACGGGTAAATCCGATCTTGACAGTAACGAATCAATATGCGAGAAAGCAAGACGATCTGCGTCTATCTTTCTAGAAGATAAGTGCCTCTCCGTGAGCGGAACAGAAAAGCACACGAACGCTCCGACAATGAGAGTTCTCGTGTCGAGCGAAGAGTTCTTACAGAAGGGTTTACAACGAAGCAGAGATAAACGAAACGTCTCTATTGCTTCAGAAAGGCAATTTCATGAAAACCATCTTCAATAGCAATAACAGAGGAAAATCCATCCTCTACATTCTTTTCGCGGTTGCTGTCCTCTCATTTGTAGCGCTCCTTCTCTTCCCAAGTTTGCTCCATGAGGACATTTCCCCCCTTGCCCTCATCCCTCTCATGGGTATAGTGTTCCTTGGTGGCCTTATTATTCAGGTGAGGAGCGGTCCCCCCTGGTAGGCGCTTGTGTGCAGTATTCGTCCACATGGCACATACAGGCCAAATAGACGGTCTCTGAAGACCAGGGGAACAGGTCACCCCACTCCATTGTTCCTCAGAGACCACAAACACCTCCAACGCTGAGCATCCACTTCTCTCATCAGCGAGGTTACGTAAGAGCCAGATTATGGTGTTAGTGACATATGCAGATGAACGAAATAACATGTAATCATGTGCGGATTTATTACTAGATTATTTCGTTCATCTGCGTTAGCAGGCGGTCATAATGAGCGTATCTGTGTGGCTGAAGTCCGGCGCATCGGAAAATCCGACGGCCACAACTTTGCTCGTGCCTGGAATGTGCGCGATCCCTTTGAGCTGATTTTCACCTGTTCCCCTGTTTGGACTGGTTACCACTACCCACTGCGTGCCGTTCCATTGCTCTGTGAGGGTTTGGAGATTCCCGCTAGCATTCTGGTGGTAGCCAACGGCCCAGACATCATGAGTAGAGACAACCGCTACTGCTTGCAAGCCATTGATGGAAACCTGTTGGCCAGCAGGATTCGGGCTGGATACAATACTCCACTGCGTGCCATTCCAGTGTTCGGTCAGCGTTTGAACCGAGCCAGTATTATTATCGGTGGCACTGCCCACCGTCCACATATCGTTTGCGGAGAGTGCCGATATGCCGGAAAGCTGATTTTCAAGCGAATTGATGCTCGGACTGGAGATCACCTTCCAACGGGTACCATTCCAATGCTCGATGAGCGTCTGACTTGTTGAGAAGTTGACAGTGGCATCTCCCACTGCCCAGACATCATTCGCGGAAACTGCTACCACACCGGAGAGGATATCTCCAACAGATCCGACATTGGGACTTGGGATAATGCTCCAGCTTGTTCCATCCCAATGCTCGGTCAGCGTTCGGTAATCGCCCAGGTTTTTTTCGGTGTAGCCTACCGCCCACACATCGTTCGCGGAAATAGCTGAAACTGAAGCAAGCCAATTTTCATGCCCCCGAATATCGGGGCTTGGAATGACCTGCCAACTCGTGCCGTCAAAGTGTTCTATCAGCGACTTGCCAGCCGCGTTACCTCTCTGGTAAAGCCCGACCGCCCAGATATCGCTCGTAGAAACTGCTGAAACCGCAAGCAGTTCTGTCTCTGACGAGTTGTTCACTGTGTGCGAAATGTGCCAGCGCGTGCCGTTCCAATGTTCAACGAGCGTTAAGTGATGCTGGTTAAGGAAATCGTTGTGTCCTCCCACCGTCCACATATCCTGCGCTGAAAGTGCCGTTACGCCATCAAGGACACTTATCACCTCCGGGTTTGGACTTTGCATAATGTGCCAGGTTCCACATGCCTGCGCGGAAGTGACTGAAGCCACCGCCGGTGAAGCAACAGCAACACTTGCAAGCAGGCAAAATACAAGGATGGTGAAAATATACCGGAGCCGAAACATATAGAACCTCCAGTTTCTGAGTGGGGCTTTCTCTCGCCCTTTTCGCCAGCAGAAATATGCCAGCCAGACAAGTAAGCGGATGTAAGTTGATGGCCATTCCCTCAATGACATCAATATAGTTACATGATATCTGAATATCATGCTCAATAGCAAGGAACCTGATGCTCCTCGACTTGACACCTTCCCCTTCTCCAATATATGCTATAAGCAGGTACTTCACAAAGTGAAGCATAAGACAGTTTCATAAACAATCAGCAGGAGATGTGTATTTCATGGCTATAGGCAAAACCGAGGCAGCGGTAACAATTAACTTCCATTTCGATCCACTCTGCCGCTCTGCGTGGCGCACAGCGTTGTGGATACGCGAGGTGCGCGATGTACGTCCGGTGAAAGTGCATTGGCGTTTTTTCAGTTTGGAAATTGTGAATCGAAAAGAAGGAACGGAGCCTGATTATCAGAATGGCTACGGATGGGCTGGTTTGCGCACGCTAGCACTAGCTCAGCGTAAGGGTGGAAATGATTTGGTAGAACAGGTCTATCTAGCATTGGGCGCGGCACAGCATGGGCATGGTCAAAGTATTCGTGGGCTGGAAGGTGTACGCGCTGCATTGCAGCAAGCAGGGCTTGACCCACAAATGGTAGACGAGGCGCTGGCTGATGAAAGCACGGCACAGGATGTTATTGCGGATCATGAGGAGGCGGTCAGTCGCTATCGTGCTTTCGGCGTACCAACGATTGCTTACGAGAACAGTAACGTCGGTTTCTACGGCCCCATCATCCAGTTTGTGCCACGCGGCGAGGATGCCGGTGAACTGTGGGACTACACGGCGTGGGCCTTGCATCAACCCAACCTCTTCGAACTCAAACGCGACAGAGGCAATGTCAAATGGGAACCCATTGGCAAATAAAGGGCATATGGCGCACGAAAGCCGATGCGATGTTGGCACAAACGACGTTTGTGCCAACATCGCATCGGCTTTCGTGCGCCATATACCATTAAGAATGATTCTTCAAGAAACGCTCCATGCGTTTCAGGGCCTCTGCGAGCTGGTCATAAGCGGTGCAATAGGCGCAGCGCACGTAGCCTTTACCGGCAGCACCGAAGGAACTGCCGGGAACAACGGCGACTTTCTCCTCGAAAAGGAGCTTTTCGGCGAACTCATCGTCGGTCATGCCAGTGTTGCCGATGTAGGGAAAAGCATAGAAGGCACCGCGTGGCTCGCAGGTGGGTAGGCCAATAGCGTTTAGACCATCCACGAACATGCGGCGGCGGCGGGCGTAGTCGGTATGCATCATCTGTACGTCAGCTTCACCGTTGCGTAGAGCCTCAAGTGCGGCCTCTTGCGGTGCTGTACCGGCACACATTATCGCGTACTGGTGAATTTTGAGCATTGCTGCGAGAATAGTAACGGGTGCTGCGACGTAGCCAATACGCCAGCCGGTCATCGCGTAGGCTTTGGAGAAACCGTCCAGCAGTACCGTGCGGTCGCGCATTCCAGGGAGAGCGGCAATGCTAATATGCTCTTGCTCATAAACAAGGCGGCTGTACACCTCGTCTACCGTCACAATCAAATCATGCTCGATGGCAAGTTTTGCGATAGCCTCCAGTTCGGCTCGTGGTATGACGGCTCCCGTGGGGTTGTTAGGATTGCCAAGCAAAATCATTTTTGTGCGGGGCGTGATCGCGGCGGCTATCTCGCTGGCCCGCACGCCGAAATCATATCTGGCATAGGTCGGCACAGGAACAGGAACGCCACCAGCAAAAATAATATCCGCCTCGTAAGCAACATAGCCGGGGTCGGGCGAAATCACCTCATCTCCGGGATCGATCAGTGTGCGCATCGCCAGGTCTACACCCTCGCTCACGCCGACGGTCACTAATATCTCAGTTTTTGGATCATAGCTCAGGCCATAGCGACGCTGGAGCATGGCCGCTATCTCTTCGCGTAACTGGAGGATGCCGTAGTTGGATGTATAGCGTGTGTGCCCCTGCTCGATGGAGCGAATGCCGGCCTCGCGAATATGGCCGGGCGTGACAAAGTCCGGTTCGCCAACGCCTAATGAGATGACATCCGGCATGGTATTGATGATATCAAAAAACTTACGAATGCCAGAAGGCTTTACCTGACGCACACGTTGTGATAATACTTCTCGTTTGAGTGTGTCCATAATTGTTTTTACCCCTTCTCGAAAAAATTTGGCCTGTGAGGTAAAATAGCGCAATAAGCATCGTTGCCATTTCCTGACCTCAATGGTAGTCCAGGGCAGTCTGGTTACGGCGTGTGACGCAGGTGCAATACCACCTCTCGCCCCTAAACCTCTCACATATTCAATGTAACATAAATGAGGATTATTGACAATGCGCCAAGTACCTCTACAAGCCACTTTGGCTGTAAGCCAATTTGAGAAACGACCACTTGATGTCCTCATTGATACCGATATCGGCGATGATATAGATGATGCACTCGCACTCGCCGTGGCGTTACGCTCGCCCGAAATCACAGTACGCGCTATTACTACCGTCTCTGGCGATACGCGGCGACGCGCGCAACTTGCCGTCCACCTGCTGCACACCTTTGAACGTACTGATATTCCCGTTGCCGCCGGTGTGCAAACACCCCTGCAATTCCGGCACAGACCTGCGGACGTACCACAGGCTGCAATACTTCCTGCTAACGAAACTTACAATATCAGTCCTCTTTCTGGCCCGGAATTGATTAGCGAAGCAGCCCTTGCATATTCCGGTCGCCTTACCCTCGTCTGCATCGGCCCACTTACAAATGTTGCAACCGCACTTATACACGCTCCTCATTTATTTACGGCTATAAGAAGTATCATTATGATGGGCGGTTCGAGTGGTATTCCTCTGCCCGATTGGAATGTGCGTAGCGATGCAAAGGCGGCACAGATCGTTCTGGCAGCGGGGATACCCGTCACGATGCTCGGCCTCAATATTACTATACGCTGCCAACTGCGGGGATGCGATATTGCACAAATCCACGCCAGTAATTCGCCACAGGCGCAACTCCTTAGCTCCTTGTTGTCAATCTGGCAACGGCATCGCTCACGCTGGCATCCCAGATTGCCATTTCTACATGATCCACTCACTATTGCGGCACTGTGTAAACCCGAACTTTTCACATTTCATGAGATGACGGCACGAGTGCTGACACGCGGGCCATTGCGCGGTTTCACAGTGCCGCGCTTTATGGATGGGCCACTTGTCAGGGCAGCTACTGATATAGAGGTGAAACAGGCACGGGAGTGGGTGATGCAGAAGCTTCTATGAGTTATATTCCGAGGCGGCGTAGCTTCTCTACGATAGCAGGAACTGAAGTGAGTATCGCGTCTACATCGGCATTGGTGTTAGACTTGCCGAGGGTGAGGCGGAGGCTGCCATGCGCAAGTTCGGGTGGTATACCTATTGCCAGCAGCACATGAGAGGGGTCTACCGAACCCGATGTGCAGGCAGAGCCGGTTGAGGCGGCGATACTCAGCAGGTCGAGGTTGAGCAGAATAGACTCACCTTCAACGCCTTCAAAACAGAAGCTGGCGTTATTGGGCAGACGATTGGTTGGATGGCCGGTAAGGGAACTGCCGGGGATAGCAAGTAACCCTTCTATCAGGCGATCCCGCAAAGCAATGAGGCGAGGCGCTACAGATGGTAGTTCTTCATAGGCGAGGCGCAAAGCCGTTGCCGCACCGACGATACCGGCGACATTTTCTGTGCCGGCGCGGCGACCACGCTCCTGCGAGCCGCCTTGCAGTTGGGGCAAGAGGCGCATGCCCTGACGTGCATAGAGCATGCCAACGCCTTTGGGACCGTAAAACTTATGAGCGGAAAGTGAAAGCAGGTCAGCGTTCAGTTCCGCCACATTCAATGGCAGCGAGCCACCGGCCTGTACAGCGTCAACATGGAAACGGTACTTTTCTGGCCCGGCAGATGCGCCCAATTTCGGCGATAGGTTCGATGGTGCCAACTTCGTTATTGGCGTACATGACGGAGATAAGAATGGTCGAATCGGTGATTGCTCGCGCAAGATCATCGGGGTTGACCATGCCGATAACCATCCACGGGCAAGTAGGTGGTTTTGAAGCCGAAATCGCTCCAGGTACTGGCACGTATGCAGGACAGCATGATGCTCAATCGGCGTGGTAATGATGTGATTGCCTTTTTTCTGCGCGGCAAACGCCATACCCTTGATTGCCAGATTATCACTTTCCGAGCCACAGCCAGTAAACGATATTTCCGTTGGGCGACACGCGAGGATATCAGCTACCTCCTCGCGTGCGCCGTCAATCGCCTGCATGGCATGACGCCCCAGCGTATAGATACTGCTGGCGTTGCCATATTCAGTCGTAAAGTATGGCAGCATCACATCCAACACGCGCAAATCAAGCGGTGTGGTCGCGGCGTGGTCAAGATAGATCGTGCGCTCCGCCATCTTAGAGACCATTCCACGGGTAACTGGTCACAGGTTTGACATTAGGACTATTATAAGCCATTGTGATAATGGTATGTGCCAGTAACGGAATACTGCGGAAATTACCTTTGTATAGAGTTCCGTTGACGTACACCGTCCAACCGCTACTCAAGTCCAATTGAGAGGGGTAACCCAGCGACGAAAACACTTGCTCCCATTCATCAAAGAAATTGCCGAGTACGAACGTGCGGCTATCGGGAGATTCCTCATGAATTACGCCAGTCGTATCATGGGTATGAAGCCAGTAGAGGCAAGTTCCGTCAGCAGCAATGCCCGTCTGCGCAGGAATAGTCGATTGCTGACCATTAATGTAAATCACCAGGTAAGAATGAATATGGTAGGCAAGCTGCTCTCCCTGGTCACACTCGACATTGTGGTCTATCGCTGGATAGGCGGGATAGATTGTGGCTGGAGTACGCAATGACGTATTGTTCTTATTATAGATGTAGGCAATAGCGGTACCAGCAATAATTAGTACAATGGCAGCAATGGAGACACCCCAGAGAATACCTCTGTTACGCTTTTTGCGCAGGCGTTCCTCTTCGCGACGGCGTTCTTCCTCGCGGCGGTCACGTCGCTGTTGGTGTTTTGACGGTCGACGAGTAAGTTGTTTGCTCAATTAATCCACCAGCTTTCAAATGATTTCGCGTAATCAGGGTCAAGGTGCCTGATTACAATTAAGATGATTTCTTCCTTTTGAAGAAGCTCTCGTTCATGCTACCACTGCGGTAACCTAGAAGATCAACGGTGACATAGGTATAGCCAATGGCACGCAAGCCATCAGTCACCACACGACTCATCTCATCCTCAATCAAGCGCGGCAGTTCTGACCGCTCGACTTCAATACGAGCAATTTTATCGTGGTGGCGTACCCGCAGTTGATGAAAACCTAGCTCATGCAAAAGTTTCTCCGCTTTATATATCATCCGCAATGCAGTTACGTCAACCTTTGTGCCATAGGCAATGCGCGAAGAGAAGCAAGCCATCGCGGGCTTGTCCCAGACAGGCACGCCAAGCATACGGGCGACGGCGCGTATTTCGCGTTTGCCCATACCTGCCTCTTTCAATGGCCCACGCACCGAGAACTCACGGGCGGCGCGTTGACCGGGGCGGAAATCGCCCTCGTCATCGGTATTGATGCCGTAGGCAATATGCTCCAAATGGTGTTGTTGTGCCAATGGTTCTAAATTACTAAACAATTCCGTTTTACAAAAGTAACAACAATTCAGGTTATTGGCAACGTAACGCTCGTCCTCAAGTTCGTGAGTCTCCAGCGTCAGCAACGGCAATCCCATTTGCCGGGCAACTGCGATGGCCTCCTGCGTTTCTTCTGGCGCGTAAGCCGGCGATGCGGCAATAACGCCTAATGCCCTATCACTGAGGACATCGTGCGCCACCTTGAGCAGTAACGCGCTGTCAACACCGCCGGAATAGGCGACCAATACCGACTCCATCTCGCGCAGAATCGCTTGTAACCGTTCATATTTTGCCCGTGTCTCAGCATCTAATGCTTCAACCTCGGAACTATTGATGGAGTGGGTAAATGACATGATAAGCTATGCTCCTGGCAGTTGGTGACTCGTTCACCGTGCTAAATGTGTATCCAATTTGTGCATCTCTTTATGAAGACACCCGACAATCATTATATCATTAACACACAAGCCTCATGTGGTAATGGGCTGCGTTTCATTTTTTTGCACAGCCCAAGCATGGAGCGTGACCTGAGCATAGCATTTCACTGTCAAAGATCCTTGTCAAGCTCACAATTGCTGAGCTGTGCAAAAAAATGAGCACCTGGTCAATGCCCAGGCAGGTCTGTAACCTCTATCGAATAGGGTACTTGAAGGATAAATGACTCCTTCAGCTACTAAATTTCAGGAGGTTTCTTCGTGACCAACAATCGTATACCGCGAACCGTGCGCATGGGCATCTTGAGTATGCTGCTTGCACTCGTCGCTTTTTCTTTCCTCGCCGTTGGAGGAGCCAGCGCCCACAGTGCCAGCCATGCAAGCAGCACGGCTCAAAACTTGAAAAGTTGCCCATCGAATGTCGTCCATATCGTGCCAGTTAAAGTAGGCCAATTTATCGAATCTGACTTAAGTTGCCACGCCATAACGGTCAAAGTCGGGGTTCCTGTTGTCTTCTTCAATCCCTTTAATAATGAACATTTCGTTGAAAATTTCGCTCTTAACATATTGATCCGCATTGCACCCGGACCGGGATCGACTGTTGTACAACAACAGTCTACCCAACCTGGACAGGTGCAAATATCCCTCTATGGTTCGCATGATCCAACGACGAAAGGCTCGCTGACTATTACCATCGTACAGTAGTCGTTTTTTCATGGGTCAGCCCGGGTTTGAATGGGAATAAAGAGCCCAATAGGGTAGGCGCACGCCTACCCTATTGTCCTTTCTTGCCTCTTCTATCCATACACGCTATACTACAGCCATATTGGAACGGCGAAGTTCTATATTTTGTTGTGCAAGAGAAAGGTACAGGGTATGGCAAGCAACACGGAAATACCTGCGCGGGGCGTGCAGGGTCAGTGGAAATGGCTCGTCTGGTTTTGCCAGTGGTGCTGGTCAAAACGCGGCTTCATCTGGGGAGCGGTTATTCTCAATATCGTGCTGGGTATTATTGTGACGTGGCTTTTTACCGATCCCGCGACACTGACAAAATTGCCGATTGGATGGGTTTTCCAAAATATTACGACAATATTCATTATCTTCATTGTCATTCTCGCGTTGACGATCATTACAGGAGCAGTGAGCCAGATTCCTGTGATGCCTTCGCTGGGGAAAGTGAAGCGGGACTACCTCAACTGCATCATGGGCGAGACGGAGAAACTGGCCCTCACTGGTATTCCGGCGGGCCTGATTGCTGAAAGCGTGTATATTGACGAGGTCTTTATTCCCGTACAACTGCGACCGAACCGACCGCGTACAGATTATCCCTTCACCGATGTGGAGTTGGCGCGTTTCCGGCAAAACATGCAGAGCGGCAAATCCTCCATCAACGAGGAGCGTGCGCTGATTAGCGCCGAGAGAAACTGGCATGATGTTCTTAAGATCTAGCGACAGGATCAGCATCGCCGATGCCTGGCGGATGTTGGCCATTGATAGTGCCGCCGCCGTTATTCAGGGCTATCCGGGCATGGGCAAAAGTACGTTGATGGAGCGGCTAACGCTGCACATGGCACGCCGAGGTCTCAAGCTGCCCGATCCCACGATGCCCGGCTCGGAAGTGTTCGCGAACGCGCTCGTTCCCTTGCTGATTCGCCTGGGCAAATACGCGGACGCGTGTAAAGCACAGCCGGGGCTTACGCTTGACAATTACCTGCGTTCTCTGCTGTCGGGTTATGCTATAGCGAATATTGACCTGTGTATTCAGCAAACACTGCAAGCGGGACAGGGACTTGTGCTATTCGATGGACTTGGATGAGGTCAGCGATCCGGAGAGTTGCGCGGTTTTTTGTACAGGAGTCTATCAGAGACTTTTATACGCAACCATCGCACGGCCTCCGGCTTCAACTTTAACCGTTTCCTGATTACCTCGCGTGTAGCGGGCTATGACCTCGCCGCGTTTCCTGATTACCGGCATATGACGATTGCAGAACTCACCGATGAGCAGATTGACTATTTCTTGCCGCGCTGGTGTCGCGCTAATCTGCGTCCGCAGCGCACACCATCGTCCGCGCTTTCTCTCACTCAAACAACGACTTTTTCGAGTGAGGTAGAGCAGAAAGCGTAACAACTGGCGACGGCGCTCAAGAGTAACGCGGCTGTGCGCGAACTGGCTGAAAATCCATTGCTGCTAACATTGATGGTCGTCATGCAGCAGAACAGCATCGTCTTGCCGCAGACAGCGCGTCGAATTGTACGATGTGGTCACGCGCACATTGCTGGAAAACCGCAATATCGCGAAAAGTCTGACACCGATACCTGAAAATCAGGCGATGCAGTATCTTGGCCCACTAGCTTTTGCTATGCAAGAAGAAGGCAACAGCCTGACTCGCGAACGGCGATGTAATTGCTTCGCTACGCAGGCACGATTGCCGCACGTCCAGATGCAGGAAAACCCGACGAGATTGAGCGCGAGGCAAAAGAATTTCTCAAACGCATTCGCGAGCGCGGCGGCCTATTTGTCGAGCGCACAGACGACTATTTTGGCTTCATGCACCGCACGTTTCAAGAATACTTTGCCGCTCGCTATATGCTCAATTCAGATCAAAGACAATCAGCAACAAGGCATTGATACGCTTGTGAACAGGGCATGCCGCAGATGATGACCTCTGGCGCGAACCATTCCTGCTCGCCGTCGCTTACCAGAGTGGCGAGAACGAGAAAGTCGTCGACGCCATCATTACGGCATTACTAGACAGCAATAGATGAGTACGCATTGAATGCGAGCACGAGTATTCAGGCGCGATAAATCAGGCCCAACTACTGAACATGAGCCTGCTGCTCACCGCAGAATGTCTTATCGAGGCTAAATCATAATATATTGATGCCACACTGCAAAAGGATATCGCTCACAGATTGCTCCAGACGTATGAGCAGGCGCAAAGAAGCGAACAATTTGATGTTTGCGAGAAGATCGAAAATGTCACACGTCGCTGGCTACTGAGTCTTCCCAGAGAAGCCTATCGCTCACCATCTGCTGACTGAGCTACACAGCAGCTGATGAGAGATAACAGCAATATCGCCCGGCAACGTGCCATACTTACCTTGCTTGCAATGATTGCTCAACAACTGGCAGATTGTCCTAACAATTGTCTTTGAAACGCTTATTCCGCCACTACTGGCACTAACGGGTCTACCGGCAATCGGCCCATACAAACCAGACCCAACTATGACTACATCTTCAAGCTTTGACGTAGCCGATCTCGCGCTCACTGCACTTTCGTTCTTCGGCAAACCAGGGCCTTCCGGCTTACTGCTGACAGAAGTACGTCAGTATTTTGCGAGTAACGCTGGAACATCTACGCCTACTCGCTCGCTATTCGCTTGAGTGTGGCACATTGCTTACTCTGACAGTTGTACCCCTGCAAGAAGAAAACTACCGTCTCTATGAAGCTGCTATCGGTGAGTGGATCACACTACGAGATGCTCTATAATCGGCTCAAAACAGAGAACAAGCCATAGAAAAATGCCGCACTATCCATCAAACTTTGCTCGATTGTGCCGAAGAAGTTTGTTATCCTACCGCGATTGACCTGCAAAAGATGTTGCAAGCCTCAGTTGCTCACAATACACAGCCCTGGCAACTTGTCTGGAAAAATTATTTAACCAGCAACTACATTCTGGTCAGTATCTCAACTATCAGCAAGCTACTTTACTATGGATATCACTTTTCTCCGAAGAGCAAGATCAAAAGCAACTGGCTAACCGCCTCCTTCAGCATTATGATAGTGATGGAAAATCTGTACAACGCTTTGCAGAGCGTTTTTTCTCCACTATAGCTAACGACCTGAGAGATCATGAGAGACATGAGGAGACATGAGAGAACCACCTGAGAGACATGAGAGACCTGAGAGACCTGAGGGGTCCGAAGTACCTGCTAGACCTGAGAGGCCTACTAGACCGAAATATCTGCTAGAGACATGAGAGACTTGCGAGACATGAGGTACCTCCGAGACCTGAAATACCTGAGGTATCTGAGAGAACTGATACTAATACAAAGTAATGCTAGAAAGCGACAGCTCGTATTCTGCTCAAATAGAGGTAGAGGAACAGGCTGATCTTCTGGTAATCTGCTTGGTCGGATAATACAAGTCACAGAGGCGAAGCAGGGAGGTCAGGACATTGAACACGAGGTGCATCAGATTGTACAGTGTGTCTATCCCACCTTTATTGCCGCGAACAGTGAGGTAGTACGTGAATGTGCGCTCGACATCCTGCGTTATCTGCCAGCGCGTTCAGCGAGTGAAATCCAGTTTGTGTTGCAGTGGCGAATGGGACAACAGATACACAAGTGCAGGAAGCCTGTGCGCGGACGTTAAAGTATGCTGACCAGAGACGGGAGAGGCATGGGTTGCTCTGGAAGAAGGGGGACACTCTAAGGTGGAAGTTGTGAGACAGGCGGTGGAGAAGAGATTAAATCGCCGATGCAAGAAAAGATGAAATATGCACAGCGTTCAACCGCAGCCATCGTTCTCGCGGCGGGCAGTTCCAGCCGTATGGGGGCGGGACGACACAAATTGCTTTTACCATTGAATGAGCAACCTGTGCTGGCTCATGTGATTGACGCGGCTCTTGCATCGTTGGCGCGACCCATCACTGTTGTGTTAGGACATCAGGCGGAACAGGTTCGTACACAATTAGAGCGATATGGCTTGGATTCAGCAATTACATACGTTGAAAATCCCGATTATTTGCAGGGCATGAGTACTTCGCTGCGCGTGGGGTTGGCTTATTTACAAACGCAGGTTGATGCAGGAATTGCCAACGTGGATAGCGCATTGATTATGCTCGGCGATCAGCCGTTGATTACGTCACGCATTCTTGATATGCTGATTGATATATGGCAGACTACGGGAAAGCGTATCATTGCTCCGTTGTACGACGGGAAACGTGGCAACCCGACGTTATTTGCCGCCAGCCTGTTCCCTGAATTGCTGGAAGTTAGCGGTGACGAGGGTGGGCGCAGCGTTGTTGAGCGGCACAGGCAAGAACTGGCTACGGTTGAGTTGGGCAATGCGGTGGCGAACTACGATGTGGATACGTGGGAGGCATATCAGCAGGTGGTGGAGTTGTGGCAGCAAAAAAAGATACAATGAAACATCATATGAAATACATAACATACATGAAATAGATGAGGCAAACAGGGAAGAAGAAATATGGATACAAAAGAAGATGAGTTACGTAAGAAACAGGCGGCGTTCTGGCTCGAGTATGGGCATAATTTAGCTACCTCAATACGTTATAGCGAGGCGTTGAGGGCCATTGAGCGGTCACTTTCGCTCAACGATAGCAGCGCGGAAGCATGGTACGCAAAGGGAACATGCCTCGCGATGCTGGCCCAGAATGAGCAGGCGTTGGAGGCGTTTGAATATGCACTGAAACTCGATGATAATTATGCACCGGCATGGGATGGGATGGCATGGGTGCTGGGTATTCTGGGGCGCAAAACGGAGGCGTTGCTGGCAATCAACAGGGCGTTGGAACTTGATCCTGAGTATTTCGAGGCGTTGAAGCGCAAGAGGAGGTTAGAGGCAATGGAGTAGGCATTTGTGAAATATATTCAAAGAAATACGTATAGATGCATAGGAATTACCTGTTGCCTTTGCAGGGGCCAGTTTTAATGCTGTCATATTGCTCATGAAGTTATAACCGCAGCACTTAAAGGAACCTATGTATGCCTCATAGACAATCTCCTGATGCGTTTCATCATGTATGCGACAATTTTTCACAGGTTTTGCAGGAGCGTTTTTCGCGACGCGTGTTTTTAGGTGGTATGGTAGGAACAGTGGGTTTAGCGGTTGTTGGTTGTAATGCACCCTGGCAACAACCAGCACCACAGGTTCAAGCCACTACTGCTTATATTGACTATCATAATCAAACTCCGGCTTACCATCAACAACAAATAGAGAGCCTGACTGGACGGGGATATCGGCCCATCTCGCTCAGTATTTATGGAAATTCAACACAGCCATTATATGCCGCAGTATGGGTGAAACGCAACGGAAATGCATGGTACACTTTTCACAGTGCAAACGCGGCACAATATCAAAACCTGTCTACAACATGGACTCAACGCGGCTACCGACCTACGATACTCACCGCGACAGGTACAAAGTCAGCAGCAGTGTTTGCGGGAATGTTTGAGCAGGATACAACGCCTTATCTTGTTAAGTATAACCTTGCTACGAACTTCCAGGATGATATTATTGACGCGCCCCCGCGAGAGCCAATAACTATCCAATATTGGAATACCTGGGCCATGCAAAATGACTATATTTTGCGCTGGGGCGCGATATATGGCGATACAAGCCAGCCACTGTACGCTGGTATTTGGGAGAAGAATATAGAAAACGCTTCGTGGAACTGGTTCTCCGCTTTTTACGAACCTCCTGAACTATTCCAGCAGCGGCTACAGGCTGAGACAGAGCAGTGGGTACGTCCGGCGTTCATCACACTTTCGCCCGACAATCATGCCTGGTCTATCTTTCGTGATGACGTAATTGGTGACTGGAAAGCGCAAAATAATCTGACAACCGGTGCATACGAAAAGCTGTTGACACAAAGTAAAGAGCAAGGATATTACCCGCTCGTTGTTCAGGGAAGTGGAACAGGGAGTAATGCAAGTGATACGCGCTTTACCGCCATTTTCGTCAAGCAAGAGCAGCCTGCTTCCCGCCAGTGGAAGGTGACAGGGACAGCACCACAATCACTCGCGTCTTTCGATACCATTATGCAGCAATATATGCAAAGCCATGCCATTCGCGGCGGCTCACTAGCCATTGCTCGACAGGGCAAGCTTGTATTTGCGCGAGGCTATACCTGGGCAGAAGTAGATTATCCTGTAACGCAGCCGAGCAGCCTGTTTCGCACGGCAAGCTGCACCAAGCCATTTACCAGCATCGCTATCCATCAGTTGATCGAACGTGGTCTGCTCCATCTCGATACGCCGGTACAGCAGATACTTCGGCTGACAACCGCCGATGGTCATGCACCCCGCGATCCGCGCTTTCACGATATTCTTGTCTGGCACTTGCTTTCACACGCGGGAGGATGGAATAGGCGCACCACATTTGACCCCGCGTTCTATGACGCAACCATCGCGCAGGCTCTGCACGTCCCTTTGCCCATTACCAAATATCAGATGTCCATGTATATGGCGGACCAGCCGCTACAATTTACACCCGGTACGCAAGCTATCTACTCGAACTTTGGCTATAGCCTGCTTGGGCAGATCATTGAAAAGTTGACAGGCCTCAGCTATCAACAAGCAATACAGCGCAACATCTATGCTCCACTCGGCCTTACCCGACCGCGCCTCGGACAAACGCTTCTGTCACAGCAAGCTTCTGGCGAGGTACGCTATTATAGCCGCTACCCTTATATAGCGCAGAGTGTCATGAGTCCAGATCAGCCGATAGTTCCGGCTCCTTATGGCAGTTTTAACGAGCCAATGGGTGATTCATATGGCAGCCAGGTCATGACTACTTGCGATTATGTACGAATGCTGGCTGCATTTGATTTAGGTGAGGCGAATCCATTATTGCAGCCTGCAACAGTAGCAATGATGTGGACAGAGCCACTGGAACTCAAAGGTACTAACATCTTGCGAGGGTGGTTTCAGGGAACGCTCGCACACGGGCTAACCGCTATCGGGCATAACGGGGACGATGTAGGTAATACCACAATGGCCTTTCGTCGTTCAGACAACATTTCGTTTGTGGTCTTTTTCAACCACGATTTCGGCACATCGCTCTACATAGACGGCACAGGTAATATGCTTAGCAATGCCCTGAGCGATGCGGCAGATACTATAACCGCATGGCCTGATAGCGACCTGTTTCCATCAGTCTCTATATCATCCTTTCGGGAAGCGTAGGTCGACTTATTGACCATCTCCTCCAAAACGGTGTATTATATGGTAGCTATGAGATATCCATCCTTCTGGGACACAATACAACAACCTGATTATTGGACTGGCACCAATGGACGGCGTGACCGATGCGCCGAATCGCACCATGCACGGCCTGTATGGACGCCCCGACGTGGTGTTGACCGAGTTCACCAACGTCGAGGGACTTTGGCGTGGCAGCGACCGCATTTTCCGCGACTTTTTGTATACGCCCGCGGAACGGCCCGTCGTGGCGCAAATTTTTGGCTGCCGGCCGGAATACTTTTACAAAGCGGCGCATGTTGTGTGCGAGCTGGGCTTTAACGGCCTTGATATTAATATGGGCTGTCCCTCGCGAACCGTGGCGAATAAGGGTGGAGGCGCGGCACTGATCCGAATGCCGGAGACCGCGAAAGAGATTATTCGCGCCGCGCAACAGGGAGTACGCGACTGGGCTAACGGTCAAACGCTGGAAGATCTGGAGATGGACTCGGAGCGCATTTCGTGTATTCGCCAGATGAATGAGGAACGGGCGTGCGTCTGGGGTGATAACGCGAAAATCGAACGACGCTTGCTGCCCGTCTCGGTCAAGACACGTCTGGGCTATGACTCTATCGTGATTACCGATTGGGTGCAGGAATTACTGGAACTGGAGCCGCACGTCATCTCACTTCATGGACGCACACTGGCACAACACTATAAAGGTGAGGCAAACTGGGACGCCATAGCCGCGGCGGCTGAGATCGTGCGCAAAACGGATACGCTCATCTTTGGCAATGGCGATATCCAAACGCTTTACGAGGCCGCACAGCGCATCCGCACGACTGGCGTACATGGCGTACTGATTGGTCGCGCTACCTTCGGCAATCCGTGGCTGTTCCGCGAACGCGAAAGGCTAAAAGAGCTACTTCAGGCTGGCATCAATCCTACGCATGAAGATTTGCCCGACCCGCAACCCACTCGTGAAGAGCGTCTGCTGATGGCACTCGAACATGCGCGGGTACACGCGAAACTTAAGGGCGAAGACCATTTCGTCGAGTTGCGCAAACATATGGGCTGGTATCTGGGTCATTTCCCCGGAGCCAAACATATCCGCAACGAACTGGTACGCATTCACAGCCTCTCCGACGTCGAACGCAGCATCCTTGCCGCCCTCGATAAGCCAGAGGAGTTCGGCGATGAAGGGTTTGAAGCACCTATGGATGAAGTGCGAGACGCCGAGTTGGATGCAACTTGCGCGTGTTAACGCGCTAATACTGAACAATACACAGCAACGGCGCACCTACATGGCCCCATCGGTCACATTTATATCGCTTCCGCAAAGAACGCCGCAGACGCCGCGCCCGCAGTTTTTCTCCGGCAAAGTACCTGCGTATGCACCTTCTGCACGGCAACGGGGGCAACAGTCGCCAATGGATGCAATGTTGCCGCAAACACCGATGCCTACAGCGGGTGCCTTTACAGAGGCAGTGCAGGAAAGTCGCGTAGAGTACGGAGTAGGTGAAATGTTGATGGGCTGTGGGGTATTGATGGTAATTGGCATTCTAGTTCTGGTGGTGCTGTATTACATTTCAATGTAATATAAATTGCAGATAATGAGAAGGGCGTAGGACGAATGGGCCTGGCACTCGCGAGTGCCAGGCCCATTCATCCTACGCCCTTCTCATTATCTGCATTTGCACCTACCCCCTATCCCTGATACAATTAAAGGCATATTGGTTGGCTCCATGGAAAAGCTTGACCCGGCTTGCGGGTCGCTTATTACGTCGTATTTGAGATAAATGAGTAGAAGAGACAGAAGTAGAAAACGAGCCAACTGGTTATTTAGCTGGATGCATCTTATATGGATTTATGTGAGCGTGTACCCATTTGTACGATGGCGCACACGGCTCTGGCTCCGGCAATTTCACAGAACGGAAAGTATACAGACAGGTATGAAACAAACCTTGCTTTTTATCCGGCATGGACAGACGACATGGAATGAGGAACAGAAGCTCCCCGGTCAGTTGCCAGGGATTCCATTGACAGATAAAGGGAAGCGGCAGGCAGCCGACCTTGCTGAGGCACTCAAAGAGGTGCCGATTAGCGCGATTATCAGTAGCCCGCTTGAACGCGCTCACGAAACGGCAAAATATCTCGCGGAGGGGCGCAACCTGGAGATTCATCTTGACCCAGGTCTTATGGATACCGATGTTGGTAGCTGGGCAGGGCAAAATTATAATGAGCTCTCCAAAAACGATGCGGAATGGAAGGCGTATGTGCATGACCCAACGGTTGCGCCCGAAGGAGTCGAGACATTTCCAGAGGTGCAACAACGGGCATTGGCGGCAGTTGAACGGTGGCAATCACAAGAATCAACCGGGGCATACCCGGCCTTCGTAGCCCATGCAGATATTGTAAAGCTGCTGATTGCACACTACACCGGACTTGATGCCGGGCGGGCCAGCTCGATCTTCATCGATAACGCCTCCGTCAGTCTCGTTGAGATTGACCCGGAGAACATTCACTCAATGCGCATGATTGGCGTTGGCTGGAGTCCGCATCCCGGTTGGCTGAACTCGCTGGTAGAGAAGGCGAAAAAGCATGATACTGAAAGCGATATCGTCCATGATAAAGCGGAACAGAAGACCTGAGATAAAAGAGCAGGCACCCTGGCCCAGCTACCCTGTTCCAACATTGCACCGATATTCTTAATAGTATGTCGAAGGGAACTGTATATGTTTGATCCACGAGACCCTTATGAACGCTATTACTGGCATTACGAATCGAGACGCCCATTGTCGGTCGCGCAGATTATCGCGCTGGGCAGTGTTGACGCCGAAACAGCCGCGCTCATCTGGCTGCTGTTGGAGCATGGTGCCTCGCTCACCGTGGCCGGGCCAACCGATCCACAGCCTGGTATAGGCAAAACGACGACGCTCAATGCCTTGCTACAATTTTTACCCGAAGGAACCGCCCTTGCATATATGTCTGGCATGTACGAGAATTTCGCCTTCACACGCCTGCCTGACATCAATCCGGCAACCACGTACGCGCTCTGCAACGAGGTGAGCGATCATCTCTCTATTTATATGTGGGGACGCGTCGCACAACGCTACTTGAGCTTGCCCGCACAGGGATACCATATCGCAACAAGCGTACACGCCGACACCATAGATGATGTCGTCTCCATGTATCTGCGCGATTTGCGCGTCAAACCAGAGAATGTGCGCCGCCTGGGCCTCGTCATCAATATTGGTCTGATCGGTCGTTCCTACCCGGCACGGCGACGTTGGCTGACCACGCATTTCTTCTGTCCAGAAAGCGATCCCAAAAATCCCGCCAGTGTCGTGCCAGTTCCCTTATCGGTCTGGAATGCCGCTACTGATATCTTTGAACAAGCCAGACAACCAGTGCTTGATGACCTGGCGCGTTGGGTTGGCATGTCCTGCTCGGATTTCAACACAGCACGCCAACAGCGAATTGATTGTCTGCAAGAAATTTCGCAAAACGGCGGTGTTGATACGGGCGATATGTATGATGCCATCAATGAATTGCGACAAAGAAGTACGCCATGAAATATAATCGCCTGCTTACCGTGTTTTCTCTAGAAGAGTAACAGAAAGGAGATACCAGATGCTCGAACAATCGCTTGCAGTAAGTCAAGGGCGCTGGCCCCGCATTTGCAATGAACGTCGCTAACAATCGAAGAAGAGGAGCAGACTCGCGATGAGTTTTTCAGTAGCCATGCTCAGTATCCACACGTCTCCGTTGGCGATGCCGGGTCAGACGAAGGATGCGGGCGGCATGAATGTCTATATGCGCAAACTGGCGGAAGAGCTGGGCAAGCGCAACACGACCGTTGATATCTACACCCGTTGGACAAATGAGTACACTCCCCGCATTGTGCAATGTAGCCCCAATGTGCGGGTCATCCATATTCAAGCCGGACCTCTGGCAACCGTCCGTAAGGACGACCTCTACCAGCACGTGCCTACCTTCACGCAACGTATCGAGGGTTTTCGGCGTGAACATGGGCTTCGCTACGACATCCTACACAGTCATTACTGGCTCTCCGGTGCCGCAGCAATGGAGCTTGCACAACGCTGGGATGTTCCCCATGTAACTATGTTCCACACGTTAGGACGATTAAAACAACTTGCCAACCCAAACGAACCGGAATCTCGACTGCGTTTAGACATGGAACAACGCCTGATTCAGCACGCCGACGGTATTATAGCTACCACTTACGACGAGCGCACACAGATCATTCGCTCCTGTGGCGCAACAGCGAACTCGGTGCATGTTGTTCCTTGCGGCGTTGACCTCGGGCTGTTTATGCCAGTGGCGTATAGTCAGCACCAGGCACGCAAGAAGCTTGACCTGCAACTCCACCAGCCGGTGCTATTATACGTGGGCAGACTCGACCCGTTCAAAGGCCCCGATGTGCTGCTACGAGCAGCCGCAATGATGGAGGAGGAGGCACAGGTTGTTATTGTGGGCGGCAAATTAACAGGTGATAGCGAGTTGGCAGAGTTACGCAAACTGGCGGCACAGTTGCATATTAGCCAGCGCGTTCACTTTTTAGGGGCGCGTCCGCAGCATGAACTCCCTTTGCTCTATCGCGCCGCCGATGTGACAGTCGTCCCTTCGTACCATGAAAGCTTCGGACTGGTCGCCGTCGAGTCGCTCGCCTGTGGTACGCCCGTTGTAGCCACTCGTGCCGGTGGCTTGATGACTATAGTGCACCACGGCGAGACAGGCTACCTTGTGCCGCATTGCCCAGGCTTTTTCGCGGAACGCCTCGACACGCTCTTACAGAATCCAGATTTGCTCGAACAGATGCGGAAAGCTGCACGCCCTTCAGTGCTGCGTTTTAGCTGGAAAAGCGTTGCTAATCGCATCTACGATGTCTACGATGAATGCGTCAGCGAGACACAACAACTGGTAGCCCAGTAAGTTGATATATACTCACAGAGGAAGCCAATGAACGGCACCTCCGCTTCCTCTGTGAGTATATATCAACTTAACCTGCAAGTGACAATTCCAATTGCAAAATGTCGTTGAAGTTCGCTGAACCCCAACCAGTTGCATAATCCCAGCCACGAGTGGCAGGATAGAACAGGTTGGTGCCAGTGGTAATATCGGTAAAGGGATGAAATTTACCTGGGTGGTTGGCAAGCGTATACATCTCCGGCACACTGCCCAGCGAAGGTTTACTCGCCTGTTTTAAGCCTTGATCGACCAGTAACGCACCGGCAGCCCAGATGGGCGCGGCGGCACTGGTGCCACCGGCGGCAAGCCATGCACCTTGATAGTAGATGGCAATGTTGGGATAAGCCGCAGCACTCACATCCGGTACTTGCCGCAGACCATTAGGGGCCTTGACAGGTGTGAAACCGAGTAGCGAACTGAAGACGAGGCCAGATGTGCCATCGTAATGATTCGTTGTGCCTGAGCCAACCTGCCACGAGGGACGCTTGAAGCTACTATTCTGGCTGACGCCGCCCCCGCTACCCCAGTTATTGGCACAGAGAGGAATAGGACTATCTTGACCCCATGCGCTTTCGCTTGTGCGTGTATTGTTGCGACCAACTTGCAGATGGGTGCCACCAACGGCAATGGCGTAGGGTGCGCTTGCGGGAAATGAGACAACGGCAATATTTTTAATGCGCTCGCCATAAGCTCCGCAGTCGCCGCTACTGATGAAAACGGAGATGCCTTCCGCGGCCAATGTGCGGAGGCTTTTATTTATCGCCGCCTGCTCGCTGGTGCTGAAGTCACCTTCGTACTCGCCGTAACTGACGCTGAGAACCTGAACTTTATCGTCGGAAGCGACTTTATTAAACACATCCACCAGAGCTTGTGCAAAGGATGTGCTGTCAATATTCGCCTGATAATCCAGTATCTGCGCCTTTGGAGCCAGACCGGCAATCAGTTCAAGGTCCATCGCCGCTTCTCCCTGACCGGAGCCAGCCGGAACTGTTCCATCAACATTGATGTTCTGGATGTTGGGCGTTGGCAGACCAACACAGGCCGCGTAATTCGCTACATCCTGCATATTATAGGGTTCGCCAAATTCGGCGACGCCAATCGTCATGCCTTGCCCTTGCAACCCCTGCTGGTAGAGCTGTCCGATTTGATATGCACCGGCGAGCTTATCGCGTGTCAATGTTTGCTGTGCGCCATACGCAGCACAGTTGCCGGAGGATTGCAATGCCGCGCCTGTGGTATTAAAAGCGGGCTTGAACGAAGGAAAAGCGAAATTATCCAGCCCAACCACCGAGGAAACCAGCGATGATACTACGCCGCTCAGTGTCGGTAAACCGTCCTGTATAAAGAACTCGCGCCCGAATACCGTGTAGGCACTGAGCGTAATATGCAGACTGCTCTCAATGGTCGCAACGGTCGCCTGCACCTTAATTGAGGAATGCATCGGATCAACCGAGACAATGGTATAGCCGTTCTGCTGCAACCAGTTCTGTACCTGTTGCACCTGAGCATCGGAGGGGCCGTATTTCTGCACAATCTGAGCGGGAGAGAGAAATTGGTGATAGGTGGCAGAACCAGGAGTGTATATCTGGGCCACATCCTGCTCCATTGCCGCATCATTATACACAAGATTGAATGTTAGTGGTTTGACTTCATTTGCCGGTACCGGCTTGCCATTGGGCAGTTTCGTAGCACCCGTCGGCTTGCCCGCGAGAGGCCCTGACGGTTGCGGCGATACAGTGGATTTCGCAGACTTCGTGGGCGTCGCATGTGCTGTAATATTGGCGGGCTGGCCCATAAGCGAACATGCACTTACCAGAAATCCGAGCATCATCATACTCAGCGCGAACTGTACTGAAATCCAAAAGATGTTTTTGCGTTGTCGTTTCACATCACCCTCCATATGCGCTTATTCATACTATCCTTCAAAACAGAAACATAGCGATTGATGAGTATGAACAGTATAGCAGAATTCATCAAGCAAAGTATAGCCTCTACTTACCCTAAACGCTGTGGATGAAACCATATTTATGTTGTATTGCGCTTCACTTTTCAACTGTTACAGCAAATTGTGATAGGAGCAGGGTCCGTAAATTGTTACGAGTATTGTGGCCCGCTTTAACCGACGAGCGGTTCACTCACTTTCATATCACAATTTGGTGAGAATCATTTTTTGCTATCCAGAAGGGTGGACAATCGCAAATTCGTATGGTATAATTTAGCCAATTAACGAAAGGTTTCCAGGTTTGCGGATTGGGTCCTACGTTCGCAGGTACTACTAC
Organism: uncultured Chloroflexia bacterium; assembly: GCA_963717105.1. Lineage (GTDB taxonomy): Bacteria > Chloroflexota > Ktedonobacteria > Ktedonobacterales > Ktedonobacteraceae > DATGJV01. The sequence continues at coordinate 369,032 of CAVQVL010000016.1, forward strand.
CTCGTTCGCTCGGATAAACATAGACAGTTACATCTAGCTAGCAAGTTAGGTGAGAATTGGGATAAACATGGATTCAGTATTGGAGTCAGACGTCGTGTCACTGCGTGATGCAGTGACTGCGTTCAATATTAAACAACTACACTAGGGATGGTTTGCCCTGGTGTTTTTTATTTCTCATCCATATTACGCGCACTGATAAGCGGGATCATCGATTTTTCATCATCTGTTTCGATGACCATCACATCCGAAGAAGAAGGATGTGCATGAACAAACACTCTTAGAGTGACGAAAGGAGGCAAGCAGAGAACTCTTCAGAGGTATCCTCATCTTGCTGGATGAGGATACATACTACTAAACACATCAGATGCGCGACAACATCTTCGATTCGATACGTTCAACAGAATGCGTATCACGTTATTGAATGAGTGGACGCGGCGTGGTTATTAGATTTGAAGGAGATACCGATCATGAACTCAAGTATGATCAGTAAGATCGCAAAAGCCAAACGTTATGCAGAAGAACCCGGACGAATTCAGTTTACTCGCTTTGAAGCGACGTTCCAGGGTGAAAATGATGTCCATACCACCAATTTCGACAATGGGGAATGGACTTGTACCTGTCGCTTCTTCCACGATTGGGGTGACTGCCAGCCATACAATGGCGATGCAGCGAGTTTTGGGCGTGACTATTCCAGCAGCATATAGACATGGGATTCCAGCCGGATTAGGCACCAGCCCACTCGTACACTAAGCTGGTCTTCGCGAAAAGAGCGTTGAGGGCTAACCGGCCTCTACACAAGCCACCCGAAACGATAAAATAAGAAGAAGCACTGTATATTATCTCAAACAGTGCTTCTTCTTTTTGTGCTTTACGAGCCAATGCCCGGTACAAAATGCAGAATGATGATTGCCGCGAACATAATAGCCGCCAATACTGCGATGAAAACCAGGTCTTTGCGTACATATGAATAATGCTCTGCGGTAATGAGTGATACCGCCGCGCGCAGCTCGATTCTTCTGACCCGACTGGCGACGGGCCGCTAAACGGGCCGCAGCACTTTTTGGCGCAGTGGACGTCCCTGTCGTGCCTACTGTGTCTATTGTGGCTGCTTCCGATACCTCTTCCTGCTCTTCAGCTTCCTTCTCTTCCTTTTTCGCTGTCGAAGTGGCCAGACGAGCAGAAGTTTCGCGTACCTTCGGCACATTAGTACTTCTTGTGCGAGTCGTACTTGTGCTTACACTCCTGGCTTTGGGCGCAACCATTGTATCCACGCTGGTCACGACAACAGCCTGTTCGGCATTATTGTCTGTCTCGTCTGTCTTGCTCGTCTCAAGAGTCTGCTCCTCCGAGGTTGTCTTCGGATGTACCAGCTCAATATTTTTTTGTACCTTTGGTTTGTTACGCTGCGCTCCACCTCGTGCAGCCGCTGACTTCTTCGGCATTGTTTCCTCACTTCTTGCTCGTTACATTGACATATGCTTGGGCCATTACTGACTACTTTGCTGGGATGCCTTAGCATGACTGTTGCTAGAGAGCATTCATAAGTTCGATATAAAAATAATTCCTACGTATTATACCTACGTCCGCACACTCGTCCAAACTCACCCTAACTCATCCTAACTCACCCAATGTAGAACGGGGAGACATCATGAGTCTTTCGCGATCATTATACACGAACAAAGCAATTCAGTCGAGTGGTACAGGACATTTGACAAGCAGGTCACTCTGTGCTACCCTTTACGTGGTAACAAAGGGCATTGCAGCAGAGCGCACAAAAGAGAACAGAGCAGCAACAGCAAGAGACTAGCCCATCAGGCTGGTCATTTTTTCTATCTTTAGCAGTTTTTTCAGGAGCAGTAAAATATGGCGAGAATTGTCGTCGCAATGAGCGGCGGCGTAGATAGCTCGGTAGCCGCCGCATTACTCAAAGAGCAGGGACACGAAGTGATTGGTATCATGTTGCGCCTCTGGTCAGAACCGGGCGTAATCGAAGATGACGGCGTTGAGCGAGTCGTACAAAATAAATGCTGCTCCCTTGAATCAGTTGATGATGCACGCCGGGTCGCACGTATGCTGGATATGCCATTTTACCTTGTCAACGTGGAGGAAGAATTCAAGAGCAGCGTAGTAGACATGTTTTACGAAGAATATGTCGCGGGCCGCACGCCCAATCCCTGCCTGACCTGTAACCGTCATATCCGCTTTACCGTTTTGCTCAACAAAGCGCTGGCACTCGACGCGGACTATCTGGCAACAGGCCATTATGTGCGTGTCGATGACGACCCTATTACCGGCAAAAGGCGTTTACGGCGCGGCATGGACCCCGATAAGGATCAGTCCTACGTCCTGCACGTTCTCAATCAGCAGCAACTTGCGCACGCCTGCTTCCCTCTGGGAGAGTTCACCAAGCCCCAAGTACGCGCTATGGCGGCTGAACGCGGCATGACGGTCGCGACAAAGGCCGAGAGCCAGGAAATTTGCTTTGTTGCGCAAAACGACTATCGCGGCTTCATCAATCGGTATGCCGCCAACGCAAATACTGAAAGCGCTGAACTGGTAGGAGCAGGGGTAGCCGGGATAGCTGGTGGAGCAACCATCACAAAGCCTTTGATTACTCTGCCCCGGCCTGGGCCGATCTACGATCTCAATGGTAATGCATTGGGTCGCCATCGCGGACTCGCCTACTATACCATCGGACAACGTAAAGGTCTGGGCCTTACATCACCGGAAGCGTTGCACGTCCTGAAAATTGATGCCCAGCAGAACGCACTGATCGTCGGCCCGGCCTCGGCATTGGAAAAGTCAACCTTTACGGTTGGCAAGATGCATTACCTGAGCGGCGCGACGCCTAACGAGCCATTTGCGGCAAAGGTGCGCGTACGCTATAAAGCACCTGAAATAGAGGCACTGGTTACTCCCATCGAGGGGGATCGTGTAAATGTCACACTTTCACGCCCACAGCGGGCCATCACACCAGGGCAAGCCGCCGTCTTCTATGACGGCCAGGATGGTGATGAGGTGTTGTGCGGAGGAATTATAGAATAAAATGACCGATCAAGCACATATTCGCAATTTTTGTATTATCGCCCACATTGACCACGGCAAGTCTACACTCGCCGATCGCCTACTCGAATATACCGGCACTGTCTCCAAACGCGAAATGATGGAGCAAACCCTCGATCAGATGGAGTTAGAGCGCGAAAAAGGCATTACCATTAAAGCGCAGGCGGTACGTATGCTCTATACCGCCCTCAACGGCGAAGAATACGAACTGAACCTGATTGACACTCCCGGACATGTGGACTTTACCTACGAAGTCTCGCGCAGTCTGACCGCGTGTGAAGGAACCTTGCTGGTAATCGACTCGACGCAAGGTATCGAGGCACAGACACTGGCCAACCTGTACCTTGCGCTTGAGGCTGACCTGAGCATCATTCCTGTAATTAATAAAATTGACCTGCCCAGCGCCGACCCGGAACGTGTCAAACAAGAAATTGAGGACGTGATCGGCATACCTCGAGAAGAGGCTATTCTGGCTTCGGCAAAAGAGGGTATCGGCACACAAGAAATTCTTGAAGCAATTATTAAGCAGGTGCCACCACCAAAGGGTGATATGTATCAACCCTTGCGCGCTCTCGTCTTTGACTCGCACTATGATGCCTACAAGGGTGTCATTGCCTATGTGCGCGTAATGGATGGGCAACTGCACACCGACGAGCGTATTGTGATGATGGCGACAGGCAGCACAACTGATATTCTCGAAGCAGGCTACTTTCATCCGCGCCTGACACCTGGCGACACACTGACAACCGGTGAGGTGGGGTATGTCGCAACTGGCTTTAAGAACGTGAAAGATTGCCGCGTGGGAGACACGATTACGGTGCCCAACGCGCTCGGCACCGTAGAGCCGCTAGCGGGTTACAAGCCTGCCAAGCCGATGGTCTTTGCCGGTATTTATCCCGTCGAGGGCAACGAATATCCACTATTACGCGAGGCCCTCGATCGGCTAAAATTGAACGATGCCTCACTCTTCTACGAGCCAGAAACATCCAACGCGCTCGGTTTTGGGTTCCGCTGCGGCTTTTTGGGCCTTCTGCACATGGAGATCGTGCAGGAGCGCATTGAGCGCGAGTACGACCTGGATATTCTGGCGACAGCACCGAGCGTGGAGTATGATGTGACTATAACCGGCGGAGAAGTTGTGAAAGTTGACAATCCGTCCGAGTTTCCCGACCCTGGTATCGTCGAGAAAATTGAAGAGCCGTGGATGGATATCTCCATTTTCACGCCCACGCGCTATATCGGCACCATCATGGACCTTGTGACCACACGTCGCGGCACCTATAAAGATATGAAATATATCGAGGCCGAGCGCGTTCTGCTCACCTATACTATGCCGTTGGCGGAACTGATCGTAGATTTCTACGACCAACTCAAGTCGCGCACCCAGGGCTACGCCTCGCTCGATTATAGCTTCGGCAACTATCAAGAGTCCGATCTGGTGAAACTCGACATCCTCGTCAACGGCGTCCCGGTTGACGCGCTTTCACTCGTTCTGCACCGTGACAAGGCTTACCACCAGGGCCGTTTGCTAGTAGAAAAGCTGCGCCGCCTTATCCCACGCCAACTGTTTGAGGTACCTATTCAGGCCGCTATTGGTTCGCGCATCATCGCCCGTGAAACCGTCAAAGCTATGCGTAAAGATGTACTGGCAAAATGTTATGGCGGCGATATCACTCGCAAACGAAAGCTGCTCGAAAAGCAGAAAGAGGGCAAGAAACGCCTTAAAATGGTCGGCAACGTGGAAATTCCACAGGAAGCCTTCATGGCAATATTGTCGTTGGGAGAGTAGAAGCTTGATATGAATGGAAATACTATCCTGCTCTCTGGCGACCTGGAAAAGAACAGAACCTCATAGGAAGGTTGAGAGCCACTCAGGCTCTTCCCTCTATCGGTTTGATTCCAACAGTGAACTGGAAGTCCCACTTCTCGTGGATACCATCCGGTTCTTGAGCCTCTTGCAGTCTGGCGAAGACTTCGGTTTTGAACTGCGCCAGGACTCCGGGTGGCATATGTTCCAGCGAATATCGAGTGCCATGCGTCCATTTAGCGTCCCACCATTGTTGCGCATCGGCATAAACAACCTCGGTCTGATCATGCAGAACCTGCACATCGCTAAAACCTGCATGAGCAAGATACGTTGGCAGTTCAGAATGATAATCAAGACGCGTTCCTCCAGCATTCAACGGGAAATGATGCTGATTGGCATACTCGGTGAGGTGTTTACCATACCACTGCGACAGCGCATCAGGATCGCGCGCCACTGTTATCCCCAACTTACCACCCGAACGCATTACACGAAAAAATTCAGACAAGGCCTGCTCAAGATGGGGGAAGAGGAAGATCGCAAATCCACACAGCACGGCATCGAAGGATGCCTCAGCAAATGTCAACTGTTCCGCGTCCATGTGGAGAACAGTCGCATGAGAAATGGAACGACGCGCAATCTCAGCCGCCGTTTCCTGGAGCATCCTCTCAGCCAGGTCAATACCTGTTACCTGCCCACGAGGGCCAACTTTTTCTGCCGCGGGGAAGAGATTTGCGCCTTTCCCAACCCCAACATCCAATACATGAGCACCCTCAGCTATACCCATGCGTTCGACCAGTTGTCGTCCAGCATAGGCGAAGGCATTCGGTCCAACCTGCCCATAAAGCTGGGCGACACGATTATATAGACCAGCAATATTTGCCTTTTGCTCGTCCCTATCGCTTATTTCGTCCATTGCATCCATCCTGAGGGACTATTATTATGATAGATACAACTACGATGGATACGATGGAGGCCACTGTTGCGGCGGCCCCTGAGGTGGCTGAGGGTTTTGCACCTGATAGGGGGGTTGCATTCCAGCATCCTGCGAGTAATTCGGCGCGGATACACCTGTCGTATCATAGGGCGAAGATGGCTGCACATTTTGCTGGTACGGCGGAAACGAACCTTGAGGTGCAGAGGATGAATAGGGCGAGTCGTAAGGGGAAGAGCCGGGTGCTGAATAGGACGAAGGTATAGATGGATTCTGCGCTTGGTACGATGAGGCGCTTGCCGCGGAAGAAACAAGCCCTGACTTTTGATAGGCCAGGACGCCTCCCACAATAACAGCAATCATACCCAGCAAGTATAACCACGAGCCATAATCATAACCGGCTGAAATGGTAGATGTAGAGCTAACAAACCCTACGTACTTTTGTAGAAATGCACTCCCTATGCCGAGCGAAATCAAAAATTGCAGCAGGATACTGAGTATGCCACCTCCGCCAAGTCCGTATATACCTCCGCGAATCTGGTTCACAATCGGCGTCCGCGACGATCCAAATGGATTAGTTCTGAAAATGAGCAAACATGCCAGCACCAGTATAGCAAAAGCTAGTATCCCCTCTAACCAGATGATCCCCATGAAATCTGCTACTTCCGTGGTGGTCAATGGGAAAGAGCTATTACTAGATGCCGCAGAGAGTGAGACAAAAGGCAGGTATAAAAAGGAGAACAAAGCAACAAAGGCTCCAATACCTGCGATGAGGTATCCACGATTCTTATCCGATTTAAGCGTTGCCATCAGTACTCTAACCTTCCAGGCGACGGTCAATCGCCAGCTATGAGTAATTACTAAACGCAACATGCTAATTTATGTTGAGAGTAGTTTGCAAACAGAATAGCTAAACATCACTTCAGATTATTGATAGGGCGGACCAGAAGGCGGCTGTTGCCCAGGATTCCATTGCTGCTGTGTCGGCGGCATTTGTTGCCCAGGGTTCCACTCTTGCTGTTGAGAAGGTAACGTCGGCTGTCCCGTATTCCACTGCTGCTGAGAAGGGAGCGTCGGTTGCCCTGTATTCCACTGCGGTTGTTGCATAGGCGGAACTTGCTGACCTGCATTCCACTGCGGTTGTGAAGGGAGCGTCGGTTGACCCGTCTGTCTCGTATACCCCTGCTGACCAGCATCCCATTGTTGCGGAGGCGCAACGGAAGCATATGGGTCTACCGGTGCAGACCATGACTGTTGCCCGGCAACAGGAGGATACTGTGTGTAGGTTCCCGTTCCCACAACTTGCTGCGGTACTTTGTTCACCGTTCTAAGGGCAAGGACTCCACCAACAATGACAGCGATCATGCCCAACAAGCAAAGCCAGCCACCTGCTGCTAAACCTACGGAGTCATTAGATGAAGTCACAAACGACGCGGATGCGAATGAACCGCTGATTGTAAATGCTATTATGAGCGGAGTAAGAACGCCAAGAATACCAGCAAGCATCAAGAGATAATTTCCCCATTGAATCTGTATCTCAAGAGGAGCCGTGGTCTTCAACCAACTGAAAGGAACTGGCCGAAAAGCGATTAACGTCGCAATTGTAATTGCTGTAACTGCCGCCAACCCCTCAATCCAGATGGAGATTTGATACTGCGCAATGTTTGATACGTTTAACTCGGTTACACTTACTGTGGGTGGTGTCCCAGAAGAGGTGCTAGAAATTGAGAGAATCGATAAGAATATAAAAGCGAAGAGAGCGACAATAGCACCAATGCCAGCAATGAGGTAACCGCGATTTTTCTCCAGAGTGAGTACCTGCATACTTTACCTGACCTCTCAAACAACTTAGAGCGACTTGATTGATACACAAACCCTTCACTGGTATATCAACTTATCACTCGCTTAAAAGTGAAATCGGTGAATTGCCCACAGTATGCCATAGCTTAGCCATAAAAGTCAAGTGATTGATATGAAGAAAAAATATATTGTAATAGCAGCAGGGGCCAGATACCGTATGTATCTGACCCCTGTGTGTTTCTTTTTTGCACATCTCCCGTGGCACATCAACCGAGTATATATTGCACATACATTGGGCAAAGATAGTTATTATGCCCCGTTTCGCAAATCCTCTGCTTACCCCTGCCAACCTGTAACGAAAGCCGTCATAAAAGACTTTGCATAATCCATAATAGGATTGCAGGTTAGTCTATACCAGGTAGTGGTCAGACGCTCAGAGGCTCGGTCAGCCCGCCTTTACGGGCACTCCTTGTCAATTTGAAATACCATCCCTAAAAGGCGTACTGGTTTCTTCATTGGTTTCATAGGTTCTCCTTTCGGAAGGTACCAATGCAAGACTCGCTAGCCTTGTGCCCAGGTCTTCTTGTTTCCTGGGTCGTTCCGCTTGGAACACTTTAAGTATATCATGATGTATCAGAAAAGTCAATGCCATCGCCACTTCAAAAAGGATAGTGTGGGAATTCTAATACTTCTTGCAGACGGTTTAGCGTCTTTGCTATGTCTATTATTTATATCGTAACACGATGTAAGTAAAAAATCACCTGGTGGCTCTCATGAGAGCCACCAGGTGATTTTGCTACAGCCCTGGAAATGTGTTGCCAGCTACTCTAGTAATTTTTGTCGCGCTCAGGTGGCAGTACAGGGCTGGCCGTGCCGGTTTCAGGCGGCATTACTGGATTGGTTGTTCCAGCAGGTGGTGGCACCAACGGATTTCTAGTGTTATTATCCTCCGGCATCACCGGATTCCTTGTACTGCTACTCCCTGGAGTTACAGGATTCCTTGTGCCAGTACCCATCGGCATTACATCCTGTTCAGCTGTGTAAGCTGACGAAGGTGTATTTGCATCTACATTGCCATCAATAATGTCGCTATCCACTATTGGGCGATAGGAGGGAGTGGTATTGCTCGCCGCATAATTACTCGCCGAACTAGCCGCGCCAGCGCCGACATTCGTATCGTCCATTGTTGAGTTTTGGCGATCGGTCGTGATACCCTTCGAGGCTGCGCTATCGCTATGGAACAGGTAGTTTGAGGACGCAGGATCGAGTGCGCCTGGGGGGGCCTGATCTACCATCTGCGCAAAGTTGTCCAGGTCATGCTGCAGCTTCGAGTCAAAGTTACTGCCCGCACCCAGATTTTCACCAATATCGCCGAGAACGCCCCCCGGAGGATTGTAGTTAATCAGTACATCAACCTGGGTTTGATTGTCTCCCAAAGGCTGGAATGTTACTTGCCCATTATTCTCCAAACCATTGATTGAGTGCCACCTGATTAGTTGATTTTTTACCCAATTGTCATTGACCGCATCCCACTCGTGCTGTCCAACCGCCTGTGCGACCCAGTGGCTGCGCTGGTCATCATAGTAGGTAACTTCTTTCACAAAGCTCATGAACTTCGGAAAGTCGTTAAAGTGAGTAAAAAGTGCATACACCTGATGAACAGGAGCATTCACTGTCACTGATGCATGATGTTGCGCTAAACCTGAATTGTCTGCCATTATATTGCTCCTTTCGGTAAAAACGTTACTCCATCCTGGAAAGTTCTCTATTCTCCATCAGGCACGTTCCACTCATTTGTTTGGTTTCAAGCATTGGCAAGCCCACTGCTCACATATTCTGTTCAAACATTAGGGTATCTACCCGACGAAATATCAGGTACCTGCCTGATTTCTGTACCCTTGCACCCTCCCCTATAGTATGGATATAGTATGGAATAGAGTAAGCATCAATGTTCATCTCTAGCCCTGGATAGATGTGCCTTTCATGCCTGCATGTGCAACGTGCCTATCTGCAGAAATGGTAAAAGTACAAATCTGGGAGGCATATCTAAAGAATAGAGAGCTATGCTATGGATAGTTACGAGAGGATATAATTGTTATGAGTAAGAAGCGACTACAATTGCTGGCGATAATCTTCGCGAGCCTTGCACTTGGCAGTATTTTGCTCGCGGCCTGCACACGGCCCGGCAGCAGTCCTGTTGCCAGCACTACGCCAGGAGGTGGCAACGGGAGTGGTGGCGGCGGAAATACAACGGTACAAATGGGACTCACGAACTTTCTTCAGCCTTCTATCACGATACCTAAAGGTTCGATGCTCACGCTTGCAGACACGCAGGCGGTGCCACACGTCATTATGAATGGTTCGTGGGTCAACGGGACCGCGAAACCGGTGAAAGAGGCTGGGGCGCCAACGGTCAATCAGACCTTCAGCGGCAACGACACGCACCAGGTTGGCCCTTTCAATACGGCCGGGACTTTTCATCTGTATTGCACTATTCACCAGAACATGAATTTGACAGTGATTGTCACGAATGGGAGTAGCACTGGGAACAGTGGCAGCGGCACTGGCGGCAGCAATGGAGCAACAGTGAAGTTGGGCTTGACCACCTTTGAGCAGCCGAGTGTCACTATCTCAAAGGGTTCGATGCTCACGCTTGCAGACACGCAGGCAGTGCCACACGTCATTATGAATGGTTCGTGGGTCAATGGGACCGCGAAACCGGCGAAAGAGACTGGGGCGCCAACGGTCAATCAGACCTTCAGCGGCAACGACACGCACCAGATAGGTCCTTTCAATACAGCCGGGACTTTTCATCTGTATTGTACCATTCATCAGAACATGAATCTGACAGTGATTGTCACCGGTTAATGCAGATTGATGAAGTGATCTGGTAATTCCGCAGGGTATGCTCTTACGGGATAACGTTGTTTGTTCGATACTATATACCTCTTGCACGCTTTTTTTGCGTGCAAGAGGTACTGGCTCCAACTCCTCCAATAGGAAATTTGGTTGTCTCATTTGGCTTTTTTGGGCGTGTACTGTAATATAAACACAGGTACAAAGTACGCGAAGATACGGGTACAAAGAATTACCCGATTTACTGTAACCAATCCTCTCTAATTAGCGTATAGAATAATGAGAGGCGAAACGTTTTCAGACGAAAGCGCGTTTTAGTTCTGGTACTGCATGTACCAATTATCATACGTAGTCCCGTTGATATTTTGTCACACCTTTTTGGATCAAGAGGTAACAAACATGGCAACTGCAACAATCGACATCAAACTGAACCGCGCATTAGAATTGGTTGGCGGCGCGATCGACCCTGAGATTGAGCAATACTACAAATCTTTAGGGGATCGTATCCTGGCTCAGGCTTTAGAGAACGTAGAGCTGGCCGAACGTCGCTTACGCGAAATTCAAAAGCTAGTAGGCGAAACTGAAGAGGTTTTAGCCTGATTTTTCCTGTTGAGCGTAAAATGTTATGTACCCGGGGAAAAGTATTTCTTCTTTTGATAGAGAAGAAGAGGGAAATACAGAAGGCACATAATGGTTGGGTTACAGTTATGTATCTCCCCCTATAACTTTTTACGCATTGTAGTGCTATTTAGATCACTCGCGACGAGATAGTTCTGCTTCGTGCAATAATAGACCCTCCTCGTAGATACGGCAAATCACATCCTCAATCTCCGGTTCTTGAAATGTTACATCGCGCAGGCGATACCGTTCACCCAGCCAGGCAATCAATTCATGCGCGGGAAGAGCATTTTTACCAAAACTCAGCCATACTTGCGGTGTCTCAATACGTTGCAAGCGAACTCCGTTGGGCAAGTTCAGGAGCATGGGCTGACCCTGTTCGTCACGCGGCAACATGGCGAATTCCGTTGGTTCCAATGCCGCTATAAGTGTACGTTCACCGCCAAAACGCTCGCGAATAGTGGATACGGAGCCATCGTAAAGCTTGCGCCCGTGGTCAATAATGAGCATTCGCGGGCAAAGTGTTTCCACATCATCCATATCATGCGTGGTAAGCAGGACGGTGACGCCACGTTCGGCATTGATTGCCAGCAAAAATTCGCGGATACGCGCCTTTGCTACGACATCCAACCCAATTGTTGGCTCGTCGAGGTAGAGCAATTCCGGCTCGTGCAATAGCGCAGCAGTAAGATCGCCACGCATCCGCTGGCCCAGCGAGAGTTGGCGCACAGGTGTATCTATAAACTCATCCAGGTCAAGCATGGTACGTAACTGCGCAAGATTAGCATTGTGGCGATCCTCCGGCACACGATAGAGGTGACGCAAGAGGCGCAACGAGTCAATGAGGGGTAAATCCCACCAAAGTTGAGAACGTTGTCCAAAGACGACGCCGATACGCGAGGCCAGTTCTCTGCGTTGATGCGTCGGGTTCAGCCCCGCGACGCGCATGGTGCCGCCACCTGGCACGAGAATGCCGGTGAGCATTTTTATGCTGGTACTTTTCCCGGCACCATTCGGGCCAACCAGACCGATCATCTCTCCGCGCTCCACATGCAGCGACAAATCGTGAACTGCCTGTACAATGCGGACCTCCGGGTCTACCACACTGCGCAACCCACCCAGCAACCCCGGTCGCCGTCGCGCTACACGAAACGTTTTACTCAGCCCGTCGGCTTCTATCATCGCCATATGAAAATCTCCTTGTCTATTCATTGCTTGCTCATTGCCTGACCACTTAACTGCCTGTGCTTTGATAGTGGCGCACGCCGAAAAGCCAGATGCAGCCTGACACTGCCGCGAAAGCACACGCGACAAGCGGTGCCGCGAAAGCGATCTCAGCCGGGACACCAAACGGCAATGGATGTCCCAGCACATAACAGGTTGGCACATAGGAACCAAAAGCCAGGGGTACGACAAACAGAAAGAAGCGTTGCATTAGCTGATTATAAATGGTGAGTGGATAGCTCAGCATTTCTCGTCCCCCATACGTCAACATGTTGATCAATTCCGTCGTCTCGATCGTCCAGAAGCAGATCGTCGCTCCCAACAACATGATCGAGAGAAAGATCACCGAGCCGCTCACGACTCCGATCAGGAGGGCAGCAACCTTTGCCAGTGACCATTGCAAGCCCGGTAAGAGATAAAGGGCAAGGATAAAAGCTGCACAGCCCTCACTTATGCGCCCCAGACGGCGCAACCGAAAGTCACTGCCGATCACCTGCGTAAAAGCGCCAACTGGACGCAGCAGGATACGGTCGAACTCGCCCAGACGAACAGTGTCCGCAAAGTTATCAATACCAGCCCCCAGCATTTCCGCGAACCCAAAACTGATCGACATTACTCCATAAAGCATGGCAACCTCACCAATCCTCCAGCCCAGTAGCGTAGGAAATGGGCCAAAGTACAGGACGACGGCGAGAAATTCCGCGCATGTCACGCCGAAGTAGGTAAGAATATCAATTACCAGATTGACCTTGTATTGCGCCTGTGTACGCACTTGCATCCCTATAAGGTGCCGGTAAAGCTCTACATCACTGATCACATTTTCAATCATACTCGTCTGCTTCCTTTTTCTTTACCCACCCTGCACGATGACACGACGTGCCGCGATAGTGGTCAACGCTCGCATACTCAGTGTTAGCAGGATAACCCACGAGATTTGCAAAAACAGATCGAAGAGCAGCGTTGTTGTTGTGATATTGCCAACCAACATCTGCGTAGGAATATTCATGAACGTATTGAATGGGAGCCATGTGATAATCGCGAGCAACCATGCTGGGAAGAACGGCAGTGGCACATAGCTACCAGTAAGGAATTGCGCTATAGTCAACCCGAATGTATAGACTGCTCGCGCCTCCACAACCCAGAAAGCGGTCAGATTAAAGAGATAGCGGTAAGCAATACCGGCAAAGGTACTCAGGGTGGTACTGAACGCGAAAACGAGCCATTGCCGCCAGTCTGTAGGTGCGCCGATCCCGAAGAGCAGCATACCGGCAAGGTAAATTGGCAAGCCACGCAGCAACAGGTAATAGATGCTCCGCCCCAACTCACGACTGAACCAGTACCAGTAGAAGTCACACGGTTTGCTGAGATCTGAGACAACCGCCCCTGTGCGTATGGTGAGCATCAGGTCATACCAGCCAAAGGGCAATACAACCATGATCAAGCCCTGCTCTAGCCATGTGTAGCGCAAGGCATTCTGCACGTTATACCCTGCCGCTATTGGTCGCGCATGAAAGAGCGCGATAATCACATAGCTAAAGACAGCACCAAAGAAGATGTTGGTAAGCAGGCCAGCCAGATTGGCCCAGCGATAGATGAGTTGCCGTCGAAACGCGGTACGGCCCGCTTCGATGTAAAAGCGTAGCACGAGTCACCCCCAATCCAGGCGTAGAGTGAGTATAGTACGGAAAAGACGATTACTCACATGAGTATTTTGCACAACACAAAAACCCAGCAACCCGCCCGCCGAGGGGGGTCCTGGTTCACCGGTATATACTCGCAGACATGCGGTTACGCGGGATATCCAATGTATACCCCGTATGCGCCGCTCTATAATATGACGGAGTGGAGAGGCCTTTTTTGCCTACACTCCCTTTTTATAGAACAGCAATAGGATTTATACCATATTTGGGGATTGCTGTCAAATATGATTCGCACCAATTCCATGTCATTTCGGGTACCAGCAAGTATGTTGGCCCTCCACATCCAATGGCATTACTTCGATCTAACTATACTTTCCCTTTTTACTTATGCCTGCAAATAGTTAATGAAATACTCCATTCTAACGATACATTTCAGCACTTCATCGGTTATACTTCAGACAGAAAGTCAAACATGTACGTATGTCTCTTATTAAATTTCAGAAAATCATCCATTTCAATTGAATGCAATGAAGCAACCGCCAAATATGTAGGCGGTAAAAAGGAGTATCATGAAAATATTCTCGCGGTTCTCTACTGTAGCGATCGGCTTGCTGGTGATGCTATTCGCCCTTACCAGTGTAGCGCAGGCGGCCAGCGTATCATGCGGTACCTGGCGCATCGTGAACAGTCCCAATCCTTCACCCGGTGGCAATGGGCTGCAAGCGGTTGCAAGCCTCTCACCGACCAACGTCTGGACCATTGGCTTCCAGGTAATAGGAGCCAGCAAAGGTAGTGTTGTCGCTCAGACGCTCGTCGAACATTATAACGGCTCAAGTTGGAGCGTCATACCCAGTCCAAACGTTGGCACAGGCAATAATACACTGAAAGCTATTGCCGCCGTCTCCGCGAACAACATCTGGGCCGTCGGGTCTGATGATGCCAGCAATGGCGGACAACAGACACTCATTCTGCACTACAATGGTTCCAAGTGGAATGTCTTCCCCAGCACCAACACAGGTGTGCTTTCAAGTATCGCCGTCGTTTCAGCAAATAACATCTATGCCGTCGGAGCAGGCTCTTCTGGAACGCTGATTGAGCAGTATAACGGCACCACCTGGAAGATTGTCCACAGTCCCAACCGCAACCCATTTGACGTTCTCAATGCAGTTGCCGTTGTTTCGGCAAGTAACATCTATGCTGTTGGCTTTTCCACCAACGACATGGGTAGTGCCGTGACCCTCGTTGAACACTTCAACGGATCGGCCTGGAGTATCATCTCTAGCCCCAACCCGTTACCTTATGATAGTTTTGAGGCCCTGACTGTCGTTTCGGCAAGCAACATATGGGCCGTTGGTGCCAATTCCACGCCTACAAGTGCGGACTTCACCCTTATTGAGCACTTCAATGGCTCTACCTGGAAAGTCGTTGCCAGTCAGAACGTCGGTACCGGCTCCAATGACCTGTTGGGCATAGCCGCTATATCGGCCAAAGATGTAGTGACCGTCGGCACTTCCTTCACCAATGGGAACAGCTCCGCGCTCATCGAGCAATGGGATGGTACTAGTTGGAAGCTCGTTACCAGCCCTACGCAGGCCAATGCTCAGTTGAACGGCATGGCACTCATTCCCGGCACCTCACAACTCTGGGCAGTCGGAAATGAGAGCATTAGCACACTTACCGAGACAGATTGTTAGGTAGTAATCATCTCTTACAAGAGAAGAAAATAGCACTGCCTGGAACATGGTCATGTTTCAGGCAGTGCTATTTTTCAGGAGGGCCATTAACGATAATCAGTAGTGGTTTCGGCACTACAATCTCTTTCCTTACATTTTATTGAACAACCGTATGCGCTCATTAAGAAACGGAGAGAAATGCCCTGCATAGCGATCCTGAACGTCCTTCCGCTGCCAATCATTGCCGGTAATCAACCCGCGACAAACCGGTGAGCCACAGTGACAAAGCTCGCCGAGTACATCGCCCGGCAACCCGCTCTGGAGAGCGTAGTCAATAGTCAATTCTTCGCCAACAGCGAGTGTGCGGCGTGCCACAACCGTCACTTCGTCGCGCATCCACAGGTTGCTGTCGCACGAGTGATTCATCCCACCAGGAGCCGTGGGAAGATCAACGAGATGAGCATCCTCGCCAATTTGGACGGCATTGTAGCGGGAAACAGTTGCAATAAACTCTTCAAATTGGGCGGTTGTCAGTACTATCCCACCAATCACGACCACAATTTCCCCTTCGTAGATAGGCTGAGCAATAAACATACCGTTTCCTTGTATTGAAGAGGGTCGAGTCCTGACTCGCGGGTCATACCATGTTGTGGGCAAATAATCTTTTGATGGCATCGTTTCGCTCGTTCAATCGCTAAAATAGAAGGTCAATCACACTCGTGATTGTATCTTACGCAATTTAGTTTGTCCAGACGAATGGTTTATCGCGCTGAAAGCCGTCTCATGTTTGACGAAAAAACATCTCCATCCCTAACGTGATACAATACCAAACACCAGTTTGCGAACCATGCAAACAACCTATTTTCTTTTGGAGGACTTTTTTAATGGATCATCCCATTGTATTTATTCACGGATCGGGGGATAGCTCTCGCGCCTGGCGGTTGCAGGTGGAAGGTTTACGTGACCATAGCAACCATCAGCAGGTATTTGCGATTGACTTGCCGGGACACGGGCGGCGAGCGGATACGCTGCCAGAGGAAACGACTGTGCTGGCGTATGCGAAGGAAGTTCATGAGATTATCCAGCAGGAAATGCACCTCGACCATCCTATTATCGCGGGTCATTCGCTGGGCGGAGCTATCGCATTGACGATGGCACTGGAATATGGCGATGAACTGGGCGGACTCATTTTGATCGGAACCGGTGCCCGTTTGCGGGTCTTACCAGCGTCTTTGGAAGCCGCACGCACGACACCGCAGCAGGCGCGTATTACTTTGACAAAAGCGGGCGTTGCTCCGGTCAATGTAGAGACCGTTCCGCCAACGATACTCAGCGAGCAGATTGAACCAGCCTCCTACATCCTCTATCGTGACCTATCGGCGTGCAATATCTTTGACTGTATGGCACATTTACAAGACATCCACTTGCCGACGTTGATTATTTGTGGCACTGATGATACGGCGACGCCGGTCAAGTATAGCCAGTACCTGCACGACCACATCGCCGGTTCAGCACTGCGTACCATTGCGGACGCCGGTCATTATGTTATGCGCGAGAAACCAGAGGCCGTTAATTCGGCAATTATAGAATGGCTGGAACATCATCCTTAAGAGGTGAGGATAGTACGATATGACAATTTTTCGTCCAGCAAATGAGACTGATCTACGAGCGGTGTATGAGGTATTTTATCAGAACGAGGTGCTTGATGAACCTGATCCGCCACAACGCGGCGACACTCCATCATATTTACGGCACGTCCTTCAGACAGGGACACTGTATGTCGCAGAGCAGGATGGGAAAATACTCGCATTCGCGGGAGCTATTACACGGGGAACAACCACCTTTCTCACCGATTTGTTTGTTCGACCAGATCAACAGTCAGGTCAGTTAGGCAAAACACTTCTTCGCTCTGTATTACCGCAGGATGAAATGGTTCATTTTACTGTGAGTTCGAGTGATTCGCGTGCGCTTGCACTGTATATTCGGGCTGGGATGCGTCCACACTGGCCTGTCTTCGCACTTCGACTTGAGAAGCCAACCCATGCGTGGCCTTTCACTCCCGATATAGAAATTATCGAGGCTGAGCCAGATGATCCAGCATTGATACGCTGGGATGCTCAGATCGGTGGTCGTCTACGTCCTGCTGATCACCTGTATTGGGTGCGCGAAGAACGTGCTATCCCATTGTGGTTTCGGCGGCAGGGACAAATTGTAGGCTACGGGTATATCCGATTAGGAGCAGGAACGCTGTGGTACCCTCAAGCTTGTACTCTTGGCCCCATTGGTGCTATCACACCGGAAGATGCAGCTGATTGTGTCCTGTCTGCTGTAAACTCGGCCTTACAGCAGACAGAGGTGATACACCTTGAAGTGCCGGGGCCTCATCCTTGCCTTGCGGCATTGCTCGAACGAGGATTTCGCATTAGACACGTGGATACGTTCGTTTCGACCGTGAATACACCGTTCTTTGATGCTCGCCGCTATATTCCATCAGGAGGGGACTTGTTCTAACGAAACATGAGAAAAACATCTCGCATACCCCTCGACGCTCAGTACCTCCTCATGTTACAATAAAGCCAAACAGCAATTCTTTTTGCCCGGAGAGGCATATGGAAGTATCATATTTTCAGCATGGATATATTTGAAACAGAGTAGGGGAGAAATGACATGTCAGGTCATTCAAAGTGGGCGCAGATACGCCGCTCGAAGGGCGTGAATGATGCACGCCGAGGACAATTATTTACCCGCCTGGGACGCGAAATTGTGGTAGCGGTACGTGAGGGCGGCGGTGGCGACCCGGATGCGAACTTCCGCCTCCGTATGGCGATACAGCGTGCGCGTGATGCCAACATGCCAATGGACAACATTGACCGCACGATTAAACGCGCTACGGGTAGCACGGAAGGCTCGAATCTGGAAGAGATTACCTACGAAGGCTACGGGCCCGCCGGTACCGCAATCCTGGTACAGACGCTCACCGAAAACCGCAATCGCACCGTTGCCGAGGTACGCAACGCATTCAACCGCAACGTCGGAAACATGGGTGAAAACGGCTGCGTAGACTGGCTCTTCGAGGCAAAAGGCATCATCGAAGTCGAGTTAGACAAGCATGACCCCGACGAACTTTCGCTGGAAGCACTCGATATGGGTGCCGACGACGTAGACCCCGTGGGGCCCGACGACGAGACAATCACCATTTACACCGATCCGTCGGAACTTGAGAAAGTTCGCCAGGCTCTGGAGGCAAAAAAGTATAAAGTGGTCAAATCCGAGAGTACGATGGTACCCAAAACAAGGATTGAAATTAGCGATGAGAAGGTCGCGCATCAGTTTATGCGGCTGATAGAGAAACTGGAAGACCTGGACGATGTGCAAAATGTGTACTCCAATGCTGACTTCCCCGAAGAGTTCGCAGCTTCGTATGACTAAGCACGAATTCACCGACACCATTGTAGGGATACGATATTGAGTGATACAACAGGTACCCGTATCGTCTTGGGTATCGATCCGGGTACTGCCATTGTTGGCTACGCGGTGATTGCCGCCAGGGGCGACAAGCTGAGTATGCTCGTTTGCGATGTGATTACGACACCTGCGCACACGCCACTCTCAGAACGCTTGCAGAGTATCTACAAAAGTCTGATTGAAATTATCGCCACGTACCAGCCAGGAGAGGCGGCGATGGAAGAACTCTTCTTCGCCAAGAATGCGCGTACCGCCATGACAGTTGGGCAGGCACGCGGTGTCGCCATGCTCGCGCTCGCCAACGGGGGTTTGCCCATATCCGAGTATACCCCCAAGCAAGTAAAACAAGCGGTTACAGGCTATGGAAGTGCAAGCAAGGACCAGGTAGGCGAGATGGTACGCATTCTGCTGAACATTCCCACTATTCCCCGACCCGATGATGCAGCCGATGCAGCCGCCATCGCTATCTGTCACCTTCATACGTCACAGGTACTCACCGACAATTTCCTGAAATTGCGTTAGCAGGAAGAATATCTTTATGGCCCAAATGGCGGCCAAGTTACCGGCAAAATTCCGTAGACGTTTCTTTATGTACAGAAGGGGTATTTGTTGATGATCGCGAGTATTCATGGCACACTTGAGGCTTGCAAAACAGACTCGGCTATTATACGTGTGGGGGGATTCGGTGTGCGCGTTTTTGCGCCCTCATCAACGCTGAAACGTCTGAACGAAACGGGTATGGAGGTCACACTCTATACACATTTCCAGGTGCGTGAAGACGGCATGGCACTGTATGGTTTCGCCAGCGAGGAGGAGCGCGAGGCCTTTGAGCGACTCATCACCGTAAGTGGTATCGGCCCGAAAGTTGCGTTAGGATTGCTTTCGGTCATGGATGCACCAACGCTGTACAAAGCAATCGCGGATGAGGATCAGCAACGGCTTGCGTTGGCACCAGGCGTCGGAAAAAGAGTTGCCGCACGGTTGGTACTTGAACTCAAAGGGAAGCTGCCTTCACTGACTGCACTCGGCGGAACAGGAGTCTACACGTCCGGGAAAACACAGACCGAGGTTTTGGAAGCACTCATTGGTCTGGGATTTTCTAATGCCGAGGCACAAGCCGCGCTAAGCAAGCTTCCTCAAGACCAGTCGCTCACATTGGAGCAACAAATCACGCTTGCGCTGCGTTCCTTTTCACGCGAATGAGTTATTTCCTAATGGGATACCCATCAGAAGGTATCCACAACGAAGGCTTCCATCTGGAATGACCTTACTTTATTTTTCCTGGAGGGTGCTGTGGCAACGGATGAACTATTGCCAGCAGCGTGTGCATTTGCTGTCTCTGTGCTTGCCGAATATGAACAGGTGCCTGATGGTGTGCCGGAAGAAGCGGTAGAAGCAGCACAACAACACATGGCGACATGCATACGCTGTTTGAGTTCCACTACCGGCAGCACAACGCCGCGTAAAAAAAGAAAGATACGGCGTGTCGCTGAGGTTGATTATTCCCCCCGAACCTCTGGACAGACACTTGTTGATGAACCAAAACATCCTGTGTTGGAGCCAGAATCGTCTTCCGTCACTGTCGCTCTGGCACAAGAACTGGCGGCACAGCAATTACAGTCTTCGTCGCATGAAAAAGGTGCCGAGGCCAAATCCGTCGCTGTCGCTCCGGTAGCTTCTGTACTTGATGTACCTGAAGTAGCACCTGCATCTACCAAACTGCCAGCAGTCACAACAGTAGATGCGGGTATAGGTACACTCGATTGTCAGCAATGCCGCCAATTGCTGCCAGAGTATGCAGAGGCGTTGGATAGTGGACAAAATGCGGGTCTGCTCTATCCAGAGGTACAAGTGCATTTGCTGACATGCGAGACCGGTTGCCTGGTATTGATGGATTTATTCCGGCAAGAGGCGAAGGCGAATCGCAAATTCCGCCGGAAACCCGTACGTGATCCATTCAGCGTGATTGGCTGGCAAATAACCGGCTTTTTCCGTGGAGGCCAGGTCCCTGTCTCGCCAATGGCGTTAGCCTATGGTACACTCATATTATTGCTATTGGTAGCTTCGCTGACGGTATTTTTAAGTGTTCGTTGGGATGATGCTCGCTATTATCATGCACCAATCATCAAACATACGATCCCAACTCCAGATGGTATTGGCTTGAGCGATGGTCTCAAAATTTATGACGCCTGCAATGCCAACAGCTATCAGTATAAGCGCGAGGCGGCACAGGCAATGCAGAAGGGCGATACGAGTAGTGCTGCTAAATTCCTTACATCCGCAATGAACGCCTCTCTTACCGATACGACGGAATGTAACGGAGCGGAAGCCGCCATATATCAGGAAGATTTACAGGTACGCCAATCGGGACATCCTTTCGGCATATTGGTTGTGAGCTTTGATAGCGGCCCTGGCGATGCGAACCCACAGGGAGGAACAGACCGCCATATCCTCTACGCCGCCTACACACAGGAATTGATCGGCGCATTTATCGCCCAGCAGCAATATAACTTGACTCAACTACAAACGCCGGACGCGCCGCTGCTCTATCTCGTACTGGCAAACACGACCGGCACGCAACAAGGGGCGTTACAGATAACTGACGACATTGCTACTATGAGTAGCCCAACAGGTAGCGCAGCCAATCTTCAACAATTTGGCCTTCAAGTACACGGAACAGCCCCTTTGCTAGGTGTGCTTGGGATGGGGCCGAGTAGTTTACTACAGGTTGTCTTGCCCACACTTTGCCACGTCGGAGTGCCGCTCATCGCCCCTACGGCGACGGGGCTATTTATTGTAAATTTGTTGACGCAAACATCTCTGTATCGCCACTGCACTCCTGGTTTCGCCTTCATCCGTTTTTCGCCCGATGATGCAGGCCAGAGCATTTTAGCAGCTTCTTTCGCTTATAATCAACTGGTAACGCGGAACGCCGCCATCTTTTATGATCCGAGCAATCCCTCGTCGGCAGGTTCGGCACAGGCGTTTGTGGCCAGTTTCCCCAGGAGCATCCGGCATCGTGTATTCGGTCGTATTGTGGCCCAGGAAACGGCTGTTGCTAGTGGCCTGCTCGACGCGAATGGATACCCACAAGCCTCGGCTACCGACTTACTGGCGGGTCTCAATGATGCCTTAGAGGCCAAACCGCGTCCAGATCTGATCTACGCTCCTTTGCTGACAAACGACGTTGTGCTTTTAGCGCAAACAATTGCCCATCTGCCGCAAAATCAGCAGCCAATTCTGATGATCAGCGGAGAATTTGTGCAACCTTCGGCAATTCAGGAGTTGGTGCAATGGGCAAAGCAGCACCAATTGAGCTTGCCACGCATCTATGTCGTCGCATCGGCAGCCGCCCATCCGCCAGCTAATGATGCGTGGCAGAAACAGTTCTATGCCAGCTTCTGCACCTCCTTTGCCACGCCGGGGAGCTATTGTAGCGGTGCTACCGCTCTTGATCAAGGCGCACTGCTCTTTGGCGATAGTGTTGAGCTTGTTACTAACGCACTTGGGCCGGTTACTAGTGCCAGCGCTCTGCCTTCTACAACCAGGCTAGTGCAGCGTATAAGCTCCGCCCATCTTAACGGATTGAGCGGCTTTATGGTCCTCCATCTCTGGGATAATGTCCTGATAACAAATAACAGCGCACGACCGGTGATCTTAGGCGTCCAACAGGACGGCAGCATCCAAATTGTCGGATAAATATGAGGGGAATAGAACTTTTACTTCCACCATATGGTATGCTATGTAGCGAAAATGGCAATATTTGGAGAGAGGGTGATAGGGTATGGAACTGCTCGTCGTAACACTGGCCCATACAAACCCTGGCAGGGATGCTGATGGTCTGGCCCGTATGCGTATCATATCCGACACAGTACGCAACGTCCAGGGATTGGTAACGGCACGCTTTTATCGCAGCCGTGGCAACGAGTCGTTTTATTTCATACTAACAACGTGGGAAGACGAAGATATCTGGCAGAAAGCGCAAGAACGCTTTAGTCCACGGCAACTTCTACTAGGGTCTGCTACCGAGTTACTCGCGGGACAGCCGGAACAATGGCTGATGCAATATCTGTGGGGCTACAGTCGCCCCACGGCAGAGCCTATCTTAGCGGCTGCCCATTTAGCCACGATTCGCGCAGGTCAAGCCGACTTGACACAACGTGGGTGGATAGAAAGCTTACGCCGGCAGGCAACGCAACCCAATTTATCGTTTGCGTTTCTCGCACGCGGCTTCAATGAGGATACATCTCTGCCTCAGTCATCGTCTCCACCAGCATCAGGGAGTCCTGGAAGTAATGAGACTATTTATCAGCATGGCTCCGTCTTTCTCAACCTGCTGAGTTGGGCCAGCGAAACCGACCGCGAAGATTTCTATACTGACCCCAACTACCAGGCAATCAGCCGCTTTATTAGTGGAATGGGCGTGATACAGATACTTCCACTTGACCCTTTGTAACATACGGGCTGACTACCACATTGCTGCAACTCGTGCCTGGGACGCGATAAGTCGGGTCCCTACGGTTAATTGTACAGCTTGTGCTTGGAGTGATCAATCGGAGCTACAGTTAATCGCTGGAACTTTCAGCAACTGGTTTGCGATAATATTTATACAGTTCGTCGCGCAAGAAATCCGCATTGGTCCACATGGTGCTGGTAAATGTGTGATACTCTCCGTCGCAGAGAGGGGAGTCAGTATTGCATTTGCGATGTGCAGTGAGTCTGAAACGGATGGTGTTCCCGTTCACTTCGATCCATAAATGGCGGCGCGTATAGCCGGTACCCCATCTCAGCAACACCATGGAGTCATATTCCTCGAATGTCCCACGGCGTCTCAATTCATCCTTGTTGATGGTTTGCAAAAGGGCCGCGAGGCCGCTCTCGCGCAACACCCGTTTCGCATTCTCGCGGATGGAGATGCGCTGCGCCTCCGCCTCTTGCTCGATTAATTCACCTTCGTCCCCTGAGCTATGCTCTTCCTGCTTCATTATACTCACGACTTTTTCTAACCTCATCAATACACCTGCTGCTCAAATTCCGCCAGGAGATGTTCGCCGAGAAAATGGAGAGGGTCATAATGAGAATGATCAAGCGATGAAGGTGAAAAGATGGATGCAGTCTGTGAAAAGGAGGGGGTATAGGCAAAATGATTGCGATCAGGACTCACCTTCTCATGCTGAGACGAAATAGAGAATACATTATCGTTTGACTGCTTCGCATGACGTTTGGCTTCGGCCGCGAGGTAGCTCACTTCCTGTATACTACGCGGTTTGCGAATCTGGTTGTTTACAACGCCTATCGATAGTGAAACGAGCGGGAACTGGTAGGGGCGTCCCTTGCGGTCCAGACCACTGATGGAGCCACGTTCCAAATCTTCTGGATAATAGAGACAGGTACTTTGTTCCTTGTAGCGAGAAACGATGTGACGGGAGAGTAAAGTTGACCGGTCCGGGGTCGTGACAATGGCAAAATCATCGCCGCCGATATGTCCGACAAAATCATCAGTATTGCCATGCTCGTAGACGGTATGCTGGCAGATATTGCCAACGAGAATGATCATGTCATTGCCTGCGAGAAAACCATACACATCATTAAATGCCTTGAAGTTATCCAGATCGAGATAGAGCAGGCTCCAGGGATCTGCTTCATGGAGTTTACAGTTGATAGCACGTACAACTTGCAAACCGCCGGGAAGGCCGGTAAGTGGTGAGAGAAAATTCTGCAAGCCGCGGCGCAATTGGCGACGTACCCGTGCCAGCAATTCATCGGTGTTAAACGGTTTCGTGATATACCCATCGACGTCTTTTTCGTAAGCCCGCATTTTATCTTCGGGCTCGCCTAATGCACTCAAGACGATGATGGGAATATGCATTGTTTTTGGATGATCGCGCAGTCGTTGGATAACCTCAAAGCCATCAATATCTGGCAACATGATATCTACAATGATAAGGTGTGGCGTCTCCCGTAACGCATACTGTATAGCATCTTCGCCGTTGAGGATGGTACAAACTTGATAACCGTCAATTTCGAGCGTTTCTTTGAGCAATCGGGCGATCAATAACTCGTCCTCAATAACTAAAATGTCTGCCATATGTGTTCCTGCCTCTACGTTTCACAAGTCCTATTTCCTAGTATACCACGTTGTGCCATGTAACTTGCATAAACACAACTGCAATATATAGGTCAGCGGCCTGTGTTCGCCTGAACAGAAATGTTGTGCGGCTCTCTACATGCAGAACATGCGTATATGCGGGCAACATTTCCTTTGTCATTCAAAGCACGTATGCCATCTACTATCTGGTGTCAGCTTCAGGCTCCGATATAGGCCAGGAAAATAACAAGTCCCGGTACTGATACATAATGCAATGCCAGTATTTCAGGCAAACAGCCACAAACGCTATGAACAAAGCCTGTCGAAATCTGCTTCCCCCAGAGAGTACGCACAGGTAGAGCATCAAGAGTGGGGCAGTGAACAAAATAGCTTGCCCGCCAGGGCTACCCCATCCCTTATTATTTACGATTTGAATACCCTCACCAGTATCTTCAAAGAACTGATGCCAGTGTAGAATTGTCAGACGCACTTGACATATTCATTCACTGGAAAGAAAAATATGTTACATATTACTATCCAGTATAACATCCCTACACATATATGCAAGGGGTTGTGTACACAAATTTAAGCAATTTGCCACAACTGGGAAAAACTCACATGATAAAACCATTTTCTCTATCAGAATACGCAAATATTGACGCTTTGGCTTTCCTGAGATAAGATGAAAGGTACACAATCGTAAAAGGAAAAGGGAAAACATGACCTCATTACCAGCACAGGCTGAGCGGCTCATCACGTTTCACAGTCGAGGGCAACCTTCGTTTCTTCTTGAAGGGATATGTCATTTGCCGCAGAACGTCGAACATGCAGCCGTGGTTGTCTTATGCCACCCGCAGCCCGTCACGAGCACTATGAACGATATAGTCACTGTGACGTTGGCTCGGCATCTGGCAAATACGGGGATAGTGGCACTCCGCTTTAACTTTCGGGGCGTCGGCAAAAGCCAGGGACAACAAACGGATGGGCGTATGGAACCACTTGATCTCGCAGGCGCCATTGATACTATACTGAGGCAACCGGGCGTTAATCCGGCAAAAGTATGTGTGGTTGGGCATGGCTTCGGCGCAAATATCGCATTGATGTATGCTCCCTTTGATCCACGTATACGGACAGTTGTCGCTATTAGCCTGCTCCTGTACCGTGCCGCCGGAAGTTTTCCCAAAGCATTTGAACGTCCCAAATTATTTGTCACCGGCGAGCTTGATGAGGTTTGCCCTCCTGATAAGCTTGAGGCATTTGTCGAAGAGTTAAAAGGCCCCAAAGGGATGAAAGTCATCACCGGGGCACGCCATCTCATGCGCGGCCACGAAGAGGCTGCGGTGAGTACCATAATGAAATATATACAAAATTGGGCAAATATGCCCGGAGTCTAAAATAGATGATGAATTTACAGAACCCATTGATTGTCCAGAGCGACCGCACCATCCTATTGGAAGTAGACCACCCACAACACGCGGAAGCACGAGATGCATTGGCACAGTTCGCGGAATTAGAGAAGTCGCCTGAACATATTCATACTTATCGTCTTTCTCCGCTCTCACTCTGGAATGCCGCCGCCGGTGGCATGGATGCGGATATGGTCATTGAGCTCCTCACGCGCTACAGCAAGTACGCCATTCCTACTAACATCATTGTTGATATTCGCGAATATATGAGCCGCTATGGGCGTATTAAGCTCATTCGTGAAGGGGATGCGCTCCTGCTCACCTCGCAAGATACGGCACTTATGGCGGAAATTCTGCACCATAAACGCACACAGCCCTACCTGTTACGGCAAATCAATAGCCACACCATCCAGGTAGATGCTTCGCGGCGCGGGCATATTAAGCAGGCCCTCATCCACATTGGTTTTCCCGCGGAAGACCTGGCGGGCTATACCGATGGTTCACCGCTACCAATGAAGCTAGAGCCGACGACGAAGGAAGGGCAAGACTTCTCACCGCGCAACTATCAGTATGCGGCTGCGGCTGCATTTTACGCGAATGGCGCACCCAGCGGGGGCAGTGGCGTCGTCGTTCTGCCTTGCGGCGCGGGCAAGACCATTGTTGGACTGGCTGCAATGGCAGATATCCAGCGTGCAACGCTGATTCTCACGCCAAATACGGTAGCTGTACGCCAGTGGATTGCTGAAATTCGGGATAAAACCAACATTCCACCCGAAATGGTGGGCGAGTATACCGGCGACCGTAAAAATATCTGCCCCATCACCGTCAGCACCTATCAGATATTGACCTATCGGCGTTCGGAGGCTGACGACTTTCCGCATTTTTCATTGTTTACCAGCTTTGACTGGGGGTTGATCATCTATGACGAAGTTCACTTGCTGCCCGCTCCTGTCTTCCGCATTACAGCGGAGATTCAAGCGCGACGTCGCCTGGGCTTGACCGCCACGCTGGTACGGGAAGATGGGCGCGAGTCGGACGTGTTCAGCCTGATTGGCCCCAAAAAATATGATGTTCCCTGGCGCGAACTGGAGAAGCAGGGCTGGATTGCTACCGCCGAATGCCATGAGATTCGCGTAAGCATGACCGAGGATGAGCAACTGAATTACGCGATTGCGGAGGAACGCGAGAAATATCGCCTGGCGGCAGAAAGCCCTGCCAAGCTCGTCGTCACACGCCACCTGGCCGAACAGCACCGCGACGACCAGGTGCTGATTATCGGGCAATATATCGATCAACTGAAACAGCTTGCTGAGGAGTTGAACGCACCATTATTAACCGGGCGTTCCTCGACTGCGCAACGTGAGAAACTGTATGATCAGTTTCGCCGGGGCGAACTGAAACGCCTCGTGGTCAGTAAAGTCGCCAATTTCGCGATTGATCTGCCTGATGCCAACGTCGCTATTCAGGTTTCCGGGACATTCGGATCCCGACAGGAAGAAGCGCAACGTCTGGGCCGTATTCTGCGCCCCAAGAGCGACGGTGGCTTTGCCTACTTCTACTCTATCGTCACACGCGACACCCGCGATCAGGAGTTTGCCGCCAACCGCCAGCTCTTCCTGACAGAGCAAGGATATCGCTACCTGATAGAAGATGCCGAAGTAATGCTGAATGCTTGACATTCGTTCGTGATCAGTGATACCTTGTGAAAAAATACACCATCCACAGATAACCAGAGAAATAAAAGAGGATAGTATGGCAGAAAATTACATTGAGGTAACAGGGCAAGATTTTGCCGAAAAAGTGCTGAGTGCAGAGCAAATGGTGCTGGTCAATTTCTCAACGGACCAGGTTGGTGCGTGCAAGATACAAAACCCCGAATTTGAGGCTGTGAGCAAAGAATATGTGGGAAAGGTCACGTTTGCCAAATTGGATACGGATACCAACGGCGATATCACAGAGCAATGGAAAATAGATGGTGTTCCCACGATCATTTTTTTCAAAGGCGGGCGTGAAATCAACCGTATCAAAGGGATCATGATGCGTGAACGATTGAGCCGCCAGGTTAAAGGCGCACTCCTGGCGAACTAACGCTGGCCTCCAGAAATAATGACAAATCCCGACTATTAGGAGCATTTCGTGACCTATCACTACCCTATTCGTTTAGAAGCATCGTTGCATGAAACCATCTGGGGAGGGCGTAGACTTGAACGCGATGGCTGGAAAACTCTCCCACCTTCTGTCGCTGTTGGCGAAGCATGGGAAACAGAAGTAAGCACCATTGTACAAAACGGCCCCTACACCGGCAAAACATTGGAAGCGGTGGTCGAGGAACTTGGAGCCGCACTGCTCGGCACGCAGTCCATAGCTATCTACGGCAATCGCTTTCCATTGCTGGCAAAGTTTATTGATGCGAACGCAAAGCTATCCGTGCAAGTACACCCTGACGATACCTATGCAGCGCACTATGAAAATGGCAAACTCGGTAAAACGGAGTTCTGGTATATCTTAGCCGCTGAACCGGGAGCATCTATCGTTCATGGGTTCAAAGCACCTACCTCGCAGGCGGAGGTACAGAAAGCCATAGAGCGTGTGGCACTAGAAGACCTGCTCCATGAAGAGGTTGTATCAGCCGGCGATGTAATTTTCGTTCCTGCCGGTACTGTTCACGCCATTGGTAGTGGTGTTATGCTCTATGAACTACAAGAATATTCGGATATCACCTACCGCATGTATGATTATGGACGCCTAACCGCATCCGGCGCACCGCGCACATTGCACATCGAGCGCTCACTCGCCGTTTCACACTATGGCGCTTCCTCCCGAGTAAAGTCTACACCAGTAACACTGGCCCGAGGAACGGGCTATGAGGAACGCTGTCTCGTCGCCTGTCCCTACTTCGTCACCCGCGAGATTACCTTCAAAGATAGGCAAAGTTATACTGGCTATATGAAAGATACAACAGAGACAAGTTGTATCATCCTTACGTCTCTGGGAGCTGACGTACGGGTCCGCTATGGTCATTCCCTGAAAGAAAGTGAGCCGCTCTCGCGCGGGCAAACGATGATTCTCCCGGCGGCACTGGGCCACTATTGTATTGAGGGTACAGGCACGTTGATGTTCTCCTATGTCCCATCTTCCGGCGATCAGGCATGGCAGAGGTGGGAAACAGTGAATGGGTAGGATAATGCGGATTGTGGGGCTCGTGGGGATTGTGACACCTGGACGCAACATACTTGACGCATGCTAGCAGTCGCCGTGGTCAGAAAATAAGGAGGTATATTGCAATCCTATGAACCTGATAAACCGCATCAAAGGCTCTCTTCTTGCCGGTCAGCACGGCCATCCAAGGGGTATTGTCGGACGTGTACTTGGTGAACAGATGGTACGCCAGCACATACCAGAAACCACCTGGACGATTTCTCTGCTGAATCTTCAGCCGGAGGATCAGATATTGGAGCTTGGCTTCGGAGCGGGCCGTGCTATCGAACTGGCTGCAGCCCAGGCTTGCAATGGGCAGGTATCGGGTATCGATCTTTCTCAAGCGATGGTGCGTGCCGCCAGGCGTCGCAATGCCCAGGCCATCAAAACGGGACGAGTCATCTTGCACCATGGTGATCTGTCGACCCTACCTTTCCCAGACAGCCAGTTTGACAAAGTTTTTAGCATCCAGACCTTGTATTTCTGGCCAGACCCGCCACGCACTCTTGCTGAGATCTTCCGCGTGCTTAAACCAGGGGCCATGCTCGTCGTGACGCTCTCTACCGGCAAAATAGACCCGACTGAAGTCACAGGATTGGAACACTACAAGCTTCTTTTAGAGGAGCAGATCATTCCAGCCATGAAACAGATCGGTTTTACGCTGGCCTCAATCAAACAAGGGCCAGCCTCCAGACAATTTAAAACAACTGCTGTAATTGGTGTGAAGTAACCGCTCGTCAGGCTTTTTACAGGCTATACTTCTCCTCTGCGCCTCTTTCGTTCCTCGTCGAGATCAGTAATCGTCCCTTCAACGACTTTCCCTTTCATCTCCTGCTCCATAAAAGGTGACACCGGGGTGACGGGGCGGCGTGCCGAGAAGCCCTGTTGCATACGGCTTACTTCACCGATAGTCTGTGAAATGGTTGTACTGATATTGAAGAAGAAGAGTACAAGCGCAAGCCCGGCCCAGACGGCAAGGCCAACCAGCAGCGTCACGAGGCCGCTGATTACACCGGCGAAACCGCCGCCCACTCTCCCATTTGAGATACTTTCATAGACGATAGCCGCCAGGATAAGAAGCCAGAAGAATCGTACCAGCACTCGCAACAGCCAGTGTAGAAACCAGAATACCGCTTTGATAGGGTCGGAGGGCATATTCCACGGCGGTAAAAGCCATCGCCGCTTTCTAGTGCTACCCATATCGCCCTCCTTTTTTCTATGTTGCCTTATATGATGCATATTGTAGCAGTCCACGAACATCTTTGCTAGTGTTTTCTTTCCCTAAACATATGTACGTTTGAGATGGTAGTGAAGTTATTTCCTTCTCGCCAACGGTGAGACAAAATCAACTAGAGACAGTCAAACTCGTGCTACCATCTGGAGTCACCAATGTTGTTGAGGGACTGCTCTGTGTGCCGTCTATTTCCAGATGGAACGGGCCATAGGAAGGGTTATAGGGGTGGGTTGTGGAAAACTGCGCTCTTATGGTGACCTGTGGGGGTACTAGACTACCTCCAGGCATGTGGAAAGCAACAACGAGTTGATCTCCGCTTCCTAAATCTGTCAGTGAACAGCCGCTTTGCAATTGATGTCCATTGCCCATGTTCAGCGCGAAAGCATAGTTATAGGTCGAGGACAATGCTGCCGGAGCAGAGTGTAACAACGTCCAGCGTGTAGCCAGCATGGCAGAGGTCCTCCATTGATAGGTTTGCGCATCCATAAATTGCATATTGTTAGTGAAGGTATGCGCGGAACCTTGACCGGCAAACGGCGTCACGACATAGAGCAGGAACGGCGGCCCGCCCAATCGTGCTGGGCGGGCAACCAGGTTCGCGGTGGCAAACTGACTGAGAAGCGTATTCACGTAAGCATCGTATGGACTGACCAGCATCACCGCCGGACCGTTCGCGGGATCGGGTAACACAACACAATTGGTTGCATCGAAAAGCGTGGTTGGCGTATGCAACGACATATGCTCAATTAAATACAATTCAGCACTCTTCGTCACACTATCTGCCGCGATATAGACATGGCTCAGATGGCGTTGCTGGGCCTGGAAATCGGCCTCGTTTATTGCCTGTTGAAGAGAACTGAGGTCGTTATAGTAGGTGCCGATCTGCGGGTTGCGTCCATCAAAATTGCCATTGCCCATATCAATAATTTGTGCGCTCGTACCC
Organism: uncultured Chloroflexia bacterium; assembly: GCA_963717105.1. Lineage (GTDB taxonomy): Bacteria > Chloroflexota > Ktedonobacteria > Ktedonobacterales > Ktedonobacteraceae > DATGJV01. The sequence continues at coordinate 400,978 of CAVQVL010000016.1, forward strand.
ACGAACTGCGCGACAATAATCAATGTCAGGAGAGCATAGATGCCATAGCGTGCCATATGCAGTTGAGAAAATATGCGTGGCCATTCGACCATTTGGGCGGCAAAAATAGCGATCAAGATAAATGGGCCGGGCATAAGAACAAAAAAGTATTGTGTGTGCAGGTCTATCGCATGGCGCAAAAGCACGATAACAGGCACTACCTGCCATGCCACCAGCACTACTAAGCCACCCCTGTAAGGATTTGCGCCAAAAGAGAGCCAACGACTCTTGAAAGAGGTTAGTTGAGCATTTGTAGCATGTTCTTCTTCTCGCGGCTCTGTATTCTGTTTTACACCTGCGCGAGCAGGATACATAACGATACAGACGAGGGCCGAGGCAATACTGGCAATAGCAAGGGCTGGCATGAGATAAACTAACCAGGTCAGGAGTGGTGCCAGCATTTGCAGAAAGGAACCTGGATAAGCTGGCTGTTGTGTAAAAGGAACGAGAAATAGCCGGTAAAAGACTATGGACTGGCTATTTATAGTACTGTGCTGTTTCGCAAGAGTAAGGATGGTATGCACATCGTTAAATTTTGTGAATAATTCCCAGAGTAGATAGGGGAAGAAAATAATGACGAGAGCTATCAATGCAAATACCACGTCGCGTTTGCGCAGCATATCAAACGAAAATGCCACGGCAATAGCTAAGGGTACCACTAGCAGCAGAGTGGTTTCATGCATCTGATAAAGAATACCCAGCAGAGCCAGAGCAGGAAAAAACCAGCCCTTGCGACGCTCAATGACACCCCGGAAGAGCGCAAAAAAGAAGAGCATGGTGAACAGGGGCATAATATTAGGTTGCCAGATAAAACGTGCATAGTGTACGGGGGCGGCAGCGGTGCCATACAGGAGAGCAGCAATCGTTCCGGCAAATCTTCCATAGTAGCGACGAGTGAAGAAGTAGGTCATTATCACACCGAGCAGCGTGAAAAATGCGACCAGGAGTGCGCCGCCAAGCGGGTTGGCACTGAACAGAGCAGGCAGCATATACAGGTAGATGACGCCGGGTGGGTGGGCGATCCCTATCGAAGCTCCATTGCTCATGACCGGTATCAAACCATTATGTACCGCGTTATAGGCCATGCGGAAAATGGCCGCCTGATCATCATCGAATTCAGTGACGTTAAGCTGATAAAAACGCAAGAAACCAGCCAATAGTATGATGGGATACAATTCCCAGGTGCTGAACAATGCACGTAATCGTGACGTGCGAGCAGGCTGTACAACGTTCGCAGTCTCAACATTTCTTGTTGATCGTGTCAAACTCATGAACGATACTTTCTCCTCAAATGTTCCTGTTGCAGACTGTAGGGGCCGGTTATACACGCAATACTTTTCTGACGGCATCCAATGTAGCCTCTATTACGACATTGTTGCCTTGTTGCGATATACCCGTTGAGCCGTCTTTCAGCAAATTGCCGGTCAGCACACCAACAACACGCTCATCGTGCTTGATAATACCTTTTGCCACCAGTTTGCGCACACCAGCGAGGGTCGCGGCAGAGGCAGGTTCACAGCCAATGCCGGAACGGTCTATGATGGCTTTTGCCGCCAGGATTTCTTGATCGCTGACCTCCTCGACGATGCCATCGCTCTCTTCGATGACCCGACGAGCGCGGGCATAACTGACGGGGTTGCCAATTTTAATCGCGGATGCGACGGTATGAGCCTGCACAGTTTCTCGTTGCGCAAAACTCTGTGTGTAACTCCGGTAAAATGGGTTGGCTCCCGCCGCCTGGATAGCAGCGATGCGCGGCATATGCCCAATAATGGCATACTGGTATGCCTGGCGAAAAGCTTTGCCAATAGCGGATGTATTGCCGAGGTTGCCCGCTGGTAGGACGAGCCAATCGGGTGCCTGCCAGTCGAGTTGCTGCAATAGCTCAAAACCGATCGCTTTTTGGCCCTCCACGCGGAAAGGGTTAAGGGAGTTGAGCAGGTAGATATTCTGTTCGGCACAGATTTGTTCAACTAAACGCATGGCATCGTCAAAATCGCCCTGTATCTGGATGGTCTGCGCACCATAGGCAACCGTTTGTGCCAGTTTACCCCCGGCGACATTGCCAGCCGGCAGAAAGACGATACCGCGCAAACCAGCCTGTGCAGCATAGGAAGCAAGAGAGGCCGAAGTATTGCCGGTGGAGGCACAGGCAACGGCTCGCGCGCCCAGCACCTGCGCCATTGTCACGCCAACGGTCATACCACGATCTTTAAAGCTGCCCGTCGGATTCTCACCCTCGTGCTTCAAATAGAACTGTTCCAGGCCCGCGTAAAGGCCGATTTGCCGGTGTCCGGCCCGACCGGAGCCACAGTTTTCCATACCGACAGGATAAAGGTTGGTATTGCCCTCTGGTCGACTGACAATAGAGTGTTCAGGAACGGGCAGAATGAGTTCGCGATATCGCCAGACTCCGCTATGGTCGAGTAGAGTATCACCGGTATCCATTGACCAGATAGGAGGTTTCGTGGCACGTTCATCGAACAGTTGACGCCAGGCAGCACCTCCATCCGGCACCATATCATGCGACAAATTCAAAAATAAGCTTAATTGAGCCTGCGCAGGTGTTGATCGCTCCCCTGACAACACAAATGCCATCTCGACATCAAGAATGCCGCCACAGCCGCAGCGATAGCGTGGTGGTTGCCCTCCCTCTACCGACCGATAGAGGGCGGAGCATTCCACACAGCGCAATGAAACTCCTTTTAGCGCATCAACGACCTGTGGCGAAAGGGTATCATTCATTGACAACCACTCCTTCATCTGGATGAGAAGGCGACCAGTAATACTGATCATTCGCACGTCCCCTGCCATCTTTGCGCACTCTTCCCTTTGCCGTCTTGATCACCCTGGCACCCACCTGATCGATGCGTAAAATCATACCAGTGCCATCCACTCCATTAGCTTTTGCCGTTTCCTGCATGGCCTGCAAGATGCTATGAAAATGCCGACTGGCAAGCGCGATCAACGATGAACCACCGCCGGAGAGGCTTGCTCCATGCGCACCTGCCGCTACTGCCGCGTCAATGATAGCGGGCATCGCGGGGAAAAGTGCCTGCCGGTAGGGTTGGTGCAGACGATCTTGCATCGCTTCACCAATCAATTCATAACGCCCCGCTCGCAAGGCCGCCAAAAGCAACGCGACACGCCCGGTGTTAAACGTCACATCGGCCTTTGCGTAACTGGCAGGCAACAGTTTTCTTCCCGCCACGGTATCCATCGGGAACGAAGGTGTAAAAATGACAGCTTTGAGAGCATCGGGGAATGGCGATTTAACCGCGTAAATCTTGCCATTCATTGAGGTTGTCGCCACCAGACCACCCAGCAAAGCCGGTGCGACGTTATCGGGGTGATTACCTGCTTCTGTCGCCACGGCCAGTTCCAATAAGTCTTCGTTGCGCAAGGCGGAGTCATGTAAGCGTAACAGTTCATTTGCTGCCACTAATCCACCGACAACTGCGGTCGCGCTACTGCCCAGGCCGCAGCCAGGCGGAATGCTAATAGACATGCGAATACGCACGGCAGGTTGCTCAAGCTGTTGTTGCGCGAACAGCGCCGAGAATGCGCGGAAAAACAGGTTATCTGGCCCTGTGGAGAGACTCGCACCCAACGCACCTTGTATTTCAATCGCAGGAAATGCCGGGTCGTTGCCCTTTACTTCCACCTCAAAGCGGTTGTAAAGTTGTAACGCAAGTCCCAGGCTATCGAAGCCGGGGCCAAGATTAGCCGATGTGGCCGGCGTTAAGACTGTAACTGAGGCAGGTAGTACCAGTGCCATCGCTTGTACCCTGCCTTTCTGATGATGAACGCATACTTTAATCCTCTTCTTTCGTAGCACCTATTCTACCATGTTTAGCAATAGAAGTAACTTGTGTGAAGACAAAAGTCATAGTTTATAGAGGTCAAAGCAGACCAATATGAATCATATCGCCATCTTCTGATGCGGTAAATAGGGGATACAAACCGCAAGACTTAACGATATTTCGCATTGACGAAAGCAATTCTCTTGGCTATACTGCACAGAGCAAATACATTAAATCGGTGTTGGACGAGTGCCTATGAAAAAAATTCTGTTGTACATAAGTCTTCTCGCGGTAATTCTATTTGCCTTCATGGCATACAATTATTCCATTCACGCCACACCTGCCAACCTCTCAGTCACACCCACACCTGCGCCGTGGCAACCCATGCACCTGCGTATTCCTGTGCTGCAAGTTGACGCGCCCGTCATGAGTGTAGGCAGAACATCATCGGGAGTGATGGATGCGCCAACTTCAAAGGCCCTCAATTCATCCTATTGGACAAGTGTTTTCTGGTTCAAATTAGGGCCCGCTCCAGGGCAGGCGGGCAATGCAGTTATCGCGGGGCATGTAGACCGCGTCGGCGGCGACCCGGCTATTTTCTGGTCGCTCGGCACGCTTCGACCGGGCGACAAGGTTTTCGTCACTTCGTTGCAGGGAAAACAACTGCAATTTGTCGTCAATCGTGTCGTGCGTTATCCCACCAACGCCCCCAGCACAGGCGTTCTCAACGCTGTCTTTGGTCCCAGCACAGGACACCATCTCAATCTGATTACCTGTAGCGGCGTCTGGACTGGACATGGTTATGATGAGCGGCTGGTTGTTTTCACGACGCAAATAGCTTGATGCGCTAGGATACTAATTACATTGGTGGCAACCGCAGCACACTTCCATACAGCGTACTATAAGCCTGGGCACTGGCGGACCAGCGCGAATCATAGGACATTGCGCGGGCGACGAGATCGGGCCAGAGGTCGCGCTTCTTATAGAGCCGCAAAGTACGGTGCAAGGTATCGAGCAGGGCAGAGGCGGTGTAGGGAATGAAGCTGAGACCGTTACCGGAACCCGGATCAGTATCTATGTCGGTGACGGTATCGGCTAAACCGCCTGTTGCGTGGACGATGGGCAGCGTGCCGTAACGTAAGGCGATCAACTGTCCCAGACCACCTGGCTCGAACGCGCTCGGCATGAGAAAGAAATCCGCGCTTGCATAGATGCGGTGAGAAAGGGCGGAGTCGAAGCCAATACGCGCCCGCACATTACTGGTATTTGCGGCGAGATCGCGGAATAACTGCTCGTAGCGAGGGTGTCCGCTGCCGAGGACAACAAGCTGCAAAGGCAGATCACGCAACTCATTGGAGATTTCGGCGATGAGGTCGAAGCCTTTCTGATCTACAAGACGGCTGACGATGCCTATGAAGTGGTAGGGCGGGATCATCAGGGAGACTGAACTCCTGACGCAGAGCGGTGCGGTTGCGATTTTTAGCTGACGGTGCAATGGCTGCGGTGTACTGAGCTAGCAGGTTGCTATCAGTCGCGGGATTCCAGGCGTCCCAATCGAGGCCATTGGGGATGCCGAAGATGCGGGGATGGCGTTGGAAGAGTAGCTCATCAAGACCCCAGCCAAAGTCCAGCGTCTGAATCTCCTCGGCGTATCGACGCGAAACGGTCGTGATTACATCGGCGTATGTGATACCAGCTTTCATCCAATTCACATCGCCCCAGAATTCGAGGCCATTGGCGATGAAAACCTGCGAAGGGTCTAATCCCGCCTCAGCCAGGATAGAGGGGTCCCAACGCCCCTGGTATTGCATGTTATGGATGGTATAGACGATACGGGTAGCTCCCCTGCGCAAGAGATGGCGATAGGTTGTGCGCAGGTAGGCAGCGCAAGGAGCAGTCTGCCAATCGTTGAGGTGGATGATGTCGGGAGTAAAGCCAAGCGATGGTAGAGCCTCGAGTAGGCCGCGGCAGAACAGGATAAAGCGTCTCTGTTCGTCACGCTGATCCAGACCGAGGTAGAGTTGTTGATAGCGACCAAAGAGTTCATAATGATCAAGCAGGTAGACTGTAACAGGGGAATCGGGAAGCGTTGTCTGCCAGATCGACACGGTCTGCTCGTAGCCAAAGATGTAGAGTGTGCGCGTAACTTCCGTGTGTCGAATGCCCCAACTGTTGTAATCAATAGTCCCGTAACGCGGTAGAAAAATGCATACCTCGTGGCCCAAAGCGGCCAGTTCTCTGGGTAGACTCCCTATGACGTCGGCTACGCCACCCTCTTTGGCGAAGGGAACAGCCTCCGTAGCAACCATGAGAATCTTCAAGCGCGTGTCGTTTGCCATGTTACCCCCTACACATATTTAGAGGATGGTCTTCCGCCAATTTTCGGAAGTTCGGTAGAATGTGTTATTTGCCATCATATCATATGAAACGAAAGCGTCGCTTGTAGGATATAATGAACGTACCCTTAGCGGTGTGTAAGGGGTATGGGTTTTATGCTGAAAGGATTAGCTGTGCCATGAGTAAAGTGTTAGCGGTCATTCTGGCCGGGGGTCAGGGCGAGCGGTTAAGCCTCCTCTCGCAGAAGCGTGCCAAGCCTGCGGTTCCGTTCGCCGGCAAATATCGTATCATTGATTTTGCCTTGAGCAACTGCGTCAATTCTGGTATCTCTGATGTCTCCGTGCTGACACAGTATCGCCCACACTCATTGCAAGACCATATTGGTATGGGCAGACCCTGGGACCTCGATCGGCAGAAAGGCGGCATTCGTTTGCTCCAGCCGTATATAGGGCGACCGGAGATGGAATGGTATCTGGGAACTGCCGACGCGGTCTATCAGAATCTGGACTCTATCATGGAAGCACGCTACGACTACGTCCTTATCCTCGCCGGTGACCATATTTATCGCATGGATTACGGGCCGATGATCGCTTTCCACCAACAGCGCAGTGCCGATGTCACGCTTGGCGCAGTGGTCATTCCAATTGAAGAGGGTCATCGCTTTGGCATCCTGGAAACGGATGCCGAAGGGCGGGTACACTCGTTTGAGGAGAAGCCCGCAGAACCACGCGGCACCCTGGGTTCGATGGGCATCTACGTATTCAGTCGTGACACGTTGACTCGCGTCCTCATTGAGGACGCACGATCCGCAGATAATGGGGATACACCGAGCCAGCATGATTTCGGTCGCAACATAATCCCGGCAATGCTGGCGAAAGGCGAGCGAGTCTATGCCTATCCCTTCACCGGATACTGGCAGGATGTGGGTACTGTGCAATCCTACTGGGAGGCACATATGGAGTTGCTGGGTGACCACCCTGCCTTCGATCTCTATGATGCCTCATGGGTCATTCACACCCGCAGTGAGGAGAGGCCACCCGCCCATATTCGCGGGGGAGCGCAGGTTGCCAGGAGCCTGATCTCGCATGGCTGTATCATCAAGGGGCAGGTTGAGCGTAGCGTCCTCTCGCCGGGTGTCGTCGTCGAAGCGAACGCGGTTGTGCGGGACTCCATTCTCCTCTTTGACACCATCATCGGTGCTGGCAGTGTCGTTGACCGGGCGATCCTGGATAAAGAGGTCGTTGTTGGCAAGAATTGCCAGATCGGCTGCGGCGATGATATGACGCCGAACAAGCTGGAACCATCGCGGCTAAACACCGGCATCACCCTTATCGGCAAACGAACCCACCTGCCGGATAATCTGAAAGTTGGCCGTAACTGCAAGATCGGCACCGATCTGCGCCCGGAGGACTTCTCATCGGACACACTTGCCAGTGGCGAGACGATTGAAGACCGCACCTTCGCACATGGTTGGGAGCGAGAGCTTGCCCGGCGAACATCCAACATCCAGTAACTGCCGACCTTGCAGGTCGCGCTGCGTATATTGAGAGTTATTGGTAAGAATTAAGAAGGGATGTCCTTCATGCGCTCTATGTACGTGTGATAATCGGGCGAGAAATGTTTGTATGTACTGGACAATAATGGCGATGTGATCATGAAATCGGCGGTAGCTCGATTGCAGGCAACGGGAATATTCCAGACCGTTGCGATACGTAAAAGAGCCCGCACATCCGAATCATGCGGCTGCGTGGTGAGCGGGTCCCAGAAGAAGATTAGCAAATCGATCTCTCCCGCGGCGATCTTTGCCCCAATCTGCTGATCTCCGCCCAATGGTCCGCTTTGCAACTTGTGGATTTCGATTCCAAGCTCCTGTTCCAGCAGTTTGCCAGTGGTTCCTGTCGCATAGAGTTCGTGCTGCTTCAGCAGAACTTTATTATATTTCGCCCAATCCAGGAGATCCTGTTTTTTATTGTCGTGAGCGACGAGAGCGATTTTCTCTGTATTATTCATGGTTTACCTTTTGTCTCCCTATTAAGGAGCTATGTAATGAGATTTCTCAACTTGAGAGAACCCTCGATTATCTATTGCGCTTGCAGTTTCGTGATGTAACAGTGCAGGAAACCCCTTACTATTACGATAAGTCAAACGTTCCTGACCCTTTGCAGGTTTTACCCGTTGACAACAGGCATTTTCATGCAATATACTGCACTAATATGATAGTAACACGTAAATTCATGCAGTGTCAAGGATTATCATACAATTTCAAGGAGAAAAAAGCAATGTTGACGGCAGAACGACGGCGTTCAATCATACAAACCTTGCACCGTGATGGCAAGGTACTTGCGTCAGAGTTGAGCAAGGAATTAAATGTTTCAGAAGATACTATTCGGCGTGATCTGCGTGAGCTAGCGGCTGCTGGTGTACTCCAGCGCGTCCATGGAGGGGCATTGCCGCACTCGCCCACTACCGACAGTTTCACCGTGCGGCAGCAACAGGCACCGGGAGCTAAGGCAGCTATCGCACAGGCCGCCATTCAACTTATTCGTCAGGACTCGGTGATTATTCTGGATGGCGGCTCCACTCCTTTACAGGTAGCTCAGCACTTACCGTATGATCTTCGCGCTACCATTGTCACGCATAGCCCCCCGGTTGCTCTAGCCCTGGCAGAATACCCGGAGATCGAAGTCATTATGATTGGCGGCAGGCTCCACAAACGTGAATTGGTAAATATCGGTGCGGCGGCCGTCGAGGCGTATCGGAACATTCGAGCCGATCTCTGCTTTCTGGGTATAGCGAGCTTGCATCCCGCTGTCGGTATCAGTACGCTTGACCTCGAAGAGGTTTATGTGAAGCGGGCGATGATAGCCAGCGCGGCTGAAGTGGTAGCTCTGACATCTGCGGAGAAGTTAGGCACGGCTGCTCCCTACATCGTAGGGCCGATCAGCGATCTGACACATCTGGTGACTGAGCGTTCTACGCCGGACGAGGTGTTAGCACCTTACAGGGCAGAGGGTATAAGCATCATCCGCGCGTAAAAATGGCTGCAAATTGGATGTAAGGGATCGGCTGTTCGCGCTCCTACATTACGCGGGACAATCTCTTAAGTGATCGGAAAGCCACTGACTTCGTGCATGAATGGGAACGACGCCATACCACCGTAGCGAGTAACGCTTATACCTGCCACCACATTCGCAAAACTGCCCATCTCGCTCAAATCATGCTCCGACATAGCTTCAAGATCTGACGGTACATTGCATCCTTGCTGCACCAAACTGTATAAAATGGCTCCCATAAACGCATCGCCTGCTCCTGTCGTGTCAACTGAACGAACTTGCAATGGCGGAATCTTTGCCCGGTGTCCAGCTGTCAACAGGAGCGCACCCTGAGCACCCAGTGTTATGATCACGAGGCGAGGTCCCTTCTTTAAAAGAGCGTCTCCCACCATATTCAACCGATCCTCTAGCAGGAAAGGCTTTTGCAGTGAACTGCTCTGTTCAGCTAAGAATTCAACTTCTTCAATGCTGAGCTTGAGGATGTCAGTCCGCTCCACTGCCTTTGCGAATGTGTCTCGAATATCGATAGGGGAGGCCCATAGGGCAGGCCGCACATTTACGTCAAACGACACGATAGACCCAACCTGACGTGTATGTTCCATTGCCGCGAAGGTTGCTGAGCGAGCCGGATCGGTGGAAAGCAAAACGCCTCCCACATGACAGATTGCCGCACCATGCCAGGCACTCCAATCCAGGTCCTGGGCCTGTAATTGGCTATCAGCCGTTCCCTGGCGAAAAAAGGTAAAGAATCTTTGCCCCGCCGCTTGTAGCGTAACAAGAGCGATCGCAGTCGGAGCCCTTTGGACCACTTGAACATACTGAGTATCAACGTGATTGTCAGCGAGGACCTGCATCAGAAGGCGACCAAACTCGTCTTCTGATACACCACCGATAAATCGGGCCGATGCGCCAAGGCGTGCAATGGCTACGGCAACATTCGCAATCGCTCCCCCTGGGTGAGGGGTATAGCAGGCTTCTCCCAGGCGTACCTGGGCCGTGGGTATAACGTCAATGAGTATTTCACCAAGGTTAATGATGTGTTTCAATGTTTCACCTCATCAATGTGGAGTAAGGATAGTGAAGTTTCGCAAATGCTCTCGACAGTTGAACCGTCCGATACGCTCTTCACCATCACCAGCCTTATGGCGCAAGCCATGCGAAGATAAGCGTTACTGTGGAGTGTTCCCTTGATCCCACCAGAGACCAGCACGAGCGGTCGTCCCTCCATCCACGTAGAGAACTTGTCCGGTGATAAAGTCGGCGGCGTCGGAGACGAGGAAGGCGACGGCGGCTGCCACATCGGCGGGTCGTCCAACACGCCCCCAGGGAACCATCATGTTCCCATACTCTCTGGTATATCCAGGAATTGCGAAGTAGCGTGGTACTTCGATAATGCCCGGCCCAACAGCGTTCACCCGAATACGTTGCGGGGCAAGTTCAATCGCCAGTTCACGAGTGAAAGCATTGATCGCTCCTTTCGTAGCAGCATACGCCGCGTGACGAGGAAAGCCTCCGGCGGCATGGAGCGAGGTGATGTTGATAATGCAACTTGAGACTCGTTGCAACAGGAAGGGCAGAGCGTACTGAGCGCAGAAAAAATAGCCCTTCATGTTCAGATCAAAGACTTCGTCGTAGATGGCTTCACTGGTAATGCCAAAGTCAAGTGCCCGCGTGACGCCAGCATTGTTCACCAGGATATCGAGTCCTCCCAGCACATGCGCTGCCTTGCCGACGGCACGCTGGCATTCAGATACCAGGGAGAGGTCGCCACTTATCGCAACCGCCTTTCCGCCTTTATGCTCTATCGCGGCGACAATTTCGAGCGCACCTTGTTCACTATGAGCATAGTGAACTGCAACTGAGGCGCCTTGACGCGCCAGCTCGAGCGCAATTCCCTTGCCGATACCCGAGCCTGCACCGGTCACTAAAGCATTTCGTCCGGTCAGAAGCGGTGTAAAATCTTTCACTTGCTCCATAAGAATCGTTCCTCTCATCAACAGGACGGCGTGCGACCACGAGGGCCAACCCTATTCAGCTTCCATGTCAGCTCGTCTCTACGATACACATGTGAGTGCGCCCCGCTCACTGCAACAATCTCATACTTCACCATCAGTGGCTGGACGCCAGTACAGGTACCCCTAAACCAGGAGCAGCGGCTAATGACGTTTTGAAATCTTGCGACAGACGAGCCAGCATCTGCAGACCTAACGAGGCCCGGCGTACACGCTCACGACTGGTCTGCAACGCGACCTGTTCGAGGTGTAGACCGCTGGGGTAGATGTTTGGTGCGTTACGCAAGCCAAATTTGAGATAAATAGGTGCCGCGACACGGACAATCTCCGCAATCTCGTGATAGCGGGTGAATCCTCCCAGACCATCAGGGCTTTCGATATACAGATCAATTGGTATCGAAATGACCTGCCGTAGAGCCGCGAGCCGTGGAAGCGAGATGTCAGAGGAAACGTTGATGGTGTTCAGTCCATGATCAACCAGCAATTGAATTCCCAGAGGATTGGCTGTACCGAGCAGTGCTGACGCTTTTATCACCAGGTCCCGAGGCAATACATCTTGTTGACGAGCCTGATCGATCAACCATAGGAGACCTTCATCGGCAACAAGTACGCTGCGTAACCCTAACTGTACGGCGCGTTCAACATCATTGAAAGCGTAGATAAGCTGATCCATGCCCATGTGCCTCCACCCGAAATGTTTACCATCAGGGGTCAATGCCTGCGCGGTACCTTCCCAGGGTGCGCGAGGACCAACGAAGAGGCACACTTCAACTCCATGCCTGTGTCCAAGTTGAACCATCTCGCCTATTTCAGTATCATCAAGGAGCATGATGCCACTGCCCTGGGAGACGCGATGAAGAGGAACGCTGCTTGCCTGAGCGGCTTCAATGACTGCTCGGAAAGCGGCAGGGCCTTCCACACTTGGTATTTCTACGCGATAGTGCGCACCATCGGGGAAAGTGCGTGTCGAAGCAGGCAGATCATAGCGATCTCCTTGCGGCAACCCAAGACGATGCAACAATGCCTGCGCTGTGTTCATAATACTTTGCTCCTTATGCAATAGTTCAACAGGAACTGGTCACTCTTGAATGCCGACAGTTTCATTGTCATCGTCGTTGACAGCAGTTGGAACATGCAATGCCTGGCGCAGGTGCCAGTTTTCTGCGTACAGGTTGAAAAAGACGTGCTGGCGCGGGTGTTCGTTGATACTATCTTCATTCAACCGAATGCCCAATCCCGGTCCCTGGGGTAGCGCGAAATATCCATCAACCACTTCTGGATTACCCGGCATAGCGTTCTTGACCCATTCATCGGCAAAATCATTGAAATGTTCCTGGATTTTGAAATTCGGTGTGGAAGCCGCGAAATGGAGGGCGGCCGCAGTCGAAATAGGCCCACCAACATTATGCGGTGCTAGCAGCACATAGTAGTTTTCTGCCCAGGCCGCTACCTTCTTTGCTTCCAGTAGTCCGCCAAAATGTGTGATGTCGGGCTGGATAATGTCGGCGGCTTGCAACTCAAAAAGGGAACGAAAGTCATGACGGGTGTGCATACGCTCGCCGGTGGCAATGGGGATGCGTACTTTCTCCGCAACTTTCTTCAGCGCGGCAAGATTCTCTGGCGGAACAGGTTCCTCGATCCAGGATGGATGAAATGGTTCCAACTCATGCGCGACTTCTACGGCAGTGGCTGGATTAAACCGCCCATGCATTTCAATCAGGAGTTCTGCGTCGGGGCCGATTGCATCGCGGACGGCTTCTACCAGAGCGATAGCGCGATTCTTCTCCACTCGCTCAAGTTCATAGTAGCCCGCTCCAAAGGGATCAAACTTGAGAGCGTGGTAGCCTTTTGCGATCACTTGCCGGGCTGCAAGATGAAATTCTTGCGGTGTGCGCTCAACCTTATACCAGCCATTGGCGTAGGCTTTTATACGATTGCGTACGGCACCGCCAAGGAGTTGATAGACAGGAAGGTCCAGAGACTTCCCTAGAATATCCCAACATGCAATTTCAATCGTGGCGATGGCAGACATGGCAATTTCACCAGCACGATCATAGTCATTGCGATACATACGCCAGACCAGGTCTTCGATATTGGCCGGATTATGACCGAGGACGTGGTTTGGAACCGCCTCGGCCAGGTAGCCAAGCAAAGCGTCGGTATGGTTGACCATGCGTACCTCGCCGACTCCTTCCAGTCCTGAATCGGTCATCACGCGCACAATGGTAAGATTGCGCCAGGCTGTACCCAGCACATGGCTCTTGACATCAACAATTTTCATTAGCTACTTACCTGTTCCTCTCAGCGTAATGGATGACGTTTGACGCGAGTGATATTGTAGGTTTTTTCCTCTTTTTGGCCTTGACTTTGAGCTTGAACTCATGTATTATCATTATACAACATATTTGTCAGACAAATCGAGGGGTAGATGCCGAAAACATTTCGATCACTTCAGCGACAAAATTTACCAGAGCAGGTTGCGCGAGAGATCGGTTTGAGCATTCTGCGTCACGAGTTCAAGCCAGGAGATGTACTGTTGAGCGAGCCTGAACTAAGTCTCCAGTTCAATGTCAGTCGCACGGTACTACGTGAAGCACTGAAGGTGTTGGGGAAGAAAGGCTTAATTGAAGCTCGCCCAAAGATAGGCACACGAGTGCGCCCCCGCGAGGATTGGAATTTGCTCGACGCAGATGTGATCGATTGGCAATATGAGATAGGGCCTGATAAAACCTATCTCGAGGCGATCTGTGAAGTACGTCTCATGTTCGAGCCAATGATGGCACGCTTTGCGGCGGCTCGCGCTACAGATGAAGAGATTGAGAGCATTGTGCAATATTGTCAGCGTATGCAAGACGGGATCGAGTCTGCTGAGGAGTATATCGCCAACGACCTGTGCTTCCATGCAGCGTTATGCGCAGCAGCTCACAACGAGCTGCTGCAAAATATCATGGCAACACTTACAAGTTCATTACGGATCAGCCGTCTCGTAACATCGCATTTGCCCGGTGCTAATCAGGCTGCGATGCCTGCTCACTGGGCCGTAACCAGAGCTGTGCGCAAGCGAGATGAACCGGCGGCAGAAGAAGCTATGCGTAAGCTGGTCATCGCGACGACTGCTGATATTCATCGCATGTTGGGAGATAGCATGCTTGCCAACAGAGAGCCGTCAGGTGGCAGGTTGTAGATTCGATCCTGTGTGATCTTAATTCCAATAGAACGTATAACCTGTAAGAAAGGAGGTAGTTTGCACCGATAGCCTTTTTTATTGTTTTACTACCGTAACCATGAGTATCTGAAAGCGGAGGCTTGTACATGGAACGCACAAATTTCTCGGAGTATTTCTCCCGGTTACCTATCAAGCGACGTCGCTTGCTTCAAACGGCAATGGCAGGCTCGGCGGGAACAGCATTTCTGGCAGCTTGCGGCGGCGGCACCTCAACAAATCAGAATGCGACTACAGGTGGTGGTGGAAATTTTCCCAGTCATCCCAAATGGAACTTCGTTTTCGTCAACCATGTAACCACAAATCCTTTCTTCGTGCCAACCCAGTATGGCATCCAGGATGCGTGCGCCCTCGTTAACTGCGCCTACCAGTGGACAGGTTCTGACAACAGCATTGTCGCGGATATGGTGAACGCAATGAACACCGCCATCGCTGGCAAAGCTGATGGTATTGCGGTCGCCATTATTGATCCTACTGCATTTAATGCGCCGGTACAAAGCGCATTGTCTGCTGGTATCCCGGTGGTCTCTTATAACGCCGACGCACCTGCCACTAGTAATAACGCCCGCATGGCATATATTGGGCAGGACCTTTACCAGTCGGGGTTCCAGTTGGGCAACCGCATTGTTTCGCTGGTACCCAGCGGGGATATAGCGGGCTTCATTGCAACGCCTGGATCACTGAACATCCAGCCGCGTATTGATGGCGCAAAGGCAGCTATCCAGCAGTCAGGCAAGCCGATCAACTTTGTTCAAATCGCCACCGGTGCGCAAACCACCAATGAACTCTCCGCCATTGAGGCTTACTACCTGGGACATCAAGGTCTGAAAGGCATGGTTGCAGTGGACGGCGGTAGCACACAGGGCCTGGGTACGGTCATGGATAAGTATGGCTTACAAGCCAAAGGTATCCATGCCGGAGGCTTCGACTTGCAACCCAAGACCTTGCAGGAGGTCCAGGCGGGCAACCTCGACTTCACCATTGACCAGCAGCCCTATCTCCAGGGGTTCATTCCTATCCTGCAGCTCTTCCTCTATAAGCTGTCCGGTGGGCTGATGCAGCCCTCGAATACAGATACGGGTTTGCTTTTCGTGACGAAGGGTAACGTTGGGCCTTACCTGAATACCCAGACGCGCTTCGAGGGAAGCTCAAACGCGGAAAAGGTGGTTTCGTAAGAGCAGCTTTACATTCTGGCCCTGCTACGCTACAATTTCATTGAAATGAATGATATTGAGTGCCAGAGTTGATAGGAACCGATTTACCGCGTCCGCGCAGGGCTGGCACATCACAGTGTGGGACCAGCGGAGAAATAGCTGACGCGGTAAATCTATCCCTACCTAAAAGGATTGAGCCTTCTGGTTGTAGAAGGTTAGACGCCCCCTGCGTACTACAGTAAGCGATATTTACGAAGGAGCAGTTGTATGGCTGAGACAATTCTCTCGAATGCTCCAAAGCCCGAAGCAGAGTTTCCCCAGGAAAATGCCAGGAAGGGATTCTGGTCGAGATTGGGCGGCATCTTCCTCCGGCAACGCGAGGCGAGCATTTTAGTTGTCGCTATTGCATTAGTCATCTACTTCCAATTTTCCAGTTCGAATTTCTTAACGCGCTTAAACATCCTCACGCTCTTCGAGTTTATCTCAGCCACGGCGATCATCTCAGCCGGCGAAGTCATGCTGCTCATCTGTGGCGAAATCGATCTTTCGGTCGGTATGGTATTCGCTTTCGCACCTTTCATCATGTACTTTGTCAACCAGGCTGGTTTCTCGTTGTGGATCGGCATCATCGTAGGACTACTCATATCCTCCGTCGTCGGTCTGTTAAATGGCATCGTTACAGTCTGGTTCAAGATACCTTCGCTGATCGGCACACTGGGCACACAATTTCTTTTGAACGGTATTACGCTCTCTCTTTCATTGGGCGAACCTGTACTGACTCCTACAGAAGGACAGATAAACCAGATATTTGGTGTAAATCCTTACTCGGAAATTATCTGGGCAGTGGTAGTGATGCTCGCCATGCAGATTTTACTCTCCTTTACTCGCTGGGGAAAACATACTGTCGCAACAGGCGGAAATTTGCTTGGGGCGAGTGAGGCTGGAGTCAACGTCAATCGGATAAAAATCGGCAACTTTATGCTGACAAGTACGCTGGCCGGTTTTGCAGGCATCCTGGAAGCATTCCGCCTTACTTCCACCGACCCTCTGGCAGGTGGTACAGCCATCACATTTTCCGCTATCGCCGGGGCAGTTATTGGTGGTACCGCGTTGTCAGGCGGCCTCGGCACAGTAGTGGGAGCTTTTCTGGGAGTGGTGGCTCTCGAAATTCTTTATGACGGCTTTACTTTGCTCGGTGTGAGTGCCTATACCTTCGACATCATCCTGGGCCTGGCAATTCTGATCGCGATGGCGCTGAATGTTCGCCTTAGTATCTGGCGAGAGGCAGGAAAACAATGATTGAAGCAACACCTCCAGTTGAAGCTCCACCAGTTATACACACGGAACACATTGCAAAACGCTTTGGCGCGGTGACGGCACTGCGTGATATCAGCCTGCATTTGAACAAGGGCGAAATACTTGGCCTCGTTGGTGATAACGGAGCCGGTAAATCCACCTTAATCAAAATCCTGACCGGGTTCCAACCGCCGAGCAGTGGTGCAATCTTCATTAACGGTGAGGAAGTCAAACTACGCTCTGTAACCCACGCCCATACGCTCGGTATTGAGACCGTCTATCAAGACCTTGCGCTGGTGAACGAACTTACCGTCTATCATAATATGTTCCTGAACCGGGAGTTACGGTATTCCCCGCTGCCTTTTCTCAATAACCGTAAGATGCGCGAAAAGGCACGCGAACAATTGAACAAGATCGGTGTGAATATCCCATCAGTAGATGCTGAAGTTGCCAAGTTATCCGGTGGTCAACGCCAGGCTATCGCCATCGCTCGTGCGATCTCCACAGACGCGAAAATTCTGCTGCTCGACGAACCGCTCGCCGCGATGGGTGCGAAGGAAGGCGCGTTGATTCTTGAACTGATTCGCAACCTGAAAGAGATGGGTGAAGTCTCCATAATCATGATTGCCCATAACTACGCTCAGGTACTTGAAACCTGCGACCGGGTGAACCTGCTGCAACACGGTACGATAACCTTCAATAAATTTGTTGCAGACACATCGTTGGAGGAACTCAACGAACTGGTTATGCGCGAGTACCGCTTAGCGGCAACAAAAACACGTTGATAACCCCAGAGGGATTTATTTTGCCCATCCATAAGGGAAGGGATTTTCTGCGGTGAATGAACTGGAACATGTGCTTGCGGTACAGAACAGGCTGGGAGAAGGGCCTCTATGGAATGTACAAGAGCAGGCGTTGCACTGGGTTGATATCGCCAACAACTGTTTCTATCGTTACGAACCAGGAACAGGAAAGCTCGAAACATTTGATGTCGGTGTGCCGGTGGGTGTACTGGCTATGAGAGCGGCAGGCGGTCTGGTTATGGCGACAAAAAGCGGTTTTGCCTTCTGGAAACGGCAGGACGGGTTGCGGTTTATTGCCGACCCCGAAGCAGATAAGGCGCACACGCGCTTTAACGATGGAGCGGTTGACTGCCGGGGGCGTTTCTGGGCAGGGACGATGTGCGGACTTGAAGTTGCCTGCCCGCAGCCAGAAGGCAGTCTGTATCGCCTGGACACAGATCTATCTCTGCATGTTATGGAAACGAATGTAGGTGTTTCAAATGGTATTGGTTGGAGTCCCGATACGCGGCTCATGTATTTTACCGATTCACCGCTACACCTGATCTCAGTGTACGATTTTGATGCTGCTACCGGTGCCATCGAGAATCGGCGTCCCTTCGTTCACACGCCCGATGAGAAGGGTGTACCCGATGGTCTCACCGTTGATAGCGAGGGTTTCGTCTGGAGCGCGTGTTGGGGAGGGTGGAAGATCACACGCTACGATCCCGCCGGGAAAGTGGAGCGCATCATCCAGTTGCCGGTACAATATCCCACGAGTTGCGCATTTGGAGGCGCAACCCTGGACGAATTGTATATCACCTCCGCCTGGACAGCTTTGAGCGAGGAAAAGAGACAGCAGCAACCATTTGCTGGAGATCTTTTCCGCTTGAAAGTGGGCATTGCAGGGCTTGAAGAGCCGAAATTTGCCGGTTAAGGTTCAACCTTCTGGTGCACTTCCCCCAGGTACTCTTTCGCGTCGCTATGGGTGGTGATACTCAGATATTGCGCGGTTCGTTGCTCCTTCTCCGCTGGCGGCGCTGAGTGGAAATCTCTTAAAAAGGCGACATGCAGGAAACCTCGTATGGACGGGTCAGGGGGAGCAGCAGCTTTGGCGGGGTTTGACGCCAATTGCTTCGCGGCAATACTTTCTTCCGTTTCTCCTCCACACGATATCCCCGAATGGGCGGGTTCAGGCAAGGTGTTGGGGGCATCTGTTCGTGGCGTGGCGAGTGAGAAGAGGTGATTTAGCGTGTGCGCATGCTTATCGCGTGCGCTCAATGGCGGCACGCCAAAAATAGTCTCAACAGTGGCAAGCACGGACGTATGATCGTAGACAGTATGGTCAATGATGCCCCTGGGAATGAGCGGCGATATGACAATGGCAGGAACGCGCACGCCCAGTTGCGTAAAATCAAAGGAAAAGAGGTTGTTTTCTGGATCGGTCGGCTTATCGCCAGGAGCGACGGTTTGTGGAGGAGCCACATGGTCATAAAATCCCCCATGTTCATCATAGGTGATGATCAGAAGGCTATTTTCCCAGTGGGGCGAGTTACGAATCGTTTCATATACATTCTTTATAAGCGCCTCGCCGCGTGTGACATCATCTTTTGGATGTTGCGAATTGCCACAAACAAAATCCGCCTGTATGTGATAGTCGGGCTCAATAAAGGTATAGGATGTGGAATAACCGGGATCATTCACATGATCGCTGAAGTCATCAAAGTCTCGAAAGTGTGCTATAGCAGTAGGAGCAGTCATACCGCTAATAGCCAGCGTCTGGGGAAATGGATCGCCCTTATAGACAGTCCAACTCACCCCTTCATCGTCGAGCTGGTCATAGATGGTTCCATTATCAAATTTGTAGCCGTTGAAGAGGAGAGAACTGGCAACGTTCACTGTGGTTGGACTGTGGTCCAGTCCCCCTGACGAGGCGGCATGTATAAAGAAACGATTGGGCCATGTCGGGCCTGGCATAGAGGAAAACCAGTGATCGCACACGGCAAATTCCCGCGCAAGGGTTGTAATAACGGGAACTTGATCTGGAGCATAACATTTCATGATCTCGCCCGCGTTGGCCGGATCGATATGAGCATAGTTCGCGGCGAAACCACTATTGTCAATATGGGGATAATTGCCTTTGACCCCGCAGAGCTGCATCTTGACATCGCTAAACTCATGGCCGGGATCGTGAGGCATCGCCCAGTCAGCCGGAGAAGAAACAAATATCTTTTTTCCATTCGGATCCAGATTCCAATCATCAGTTGGATTTAGCCCCTCAATGGTTGTAGCCAATCCGGTGACCGCGTCAATACCCTGGATATTGGAAAAACCTAACAGGTGGTCGAAGGATCTGTTTTCCAACATAAGTACAAAAACGTGCTTGATGCGATCCCGTTTCTTGATGTTGCCAGCAACGGCCCTACATGTTCTCCACATCAATTGCGTACCAAGCAGCCAGAAACTGTTGATCAGGTTGGCAAAAAGGAGGCAAGCATATTTGGCAACAGTATAGAAAACAAAACTCGCCCAATTACTGTTTCGTTTTATGGCGTCGTCAGCCCATTTCGTAACCCCATAGGTAATGCCGATCAGCCAGCGATTGCGAGCGCGATCCGCCTGTAATTTACGATAACCACACATTGACATACGTTCACCTCTTTTCTCTGCTTGCCAACCTGAGCTACTCTTCCGATTTTAGATATCTGAATAGATAGCATTATGATAACACGAAAAAGAAGAGTGTTGCAGTAATAGGGAGATACGCAAGGCTGATGCAAGATCATGAGACCTGGAACTGTAAATGAGATTTTTGTGGAGTCATCTCATTCCGCCTTTATGAGTTAGCGATGTGATACCTGTATCAAAAACGACGTATATATACAACGAACTTTTACTCAAAACGTATGCTGTCTGGCTGGCTGCCCCCGAAGCAGCAATAGAACTGTTTCGGACACAGGGACAGGCACATGCCGAACGCCTGGCACTTTATGAGCAAAACAAGGATACATTTGCTATGAAATATTCTGTTTCGTTGTTACTGGTTTTTATGTTACTCTTCCTTGTCGCCTGTAGTGCGGGAGCGCCTTCACAACCTACAGTGGTACCAACGTCTCACCCAACGCCAAGCCCAGGCATCACTCCAACGCCAACGATTTCCGCTATCCCCTCGCGCCTGGTGCATTTCCTGACATCAGATCATATCCAGCTTGCAGGTCTCCTCTATGGGTCTGGAAAAACCGCTGTGATTTGCTCACACGAGTTGCGTACAACCAAGATCATCTGGAGTGACAGCGGAATTCCGCAACTCCTGGCCTCGCGTGGCTACATGGTGCTAGCATACGACTTTCGTGGAAACGGCGATTTAGAAGGTCAGTTTGACACGACAAAATTGGATGTTGACCTGCGTGCCGCTATCGCCTTCGTGCATCAGCAAGGGGCCACCAGAATTGTCTTGCTCGGCTCAAGCATGGGAGGAACGGCAACTCTGAAAGTCGCGGCAAGCGAACCGATAGCGGCTGTGATAACACTCTCGGCACCACAGGACTTTGGCGTCAATGTCAGCGATACCGACGTGAAAGCTATTCATGCTCCCAAGCTCTTCGTGAATAGCCAGGATGATACTTTCTCCAGTGATACCGTACACATGTACACAATAGCCAATCCGCCCAAAGAGATTTACCTGTACCCAGGGACGGCTCATGGTACTGCCATGTTTGACGAAAATGGCGACGATCTGATACAGCGTATTCTGAACTTTGTTTCACACTACGTGCCAATTAACTAATCAATTGCACAGTTCAGTTATGTGCGTGAAAGGAGTACGGCATATAACGCGCAGCGGGTCAGGTCTCTGGTGACATTAAACCCAGGGAGTGGTCTGACGATTGGTGGCACAGATGGCACCATTCAGACCTGGGATGCCACCACACTCAAGAAACAGACACAGATTTGCTTGTCCCCATTGGCTCCTCTTGATAGGCAAGAAGTCCACGCGCCCAGGTACACTTGACGAATCCCTGGCTGTCCAGAGCTAGCAGGTCGGCATCCGCTCCGGGGATGATTCTGCCCTTGCGGGGCTCTACACCGGCAATGCGAGCAGGTACCTGTGTTGCCATGCTAATGGCTTCACTCCATCCGATGCCGGTAAAAGCGACGATGTTTCGCACAGCGCGGTCGAGGGTTAGAATACTCCCGGCAAGCGATCCGTCGTTCATTCGTACTGCCCCGTCACACACGCTGACTTTGCGCCCCACAAATTCGTAGTCTCCTTCGGGTAGACCCGCGGGTGCTACGGCATCGGTTATGAGGGCAACATCGCGGCATCCACGGGCCGCAATGACCAGCTTTATTATTGCTGGATGCATATGTATGCCATCGGCGATGATCTCTATGGTCGCACGAGCATCGGTCAACAAGGCCCCTGGCACGCCAGGAGCGCGATGTTCCAGTGGCGACATGGCATTAAAGAGATGGGTCGAATGGCGGACACCGCCATCAATGGCCCGAATAACCTGCTCATACGTCGCTGCCGTATGGCCAATGCACGGCAGTAAACCCAGCCGTACAACAGTTGCCAGAAAACGTGCTCCCTCATCTTCTTCCGGGGCATAATCAATGATACGCGCCCAGCCATGAGCAGCCGTCACCAGTTGCTCTAACTCGGCGGAATCGGGCGGACGGATGCCAGGCTCATATTGCGCCCCCTTCTTTGTGCGGTTAATAAAAGGACCTTCCAGTCGCAGGCCCAGAATCTCGGCGGCTAAGGAATGCTGCTGGTTCTCGGCGGCCCTTGTTACACGCTGCACTTGCTGTAATGTACCCGGGCGGTCGAGTGTCGCGATGGTGGGGAAAAACGATGTTACACCGGTGGCAGGAAGCTCGCAAGCCATCTCCTCCACGTCCTCTTGCAAGCCAGTAGTAACATCATGCCCACAAAAACCGTGAGTGTGGAGATCAATATAGCCAGGAGCCAGACTCATGGCCCCAAGATCAATCACTTCCACGGCTGAGCCGGGCAGAAGTTCTGTGGCACGACGCCGAACCACTCCGGCATCCATTCCCCGCCAGACGTCGCGGATCGTTGTTCCGTCCAGAACGACGGCAATTGGTCCCGCTATCTCTTCAGGAGCAAAGAGCTTCCCCGCCACCAACACTTGTAGAGGCTGCGCGGCTGTGCTCTGTCTATTATTATGCATCGTTCAATACCTCACTTCAATGCCACTAATTGTAGGGACCGCTTGTTGTGCCCGTGTTTGCATCTCGCCAAGTGTCATGCTGGAGAGAACACGTTTAACCGCAGGCACCCGCGCAGGAGCAACAGAAAGTTCACGCACACCTAGTCCCACCAGTAGCGGAATGGCATCTACATTGCCGGCCAGTTGTCCACACACAGCGACAGGCACACCCGCCCGGCAGGTTTGCGCAATCAAGCGCAAGGTTGCTGTCCCTAGCGGTTTTGCCCGTTCACGCACATGCGTATTTGTCCGATCAACCGCATAGGTGTACTGTACCAGATCGTTCGTTCCAATCGAAGCGAAATCAATCAATCCGCGAAACTGATCGAGTGTTACAGCAGCAGCAGGAGTTTCAACCATGATGCCGACCGGGACGCGGCGGAATCGCTGCCCACCAGCTTCAAAGTCCTTTACGACCTGATCAATCAATGCATGTGCTGCCTCAACCTCTTGTGGCACAGTCACCATCGGCAACATGAGACGCAGGTCGTAGGCAGCAGCGACACGCAGGATGGCGCGTATCTGCGGCAAGAAAACTTCATCCGGTCGGTCGAGGGCCAGGCGAATGCCACGCCAACCCAGGAAAGGATTTGCTTCCGCCGGTATATCCAGCCCTGGAACCGGTTTATCGCCTCCAATGTCAAAGGTTCGCACGATGAGGGGGAGTTGCAGAGCGGCTGCAACCTCTGTGTAGATTGCATACTGGGCATCCTCTGACGGGAGACCGCGTGCGGCGAGAAATTCTGTGCGGAACAGCCCGACACCTTCGGCACCCATCTCAACCGCTTTGTGCGCCTCGGCAAGCGACCCGATGTTGGCAAATACCTCCACCTTCAGTCCATCGGCGGTCGCGCCGGAGAGATCGCGATAGACCTCCAGGTCCTGCTTTTCACGCTGCGCCGTCGCTATGCGTAGCTCCGCCTGGGTGCGGCTGCCCTCGTCAGGAGATATTGTCACCGTTCCATTATCTCCATCCACAATCAGCAACGCGTTCTCGTCAATCTGGGCAAGCGCGTCTGCCACGCCAACGACGGCAGGGATGCCCAGACCCTGGGCGACGATGGACAGGTGGCCCGTCGCCGAGCCAGTCTCTGTGACAATAGCTTGCAGCAGCGTTGCATCCAACCCCACCGTCTCTGCCGGTGCGAGGTCGTGCGCGACAAGCATTGTTGGACGCTCAAGGCGTATATCGACAGTTATACCGCGCAATTCCGATACGATACGACGCCCAGCATCGTGTACATCCTCGGCACGAGATGAAAGGTATGGATCGGGAATGGCAGCGAGTTGCCCGGCATAGCTGGCCGCAACGCGAGTAATGGCGGCTTCGGCGGTGAAACCAGCCACGATAAGCTCATCAGCTCCCTGTTTTAATTCAGGATCGTCCAGCATCTCCAGTTGCGCCCCAAGAATGTCTGCGGTCGCTCCGCTTGCGGTCTTCGCTAATGCATCCATACGAGCAATAGCCTGCCAAATCGCTCGCTCAAGCCGCGCTGTCTCCACTGCTGTCTCCACGGTTCGCCGCTCCGTGATATCAATCTGCGGAGCAGGATGAATTGTGTGAGCGAAGCCGATAGCCAGACCAGGAGCTGCTGGTATGCCTTGTAGAGTCTTCACCCCAGGTCTCCTTCGAGTAGCGGCACCAGTTTCTCCATAGCGAACTGGGCATCGTCGCCATTCACTTTGAGAACAACTTGATCACCCTGCTCAGCACCGAGAGAGAGAACAGAGAGAATAGACTTTCCATTGGCACTTTTATCTTGCCTGGAAAGTGTCACCTGGCTCTGAAATCCCTTCGCATTCTGCACAAAAATAGCCGCTGGTCGGGCGTGCAACCCAGATTTGCTTCCAAGTGTGACCGTTCGCTCTATGATATGTTCCATGATATGCAATCCTGGCTGTAGATGAGTTACGGTAATTAGTAAGCCTGATCTGATAGCTGTAGGTCTTCACCAATGGGTGACAAATCCACGGCTATCAGCTCCATTCCTGTGAATGAGCAGGCGCGTCATACTTCCAGAACGAAGAGAACATCACGTCCTGCTCGCACTTTTCCACTGGCGCGACGCACAATTGTCCCAGCACCACAGGAAACGACAGGACTCAGTATGACCTTACCCGCGCGTTCAATGGTTGCGCGATCAAAGCGGACGATAGGGGTTCCTGCACGTACTTGCTGGCCCTCTCTGGCAATGTTCTCGAATCCCTGCCCTTTGAGTTCGATGGTATCGAGACCAATGTGTACGATAAGCTCGACATCGCCAGCCATAGAGATACCAAAGGCGTGACCACCAGGAAAAAGTTTGACCAGGTCCCCGGTTACGGGAGCAACTGCTACCTGTCCAGATGGGTCAATAGCCACACCATCGCCTGCCATCTTCTCCGCGAAAACCTCGTCAGGCACTTCTTCCAAAGGGACAACCACACCGTCGAGTGGCGCAAGAACCTCTATCTTTGCCATTATTCCGTTACCTCCGCTTCCGTATTGGCACTATCGGCTTTCAGGAGGCGATTGAGACGATTAGCAATACGGTCAGATTGTGTTCCCATCACGACCTGTGCAATCTTGCCGCGCTTGATCACACCAGAAGCACCGAGGCTCTTGAGTCGCGCATCGTCAATCTGTGCCGGATCATTGACAAAGAGCCGCAGCCGCGTGATACATCCTTCCACACTTTGCACGTTTTCCTTGCCACCAAGTGCCGCGAGGACATCTTGCGCCAATTCGTCGTCGCGGTCCGCTTTCTGACTTTCCACGAAAGCTGTTCCCGTCGCACTCTTCGCGCCCTTCGCGACTTTCGGTCCGCGCTGGCTCTCAGGCAGAATCCAGTCGGCACTCAGGCCAGTCGAGGCTTCACCGCGACCAGGAGTCGCCAGATCGAAGCGCGTGATGAAGAAGCTGAAGACGAAGTAGTATATGACGCCGTAGACTAATCCAACAAGCAAGAGCAGCAACGGATTGCTCGTATTCCCCTTACTGAAATTGAGTATGTAGTCAAAGAGCCCGGCGGAGAAACTAAAGCCTATCCTGATGTTGAGGATATAGCACACCGCCAGTGCGCTTCCCGTCAGAATGGCATGAACAACGAAGAGCAGAGGAGCAACGAAGATAAAAGCGAACTCAATAGGTTCGGTAACACCGGTCAAGAAGGAGGTCAACGCCGCTGAAATCAGAATACCGGCGGCTACCTTCGAGAAACGTGCGTGGCGGATCATCGCGAAACACGCGGCAGGCAAGCCGAACATCATGATGGGGAAGAAGCCCGCCATGAAATTTCCAGCGGTAGGATCGCCCGCGAAGTAGCGATTGAGGTCACCATGCGTAACCACCCCATGCGGTCCCGTATAGGTGCCTAGTTGGAACCAGACGTAGGTGTTAAGCACATGGTGCAAACCCAGAGGAATTAGCAAGCGGTTCAAGAACCCGTAAATGCCAGTACCAAGTGGACCAAGCGATACAATGCCGGTACCCACTGCATTGATCCCATTCTGGATATGCGGCCAGATGAAGGCAAAAATGACGCCCAGGATGAGCGCGGCAAATGCGGTAACGATAGGGACGAACCGCCGCCCTCCAAAAAGGCCAGGTAGTCCGGCAATCGAATATCATAGAAACGGCGATACAGTCCAGCCGCCACCAGCCCAATGAGAATGCCCGACAGCACACCCATATTGATGGTGGGATCGGGCGCACCAGCGACCTGAGGGATAAGCGTGTTAAAAACCCCTGTAAAGACAAGGAACCCAACAACGGCGGCAAGCCCCGCCGCTCCTTCTCCACCGGTGAGACCGATGGCAATACCAATCGAAAAGATCATCGGCAGGTTGGCAAAAACGGCATTGCCTGCCGCCGCCATCCAGGTAAGATTTAAAAGGTCCGGCTGCCCCAGACGCAAGAGCAGTCCAGCGGCAGGCAGCACAGCAATCGGTAGCATCAGAGAACGCCCAAGGCTCTGCAAAGCTCCAAGTACGCGATCAAAACCCCGTGGGGGCGTAAACGTTGTAGCCGTGGATGATGAAGTGTTGACAGTACTCATCGCAAATATTCCTTTCCCAAAGCGATACAAATGGAATAATTCCTCAAAAACGACGATCCCGAAAGGATAGGTAAGGCTGCTTTTTCCTCCTTTCCGATGTTTATCCGGCCCGAAAAAATATGCCGCCAACCCTCAACATGAACACCTCAAAACAGTTGATGTTGATACTATACATTGCTTTCTCAGCACTTTGTCAAGATGTCTAGACCACTAGACGTATTTTGCAACTTCGGAATCTTGCCCCTTTTCGTGCCGGGACTCTTCACCATTTTCCATTTTCACATGACTGTTCCCTTCCTCGCACGGCAAGCCGGATCCGCCTCGTTGGGGTATGCGGTGATGGCCATTCTGGCGCAGTGGGCAATGAATACGCAGGAACTGCCCTTGACAGGCGTGATGGCTGGGATCTTTAATGGAGTGAGCGGGATCGTAAGCATTCCATATATCCTGGCAGGAACCATTTTGTTCCTTCCCTGGCTCATCGCACCCGTTGGGCTTCTGGTGCTGGTCGGGTGCCTTCTTGTATTGCGCCAGTCGTTAATTGTCGGGAGAGAGAAAAGCTGATGGCACTATCTGATGAGGTGTGGCGCCTGCTGCAAGAGACGAGTCGCACGTTTTTTCTCCCGATTCGTCAGTTAGCGCCAGGGCTGCAAGAAGCTATTGCGTCGGCCTACCTGTGCATGCGTGCAATTGATGAAATTGAGGATCACCCACACTTGGAGGACACAGAGAAAATACGCCTGTTACTGCAAGTCAGCCAGCAATTGCAGGCCCAGACAGCAGTAGCAAGCTTCCCGCCAGATGCCTTCCTGAACTGTTTTACGCCATTTCAGGCGGCATTGCCCGAAGTGACACGTCGCCTTGCAGATTGGGCGTGCCTGCCACCAGATGTGATTGCTCCACGCATTTGGGAGGCTACTGCTGCGATGGCGCAGCGCATGGCGACCTGGGTAATGTGTGGCTGGAGAGTACAAACCGAGGACGACTTGAATCGCTACACCTATGGGGTGGCTGGAGCCACAGGAGTTCTCTTATGCGATCTGTGGGCCTGGGCAGGCGGCGAGCAACTGAATCGTTCCGCTGCCATCCAGTTTGGTCGCGGCTTACAGACAGTCAATATCCTGCGCAACCGCATAGAAGACCTGGCGCGAGGCGTGGATTTTTTCCCGGTCGGATGGACGCAGGAACAGATGCATCAGTATGCCTGGAGACACCTCACCCAGGCTTCTATGTATGCCCAGACCCTTCCCGCAGCTCCATTTGAGGCTTTAATTCATCTCCCACTGGCCCTGGCCACAGCGACACTGCATGCACTCGAGCGGGGTGAAAGCAAACTCAGTCGCACCGAGGTTCTGGAGATTGTCGGGCAGATTCAGAGATAGGAGAGGAAGTTGAAAGCAGATTGCGTACGTGATCCCTCTAGAAAAGGAAGAACGAAATGATGTTTTCTACCAGTCAGAAGGGTGATGTCTACGATATCGTCGTCGTCGGGGCGAGTTTTGCGGGCTTGAGTTTCACCAACGGAGCGGCAGCCCGTGGGCTGCGTGTGCTCGTACTGGAAAAAGATGCCGAGATTGGCGGTGTGGTGCGCACGACAGGTATCCTGTTCAGTGATGTGCTGGATGTGAGCGATGTGCCCGCACGGTATTTGACCAACGCGGTGCGCCGAATTAGCCTGCGTGCTCCCAACCGCTCAGTTCCGTTTGAGATCAGTGCCGAAGCCTATCGCTATTATATGGTGGATGTGACTGGCATGCTTCACTGGATGGCCGAGGAGGCCCAGGCACGCGGTGCAGTCATTCGTCCAGGAGCGACCTTCCATTTATGGCTCGGCAGTTCGCATAGCCTGGGAGCATATGACTACACGCCCATAGAAAATCTGTTTTCAGCAATCGAAGTTGGTGGTTTTGACTCACATCCAGGAGATTCCTTTGATGTTCATTGCGCGAATGTTCCTTTCTATTTTATTGTTCACAAAGGAAGTGTGACAGGCAAATGCCCTTGTGCTGAAATCTCGCCAAAGAGGACGCGCACGAGTGCGGCGAAGGCTGGTTGCGTATATTCATAGGTGACGAGGTACGTACTCAGCTCTGGAAATGCCAGCAAGTCATATGGATTGTAGGCCGCGACACCTATGATGGGCTCGCCCACTCTTGAGGAGTTGCCGCACGAGTTCGCCTTGATAGGCATCCAGGTTCGCGTTCGCTGTCACAACGATAGTGATGGCGGCTTCGTTCACTGCCTGACTGATATGCCGGTAATCATCTGGAGTAGGCGTAGATGCTATTGAGATTATGTCAACTTTATCATGACGCTTGCGTATCTGCTCTACCAGCGTCTCGCCGGAAAAACCTGCGTCTACCGCCAGTGTGGAGGAGGATGGTTGCAGGAAAAGTATGTATAGATGCTGCTCCGGTTGCAGGCGCAACGGCAACAATCTCCCTTCATCTTTCACCACGGTGGTGGACAGTTCGTAAGCATGATCTCGTAATTGCCGGTGTGCCTCGTTGCCAATCAATGCCATCGTTTTGGTGTCCGGCAAATTGTCCCAGGAGAGTGTGCGTGCTTTGAGTTGCAATACATGCTCTGCCGCCTCCTGCACTCTTTCCTCGGATAAAGTACCATCCTGAATCGCCGCCTGTACGGCTTCAATGCTGCCACTTTGGCGGGTGAAGGTATGTGAGACTAGCACCAGATCAATGCCTGCTTTTAACGCTCCAACAGTTCCTTGCTCACTACCTACAGTATCAGAGACCGCCTGCATCTCCATGCAATCGGAGACAATGAGGCCGGTGAAGCCCAATTTCTTGCGCAGGAGTTCAGTGACCACTGTGCGCGAAAGAGTAGCAGGCACCATCTCGTTTTGCATGATGGCGGGGAGATACATATGTGCTATCATGATGCTGTCCGCCCCAACCGCAATCGCGCTTTTGAATGGCACCAGTTCTATTGCTTCAAGCCGTTCCATGTCATACGGAATGATAGGCAGAGCAAGGTGAGAGTCCACGGCGGTATCACCGTGACCGGGGAAATGTTTGAGGCAGGTGATAATTCCAGCTGCCCGGTAGCCACGAACCATTGCTGCACCGAGACGGGCGACCTGCTGTGGGTCTTCACCAAATGAGCGCACGCCGATCACCGGGTTCGCGGGATTATTGTTCACATCCACTACCGGCGCAAGGTTCATATTAATGCCCAGCGATTGCAGTTCGCGGCCCGTTGCCTGAGCGATGTCGTAGGCGATTTGCTCCGAACCAATCGCGCCCAAGGCCATGTTGCCAGGAAAAATGGTCGTGTTCTGTCCGAAACGGCGCACCATGCCATTCTCCTGATCAATCATGATCAGCAACGGATAACGGTGTCCGGCCTCTCTGGCAATTTTCTGCAAACGAGTTGTCAGTTCATACACTTGTTGTATGTTCTGGATGTTGCGTTGGAAGAGAATAATATTGCCAACGTGATACTTCTGTATCAGCTCGACAATATCCTGTGATGGCATTGGTTCGTGAAACCCCACCGCCAGCACTTGACCAATTTGTTCTTCTAAGGTCATCCCGTCAGTATAATGATGCATACTCGTGTACCCTTCCTTGCTTTTCATTTCAGCAGTGTAGCATGTATGGCCTACTTCCATAAAATGCAGCTTTCACCAAAATTATACCAAATCCTGTCTAGTGGTATAGACATCTTGACAAACAGTCCAGAACAATGTATATTTTCTTCATCAGCAAAATAAAGGCGATAACATGTTGATACGTTCCAGTACTGCTAGCAAACAGGCAAAGAAGTTAGAAAGGAGTTCGGCGTTCGTTGCGTCCAGTTATCGGGCTGGATAAGGATTGAATCATTCATTTACCATAGCATAGTAAGGAGGACCTATATGGCACTCGACTCTTCCACCCTGACAGGGACTCCAGGGAAGATCAAACGTGTCCCACTGTTGCTCAGTCTTATTGTTCTCTTCTCGTTGGTGTTCACGGCCTGTGGCGGCGGCAGTGCGACCACCAGCAGCAAGGCTATCCTGAAAATCGCCGCCCAATCCTATGATTTCGCGCAATCTGGTTTCAACCCTTACAACGGCCATCCCAATGCCGGTGTGCTGGGTCTGGTTTACGAGACACTGTATTTTGTGAATGTGAATGATGGTTCGTTTACACCGATGCTGGCGACGAGCTACCAGTGGAATAGCGATAACACGCAGGTTACATTTCAATATTCGCCAGAATGTGAAATGGAACGATGGTCAGCCGTTCACGGCAAATGATGTCGCGTTTACATTCAACGTGATGAAGCAGTACCCGGCGGCAGACGGCCTCGGTGTCTGGAACTTCCTCAAGAGTGTGACCGCGCCGGATGCCAACACAGTCGTGATGACCTTCCAGAAGGCGTATCCCCCTGTGCTGGTAAACATTGCCGGACATGTGTATATCATCCCGCAACACGTCTTCGCCTCTGTTGGCGACCCGACCAAGTACCTCACCGATCATCCTGTTGGTACAGGGCCTTTCACTTTGACCCGCTATCAGACAGATGTAGCGGTGTTCGACAAAGATCCCAGCTACTGGCAAGCCAACAATGTACACGTTGACGAGATTCGTTTCCCAGAGTACAAAGACAACTCGACGTTGGCGTTAGCTCTGCCAAAGGGTGAGGTTGACTGGGCTGGTTACTTCTCACCAACACTCCAGCAGGATTTCCTCGCCAAAGATCCGACGCACTTCCACATCTTCATGGATGCGATTAACCTGTACTCCATCTGTGTGAACCAGAAAGACCCGCAACTAGGTGGTGCGGCCGGTCTGCCGATTCGCCTGGCACTCAGTACCGCCCTCGACCGCAACCAGATCGCGGCGCAAGCGACTGCCGGCCTGGAACCTCCGGGAAGCATGACCGGCCTGGTGCTGCCAACCGCGAGCAAGTGGCTAGCTCCACAATATGCGAACCTGCCAACGACAGCGGATGTCACCGCCGCTCAAAAATACCTGACCGACGCTGGTTACACGAAAGGTTCAGATGGCATCTATCAGAAGAACGGTCAACGGCTGTCATTCACGCTGCGAAGTGTTGATACCTATTCCGACTGGAACGCGGCAGCACAGCTAATCGCGGCCCAGGCGAAAGCTGTTGGTATAGAGATTAAAAACACGACCGTTGGTGAGAGCGATTACTACACCCTGCGTACCGATGGCAAGTATGACTATCAGTTGCAGTTCTGCGGTATGGTAGGCGGTCCCACGCCGTACTACCTGTACAACCAGTACCTGAACAGCAATCAGATCGGCGCAGGCAAGTTCAACTTCATGGCCTGGAACGATCCCACCACGGATCAGTACTTGAACCAGTATGCCGCAACCACTGATGCTAATACCCAGATGCAAGCTATTCAGGGCATCGAAAAAGTCTTCGTCGAGAACCAGCCATTCATTCCCCTGTGGACTGGCGCTGACTACGACGAGTACTCCACCGCGCACTTCACAGGCTGGCCCAATCAGAGTAACCCGTATGCCAGTGGCAGTCCGAATACTTCCCCTGACTACGAACAGGTCATTCTGCACCTGAGACCTGCGTCGTAGGTAACGTGGCAGTCTACACTGTGAAGGTATTGTAGACATGATAAAACCTGTAGGCCGATTTATTGCCCGCCGCCGATTTATCGGCAGTGCGAGCAACAGTCGATAAATCGGCGGTGGGCACGATAAATCGGCCCCTACATATCGGCGAGCAATAGGCATATAATAGAAATTATGCAAACAGGTGAAGTTTTAAGGCCAACATTTTCTTATGAGGAAGGAGCAACCCGATGCGCCATGTGATCCGTCGCATTATTTTCTACATTTGCGCCGTCTGGGTAGCCGTTACGCTCGATTTTTTTATTCCGCGCCTGGCACCCGGTGATCCTGTTGCGGCACTTGTGGGAAAGATGTCAACGAAGGGGTATGTCACTCCTCAAATGGAGCAAACGCTTTCGGCGATGTTTGGTCTGAATACGAGCGATCCCTTATGGCTGCAATACTTGAAGTATCTTAACAATCTGCTGCATGGCAACCTGGGCAATTCCATCCAGTATTTCCCTACGCCTGTCGCGACGATCATCGGGCAAGATATCTGGTGGTCGGTCATGTTGGGTGGGGTAGCTGTTTTCATCAGCTTCATGGTTGGTTGTTTGATTGGGATAATCACTGCATGGAAGCGGGGTTCGGCGCTTGATACGATGCTTTCTCCTCTGATGAATTTTCTGTCTGCTATCCCTTACTTCTGGCTGGCATTGCTGAGCCTTTTTCTGTTCTCCTATTTGCTGAGCTGGTTTCCGCTATCCGGTGGCTATGATTCGGCGGACATCGATCCCGGCTGGACGTTTGATTTTATTAGCAGTGTTGTGCAACATGCCTTCTTGCCAGCCCTGACGCTGATTATTTCTTCTGTAGCTGGTTGGATGCTGACGATGCGCAATTCGATGATTACAACCCTGTCAGAAGATTATGTGTTGATGGCAAAGGCCAAAGGCTTGACCGGATGGCGTGTGATGTTCTGGTACGCGGCGCGTAATGCGGTCTTACCCAATATTACCGGTTTTGCTATCGCAATTGGAGCGATTGTTGGTGGTCAATTGCTCACGGAGATGGTGTTCTCATATCCTGGTATCGGATACGCGCTGCTCCAGGCCGTGCAACAGCAAGATTATGCGATGGTACAAAGCATCTTCCTGATCATTACGCTGGCAGTGCTGGGAGCGAACTTCCTGGCGGATATGCTTTATACGTTCCTTGACCCTCGTGTGCGCCAGGAAAGGAGTGCATAGCGATGCAAACTCAGGAAATTCCTGTTGCGCCGAGT
Organism: uncultured Chloroflexia bacterium; assembly: GCA_963717105.1. Lineage (GTDB taxonomy): Bacteria > Chloroflexota > Ktedonobacteria > Ktedonobacterales > Ktedonobacteraceae > DATGJV01. The sequence continues at coordinate 434,782 of CAVQVL010000016.1, forward strand.
GCAGTTCCGGCAACGCTCTTACCGAATAACCTGCCACATATGCGTGCATTGCGCGTGTTGCTTGTCTTCTGGCGGGCGATGACGGCAAGCCGCAAGGTAGCAGTTGGCAGCGCAATCGTTGGCTTTTTCATTGTAGTTGGCCTCTTCGGACCATTTTTTATGCCCTTTGACCCCAACGCAATATCAAAACTATTTATTGCCTCGCCTTCTCCAACGCATTGGCTTGGTACGACGGTCGTTGGGCAGGATATCTTCAGCCAGCTAGTCTATGGAACGCGCACGAGCGTCTTCTGGGGTCTGGGTACTAGCTTGCTGGTAACACTGCTCTCAGTGGTAGTTGGTCTGGTTAGTGGCTACTTTGGCGGCTGGGTTGACGATGTGCTAACCTTGCTGACTAATGTCTCGCTGGTGCTGCCCGCGCTTCCACTGGCAATTGTACTGGCGGCCTACTTTCCACGCGGCCCATTGACGATCTCTCTGGTGATTGTGTTTACGAACTGGGCGTGGCAGGCGCGTGTCCTGCGTTCGCAAACGCTGTCTATGCGCAGCCGCGAGTTTGTGACTGCGGCGCGTGCAAGCGGAGAGCATACCTGGCGCATCATCTTCTTCGAGATTTTCCCCAATGAGATCGGCATTGTGGTAGCCGGTTTTGTAAGTACTACGATTTATGTCGTACTCACCTGGGCGGCACTGGAGTTTCTCGGTCTGGGCGACGGGACAATCCCCAGCTGGGGGAGCATGTTGTACTGGGCGCAGCAGGCCGGTGCGTTAGGCGGCGGACTCTGGTGGTGGTTTGTTCCCCCAGGTCTCTGTATCGCCCTCCTGGGTGCCGGACTCTCGCTGATCAACTTTGGCATTGACGAGATAGCCGACCCCCGTTTGCGCGTTGAACGTCCCGCGAAAGTTGCGAAAGCGAAGAGGGCTGCATAATGGAAACAAGTACTACTACCCTGTTGGATGTGAAGAACCTCAGCGTTGACTACCTTGCCGCGAATGGAACCGTTCACGCAGTGAGCGATGTGAGCTTTACATTGAAACGGGGCGAGATTCTTGGTCTGGCGGGTGAAAGTGGATGTGGCAAGTCAACACTCGCATACGCTGTAGCTCGCCTATTGCGTCCTCCCGCCATGATTGCCGGTGGGTCGGTTATCTATTATCCGCAACCACTCGAAAGCGGGACAACACACAAACGGGGCAGGAAAAACTTACACGCAGGTGGCCCGCTAGATGTGCTGAGGCTCACGCCCTCACAACTGCTGAATTTCCGTTGGAACGAGCTCTCCATCGTTTTCCAGAGTGCCATGAACGCCCTGAATCCCGTCATGAGCATTGGGACGCAGATTATGGATGTCTTCAAAAGACACCGACCGGAGATGGGGCCCAACTCACGCAGACAACGGGCCGTCGAATTGCTCCAACTCGTCGGTATCGCGCCGGATCGGCTGAGCAGCTATCCGCACGAGTTGAGCGGCGGCATGCGCCAACGAGCCGTGATCGCCATTGCGCTGGCGCTCCGACCGGAAGTGATCATCATGGACGAGCCGACCACTGCGCTCGATGTGGTAGTACAGCGTGAAATCCTCGAACTCATTAGCGGCCTATGTAAAGAATTTCACACGGCACTGATCTTTATCACGCACGACCTTTCGCTGCTGATCGAACTGGCCGACAATATCGCGATTATGTACGCGGGAAAGATGATCGAGAAGGCCAGCAGCCAGGACATGTACCAGCACCCACGCCACCCCTACAGCTATGGACTGCTCAACTCGTTCCCGACGTTGCGTGGCCCCCGGCGCAAGATGGCCGGTATTCCCGGCTCACCGCCTGATTTACGCAGCGTTCCGGCGGGTTGCGCGTTTCATCCGCGCTGTCCTTTTGCCTTTGGCACATGTAGTTCCGTCATTCCATTGCTACGTTCTGTGACAGCGGAGGAAACCAACCAGACTGCCCAGATTGATCAGATGAACCAGATTGCAGCCTGCCATCTGTATGATCCCCGTTTCAGTACAACCCCCCCATCCACCGCCGACCTGGCAGCGAAATATGAGGCTTTAGCGGAAGGAAGTGGTGTTTAATGGATGTTCTCAATTCACCGGTAGCGATAGATGATACACCTCTGCGAGCGGGAGCTATTTTGGAGGCCGAGCATCTACGCAAGCTTTTCCCTTTGCGCCAACTAAATCCGTTTGCTTCCGCACGCGCTGTATACGCCGTGGAAGATACTTCCCTCGCGCTCTATCCTGGCCGGGCGACTGCTCTGGTGGGTGAGAGCGGGAGCGGCAAAACAACCATTGCACGCCTGCTGGCACGCATCTACGATCCCACCTCGGGTACGATTCGCTTTCGCGGTGAACCGATCAAGATGGGAAGAGGAGCGGCCTTGCATAACTACCGCCGTCATGTGCAGTTGATTTTCCAGGACCCATTCTCCTCGCTCAATCCGGTACACAGCGTGCGCTACCATTTGAGTCGACCATTGCATGTGTTTGGTCATGTGCGCAACTCCTCTGATGAGACGGAACAAATTCTCGTCCTGCTCAACCGCGTCAGTCTCACACCGGCTGAGCAATTTATCGAGAAATATCCACACCAGCTCAGCGGTGGACAACGCCAGCGCGTGGCGATTGCACGGTCGCTGGCAGCTAAACCCGCAGTTCTCTTAGCCGACGAGCCTGTTTCAATGCTGGACGTATCCATTCGCCTGGATATCCTCAACCTGCTGTTGCGGCTGAAAGACGAGGAGCAGCTTGCCCTGCTCTTCATTACGCACGATATCGCCAGCGCACGCTACTTTGCCGAGGAGACGGTGGCGATGTACGCCGGGCAGATGGTCGAAGGAGGGCCAAGCGATGAGGTTATTCAACAGCCAAAGCATCCCTACACGCAGTTACTGCTCTCTGCCGCGCCAGACCCGGAACGCCTGGGTGATATCCAAAAAGGCAAAAAATCGCTCACAGCGCGAGGCGAAATTCCGAGCCTGATTACGCCTCCTACCGGGTGCCGTTTTCATCCACGCTGCCCACACGCCATGCCCGTCTGTAAAGAGCGTTTCCCCAAACGCACCGAACTCGGCGGTGGACACTGGACAAATTGTTTCCTCTACGGCGATGGTGAGAAACAGGCTGCTGCGCTTTGAGGGTCTACATGAAATAAGGCTACAATTCCGACGACAATAGTTCATAGCAGAATCATCTTATCAGCAGATCAAATAGACGATTTCGTATTTGACAAGTTCAAGTTCTGCTCTGTTTCGCCGATCATGTCCTGGTTTCTTTCCTTTTCATATTGCTCGCGTTCTTGTTGCTGCATCCAGCGGATAAACAGGATGCTCATGATGGCAATCATGTAAAGGCTGACGGGAACCCACATGATCAGTCCTCCCAGCTGCTGATCTGTCGCAGGAGAGAGTCCCCAGACGCGCGGGGCGTAGACATAGGGAGCATATAAAGGCTGCGCAAAGGTCAGCCCGGCCCCCAACAACACCATGGGCATGGAGCCAAAGAATAAATAAAGTATCTGCCCGCCTGTCGAGAGGCGCGGCAGATCTTCCTGCACGGGACTGAACATCGGCCACCAGAAAATAACGCCAAAGATGATGAAGGTAAGATGTTCCAGAATGTGCAAGTTTTCGTTAAACAGCGTCGCGTCATAGAGTGCTGGAGCGTGCCAGAGCCAGAGATCGGCGTTAAACAGAGTAAACGCAACGGCGGGGTGAGTCAGTACCTTGCCGATCTTCAAAATGATACGATTGCGCAGAAGAGGCCGTATGAGCCAGCCGGGAGTCCCAATCAGCATGAGCGGGGGTCCCACCATCGTAAGAATGAGGTGTTGGAGCATGTGTGCGCTGAAGAGATAGCGATCTCCCAGCTCATCAAGGGCTGAAAAGAGGGAGAGAAACATCAGAATGACACCAAGTTGGAAAGCAACGGCCCGCCACATGGAGAATGCCTCTGACGGGTAGAACTTCTCACGAAAAGGCCCAACTGCATACGTATACAGTGCAAGAATGAGAATGGCTCCTCCAATAATGGAAGGTTGCCAGTTCCATTCCGTCAGCCAAAAGTGTAGTCCTACCGGTGCATTAATTTCCATAGATATTCTCGCTTGTTCTTTATATGACTCTTATACAAGCATATCATAACAGATAGTAGTCCACTAGAAAACCCCACTACCCATTACTTGGCGATATACTGGACAGCTTTTTGCGAGTCCGGAGAACAGAATACTAAGCGATATAGGTAATATCTCCTATTATATATCTTGTGTACTTCAGAAAAATCGTAACATTATATCCATATTCAACTAATTGGACAGATTTTGTCCATAGTGTTGTGCTATGCTCTTCTTGCAGGTGAGAGAGGAAGATGTGCGAGGTGTATGGATGGCATATTCCACTTTTCCTCTTCCTTACCATACTACTACGGTTGAAAGAGAACATGTATGGAGGAGTCATTTACTTTGTCATCGCCGGGCGGCAACACGGAAAAGCCAATTGAAAAACAGGAAGCATCCGGCAGCAGAGCAAGTAGTGAAAAGGCACTGCGTACAACGCTGCTGGCCGTGCTATTCCAGGTCTCGTGGCCTGTAAGGCTGACGTGGCAGGATATTGTAGGGCAATTGCCCTTCTATGGCTCAAGCGTGCGGAACACAAGACCACGGGCAATCCATCGTGATATTGAGACGTTGACAGGCCTACTGATAGATGATTTGCCGACACCGGATGATACCAGCCTTGCTGTATGGTGCGAGGAGCAGCATCGTCTCCATCGTCTGGCAATTACCTGTGAGCGGCAAGGGAAAACATTCGCGATGGCTGAGCCTGCCTTCAAAATAGATATCAACGACGACGAAGCGCGGGCGTTCATTGCGCTCAAGAATGGCTTCGCGCCAGGAACACCGTATGCCGGGGCAGTACAGCGGTTGTTGGAACGGTGGGAATGGTTGTTCAGTGAACAGAGCAGAAAACTGGTGCAACGCAAAGGGAAACGAGTAGCACGCCCGGTAATGTTGCCGCTTTCGCCGGTCGTGGACTATAGCCAACATGGTGAAACGATTTTGTCACTTGATCGGGCACTGGAAGAAGGCGCGTATGTCTCCTTCGCTTATGTGCCGCTAACACAAAGCTGGGATGACGAGCCGGTTTGGCACAGACACACCGAACCTTACGAACTGGAATACCGTGACGGCCATTGGTACTACACAGCCTATGTGCGCGACCTGAACACATTCCTCGATTATCGCGTGGACCGTATTCAACCCGGTACGCTGAGTCGGGACGGCGATCACTTCTATCCCGGCGTGCGCGAGCGACGAGGTGTCCACATTCGCTACTGGGTCTCACCAATGCTTGCCCGTCACGGTAGCTTGAGCGCACGCCTGCGCGACCAACATGTCACAATGCTGGACAACGACCAGGGTGCAATGGTCGAGGGCTACGCGAAATCGCTCTGGTGGGCGCGTCGCCTCCTGCTCGGCTACGGCGAACAGGTCAAAGCCCTCGCCCCTGGCGAACTGGTACAAATGATGCACGAGACAGTACAGGCAATGAGCAGATTGTACGAGG
>CAVQVL010000017.1:0-26076 GCA_963717105.1 uncultured Chloroflexia bacterium
GCAGGACATCGGCACACCGGCGGGCAGGTCATCACTCAGCACGAAGAGTTTCAGTTCGCGTCCCAGCTTGCGATGGTCGCGTTTCTGCGCCTCCTCCAGTCGCCACAGGTACTGGTCAAGTTCCTCTTGCGTGAACCATGCCGTGCCATAAATGCGCTGGAGCATGGGCCGGTTCTCGTCGCCACGCCAGTAAGCACCGGCTACGCGCATCAACTTGAATGGGCCAATCTCGCTCGTATTCTGCACATGCGGGCCGCGACACAGGTCAAGGAAGGTATCCTGCTGGTAGATGCCGACCTCCGCGTCGGGAATATTCTCGATCAGTTCAACCTTGTAGACCTGATCTTTGTCGCGGAAGTATTCCAACGCCTGCTCGCGAGGCCAGCGGTCGCGCAAAAACGGGTATTTTCCATTGACGATACGCTGCATACGCTGCTCGATATCCGGCAAATCGTCGGGTGTGAGCGCACGCGGCAGGTCAAAATCATAGTAAAAGCCATCCTCAATGGCCGGTCCGATGGCAAGTCTGGCGTCAGGGAAAATCTCCAGTACCGCCTCAGCCATCACATGCGCCGCGGAGTGCCGCATGCGCTGAATCGGCGTATAGCCCACCAATTCGAGAAGTTCCGCTTCCACTGACATAAGAACAATCCTCCTGAATACAAAAACAATAAAAAACCTTCTCATCCCTCACTGGGACGAAAAGGCATTGACAACTTTTCGTGGTTCCACCCACATTCCGCGCTCTGTGGCAAGCACACAATAAATAGTGCTACGCTCATAATAGAGACGCGCTTTGACCAACCTGTAATGCGGTTGAGACATGCACATTACTGTCTCTGTGCAGACTGGCGAGGGGTATCATCTTCTTGCTGGCAGGTGCGCTTGCAGCCTCTGGCGCATCCTCTCTACATACCTCTGGGAAGGGACATGTCTCGCGTAAAAGCCATATGTATGTATAACGTTACGATTGCAATATATTATACCATATGACGGCTGGAAAGTAAACGATTTTGATTTACGAATCTGGAGGTTCTCTATCCTTTTTCAAAAAGGGATAGAGAACCTCCAGATTTGCATCCAGCCGTCGCTTATGCCGCGATTTGGTCAAGCAACGAACGTGCAGCATCCTCATCGGAAACTGACATCACCTGTTCAAGCAACAGATTTAACTTTTCCGGTTTACGTATTCGTGAAACCTTTCGTTGTGCCAACTCGGTAAGCAGTGGGAATCGCAATGTAACCACAGTGATGACCGCTGTCCGTAACCCCCTTATAAGGCCCAGAGCTTCGCCTTTGGCTTCACTCTCTTTGCGAATCTTTCTCATTTTGGGGTCACGTTCCATTAAGTCGTCCCACATATTCAATCGCTCCTGAATCTCACGCTTGTCGGTGCGTGGTAACGTTTTCACTTTCCTTAGTACAATGCCCATCAAACGTAGTTCTGCCGCCAGTTTGGCATCATTGCCTTTGTAATATTTTACCATGTCATCAATAGCTTTGTGAAGCAGCGAAGCATTGGCTCCTGCCATTGTTGGCAGGAGGGCATACATCACAACAGCATGCTCATTGATGTATTGGTCGGCCTGTTGCTCCCATAGTGGAAAGACCCGAAAGCGGAAAATCAGCAGTTCCTCACCATCGAATGTTTCTCGCAATGGAGACTCCGCCAATTTTGTGGGAAACGGATAGACGATGATTGAAATAACAGGAAGTTTGTATTTGCGCCGTAAATAGGCATGATATTCCAGTAAGCGGTCTGCCATACCATTGTTGGAACCCGACTCAAATTCGATATGGGCGATGCCTTTCTTTCCCTTATATTTGACTCGATAGACCCGGTCTACCCGTAGTGGTGGACGGACGACTTCGACATTCAATGTTGCCAGATATTCGGCTCCTGGCAAGAAAATGGGAAGCATCAGTTTCTCCTGTCCTTCAAAAAGAGATTTCAGAAGATTATCGTAGGGTTGCTGTTGATCGGCTGAAGACTCCTGTGATGCGCGTTTTGCCATACCCGTTGAACACCCTTTCCATGTAGTTTCGCTATCATAGCATAGCTCAGCTTTGTAAGCAATATTTCAGTTCTTTCATATGCCTCAATGCAGAACGCCCCGGTCAGTCACTGTGGTAAGATAATGGCAAATCGTCGGGAAATTTTACTGAGGAGCATCACAATGCCACAAATCCTTGTTGGGGTTGACACGGGCGGAACATTCACCGATATTGTCCTTTTGCAAGAAGGCGAGATTCGTATTCACAAGGTACTTTCGACTCCCGATGATCCGTCTTCGGCCATCCTTCAAGGATTGGCGCAACTTGGAGTTGCGCAGGACCTGGATGTGCTGGTGCATGGTTCGACTGTGGCGACGAATGCAGTGCTTGAACATAAGGGAGCTGTGACTGGTCTCATTACCACGGCTGGCTTTCGCGATGTGCTGGAGATTGGTCGGCAGACGCGGCCCAGACTGTATGCTATCAATGTGCAAAAAGTGCCGCCACTGGTTCCCCGCTCGCTGCGCTTAGAGGTGAATGAACGACTCAACGAACGCGGCGAGGTGCTGGTTGAACTTGATGAAGCATCTTTATATGAGGCGATTCGTACATTGCAGGAAGCGGGCGTCGAGGCGGTTGCCATCTCGCTCCTTTTTAGCTTTACCAACCCTGCTCATGAGCGCATTGTGACTGAGGCAGTTCGCGCCGCCAGCCTGTATGTCTCACCTTCTTATGAAGTATTGCCGGAATTTCGTGAGTATGAACGTACAAGTACGGTTGTCCTCAACGCTTATGTGGGGCCACTCATAGACCGCTACCTTGCACGCCTTGAGAGCGAGCTATCGCAACACACAGTATTGCGCATCATGCAATCCAATGGCGGCTCCATTTTGAGTTCCACTGCACGACGTGAGGCGGCACGCACATTGCTCTCTGGCCCGGCTGCGGGCGTTGTTGGCGCGGCTTTTGTCGCGAAAATGTCCGGTTTCACACAGACGATTACACTGGATATCGGCGGTACCTCGACTGACGTTGCGCTCGTGAATGGCAGTATCAGCGAGACCACCGATGGCGCTATTGGTGGCTATCCTACAAAACTGCCCATGATTGATATTCACACGGTCGGGGCTGGCGGCGGCAGTATCGCCTATTTCGATACAGGCGGCGCTTTGCGTGTTGGCCCTGTTTCGGCGGGAGCCAATCCTGGCCCGGCAGCCTATGGACGTGGCGGCACAGAGGCAACCGTCACCGACGCGAATCTTGTGCTTGGTCGCCTGCTCCCCGAAGCGTTTCTTGGCGGCACCATGTCGCTCGATAGTAGGAGAGCGCATGAGGTTGTGGCTCATATTGCCGAACATTGGGTACACACGGTAGAAGAGGCCGCGCTGGGCATCATTCGTGTCGTCAATGCGAATATGGAGGCTGCAATTCGGCTTATTTCCGTTGAGCGTGGTTGTGACCCACGCCAGTTCACGCTGGTAGCCTTTGGCGGTGCCGGGCCACTTCATGCCTGTGAGTTGGCGGCGGCGCTGGGCATACCGCGTGTGTTGATACCGACAACGCCGGGCGTGCTTTCGGCGCTTGGCATGCTGACCGCCGACACGCTCAAGGATTATGTGCGCACTGTGATGGTCGCCGCTGAAGAGGCTCAGGCGCTGGTCGAGAAGTTTTCGCCGAATTGGCAGAGCAGGGACGGTTGACCTTGTGCGTGAAGGTATCGCGGCGGAACAAATCGTAATCGAGCGATACCTGGATATTCGCTATGTTGGTCAATCCTATGAACTGGTCGTCCCTTTCGATGAGCAGTATGACCCAGGCGGTTACTGACTTCCATAGCGGCCCACGAGACGCGTTTTGGCTACAGTGACCCTGGTGAGCGAGTGCAGGTAGTGAATGTGCGGCTCAAAGCTCGCGGCCTGGCTAATCCGCCACAACTAGAACGGTATGAGAAGCGAGTAGAGTAAAACTCCAACGCCGACCGGCATGCGGGATGTTGTCTTCACGGAAACAAAGGGTAGCGGCAATTTCCAGTACCTATCGAACTTATCACGTGCCAATTTATGAGCGAGAGTCGCTTGAATGTGGGCAACATGCTCACCGGGCCTGCTATCATCACCCAGTATGACACAACAACGGTGCTTCCGCCGGGCTGGCAGGCGCGGGTAGATACTGTGAGAATTTGATTATTGAGCAAACAGGGGAGGAGCGAGAGCATGAATGGAGATAACGCCTGTCAATCCCATCAGCCTTGAGATATTTCGCGGCGCGTTAACTGCTATTGCGGAAGAGATGGGCGTTGTACTGATGCGCAGCAGCTACTCGCCCAATATTAAGGAGCGGCGTGATTTCTCCTGTGCGCTTTTTGATGTGCAGGGGCGTTTGATTGCACAGGCTGCTCATATTCCTGTGCATCTTGGTGCCATGCCCGACTCCGTTGCGGCGGCTCTTGCGGCGTTCGATACCTTTCGCGCCCGGCGATATTATCGCTTCTGAATGATCCCTTTCTCGGTGGCTCGCATCTGCCGGACATAACATTGATTGCTCCCATGTTTGCTTCTATTGAAGGCGAACAACACCTGATCGGCTTTGCCGCGAATCGTGCGCATCACTCCGATGTTGGCGGTATGTCCGCCGGTTCCATGCCACTGGCAACCGAGATTTATCAGGAAGGGATCATTATTCCACCCACGAAACTCTGGGAGGCCGACCAGCCGAATGCAGCATTGCTGGCCTTGATTTTGCGCAATGTGCGCACACCGCACGAACGCCGTGGTGACCTGGCCGCGCAAGTTGCTGCTAATCGTACCGCCGTTCGCCGCATGCAGGAACTCGTCATGCGTTGGGGCTTGCCTGCGCTTGAGGCACATATAGACGCTCTGATTGCTTATGCGCAGCGTATCACCGGGGCAACAATCGAGGCGATACCAGACGGCAGCTATAGTTTCACCGACTATCTGGACGATGATGGTATCAGCGATTCACCCAGTCGCAATTACCGCGACGGTCGTTGTGCATGGCAACATGCTCACCGTAGATTTTACTGGTAGTTCTCCACAGGTACGTGGGAACGTCAACACGGTTGCATCGGTTGCGAAATCGGCCACATATTATGTTGTGCGCTGCTTAATGCCGGATGATGCACCAATGAATTCGGGCACGTTTGCTCCTGTGACCGTCATTGCGCCGGAGGGAACGGTGGTGAATGCGCGTCCTCCGGCGGCGGTGGCGCAGGGCAATGTTGAGACATCGCAGCGCATCACAGATGTTCTCTTCGGAGCATTGGCTCTGCATTACCGGAAGTGATTCCAGCGGCCAGCCAGGGAACGATGAATAATATCACTGCCGGTGGCATAGACCCACGCACGCGGCAGCCGTTTGCCTATTACGAGACGATGGGCGGCGGCATGGGAGCGCGTCCTGATAGCGACGGGCTGTCAGGCGTGCATACTCACATGAGCAATACGCTCAATACTCCCGTAGAGGCGTTTGAATATGCCTATCCCATGCGTATCACACGCTACCAGTTGCGCAGCAATTCGGGCGGCAAAGGGATAACGCGAGGTGGTGATGGCCTGATACGAGAGATTGCTTTTGAGGTTCCTACCGATGTTACGCTGCTTACTGAGCGCCGTCGACTGGCACCATATGGGTTACAGGGCGGTGAACCAGGGGAACGTGGCGAAGAACCGTCTCCTGCATGAAAGCGAGGAGACGGTTCTACCGGGTAAAGTCCATTTTCAAGCCCTACCCGGTGATCATGTAACGATTGCCTCTCCCGGTGGTGGCGGGTGGGGCAAGCGTTAATGCATTAAGGTGCGAAGGCGTAGAGCGTGCCACTGGAAGCACTGGGATGGCTTCCATAGTAGAGTACTCCGTTCGAGATGGTGCCAGCGCCAAGGAAGTTCTGGCTCGTATTTTCATATCTAAAGATGGTTTGCCCCGTTTTCGCATTCACGATGATGATATATGGCCCTTCTCCAATGACGACAACGCCGGGAACGACCATGATCGCGCCGAAGATGGCTCCATCGGTCATGCAGTGCTGCCAGATGAAGGCACCCGTTGCGGGGTTGACGGCGTTCAGGCTGCCAGCGCACGTTTGTCCATTGATGACAGCTTTATGGCTGCCGACGTAGAGCGTGGTGCCATCCCAGGCGCTGGGCGTCTGGCTACCACTACAATCGAACAACCGACCGAAAGCTCCATAACGGCCCCGTATGAATGATGGCGCGGTCAAAGGCGTAATAGATGCCATTTTTGTTTTCGGCTCCGACCATATTGTGCAAAGTGCCTTTAATCGTAGCCGTGAACAGCGTCGGTGTCGCTCCAAAATCGCTATCGGATACTTGTTGTGAAAATGGTACTTGCCAGGAACTGACATAGGAGAGATCGGATGCATTCAGCTTGACCATTGCAACGGCATAAGGTTCCGAAGAACCACAGGAACCGCCATTGCCTGGTGACAATAAAGACTAGACCGGCAGATTCATCAATGGTGGGTGAAGCCCAGATGCCGCCACCAACACAACCATTGGGAACGACATTGAAGGTATGCTCGATAGCGCCCGTTGCGCCACTCATCTCGACCAGTTGCCCCTGTACCAGCGGGCAATCGTCCAGTGAAGCGACACCTTCATAGACGTTGCCATTGTAGACCGCTGGCGAACTCCAGAGGAAATGAGGGGGCGCTGAGCCCAGCGAAGATGCGCCAGATAACGGCACCCGTCGCGCATTGAGCGCGTACATGTGACCGTCTCCGCCACCGACATACAGGACTGAGGTGGTTTTCCCACCGATAACTGCCGAGGCAATCGTTCCTGTGCTGATGACGCCAGTATGGGTATTGCTGCAATCGCCTGGCGTTGTGCCGAGATTGGTTGCCCAGACAAAGCCACCGCTCAGGTTTGTTGCGTGTTCATAGCCATCCTCTGAACCCCAGTAAATGATCCCGTTGGAGACGATCGGCTGGCTGAAGATGCCGCCATTCGCACTGTGTGTCCACTTGATCTTCAAATTCGGTGCCGTCTTTGTTTGATGATGGTCTCCGCGCTATTATAGCCTTGCCGCCATTATTCCCCATGTAGGTTGTCCAGTCGCCTGCGATGTCGGCGCGCTTGGCTTTTTGCCTGTGCATGGGTGCGATTGCCTGTTGAGGCGGCAAAACCTGTTGCCGTAGTGGAGCTAAAGAGTGTACATAACAGTACAAGCGTTCCTACGATTGCCCATAATCGAGAATGTGCCGGTAATGTTGCACTGGACCGGTTTCCACGTTTCATTCGTCTACATTCCTCTCTGCATACTATTTAAAGAAGACACCATACCTCTGGCTCCAGACAGGATGGAGCGTTGGAATGGATAATCACCATGTTCCCCCACAGTGATTATTACATGCACGAGTGTTCCTGGGTGAGGTTGGTTGAGCAGCTTCCCCCTGAGCCAAGTATATAGGCAAGCTCTTCTAGAGTCAAGTGCAAAGATGAAATAATTCATGCGGTAAGTCGAGGCGGGCGCTATGAATTGCGCCCAGAGTACTCATCTGACAATATAGTATCCTATACCAGGTTCGGTAAGAATGTGGGTTGGCCGCGTGGGATCATCTTCTAACTTGCGGCGCAAGCGTCCGATATAAACCCGTAGATATTCGGTCTCGCTGCGATATTCTGTTCCCCACACCCGTCGCAGCAAAGCCTCGTGCGTAAAGATTTTTCCAGGGTGCAGTACCATTTCCTGAAGCAACGAAAATTCCGTGGGCGATAACTTGACCAGTTCGCCCGCTTTCCATACCAGTCGTTGTTCAAAGTCAATCTCCAGCTTGCCGATACGCTGTGTGCCTACCGAGTCGGGCGTTTCGGCCCAGTGACTGCGGCGCAAGACGGCCCGTACTCGCGCCAGCAATTCTCCCACGCTGAACGGCTTGGTCAGGTAGTCATCCGCGCCCTGATCTAAGGCGGCTATTTTATCTGTCTCTTCGCCCAGCGCAGTAAGAATGATGATGGGGACAGTACTTTTCTGCCGGATACGGCGGCACACCTCCAGCCCATCCATATGTGGCATCATGATATCCAGAATTACAAGTGCCATGTTCGTTGAGTCAAACTGCGCCAGAGCTTCCAGGCCGTTACTGGCGAGTGACACTTTGAACGAACGTAATTCCAGGTTGCGCCGGATGAAATCCCGGATACCCGGCTCATCGTCTACAACTAACACGTGCTTTTCCTGTGGCATGCGCTGTTTCCTTCTCTATTTGGACTTGCCGATACATCGGGGTGGCGGCGATCAATCGCGCCCTATAGCCGCCACCCCCGATGTATCGGCAAGTCCCCATTTGCTACCCAATCGGCCTCGTCCCGGTTTGCCGTTACTCGGCCCCTACAGAGCCTGGTGTAATTCAAAGGAATTTACTTCGGTGCCGGGAACATACAGAAGTTTTGGCGAGAACCAGATCGTAAAAACTGCGCCATTCCTGCCGTCGCTGCGGTTCTCGGCCCAGATGCGTCCACCATGCGCCTCAATAAATCCCCGGCAAATTGCCAGCCCCAGCCCAACTCCGCTACTACTGCGCTTCCTCCCACTGTCTACCTGATAGAAGCGATCAAATATGCGCTCGGTCAGTTCGGGAGGTAGTCCTGGCCCATCATCGGCAATGCTGAGGTAAAGACCACGCTCCATTTGCTCCTGCTCATAACGAGCGGTAATCTCGATAGCCGCCTCGCTACCGGCATAGCAACGCGCATTCTCCACTAAATTGCGCAAGACAACTCCTATACGCCTGCGGTCAACATAGACCAGCGGCACATCTTCCGGTATGCGTATCTGGATAGCGTCACGCTCTTTCCCTGGCACGGCTTGCTCAACAATTGCATCCAGACGGTGGAGCGATGGTGAGAGCTTGAGGGTTCCCGCCTCCAGTTGCGACATTTCAAGCAGACTTGTTACGAGGTCAGCCATGCGGTCACTCTCCGCGACGATGTGGTGCAGGAAGTCTTCCTGCAACGCATGATCCAGCTCCACATCGGTTGCCAGCAGACTGGTGGCGTAGCCTTTGATAGAGGTGAGGGGGGTACGCAGTTCATGCGAAACAATCGCCAGCAGGTTTTGCTTGATTTGCTCAGCTTCGTTTTGCCGTGTCACGTCGCGGAATATCTTGCCCCGTCCAACAAGCTGGCCCGCCTGATCCAGCACCTGGAAGAGGCGCAGACGGATATCACGGCGCACAGGAACCAGTTGACCGAGTTGATTATAGTAGCCGCGTACCGAGAATTCTATCACCTGTGAGCTGTTCTCGTCGCTTGCCTTGCCAGTAGCTTCATGATATGCGTCAGGGTCCTCTAACATTGCCAGCAGTTTTTCCTCTATCTGTGTGGCGCTGTACGCATCATCCTGGAGAAGTTCATGCGGCGAGATGCCTACAAATTGCAAAAAACCCTGGTTGGCATACATAATTTCTCCATCGGGCCGTTCCAATAACACACCCTCTTCCATACTGCGCATGATGGCGTCCAGTGTGTGCAAACGAGTCTGGCTCTTCTCGTCGCTTTTGCGAAACAGGGTATGTATTTCGTCCTCCATAGTGGAGAATGCCTCGATAAGCTGCCCAATTTCATCAACGCGATGGCGATCCCGTGCCAGCAAATCTCCATTGGTGACTTTCTCCGTCTGGTCGGGCCGTATCATTCTCACAACTTGCGCCAGTTTTGCCAGGGGGGCAACCATCCAACCATGCAGTGCAAACCAGAACAGGCTTGCCCCAACGAGCAGCGTTGCCAGCGCGATCAGCAAGCTATTTTGAAAACTGGTGATGGCCGCGAAGAGAACATCCGTTGGCCGTTGTACCACCACGACCCAGTGTATCCCGGCCACAGGCGCGTAGCTGTACAACCAGTTCCGATTCTGTGTACTGGCAATCAGGTTTCCCTCTTTCCCCTGCAGCGCGTCGTTGACGCCGGGGAGCGTACCATGCATATTAGTCTGGAAAGAAACATGGTCGGTACTGGCGATAAGTTTGCCGTTTTCGTCGAGTACCCAGATATGTATCTCGCCGTTCGCCGTTAATCGCTGCTGCATCAGCGTGACATAGGCCGTTAGTTGTGCTACCTGGCTGCCTGACAGAGGGGTATGTATGCTATGTGCGGAAGGAGGCGTTTTGATATCGGTCTCAACCTGCATCGCGATGGCTTGCGTGATGACCATATCGGTGCGCTCGACATTCTGTTGCAGGGCATCGCGCTGAAAGAAATACAACTCAACCCCTCCCAGTAGTAAAGGGATGAGAAACAGACCATAGAAGACAAGTAATTGTAGGGCAATGTTCCGTTCGAGTATTTTCAGCATGACAATTCCTGTCAGAGCAAAAACGCGAACTATTTTGTTCTAGTATGCCGGAAAAATGGCGCTATTGCAAGCTTACGAAGGAGCAAATCGAGACAGGACAAAAAATGTTTATTGATTTGTTTATATCTTCCCGCACATCGTTTACGGGATATTTACGCTTTCTGTCTATACTTATCGTAAGTAACGTCCTGTGCAACGTGTCCCTTTGAGAAAGGAGGTGGAAATCAGATTATAGTCAGCTGTAGAAAGGAGGTGGAGTTTCCCTGTTGCACTCATTCATGCTTTCCGTTTTTAAATGATAGTTTGCTGACCAGGAAGGTCAGTACCGGAGGAAATCATGGCGACTATGAACGACAACACCCTGCGTAGACAGATGGGACCGGTTATCTTTTCAAGCACCCTGGGGACGACCATCGAGTGGTACGACTTTTTCCTCTACGGCACGATGGCGACCCTTGTTTTCCCGAAAGTCTTTTTCCCTGGGTCGAATCCCCTTGTTGGTACGCTCCTTTCTCTGTTCACATTCCTCGTTGGTTTTATCGCTCGCCCATTTGGCGGCGCTCTCTTTGGTCATCTCGGCGACCGTATCGGTCGGAAGTCCACGCTGATTGCGACGCTCTTGCTGATGGGCATTGCGACGTTATTGATCGGCTTTCTGCCCGGTTATGATACGATTGGCGTTGCCGCACCCCTTATCCTTGTGATTTTACGCTTGGGGCAAGGTCTCGGCGTTGGCGGTGAGTGGGGCGGTTCGGTACTGTTGGCTATGGAGTACGGTCACGGACGCCATTGCGGCTTCTGGGCCAGTTGGCCGCAGATGGGTGTGCCCATTGGGTTGATCGTCTCGACGGTCGTGGTCAACATCGTCCAATCAGCTATGGGCAGCAGTTTTCTCAGCTGGGGATGGCGTATCCCGTTCTACATTAGTGCGCTCCTCATCATCATCGGTCTCTATATCCGTCTGCGAGTGATGGAGACACCGCTTTTTGCGCAGGTCAAGGCGCAAGGGTTAGAGGCCAGCGCCCATTCTTGAGGCCTTCCGGCATAGTACCGGTGAAATTCTGCTCAGTGCGGGTGCTCGCTTTGTCGAGCAAGCGCCGTTCTACATGTTCACCGTCTTCGTGGTCACTTACGGCCTCGATAAGGTAGGGGTAGATAAGACGCTCATTCTAAACGCCATCACTATTGGCGCTGTTGTGGAGCTTTTCACCATCCCGCTTTTTGGCTCGCTCTCCGACCGCTTCGGGCGACGCGCCTGGTATCTCATCGGCTGTGTGTTGATGGCGGCCTTTGCCTTCCCGTACTTCCTGTTGATGAATAGCGGTTCAGCTGGATTGTTCATCCTGGCCGTTGTTCTTTCGCTGGCAGTGTTTCACGCGTGGGTCTACGGGCCGCAAGCAGCTCTCATCGCGGAACGCTTCGGCACGCGGTCGCGCTATAGCGGGGCATCGCTGGGCTATCAACTTGCCGCTCCCTTTGCCGGTGGGCTTGCCCCAATTATCGCGTTACTGTTACTGGATGGCAAGACGAGCCTCTCCGCGCTCGGCCTGTCGAAGGTCGTTGTCAATCTTGGCACTGCCGGTTCCTGGCAAGCCGTTTCCATCTATATGCTGGTACTCGCGGCGATCTCGTTTGGCTCCGTACTTGGTCTCAAGGAGTTGACCCACGCCGATATCACACGGGTCGAGGCGGATAAAATCACCGAATCCGATGTTCTGCTGGCTGCGACAGATTAAGAAGTCAAACGTTCCAATGGTTTTCTGCGTCACAGGTGCTGCAACGAGCATGCTCGTTGCAGCACCTGTGACGCAGAAAACCATTGGAACGTTTGACTTCTATTACTGGCTCTGATATAAACCTACTATCAATGTTGCTACTTGTTTGTGCGAGGATAGTTGAGAAAGCACCATGACCACCCTTCGCGTGAAAATTCCACAGCCCACGGAGCGATCTGTCACGTTGCGCTCAATGCTCCCGATTATCAGCGCCAGCACGCTCGGTACGTCCATCGAATGGTACGATTTCTTTTTCTACGGGTTCCTCGCTGTGACCGTCTTCCCCACGGTCTTTTTCCCAAAGCTTGCCCCGTTTGTCGGTATCCTGGCGTCGGTCAGCACCAATTTCATTGGTTTTGTGGCGCGTCCACTGGGAGGCGCGTTCTTTGGCTGGTTCGGAGACCGCATTGGACGGAAAGCTACCCTTGTTGCTACGCTGCTACTGATGGGAAGTTCAACGATGTTGATGGGCATTTTGCCGGGCTATGCTGCTATTGGCATCGCCGCGCCCCTGCTTCTCTCGGGATTACGCTTCCTGCAGGGTATAGCTGTTGGTGGAGAATGGGGCGGTTCGGTCTTGTTATCGCTGGAGTATGGCGATGACCGTCGTCGCGGCTTCTGGACAAGCTGGCCGCAGACAGGCGTTCCTATCGGCCTTGCGCTTTCCGCGCTGGTCGTGCTGGTCTATAGAGGACTCTTTCCCGGCGACGCCTTCGATAACTTTGGTTGGCGAATCCCGTTTTTCCAGAGTTCCGTCCTGCTGATTGTTGGTTTATATATTCGCCTGCGCATTATGGAGACGCCCGTTTTCACTCTTGTAAAGAAAGAGCAGCGCATCTCGAACGCTCCTCTAATTGAGGCGGTACGCTACTACTGGCGCGAGATTCTCCTCTGTATGCTCCTGCGCTCCGGCGAGACCGCACCGTTCTATATTTTCACCTCCTTTGTCCTCTCATATGCCGTGCAAGTTGCGCAGGTGAACACCACCTTGCTCTATATTGGACTAACCATCGCTTCACTGGTGGCGCTGGTCTTGATGCCTGTCTCGGCTCATATCTCTGACCGTGTGGGGCGCAAGAGATGGTTTATGTGGGGAACCGTGCTGATGGCGGCTTTTGCCTTTCCCTATTTTCTGCTGCTCCAGTCGGGGAACGTCGCGCTCATCCTCCTCGCGCTGATCTTTTCGGTTGGCATCTGTATCGCCTGGCTCTACGGACCCGAAGCCGCCCTTATTGTTCAGCAATTCGGCCCTCGCCTTCGCTACAGTGGGGCATCGCTGGGCTATCAATGGGCCTCGGTGACGGCGGGTGGCGCGGCACCCATTATTGCCACCTATGTCCTGCAAAATTACAAAACCGTTGGTGGAGGTGCTGTTGCTGGTGCGCCTTCGTATCTGCTGATAGCCTTGTATATTATTTTCACTTCCATTGTCTCTTGTGTTGCAGTTTATTTTCTGCGTGATTATACCGGCAGACCAGCGGCGCAGGATAAGACGGGAGGCCAATAAATCGGCCCCTACAGCCTGTGTAGGGGCCGATTGATCGCGCCCACCGCCGATTTATCGGCAACGACGGGATGGGTTATGTAATATATTGACATGGGTTGAGGAAACGTGACTACATAAGGAACAGAAGAATCTGGTAGGCAAAATAGCCATGTGGGGAACACGAATACCGTCATATTCCTCCCTTGACGCTCATGGAGTCTGATGGTATTGTTGTGGTATCCCGAACTGTTAGTGTGACACTTTTTCGGAGGGCCTCAATGAGCGCAACTGGACCCAACATCACCAGATATCGGGTCGCCGCTATTCAATATGAACCCACGCTTGGTGCCAGCGAGCAAAACACCGGCGATTTGCTCCGCCTCGTTGCAGAGGCAGCACGGCACGAAGCGCGTTTGATTGTTCTTCCTGAAATGGCAACAACTGGCTACTGCTGGGAATCGCGTGAGGAGATTGCCCCGTATGTCGAGACCATTCCCGGCCCGAACACCGACCGTTTCCAGCAACTTGCCGCACACTATGGCTGCTATATCGCGGTAAGTCTCCCCGAAGTGGACCCCGACACGAACATCTATTATAACAGCGCCGTCTTACTTGGCCCCGAAGGAATAGTCGGGACGTACCGCAAAATTCACTCGTACATCTCGGAGCCGCGCTGGGCGCGTGACGGCGATATTGGCATGCCTGTCTGGGACACGCCCCTCGGTCGTCTCACAATGCTTATCTGTATGGACGCGGAATACTTTGAGGCCGCCCGCATTCCCGCTCTGCACGGAGCGGATGTGCTTCTCTTTCCCACTAACTGGCTGGACGACAAATCGCCGTGCAGCGTCTGGATGGCGCGGGCCTTCGAGAACCGCGTCTACTTCATCGCCGCGAACCGCTACGGCCTTGAACGTGGCGTCCAGTTTAGCGGTGGCAGTTGCGTCCTCAACCCCGATGGCACCATCCAGTCCTACATTGATAACGGCGAAGGTATTGTCTACGGGGAAATTGACCTTGAACAGTGCCGCGATAAAACCTGGCCTGTAGGGGCCCGCTTTAGCGTGCTCGACGCGACGAGCGCAAGGCAATGTCGCGTCTCAATTTACCTCGCCCTCTCAAACTTCTACCCCGCCGCTTCTCCAATTGCCGACCGGCAATTGCCTCGCCGACCGCTGCCCATCCGAGTACCTTGACCTTACCTCGAATACCTACCTCTGGGAGCCGTTGCGCTACCATAGCCTCTATCAGTTGCGCGAACTGCCGCCCGGCCAGCTTTCCTGTGTCGCCATTGTGCAGACGAATCTCGACGAAGTACGGGCGTTGCCAGGGATGGCACAGGTGCAGGCGTGGCGCGGCATGATCGAAGGATTGATTAACGACCATACGCCCGCTCGCCCCGATGTCTTAGTGCTACCCGAACTGATACTCCCCTGGCCCCGTCCCATCTCAGCCCGACCATCTTAGTGAGGAGATATTGCGCACCCATTTTTGCAATGGTGCTATCCAGATTCCGGGGCCTGAAACGGATGCGCTGGTAGAGCTGGCGAAAGAATTTCAGATGAGCATTGTGCTGGGCGTTGCCGAACGTGATGCACAGACACAGGGAAACGGAGAGCCGACGTACTATAACACCGTTTTGTTGATTGACCCGGAGGGCATTTACGGCACATACCGCAAGCTGCATCTCACACCATATGACCGCCTGTGGGCCAGTCCCGGCAACCTGGGATTGCCAACGTTCGATACGCCCTCTGGACGCATTGGTCTCGCAACTGGCTATGACGTGCTGTTTCCCGAAACAGTGCGCGTCCTGGCGGGCAAAGGAGCGGATCTCGTTTGTGCGCCCGCCCTGCTGAATTTCCCCGACCCGATTGGACTGGAACCTTCAACAATTCCCTTTGGCAGACCTGTTGCCCCCGATGAATACGACCCTCTGCACTTTCTCATCTGGCGCGTGCGTGCCGCCGAACACCATGTCTACCTCGCGCTTGCCAATTGGTGCAGCGTGTCGAATGGCATTCGCGCCATTGGCTATAGTGGTATCTTCTCGCCTTTGCGCGAGATGTATCCTTTGAAGGAGGTCATTGCTGACGAGGGCGAACTAACCCTGACCATGATGACCATTGATACGCGGGAGCAACGCACCGGACGCCGCTCATCCACGCAGCCGCTGAATTATGCTCCCGGCAATGTAGTCGGCTCGCTGACCGGCGAACTGGACTACGATATCCGCGATAGTATTCCCGGCAACGTCGTGCGCAGCAAACCCTTGCTGCGCAAGCGCATGCCGTTCTGGTATCTTGACCTTGTAAAAACCAGGTTGCCCGACAACTAATCTGGCAACGATGAAAACTGTAGGGGCCGATTGATCGCGCCCAGCGCCGATTGATCGGCAAATGTTTCACTGACCGATCAATCGGCCCTAATGAACATTGCCAACCGAAATCGGCAATGTGCGCTCTCCCTCTTGTAGGGGCTTGCTTCAGCACGCCTTGCGCACGAGCGGAGCAATGTGCGCTTCCTGATGGCAATCTTCCCCCTTTCGGTCATCAAAATTCATCAGGATAGTTAAAGAGAAGGAGACCCATGTTATGAGATTGGCCGACAAAGTAGCGATCATCACCGGCTCAGCAGGAGGTATGGGCAGGGCCGCCGCAGAACTGTTCGCGAGCGAGGGTGCGAGTGTTGTAGTGACCGATGTCGCGGTGAAGGAGGGCGAAGAGACGGTACGGGCGATTCGCGACGCGGGTGGGAACGCTATTTTTGTGCAGACCAACGTCGCCGTCGAAGAGGAAGTGCGGCACATGGTCAACGTGGCGGTCGAGACTTTTGGTCATGTTGATATCCTCTATAATAACGCCGGTATTATGCCCGGCGACGACGGCAGCGTCACCGACATCAGCGAGGTGACGTGGGATCGTGTGATGGATATCAATCTCAAGAGCGCGTTCCTCTGCTCCAAATACACCATCCCCCATATGATGAAGCAGGGCAGTGGCTCCATCATCAACGTCGCCTCCTTCGTTGCCTTTATGGGCTGCACCGTACCACAGGATGCCTATACGGCGTCAAAAGGTGGCATGCTGGCGCTCACCAAATCCTTCGCCGTCCAGTATGGTCCGCATGGCATTCGCTGCAATGCTATCTGTCCCGGCCCCATCGAAACTCCCCTGCTACGTATTTTGTGGACAAGTGAGGAGGCCCGCAACTTGCGCCTCAACCGCATCCCGCTCGGTCGCTTCGGCGAGGCCAAAGACATTGTGTACATGGCACTCTATCTCGCCTCCGACGAATCGTCCTGGACCACCGGCGCGTGGCTGATAGTGGACGGGGGGATTTCGTCGAATTATTTTTAGATGGGAGGGATTCAACCCACATTTCGCAGTTTGGGACGACATTTTTATGAATAACAAGATTCGTCAGTAAATCAATAACCTTATGCATGTAGTACATGTTCTACTTAAAAGCCCGAATGAGCTTTCTCGAAGCGTCATTCAATTGTTGTGTTAAACATCCTCAAAATAGAGGTGAAAAACATGTATTACATGCTGTTGTTAATATCTGAAAAATCGTTTTTCAAACTGCGGAATGTGGGTACTAACTGGCTTGATTCCATTTCCGGAGGGATCCTTGAGATTATCATCCGATTACTTTGAGATAGCTCTAGAAGAGGCATATCACTTCTGCCGAAAGTGATAATAGAGAACTACTCTATTTTTTGCAGAAAATAAAAATTATTGAGAATCAAGAACTTATTCTGTTTTGACAATACTCTTTTTTTAGTATATTATATTCACATCAGTTTAAGGATGATTTTTCAAAATAAAAAGCTTATTAGAAAGCAAACATCCTAAATAGTGGAGGGAAGATACAATGTTCCTGTCTCCTTTTTTGAAAACGTGTGTGACTAGAATTATCGCAGTTCTGTTATCACTTCTTATACTTGCAAGTTGTGGCATCCAAAATCAACCTGTAAGCTTTTCATCTTCTAAACCAACTCCCAGCACCACAAGTACTTCAAAAAAAAATCTAAGTCAGAGCCTCACGTTGAATCAAACAGGTCTATCTATTAATAAGGCAGGTTTGCATCTTGATGTTGTAGATGGCGTTCAATGTCCTTTAGATATGCCGCAGTCTTCACCTGATAATCTTGGACAAAGTGTATTCGAGATAGGCGGTACGGCAAATAATCTTGTACTAGCGACTAACCGCCTAACCTATGATAGTTATGAACTACAACAAATAAAAGACTATCTAGCTAATACTGGAACGCAAGTGCCTAGTACTCTTAGATGGGTATTAGGAGGCCCGATAGGTACAGGTCGTCCATTTCCACTCACTGGCTCTCCTACCGGTTATTTTGTTGGTTGCGGTTTCTCAATGCAGATTACTAATACAAGTCAAAGCATTATTCAGATAGCAAACGTTGGTCTTAAGCTTAATGCAGCTCCGCAGCAAAACACTTATCAATATCACCTGATTGATGCTTGCACCCTTGTGCGAATAAGGTGCGTGTTTGGCGGAGTTCCAGGACCATGTAACTTTAGTGTTGCGACTATACATATCAGCCAGGGTTCGGCAAACAAAGTTTTTTCTGCAGCACCAGTTGCTGCAAACCCATCATGTGGTGAACTTACTTTAAACCCAGGAGAGGAAAAAGGTTTGTATGTATTCATCGCCTCTTCACAAAATCTAATTTACTCGGTTACACCTCAATTTGTGCTAAGTTCCTCAGAAGGGCAAAGTACTGTAACGCTCTCTGAAATGACTAGCACTTTGGCTCTTGCGAATAATAGTCAGTTTACTTGTTATGGTTTGCAAGGTGACACATTCGTAGCAGAATCACAACTACCCGCGACTGCATTATGCATCTAGTAGTCGAATAAGCCATAGGCTTATAATAGTATCTCACGGTTACCAAAAATGAGCAAAAAACAAACTAAGAGGCAAATTAAGAAGACTTCGGTTAATAAGAAACAGATTGATTCCTCGCTCTCTCAAAGTAAGGAAGCGATTTCTGCTTCTAACGGACTTCAAAGTAGTGTAACTACGAGTAATCAGGATAAAAAAAATTCACCTTCTGAATCTGTTACTCCTCATAAGGAAAGAGTAACATTCTATGGCCGTATATATAAACTATCAAAAACTGGCCGTAAATATTTAAAGGAGCAACTGCTTCTAGCTATACCTGGTGTCATTCTCCTCTTATTAGGTTTCAAGTCACTGCCACAAAATATTCGAATCCTCAATTTTGCTGAAGGACACCGAGTTGCTTCACCGATCATCGGGGCAGTATTATTAATACTTTTTGCTGTGGGAATATATATTTCATATTTACCAGAACCAAACCAAAATAATAGTGGTAAAGCACCAAAGCAAAGCCTGGGTTGGCACATTCGACCACTGGCTTTCGCAACTGGATTATCAACCGTTAGTTGTGCTATTAGTACCTTTCTTCTGATACTCGTTCTCATTCGGCCCAGCTGGTGTCCGAACAGTCTCTGTTTAGCTCCTCAAGCTCTGACTTTTGGTCCGCATGATGCTAATCTGGAAGTCAATTTCACAGCAATTCAAAGCCCCGCTTATGTCCTTACGAAGGATCCCTCACATTACTCATTGAGCAGTAAAGGCCTTCCTGGAGCACAGACCCAGGTAGTATTGGTGCATTCCGTATTGATCAAGGTAAAACAGCTAGCCCTTATCTTGTCGCGATGAACATTCATAACATACGAAGCAACGGGTTTAGTATGATCATCGAAGAAGTTGCTCTCGTGGTAAAACCTGCATCTCCGATTCCTCATCCACTCAATGTGTGGTCGGTGCCTCCTTCCCTAACATATCAGGGTGAAAACTTATATAGTACGGCTTATGGAGGAGAGAACACTAATACGGTTCTTCCAGCTACCTATGTTCACTTGCCAGGTGGTAACGTACAACTAAAACCCTTAGAGTCAGACTCAATTGCTTTGCAAGTTACGCCTCATTTGATAGCAGCCACAGCCCTTCGTTTCAGTGTGCAAATTACTTATCGTTTTGCTAATCAATCGCACCGATATACCTTTTCACCCCCCTCCATATTTGAGGTCATTTTTGCAAAGTCATCGAACTGGATCCCCTATCATCTGCAAGGAGGACGATTACTACAAGGTTAGTTAAATCCTGTATTGGCATTTCTCGCAAAAATTTATAATGGATCTAAGAATTCAGACAAAAAAAGCGTGACGAAGGTGGAAGCAAGCAGGTATGGTACAACATCGGAAACATTACTCACCGGCATTTAAAGCTCAGGTCGTGCAAGAGGTGCTGGCAGAAGAGAAAACGCTGGCACAGATTGCCTCGCAGTATGAGATCCACCCCAATATGATCGAGAAGTGGAAACGAGCGGCTTTAGAGGCGATGCCCTCGGCCTTTGATGAGGAAAGCCAGCTTCAGGCGCAAGCGCTGATCGCTGCCCTCAAAGCGCAGCACGAAAAAGAAAAGGAGGAATTACACGCCGAGATTGGTCGCTTAACGATGCAGGTCAATTGGTTACAAAAAAAATTGCAACAGGAACTGCCGCGCATGGCTCGCCTGGGGCTGGTGGAACGAAACGATCCCGACCTTCCTCTCAGCCTCCAGGCTAAACTCCTGGGCGTGAGCCGCTCTAGTCTCTATTACCAGCCGGTGGGTCCCTCACCTGAAGAGATCGCACTCAAGCATCGGATTGATGCCATCTATACGGCATATCCCTTCTATGGCTCACTGCGCACTACACCACCTGCGCCACATATGACCAGTACAATGGGCAATCCTTTGAGGCATTACCAGCAATCGAAACCAACGCCTTCGGCCAGACAACAACCTATGGCTATGATTATACCCAGGGCGAATTGCCCGTCAGCCTGACCGACGCCAATAGCAAGCAAACCACCACCGCCTACACATTTGACGGTGGCAGCGCCAATAATGATAAACATACGATCAATGTCAGCGAGCCGGGCGAAAGCGGCAGCTACACGAAAGAGAGCAATACCTATTCCTCCTGTGCCGAAAGCATTCCGACAGGTACCACCGTCGCCCTGTTTCGAGATCAATAGCAGCACCTCGGAGTACTCCTCCGAAGCTCTCCAGTACATTCTATGACAGCCTGGGCCGGGCTGTGGAAACGAGCGTTCCCACCGCTTCGCCCAATCCTGGCGATGGCAAAGTCGTACTTTACCGTCACGATTACCGAGTACAACGATGCCAGCGCCACCACCTGGACGACCGAACCCTTCGTCGTGGCGTGACGACCCATCACAGGCGGCCTGACCGGCACCGGCTGGCTCGATCCGGCGAACCTTACCGATTACAAAGGAGGGAAGCTGCAAGGCACCACGGCATTTCTCGATGCGCTGGGCCGCACCATCGCCGTGCGCGACCCGCTCTACGATACGCAGAGCGAACCGGGCGTCACCTGCGGACAGTGGCTCCCTGGCAGCTATACCGCCTGTACCAATTACAGCATCGGGCAAATCAATGGCGGCAAGCAGCGATACAATTATTACGTGACAGCCACCAGCGTGGATGCCAACGGTCACGTGGGCGAGAGCTTTGCCGACGCGCTGGGCCGCACCGTCTACACTGAGCAGTTTAGCGGCATCTATGGCGGCACGCTCACGGCGGTCCAACAGACGAGCATGCTCTACACCATCCTGGGGCAGACGACGCAGGTGCAGGTGCAAGACCTGCAACCGCAGTCCGGGCAAACCATCACCCAGGCCACCACCACCGCCACGCTATGATTCGCTGGGGCGGCTCACTCACGCTCAATGATCCCGACCGTGGCACGCATACCTACACCTATGATCCCGATGGACATGTGCTGACCGATGTCTCCGGCACGCGCACGCTGGGCGATAACTATGACCTGCTGGGTCGACTTGGCTGCGAGCAGGATGCGGCCCCCACCATCAACGCCACGGGAGCCTGTACCAGCGGCACCAACCCCTACATCCAGAACAGCTATGACACCAGTTCGGTCAACTGGGGCAGCACCGATTACACTGTGGGACGGCTCGCGCAGAGCATTGCCACCACCTATTATCCTGGTAGCAGCACCATGACGACCACCGAGAACTTCGAGTACGACCAGCGTGGACGACCCATCACCGCGCAGCTCTCGCTTTCCCTCCCCTCAGTCATGGGGCGTCTCACGGCTTGCCCACCTATCAGATGGCAACCGATTATACCGATGCCGACCAGCCGCTCACCACGCACGACCGGCACGCTCGCTCAACGGCACGCTGACCACCGATTTCACCTCGACCCAGGTCTATGACTGCGGCAGCGGCGTGCAGGTCGGCCTGGGAACCAATCGCCGATAGCAGCGTGACCAATGTGGCTTCGCTGGTCTACAACGCCAACGCCCTGCCCGATACCATCACCTTCTACACCTCGGCGGGCCAGTCCTCGCAACTGGCAACCGAACAGTTTGTCTATGACGGCGATTTGCGCCCTGCGCAGACGACGGCGACATGGCAGAGCGGCAGTGGCAGTAGCGGGCAAATCTACGAAGAGCAGCGCACCTACGATCCCACTGGCAATGTCAGCAGCCTCTCCACCAGCCTCTCGCCGGTCCCCGGCAAGTCCAATTCCGGCGGCACAGAGACGCAGGACTTCTGCTACAACGAGCAGAACCAGCTGGTGTGGGCGGGCAATTCCGGCACGGAACCCGTCGCCGGGCAATGGCACCTGCGGCACCGCTCCGCTTGCCAGTGGCCTCTATAACGCCGCCTACAGCAACAGCTTTGTCTACACCCACCTGGGCCAACTGTGGAAAGGCCCGCTCAACGGCAGCAACACGCAGTACAAATATCTCTATTGCAGTAGTGGCAACACCACGCCCCACGAGTTGACCGGCATCTTCCCCATCGGCGGGGGAGCCAGTTGCAGCAATCAGACGGGAGCCGTCTACACCAGCAGCTACGATGCCTGGGGCAACGTGACCAGCCGCACCTACAACGGCAGCACGCCCACGCTCTCCTACGACCTGCTGGATCACCTCGTCGAATGGAATAGCGGCAGCACCAACCGCGAGTGGTACGGCTACGACGCCAGCGGCCAGCGCACCCTCACCCGTTCGCTCACCGGCAGCGGCACCACCATCACCGTCTACGCCTTCGGCCACGAATACACCTACAATGGTTCCGGCACGTTCCAGAGCAGCACCCACTACTACACCCTGGCCGGACGCCTCGTCGGCGAACTGACCGCCAGCCCCGGTCAGAACACCAACATCTTCCTGACCGACGCGCTCGGCAGCGTCATTGCCACCTTCTCCAACGTCGTGAACAGTGCCGCCGTCCTCGCCAACCAGGTCTACGGCCCCTACGGCACCCAACGCTACCAGAGCGGCCCCATGCCCACCTATACCATGAAGGGCTTTACCGGCCAGTATGCCGACTCCGTAACGGGGCTGGATTATTACAACGCCCGGTATTATGATCCAGTGGCAGGCGTGTTCCTCTCGGCGGATACCGTGCAAGGGAACATCAAGGGCATGAACCCGTATGGCTATGTGGATGGCAACCCGGAGACGGATACCGACCCCACCGGGAAGTATTATGCCCCGCCAGGTGGGCCAGGTGGGCCGACACCTCCGCCACCATGCAACCAATCGAATAATTTCTGTGGGACGGGCAATGGGAATAATCCCGGTGGGCCAACGCCTCCTCCACAGCAGAAGAAATCACAGGTGAAATCTGGGTGGATGTGATGCTGCCTGTGTCGCTCAAGATGAAGAGCGGATCAAGAATTACTTGCTGAGGCAACAGGCGCTATCACAGATAATGCCTGACATTGGATCTATCGCTGGAGACATACTTGCACTCCTGTCTGACATCTCTAGTGATAGCTGGGCTGCAATTGCCCTTGATCTAATACGAATTCGCCCGACCCGAATAGCCTCTTTGCAGGGAAAGATCCGACACAAATTCAGGATCTATGTGTCTATTATTTTGGAGAGGGAAAAGGCTGCTAATATGTCTATTAAGAAGACAACCTCTGATTTGTAGTAGAGCTGGTGCTGATACTATGAATTTGGTTGTTCGATAAGAAAGACTCTATGTCAAGCCTTTTTGAGACCAATGTGAGAGTAAGAGAAAAAGCAGTAGAAAAGAGAGGGAGCAATGACTTCAACAAGGCATGAACCAGTGTACCACGCCACTCACGGCTGTCAAGCCGCTTCGCTTTCCTTGACAGCCACTCGCTGGCGTGGTCTGAAAAGGGCATGCCAGGTTGAAAGGCAAAAAAATGCAGGGTTTTTGTCTTCTGTTGAGGGTGATCAGCATACTCTGCAAGCGTTACGCGGCTTTGCGTGCATGCTTCTGTTGCGCTTGCTCAAAGGTGGTGCTTTGATATGCCTCCTTCTTGGTCCAGACGGCAAACACAATGCGCACCCAGACATTGGCCAGAGCACGCACGGCGACGGTGTGGCTTTTGCCCTCAGCTCGTTTCCGCTGGTAATAGGCTTTGGCCCAGGGCTCCGAGCGTGTACTGTGAAAAGCAAATTGGTGCAGGGCATTGCGCAAGGGCTTGATACAGCCCACCCGCCGATGAGCTTTGGCATAGGTGCCACTTTGGAAGAGAACCGGCGAGGTTCCGGCCAGGGCTTGCAAGCTGGCTGCCGATTGGTAGCGGCTGCGATCCTCGCCGATTTCGGCAAGCAAACGAGGAGCCAGACGTGCTCCAGCGCCGGGCAGGCCTGGAACAGATCGTGGTCCTCAGAAGTCAAAAAAAGGCGTTCAATCTCCTCATCGTAAGCCGCGATCTGGTGAACCAGCGGTTCCAATTGGTCGAGGATGGCCAGCAGCAAACGGGCTTTGGTGCGCGTTGTGACCTGGTTGGCGAGCAAGGCAGGGAGCTGGAGCTGCTGGACGAGTCGGCTGCCGCAGCTTGTACTCCTGGATAGCGGGGCTTTTTCAGCAGGACCACCAGGTCCTCAACCGTCGCCTGGCGAGCCTGCTGCGGGGTGGGATAGGCCCGCAAAAAAGCCAGCGTCGCCGGTTGATTGAGCTTGCTGAACAGGGTCAAAGCCACAGGGTAATAGGTTACGAGGCAGGCGGTGAGCTGATTGAGCAGGCGCGTTTGCATCTGGACCAAAGCATCCTGGTCGCGGGTCAGTTCTTTCAACTCCTGGATCAGCTCGCTGTCCGGGTTGAGCCGATGCAAGTCGGCAAAGTCCGCACGTCCGGTCTTGGCCAGCAGGTACGCATCAATGGTATCGGTTTTCGCTCCCGATGGGGCACGGTGCCGATCCACCGTGCGTGGGTTGACGGGATAGACCGGCCAGTGATGCTCCAACAGATAGCTAATCAACAAGCCGTGAGTCGTTTCGATGATGCAGGCAACCTGTTCGTGGCCCGGTTCGCCGACGAGGTCTTCCAGATAGGCATCCAAACGGCTCAGCCCCTCTGGGGTATGAGCAACCCGGATCGATCCCAGTTGGTGGCCTTGCTCATCAATGGCCAGGGCGTCATGGTGGTCATTGGCCCAATCGATGCCACAAAATTTCATTCCTGCTCTCCTTTCCTGGAAGCAGATGAGGTTCTGAACTGCTGTGTCCTTATACTGTGTCGCTCGAAGCGTGACTCTCTGATGACCAGTCCTGTTCAGAAGCCGTGCCAGGGAAGGACGAGCTTTCTTAATCGGTCAAGCCGTGTGGAAAAGTTAGCCTTTCCCTGGCTGGTTCGACACTCTTTAGCCAGTGTATCTCTGGCTCTGGCCCCTTGTCGAGGGGGCTTGGTTTTAGTTTAACGTATAAGGAAGAGATGAGATATACAAGACTATGGGAAAGGATCATTGGCAATTTTTGATCACTACATTGATTTTCCTTCCAGGGGTGTTCCTCCCACATGGTGGAGTGAGCATATTTGTCCTTTGCCTTACCAATCTCTTATGGCTATGGGTAATACAAAGGGTCTGGAGCTACCAGCCATCAACCAAGATCGAAAAACGAGTGCAATTGATGAAGCTCAAGCTTGGCTACACACTAGTGTTTGCGGGAATAGCTTTCTTTAATCTCTATCTGGTCATTGATCAGTTCGTTGGAGTTGGGATGCTCTCTATGCTCTACTGGTTGTACCTGCTCGTGATCGGTATAGTTGCTATTAGTATTGGAATTATTCTTCTTATTTTGGGAAGAAATTTGAAACCTGAGAGTCCATAATATGACGCACATATTGCTAACCAAGAGAATAGATGCAACAAAACCTTGCAAACGCTATCTCGGATGATGACTATCGCTTGATTGAGACTAACCAGCTTGGTACGCCCCTGAGAATATATACACTGAGGTATGGCTTGATTCGCCTGTGGTCCAGCACGATTATCAGTATGAGTATCATGGGGTGTCTACTACTGGTCGCACTCCTTACGTTAACCTTTCTAATGGGTACTTGCCATCCTTATGGCCTGGATATCTGGGGGTGTTTGGTTTTTTACCTCCTTTCCTGGTAAGTTTGTTGT